>NZ_PXZO01000018.1 GCF_003013475.1 Brevibacillus porteri
AGTCGGTAGAGCGTTTCCATGGTAAGGAAGAGGTCGCAGGTTCGATTCCTGTCGGGAGCACCAGAAGTAATCTTATGAAAATGGCCCGTTGGTGAAGCGGTTTAACACAGCAGCCTTTCACGCTGTCATACAGGGGTTCGAATCCCCTACGGGTCACCTAAAAACGCCTTAACAATGGTTAAGGTACCTGCAAAGTTCTCAGAGTATGCTAAGCAGCATACTCGTCACTTTGTCAGGGATTTGGAGGCTTAGCTCAGCTGGGAGAGCATCTGCCTTACAAGCAGAGGGTCGGCGGTTCGATCCCGTCAGCCTCCACCATAAAAAATGGGGAGATAGTGAAGTGGCTAAACACGGCAGACTGTAAATCTGCTCCCTCCGGGTTCGGCGGTTCGAATCCGTCTCTCCCCACCATTTTTTTATTTTGCGGGTTGTTGGGGTATAGCCAAGCGGTAAGGCAACGGACTTTGACTCCGTCATTCCTAGGTTCAAATCCTAGTACCCCAGCCATTTTGCGAGCCATTAGCTCAGTTGGTAGAGCATCTGACTTTTAATCAGAGGGTCGAAGGTTCGAGTCCTTCATGGCTCACCAGTTTTTTAAAATCATAATAGGTGCCCTTAGCTCAGCTGGATAGAGCGTTTGACTACGAATCAAAAGGTCGGGAGTTCGAATCTCTCAGGGCACGCCACTTATCGGGAAGTAGCTCAGCTTGGTAGAGTACTTGGCTTGGGACCAAGGGGTCGCAGGTTCGAATCCTGTCTTCCCGACCATTTTTATATGCGGGTGTAGTTCAATGGTAGAACTCCAGCCTTCCAAGCTGGTCGCGTGGGTTCGATTCCCATCACCCGCTCCATATGCTTACTAGAAACGAGAAACCGAAATGGTTGCTCGTTTTTTTGTGTTTTTGACAAAGCTTGTCCGACAGGTTATTTATGCAAAATCATGTCGAGTTGAGTCATTTTGCTTTCCGGGGCTACAATATAGGGGTAGAGAATGAATGAACGAAGGAAAGGGTGGCACTTCTATGAACAAAAACATGAGCATTGTTGGTGTACCGATGGATCTAGGTGCAGACCGCCGCGGAGTTGATATGGGACCTAGCGCTATCCGTTATGCAGGTGTGGTAGCACGCCTTGAAAAGATGGGTTTCAATATTGAAGACCGAGGAGATATTTTTGTAACGCGCCCTCATCACTTCACCGAGACGGAAAACCATAAATACCTGGATGAAGTCGTGGAAGCCAATGAAAAGCTTGCCAATGTTGTAAGCGATATCATGACTGCTGGTCGATTCCCACTCGTATTGGGGGGCGATCACAGCATTGCCCTTGGAACCATTGCAGGTGTGGCTAAGCACGTAAAAAACCTGGGCGTGATTTGGTTTGATGCTCATGGTGATCTGAATACGGGTGCCACTTCTCCATCGGGAAATATTCATGGTATGCCTTTGGCAGCGAGCTTGGGTTATGGGCATGAGCGTCTGACGAGCATTGGGGGATATACACCAAAGGTACAAGCAGAAAACGTGGTCATCATCGGTGCGCGTGATCTGGATCAAGGTGAGCGTGAATTGATCAAGCGTATTGGAATGAAGGTTTTCACCATGCATGAAATTGATAAATTGGGTATGGCTCGAGTCATGGATGAAGCAATCGCGCATGTGTCCAAAAACACAGATGGCGTGCATTTGAGTCTCGATTTGGATGGACTTGATCCACACGATGCTCCGGGAGTAGGGACGCCAGTAATAGGTGGTATCTCCTATCGTGAAGGGCATGTCTCATTGGAAATGCTGGCAGATGCAGATATTCTTTGTTCGGCAGAATTCGTAGAGGTCAACCCGATTCTTGACCGAGAAAACATGACAGCTCGCGTTGCAGTCGCTTTAATGAGTTCCGTTTTTGGCGATAAATTACTGTAAAATAAATGAAGATCATCATGAAAAAAGAGAGGCTTTTGGCCCTCTTTTTTTGTTTTTCCGCATCTTTACATTGATAGGGGAAAGCGGTACATTCTAAGGATGGAGACGAAGTTTATTTAATAGCTGGTCCAGTTGTACACTTAGCGTAACTAATTCTGGAGTAATGCAGGCTTGTTTTTTGTACTGTTCGTTGAGTTCTTTTCGCAGCATCTCAATCTCGAGGAGAACGTCTTTTTTTGACAATCGTTGCACTCTCCTTTCCACCCGTGAGATAAATGAGCTATCATTACTTATATATAGAGGAAAGCAAAACGCTTATTCCTCTATTTCCCAACAAATTATCCGCACAAACACAAGATAAAAAATGAAACCATATGCAGTATCATCCGTATATAGGATTACGGTATTGTGGGGAGGATCGCATGGATTTTGTAGAGAAACGGTTGACTCAGCGGGCAAAACGCGGAGACCGTGAAGCTTTTGCGGAGTTAATCGAGATTTATAAAGACAAGATATTTCAGCTCGCATATCGTATGGTGGGAAACCGTCAGGATGCAGAGGACATCGCGCAAGAAACATTTTTGCGTGTCTATGCCAATTTGCATTCATACGATGACAGCTATAAGTTCTCCACGTGGATCTACAGGATCGCGACCAATCTATGTATCGACCGTGGCCGGAAAAAACGACCTGACTTTTCATTGGATGAAGAAACCGAACCAGGGCAAGGCCTGGACTGGTATTCACGCCTGTCTTCTAACGAGCGAACACCGGAAGACAAAGTCGTAACGCAGGAGCTGCAGGAGACGGTGCAAGATGCTTTGTCTCATTTACAGCCCAAATATCGCTCGATTATGATCTTGCGTTATATTGAGGATTTGTCGTTGCAGGAGATCAGCGATATCGTAAAGCTTCCCATAACGACAATCAAGACGCGTATTCACCGAGGAAGGGAAGCATTACGCAGCAAGTTGCGATTGATGTGAGAAAGGAGAAAATCACGATGGAATGCCGGGATATGATTTGCCTCATCCACGAATATTTAGATGGGGACACTGATGAATTAGCCAATCTGCAATTGCAAACACACATACAGTCTTGTGTGAATTGTCGCCAGCATATGCATGAGTTGCAGAGAGCCATCGCGTTTGTTCAAAGCGCTTCACATATTCATGTCTCTTCTGATTTTACAGCTCGTGTACTTGCGCAATTGCCTGCGCCGACAAAAGCGAATCTGTTATCAGGATGGCTTCGAAATCATCCGTTTTTGACAGCTGCAGCGGTATTTCTCTTTTTGATGACCGGCAGCGTATTCAACAGTTGGTTTGACCGGGATGACACTTTACAGGTATCCTCTGCTAATTTGGATAAATTAAAAATAGATCGTGAACGCAATGTCGTAGTTGTACCAGCAGGAACCAATATTAATGGAGACTTGGTTGTCCGCAACGGAAACGTAGATGTTCAAGGCCATGTAACAGGAAATGTTGTGGCTATTGAAGGAAAAGTGTTCGTGGCATCGACCGCCCAAGTCGTGGGAAATACCGAATCAATCGAAGCAATCGTAGATTGGATTTGGTATGAGGTGAAAAATATTGGAAATGACTTGCTTCCGATCTTGCCATAAGAGAAAATAGAGAGTACAGCTATCAGAGCACGGCAGTGGAGCCGTGCTTTTTCCGCAGGAGATAGACTGACTTCATTAGATGGAGCGAGATATGGGGGCTTCGTTATGATATCGATATCCATGGAATATGGGGATTTGCTACGGTATGCAACGGATATTTTACTCGTTACATACGTGTTCTATAAAATCATTATGCTTATTCGCGGGACGCGCGCTGTACAATTGCTGAAGGGGATTATGGTCATCGTCATCACATGGTTCCTTAGCAAATATTTTCAGCTGACGGCACTGCACGCGCTGATGAATCAAGCTTTTACATTCGGGGTTTTGGCAGTCGTCATCATCTTCCAACCGGAGTTGCGTCGAGCACTGGAGCAGCTTGGTCGAGGCAAGCTTTTTTCCCGTTCAAGCAGTACGCAGGATGACGAGGCTGTTAGCCGCTTGGTTCAAGAGGTGGGCAAATCAGTTACGTACATGGCCAAGCGTCGTATTGGTGCATTGATCGTCATTGAGAGAGAGACGGGTCTAAATGACTACGTGGAAACGGGTATTGGCATTAACGGGCGAGTCAGCTCAGAGCTGTTGATTAATATTTTCATCCCGAATACACCGTTGCATGATGGTGCAGTCATTATGCGAAAAGACATGATTATGGCTGCTGCCTGTTATCTTCCACTGTCTGAAAACAATTCCATCTCCAAGGAGTTGGGGACGCGCCATCGTGCGGCAATAGGGTTAAGTGAGGTTTCCGATGGCATTGCGATCATCGTATCCGAAGAGACTGGTCAGGTGTCCTTTGCCGCGCATGGAGCAATGAATCGCAATCTGACGGAGGCGCAACTGGCAGAGATGCTGACAGAACAGCTTCAGCCTCTGTCCAAAGGCAAATCCATGGGAAGTCGTTGGCAATGGAGGCGAAAACATGGATAAATGGTTAAACAGTCACTGGTTTGCACGTGCTGTTGCGTTGCTTTTGGCTATCATGACATGGATGATTGTCAATCTGGAAGCAGAACAAACGACGACTCCTGAGGCAAGTCAGCCAACTTTTATTGATAGTGTCAATTTGCATGTGAGATACGATACCGATCGTTATCAGGTGGTCAAGCAGCAACGAACGGTAAAGGTCGCCTTGGAAAGCAATAATCCTTTTTATCGACACAATTTCTTCCCAGAGGAATCGTGGGAAGTGTATGTCGATGCGACAAGCCTGGGAAAAGGAACACATCGTGTACCTGTCCAGTACAAAGGATTCCCGGATGAAGTCAAGGTAGGGATCATCCCGAATATCGTGGAAATTACATTGGAAGAGAAAAAGACCGTTGAGCGTGAAGTTTCCGTGGAGAAATTGGGACAGGTCGCCCCTGGTTACACGGCTGGAGAGCCTATTGTGAAGCCGTTTAGGGCGCTTGTAAGGGTACCTGAAAGCCAAGTGAATAAGGTAGCAGCAGTTAAGGCTTCGGTTGACTTGGAAGGGGCTACTTCGGCAATCAAGACAACGGTTCCGCTCAAAGTCGTGGACAAGTCTGGTAACGTGATTCAAGGGGCGGATGTGGTGCCACTTACGGTAGAAGTGAACATCCCCGTAACGAGTCCGTTTGCCAAAGTGCCAATCAAATTAAACTTGACGAATGAATTACCAAATGGCTATAGTTTGGCTAGTATGGGTATGAATGTGGAAGAGGTCACGGTCTATGGACCGAAGGAAGTCATTGATGGCATCAAATCCAACACATACCCAGGCCCGGAAATCGATCTCGGCAACATTACATCAGATCGCGACATAGAGTTAAAGATACCGTTAATGGATAATATTGTGAAGGTCGAGCCGGAGTATGTGACCGTATCGCTGAAAGTCGTTCCATCAACGACCAAGCGTTTGGATAAAATTCCGATTCGCATTAGCGGGCTATCAGAAAGCATGGAAGCAAAGGTACTATCCACCGATGGCCAGGAGATGTCTACAATCGACTTCGACGTGATCGGCGCACCAGACGTGCTGAATCAGTTGAGGCATGAAGACTTGCAGGTCGTAGCAGATGTCAGCAATATGCCGGCGGGTGTATACGAAGTACCATTGAATTACATCTTCAATCAGTCGGAGTATATCAAGACTTCTGCGGGCGCACCTAGAAAGGTCACAATTCAAATCACGAACAAGCAAAGGTAGACATAAGCTGTTGTGTGCACAAGGAAGGAAATGAGGGACAATCATGGGGAAGTATTTCGGAACAGACGGTGTACGCGGTGTAGCAAATACACAACTGACACCCGAACTGGCATTTAAAATCGGACGCGTTGGCGGTTACGTTCTCACCAGACACAAGCAGGAAGGGAAACCAAAAGTGGTGATTGGGCGCGATACGCGCATTTCCGGACAAATGCTGGAAAACGCACTTTTGGCTGGACTGTTATCGGTTGGAGCAGAAGTGGTCAGATTGGGTGTTATCTCTACCTCGGGGGTAGCGTATCTCACACGTGCACTTGGTGCAGATGCGGGTGTTATGATCTCCGCCTCTCACAATCCGTTTCCGGATAACGGAATCAAGTTCTTCGGCAGCAACGGTTTTAAACTGTCCGACGAAGTGGAAGCTGAAGTAGAACAGTATTTGGACGCGGCAGAGGACACTTTGCCTCGACCAACAGGCGAACAAATCGGGACGGTTCTGGAATTCCTTGAGGGTGGACAAAAGTACCTCTCTCACTTGAAGAGTACCGTATCTGAGCGATTTGACGGTCTGAAAGTAGTCCTGGACTGTGCAAATGGTGCTGTCTCATCATTGGCAGCTCGTCTGTTTGCGGATGTGGACGCTGAAGTGATCACGATTGGTGCGAATCCGAATGGAATCAACATCAATGACCAGTGCGGGTCAACGCATCCTGAACGTCTAGTAGAAGAAGTATTGAAGCATAAAGCTGACCTGGGTCTTTCCTTTGATGGGGATGCGGATCGCTGCATTGCAGTAGATAATACTGGTGAAATCATCGACGGCGACTATATTATGGCGGTCTGTGCACGAGCACTCAAGGCAAAAGGAAAGCTCAACAACAATACAGTTGTCACGACAGTAATGGCCAACATGGGCTTCTTTAAAGGGATGGAAGAGTGCTCCATCAATACGACGAAGACTGCTGTAGGGGATCGCTATGTAGTTGAAGAGATGCTGCGCGGCGGCTATAATCTCGGTGGCGAACAATCCGGTCATATCGTCTTCCTGGACTACAATACGACAGGAGACGGTCTGTTAACTGGTTTGCAGCTCTTGAACATCATCAAGGAGTCTGGCAAGCCGTTGTCCGAGCTCAAACAGGTGATGGTCAAGTATCCGCAGCTTCTGATCAATGTCCGTGTAGAGGACAAGTCAAAGCTGAATGGCAATGAAGCGATTGCGCAGGCGATTCGTGAAGTGGAAGAAGATTTGGCTGGCAATGGTCGCGTTCTGGTTCGTCCGTCCGGAACAGAGCCAATCGTACGTGTCATGGCAGAAGGTCCAGATGCGGCTCAGTTGGAAGGGCTCGTGAATCGGATTGTTGACGTGGTTAAACAAGAACTGGTGTAAAATTAGTGTAAAAAGTAGCAGGGAGCGGTTTCGATGCCGCTCCCTTTTGCATACAACTAAAATACGACGACGAGATATTGTCGCTCTCCACAATCTGTGGTACAGTGTTTATGTGCGCTAGCACCAAGAAAGAAAAAATTGGGAGGGATTGTGCAAAAAAGAACAAGCATCGTAAATCAAATGCATACCATTGAAAAGCGCCAGCACTGAGGCTGCCCGACATGGAGCCCAGTGGACGAGGTGGAGGTTTATCGAAGCATTCGGCGGATACCTCCCGGCAGCAGTATCACTGCCGCAGAGCGCAGGGACAAAACATCAGGGTGATCTGATGGACAAAACCTTGCGTGTGATATGTTTTTTGCCATTGCCGAAATAGATGAAACAGAATGATCATATAAAAAACATGGAATGGCGGGGGACTCACCCCCGTACCATTGTTCGGGTCGAAGTCCCTCGCCAAATTGGAAGGGGACCATACACTTATGTGCGGAATCGTTGGATATATTGGAAATAAACAAGCGCAAGACATCGTGATCGGAGGACTTCGCAAGCTGGAGTATCGCGGCTATGATTCAGCAGGGGTCGCTGTCGTGAATGCAAACGGATTGGAGTACTCAAAAGCTCAGGGTCGACTGGCTGTTCTCGAAGGTCGTTTGGAGTCGAATCCATTAGCTGGTTCTATGGGAATCGGGCATACGCGTTGGGCGACACACGGAAAACCGTCTGACGAGAACTCCCACCCACACACAGACGAGAAATCGGCTTTTGCAGTCGTTCACAACGGGATCATCGAAAACTTCCTGCCATTGAAAGAAGAGCTGCTGGAAAAAGGCTACACGTTCACTTCTGAGACAGATACCGAGGTTATCGCTCACTTGCTCGCTGACATGTACGACGGCGATATCGTTTCTACAGCGCGTCGTGCTGTTCAACGCATGCGTGGTGCCTATGCATTGGGAATCATGACAGAGCACGAGCCAGATAAGCTGGTAGCGATTCGTTTGGCTAGCCCGTTGGTAGTTGGTGTGGGTCAAGGCGAGAGCTTTATCGGTTCCGATATCCCGGCTATTTTGGAGCATACACGTGACGTGTACATTTTGAACGAAGGCGAAATGGCTGTATTGACTCGCGATGGTGTGGAACTGATGAACGCAGAGACCGGCGAGAAAATCGAGCGGGAACTGTTCCATGTCGAGTGGGATCTGGTACAAGCGGAAAAAGGCGGATATGATTCCTTTATGCTCAAGGAAATGCACGAGCAGCCTCAAGCTGTTCGCGATACCATGGGTGCCCGCATTGACGAGGACAACAAGCGAGTGATTTTGCCTGAGCTGAAAATGAGCGATGTGGAGCTGGCGACGTACGATCGCATCTACATCGTGGCATGCGGTACTTCTATGCACGCAGGTCTCGTCGGTAAGGATGTTATCGAAAAATGGACTCGCGTACCTGTAGAGGTAGCAGTCGCTTCCGAGTTCCGTTACCGTGATCCGATCTACACAGACAAGACACTGATGATCGTCATCAGCCAATCTGGTGAGACAGCAGACACGCTGGCTGCGCTGCGTGAGGCGAAGAAGAGCAACGTGAAGGTATTGGCTATCACCAACGTGGTAGGCAGCTCTGTAGCTCGTGAAGCTGACGAAGTGATCTTTACGTGGGCGGGCCCAGAAGTAGCGGTAGCATCTACGAAAGCATACACCTCCCAAGTCGTTGCCCTGTACTTGTTCAGCCTGTATCTGGCTCAAGTAAAAGGCACCATGGCGGCTGCTGAGGTTGCTGAGGTTGTTGAGCACCTGAGCGAGATCCCTGGCAAAATCGCTTCCATGCTGAATGACGATGATCAAATTCGTCGCTTTGCAGAGGGCACAAAAGAGGTAAGCAGCCTGTTCTTCATCGGCCGCAGCCTCGACTATGCGGTATCGCTGGAAGGCTCTCTGAAGCTGAAGGAAATCTCCTACATTCACTCCGAGGCGTATCCAGCAGGTGAGCTGAAGCACGGTACACTTGCGCTGATTGAAGATAATGTTCCAGTTGTAGCTTTGGCTACGCAACCAGACATCTACGAAAAAACGGTAAGCAACATCGTGGAAGTAAAAGCTCGCGGCGCTCATGTACTGGGCTTTGCGACTGAAGGCAACCACGACCTGGCGAAGAGTGTGGATGAGGTCATTTACATGCCAGCCACACTGCCAATGCTCACACCGATTCTGACCGTCATTCCATTGCAATTGCTTGCTTACTACGCTTCTGTCGCTCGTGGCCTTGACGTGGATAAACCACGGAACTTGGCGAAGAGTGTGACGGTTGAGTAGGGTAGAAGAATAAGAACATCCTTTTTGTTCGATGAAAATAATGTTTTAGACTCAGAAAATAAAGTATTAGACTAAGAAAATAATGTTGTAGACTGTGAAAATAATGTATTAGACTGAGTAAATGGGCTATTATGGTAGTAACGGCTCTACTATTACGTCAACAGATCTTACAGCATAGACTTACATCATGACTCCATTTTGGGGCTGCCTTCGGGTGGCTCCTTTTTTATTTTTGAATATGAGTTAGGAGTGAGCAAATGGCCAAGCGCAAACGGCAAATTACTGGTGCCAAGATCGAAAAATATATAAAAGAAGGTAGAGGTCAAGGAATCGGTAAAGACTATTTGCCTTGGCTGGAGATACAAGATGTTCCATCTGATGGCAGAGCAACTCGCGGTAAAGGATGGACAACCAATCGACGGCATGAATTTATGTCGGACCTCGAAAGAGATTACTTCTACATCCTTGATTTTTCTGATGAGGTCACTGATATAAGGGAACAGTATCCTCTTCTTCCACTTGAGGAAACAATGATAATTGCAGAGGAAATCGGTGTGAAGCATCCCATGATTCGACATACGGGAGAGCCGGTCGTGATGACTACAGATATTCTAATTAACAAGTTTTAGACTTGGGTCGTTAAACTAACGTGCAGGATAACGCTGTTACCTGTTGAAATAAATCGTTGCATGAAATCGTTCGTTTCTCTCAAGAGATGGAGAACTAGTCGATTTTTTATATCGCTACATAGGTATTATCATTAACACTAGAAAAGAAAATCCTATTCTTTTTTAAGAGAAAAGGCCTCACCTGAGAGAGAAGAGCCCCCAGGTAAGGCCTTTTCGTCTGTTCAGCGTTTTGCACCCGAACATCCAACAATCACATTACAACCATAAGTAGAATCAATTTGGACAGAAATATTAATAGAGAAGCCTTACGTCCGTCAATTTTAAACGCATAATTTAGTGGCGTTCTCGTGGTGACCTCCTTCAGTAGAATCCAAAGTAGAAGCCGCACGATCCCTCTGCTGAACGTTGCGATGGAATGAAAAATGGTATTCATCATCTTGGATTGGATCAAGCAAATAGCACCAATTCAGGAGAATACGCTGTGCATGCGATACCAGAGCGCTCCGCCTAATGTCATTGTTTCGGCAAATCTTGAAGGGTGATAGCTTTTTGTAAAATATTTACATTTGTTCGAGCCTTCTGTAAAATATAGGAAGTTTGGTGTTTCTTGTGTTAAGGAGGAGTAGATGTAATATGGGGGAAGGTAAGACAGTTCAACGATCATTACGATCAGAGATTGAACATCATCTGAAAGAACGTGGTTACACACTGACTAGACTTAGCGAGATAACAGGTATTAATCAGGGAGTATTGAGCGACCTCTTAAATCGAATTCCACCCCGGGCAATGACGATTGGTCACTTGGATGCATTTGCTCATGCGTTTGAGCAATCTTAAGGGTGGCTGTACGAATTGTACGCGGCAGAGTGTTTTGTGGAAGGAAGGGTGTCGCGATCAAGGGTTATCCCCTACCTGGTTCGGTGCGCGGAAATTGGTCGGCGGGATTGTATTGATTCGATTGTCTCGAAGCTACTGGACAATCAGAAAAATACATCCATTCTCTTTCTGGTAGCCGAGCAACTCTTTACTAAAGGGAAACGTAAGGAGTCTGTTCTTTTTTATCAGCTCGTCATTGATACGGATAAAAACAGTCACAATGAGCGCTTTGTCATCGCACAGTATCGATTATTTCGAGCTGTACAAGGTACCGATTCCGAGAAAAATTGGGGGGCTGTCATACAATTTGATCCATATCGAAAGAGACTGCCGGAAAACTATCAATTAGATGCCCTATTACAGCTTGCCAATGTATGCTTTTCGCTTCACAAATGGAAGGAAGTAGAGCGTTATGCAGATGAGCTAAGAGAGTTGGCAACTGCTGTTTATCAGAATGAGTTGCGTGGGCGAAAAATCAACAGAAAAATCCTTCCGCTGAAGACAGAGCGGCATTTAGTTGTATACTACGGTCAGGGATTCCTTTTGAAGAGTGCTGCCCTGGAAAAGCAAGGATTGTACGAAGAAGCGAAGGATTATATCTCTGGTTATGCTGATCTGAGTGGGTTTGAACTATTGGATGAAACAGGACGTGTAGAGGTAGACAAGTTTCGACTGTGGGCAACGGCTAATCGCTATACGTTGGATGTCCTCTTGGGTGACATCGATGTTCTGCCTACTTACACTCGTTTTCTTATCGATCACCCAAAAGAGATCCTTTCTGGCCTAATAGCCATTATGGAATCGGCCAATAAACATGGATTTTTAGTGGATGGGATTCTCAGACAATTTTCAAGTCAAATTAATAATTTTAACGATTACGATAACCTCATCCAGACAGATCGTTATTTTCGTTTTCGATATGAGCTAGCTATGTATCGACTTCACAATGGCCAGTACGTGAGCGGAATGGAGGATACTTTACACTGCTTGGTTTTATCGACTATCATGAAGAATGACAGTGGCTTCATACGTTGCGTTACACTATTCGAAGCTTTCCGATCACATGCAACAGATCAACAAACAAGGGAGTACAAGCGAATCATGGAGGGGATACGAAATGAAGAGGTCGATTTTGCTATCAATAGCTTTAGTTTTGGGACTGTGTAGCAGCGTCACGAGTAGCCAAACAGCAATTCCTAAAGAAACCGTTATACAATATGAACACGGTGTTGGTGGGTAACCACCGAAGGTAATCATCCTCTTTTGAGGATGATTTTTTTACTATTCAAATTTTATCAACCGCCCACTTCCTGAATGTTAGTATATAGTTATAAATGTACTTTATTGTAATAAAATGGGAGGTGATAACCATAGGAGCTATTGCCTATAAAAAGGGCGTCCCACCCCTTCACCAGGTTAAAGGAACGCCCACAAGAGGAGCAGTTACAGCTCCTACAAGTAAATGTACCACGCTACCTTTAGATCGGGAAGGAGGAACTAATCAGGATATAGAACATTTGAAAACCATTGTGGAAAAATTGCGGGAACAACTGGTGGAACTGTTTTTAGAGAAGAATGATTTGTTGCATGAAGACGTCGTGGAATTAAGCCAACGATTGGATCAATACATTCTAGTCATTCAATCAAAAATGATGAAGAAAGAATGTGAACAAGCGTAGTAAGGGAAAAATCTAGCGTCATCCCCTTAGAACAGGTAGATTCATAGAAGAAAAACATGTAAAAGAACGCACCAAATTAAATGTTAGGAGGATAATTAAGTGAAGAAATACTTCTAACTTTACTCGCTTTCGTTGTGCTCTTAATAAGTCCATCTGGTTCGTATGCGGAAAATTCTAACGAAAACATCGAAGAAAGAATAGAAAGAGGTGAACTAAAAAAACTTCCTTCAACGGAAATTGAACTTACTATTGATTCTGGTATAGGTGAACTTTTAAGCGCAGAGGAACTTTCTTCAATTCATCTAGCGGCAATAGAAGAACTTGAAGATGAAACCGGAGAAAAACTAGACAAGAATTTCGAAATATCAGAGCATGATGTTCAGGAGTTACATCTGGAAGAAAATACAGATGAGGAAGTCTCCCTACGTTCAAAAACAGGAGGTTCAGGTGTTAAACTTGTAGCGGGTCTGATAATAGATGAACGAAACAAAGAAATCGTTTCGTATATAGAAATTGAGGATATCAATGTTGCCAGGGTGGCAATGATTACCAGGAAAGTAACATTGGAGTCTTCAACTAATCGGAAACGATCATACCGTGATGAAGATGTTTTTCACTACACCTTTACAGCTCCCGAAATAAAAAAAAGAGCAATGAAAGTAAGCGATCCAGTCAGCATTGCAGATACAAATTTTTGGCGGACTGTAAGCACGTCATTAGCAACATGGCCCAATGGGAAAACCGATGCAGACCATAAGGTAGGAAAAGAATTTTTGCTTAACAAAAAGGGTATCGAATATCCTAAGTATAGAGACGCTCATAGTAGAATAAAAATGTTTGAGCCTGATGAAGCAGACCTCGCTTGACTTCCTAAATCCCAGCGAGAGATCCAGGAGTTAGGAAGGAATATATTAAATGGTATGAGAATAAATATGGTGTACCAAATTTTAATTGGAGCGATGTAGATATCCACCATATTATTCCATTGGCTTATGGTGGGTACAATGACTTTGACAACTTGATTCCATTACCAGAGGATTTTCATAGGCAGGAAGTTACCCCTTGGTGGGCATCTTATGGTAAGTACATACCAGATGGAGATGACTACTAAAGCAGGAAAGGAGATCTGTTTTTGGAAGGAAATATTTGCTTAATGGCACTAGAGGGATTGAAAAGTCGGCTTGATAAAGACAACACACTGTTGGTGCAAAATCTACGAGGGGATGTGTATCAAGCAGCTTTTTCATTTAATACTCCAGCAACTGATTCTGAGATAGAAAAATTTACAAGAGTTACAGGATGGAGCGTACCAGCAGATTTCCAAAAATTCATACAAATACACAATGGAGCTAGGCTCTTCCGGGACACAAAATATGGAGGTGGATATGAGCTATTAAGCCTAGAGAAAATTATACACAATCATCTTGATTATATGCCTAAACATTGGTATCCAATCTCTGTGAGCAATGGTGACTATATCTTTATTGATTCAAATCGTGTAAAAGAAGGAAAAGCGCATTATTTAGTTCGCTTTGATCATGATGATGATGTTAATCCAGAAAATGGATCAACTATGAAGATGAATTTTGAAACTTGGTTCGAAAGATTAATAATTGCTCAAGGAACAGAGTTTTGGACTGGGTAAGTGGAAATAAAGAAGGGGCTGTTTCAAAAGTCGATTTTTTCGGCTGAGAGACACCCCTCTTTTTAATATCGAAACCCTTCATACATCAACGTTTTTGAGGGACTTCTCTAGTTTTCTAGTTGTTTCGTCAGCTGTGACAGCTACGCTGGTTTTGTTAACGTGGGAATTTCGCGTTTTGCTGACGGCACTATAGTTAATTACATGATCGCTAAGGTCTTACCGTACAAATTTCGCATTTGGTTGGCGGTACCCCCCTTGTAGAGAATAACGACTAGTTTCCATATTATTACATGCGTTTGCGGGTGGTATCAGCGACGCTGGTACTACCCCTAATTGTGAGATAAAACATGAAATAAAGCTTGGCACTATTGTTTGGAAAAATGCAGAGTAGTTGCAGTCATTCTAAGATAGGAGAAGGAAATGTGGAAATCGTATGGCAAGCCGAGCTCTGCGGATTATTGGAACTTTTGAATCTTTCCATCGTATTGGATAATTAAGGAATATATCAGGTGAAAGGAAGGGGTTCTATGTTGAAAGCTGAAGCACGGAGAGAAATAGACCTGACGGAGGATTACAAAGGAGTAAAGCTTTTTTCTAATCTAATTGGGAGCATTATTGGGCCTACTAGCGTATACAGCGACACTAGTAAACACACCAGAATATTGGTTAGACGCGGGAACCCTCTTGATGGCACTTGCTTTTTCGTGTAGTTTAATTCATTTCATCATTGCAGGTAGTACTTTGTTCGTTCATAAGTATATTAGAAATTTTCCTTTGAAAAGGAAAATTGTTTCAATTGTTGCAGGAGTACTATGGTCTATTGGGTCAACCTGGTATCATGTGTTTACCCAACCAGAATTGTATGTTATTCCCGTATTAATTTTAGGCTGTTGTATATTGATATGCTAATGAAATCACGGATAGCTCAAAACGGTCCCCTCAGATATGCGAGGGGATAGCACGAGAGTTGATCACATAATACGAACGGGCAGTATTCGCTATTGAAGGTTGGAGGGAAAGCAATGTATGTAACTACGGATAGATTGATAATCCGAAGTTTTGAATTAGAGGATTGGTCAACAGTTCTTGAATATACTGCGAACATAAGTGTTATGAAATATATACCTGAAGGAGTTTATAACAAAGAGACAGTCAAAGAATTTATAAAGAAAAACATCGGCGAACAAGCCCAAAATTTCCCTGTTGTATTAAAGGATAATGGAAAGCTTATAGGTCATATTGTTTTTCATAAATATTTTGGTGAGCATACATATGAAATTGGGTGGGTGTTCAATCCCAGCTTTCACAATCAAGGTTACGCTTCTGAAGCAGCATTAGCCATATTGAAATATGGATTCGAGGAACTGAATTTACATCGAATAATTGCAACTTGTCAGCCAGAGAATTTTCCATCATATCGGGTTATGGAGAAGATTGGAATGAGACGAGAAGGGTATTTCAAGAAATGTATTCCCCATGAAAATGAATGGTGGGATGAATATTACTACGCTATTTTGAAGGAAGAGTGGAACTAACGGTCTTCAACTATCGGATAACGATAGCTGAATAAAACATCGGTGAGTCTAAGACTTTATTTTCAGGTCTTCGGTCGCCGCTGTTTCATTTGTTATGGTCAGTCTAAAACATTATTATCAACGAACACCTTGTGTGTTCGTTGACATTAGAGTAAGTAAATTTACATTAGACTTGGTAAAGAGTATAAAGTTTTTCTTTGCGATTAAAGTCATGTTAATAAGTCGAGTGAAATTCAGGTATGCACATCTGTTTTTCCTCGGCTTATTTTTATTTTCAAGCCATAAATTTACCGGAGTGCAAATTAGGCACTCTTCTGCAATTGCCAAACCCCGCCACAAGCTCTATCAGAGTCGAGGCGGGGTTTAACGGTATAACGTACTTTTTAACTTCTATGGTTCCTCATTTGCAAACATCTCCAACGTAGCGATAAGAATGTCTTTCTTTTCAATATAGTAGTCTACATATGGAGAACCTATTAGCGCCGCACCTTCAATCATTGAACAAAAATCATAAACAGGTATAGGGCGTCCGATTCCTAGGGCAGCACCTACTGTCGATAGTAATGCCAGTAAACGAACCGGGTTCCATTCCCATTCTAAGAGTTGAAGAAGTTGGATGGCACTAGAAGCTCTTTTCGTTTGCTCGAGCGTATATACTTCGGGGAATCGCCCATCCGTCTTGTAGGCATGGAAATACTCGTTGTAGTAAGCTTCTGCTGCGAAATCGATATCGCGGTACATTTCTCTAAAATCAGTGTATGGTTGACTTTCATTCTTCATTACTGTCACACCAACCTTATTTAAATTTCCCTCTTCTGTCATATGGTAATGGGGGAGATTGGCAAGTTGTCCCAGCTTGATATGCGCACCTTCATCATAAAATGAATACCCATCTTGATCAACTACTCGTTCTGCACGACTTTTGTTAATACTAAATGTGTCTTTTCAGTTCATTAATTCATTTTGAAGTATTTCAAGATCATCTAAATCCATTTCGCTTTTTTGTACGACCTTATTCCAAACTTGCAAAGTATCTTACCAATTAAGTAAATTGAACTAATAACAAATAACATCGGCAATAATGACTATATGGCTCAATCAACGTAACATACGATTCTTGTTTTTACATTGGGTTACGATGTGTTTCGTAGATCAACAGTATATAGATATTTTGAAACCAGGGGAGGATTCACATTGAAGGTTTTAGTAGTAGAAGATGACAAGACCATTGCAGATGGTTTGCACTATTCGCTTTCCAGTGAGGGTTATGAAGTCGTTCTTTGTGAAGGGAAACAAACTGCAATTGAAACAATCAAGCAACAACGTTTTGATATTTATTTACTGGATCTAACTTTGCCAGATGGTAATGGCTATGAGATTTGTGAATATGTAAAAGAAAATCAGGAGGCACCTGTCATCTTCTTGACGGCGTGTGATGATGAAATCAATGTGGTTCGGGGGTTAGATATGGGGGCAGACGACTATATCACAAAACCGTTTCGTATTCGGGAGCTGATTAGCCGAATGAAGTCATCCCTTAGGCACTATCAAAAAGACCATACCCCGACTGACAAAGTGAAGATTGGAAATGTTGTCGTAAATACGAAACTGGCTAAAGTGTACAAAGGAACCGAGGAAGTGATGCTGACTGCTTTAGAATACCGTTTACTGTTGGCATTCATAAATAATAGAGGGCAAGTTCTGTCTAGAAATCAGTTGTTAGAGGGCATTTGGGATCTAGATGGTAACTTTATCAATGACAATACCCTTTCTGTCTACATTAAGCGGCTTCGAGAAAAGTTGGAGGATGATAGCCAGAATCCCAAAGTGATAGAAACCGTACGCGGGCTTGGCTATCGAATGAGTGGAAGTCATGCTTAAAAACAAAGAAATACGGAAGTTATGTATGTATAGCGTGCTTATTTCCGTCATTGGGATCACGATTCTTTGGATAATCGATTGGAAAGCGGGGATTGTGGCGATTGCCATGGTATTTCTGCTCCTTTCCTGTTTTTTCCTGTTTACCCGCAAACGCTATCAGGACATCAGTAAGCTCGCTTATTATTTGGCTTCTGTCTATTCAGGTCAACCCACGATGGATATTAGGGATAACGTTGAGGGTGAATTGAGCATTCTGAAAAATGATATTTATAAAGTCACATTAACGTTGTCTGAGCAGTCTACTCTTCTGAAAAAGGACAAACAATACTTGGCAGATACTCTTTCGAACATCTCCCATCAACTAAAAACGCCACTTGCCTCCATGTTTGTCATGGCTGATTTGTTAAACAACCCGAGTCTGCCAAAAGACAAGAGGGAGGAGTTCTTAGGCAAGATTATCAATCAGCTGAAGCGTATTGAATGGCTCGTGACTTCATTGCTCAAGCTGTCCAAAATCGATGTGCAGAGCGTTATTTTCAAGAAGGAATCCGTATCTGTCAAAAAGATGATAAACAAGGCATTAGAACCACTCCTTGTCCCCATGGAATTAAAAAATCAGGAGCTTTCTTTTTCCTGTAAAGAAGACCTTTTCGTGTATGGAGATGAAAACTGGACGGTAGAAGCCATTTTGAACGTAATTAAAAACGGGATTGAGCATACGCCGGTCGGGGGACGTCTTGCTATTTCGTGTGAAGAAACACCATTGTATACACAAATTGTCATCGCCGACAGTGGTGAGGGGATTAGCCCGGAAGATGCTCCACACATTTTTGAACGATTTTATAAAGGGAAGAATGCTGGAGCGGATAGTATTGGAATAGGGCTAGCAATGTCAAAAACAATCTTGCAAAGCCAAAACGCCGATGTGTTTATGGAAAGCCAGATTGGTGTAGGCACAGCATTCAAAATCAAATTCTACAAGCAAATGATTTAGATGACAAAATTGTAAGATTGAACGTCACCGACGAGACATCTTTGGCAGCTATTCTATACGTAATAACGAATCTAGGAGGTTCATGATGGAGATTTTGCGAGTAGAGAACCTGTCAAAGACGTACGGTGATGGTGAAACAGCTGTTACTGCACTGAACGATATCTCATTTTCCGTACAAAAAGGGGAGTTTGTTGCGATCATTGGACCATCTGGTTCAGGTAAGTCTACCCTTCTGCATATTCTGGGGGGCGTTGATACGCCCACATCCGGTAAGGTGATTGTTGACCAGACTGATATGTACGCGATGGATGAAACGGCACTGGCCATCTTCAGACGCAGACAGATTGGGCTTATCTATCAATTCTACAATCTGATCCCTGTCCTTACTGTAGAGGAAAATATTACTCTACCATTGCTATTGGACGGTAGAGAAGTAAATCAAGATATCTTTTCCGATATCGTAGAGACTCTAGGTCTTCAACAGCGATTAAAGCATCTGCCAAACCAGCTTTCTGGAGGACAGCAGCAGCGTGCGTCCATTGGCCGTGCCTTGATTAGCAGTCCCGCCATTGTATTGGCTGACGAGCCTACGGGGAATCTAGACAGCAAAAACAGTTCTGAGATTGTGAAGCTCTTGAAAAAACTACACAAAGAGCGGCATCAAACCCTGATTGTTATTACACATGACGAAAACATTGCCTTACAAGCGGACCGTATTATCGGCATTCAGGATGGCAGGATTTCTAGAGATGAGGTGATCAGGCGATGAATATCGTAAATCAGCTCACTTTACGCTATATGAAGCAGAATAAGAGCCGTACTCTTGTTACCATCATTGGGGTTATCATTTCTGTCGCAATGCTTACAGCAGTATTTTCGATTAGTAGTTCTTTCATGGATATGATGCAGAGAAACACGATTGCCTACACTGGTAAATGGCAAGCAGCTTTTCTCGATGTTGCAGGAGAAGATGTTGCAGTTATTACAAATACAGAAGCAATTGAAAGATACGACATTGACCAGGATCTCGGATTTGCACGACTTTCTAACTCTGCAAACAGGGCTAAGCCTTATTTGTATATTACTGGACACAGTAATCATGATGTAATAGGGATCAGCCCAATTGATGGGCGTTTGCCTAAGAATGAAAATGAACTGGCACTTTCATCGCAGTTTCTTCAAACCGCCGGTGTTAGCTGGAAGGTTGGAGATGTAGTCACATTAGATTTTGGTAAACGTAGCTTGAATAAAGATGGTACGAGCGAGACGTTGGGCAACAATGATGCCTATCAATCAAAGGAAGTCTTTACGCCTACAAAGACGAAAACATACACCATTACCGGGATTGTTCAAGCACCAGCTAGAGAGCAGGATGCAATGGCTGCATACCGTGCATTTAGTGGTCTTTCAGAGGGTGCTTTGGAGGAGGGTTTTCCCTACACGGTAAGAGTTGAATATAAGGATTTTAAAGGTTTAGGGAATGACATTTATGAAACGAGTGACACGATCGCTAGTAAGGTGAGCGGAGTAAAGAATCAAGGTAAATCTAATGGAGTAAAAATCAAGTACAACCGGGATCTTTTGCTTTATTCAGGGATTTCGAGTGATTCCCGCTTTCTTAACACCATGTATCTGGCAGTCCTTACCGTTGGAAGTATCATTCTGATTGGATCTTTCTCACTCATCTACAACGCGTTTTCGATCTCGCTTTCAGAGCGTAGTCGCACTTTAGGGATGTTATCTAGCGTAGGGGCAACCAAACAGCAAAAAAGGGCTTCTGTATTTTTTGAAGCTGCTGTGATCGGGGTCATAGCGATTCCAGCTGGGTTGTTTTTCGGGTCCATTGGTATTGGGGTTACTCTCCATTTGCTTAGTCCATTCATTCAAAAAATGTTTGTCGTTAGTGAACCGATGCGATTGGTGATAGAGCCGTACAGTATGATTGCTGTCATTTTGTTTTCCATTTTGACGCTGCTCATTTCTGCATGGTTTCCAGCAGTGAGGGCATCGAGAATTACACCGATAACTGCGATCCGCCAGACAAAGGATATCGAAATAAAAGGTAAAGATGTACGTACATCCAAAATGACCCGTAAGTTGTTTGGATATGAAGCGGAACTAGGATTAAAAAATCTGAAAAGGAATAAACACCACTATCGCTCAACTGTCTTTTCTCTTGCGATCAGTGTAATCTTGTACCTTGCAGCTTCTTCCTTTTCGTTGTATATGGATAAGTCCTATAATATGGCACAAGCACCGCTACCATATGATCTGTCCGTATACGCAAGGGGAGCCGATTGGGAAAGGGTACGTTCATTAACAAATGATTTGATGTCTGTCCAAAACGCAACAACAAAAGTGAAGACCCAATTTATCGAAACGGATCTATTCCTCAACGAAAACGAGGTTACCACAGACATCTCCAGTCGCAAGACTCTGAATCCAGATGGGAAATACTTCATGTCTGCAAAGATTGTTTCTCTTGATGAGGCCTCTTTTGCAGCGTACCTGCAATCCGCGGGGATTGATGCAAAGAAACTGGAAGGTGACGAGATTTCTGCCATACTTGTCAATCAGATCACCTTGAAGGAAAAACATAATTTTACAGATATCACTCAACTAACCGTACAAGAGGGATCAGAAATACCTCTCCCTTTGATTGAAGGAGCTAAAGTCCGAATTGCTTCTATCACGGATAAACGTCCACCTTTTATGCTACGCTATGAGGAAGATGTTTATAGGGTGACATTTGTCGTTTCTGAACGAGACTTTGACAAGCTACGAGAACTAGGTAACGATATGCTGACTGAGCAAATTATCAGCGAGGTTCAATTTACAACAGAGCAGTCTGCGGCATTGGAAAATGAAATAAACCCGATTATTAATAGATATCCAGATGTCCATGTCTATACGACCAATCTGATTGCGGAGCGTCAGGATGCACTGAATCGCGCCACAGTCACATCCGTATTCCTTTATGGGTTCGTGGTTCTCATCGGACTCATTTGCATGGCAAATATTATCAACACGATTTCGACAGGGATGGCCTTGAGAAAACGTGAGTTTGCGATGTTGGCTTCCATAGGCATGACACCAGAGGGCATGAAGAAAATGCTACGCTTCGAAGGATTCTTTTATGGAATGAAGTCGCTTATTTACGGTTTACCGATTAGTTTATGCGTGATGTTTTTCATCTACATGAGCCTTAGCCGTAATTTTGAATTTGCTTTTACGTTGCCTTGGGCGAATCTCATCATTGCAGGGATAGGTGTGTTTTTCATTGTGGGTACATCCATCCTCTATGCGACTAGAAAATATAAAGAACAGAGTATCGTTGAATCGCTGAAGAACGAAAATATCTAATGTAGAGGGTAATTTTGGGACTAGCGAAGAATGGTTATTCAAGCCATAAAAAAGAAGGATAAAAATCACAACGATTTTCATCCTTCTTTTTGCTATTTTAATGATTTTTAACTACTTCTTGTCCCCGCACATTCCACGTAAGGGCAAAAACAAGAGCAGCCAATGCGCACGAAGCCGTCAGCAACATAAATCCTGCATCCCAGCCGGAGGCATCAACGATAACCCCCATCAATGCATTCGCTGTAACTGTACCGCCCAGGTAGCCAAACAGACCCGTCAGCCCTGCAGCGGTTCCGGCAGCTTTTTTCGGAACAAAATCAAGGGCTTGCAAACCAATCAGCATGACTGGACCGTAAATCAGGAAACCGATAGCGATCAGGCAAATCATATCAACCACGGAATTTCCAGGTGGGTTGAACCAGTAGACCAGAACAGCGATCAATACGCCGAGCATAAAGACAAACCCTGCGGGTCCACGGCGGCCCTTGAACAATTTATCGGACAGCCAGCCGCACAGGAGCGTTCCCGGGATACCTGCCCATTCGTACAGGAAGTAGGCAACGCTCGACTTGCTCATATCAAAGCCTTTTTCTTCACTCAAATAGGTCGGCGCCCAGTCCAGAACACCGTAACGGACGAAGTAGACGAAGATGTTGGCAATCGCGATTGCCCAAACCCATTTGTTGTTCAACACATATTTGAAAAGGATTTCTTTTGTGGAGAATTCTGTTTCAAACGTTTTCTTCTCCTTGTTTGGATAGTCATTGCGATATTCTTCAATAGGCGGCAGGCCGACTGACTGCGGCGTATCGCGAATTAAGAAATACGTAATGAATCCAAAGACAATGGCAACCAGAGCAGGCAGGACAAACACGCCTTCATACCCGGAAGAGGTATTACCCGAAAGCCCGGTGAACATTGCTACACCTGCAACAGCGAGGGGGGCCATCAAGCCACCACCAACGTTATGGGCTACATTCCAAATGGCTGTTTTATTTCCTCTTTCACTTACACTAAACCAGTGTACGAGAACACGCCCGGATGGAGGCCAGCCCATTCCCTGGAACCAACCGTTCAGGAACAGCATCACAAACATGATCGAGACGGATGAAGTGAAGTAAGGAACAACGCCCATCAGCAAACTAATAAGTGCAGAAAGAATTAAACCGGCAGGCAAGAACATTCGCGGGTTGCTTCGGTCTGAAAAAATGGCCATTACAAACTTGCTGATCCCGTAGGATATCGAAATGGCGGATAACGCAAAGCCGAGCTCTGATCTTGTAAATCCTTCTTTAATCAAATAAGGCATGGCGAGTGAAAAGTTTTTGCGGATGAGATAGTACGCCGCATAACCGATGAAGATTCCGAGAAACACCTGAAGCCTGAGCTTTTTATACTCAGAATCAATTTGTTCGTCAGGCAATCTGTCAATCGGCGGTGCAGGCTTAAACAGCTTGAGCATCTTATTCCTCCCCCTACGTAATTTCTAACAATGATGACGATACACGTAAAAAAACCCATACCTTAATGGCGCTTTCAAAAATGAAAGTGCCAAAAAGTATGAGTCTCCGAATCTCCATCATAGTTAACTTGTTAAGTGTATTCTATTATTCTGTGAAAACGTTGTCAACGAAGTTATTCTGGGTTATTTTTCCAAACAAAGATGCGATCTATGCGAACGGTCATGTAATCGTATACGCTGGAAGTATGATATGTCTGTCTCTGTGGGAGGCAGGCTAAGAAAATTTTCCGCAAAAACGCGGTCGCACCTCTTCGAAAAAGCCTCGATAGAGGTTTTCTTATGTATACTTTATTCATAAAAATACATTATTTCCAAATATAAGGATATCTTTATGTTAGCTCATCTGTATGAGGGGGGGTAAGCAAAGATGTAAATGACACTCTTTTTTGCACAAGTAAAAATGAAGGAGGCTTTGTTTGATGCATTTGATGAGAAAAGCAGGAGTTTTGGTAGTGCTGTCGCTTATCTTAATTTTTTCTATATTTCCGCAGTCTTCACACGCCATGACACCGTGGACTCCCAACACCGTATACAAGTTAGGAGACATGGTTACATACCAAGGGCAAGATTACAAATGTACATTTGCTCATACATCGCTTGTCGGATGGGAACCGCCCAACGTACCGACACTGTGGCAACTGCAAGGTCCCTCTGCTCCCGATACCATCCCACCTACGTCCCCCACAAATCTTAGTGAAGTAGGGATATCAAGTAGTTCGGTCAGCTTATCTTGGTCAGCTTCTACGGATAACATAGCTGTTCAGGAGTATCTCGTCTACAACGGAGATACACTCGCTGGTACATCGAGTACAACATCCTATACCGTGACTGGGCTTCTAGCAAATACGACATATTCATTCACGATACAAGCAAAAGATGACGCTGGCAATGTATCCCCACCCAGCGCCTCGATAACCGTAACAACTTTATCTAAATCCCCAAATGAACCGGTATCCAAACGAGTTTTGATCGGCTACTGGCATAATTTTGACAATGGTTCTACGGTACTCAAGCTAAGAGATGTCTCAGATAAATACGATGTAATCAATGTTGCGTTCGCAGAACCAGTCGGTGGCGATCATGCGACAATGGGATTCGTGCCGTTCAATGCATCGATTGAGGAATTTAAGTCGGATATCGCCTTCTTAAAATCAAAAGGGAAGAAGGTCCTCATCTCGATTGGCGGAGCGAATGGTACAGTAGAGCTGACGACGGAAGCTGCCAAACAAAATTTTATAACCTCGATGACCTCGATCATTCAAACGTATGGTTTTGATGGTATGGATATTGATCTGGAAGGAAGCTCTCTGTCGCTAAATGCGGGGGACACTGATTTTAGAAATCCGACAACGCCGAAAATTATAAACTTAATTTCAGCGACTCAGACGATCACGAATACATTTGGCCCATCCTTCATTTTGACGATGGCGCCAGAGACGGCTTATGTCCAAGGAGGTTACGCTTCCTATGGTGGGCCGTGGGGCGCTTATCTTCCTGTGATTCATGCCCTTCGCGATCGAATGAATTATATCCACGTCCAACACTATAATTCCGGAGCGTTAGAAGCATTAGATGGTCGTACGTATCAACAAGGAACGGCTGATTTCCAAGTAGCGATGGCAGAAATGTTATTGAAGGGATTCCCTATCGGTCGTAATCCTAATAACATGTTTCCGGCCTTGAGGGAAAACCAAGTCGCAATCGGGCTACCTTCTGCTCCAAGTGCTGCCGGGGGAGGTTATACGTCTCCTGCCGATATCCAGAAAGCACTTCAATACTTGGTAAAAGGCACGTCTTTTGGAGGAACTTACAAACTCCAAAATCCAGCTGGATATCCGCAGTTCCAAGGAGTTATGACCTGGTCTATCAACTGGGATGCGAAAAATAACTATTCGTTTGCCAATCATGTTCGCACTTCGCTTGATTCACTGAGCCAGTAATAACGTGCCAATTAAGAAAAAACACCCACTCTCACGGGTGGGTGTCATTGTCACTATGCAAATTTGATCTGAGTACGACTTTTGATATGGTTGCTTCTTTGAAGTTAATCCACGCTGCTTTTTTCGTTATGGAAGCATGATTCTTGGTTGTGTAGGTGAAGCCATAAATTCATGTAAAAAGGTAGTTGTTCCGTTTAGCAAAATTTGTACATTTGTAATATATCAAAAAATCAGTATAATGATACTTATTTGTCTCTATGGAGTGGACTTTGATTAGAATAGCCACCCATCGAAGAAATAAATCATACAGAAAGTGAGAGTCTATTGCAGGGTCGGGAGAAGTTTATCTTAGTGGGGGGACATCTATGAAAAGTATGCTGACGAAGGTAAGTCAAGTAAGTCTGGTAAAACAAATAATTGTAGGTTTGATTATTGGTATTATCCTGGCTATAACGATTCCCGAAGTAGCAAAACCCGTAGTAGTTTTAGGTTCTTTATTTGTAAGCGCTTTGAAAGCGATTGCACCTGTGTTGGTACTCTTTTTGGTTATGTCAGCTATTGCTCAACATAAAAGTGGGCACCAAACGAATATGAAATTCATAATTGTCTTATACCTTTTAGGAACCTTTTTAGCTGGATCAGTCGCCGTTATTGCAAGCTTTCTATTCCCTGTAAGCTTAACACTTGTAGAGGGAGCTAAGGATGTGACGCCTCCTGGCGGTGTTGTTGAGGTTCTCAAGACATTACTGCTAAATGTGGTTGATAACCCAGTTAATGCAATTGTTAAAGCGAACTATATCGGTATTTTAGCTTGGGCGGTACTTATTGGTTTAGCTTTACGAAATGCCGTTGATACGACAAAAACGATGATTTCTAATTTTTCGGATGCCGTTTCGAAAATGGTTGGTTGGGTAATTAAGTTTGCACCATTAGGAATCATGGGACTAGTATTTGAGTCAATTACTACAAATGGACTTGCTGCGTTACTAAGCTATGCGAAATTACTCGCTGTTCTGATTGGTTGCATGCTCTTTGTGGCACTGGTTGTCAATCCAATCCTTGTCTATGCAGCTATAAGACAAAACCCTTACCCGCTTGTTTTCAAGTGTATAAAGGAAAGCGGCATTACAGCATTCTTTACACGAAGCTCAGCTTCAAATATTCCTGTAAATATGAAATTATGTGAAAATCTAGGTTTGAATAAAGATAGTTATTCAGTCTCGATACCATTAGGGGCTACTATTAATATGGCTGGTGCAGCTGTTACGATTTCTGTTTTGACCCTTGCAGCGGTTCATACACTTAGTATTCAAGTGGATGTCCCTACCGCTATCATCCTTAGTATAGTATCGGCTATATGTGCTTGCGGTGCATCAGGGGTGGCTGGCGGATCTTTATTACTAATTCCTCTAGCATGTAGCCTCTTCGGTATTTCAAATGAAGTTGCGATGCAGGTAGTCGGAGTCGGCTTTATTATTGGAGTGTTACAAGACTCTTTTGAAACGTCACTTAACTCCTCTTCAGACGTTCTTTTTACAGCAGCAGCTGAGTTTAAAGAGTGGCGAAAAGAAGGAAAGAAAATAAGTATCTCCAAAGCAGCATAGGTGAATGAACAGCACCCCAATTTTGAGACTTCATTAACCATTGGGGTGCTGTTTTATTTTGGTAGATCGAGAACCTCACAGAAACGCTGTTACCACGTTTCTCCACGTATAAAATTATAGAACTAAGAAAGAACAGCCTGCTTTTGAAATCCTCTCATAATCCCCACAAGCATCTCTTTATCCATCTGCAATTCACTTTGCCCCACTTTTTGCAGCAGCTTCCTGGTGTTGTCATTCGGGAAAGAGATACTCCGCTTCCAATACGAATGGAACAAGCTCATGGATGCATTGAAGGCTTTCTCTTCTTCGGTTAGCAGCTCGTCTGTTTCAAATGGAACAGGAACTAGATTCGGAAAATCCAAGACTTCTTTGATGCAATCTACTACCAATTGTTGGGTAGGTGGAACAGGGTTGGTAGCATGATAGATTTCCTTATGTTCCCCATGAGTAAGTGCTGCCAGCAAGACAGAAGAGACATAGTCAACCGGAACGAGGTTCGAGTTCACGTCGACATCCACCAAGATCCGGTACTTTTGCTTGTCCCAGCCTTCTGTTCGCGATGCTCTTCTTTTCAGTACGCGAAGACCTTTTAATAATCCATACAAGCCAAAAGTGGTATCGGCTTCGCCCGTTTTGGAATCGCCGATAATGATCGACGGTCTGACAATGATGGTCTCCATTTTGTCGCTGCAGGAGAAGACGAGATGTTCCGCCAAGCATTTTGTCTCTTCGTAGTTGTTTACGAAGGAGCGTTCCGGGCTGTATAGCGCTTCTTTTCCTTCTGTTTCGGTGCCGATGGTGTAAGCCGTACTCACATAGATAAAGCGGGGGGAGCGAATGGCTTCTGCGAATTGTAATGTATTTTGTGTTCCCTCTACATTTACCTCGTACGTCTGCGGTTTCTGAGCGGGATCGAAGGACAGGTATGCGGCAATATGGTACATCGCATCTATTTTTTTGTTGAGCTGTCCCAGATCATTTTCAGAGACGCCCAAGTCTTTTTTCGAAACATCACCTAGTAAAATATGTACCCGTGTCCGGTGTTTTTCGGCAAAGCTATGCAACAAATCGCTTGCCTTCTTTTCATTTCGAGCGAGTAAGTAAAGGGTATGGCCTTCGTTTAATAGATCTTGAGAGAGTTTTTTTCCGAGAAAACCTGTTGCTCCGGTTACAAGGATATTCATATGGTTAACCAGCTCCGTATGTTTGTTAGGTAGGGAGTTGCTGAAATATCAATAATTCATTATATGATGAAAAATGCAGCTTTGACGAGTGCGGATGAAACGGTATCGTGAAAATACACTGAAAAAACCTCCAGAGCTGCTATTGTTTATATATCTGAATTTTAAGGCGATTGGCAAACTGTCGTGTTTGGATGCAGTGAAGTTTCAGAGTGGTAGTAATAGGGGAAATATACTTTACATGAACTTGGACAAGGCCAGCACAGCTATGGGGCTTGGCCGTCTATCCGTACGCCTTTAGTCGACCTGTGAGGCGGTGTTTGGGCTGCAAAAAACGGTTTGTTCGGCTGCTCTCACAGCAGCTAGTTATCTTATTTCCATAAGAGAGGAGTCATCATAGATGATCAAAAAGATGTTTACTGGCTATAAAGCATCGCTATCCAAGCAGATGCTGTTTTTTCTCGTCTTGCTTATCGTTGTTCCTTCTGTCGTTCTCAGCCTTTCCTTGACACAACTGGCACGCAACCAGTTAGAGCGCGAATTGTTGTCCCAAGTTGAATCGGTTACCACAATGATTACACAAGTACTCAATAATTCGTACCGGGATTATTCTGTTACGATCGATAGCTTTGCGGATGTTCAAGTTCCTCCTGGGCAAAATGCGGATACGTATATCTACGATCGTATCCACAACATAGAGAAAGACATCGACAATGTTTTGGCTGCGTTCATGTACTATGACAATCGATACTACAACTCTGCGAAAAAGGAAATTGATCCGACTACGCGAGATTGGTACAAGCAAGCGATTCAGCATAAAGGGCAGATCATTGTGACGCCCCCTTACATCGACGCGGTCAGTGGGAGCTACGTGATTACGTTTGCCAAGACGCTCTCGGGCGGTACAGGAGTAGCGGGTATCGACGTTTCTATCGATCACTTAAACGAGCTGGTAAAGACGTACAAGATCGGTGAAAAGGGATATGTCAGCCTGTTCGATCAGAACAACGTGACGATGTCGCATCCGCGATTCCCACAAGGCAAGCCACTTGAAGACGAGCGCTTCCAAGTGATGCGTGATCAAGAGCAGGGTTCTTTTGAAATGGACGTTGACGAGCTTCGTGAATATTACCATTTCAACAAGCAAAATTCGCTCGGATTGAACGTCGTTTCCGTGATTGATTGGAGTGAAATCAAGCAAAAAACAGGGCCACTGTTACGGATGTCGTTCATGTTTATCGTGCTTTTGCTTGCCCTTATTGCCTTGTTTGTCTGGATCTTCATGAAACGGACTGTGCGACCTATCCTGCAATTGAAGCAACTGACCGATTCGATCGCGCAGGGGGATTTGACAGTCAGGTCCATCGAGAGCGGAAGAATAGATGAGATTGGACAGCTACAATCCAACTTCAATACGATGTCGCAATCGTTGTCCGATGTTCTGCGTCAAATTACCGATCATTCCGAGCAAATCTCTGCTTCCTCCCAGCATTTGTCTGCCAATTCGGAGGAGAACGTGCAAACGATTGAACAAGTGGCAGCCTCCATGCAAGAAATAGCGTCCATGTCTTCCGATATGAATCGGAGTATAGATACCGTGAAGCAATCGGCGACGCAAGCGCAACAGGAGCTGGATGATGCCATTCGCATTCTGCGTGAGAGCACGGAAATGTCACAGCTCATCACAGGTTTGGCTAATACCGGAGAGGAGTCCCTCGGAGCGGCGAGACAACAGGTGAATATGATCGTGGAGCATTCCACTCGTTCAAAAGATGAGATGGAGGAGTTAAAAGGGGTTGCTGGAGAAATTAGCGGGGTGACGAATTTTATCCAGGAAATCGCCTCTCAGACAAATTTACTTGCGTTGAATGCAGCTATTGAAGCGGCACGTGCCGGGCAAGAAGGCCGCGGGTTCGCTGTCGTTGCTGATGAGGTACGCAAGCTGGCTGATCAGACAGGTTCTGCTGCTGAAAAGATCGACAGTCTGATCGGCGAGGTTCAGAATCGCGTCCTGCACATGGTTAGACGTACGGAGGAGGGCGTGGATTCTGCTACAGCGGGAAGTGATTTGACACAATCGGTTGAGCAGCGTTTTACGGAAATGTATGAGGCCATTAACCGCATTGATGCGCACCTCGCGCAAGTAGCTCGCGTCAGCGAAGGGTTGATGCAATCAAATACATTGATGCTTGTGGCCTTTGGTGAATCGAGTGCCATGAGCCAAGCCACTGCACAAGAGGTCGACCAAGTCGCCGCAGCCAGTGAAGAACAGAATGCTTCAATGGAGGAAGTGGCGGCTTCGGCAGCGCACCTTGCTAACATTGCGGAAGAGTTGCAGTCATTGGTTCAGCGTTTTAAATTGCAACGCTAACAGTAGTTGTAGTGATGGAGAGAAAGAAGACCAACAGACGTTGGTCTTTTTTTTGTCCAAGTTGATCGCAATAGTTACCTAAGTAACGTAAGCGTAACTTCTATTGAATTATCAACAAATGATCGATTTGGACGAGATTTCATGATTACGGTCAGTCCAATTAACGATACGATAAGCGCTTGTGCGGTAGCTTTCGCGTCTATACTCGAATCGAGTTCACCTGTTTGGATACCTCGCTCGATTGTTTCTTGAAAGATGACAGAGAGGTACATTTGGTGTTCCCTTGTCAAAATCTCAAATTTCTCATCATGAGGGGCAAGTTCGACCATGGTATTAATGCAAAAGCATCCGCGGCTGAGACCTTCCGTATATTCCTCGTCGGCCACCTCTTTAAAAAAATGGCGAAACGCCTCTTTTACGGATGGATTGTTTTGAAGCTTCGTTCGTATCTCCGAAGCACGAGACATCGTGTATCTGCGTAGTGCGGCTTCGAACAATTCTTTTTTGTCCCCAAAGGTTGAGTAAATACTGGGGCGCTGGATACCCATTCGGGAAGTTAAATCACTTAATGAGGTAGCTTCATACCCCTTCTCCCAAAAGAGCTGCATAGCTGCATCGAGTACTTTTTCTTCGTCAAATTCGCGTGTTCTTGCCATAAAGAGTTCCTCTCATTACTCATGTATTCGAATCTATGTAACTGCCAGTGGATTTTTTGTACTGAACGGTAATTTATATTTTATTGATTTTCATCTGCGTTGTCAATTTTATGACGGTTTATCCTACCGTAAAAAGAATGGTGTTGACAGAAAAAGAATAGTGGGATATATTTACTGGGCACAATAATGTACCGATCGGTATGTTATTTTGTTCTAAACGTAAAATGAGAGGAGGTAAGGTGAAGACAGATGGAGGAGGTTAGCGAAAAAGTAGCGGCTAAAGCCGATAGGAAGGCAGATTCAGTGCAAGGCTCTCCCATGCCTCGCTATGTAACACTATTGTTTGCGGTTGCTTGCGGGATGTCGGTTGCGAATATCTACTTCGCGCAACCACTACTTGATCATTTGTCGATTGAGTTCGGAATTGATTATTCCATCATTGGGATTCTCATTACTCTTACGCAAATCTTTTATGCAGTAGGACTGTTGCTGCTTGTGCCACTTGGCGATCTATTGAATCAGCGTCGCTTGATTATCGGTCAGATGTTTTTATCTGTGGTAGCGCTGGTTATCGTAGGGACTGCCTCCACCAGCACGGTACTATTCGCAGGTATAGCTGCGGTAGGATTGCTTGCCGTTGTGACGCAGACAATTGTTGCATTTGCGGCGACAATGGCCGCCCCTGCTGAGCGAGGACGAGTGGTGGGAGTCGTTACAAGTGGAATCGTTATTGGCATACTTCTAGCGCGAACCATTGCAGGAGTTTTAACAGATCTTGCGGGGTGGCGTGCCGTATATCTGGTCTCTGCTGCATTTCTATTGGGATTGGTTTGTGTATTATTTCGGGTATTGCCAAATAGGGAGCGGGAGGTAAAGCCGCTATCCTACTTCCAGTTGCTTGGATCGGTCCTGATGTTGTTCGCACAAGAACGGCTATTACGTATTCGTTCTGTTCTGGCTATGCTGATTTTTGCTGCCTTTAGTATTTTGTGGACGCCATTGGTACTGCCTCTGAGTGAGCCGCCATTATCTTTGTCGCATACGGCGATCGGGGCGTTTGGCCTCGTAGGAGTTGCCGGAGCGTTAGCTGCAGCAAGGGCAGGGAAGCTCGCAGATCGAGGTTACGGACAGAGAACGACTGGCTTTGCCTTGAGTCTATTGCTACTATCGTGGCTGCTAATCAGCTATTTAGAACAGTCGCTATTTGCCTTGGCGATAGGTATTGTTTTGCTTGATTTGGCGGTGCAGGCCGTACATGTTACGAATCAAAGTATGATCTTCACCTTGGGTGCAGAGGCGCGGAGTCGGCTCACGGCGGGGTACATGGTTTTCTATTCGATTGGCTCTTCTGCTGGCTCTATTACCTCGACCTATACATATGCGCATTTTGGTTGGGAGGGAGTATGCTTGCTCGGAGCCTCTGTCAGTGCTTTGGCTCTGGTGTATTGGGCTGTGACCAGACGCGTTTCGGCTATCCCAAGGAAATAGAGCTACTAAAATAGTTCGAAGTGAAGATATCTGAAATGAAACTATTTTGCTTTCAGAGCTGTTGATTGATACAAGTTTTGCAAAAGGAGAGATGGTGTGGAGATTGGGATTACTTCGTTTGTGGAAACGACGCCGGATGTTCAGACAGGTGAAGTGATGAGCCACGCACAGCGATTGCGTGAAGTTGTCGAGGAAATCGTCCTCGCTGATCAGGTTGGGCTTGATGTATTTGGCATAGGTGAACATCATCGCAAGGATTATGCGGCTTCTTCTCCAGCAATGGTGTTGTCTGCGGCTGCGCCACTGACAAAAAGGATTCGGCTGACAAGTGCTGTGACAGTGCTTTCTTCGGCTGATCCAGTGCGTGTTTTTCAAGATTTTGCGACACTCGATGGCCTTTCAAATGGACGGGCAGAGATTATGGCGGGACGGGGTTCCTTTATTGAGTCTTTTCCACTATTCGGCTATGACTTGAATGACTATGATGAGCTGTTTGATGAACATTTGGAACTGCTCCTTAAAATACAGGCGTCCGAAAAAGTAACCTGGAGGGGCGGTCATCGGCCAGCTATTCAGAATTTGGGCGTGTATCCACGGCCTGTTCAGAATCCTTTACCTATATGGATTGGCAGCGGAGGCAATCAGGAGTCTGTTGTTCGTGCAGGTCTGCTGGGATTGCCACTGATGCTAGCGATCATTGGTGGAAGTCCTCGGCAGTTTGCACCACTTGTGCAGCTTTATAAGAAGGTGGCCGTGCACGCTGGTCATGACGTATCGCGATTAACAGTTGGGTCCCATTCACTAGGATTTGTTGCGGAAGAGACGGAACTAGCGGCAGATACATTCTTTCCTTCTACCCAAGCAGGAATGAATAAAATCGGAAGGGAGCGGGGCTGGGCGCATTATAACCGTGCTAGCTTCGATGCCGCACGTAGCTTCGAAGGAGCGTTGTATGTGGGTGATCCAGAGACGGTGGCCCAAAAGATCATTCACCTTCGCAAACATGTAGGCATGACACGCTTTATGATGTATGTGCCGATATCTACGATGCCTCATGATCAGGTAATGAGAGCCATTGAGCTCTTGGGAACAGAGGTAGCGCCTCGGGTGCGAGAGGAAATAACCAAGTGGGAAGCAGAGACACAGCAAGAATCAACATTTGCTTAAGGGAGTGATTCACGTGGATTTTCATCGTCGAGTACTGCCGGAATTAAGGCAAACATTAGCGCAATTCCCTGGTTTTCAACTCGAAGAAAATTTGGAGTCGAGCAGGGCCATGCTGAGAAATCCGCCTATTGTGAAGTCAGAGCATGTACGTACCACAAGTCGAATGATTCAAGGCGCAGCAGGAGAGATGCTAGCGAAAATATACGAGCCCGCCCAGCGGACAGGCAGTAAGCTTCCGGCCATGCTGTGGATTCACGGAGGAGGCTATGTGCTGGGGCACCCCGATATGGATGATGCTCTCTGCGAACGCTTCGTACAAGCGGCTAATTGTATCGTCGTATCGGTCGATTATCGTCTGGCTCCCGAACACCCCTATCCAGCCGCCATCCATGACTGTTACGCCGGGTTAACGTGGATGACAGACGAAGCAGAGTCACTCGGCATCGATTTGGATCGGGTTGCGATTGCTGGTGCAAGCGGGGGAGGGGGGCTGACCGCAGCACTTGCTTTAATGGCTCGCGACAAAGGTGGACCAGCCCTTATTTTCCAAATGCCGTTGTATCCAATGATCGACAACCGTAATCGTACAGCGTCGAGCTATGAAATTGAGGCTGAAAATGCAACCTGGAACCGGACAAACAATTTGGATGCGTGGAGTATGTACTTGGGCGAAGGTACCGACGACAGTCAGCTATCCGCATATGCGGTGCCATCGAGAGCAGAAAGCTTGGCGGGGCTGCCGCCGGCCTATACGTGTGTAGGACAGCTCGATTTGTTCCGAGATGAGACGATCGAATATGTGACGCGCCTTGCACAAGCGGGCGTAGACGTAGAATTTCATCTGTATCCCGGCTGCTACCACTGCTTTGAAGTGTTTGTCCCCGAAGCGGAAGTGAGCCAGCGTGCCAGCCAAAGCTATGTGGATGCGATGGCAAGAGCGCTTAATCCTGACTAATCTAAGAGACAGAGACAGAGACAAAAAGCACAACAACCGAACGAGGGCGATCTCGGCGATTGTTGTGCTTTTGTAAGCTCTTATAACCGCAGTGGCACAAAAATTTTCGGTCATCTTCTCATTGAATCGTTCCCTGTTTTTCCTCCATCACATCATTGATTAATATGACTCCATGCGAAAGGGTCGTTCCGCCGCCGAATGCTCCGGCTACCGCTACTGTTTCAGCAATTTCTTTTTGGGAAACTCCGTCGTTGAGAGCTGCTTCCAAATGATAGACAATACAGTGCTCATTTCCGGAGTAAAGGGAGATAGCCAGTGCCTGCAAATGCTTATGCTTGGATGACAATTCACCGGACGAAAAGCATTGGCTGGTGAATTCATTATATGCTCGCAAGGCCTCTGGCATCAGCTGTCCAAAAGCTTGCAGTCCTTCACGATACTGTTCGGCCAAATAGTGCTCCATGGTTCCATTTCCTCCTATTTTAAAATCGCTGATAGTATTTCTTTGCTGGTAAATTTTCATACTGCTTATCCTTTATAGAGGTACGATCACATTCCGAAATAATTGATTTGTCACATATTATTTCTTCTTTTTAGATACAAGTATATTTGGTTATCAAGTATTTTCCTTGTAAATATAATTGTGGATATTATAAAAACATATTAAAATGTATGAAGTGATCAACAAATGTTACGTAAGGCAAGTGAGGTGAATAATCTTACTAACTAGTAGGAATGCTTGATAAGAAGTGAAGAGAATTTTAAGCGGCAGTTTTTCAATCAATAAAATCAGAATGACTAGAAGCTTTCCAAAAATACCGCCAACAGCAGAGAGGAAGAGGAATCTTACGTGGAAAACAAAGAACTGAAGAGAGGCCTGGAAGCCCGTCATATTCAGATGATTGCTTTGGGCGGTACGATTGGTGTTGGGCTATTTATGGGGTCTGCCAGCACGATCAAATGGACAGGACCATCTGTCATGCTAGCTTATGCAATTGTAGGAATTTTTATTTTTTTCATCATGCGTGCAATGGGTGAAATGTTGTATATGGAACCGAGTACGGGTTCATTCGCGACTTTTGGGCATAAGTATATCCATCCGTTAGCAGGTTATATGACGGCTTGGAGTAACTGGTTCCAGTGGGTCATTGTCGGGATGGCAGAGATCATCGCCGTTGGGCAGTATATGCAGTATTGGTTCCCGGATTTACCGCCTTGGATTCCAGGCATAATTGCCATGGTGATTCTCGGTGCAGCAAACCTGGTCTCGGTAAAATCATTTGGTGAATTTGAGTTTTGGTTCGCCATGATCAAAATTGTAACGATCGTTTTGATGATTATTGCAGGGTTTGGATTGATTTTCTTTGGCTTTGGAAATGGTGGAAACGCAATCGGATTATCGAATCTGTGGGAGAATGGCGGATTCTTTACGGGCGGTTGGACAGGCTTTTTCTTTGCCCTTTCCTTGGTGATTGGGGCGTATCAAGGTGTCGAACTCATCGGGATTACCGCAGGGGAAGCAAAAGACCCGAGAAAAACATTAACGAGTGCGATCCAAAGTATTATCTGGCGTATTTTGATTTTCTATATCGGTGCGATCTTTGTTATTGTAACCGTTTACCCTTGGGATCAATTACAGGCAATCGGCAGTCCGTTCGTTGCTACTTTTGCGAAGATTGGTATTACCGCTGCTGCAGGTATCATTAACTTTGTGGTGATCACTGCTGCTATGTCTGGCTGTAATAGTGGGATCTATAGTGCAGGGCGTATGCTGTATACCTTAGGTGTTAATGGCCAAGCTCCGAAAGTTTTTACGAAGCTGTCTTCGAATGGTGTGCCGTTGTTAGGTACGATTGGTGTGCTGATCGGTCTGGGCATTGGCGTTATCTTAAGCTATATTGCCCCAGAAAATCTCTTCGTCTATGTGTATAGTGCGAGTGTGCTGCCTGGTATGGTACCGTGGTTTGTCATTTTGATCAGTCAAATCAGATTCCGAAAAGCAAAGGGTGCTGAAATGGACAACCATCCATTCAAAATGCCTTTTGCCCCAGTGAGCAACTATTTGACTATTGCTTTTCTCATCATGGTACTCATTGGTATGTGGATCAATGATGACACACGCGTTTCCCTGATTGCCGGAATTGTCTTCTTGGCGATTGTGGTCATCAGCTTCTTTGCACTAGGAATTAGCAAGGCCGTACCACTGGACGAGCAATCAAATAAGAAGTAACGAAAGGGACCAACATTTGTTGGTCCTTTTTTTGTTCATCAAATCGCCTTTGTACGGCATACCTACTTCGTTTATCATTAGGATGACTGGACTGGTTAACCGTCTTCGGCTGCCAATGTCCGGGCTCGTCAATGGGTAGACTAAAGCGGGATACTCATTCATGATCTGAGAAAAAAGGAGCATAAGAATGAAACAACGCAACTATACACCGATTATCGTTATTCTCACCATAGCGATTAACACGCTGATCGCCATCTTGTACTTCATGCCGAAGAACAATGATTTCAGCCATCTCGATCTGACGTTTCTGCCGTTTTTTAATGCGGTCATGAACAGTTTTACCTTTGTATTTCTGGTTGCCGCACTCGTTTCCATCCTGAAGTTCAAAAACATGAAGATGCATCGAGGATATATTTTTGCAGCCTTCTCGACAACAGCTCTCTTCTTGGTTTCGTATGTGATCTACCACGGAATGGCACCTAGCACTTCCTACGGGGGAGAGGGAATTCTGCGGCCGATCTATTACTTCATTTTGATTACACATATTCTGCTGTCGGCGCTTATCGTGCCTTTTGCGCTGATTACGACTGCACGTGGACTCAACATGAAGGTGGAAAAACATAAAAAAATCGCCCGCTGGACGATGCCGATGTGGCTGTATGTCAGTGCGACGGGTGTCATTGTTTACATCATGATTTCTCCGTACTATTAATCAAAAAAAGAGCATTAGCTGCTGAAGGCTAACGCTCTTTTTTTATGGCCGAAGCCTTTATATTTTCGTTTCACGTTTCTTAAACCAGCGTTTGGGCAGGAAATAAATGAGCCCGGAGACGACAAGAAAAGCAGTTAAAATGGAGATAATCTCTAACACAGTCACATAGTTAAGGTCTTCCCATTCGCCCACATGCAGTCCGTAGAAGAAATCTAAAATAGGATCTTGTTTCAAGGCTGTGATGTGCCCTTCTGAAGAAACAGTCAGCCGCAGAATAGGTTCTCTGCTGACGTAGACTTTGAAAGAGTCACCTGATTTTGCGATCGATCTGATCTCAGCCCAAGAATATTCCCCAGTTTCTACTAACTTCTCCCCCACATAGGCAATGGTTAGCTCTTCTGGTTTTGCGGGTACCTCGATCATTGAGGTTTTCAAGTCTGTGGCTTTTTCCTGATACCAAGGAACATTTAACAGGAGAAAACCAGTAATGGCCCACATCAGCAAGAAAAGGCTAACGATAAGTCCGATGTAGCGGTGGAAGTTACGGTTCCACTTCTTAAATAGCATGCAGGGTTACTCCTCTCGATGACGTTCTTGATGATTTTATAAACTTTGTTGATAAAAGGAGATGGCTCACATGAGCTATTTTCCTTGAACAATTCGTGAATCAAAACCTGGTGCATTTACCAATCCCATTGGCTTTGTTTCATTCCAAGGTTCTCGGCGAGTATGGAAGCGATCGGTTGCTTGATGGGGGCAAGTGAATTTGCCGTGCAGCTGGATTCTGGCTGATAATTCAGTTCCTGCGCTTTTTTCATATCAGCTTCGGCTAGATTGTTCGTTTTGTTAGCTTGCTCATAACAGGGCGGTGAAATATACGTCTTGTTCGTGTGCTCCAATATGATACGTGTATCGGGGGAAGGGCTAGCCTCAACAGGAATGGAAAGCACGCCTGTTACTGCGACTACAGCACCAATGCCAATAAGAAGTCCTCGCTTCATCATATTCACTCCATCTATTTAATAAAGGATTGTCCAAATGAGCCGATTTATTGTAACACCATATTTTCAAGACAGTAATGGCTCATTATAGCTATTTACATGGAAAAACCACCGCCTCCAATCGGGGACGGTGGCTGGTTTTATTCAGTAAGAAATCTCTTTGCCGTTTTCATCGACTCCCAGAGCTTGTTGTGCCATGATCTTGAACTCTTCCAGTCCTGATTTCAACGCAAAGGTGGCAAGAATGACGGGATACACGGATGTCATTTCTGCGATATGCTCATGCATGCGCGGCCATACACGGCCTCCTGCTTTTTCGTAGCGTTTGATGAAATCAGCCAAGCCTGAATCCCCAAACAACATGTAAAAGACCGTAAAGTCCGTCGCCGGATCAGCTACTTCGGCCTCCGTCCAATCCAGGAGCCCCGTTACCTTTCCGTTTTCATCAACCAGGATATGCCCCGGATGGAGGTCACCATGCACGAGAACAGAGTGAGCAGGCCAGAATGTATCATCCGCAAGCCATTTTTGCCAACGATCCCATAGCGCCCCAGAAACGCCAAAGACGCGTTTGACTTCATTCATCTTTTCTCGAAGGCTTGCTCGTGCTTCGCTAGGCTGCTTGACGCGGATACCAGCATCTCGAGCAAGATCATGATGGATACCGTGTAACTCGACCAATGCTTCTGCCCATGTTTGTATGCACAGCTCAGGTAGAGATTCAGGGTTCAAATACCACTCATAATTTTTTGTTTCCATATTGATCGTTGCCATCGGTGTGCCACTTAGGATCGGATAAGCGATGAATTCAGAAGTGTGAACCTGCCAATCCGGTACTTCTACACGTAGATGTTTTGCCACGAGATCTAACACCTTTTTCTCGTAACGAGCTGTCTCCACGACATCGTCACGGCGCGGTTGGCGCAATACCCATGGGACGACATCTATCGTACTTGCAAAAATCGCAAGGAAATCTAAGCCAGATTCATTCACTTTCACGGTAGTTGGGTCTACAAGGATTCCGTTGTTTTTCGCGATGGCGAGCATTTGCTCTACATTGTTTTTAGACATAATAAAAACACCTCATTCATGAATAGGTAAAATCAATCAAACACAAATAAACTCATCCCATTCCGAGTTTTGAAAATGGCTGAGCCGACTTGGGGTCTTGTCGATATTAACGAAGTCTCATGAATGCGATGCCCATTGCAATGTCCATCATTGTACCCTCCTATAATTGAAAACAAAGATAGTGTACCATGGAATCTAACGAATAGCGACGAGGAGATAAGCGATGATGAAATTGATATCTTGGAATGTAAATGGACTTCGCGCATGCGTAAACAAAGGGTTTTACGAGTACTTCAAAGAAGCGAATGCCGATATAGTTTGCTTGCAGGAAACGAAGCTGCAAGAAGGTCAAATCGAGTTGGAGATCGGTGAGGAGTATCATCGATATTGGAACTACGCAGAGAAAAAGGGCTATTCCGGGACGGCTGTTTTTACAAAAATGGAACCACTCTCTGTTCGTTATGGACTGGAAGAAAACCATGAGCCTGAGGGCCGCGTGATTACTTTGGAGTTTCAGGATTTCTACTTGGTCACGGTCTACACCCCGAATGCGAAGCGTGATTTGTCGAGATTGGATTATCGGCTGGAATGGGAGGATCGGTTTCGGAACTACTTATTGCAGTTGGATGCGAAGAAGCCCGTGGTGGTTTGTGGGGATCTGAATGTCGCCCATCAAGAGATTGATTTGAAGAATGCGAAGTCGAATCGCAATAATTCTGGCTTTACGCCGGAAGAGCGTGAGAAGATGACGAGATTGCTTTCATCCGGATTTGTGGATACCTATCGATATTTTTATCCGGATCAGACCGATGCTTATACGTGGTGGTCTTTTATGCCGAAAGTGAGAGAACGGAATATCGGATGGCGTATTGATTATTTTCTTGCTTCTGAGAGGCTAGCTCCATCGTTGCTTGGGGCGGGAATTGACTCACAGGTGATGGGAAGCGATCATTGTCCAGTTGTGTTGGAGCTGGGGAATATCGAATAAAGAGAGGGAGGAAGGGTAGGATATGAGTGAGTATGCCATGCCTGTAGTCAGCAATTGTGAGGGTGAGTGACCTGAAATAGCAAAACTGCCTATAATCAAACAATTAAGACGAAATTGGATATAAGCGAACTTTGATATGAGGGAGTGGAGTTTCGTACAATGAAAACGTAAGACTTCTAAATGAAGAGGGGATAGGATATTGCTAACCATGAATTTGTTACTAATTGCTTTTCTGATTGTTGCTACTGCATTTTTTGTGGCAACTGAATTCGCAATTGTAAAGCTTCGCCCAAGCCGTGTGGACCAACTGGTCATGGAAGGGAGAAAGAATGCTATTGCTGTTCAGAAAGTAGTTAGTAACCTAGATGGATATTTGTCAGCGTGTCAGTTGGGGATTACGTTGACAGCCATTGGCTTGGGGGTATTAGGGAAACCGACGATTGAAAGCATCATTAGCCCATTTCTTACGCCTTATTTACCCGAACAAGTCGTTGCAGTTCTGTCGTTTGTGATTGCTTACTCGCTTGTTACGTTTCTACATGTGGTTGTCGGGGAACTGGCACCGAAAACAGTGGCGATTCAAAAGGCAGAAGTGGTTAGCTTACTTTGTGCGAAACCTATTATTTGGTTCTATAAATTGATGTACCCTGCAATCTGGGTGCTGAATGGCTCTGCTGCTCTACTTGTGCGTTCATTCGGGATGAAACTGACCAAGGAGCACGAAGAAAGTCACTCAGAAGAAGAACTGCGAATCATTTTGACGGAAAGCTATGAGAGCGGCAAAATTAATCAGTCTGAGTATGGATACGTTAGCAATATTTTTGCTTTTGACGAGATGCTTGCTCGCGAGATTATGGTCCCGCGAACAGATATGAGCTGCTTGCACAAGGAATATACCCTTGAGCAAAACCTGCGAATCATGAAAGAAGAGCAATATACCCGTTTCCCGGTTATATCGCAAAACAAAGATCATATTATCGGGATGATTAACACGAAAGAGTTCTTTCTGAATTATGCCGATGATCCAAATTTGGATTTTTCCAAGCTCATCCGACCGTTTTTGACGGTTTCAGAGGCTACTCCTGTAAAAGATCTTTTGAAAAAAATGCAGAAACAAAGAACGCATATCGCCATCCTGATTGACGAATATGGCGGTACCTCCGGAATGGTTACGATCGAAGACATTTTGGAGGAAATTGTAGGTGAGATCCGTGATGAGTTCGACGCGGAGGAAAAAGCCGAAATCGAAATCGTGGAAGAGAACAGCCATGTGATTGTGGACGGAAAGGTATTGCTCTCCGAGGTTAACGATTTGCTTAACGCCAATATTAATGAAGAAGAGCTCGATACCATCGGGGGTTGGCTATACAGTCAAAATTCGACGCTCAAAGAAGGTATCCAATGGCAATACGATGATCTCGTCTTTACGATCAGAAAGAAAGACAAGCATCGCGTACGGAAGATTGAGATTCAGAAGGCATTGGAAGTCCCAGCTCGTGAACTGCAGGATGTAACGTAACGAAAAGATGGTACCTTATTGAAAGTATCGGCAAAAGGAGCTTACGTGGAAAAATACGAGCGTGTAGAAGCTGCGGAAGTACCGAAAAATATTACGTTGTCATTTCACAAAAGAAACGGGACCGAATGATGGGGTCCCGTTTCACTTATTAAGCGAGATTATACATAAACAATGTTGTAAGTAGGTTTCGTTACGCCGTTCGCGTACTGTTTCATGTCCACTAACTCGAGTTTGAGACGTGGCTTCGCACTTCCGAATAGAGGGATACCTTCACCGACCATCACCGGATTCACTTTCAGCACTAATTGATCAATTAGTTGATGTGCCAGTAACGCTCCTGCCAATTCACCGCCCCCACACAGCCACAGCTTGCCGTTTTCTTGATGCTTGAGATTCTTGATAAATTCGATGGCATCGCTTTTGACCAGCTCGACTTCTGCATTGGATTCAAACTGCATGGAGCTTGAGAAAATATAATGCTTGATTCCCTTATAGCCTGGTTCGCCCGGCTTGGCACCGAATTTAAACCCAAACTCGTAGGTTTTGGCGCCCATCAGCACAGCATCATATTCCTGAATTTCAGATAAAAAGTCCGGTACATGTTCTCCCTCAAATAAAAAGAGAGTGCTGTCGATATTTCCGTCCATCATGGCTTGATCAGCAATGAAATTGTCTAGCGAAACGGCAACATGATACGTTAAGGTAGCCATTCAGAGATCCCTCCTTTTTCCTACTTCCATTTTATGTGAACAAGCTGGGATTTGAACACACTTGAATTGACATAGTCGTAGATTACGTTTATTTTAATAGTTAAGTTAACTTAATTATTGGTGGTGGTTAAATGAATGGAGAGCTCGTCGCTTTTGTCCGGGAGCTAAACGAAATCGAGTATGCTTGCCAGGTGATGCTGACGCAAGAATATGCGGATGTGCTGGATGAGACGATTACGAATAACCAGATCATTATGATTAACTTGTTGCATGATCGCGGTCGACTGCTTACTGGTGAATTGGCAAAGCAAATGGACATCACGCCAAGTGCAGTCAGCCAAATGTTGAACAAGATGGAAAAGCGCCAGTTAGTTAAACGTTCGATTAACCCCGGGAATCGCCGAGAAATTTTTGTGGAGCTGGATACTGCCGGAGTGAACTATATCGAAACAAGCCGCAAGATTGAATTGTCGATCATAGAGCGCTTCTATTCCAAGCTTCCTTACGAAGATTTGGTAGCGCTAAAGGAAATCATGTTGAGGTTCCGGAGAATTATTGAGGAAGAGCAGAAGCGGAAGACAGTTGAATAATTACGAAACAAGGGTAAGCGGTTGGGGCACCAGGAGACGGGCGAATGTCTTGGCTAACCTGCGCCTAATATTTAAGTTTAATTAAATATTAATATAGATTAATAATTAGTGTGAAGGAGGCAGATTCATAATGCGGATTTTTGAAGTTGTGTTTGTCATGTTGGCTATAGGCTCATTGTGGTACTTGATTTGGGCTCGGAAAGCTCCAGGGCGGCTATTTCTATGGGGAATGCCTATTTTGCTGGTCGGTACAGGGCTGTTTCACCTGATTTTTGAAAAGGCGCGTTGGCAAATGGGTCCAGCGTATTTGGTTGCTCTAATCGCCCTATGCATGTACGGAGCCAGGGCTTACCGGAACACGATAAGGGATAGGGAATGGAAGAAGTCTATTTTACTCAGTGTGCCGGCTTTTCTGCTCAGCGCACTCGCCATTTGCCTGCCATTTATGTTACCTGTCTTTTCCTTTGAGAGACCAACTGGCGCTTATCGTGTAGGAACGGTTACCTACACATGGTCGGACAACTCTCGCATAGGGAGTAACGGGACTTCCAGAAAAATCAATGTGCAGATCTGGTATCCAACTGATTCGTCATCTTCTGCTACTGGGGGTAAATACATTTCCAATCTGCCGACGTTTGCCAAAGCTATCGAGGAACAGTACGGATTTTCTGGGAAAGTATTGAGCTACCTCGAACAGGTGGAGACGCATACTTACGCGGGAACTTCCTTCGCCTCAGACTTAAAAGAAGCACCAATCATTTTCTTATCGCATGGGAATATGCTAGGTAGCCGCTTCACGAATACGTTTCAAGCGATTGAATTAGCCAGCCACGGTTATATTGTAGCGGCGGTCGAGCATCCTGGAACGGCGATGATTTCTGTTTATCCAGATGGCAGCTATGCTCCTTTCATAGACATGAGCTCTCATCTCCCTATGGAATACAACGTACAGAACCATGCTTCTATTCCCGTTATCAAGGAGCAGACGCAGGATATCGAATTTGCCCTTCAGCAGCTTATGGATATGAGTGAAAGTGTAACGGAGAGTCCGTTTGCCTATCGAGCTGACTTTTCCAATGTGGGCATCATCGGTCACTCCTTTGGGGGTGCAACTGCGGTGGATGTTCTATACAAAAATCCTGCATTTAAAGCAGGTATTAATATGGATGGCTACTTGTACGGTGAGGATCGTGACAAACCGTTAACGAAACCGCTTATGATTATGAATGGAGGCTTCAAATTACCAGAACTGGAGGATTCGCCGGAGATGAAACTAGCCGAAGAAGGGCGGCGAGAGCGAATATTAGCTCAATCAGGTGTGGAGTTGGATATCTGGCAGGCGGGGCATCTCAGCTTTACAGATGTTCCTTTGTATTCACCACTGATGGAAGCGCTTAGTCCTGAAGTGCGGCGCAATCACACCATTATTAACGAAGTATCGCTAGCCTTCATGGACCGGAATCTCAAGGGTGATCCAAATACTTCCTATTTAGATGTTGTGGAGCGCTATCCAGATGTTACGATAAGGATGAAGTGATGTACCTCCCAATAAGAAAGGAGATTTCCTTTGCAGCGTGAAAAAATTAGCCATATTCTTGAAGCAGTTCGAAAGTTTCTTCCGGAAGATATAGCTGTATCCGTCGAGTCACTCCTAGCAAAAAGATAAGGAAGGGGCACCATTTTAGGTGTCCCTCTACTTCATAATTTCATTTTGTCCCTAATAGTTCTTTTAAGGTGTTATCAATAAACGCGGTATCGACAGGGTTAAGCCCAAACCCAGCCAAGTGTCCCCAGATTGATTCTATCGGCTTAAAGGTAGCGTTGGGGATGTGCTTCGTCTCATATTCACTGTCTTCTGGCGTGAAATACAAATCAGTCCGTACAGGCATCACAACCGTTCGTGCCTGGATGCTTCGCAACGCCGCCTCAAAGTCTCCATTGTATCTATCATTTTGACTAATGTCGGCATGCTGCCACGTCCACATCATCGCCAGCAAATCGTTTGCATCCGACGGAACAAAGCTCTCCTCCCAAAATCCCGAGATAAATTCGGAAAGGGTCGCATAGCCCAAAGCTTTATAGCATGCCTCGCGGTAAAATGGCTGTGAAAACCCCCAACTTGCATAAACGCACCCTAAGGTACGCAAGCCAGCCTCGGGAGATGCTGTATACTGCCCGTTGTTCCAAGCTACATCGGCCTGCAAGGCTGCTCGGATGCCTTCGATCAAGACGATGTTATGCGGCCATGTTTTTGCAGTTCCGGCAAAAGGAGCCAATCGTTCGACCATATCTGGGTAGCTCGCCGCCCAATGAAAAGCCTGGATGGCCCCCATCGACCAGCCAGTTGCCAGCGCAATTTTTTTGATGCCAAACCGCTCTGTAATGAGTCGATGCTGAAGGGTGACATTATCGTAGATCGTCACGTGTGGAAAATTGGCCTGATCATACGGGCTGGCTGTATTGCTCGGGGAGGACGATAGCCCGTTGCCGAGCATGTTGGGAATGATGATAAAATATTGATTCGGATTCAGAGCCTTATCTTCCCCGATAAGCCATTCGTTTTGGTAATGCTGGTCTCCAAACGATGTAGGAAATATAATGACGTTATCCTTGGCTGCGTTGAGCGTGCCGTACGTTTTGTAAGCAATATATGCATGTGGTAGGGTCACTCCTGACTGCAAGCGCACCTCTCCCAAGTGAAAAATATGGTAATCCATCTCGCATTGCTCCTTTGTAAGCATGATTTTTTTCAACTATAAACGTTCCCGTACAGGGGAAAGTCAAGGGAATGATAGATTGGGGTTTTTCCATGTTTAAGATCAGTGAATTTTCCCGATTGAGCAGAGTGTCATTAAAGACGCTTCGCTTTTATGACCAGATTGGTATTTTGAAGCCAGCGGATATCGACAAAGAGACTGGCTATCGGTTTTATGCAGCAGAGCAATTAGTTACGCTCAATCGAATCCTCATGTACAAGGACTTGGGATTTACGTTGCAACAAATTCAGCAATTGCTTCATGAAGAGATGTCCATGGAACAACTACAAGGCATATTCAGGCAAAAAGAAAGGGAAACGAAACAGCTCCTTGAGGAGGAGCAAGCACGATTGCATCGAATCAAGGAGCGTCTGCTATCGATCGAGCAAAAGGGGTATGGAGAACAAGAGGTTGTCTTTAAACAAGTCGAAGCTCAAAAAGTTGTCTCGTTCCGTGCGGAAGGGACGGTAGAAGAGATTCCGATGCTTTTCGATCGACTGGCTCATTATGCAGGCAAGCAGCAGAGAGGGATGCTTTCTCCCATCGTTTTGTGGAAGGAATCGGAGAGAGACGAGACGGCATTCGAATTGGAGATCGGCTATGTACTCAAACAGGACATTCCCTTGCCATCCGATAGGTTGGAAATACGTATGCTGCCAGAGGAGCCGATGATGGCCACCCTGGTCCAACGTGTAGAGCCATTCGTTCCTTCTACGGCCTGTATTGACTTGGCAAAATGGATAGAGCGCAATCAATACCGGATCAAAAAAGATCAGCCAGGCAGAGAAAACTATCTGCAATCCGCAGATGGGGGCGATACGTATGTAGAAGTACAAATTCCTATTGAATCTCCATAAACAAGGCCAGTACCTGTATAGACGACGAGGTACTGGCCTTTTGCTTGTGTTCATTTGACGCTGGTAGAACGCAGGTAGTACAGTAATGTTGAGCGAAAATACAGAAAATTACAAAGGAGAAAGAAGGGAATCCTGCTATGAATAGAAAAGCACGTCGGTTCATTGATCTGAGTGTGCCTCTTGATCGTCTGGCAAAAGAACCGTTTCCACCTGAGATTCAATACAATAGTCATGAAGAAGGGGCTGTCCAAGCTGCGCAGTATTTCGGACTCCAATCAACGGATTTTCCCGAGCAGAAGGCTTGGGCGAGTGAAACGGTGACGCTCACGACACATACAGGGACACATGTAGATGCACCTTGGCATTACTGGCCTACTTCCGAGGGAGAGCCGGCAAGAACGATTGATCAGTTACCGTTGGAGTGGTTCTACGGAGATGGTGTCTTGCTTGATTTTAGTGGGAAACCGTCTGGCTATGAAATCACGGTGAACGATATGAAACAAAAGCTCGCCCAAATCCAATACGAACTGAAACCGTTCGATATTGTCCTGATCAGGACGGATGCAGATAAAAGGTACTATGAGGAGCACTATTTCCTATCACATGCAGGGGTATCGGCGGAAGCAACTCATTGGCTGATTGATCAAGGAATTAAGGTCATGGGAACCGATGGGTGGGGATGGGATATCCCGTTTTCGGTTCAAGCCGCTGACTATAAACAAAATCCGCGCGATGGCGTATTATGGGCGGCTCACTATGTGGGAAAAGAGAAAGAGTATTGCCAAATTGAAAAGCTCGCGAACCTGGAGCAATTGCCGAGGCCCTACGGGTTTACCGTTTCTGTGTTTCCTGTAAAAGTAAAAGGGGCGAGCGCGGGATGGGCGCGTCCTGTTGCCATTTTTGAAGAAGGGGAGTAGTTGCATGAACATGAACAAGAGAGCGAAAGTTCTGTTCCTCCTATTCTTCTTAGGCTTTTGTTTCATCATGATCGCGTATGTTTCCCTGATCTGGTATCCTGCATTACCATTCGATTCCAAATCCAAAAGAGAAGTGACAGAGCTGTTGGGCGAAAACACGGGAACCATCGTCAAATTGACGACGGAGGAAAACGTCGATTGGTATGGGTATGGGCCGCAAGCGAATCAAGCATCAGCGGCAGAAGCGATGAAACGAGCAATGACAGAAAAAGGCTGGACCTTTATTGAGCAAGAAGGGGCTGGATACTTTTTTGAACGGAGGAAAGAGAAGATGATTATCACGTCACAAATGTGGACGGGCAACTATGTACTCTTTCGAATACCCGCAGGTGTTCTATAGAGACCAGGAGGCAAAATGAACGGAATGGCAGGCGCATTGATCTACGCACGCATCGCTTTCCACAACAAATATTTCTCTCGTAAACAAACTGCACAAGGCCGATATCCCGCAGCAATAGCAGTTGCTTCATCCGCAAAAAATACGCGATGGCGCACATAACCGCCTCGCGTAATGGCTCTGATGGCAGAGGGACAATCCAGTCGGCCATATATTTTGCGTTGCTGGTACCCTCCTAATGTACCCGGAGTATTACTTTGATAAAAAGAGCGATCAGCTCCGAGCAGGGTGTATGTTTTGGCAGAGTCAGCATCTTGAGGTGCTGGCTTTTTTGGCGTAGGCATATGGCTCCCCCATTATTGGTACGTGTGTCGGTTTCACTCCAACAGGAGGAAGCCACGGTCAGCCTACATCAAGTGCTTTTACATTACGAGAATTTTGGAATCGCGAAGTAGGCGCTCAAGCGATGGTTGATCTGCTCCTCGGTAAGCTCAGGGAACAATCTCGCTTCCTTCACCATATCGTACAGACGCTCCATCGGCTCGCGGCCATCGGCTTTCTTTGCCTTCGCGTCGTTTTTGAGCAGCTCCCAAATCCCAATCACATACTCACGTCTGGTGATATCTTGTTTGCGGAAAAAGAAATCGAGGCGCTCCACATGATCCATGAATTCGTTACCGAAGCGCTTGTCCACTTCCCCGCGCAGGAGGGCAATTTCTGCTTCGTACATCGGACGCTCGTTGCCTTTATCTTTGCTGATCCAAGGTGTCTCCAGTACAAGCGGCAGGTGGCGGATTTTCTCGTGGTTCACGATGTAATTCATTGCATCAAAGCCGATGAGTCCCGCACCGATTGGCGCATGGCGGTCTTTGCCTGCCCCGCGGAAGTTTTTGCTGTCATTCAAGTGAACGACAGCGAGACGGTCCAAGCCGATTGTCCGGTCAAACTGTTCCAAGACGCCATCGAAGTCGTTGACGATATCGTAGCCAGCATCGTGAATATGGCAAGTATCCATGCAGACGGTCAGCCTGCTGTTGTCTTCTACTTTCTCGATGATGGCCGCGATTTCCTCAAAGCTGCGACCGATTTCCGTCCCTTTGCCCGCCATCGTCTCCAACGCGATGTTCACGTTGGTGTCTTTGACGCCTGTCAGAACTTCATTCAAGCCTTCTGCGATTCGGGCGATGCCGTATTCTGCATCCTTGTCCGTGTACGCGCCAGGGTGCAGCACGATATTTTTGACGCCAATGTAGTCGGTCCGGCGAATCTCTTCTTGCAGAAAGCGGACAGCGAGCTCATAGGTATCGTCCTTGTAAGAGCCCAAGTTAATAATGTACGGGGCATGTACCACAATTTCATCCACGCCCTGCTTAGCCATTATTTCTTTGCCTTCCGTAATGTACTGGTCCTCGATCGGCTTGCGGCGGGTGTTTTGCGGTGCACCCGTGTAGATCATAAAGGTACTCGAGCCGTAGGTGGCTGCTTCTTCGGCGGCATTCAGCAGTCCTTTACCGGAGAATGATACGTGTGAACCTATTTTTAGCATAGGATAGAACCTCCTTTGATTAATAAAGAAAACGCCATAAATAAAAAGTAGCGTACGACTCCCAATTCGTCCAAGCCTTGGACAGCTCTCGTATTTCTGCTTTTGTCGGCTTTTTTTCTTTGCCTAGTAAAAATTTGATCGCATTGTGCAGGCCGACATCATCAATGGGAAAAGCAGAGGGTATTCGCAGACAGCGCATGAGCACATAGTTGGCTGTCCACGGTCCAATCCCGCGGATGCGGGTCAAACGTTTTTCCGCAGTTTGATAATCTCCTCCGTCCCATAATAGCTCTTTCGATAGTTTCCCTTCAACGATGAGTTGTGCGACGTCAATCAAATACTCGCATTTCTTGGTCGTCATGCGCAATCCATCCAGATCAGCGACGGATAATCCGGCGATTTTTTCCGCTGTGGGAAAAAGCCAATACGTCTGTCCTTCGAACTCTACCCGTCTTCCGAATGTCTCTACCAACCGCCGTTTAAGCGTGTACGCATAGGTCAGGTTAATTTGTTGTCCAATGATTCCCCAACTGAGCGCTTCAAACAGGTCGGGAATACCCATGGTCCGCAGCCCGTAGAACTTTTCAACAGCCTGCTGTAGAAGAGCATCCCCTGCGGCAAGCTCATAAAACGGAACCAGGTCTCGATCGAGATCGAACCAATCGCGAACATAGCGTGCTACCTCCATCCGGACTGTTTCAGTGGGAAGCGAAGGGCTGAGAAAACGCACAGTCAATCCTTGAGCGTTATCTGCGTGAATTTCGACCACTTGTGGATCTTGTTCAATCGGGATGGCTTTGTAGAGGCGCCCGTTTTGAATGTGAAACATACATTCGTTGGTTGCTCTGGACAAGTAGTGAAGATTTTGCGAAAAACTGAATTCCGTAGGTACGGACAAGATTATTTCTTCTCTATTATCGACCCAAGCCTCGTGTGATAGACCGCTTGTCATGCGAAAACCTCCTGTCTGACTTCCTCCTAGTTTTATAACAAGAAAAGCAATACTGTCATTTCGTTATCTTGCTATTTTAATTTTCTAGCAGTACGGATCACGTAGCGTAGGGGTATACTGTTGGTAAGAGCAAGCGATTCGATAACGGCTATGGCAAAGGAGATGACATGTGTTGGAGGAACGGGTAACCGATGAGCGATGGCAGGCCATTATTCATAACGATGTGTCTTACGATGATCAATTTTTTTATGCGGTAAAAACGACGAAGATCTTTTGTAGACCGTCGTGCAAGTCGAAGCCGCCGAAGAGGGAGAACGTGCGAGTTTTCCAAAATGCAAGCCAAGCTATGCGGGAAGAATTTCGCCCATGTAAACGATGCAAGCCCACGGGAGAGAGGTTGCCTGATCGTGAGTGGGTGGCACAAATTACACAGTATATTGATTCTCATTATAACGAAAAGCTGACGTTGGAGCATTTGGCGGATATGTGCCATGGCAGTCCGTTTCATTTGCAGCGAACATTTAAGCGACTCATGTCAATGACGCCCGTGGAGTACATCCAGAAAAAGCGGATAGACAGGGCGCGAGAGCTGCTGGTTCATTCGAACAACCAGATCGCGGATGTTGCGCAATTGGTAGGAATGCCGAATACGCCGTATTTTATCACGTTGTTTAAAAAAATGACGGGCAAGACCCCGAGTGAATATCGCCAACAGTGCGTCAAACAATAAACGACATAAGCTGCTCGTGAAATGTAATATCTTTAGAAGTAAGAAGCTTTGAAGATGAGCAAGAAAAAGGAGCACTGCCAAAATGAGCGATATGAAAACCTTGCGAGAAGTATTTAAAAAGACCACTTATCAAATCGCTGGGCACAGCAAGAGAGACCTCCATCAATTGCAGCAGGTCCTGTTCAGGGTGGATGGGAATGTAGAGGGTGATATGTACGGAACAGGCGAACTCATCGGGAATTTCGAGAGCAAGATGGCCGAATATTTGGGCAAAGAGTCTGCCGTGTTCTTTCCCAGCGGTACGATGGCCCAACAAATCGCGTTACGCATCTGGTGCGATGAGAAGGGAATCAAAAAGGTCGCCTATCATCCGCTCTGCCACTTGGAGATTCACGAGGAAGATGGGCTCAAGGAGCTGCATCAGATTGAGGCAGTCTTGCTGGCGGATAAAGACAGAGTGATTGAACTGGACGATGTTCTCGGCATGGACGACGATATCGCGTGCCTGTTGCTGGAATTGCCACAGCGTGAGATTGGCGGACAGCTGCCCTCGTATGAGGATTTGGAGGCGATCTCCCAGTATTGTCGGGAAAAAGGAATTCGGCTGCATCTAGATGGTGCCCGGCTTTTGGAAATCCTGCCGTATTACCAGAAATCAGCCGATGAGGTATGCGCATTGTTTGATAGCGTGTACGTTTCCTTTTACAAAGGGATAGGCGGAATTGCCGGAGCGATCCTGGCTGGGGATGAAGATTTCACGAAGCAATCGAAGGTATGGAAAAGACGCCATGGCGGGGATCTGATTAGTTTGTACCCGTACATTGTTACGTCAGAATACCATTTTGAGCAAAGAAAACATAAATTCAATCAATATTACGAGCATGCAAAAGAGCTGGCGAGATTGTACAACCAATGCCAGGGGATATCCACGAGACCAGCCGTGCCTGTGTCCAACATGTTTCATGTGCACGCAGATTTGCCGCAAGAAGAGCTCGAGCGTATCATGGTCTCACTTAGTGAAGAGACAGGGATTGGCTTCACGCATTATGTAAGGCAGAAAGACGAATCTTCTAGCTCCTATGAGGTAAGTATTGGCGATCGGTATGCGATGATCCCGAAAGAAGAGCTAGCATTGGCATTCGAAAAGCTGAATCAGAAAATAGGGGAGCAGAAATCAAAAGCCGAGTAAATGAATCCATTTCGGGGCGGTGGCAGTCTGGTGCTTACAGATTCATACCGGGCTGCCGCAGCATTTTCCGAAAGAAGAGAAAGGGAGCATTATGTTCATCATCAGACCGTACGAGAAAAGCGACTACCCTTCGATCATGGCTTACGATTTGCCGCTAGAACAAGCGATCTACACGTCTATGCCAGTCGATATCATCGAAGTATCTCAAAACAATTCTGATCAGCAGCCCTATGTGATTTTTGACCAAGGTCATTTAATCGGCTGTTTTGCCTTATTCACACCACAGACAGGCAATCCCTACACACCAAATGAACAGGCGATTATTTTTAAATCGTTCTCGATCGATTCCCGTCATCAAAAGAAGGGATACGCTTTGAAAGCTTTACAGAGCTTGCCTGACATCGCACGAGAGTATTACCCCATGCGGGATGAAATTGTGTTGACGGTTCATCATACAAATACCCCGGCGATCCAACTGTATAAAAAGGCGGGTTTTGTAGATCAAGGATTAAGGTTTGCGGGAGAATATGGCGAGGAGCTGATTTTTCATCTCGATTTGACAGTTTCAAAATGAGTTGATAAAATGAATGAGAGTCAGTCAGTTATAATCGTTCGGTTAATAAGGAGGGAAGTTACTTGGCGGTCAGCAAAGACGATAAATATTCCAAAATCCTCAACGCGGCTATCGAGATCATATCGGAAAAAGGGCTGGATAAGACGTCCATATCCGATATCGTAAAAAAAGCAGGGATTGCCCAAGGGACGTTTTACCTGTACTTCTCATCCAAGATGGCTCTGGTTCCAGCGATTGCTGATAATCTGCTGACGATTACCTTCCAGCGGATCAATGATAAGCTGAAGGGAAAAAAGGATATCGAGAGCGTTCTCGAAGTTTTGGTTGATGAGACTTTTTCCATTACGGATGAATATAGGGACGTCCTCATCCTTTGCTATTCTGGGTTTGCGCTTGATCGTTCACTGGAGACGTGGGGAACGATCTACAAGCCTTTTTATGAATGGATGGAAGACGTTCTGGTAAAAGCTATCAATCAACAAGCCATCTTCAGTGATATTGATGTAAAATGGACGGCCAAAATGATTATTACGCTTGTCGAGGCTACATCAGAACGCTATTACAGTAGCGATCAGAAGAACGTAGCACCAGATGAATATAAAGCGGAAATCCTGCGTTTTTGCAAAAGATCACTAGGTATCCAATAAAGAAGTATTGGAGCATATCCAATTCTTTTTTTATTTGGCACAAAATGACTGACGTTCATTCATTGTTAACACAACAAGAACAACGAAGAGGTGATTACCATGGCATGGTTTTATTTAATCATTGGCGGAATGATCGAAATTGCTTGGGCATTGGGACTGAAGTTCTCGGATGGATTCACGAAGCCCGTAGTGAGTGTCGTCACGGTTCTATTGATCGTTACCAGCTTCTACTTTTTTGCTCAGGCCATGAAACGAATTCCAGTCGGAACTGCGTATGCGATATTCACAGGGATTGGTGCAGCGGGAACGGCCGTCATTGGTTTTACGTCTTTGGGTGAGGATGTATCATTCTTGAAAATCTTTTTTATCCTGTTGCTGCTCACGTGCATTATCGGATTGAAGCTGTCGAGCAAGCCAGAAGAAGAGAATGCATAATAACTTGGAGGTGGACAGTATGGCATGGGCGATGTTGATTATCGCTGGTTTCGCAGAAATTGGTGGAGTGATTTCGTTAAAATTGACCGAAGGATTTACAAAGTGGAAGCCAACGGTTGCTTGTTTGATCTTCGCAAGTATTAGCTTTTATTTGCTCTCGTCTGCTGTACAGACGCTCCCGGTCGGAACAGCTTATGCTGTATGGACGGGCATTGGCTCAGCGGGTAGCGTACTGGTAGGGATGTTGTTTTTCAAAGAGTCGAGGGACAGGAAACGGATTCTGTTCATTACAGGGATTGTCATCAGTATTGTTGGTTTGAAGTTCATCGCATAGTGATAGCGAAAAGCCCCTTTCTAGCAGCGTGTGCTGTAAGAAGGGGGCTTTTGGCTAGGGTTTCACTGGTTCGCTTGTACGCCAAATCGGGTAAACAATTGCCAGATCAGCTCTCGTCTGCTGGATACCCCAGTTTTTACGAAGATGGACTTCAAATGATCCTGAACCGTATAAGCGGAGATGTGCAGTGTGCGTGCGAGCTCCTTCGTGGAAGCGCCGCGGACAATCTGGTCGAGTATTTGCTTTTCCCGTACAGACAATCCGTATGCTTCGGCGATGAGCGGCAGCATGTCAGCAGGTTTTGCGGGACCGAACAATACAGCCAGGTGCACCGAGCTGCTTTGGGTGTTCATCGGGCTTGCCTGAATCGTCATGTAAGGGCCATCTGGCATGCGAATGCAGACTTTTGCCATGGATGTCTTGTGACCTGATTCTGTCAGCTGGGAGAGTGCCCGCGAACAGCAAGGTATCGCGATCAATCGACTCCCATTGGCGCAGCAAGGTCAGCCATTTTTCCGCTGTGGGATTGGCAGCGAGTAAGGTGAACTGATCCGACAGCATCAATATTCCTATCTCTTCTTCCATCCATGTATTTTCCTCAGCGGGTAAGGACAGACTCGTCTTTCGCAACTGATACCCAATCAGCGGCGCCAAAGCCAAAATACATTCACGCTCCTGCTCAGAAAAAAAGGGACGTCCCTGCGAACGAAACAACGTTAAATAGCCCCAGCATGCACCGTCGTACTTGAGGGAAGCACGCATCTCATCATGAAAACCGGCGGGGAGCAGAACATTGCGATAGCGGTCACTGCGTGCAAGCTGGCCATCGGTCGCTTGGCTCAGCGTCGCAACGGGCTCAGCCGCTTTGCTCAGATGATCATACCGATTGAAGTCCTCGCGCAAGTATTCATGCTCAAAAATGCCATGATGAATGGCTTCCACCCCGTCTTCCGTAATGGCTCCGGTGGATAAAAGTGTTTGCGGATCAACGGCGGTACAGCAGGCCCCGTCAAAAGGGACGAACTCTCGCAATAGCTGCAAGAGCGCTGTCCGATAGTCTTGTGAAGAGTGAGAAAAGCGTTCAGCTAGTGCCATCACTTTTCGTTTGCTCGCTTCCCGATTTGTGCTCATCTGTATTCTCCTGTACGTCTATTGGCAAAGGAAAATCCCATCTTTGTGGGATGGTGCTTTCCCCGTTCCTCTTTATAATTGAGAATAATTCTTAGTCTAAATTTACAAGATACGCGAGGAGTTGGAAAGACCATATGAGCCAGCGGCAGCGCTTTTTCATGATGATCGCGATTTGTCTGGGTGCATTCTTGTCTCATTTTACGGCGGGGATTGTCAATGTCTCACTCCCTCAGTTCACATCCATTTTCCAGACGGAGCTGGCGATCGCACAATGGATTACAACGGGTTATTTGCTTGTCATTGCGTCTCTTCTTCCTTTCATGGGCAAGCTGGGAGATCGATACGGGCATCGTGTGCTGCACAATTACGGCTTCCTGCTGTTCACGGTAAGCTCTGTCTTGGTGGCATTTTCGACGACGATTACGATGCTGTTGATGCTTCGAATCGTGCAAGCCGTCGGAGCGGCTATGTTCCAGGCTACCAATATCGCGCTCATTGCGATGTTGCTCCCAAAAGAAATGCGGGGAAGGGCAATGGGGATCATGAGCACAGCTGTTGCGCTTGGTGGCATGACTGGACCGATTGCAGGTGGGATGATCGCGTCGTGGTTGAGCTGGGAGTGGTTGTTCCTCATTCATGTTCCTGTCGCGATCTTGGCTACGGGGCTGGCTTTTCGTTACATTCCTTCTCATAAGCAGACGAAGAAGGCCCGTTCACTAGATCTCGTTGGGGCAGGTCTGTTCATGCTACTGGTCAGCTCAGTCATTATGGCGATCTCCAATGGAAACGGGTGGGGCTGGGATTCACAAGGGATGCTCATTCTTTTTGGGGGTGTACTCGTCTTGGCAGGGGCGTTTGTCTGGTGGGAGCGGCGACAGTCCGTGCCGTTTTTGCCCGTGGCAGTCTTTCGCCTATCAGCTGTGTCCAGTGGATTGTTCATTAGCTTTACTTCGTTTGTGCTCGCGAATCTCGTACTGGTTGTCATGCCGTTTTACTTACATGATCAAGCGCATGTTTCCCCTTTGACGGCAGGGTATATGATGACTGCTTACCCACTGATGCTGGCGCTGACGGGTCCTTTTAGTGGCTGGGCTTCGGACCGCTATCGGGCACGGCCACTCATTTTTGCAGGTCTTGGTGCAGGGATGACCGTATTGGCGATCTGGCTAGAGGTATTATCAACGGTGGAAATCATCGCGTTACTGGCTTTGGTGGGGGCAGGTATGGGGCTGATTGCTTCGCCCAACAACAGCTACATCATGCGCCACGTCCCGTTGGAGCATGCGGGTGCGATCGGAGGCATGATCGCCTTGACACGCAATGCAGGGATGGTGGTCGGCGCAGCGTTGGGACTGGGCATGATGAATGGCGAATCGAATCAAGCAGTGCAGCCGATGATCGATGCGTATCGTGCGGTTTTTGAAGCAGGTGGCCTGATTTGGCTGAGCGGTTTGTTGGTCTGGTGGTATGCGGGAAGTCTGGAGCGGCAGAAAAAGAGAGGCACAGAGGTGGAGAAGGCATGAGCAAGGATCGAATTGTGGTAGTCGGAGGGTACGGTCATGTAGGGGCAACGATTTGCAAGAATTTGGGTAACGCGTATCCGGGACGGGTGTATGCTGCCGGACGCAGCTTGGAGAAGGCGGAAGCTTTTTCCGAGAAGCAGATGGGAAGGTGCTGCCGCTTGAGCTCGATATTCACAAGCCGTTAGACCAAAGCATGCTGGAAAAAGTAAAGTTGGTGGTCATGTGTCTGGATCAGACGAATACGGCTTTTGTAGAAGGGTGTGTGCGGAATGGAACGCATTATCTCGATATTTCAGCGAATGGCCATTTTTTGACGCAAATCGAACAATGGGGGAGCCAAACTGAAACGAAGAATGTGGGAACCGCCGTGCTCAGTGTAGGACTGGCGCCAGGTCTGACCAACCTGCTCGCGGGGGAAGCTCATCGCTTGCTGGACCAGGTGAGTGAGCTGGATATATACATTATGCTTGGTCTCGGTGATCGACATGGGAGGGCCGCGATTGAATGGACTGTCGATAACTTGTGCACGAGCTACGAGGTGATCAACAATCATCAGCGTGTAACCGTAGAGAGCATGACAGAGGGCAAGCTCGTTGATTTTGGACCGGAGCTGGGGAAAAAGCGCGCGTATCGATTTCCGTTTTCTGATCAACAGACATTGGTACGCACCTTGTGTATCCCTACAGTATCTACCCGACTTTGTTTTGATCTGGATGGGATGACGAGAGTGGTGGCGGCCCTTCGGAGTATTGGAATTTGCCGATTACTCCATCAACCAAAAGTACGGGAAGCCGTGATGGAAGCGTTTGGACGTTGGAAAATGGGGGATGATCGGTTTGCCATCAAGGTAGAGGCACGGGGAAAACGGGGAACTAACGAGGCGACAGTAGAGTGTCTGCTTTTTGGGCGCGATCAGTCCAACATGACCGCAATGGTGGCGGCTGCCGTAGCAAAATCGCTGTATGAAGAAGCGTTTCCTCCAGGAGTCCACCACATGGAACAACTGTTTTCATTAGAAAAAATGAGATATTGGCTGGAGCAGGAAGCATCACTGACCATATTTGTCAGGGAAGCCGGCTATGATAGAGCTATCGACGAACCAAAGAGGGGGCTTTATCATGACGCACTATGCCAAAAACATGTACGACTTTCACACGTGGGCGAATCAAACGTTAATCAATCGCTTGAAGGAACTTCCGGAAGGTGTTTACGAGCAGGAGGTCCAAAGCGTTTTCCCGACAGTAGCAAAAGTGGTGGAGCATATTTATATGGTGGACCAAGGCTGGATTCTCATATTGCAAGGCGCGGACATGCAAGCTGCATTAAATGAGGCATGGAAGAAGGAACAGGAATTAACGGGAAAAAGCTTGGAGGAAGTAGAGCGGATGTATGCAGAGCTAGTCGAGCAATTCAGAGCTTTTCTCAGCCAAGAAGAAGATTTGGATCGCCACATTGTCCTCGACAATCCGTACACGAGAGTACGTGATACGAGCTTGGCAGAAATCATCATGCAAGTGGTCAATCACGGAACGTATCATCGTGGAAACATAACGGCGATGCTACGCCAAATGGGGTATCCTTCTGTCATGACCGATTATGCTCTTTACTGGTACGCAACCTGATAAAAAAGTGCGTGGGGCTGGAAGAGATTTCATTCTTCTGGCCTTGGGGTGTTGACAAGGGAAAATTTTAGTCCTATAATTATCTTAAATTCAAGATATTAATTTTTGTAACATTGTCATCCTACTTCCCCAAGAAGGTGCTTTTTTAAACATCATTATCTTTAATTTAAGATATTAAAAATGAATGAAATAATCGAGGAGGAAGTCCCATGAGTGAATTCACTACCCTTGTAAAAAACAGAAGATCCGCAAACAAGTTTCTAACGGATGTAAAGATAACACCTGCTGAGATCGATGAAATCATGTCGCTGGTCAAGTTCGCGCCATCTGCATTCAATTTGCAGCATGCCCACTATGTAGTTGTCACCGATCCAGAAGCAAAAGAGCGTGTATACGAAGCGGCATATAGACAATATAAGGTAAAGACCGCTTCGGCAGTTGTGCTTGTATTTGGAGACAAGGAAGCGTACCAAAGTGTAGAGCGCATCAATGAAGGTCTCCTTCATTTAGGGATCATGGATCAACGCGAGTACGATCACAATAATTCCTCTGTCAGAGCGATGCACGAGTCTGGAGGAGAGCAGTTCAAGCGCGATGAAGCGATCCGCAATGCCAATTTGTCCGCAATGCTGTTCATGCTCGCTGCAAAGGATAGAGGCTGGGATACTTGCCCGATGATCGGATTCGACCCAGCAGCCGTTCAAGAGATAGCAAAGGTTCCGGACAGCTTTGTGCCAGCTTTGATGATCACGATTGGAAAAGAAGATACATCCAGCCAGCGTGTGAGAGGGTACCGCAAGCCCGTTGGAGAGTTTGTGAGCTACAACACATTCCAAGCAAGTAAATCATAATTAGAGGAGGCTATTCAAAATGACACAGCAAACAGCAGGGATTCACCATATCACAGCTTTTGTCACAAGCGCCCAAAATAACGTTGATTTTTATGCAGGGTTTCTCGGATTGCGCATGGTGAAAAAAACGATTAACTTCGATGCGCCAGATGTGTATCATCTGTACTTCGGGAATGAGGTCGGCAGTCCAGGTACAGCGATCACCTTTTTCCCGTGGGAATCTGGTCGCCGCGGACGCGTGGGCGGTGGACAGGTGGGCTATACGACTTTCTTGATTCCGGTAGGGGCGTTTTCCTTCTGGGAGGATCGACTGAAAAAATTCGGAATCGAGTACCGTCGCTTGGAGCGTTTTAACGAAACGTATCTGCAATTTACGGACAGAGACGGCTTACAGCTGGAGATTGTGGAACGTGAAGGAGGCCCAGCGAGCAAATGGTCCTTTGGCGGAGTGCCGGCTGACAAGGCGATCAAAGGCTTCGGCGGAGCGATCTTGTACAGTATGGCTCCAGCCCACACCATGGATGTTCTCGAGAGACTGATGGGACTAACCAGAGTTGGCGAAGAAAACGGCCTTGTCCGTTTCCAGGCTCACGGTGATTTGGGCAATGTTATTGACGTGAATGCCGAGCCGATACCAAGAGGAGAAGGTGGCGCAGGAACGATTCATCACATCGCATGGCGTGCTATAGACGATCAGGATCACCAGCAATGGCAGCAGCGCGCGGCTCAATCCGGTCTTCATCCAACAGATATTATTGACCGTCAATACTTTAACGCCATTTACTTCCGCGAGCCGGGCGAGATTTTGTTTGAGATTGCGACCGATCCTCCGGGCTTTGAACGAGATGAGCCATTTGATACATTGGGCGAAAAACTGATGCTCCCCGAGTGGTATGAGTCACATCGCGCCCAGATTGAGCAAGGCTTGCCACCGATTACAGTCAGAGTGTTGGAGGAAGATAAATCATGAATTTAAAGCACATTTTTCGAAAAGGAACCGATTCAGAAGCACCAACATTGTTGCTGCTACATGGAACAGGTGGAGATGAAAACGACCTCTTGCCACTGGCCAATCGCATTTATCCAGGCGCTTCTGTTCTGAGTGTCCGTGGGAATGTTCTCGAAAACGGCATGCCACGATTTTTCCAACGCTTAGCTGAGGGTGTTTTTGACGAAGAGGATTTGGTCTACCGCACGCAGGAGCTGCATGATTTTTTGGATCAGGCGGCGGTTACGTATCAGATCGAGCGAGACAATATCGTGGCAGTCGGCTATTCGAACGGGGCGAATATCGCAGGTAGTCTCTTGTTCCATTACCCGAATCCGCTAAAAGGGGCGATTCTTTACCATCCAATGGTTCCACGCCGTGGGATAGCTCTGCCTGATATGTCAGCCATTCCGGTGTTTATCGGAGCGGGCACGAATGATCCGATTTGTACGGCACAAGAGACGGAGGAGCTGAACCGACTACTGACAGAAGCAGGTGCTGACGTGACTGTGCATTGGGATTCATATGGTCATCAGCTGACGGTGAAGGAAGTAGAGGCTTCTGCCGCGTGGTTTACAGAGATGTTTCGCAAGTAATCGATGAGTAACAAGAGTGGCGACCCTGGTGTCTGCCGCTTTTTTGTGTGCGCAAACAGTTGTTTTTCCGGGAAAAGAGCATGCTTCCCGCAGATTTAATCAGATGTGTAAAAGTCTTCAAGAACCAGCAGTATTCATTCATCTCTTGTTCATATTGCTTCTTTACTATTGATCCACGTAGGTGCAAGCCATTGACGATTTGCAGGATGGTAGACAAGTGAGTATCATTCAAAATAATGAAGCAGGAAAACCAGAGGGCGGAGTAACAAGGGGGCCAGCTTGATGAAACTGACGATTCTGATTGCAGATGACGATCCACATGTACGTGAGCTATTGCGATTTTATTTAGCAAAAGAGGGATACCACGTCTTGGCTTGTGTGGATGGAGATGAGGCTTCGCAGCTGTTGGAACAGGAATCAGTCCAGCTCGCCATCGTGGATGTGATGATGCCAGGCAAAAACGGCTGGGAGCTGTGCCGGGAGATACGGGAATTTTACGACCTCCCTGTCATCATGCTAACGTCAAAGGGCGAGGTGCGCGATAAGGAAAAAGGCTTTTTGGCGGGGACGGATGATTATTTGACCAAGCCATTTGAGCCTACCGAATTGCTGTACCGCATCAAGGCCTTGCTGCGGCGTTATCAGATGGTCAGCAAACAAATCATCGTCATAAACGATACCGTCATCGATCGGATCAGCCATGTTGTGAAGGTGAAAGAAGAGTTGATTCATTTACCGTTAAAGGAATTTGAACTGCTTGCCCAGCTTGCCAGTTTTCCTGATCGGATCTTTACCCGAGATCAACTGTTGGAGTTCGTATGGGGCGGCGATACTGAGAGCGATAGTCGGACCATCGATGTGCATATTAAGCGGCTGCGAGAGAAATTTACGGAGAAAACAAATGACTTTGTCATTTCTACCGTTCGCGGCTTAGGCTACAAGCTGGAGGTACGAGGCCAGTGAAATCTCTCTACGTCCGGTTAGTTTTTACCTTCGTCGCAATTGTACTGATCAGCGGCACACTTGGATTTTTATTGGCAAATGAGTACTATCAACGCAATTTGCGTGCTTATAATGAACAAAAAATCACGAGCATCGGACAGCAAATCATCGATTTGTATGAGCATAAATCCACACTCGACCTGCCCGCCTTCATGACTCATGTCGCCAATTTGAATTTTCAGCTACATCTCGTGGATGAGAATGGCGCAGTAAGCCAATTCGGAGCACCTTTTCGCGATCAGCAGATAGAGCCTGCCATCGTTCAAAGAGTGTTGGCGGGTGAGACTTACAGAGGGATTACAGAAGAACAGCACAGCTGGTTTGTGACCGGATTTTTTGAAAACACGCTGACAAACAGCATTGGCTTGCCGCTTACAGCAGAAGGGAAAAAATACGCCCTGTTTGTACGACCAAATATTGAACAGCAGTTTGGCGAAGTGCATATTATGTTTACCTTGCTGCTGGCAGCGATGTTTGTACTTAGCCTGATCCTGATTTTGATATTTACCCGTTATTTGGTGAAGCCGATCGAGAAGCTGAGTCATGCGACCAAAAGGCTGGCAGAAGGGCAGTACGACATCCACCTGGACATCTCTCGCCGGGACGAAATCGGCGATTTGGCTATGCATTTTGCCAGGATGACAGAGTCACTCAAACAACTAGACGAGATGCGCCAAGAGTTTGTCTCCAATGTCTCACATGAAATCCAGTCTCCATTGACATCGATCCAAGGCTTTTCTCAAGCTATCCGCAGCGGCGGTGTGACAAGCGAACAGCGGGAGACGTACTTGACTATCATCGAAGAGGAGAGCAGGCGGCTGTCTTCCTTGAGCAAGCAGCTGTTGACGCTCGCTTCCCTGGACAAAGAGACAGGTCTGTACGAACCGACACGTTTCCGACTGGATGAGCAGATCAGGCAAGTCCTCTTAATTTTGGAGCATCAGTGGCAACAAAAAAAGCTCGTGATGGAGCTGACTTTACCGGAGACTTTCATCGTGGGTGACAAGCAGCTACTCAATCAAGTATGGATGAACCTGCTTGCCAATAGTATCAAATTCACCCCAACGGCTGGCTCTATATCTATTGCGATACAAAAGGATACGCGAATCGGCGTGACCATTCGGGATACGGGGATCGGCATGTCAGAAGAAGAGCAGGAGCATGTCTTTGATCGTTTTTACAAAGGAGACAAGTCACGCAATCGGGAAGCGACGGGAAGCGGTCTCGGTCTTTCTATCGTACAAAAAATTTTGCAGGTCGCAAAAGGCAGCATTCACATTCAAAGCCGTATAGGCGAAGGGACAACGGTCACGGTCAGCCTACCGACGGGTGAGCATCCAACTGCGTGAACGAAAAACGAATCATAACGAAACGAAGCAAGGGAGTGATTTCCATGAATATCGGCAGGCGTGTACTCGCCGCAGTCATATCCCCTTTTATTACGGGTCTGTATGCTGCGCTGATCATCTACATCTATCGTGATCCAAGCGCCCCGTATGGGTTCGGACAAGAGTATTTGCTGGGTGTGCTCTTTAGCATGGCATTGAATCTAGTTGTCTTCGTATGGCTGTCGGTATTCGTGGACTGGCTAGTGAGTCGATCACACTTGATCGGGTGGAATAAAAACGCTGTGCGTTTCGGCGGGTATGCGGTCATCGGCTATGTGCCTGTGTTTTTTCAATGGCTAATGAGTGTTGATCCGCATGCTGCCTTGTTTTATCCGCAGGCAACGGTTTTTGTGTTTGCTGCGATATGTTACTTCCTTATATTTGTGGGAATAGAGGTGGTCAACAAGCGCCTTCATACAGAAACCGAGCCATCCGTAAAAGGCTGATTTTATAAGGATTTACCCGGAAAAATGAGGGAACCCCCTCATGGTTAATCAAATGTTTAAAATACTGATCAAGCGGTTGTGTACCATTGAATGACATAATAATGGTTTGCGTTACCACCGAATAAAAGAAAATCATTCCACTCATCATAAATCAGCGTGTTAGTGGACCCAGCTGTCACAATGGAGCCAAAATCAATTTCAATACCTAGTTCATCTAGTTTGCCAAGCGTATTTTTTACGTCTATTTTCATGAATAACCCAAACCTTATGAGGGGATCAATGACCCGACTAAGTACAAGCTGTCTGTTGCTATTTTTGACGTTCATCTCTTCCCAAGCCCACTCTTCACCCCAGTATTCGAGACGCTCCATTAAAAGTAGAAAAGCATCCACCGGATGAGGGACTTCTGTTTTTTCGAGAGACAAGAGGTAGGCTGAAGCCTCCCAACGTGGCTGCCGGTCTTCTTGAATATGAAAATGATCGACGAACTTTCGATTATGGATACCCTGTAAACAATGGATTACCGCATCCTTGTTTATCATGTGCGAACACACCTCCTGACTATTTCTTAAAAAAGCCATCTTAGACCTATAACAAAAAAGCCCGAGCAATCAGGTAGCTCGGACAATGGTTTTCTGTTCTTTGGCGTGTTCAATCCCCGCAGATATGAGATGGCGTACATGGTCATCATCCAACGAGTAAAAAACGAGTTTACCTTCTTTGCGGTACTTGGCTAGTCCCATGTTGCGAAGTAGCCGCAGATGGTGGGAGGTGTTAGCGATCGAGCTTCCGATGATAGCAGCCACATCACAGACACAGAGCTCGTCTTCCATCGAGAGGATGTGAATGATTTTGGCGCGGGTGTCATCGGCCAACGCCTTGAAGATTTTTGCTACCCCTTCTGATTCTGTGGCGAACGGCTTTAACCGATTTACTTTTTCCTCATCAAAACATTGGATTTCACAGATGTCATCCACTGTAACCATCACCTCATGCTCTACAATGTCCTACTATTATAGACATTCGCGGAGAAAGTGAAAAGGAAAAACGACATTTTCATGGCAGTGTAGTGTCCCTCTTCGTTTTCGTGTAAGATGAACATGATCCAAGAAATGGGGAGAGAATACCATGAGTGCGCAACCAAAGTGCCCGAAGTGCCGGTCTGCAAAGATCGATTTCACGGAGTCGATCAATAAGCCATTATACATAACCATTTATGTAGCGGTTTTGGCAGTGCTTGCCTTGATCGGCATTTCCGTGAAAGGGACTCCTGTCATCTTTTTGTTCCTCGGACTGTCAGGGGCATTTATTCTGTTTGCCGTTCGTCTTGCCTTAGAAAAGCGTAAAGTAATCAAGTGCAAATGTCTGGACTGTGGGGAGCGTTGGCAGACCACCCCAACACCTGTAGAAGCTCGTACCAAGTAGCACGACTCCTAGTAATAGGGGTCTTTTTTTTTTTTATTCTCGATCTGTAAAAAAATGGGCGAAATATTCAAATCAATTCTTGAACGAACCAGAAGGATACGATAATATAATAATTAAATATTTGTTTGAATGTTTGTGGATTGATTTCATTCGAAGCTGGGCAAAATAGATGCTTGGAAAAAGGTGAGAACAGATGGCAGAAGAACGAAAAAAAGAAGAGTGTTGCAGTGGGCATCAATGCGGCAGTGAGCATACGCATGCTGGTAAAATTCTCACGGTTCTCGAGCCTGCGGCTGCGGCAACAGAAACCGCAGGAATTCTTTCTTCACAGGCTGTTGTCTATCGCGTTACAGGTATGGATTGCAGTTCGTGCGCCAAATCGCTGGAAAAGCATATGCAGACGTTGCCAACCGTAAAAGAGGTAAACGTGAACTTTTCCACGGGTAAAATGCAGCTCGTCGCGGATGGACTAGGAGCCGATGTGGTGGTGAAGGAAGTCGCGAAGGCTGGATACAGTGCCATGCTGCTAACGAGACGTACCGCCAAAGCAGTACCGAAAACGGATCAAGCAGGGACGGTACTGACGACAATTTCCGGTGTGTTATTGGCTCTCGGTTTTCTAGCCTCCCTTTCACCAAGCGTATCTCCACTGGTCGTTACTGTGCTCTATGCGTTGTCCATCATAAGTGGCGGCTACCGACCTGCGCGCAGTGCTTTTTACGCGATCAAAAGTGGTTCACTGGATATGAACGTATTGATGTCTGTTGCGGCTATTGGAGCAGCATTAATCGGTGAGTGGCTGGAGGGCGCGACGGTCGTCTGGCTCTTTTCCATCGGAAACTTGCTGCAAACCAAGTCGATTGAAAAAACACGCGACTCCATACGCAATTTGATGGATTTGGCTCCGCCTGAAGCGTGGGTCAAGGTAGGGGAGTCTCTTACCCGCAAGCCTGTTGAGGACATCGCTGTCGACCAAGTCATCGTAGTGAAGCCGGGAGAGAAAATCCCGCTGGATGGGGTGATTGTACACGGGACATCGAGCGTCAATCAAGCCCCGATTACAGGTGAATCGATTCCCGTAGATAAGCTGGTCGGTGACAGCGTTTTTGCAGGGAGTGTCAACGAAAGCGGCGCGGTGGAGATCAAGGTAACAAAGCTGGTGGAGGATACGGCGATTGCCAGAATCATTCATCTCGTGGAGGAAGCGCAGGAGAAAAAAGCGCCTACTCAGGCGTTCGTCGACAAATTCGCTGCGATCTACACGCCAATCGTGCTCGTGCTTGCTTTGTTCGTGATCGTATTCCCGCCATTATTCGGACTCGGTACCTGGGGAGAATGGTTTTACAGAGGACTTGAGCTGCTGGTCGTTGCTTGCCCGTGCGCACTGGTCATTTCCACGCCAGTTGCGATTGTGTCTGCGATTGGAAATGCCGCGAGAAACGGCGTCCTGATCAAGGGCGGTACGTTTTTGGAAAAGGCAGGAGCGATTAACGCCATTGCCTTCGATAAAACGGGCACATTGACGGAAGGGAAACCACAGGTTGCAGCGGTTATCGAGATGGAGGGAAGCGCAGACGAAGTAGTGTCGATCGCCAGAACGATTGAAGAGCGTTCTTCCCATCCGATCGCACAAGCGATTCTTACCTATGCGAAACAAAAGCAGGTCGCTTCCCAGAGTGGGCAAGATTTCAAGGCGATCGTCGGAAAAGGGGCGAGCGCTGTCATCGGAGCCGAGACATTTTATGCAGGGAAGCCCGCCTTGTTTCAAGAGCTGGGAGTCGATTTGGTGACATGGCAAACGCAAATCGAGTCGTTTCAGAGTGAGGGACATACGCTGGTGGTTATCGGTACCGCAACGAAATTGATCGGGATGATTGCCGTTGCCGACACCATTCGTGAGATTACGGTTAGTGCCATTGGCAAACTCAAGGCGGCAGGTATCGAAGACATCGTGATGCTGACTGGTGACAATGCTGGTACGGCGAAAAAGGTAGCGAGTCAGACAGGCGTCAACCGTTATTTTGCAGAGCTGCTGCCACAAGATAAGGTAGAGGCGGTTAAGAAACTCCAACAAGAAGGCAAGGTCGTCGCCATGGTGGGTGACGGGATCAACGATGCGCCTGCTCTCGCATCAGCTGACTTGGGGATTGCCATGGGTGGAGCTGGTACCGATACGGCAATGGAAACCGCGGATATCGTATTGATGGCTGACAATCTAGAAAAGCTGCCGCACACGATGAAGGTCAGCAGAAAAGCACTCGCGATTATCAAGCAAAACATCTGGTTTTCGATCATCGTAAAGCTGGTCGCACTCGTGCTGATATTCCCTGGCTATCTAACCTTGTGGCTGGCGGTGCTCAGTGACACGGGAGCCGCATTGCTGGTCATCTTAAACAGCATGAGACTCTTGCGAATGAAGGACTAAATAAAAAAGGGAGATGAGCTGTCGAAGCTCTCTCCCTTTTTTTGTATCAGGTTTACACCAAGACGCCGCCGCCGTATCTTTCGAATTCTTTCTGGGTGCAAGCAACAAAGTGACCGCGCTCAATTTCACGTAAGACGCGTTCTTCCCCTTGATCTCGCAAATATTCTTGGTCATCGAAAACGATGCGCTTACGGTTGCGCTCATAATCAGGGTCTGGCAATGGAATTGCCGAGAGCAACGATTTGGTGTACGGATGAATCGGATTCTCGTACAGGCGATTACTTTCTGCCAGCTCCACAATACGTCCGCGGTACATCACACCAATGCGGTCACTGATGTATTTAACCATGGACAGGTCATGGGCGATGAACAGATAAGTCAAGCCTTTTTCTTTTTGCAGGCGCTTGAGCAGGTTAATGACCTGCGCCTGAATGGACACGTCGAGGGCAGAGATCGGTTCATCGGCAATGATGAATTCCGGATCAACAGCCAATGCCCGTGCAATCCCGATCCGTTGGCGCTGTCCGCCGCTGAACTCATGCGGGTAACGGTTTGCGTGCTCGCGGTTGAGGCCAACGGTTTCCAACAGCTCGTGTACCTTGGCGATGCGTGCTTCCTTGGTCGCCAGACGATGAATGTCCAGACCTTCTGCAATAATGTCGGATACAGTCAGACGTGGATTCAACGACGAGTACGGGTCTTGGAAGATCATTTGGATTTTGCGGTTGAGCCATTTCTTTTCTTCAAGTGTTTTCTTTCCGTGTACACTGTTCCCATTGAACAAGACCTCTCCGCCAGTTGCATCGTACAGGCGAAGGATGGTTCGTCCTGTGGTGGATTTACCGCAACCGGATTCACCCACAAGACCGAAAATTTCCCCTTTGTAGATGTCAAAGGTGATACCATCTACAGCTTTCAGCGTATGACCATTCCCGAGGTCAAAATGCTGTTTCAAATCTTTGACTTCAACCAGCTTCTCACGGTTCTCGTAGTTGATCGTTTTTTTGTTGCTTACTGGAGCCTCAGTCGCATCATCAGAATTGACTTTTCGTCTCACAGCCGAAGCAGGCGGTTTGATGTCAGGTGCCATTTCATGCAGGAGCCATGTTGCCGCATAGTGCGTGTCGGAGATTTTGAACATCGGTGGTTCATATTCCAGATCGACCTTCAACGCAAATGGGTTACGAGCCGCGAAGGCATCACCTACAGGTGGCTTGAACATGTCAGGCGGCGATCCAGGAATGGACATCAGTTCGTCGTCGCTGGCATCGAGGCTAGGCATGGAACCTAATAGACCCCAGGTATACGGGTGCTTAGGATCGTAGAAAATTTCATCGACTTTACCGATTTCCACAATTTTACCTGCATACATAACCGCTACACGGTCTGCCATGTTAGCAACTACACCGAGATCATGCGTAATAAAGATGATCGAAGTACCCATCTTCTTTTGCAGTTCCTTCAGCAACTCCAAAATCTGCGCTTGAATCGATACGTCCAGAGCAGTTGTCGGCTCATCGGCGATGATAATTTTTGGATTGCAGGCCAGTGCGATGGCAATGACAATCCGTTGGCGCATCCCACCGGAAAACTGGTGCGGGTATTGATCGACACGTTCCTTGGCAAATGGAATCCCTACCATTTCCAACAGTTCAATAGCACGGCTGCGCGCATCTGCACGGTTCAGCTTTTGGTGCTTGATGAAGCTCTCCATGATTTGGTTACCGATAGTCATCGTCGGATTCAAGGAAGTCATCGGGTCTTGGAAGATCATTGAGATATCGCGACCGCGAACATCCTGCATTTCTTTTTCGGAAAGCGTAACCAAATCTCTTCCTTCAAAGAGAACTTGTCCTTTTGGAATGCGTCCAGGAGGAGAAGGAATGAGGCGCATAAGTGCTTGTGAGGTTACGGATTTACCGGAACCGGATTCACCAACAATTGCCAGCGTTTCTCCTTTTTCCAGATCAAAGGAGACGCCTCGTACTGCTTTGACTTCACCTGCATACGTATCGAATGACACATGCAAATCTTTTACTTCTAAAACTTTTTCCATATAATCCTCCCTTTCGAGCATGCTTTGCCGTGAGTAACCCTCCATGTATATCCAACAATCTCTCTAGTAGGAATTTTTACGAAAATGAAAATCATTATCATCATTATACTATATTCATTAACCATTGTTAAAAAATTTTTTTATACGTTGCATATCCATACAGCTTTTTTAGCGTTACCAAATGAGAGCCCAGTCATACTATGCATCAATGCAGCAGAATACTGGCTTATAGGGAGGTAACGCTTGTGAACAAGCTCAATCAGTCAAAGGAAATCGCACTCACTTTTGATGATGGACCAGATCAGTTGTGGACGCCTCGTGTGTTAGATATATTAGCCCACTATCAGGTAAAGGCAACTTTCTTCTGTGTGGGACAAATGGTGAAGTACTACCCGAAAATACTGGAGCGGATCGTAAGGGAAGGTCATATTGTAGGAAATCATAGCTGGGATCACCCTGACTTTACGAAAATACCTCTCTTGGCTGTTCAGGAGCAGGTAGAACGTACCTCGGATCAGATCGAAAAGGTAGTAGGTGTGAGACCTCGGATAGTTCGGCCGCCATATGGAGCAGTGAATGAAGAGGTTATCCAGCTGCTTGCAGCGAGCGACTACGATATGATTTTGTGGGATATAGACAGTTGTGATTGGAAAGGTCTCACCGGCCCACAGGTCGCGAGAAACATCTTGGGACATGTTACCCCAGGCGCAATCGTGCTTCAACATTCCGCTGGCGGTACAAAAGACACGCTAAAGGGGAGTGTGGACGCCTTGCCCTATGTCATTGAGGTGTTAAGTGAACAGAAATATACCTTCTCAACCGTTTCCGCCATGTTTCAACTGGCGGCTTATCTGACAAGGGGGGGATAGAACCAGCAGGATTCTCAATAGTAACCTTCAAAATGTCCCTTATTCAACTTATGTTAGGCCAGTCTATGTTTCATAAAGAATTTAATTCTGAAACATTTTCTTTGTTACAATACATGTAAAATTTGGGATGATGGAGGCAAATGATCTATGAGTTTGAAAAAGAAAATTCTTGCAGGTACTATTTTATCATTAGCAGTTTCAAGTGTTTTCTCAGCTGCGGTCTTTGCTAAAACTGGCGTTTACGATGTAATCGCTGATTCACTAAGCGTCAGGACTGGGCCAGGAACACAATATGCTATTGTAGCTACTGTTTATAATGGCACTGATGTAGTTAGCACAACTGCAAAAGGATATACTGATTCAAATGGATTTAGGTTTGTACAGTATTATTATCCTAAATCCTCGATTGGTAAATATTCATCAAGCGCGATTGGATACATCGCGGCCCAAGAGATCAGTACTCAAGAAATTTACACAAAATATACTACAGAAGCTAAGGGAACAGCAGATCCAACATACGTGTATAGTGATATTGCATTGACTAAAGAAGTTGACGAATTCCCTAAAGGTAGATATTTCCAAGAAAACGATAGAGATTCAACACTCCAAGCTGAGGATAGCAACCCTAACGCTTGGCGTGTAACGACAATTAATTCAGGTAGTGCGCTGGTCTATATTAACGGCTGGAAAGCTAACGCAGAGTAATCCATTTACGTATTTACGAAAGGGGAAGAATTTAATGAGTAAAAAGTGGGTAAAACCAAGTATAACAATCGCTGCTTCTGTTGCTCTTTTATCCAGTTTGTACTTTACAACGGATACCTTCGCTGAAAAATCTGTTGAAAAAAGTAATTATGTAATTGCAGAAAGTGATTTTGAGGTTCCAAGTTCAAAAATCGAGTATATTAAGATATCTCACGAAAATGGTGGGTACGAAGAACATTGGAGAGATATTGAAAATAAACAAGAACGCCACGATACGTATTCCGCTGATGGTGAATTAATTAACCGCCTGATCGTAACTGATTCTGGGAAAAAGGTAATCTCCATTGGTAATGATAATGGTGAACTAGTCGCTTATTCTTGGGATTTACCTACAAAAGATGCTAAAGAAAATAATAAAATCCTCAAGAACTCTTTGTTGAAACAAGAGAAGGACAAACTAAAGGATAAGAAATGGAAAATCCAAAAATCCAAAACCCTTAGTGATACCCCAATCGATGTTATTGAAACAACATATGACAGCTTTAAAGAAGTTGTTGAATTAGATCAAACAACTGGAGTACCAGTTGAAAAAGACATTTACGAAATAAAAAATGGCAATGAAGAAAAAATCAGAACAGAAACGTTTGAGCTGTTGGATAATTCTTCCGACTTATTCAAGGTTGATATTAAAGTAACTGAAGTAGCTGCTGACGATACCAAAAAGAAAAACTAAATACATCAAATCCGTCTCGTCAAAAATAGGGACGGGTTTTTTGTTTGGCAGAGTGGTATTGTCCGTCCTTATGCTTTCCACTTTGCCCTCCATGTTCCGAAGTGACAATTGCGTCTCATGAGTCCTCACCCAGTCCGTCCGGTAATGGACTAGGGACTTTCTTTTCAAGTTTTTTTGCCGTGGAATTGGATTCCATTCCATTATTACATCTAACTTGGTATAAAGCTTATTACTCTTTATTATTGTTGAAGAACACTCGCGGTTTAATTACCCAGAAATTCTGGAAACTTTGTTAACAGCCCGTAGGCAGGTAGGATGATTGTGTTCATTCCTGCCTTTCTACGGGCTTTTTGTGTCTAAAAATCCCAAAAGAGGTAAGATCGATGAATCAAAATGAGTTTAGTCGAAGTAGAAATGAATGGAACAGTCGGTTGTTAGTTTCCCTTGATCCTCAGTCGGATAAACCGATTATTCTCTTCCACCAGAGAGCATATTCGAAGCGGGACTTCATATGCTGCTTTGTCAGTGGAGAGTGCATTGGATGGTCAGACGATACGGATCGGATTGTCACATATGATACCGGAGAAGCGGTAATCTTCGGAAGAGATGCGACAGATCAACAAATGGTGATGATTGTAGCAGACACAAGTCATCACTAAGTGGTCGTTACTGCATTTCCTCCACTAGATGAAAGAAAGTATGGCTCTTTAGAAAAAAACCGTCCTGTCGAGAAAAGGAAAAGAGGCAGATAGAGGAAATGGATTGAATTCTGTGGTAATTAGTAGAATCAGAAGATTTCTTTCAGGGGAGCGAATCCGTCCATGTCAAAAGCCGATAATATGCTCTCCATTTTGTGGCTGTTGAAGACCGGCAAGCGAATGACAGCCAAGCAATTGGCAGAGATTCTCGAGATCAATATTCGCACCGTTTATCGCTATATCGACTCACTGTGTGCGAGCGGTGTACCCATCATTTCCGATGCCGGACACAATGGTGGCTACAGTTTACTTCAGCATTTCAATGAAGCTCCGCTGTTTTTCGACCTCAACGAGCAAAAAGCCCTCATTCATGCAGCGGCTTTTGCCCAAGAGGCCGGTTATCCCTTCGGAGCAGATTTACACCGGGCCATTTCCAAGCTAAAACGTTATACAAATGAAGAGCAGCGTGACGCGATTGACCGACATAGTATCGGCTTCGAGGTGATCCAGCCTCCTGTTGATCCTTCTCTCGAATCTACCTTACAGGAACTGGAGCTGTCTGTTGCCAATGGATACACCCTTTCGATGGAGTATCAGAAAGCCTACCAGACAACGAGACAGAGGCGTCAAATCGATCCATACGGGCTCGTTTATTGGAAGGGAAACTGGTATATCGTTGCCTATTGCCATCTCCGAGGTACCATTCGCAGCTTTCGTGCAGATCGTGTCTATGAGATCCAACGTACAGAAGCCAGCTTTCAACGCCCTCCTGAATTTTCTGCGCGCCATTTTTTTCTCTCGAATTTACTACCTGAAGCAGACAAGCAGGGCAACACCATTTTGATCAAGGTCAAAGGAAGACCACAGTCACTCGCTGATTTGTGCAGGCATTGGTATCTCGGACATACGGTGATCGAGCGCAGCGAGGCACAGGTGATCTTTCAAGTAGATGAGCAAATGGCCCATTCGATCCTTCCTCATTATCTTTTGCCATACGGAAAATCCATTCAAGTTGAAGAGCCAGCCTTTGTAAAAGAGCGTTTGGCTGCCATCGCTGCCGATTTATTTCATTTTTATCAGTCGACTTGAATTCACTGACCATTTTTGTCAGGAGAGTTGATTTATATTGAAAGCAAAGAAGAGATGGAAAAAGTGAATGGAGGCAGATTGATTATGAAGCATGAAGCATTGCGTTTGTACGAATATCATGTATGGGCAAACGAAAAGGTATTCGAGCGGTTGCAGGAGGTACCAGAGGGAGTAAGTGAGCAGGAGGTTCCGAGTGTGTTTCCGACCATCACCCAGACGTTGGCTCACATTCTCAAGACGGATTATGTTTGGTTGTTGGCCATGAAGGGGGAGAGCTACGAAGAGGTAGGACCAAAAGTAGGGGTTCTCTTGCAGGAATTAAAAGGGAAGAAAGTATACGAGCTGCGAAAACTGTTTGCCGAATCAGCCCAGCAGTTCAGAGATTTCTTCGGGCAAATCTCGATGGAAGACACCTCGGCTTATACGCATCCGGCGTTGGGTACGGTTCATGCGAGTTATGCCGATATCGTCCAACATGTCGCCAACCACGGAACCTATCACCGAGGCAATATCTCCGCCATGCTCAGACAAATGGGTCACGCGGGCGCTTCCTCCGATTACATTTTCTATTTGTTCGAAACCTCCGCGGTAGAACAATAAAAGTCTTCCGACCGAGACGAAATGCAAAAAGCGAAACACGCCTTTAAGCGTCCACCTCTGAGAAACATCCAGATTGGACCACTTTGGACGCGGTTTCGCTTTTTGCATGGAGTCGGCCAGTCAATCCCCCAATGGGTGGCCCTAGAAGCAGAGTCGTTTTCTCCTGTTCCCTCTCCTCCACTACAGCCACGCAAACTGCTTGTTTTTTAAGGATTCATCGTCCGAGCAATCCGCCCCTCGAGCCCGTTCAAGAACTGACTAATGTTCGGTTTGGTGTCACCGATGATGCTTTCACCAGGCTTGGCTGGTTCAAAGATCACGTCCTTGTTTTTGACGACCTCGATCAAATAATCCCTGACGATCTGTCCTGTTTTCGTAGCGTCATATTTCTTGGCAAAGTTCTGATATTCTTCTTTGACGGCTGGGAGCAACTTCATTGTTGCTTCGTCTATTGTCTCATAACGGTAATCAGACAAGTATGTTTTGAGATAGTCGATATAGAGCGTACGGAGCTTCACTGCACGTGGGCTGCTGCGGTAGTTGACCAAATACTCTTCGACTTCAACCATTCTCGGTCCGAGCTCAGCTCGCGTGATTTGCAACCCGCCGTCACCCAAATACGGTTTGCCCGTTTCCGTTTCTTGAATGGACAAGTAGTCCTTCCCTTCCTCATCGAGCGAAGCGGCATATTTTTGCAATGCCTTGTAATCCACTTGCCAGTAGAAGGACATGTCTTTCGTCGCCTTTAAGACGAGTCCGCCCTCTGTTTGGTGGAGGAGCCATTTTTTGAAGCCGTCATCGCCTTCTAGCTTGTTGAAATCATATGGGTATTGCAAGGCATACAGCTTATCCGCATTTCCCGGCTGGGCGAGGAGTGCCTTGAAGTTATCGTTTATCGTAGGCAGATGTTTTTCATAATACTGATCAAGGGCAAAAAATAATTGATCGGCGGTTTTCGTGTCCGTTTTCGCCAGATGCTGATCCAAAAAAGCAGTAAGCTCATTCGCTTCCTTGGCTTGCGCAGCTAGTACGGTGAACTGCTTGAGCAAATCATCCGCTGGCTTTTCGGCTTTTGTTGCATCAGCAGGGGACTTCCCTGTGTTTTCCGTTGCAGGTGGGGTAGGGTCTTTTACCGTTAGTTGATCAGAGGTAGAGACGCACCCTGTCACAAAAGTAATCGCGACGAGGCTAGAGACAAAAGGTAGAACATATTGTTTCATATCTTCATTTTCACTCCGTTATGTTGAATGGTTGGTTCCCTTTCTATTGGTACGTACCATACCACGTTCAAGTTATCGGTTCAATTCGATCAAATATTCCCGATAGGAAGCAAGCGCCACTTTTGATATACTTTCTCTATTGTTGATGAGAATGATTATCAATATTTACATAGAGGATCGGGCAGAGGTGAGAACATGAACGAAACACAAGACTTGGTTCAACAATTCACAGAGAAGACCATGGCAGAAGCCATTTTTAAGCTGCGTGACATTACATGGCTCAAAGCACAAGGACATGACCGACTACGCCAACAATTCACTCATACGCATATTTTGCTGGTAATAACCGGGGGACGAGGGCGCCTGCGACTGGAGAACGAGGAGTACCAATTGCGGCAGGACGCGATTTATGTATGTCCTCCTATGCTTACGTTTGGCATCGTCCCTGATTCGGCTGATCATTTGGAGATGTACATGCTTCGTTTTGATGTCTTTATGGAAACGAGAGACAGACATCGGCGCTTCCAAGCTCTTCGGGAAAAGGATCTGTTTCCTTTTCGGGGAGAGATCTCTGTCCAATCGGCAGGGCAGCTGCCTGTCTATTGTGATTTGATCCAGAATCTATGGAAGCAGGAGACGGCACTCGAGCGTTTTCGAGGTCAACACACTTTTCAAGAGCTATGGTACCACATCGTCAAGCATGCTCACTTCTCGACAACAGATTCTGGAATGGCGCTGGAGCGGGCACGCGCACATATGGAAGAGCATTACTCGGAAAATGTGACGATAGAACAGTTGGCTCGCATCGCAGAGGTGAGTCCAAAATATTTCGTCGATCTGTTCAAAAAAACGTATGGCATCTCAGCTATGGACTATTTGGCAGAGCTTCGCATCAGCCGGGCGAAGCAGATGATGGTGCAGTCGCATGCCAAGCTGCGCGATATCGCTCATCAAGTGGGCTACAATGACGAGTTTTACTTTAGCCGAAAATTCAAGAAAGCTGTCGGAGTTTCACCGACTCTCTATATGAAAAGCCGCCAACGAAAAATTGCAGCGTACGGCTCGACCGTTATCGGGCATTTGCTGGCTTTGAAAATGATTCCTTACGCGGCGCCACTGCACCCGAAATGGACGGCTTACTATCATCACACCTATCGAAACGATATCCCGGTCCATCTGAGCGCGTTTCGAATTAACCAAAATTGGAAAGCCAACATCGAAATGCTTCGCGATGCCAAGCCAGACGTCATCATTGGCTTGGACGAGACGAGTTTGCAGGAACAGAAGCATCTGGACGAGATTGCGCCCACTTTGTATGTACCTTTTGAAGAGCAGGGGTGGAAAGAACAACTGCAGCTTATGGCAGACTTTTTGGGTGAGTCCGTGGAAGCGCATCATTGGCTTTGCGAGTATGAGAAAAAGGTGAAGAGGGCCCGAGCAAAGCTTCAACATGCTCTGGGCGATGAAACGGTGCTCATCGTGCGGATTTTGAAAAACCAGCTCTATGTCCACTGCAATCGCAGTATGAATGAAGTGTTTTATCAAGATCTGCAAGTCAAATCTGCTTTTGTCTCGGAACAGAACGAGTACGACCAGCTTGTGACCGTACAGGAATTAACTGCACTCGCGCCAGATCGCTTGCTGCTGTTGGTTTGCCAAGAGGCTGAAACGTTGGCATGCTTCCAAGCCTTGAAAGCATCGGGACCATGGCAAGAGATCGAAGCAGTCCGCAACAATCGGGCGCATGTCATTATGTCGGACCCTTGGCGTGAATACTCGGCAACGGCTCATGAACGGATCGTGGAAGAGAGTGTGAGATTGTTTTCAGGAGATCGTCCATGTTGATTCTGGATTTCGTCCATGGTCGGGCATGAGTGGATGCATTATAATCACGAATGATAATCGTTATCACTCATGTGGAGTGAAACCTTACATTTCTGAGAGGGGTCTTTCAAGAATGAAAAAGATATACCTAGGCTTGAGCATTGCAGCGTTGACATTGGCTCTGACTGCGTGCGGCGGAGGAAAAGAAGCAGCGAATAACACGACTGCACCTACCGCAGCACCTGCGACAACAGCTACAGCAGAAAAGCCGGCCGATGATGCCAATAAAGCAGAGACTCGCACGATTAAATATTTAGATAAAGAATACACCGTCCCTAGCAAAACAGAGCGGATCGCCATTGTAGGCAGCATGGAGTCCATGGAAGATTCACTTGTGCTGAACGTAAACCCGGTAGGCGCGATTTCTGTAGGCGGCAAATTCCCAGAGATGTTTGCACCGATTACAGGCGAAGCCACATCCATCGGGGAAAAAATCCAACCGAACCTGGAAACCATCCTGTCCTTGAAGCCGGACGTGATCTTGGGCAGTAGCAAATTTCCACCAGAAATGGCTGAGAAGCTGAACAAGATTGCTCCTACTTTCCCCGTTTCTCACATTTCAACGAATTGGGAAGCGAATCTGCAATTGTTGGGTGAATTGACTGGCAAGCAAGCTGAGGCAGAGAAAGCACTCAATGAATATAAATCAGGGATTGAAGCGGCAAAAGCAAAATTGGGAGACAGCGTGAAGGATAAAAAAGTATTGGTGATTCGTCTGCGCCAAGGAAACATCAACATCTATCCAGAGAAGGTGTTCTTCAACCCAGCTCTGTACGCAGACCTTGGCTTGACTGCACCTGAAGAAGTAAAAGCGGCGAAGGCACAAGAAATTATCTCCATGGAGAAATTCAGCCAGATCAACCCGGACTACCTGTTCATCCAATTCTCTCCAGACGAGAATAAAGACAAGCCGAACGTATTGGAAGATTTGCAGAACAACCCGATTTGGAAGAGCGTGAATGCAGTGAAAAACGGCAAAGTTTACGTAAACGTAGTTGATCCTCTCGCACAAGGCGGTACTGCTTGGAGCAAAACACAATTCCTGAAGGCGGCTGTTGAAAAATTGTCTGCCAAGTAAAAGTGGGCGAGGGTAGGCTATGCAATCCAAAAAAGCAACTTCCATGATCATACTAGCTGTTTCGCCATTGGTGATCCTGCTTACAATCTTGCTCTCCATTCATTACGGAGCCAAGTCGATTGATGCCGGGACCATTTATCAAGCTCTCTTTGCCTTTGATGAAGGGAATGTGGATCATCAAATTGTCATGCACTCTCGCTTGCCGAGGGTTTTGGGCGCACTCATGATCGGAGCATTTCTGGCGATATCTGGAGCGTTGATGCAGGGGATGACGAGGAATTACCTCGCGTCCCCCTCTATTATGGGCGTGTCTGACGGTTCGGTCTTTGCCGTTACGCTGTGCATGGTTTTCCTTCCATCCGCTACGAGTGTCACGATGATTACCATGTCCTTGATCGGTTCAGCATTTGCGGTGGCGATGGTTCTCGCTTTTTCCCGACTGTTGCCAAACGGCTTGACACCCGTGGGTATGGCGGTCATCGGCACGATTACGGGTACCTTTTTGAGCAGCATTTCAGCTGCGATTTCTACTTATTTTCAAGTCTCGCAAAACGTCAGCTTCTGGTACAATGCTAGGCTGCATCTCTTGGAGCCGGGCCTGGTGAAGCTAGCAGTTCCTTTTGCCATCGTCGGTATTATCCTCGCAATTCTTTTGTCCAAATCGATTACGATCTTATCCTTGGGCGACGAAGTATCTCGCGGTCTCGGACAGAGAACGGTGATGGTCAAAGTGCTGGCAACGACTGCTGTTGTCATTCTGACGGGTATTTCTGTTGCGTTGGCAGGAAAAATCGCTTTTGTCGGGCTGATTATTCCGCATATTACCCGCTTTTTGGTAGGTCTCGATTATCGATGGATCATTCCATGTGCAGGTTTATTGGGCGGTATTTTCCTCGCCTTGTCTGACGTTCTCAGCCGATTTATGAACAGTCCGTTTGAGACCCCAATCGGTGTGGTGACGGCATTTATTGGCGTTCCGTTCTTCCTCTATTTGATTTACAAGAGAGGAGGGGGAAAGCATGCCTAATCAAAAAGGTAAATTTCGTTTGCTGTTTCTCGTCAACATCGCCTTGATTTTGCTGGCGATTTATACCAGCCTGACCAACGGTGTATTTGACATGACGGTTTTGGATGTCATCCGTACGTTATTGCGTATTGATCCTGTAGCGGAATACGATTTGGTTATTTTCGATTTCCGCCTGCCGCGGATTGTTATTGCGGCGTTAGTCGGCTTTGGCTTAGGGGTCGCTGGTACCGTCATTCAGGGGATCACCCGTAACGGGCTGGCTGATCCGGGGATTTTGGGTATTAACGCAGGGGCAGGAGCCGCTATCGTCGCCTTTATGTTTTTCTTCGGTGGACAATTCATGGATGCGAGCTGGTATTCCATCATCGCCATGCCTTTGTTCGGTTTGACAGGCGGATTGCTTGCGGCTGGACTGATTTATCTATTTGCTTGGCGTAACGGAGCGCTTGACCCACAACGACTGATTCTGGTGGGGATCGCCATTGGCTCCGGATTGGGTGCCGTGTCACTGTATCTCTCGTTAAAAATGAATCCCAACGATTTTGAAATGGCAACCGTATGGCTCTCGGGAAGTATCTGGAGTGCCAACTGGACGCATATTGCTGGGATGCTGCCATGGCTAGTCATACTCATTCCTGTTTTGATGCGCAAGGTGTATATTCTCGATTTGCTTCAACTGAGTGAGGAGTCCGTCAAGAATCTGGGTGTGTCCGTGGAAAAGGAGCGCAATATTCTCCTGCTGTCGAGTATCGGGATCGTGAGCGCGTGTGTCTCGGTTTCGGGAGGCATCGGATTCGTCGGCTTGATGGCACCACATATTGCGAAGCGTTTGACGGGAATCCAGCACAGGTATGTTCTTCCCTTGTCAGGGACAATCGGGATGCTTATGGTCGTGGTAGCTGACTTTATCGGCAAAACTGTGTTCACACCCATTGAACTGCCAGTGGGTATCGTCATTTCGATCATCGGTGTACCGTATTTCTTCTATCTTCTGAGTAGAAGAAAAAAATAAAGAAGGGACGTGCAAATTGTGAAGGGACAATTGTTTGCAGAAGTATGCCATCACCGAGCATTGCTCGTATATTTGCCGCCATCCTATAACAAGAGTACGTCCCGTTTTCCCGTCATGTATGTCCATGATGGCGGTGACTTATTTGATCCGGCGTTTAGTACCGCAATCGATGTAATCGAAGATAAGTTTGCAGAGGGAAAAATTCCTGAGCTGATTCTCGTCGGCATCCAACCAGGAAACCGCAGGGATGACTATACGCCTTGGTTCTCCAAAGCAATCTCGCCTGAGCGTAACATTGATTTTGGCGGACAAGGAGATGCGTATCTTTCTTACGTCGCCAATGAATGTAAGACGTATATCGACAGCAAGTACAGGACAGACCCTAGGCCGGAAAAAACAGGGATCATCGGATTTTCGCTTGGTGGCTTGATCTCGATGTACGCTGCGCATCAATATCCGGACGTTTTTACGAAAATCGGCAGCATTTCGGGATCGTATTGGTATGAAGGCATGGTTTCGTTTATGCGGGAAAAGAAAATGTACCGTCCCGGACTGCGCATCTACATGGATGTTGGCAGTAAGGAAGGCGCTAAAAAACAAAACATCCAGAAACAAATGGTCCCGCTGACAAAAGAAGCGCATCAGATATTGGCTGATAGCGGCTTCGCAGCAGATCAGCTCGTCCTGCTCATTGACGAAGGGGCGGATCATTTGAGTGAATGTGCAAACGCCAGATTTCCGGGGGCGTTGCAATGGCTCTGGAATGAGAAGGAGGAAACAGAAATGGAACTGGCCAAATTGATTAGAGAGCGTCGCTCGATTCATCGCTTTACAGATCGTGAGGTAGACCCTGCGTTGGTTACAGAGCTGATGGATACAGCCGTATGGGCGCCGAATTACCACATGACACAGCCGTGGCGCTTTATTGTGACGTACGGGGAAGGCAAGAGAAGAATCGCCGAGGCCGTGCGGATCATGAAGGAAAAGCGGGAGATTGATCCTGCGAAAAAGAAAGAGGTCGGCGAGAAGTTTTACAATAAAATCATGGCGATTCCGATGCTGATGACGGTGATCATGGAAGAAAGTCCGAACTTGATTACGCGCCAAGACGATTTCGCTTCGACCAGTATTGTCATTCATAACTTTAGCTTGCTGGCGTGGGAAAAAGGCATCGGTCTGACGTGGGAGACGTACCCATGGATTCACGAGCCGGAATTCCGTGAAGCGATGGGCATTCGACCAGGAGAAAAAGTGCTGGGGAACCTGCATATCGGTTATCCAGCCGCGGTCCCTGGCGCTCAGCCGCGAATTCCTGCCGCAGAGCGCATCACACTTGTCGACAAAGCATAGGACAAGATCAAGTGAATTTTTCTTGTCACAGAATTACTTTTTGTGGTACCCTTGGGTCATTCTACAAGAAAGGGTGACCATTAAGCCAATGATCTGCTAACTCCTATTTCCGCAAAACCAATCGGATAAAACGATGCGTTTTTGGATAGGGGTAGTATGTGCATATTGGCGAATAGATGGTAGATCCTTTTTAGACTCAACAAAGGGTTTCTATGTCTTTTTGACGATAATATGCGTAGCCTCCTGTCCAGATCGCAATGGATAAGGAGGCTTTTTTATGTCAAATGTTTTGAAAAACCGCTATGTCAGGGCTATTTTGTTATCAGCATTTCTGCTGCAAATCGGAGTATGGGTGCGCAACATGGCGATTCTGCTCTTTGTGATGGATCATACAGGAGGAGATCCGTTCGCGGTATCCATGATTTCTGTGGCAGAGTATGCGCCAATCTTTCTGTTTTCCTTTCTTGCTGGTACGTTTGCTGATCGCTGGCAACCGAGAAAAACGATGGTCTGGTGTGAGGTGCTGAGTGCTCTATCGGTTGTCGGAGTGCTGCTTACCTTCGTTTACGGCTCGTGGAAGGCCATCTTTTTTGCCACACTCATTTCAGCCATTCTTTCTCAGTTTTCTCAACCGTCCGGAATGAAGCTGTTCAAGCTGCATGTACCTGGTGAACAACTTCAGGTAGGAATGTCAGCGTATCAGACTATTTTCGCGATCTTCATGGTATTTGGTCCGATTGTCGGTACGTTTGTGTTCCAGCAATGGGGGATGGAGGTAGCTATGGTCATCACTGCGGTTGCGTTTCTCTCTGCGGCCGGTGTCCTGTATTTGCTGCCGCCAGATCGCGTCGAGAAAGAAGAGCAGCAAGAAACGGCACTGCTTGGGGAGATGGTCAGCGGGATTCGTTATGTGTTCTCCAGTCGCGTATTGTCAATGCTTGGCTTTTGCTTTTTGGCTGTGGGCTTCTCATTGGGAATGATTCAACCGCTTGGGATTTTTATCGTGACCGAACAACTGCAATTGCCAAAAGAAAGCTTGCAATGGTTAATTACCGCCCAAGGTGTGGGGATGATTGCTGGAGGGGCCATGACGATGGCAGCTGCCAAAACGATTCCGCCGCAAAAGTTATTGGTCATGGGACTTCTTGGAAATGCGGTCGCAGTAGCGATTTGCGGGATGTCCACGAATCTGTGGCTGACGCTTGTTGCCCAGTTCATCGCGGGATTGCTCTTGCCCTCCATTCAAATTGGGATCAACACTATGCTGCTTAAAAATACCGAGAGTACCTTTATCGGTCGGGTGAATGGAATACTGACCCCGTTGTTTACAGGCTCTATGGTCGTCATGATGAGTATTACGGGGGTATTGAAGCTGTATCTTCCGCTCGCAGTCATATACGGGATCGCTGCATTCCTGATGATCATTGGTCTCAGCTTTATTTTGCCGCTTTATCGTATGAGGGAAGGAAACGTGGTGCAAAGTACAGAACAGACTGGTATATAAGCGTTTGGTAGCAAAGGGAGGCTTGGACCAGATGGTGCATGAACAGATTTCTTCTATAGAAGGTTTGAAGATGGTAGCTGCTGTTCGCGAGCTGGCGATGCGGTTGCCAGAAGTAACGGAGCAGGTAGACGCTTTTGGACATACATCGTTTCGCGTAAACGACAAGCCGTTTGTCATTTTGGGAGAGGGGGGCACTGAAGGCCCCTCCCTTTCTGTGAAGGTACTGAAGACGACCCAAGAGATTTTGCTTACGCAGGAGCATTTTTACAAGACACCGTACATTGGTCATCACGGCTGGGTTTCGATCCTGAACAAAAACGTGACTAGCTATGGTGAAATCGAGGATTACATACGGGAAGGCTATATGTGCGCGGCTCCCAAGCGATTGGTCAAGCAATTACAACACCTCCCCTGATCGTTCCTGTATAATTTGGGCGTAACGAGTAATGAGCGAACGTTCGATACAGCAGCATTCAGACAAAGGGGGAGCCGGTTTTGGATTGGAATCTCCAGCAGATGAGCAAATTGCTTGAGGTCGTTTTTGAAAATGCCCATGAACCAATGATCGTAACGGACAAGGACGGAAAAATACTCTTATTGAATCGGAGTTATCGAGAATTTCTGAATGTACAGGACGTGATCGGACAGCCAGTGACGGATGTCATCGAAAACACGAGGATGCATATTGTCGGTCAGGAAGGTGTTGCCGAGATCGCCGACATTCAGCAAATAAAAGGACAGAACATGATTGCGCATCGCATACCGATTATGGACGAAGGGAAAGTGATTGCCGTTCTGGGAACGGTGCTGTTCCAGGATGTGCAGGAGCTCACTGCCTTGGCTGCGATGGTTGCTCAGCTGAAGGACGAATTGACCTATTATAAGAAAGAGCTGCGGCGGCGAATGGGGGCTACCTATCATTTTGATCAAATCGTCGGGTACAGCCAGAAGCTGCAGGAGCTTAAAAAATTTTCTCAGAAAGTTGCGAAAAGCGATTCGACTGTGCTCATCACAGGTGAAAGCGGGACAGGCAAGGAGCTGTTTGCCCACGCTATTCATGCCGAGAGCAAGCGCAAAATGGGTCCTTTCATTCGGGTGAATTGTGCCGCTATTCCGGATTCTTTGCTAGAATCAGAGCTGTTTGGCTATGAAGAAGGTGCGTTTACCGGAGCTGTTCGCCGCGGAAAAAAGGGAAAGTTCGAGCTGGCTAACCACGGAACCATTCTGTTGGATGAGATCGGGGACATGCCGTTGCCTCTGCAAGCCAAGTTGTTGCGCGTGTTGCAGGAAAAAGAAGTCGAGCGAGTAGGGGCTGTACGGACGACGCCAATCGATGTGCGGGTGATCGCTTCCACGAATTCGGACATGCTTCAAAGCATCAAGGAAGGGAAGTTTCGGGCGGATCTCTATTATCGGTTGAATGTCGTGTCACTCTCGATCTCTCCGTTGCGAGAGCGTCTGGAGGATTTGCCGGAGCTGGTTTCGAATCTGCTCAAACAGCTTGGCGAGTCCACTGGCCTAGCGGTCAGGGCCATTGATGAAGAGGTATGGAACGTACTTCGGGGCTACTCCTGGCCAGGCAATGTACGAGAGTTGAAAAACGTGCTGGAGCGAGCCCTGCATCTAATGGAAGACGATGTCCTGAAAAAGGAGCATATTTGGCTGCCTGTATCGGACGAAGGGACACTCGCGTTCTTATCGGTTCCAACTCATACCGTTCGACCATTGAAACAAGTTATAGAAGAGGCTGAGCAGGAAGCACTTCGACAAGCGATGCAGCAAGCAGGGGGGAACAAGCTTACCGCCGCCAAGCTGTTGCAAATCAGCAAGTCCAGCTTTTACGAAAAGTGGGAGAAGTACCAATAGTACGAGGCGCGTATAAGTCGGGGATGTGGTGTTGCACCAGGTTCGCGGCTTTTTTCATCTGTAGAAATAACGTTTTGGTAGATTCCGGTTTTCCGGAATAGAGCAAGGTGACCTCCTGCTTTAACCCAGTAGCCTTCCTTGACCAGATTCCCTAAAAGGTGGGCTGATTTTTGCTAGATTCCATAAAACCGGACAAAAAATTCCGGAAATCCGGAAAAACTGCAAGCGCTATCATCTGTTTGCAAACAGTCGAGGCACGATGAACGGGTATGGTTGAACGATTTTTCTGGAATCGGCTGGAGTTGGCATGGTCCATGCAAATGAGTTGGATATGAAAGCGTTTTCTTCGCGTAAATACACACCATTTCCTCTGTAAGCGGAGGAGAAAATTGAAAGGAGAATTATATGATCATCGAAGTGTTATCCATCTTGATTTCGCTCGGTCTCCTGATGTTTTTTGCGTATCGGGGCTATCCTGTTATCGTATTTGCCCCTATTTTTACGCTGCTGGCCGTTGTCCTTTCCGGGATCTCTCTGCTGCCGAGCTACACCGAAACCTTTATGACGAATGCAGCAAACTATGTGAAATCATTCTTCCCTATTTTCTTACTGGGTGCCATTTTTGGAAAAGTCATGGAGTTGAGCGGTGCTGCTTCGTCCATTGCCCACACGATTGTGAAAGCACTCGGCTCCAATCGTGCGATCTTGGCTGTCGTTTTGGCATGTTCGATTTTGACGTATGGAGGGGTTTCCCTGTTCGTTGTGGCATTTGCTGTGTATCCGTTTGCCGCTGCGATTTTCCGTGAAGCCAATATTCCGAAGCGTCTCATTCCAGGAACGATTGCGCTCGGTGCTTTTACGTATACGATGGACGCTTTGCCAGGTACACCACAAATTCAAAACATCATTCCTACGACTTATTTCGGTACGGATGCTTATGCTGCACCTGTTCTTGGAACGATCGGCGCCATTATGGTTTTCGTTGGCGGGATGCTATGGCTGGAGCGCAGACGCAAGCAAGCTGTCACTGCTGGGGAAGGCTACGGCGAGGGACATACGAACGAGCCAGAGCTGATCAAAAATGAATCCTACATGAACATCTGGGTCGCGATTCTCCCGTTGGCATTAGTGCTCGTGGGTAACTATTTGTTCAGCAGAGGGATTTGGACAGTAGAGACGTGGTACGATCCGGCGATCCTCAAAGAATCATTTAAGATTGAGAAAGTGAAAAATGTTGTCTCTTCTTGGTCACTGATTATTTCGCTCTGTCTTGGAATTATTGCCGCAATTTTAATCAATGTGAAGCAAGTCAAAAACAAGCTGGCGAGTGGTTTGACGGCAGCCGCGATGGGCTCTCTCTTGGCGATCTTCAATACTGCTTCCGAAGTTGGGTTCGGAAACGTTGTGAAAACATTGCCGGGCTTCAAGCTCATCCAAGGCTGGATTATGGGCGCAAGTGAACATCCGTTGGTTTCTGAGGCACTGGCTGTAAACGTACTGGCAGGTGTGACAGGTTCAGCGTCGGGCGGTATGTCGATCGCGCTGGAGGTTATGAGCAAGCAATACCTAGAGATGGCAAATGCTGCGGGAATCAGCCCTGAGTTGTTGCACCGTATTGCCTCGATGTCTTCCGGTGGTATGGACACATTGCCGCACAACGGAGCGGTCATTACACTGCTCGCGATTACTGGTTTGACTCATCGTCAATCGTACAAAGACATTTTCGCGATTACGGTTTTGAAAACAGCTGTCGTGTTCATTCTGGCATTCGCCGTTTCTATTTTCTAATTTTCATCAGAGATCGACCGGTTTATAGACAGAGAAAATGAGGGACAGGAGAGGAGATAGTAGGGTATGGAGAAGTTGTTGGAGCAGCAGGTAGCAGTAGTAACAGGGGCTGCGAGCGGAATTGGATTGGAGATTGCCCGGACGTTTGCCGAGGAAGGGGCGAAAGTCGTTATACTGGACTTGAATGGGGAAGCAGCGGAAGCAGCAGCAGCCCAATTGCAAAAGGAAGGTCATGAAGCAATCAGCTTTGGTTGTAATGTTACTGACGAGGTACAAGTGCAGGCGTGTATCCAGCAGACAGTCAAGATTTTTGGCAGACTCGATATCTTAGTGAATAACGCCGGATTGCAATTTGTCTCTCCAATAGAAGAGTTTCCGACTGCAAAATTTGAACAAATGCTCAGTATTATGCTGACAGCGCCTTTTGTTGCGATTAAACACGCGTTCCCCATTATGAAGCAACAAGGTCATGGTCGTATCATCAATATGGCTTCGATTAACGGCTTGATTGGTTTTGCGGGGAAGGCAGCGTACAACAGTGCCAAGCACGGGGTCATCGGGCTCACCAAGGTTGCAGCCTTGGAAGGGGCAGTGGCTGGTATTACGGTAAATGCCATTTGTCCGGGGTATGTCGATACGCCGCTGGTACAAAACCAATTAGCGGATTTGGCTAAGACAAGAAATGTGCCGTTGGAAAAGGTGATGGAAGAAGTCATCTACCCGCTCGTTCCGCAGAAGCGACTGCTGCAAGTAAAGGAAGTAGCGAACTACGCTGCCTTTTTAGCTAGCAAGAAAGCGTCAGGTGTCACGGGTCAGGCTGTCGTCATCGATGGCGGGTATACAGCGCAGTAAGCCTGTTAAAGTCCCTATTTTTATAGGGGCTTTTTCATTTTCGCTATCTTTTTTTTAAAAAACTAGCAAAAAGGTATTGTATTCTCTTTTTAGATATGATAGATTATTCCTTGTCGCCAAGAACGACGACAAAATACGAGAAAAGAAAACGAGATTCGATAAAAAACTTCTTGACTCGCAAATAACGAACGTGATAAGATATGAAGCGTTCGACAAAATGCTCTTTGAAAACTG
>NZ_PXZO01000019.1 GCF_003013475.1 Brevibacillus porteri
ACTAAATGGGGTCTTGACCAGAAATCAGCTTGGAGGTTTTTTAGTGGAACCAAACACATATGAGGATATGAAAGATACGCTGGCAGACAATTACATGCCAATGACTTCCTTTCGAAGTGGAGTCGAAGAGACAGTCAGACCAGATGTAGAATGCTACACCATTCAAATTGTGAACATCGCGCTGGTCGGAGATTCAGAATCATGGGTTCTGGTAGATGCGGGGATGCCACAATCAGCGGAACAAATCATCGAGATTGCCCGGGGGCGCTTTGGTGAGGAAGCCAAGCCGAGAGCCATCATGCTCACTCACGGTCATTTCGATCATGTCGGGGCAGTCATCGAGCTCGTAAAAGCGTGGAAGGTTCCCGTCTATGCTCATCCACTAGAAATCCCATATTTGACAGGCCAAAAATACTATCCCGAGCCAGATGGAACTGTTGAGGGTGGGCTGCTTGCGAAGCTGTCACCGTTGTTTCCAAATGAACCAATCGATTTGGGCAGCCATGTTCTTCCTTTGCCCGAAGATAGGAGCGTTCCCGAAATGCCTGGATGGCGCTGGATACATACACCTGGACATTCGCCCGGGCACATTTCCTTCTTTCGTGATGAAGACAGAACTCTCCTCGCAGGGGACGCTTTTGTTACGGTTAAGCAGGACTCGTTGTATCAAGTCGTGACTCAGCAAAAGCAATTGACCGGTCCTCCTGTTTATCTTACAACCGATTGGCAGGCAGCTCGGCGATCCGTCAAAAAGCTTGCCAATCTCGCTCCTGCGTATGCAATCACTGGTCACGGTCCACCTATGTATGGCGAGGAGTTGGCCGATGGATTAGTCCAATTGGCTGCGGAGTTTGATCGAGTAGCTGTCCCCAAGTATGGACGTTATGTGGATATGGAGATGTAGACTGGCAGAAAAGCTGACGTCGGGATCGTATCGACGTCAGCTTTTTTCCTTCCTATTCAACCAATTCAGGATGGAAGCGCTGGGCTAATAATCGTGTCGCTCTCGCAGGATCAATCTCGTACACAAGCAGCTCCTCGCCCCCTGAAGCTGCGACACACAGTCTTTCCCCCGTAGGCGAAATCAAAGCCGTCGTCACCTGTTGATTCGGAATCGCGTAGTTCACGCTGGCGAAGTAGATGTTGTTTTCCAAGCTTCGGCAAACCATTGCCCCGTTGTAAAAATCAGGATTGCTGACTTCCCCTGTAAACATCGGATGGAAAACGATGCTCGCCCCGCGGCGTGCCGCCCACCGTACCGTCTCTGGATACCGCCATCCCTCATGGCAAATGACAATGCCAAACGACACATCCTCTATCGTAAACAATTGGCGCCCTTCACCCGGGACATAGTCAAACTGATCCTCATCTGGATCGATCTGATTTTTGATTTGTAGCCCAAGATCTTCTCCCTGTTTCCCCACCACATAGGCGACTAGATGAAAGCCGCGCTCATCCTTCCATTCCATCGGTAAAATGACGGCGAGCTGGCGTTCCTTCGCCAGAGCACGAATCTCTTCCAAAGCTCTCTGTTGTAACTCATGATCGTATGCTTCCACTTCATAGCCTACACCGCGCAACCCCGGAATGACCGATTCAGGAAAGCAAATCAGATCGCAATTGTTTTGCGCAGCGTTGATCATCTGCTGCTTGATGATTGCAAGCCCCTCCGCCGCTGATTGGGGAAACCTCGTCTGAGCCAAACCTATTTTCATGAGGAATACCTCTTTCTATGAAAGATTTCTTTTTAGCTCTGTGAAAAATTCAAATCTGTCAGCCTGTTCAGGCAGAGCAGACACCTGTGCATCCCCTAGCTCGAGAATGGTCCAAGAGCCATTTTCCAGCTTGGCGATATCCATGGTGAAAAAGCGGCTCTTGATTTTTTTCGCTACCACTAAAAATGGCTGGAGGTCTGGCAACGTATCGTCATATTGTCCTTCCTCCCAGTAATTCGCCATGTACATGGGTTCACCATCCAAAAAGAAAATGCGATATTCCTGGGATAAAGGCATGTTGCTTTGCGAGTGATGGGTCAAAAATTGAAGCTTCACAAATTCTCGAAAGACGACACCCTCATTCAACTCATCCTGCTGCAGCTCCAAAAATCGGCTGGTCACTTGCTGTACCTTTTCTTTATCGGAAGCATCGGGAATATAGCAAGCCTCATTCCAATCGTGCTTTCGAGATTTAACATAATCTTTAATCATGATCGGAGCCTGTCCAAATCGATTTACGATCCGATACACGTTTTCAAATGACTCGTCTATCTCTTCTTTGTGCAGCCAGACCGAAAGCGGTGTGTACTCTTTGATGACTTCATAAGATTCAGGCAGGTAATGGCAATGCACGTACTTTTCAGGTGTATTGATTAACTCTATATTTTTGGCTAGCAGGATGTCGTACAATTTTTGGTACAGAAACGGTTTTAGCATCCATCCCCTGTAGATAGCCGTTACTTTTTCAGGAGCTGGTTGTATTTGTTTCACAGCTGCTAACGGGTTGTCATGGTATATCAGTTGCTCCAAGCTGATCAGATGAATGTCCAAGCCGAGTTGTTTTGCGCACGTATACTCATATTCGTAGGTTTCATCGACTTTGTTTTCTTGAAATGGCTGGCTGCAAAATAAGACTTTCATCTGCATGACCCTCCTCCAGATGCTAGTGAAAAACAAGGGAAAAACAGGAATTTTCAATATCATTCCATTATACAAAATAATTTTCCCAATGCAAAAAAACCGTCAAGATTAATCCTGACGGTTACCTCATTTTGCTGGTTTATCGCTTTTGGACACGTAAAACAGGTACTTTTTTTGGTTCAAAGGTGTCTGCCAGTACCTTCTCTTGAATAACATTCAGCTTGAGCAAACTCGAAATTTTCCCGGTATCCGCCTTCGACACGAGGCGCCAAAGCGAAGGATCTGGCAAGGCGTTGTAAAGGCGATCATCGTTGTATTCTCGCCGCTCCTGATAGTAGATCAGCAGCTTGTATTCGCCTTCCTCTGCGCTGCCTGCTTCGCTGTAAGCTTCAATCAGTTTACTCCGCAGCTCGTTCAACTCTTCCTCTACCTGCTTTTGAATTTCCTTTAACTCGTAGTAGCGAGCAATCGGTTGGTCCATCCGCTCTTCCTCCTTTGGTTACCCCTGTACCCAAAATCCATATGAGAAAAAGTCGGTTGGTAGAACCATTCGCTGGCAATGAAAAACAGCCTCCTTTTTCATTTCCGTCATGAAAAGGAGGCTGCGGATCAAGCTCTACCATTATTACTTTTCAATCATCGTGTTGATTGCTTCACCCGGGTGTTTTTTCAAGAAAGTAGAATACTCTACTTCCCATGGATTCCATTTGCCGTCACCTTGATAGCCCCATACGGAGTTGATGCGGGAAACGGTATCTGTGTTGTTCATACCTACGAGTCGTTGCTCCCCTACCAGCTCAAATGTACCGTTCGCATCCATATCGACTGGAGTCAAAGACCCGAATGGATAAGAGAATACAGAAACAGCATCTTCTGTTGGCTGTACTTTGCCTGCTTTGTCATACAGCTTGGCAGCTACGTATACATCCTGGTTGGCACTCACGTCAAGCGTCAGCGGCTTATCCAGGTGGGAGCCTTTACCCTCTACTTTAAAGCCATCCACAAATTTCCCCTCGTAACGGATTCCTTCGTTTTCCTTCTCACCAAAAATCACGGTTGGCTTGTTGTTTTCAAAGGTAGCGATTACGTGGCTGTAAACACCGCCGCTTCCGCCAGTCGCTGTTTTCACGAAGGCATCCGCAACATGATCACCCGTGAAGTCCACGAGAGTCAGCTCACCTTCATAGCCACCCAGCTCTTTGATATCCGTTTGGCTATAAGCGCCGGATTTTCCGTCTTTCACTACGATGTTCAGATTGGAGGAATAGATGTCATCCGCTTTTTCTTTTTCTCCAATCAGGTATACGACGTCATCCTTCTTATCGCCATTCACGTCAGCCGTTTTTTGATCGATCACATAGGTGTTTTTCGCGAGCTTCAATTCAGCTGCCGCAGAGAACAGCTTTCCTTTTTCAGAGTCTGCGTGTGCTACCTGTGTGTTCATTGCAGAAAATCCAGCTACGCCTACAACTCCTGCAAGCAGCAAATATGTAACAGGCTTCATCCATTTTTTATTCATCGTTATGGCCTCCACTAGATGGTAAGTTATTGGTTACATTTACTACTATAGGACGAGACCCATTCTATTTCGTTACAAAATGTTTACGAATGATATACAAATAGGAGACAGCACGTTACTTGACGTTATCCAGCACACTTTTGATAATGGCTGGCGAGTCCTGTAGGATGTTCAGATTGTAATGCTGTCTGACCGCATGATAGACCGCATCTACGTTTTTGCTGCTTTTATTTTTGCGATAGGCAGCCACTTGCTTGGTAATACTCCCAACCTTCGTCCGTCTTTTTCCCCGGCAGAACGAGCGTGATAAAGAGAAACAAGCGGTCATACGGACGTAAAAACGAAGGATGTCGTTTCGCACAGATAAAAAAAACGACCAGGCTCATGCATCTGGTCGCTGTAAAAAATGTTTGTCGTTGCTCTTATGCTGTTATTCGGCATCGGCTGTAGAAGCAATCGGCTGCACGCCCATGTTCTCCAGCTTTTCATAGATATCCTTTAATTTCGGATTTCCCTCACCGACAATTTCCCCGGAAATTACGACAAGCGGATACCATAAATCTTCCTCGATAATGCGATTCGCCCAGCTTTTGTCATCGTCTGTCTGCGGCTGTTGAAAGTCGCTATAAACGATGCGGATGCTGTCACTCCCATATTTGCGAGAGAGTGCCGCCTCCAGCCACTCGGCTGTTTCCTTTGCAGATGGCAAATTGACGCAGCTTGCGCACAATTGCTCTGTCCCAAAAACCTTGATATCGACAGTCACTATATCCGCCCTCCCCCGGGTCAGCTAGCTTAGGACAATGCTTGTTCCAGGTCCTCGATCAAGTCCTGAACATCTTCAATACCAACAGAGATGCGCACCAAGCCATCCGTAATGCCCAGCTCAGCACGGCGCTCTGCCGGGATAGATGCATGTGTCATGCGTGCAGGTACGCTGATCAAGCTCTCCACTGCACCCAGTGATTCAGCCAGCGTGTAGTATTTTACCTTTGCCAACACTTCGTCAGCACGCTCTGCGCTTCCTACGTCGAAGGAAATCATGCCACCAAAGCCACGGGCTTGCTTTTGAATCAGCTCATGACCGGAATGGTTGGACAGTCCAGGATAGATCACGCGTTTGATATCACTGCGCTCAGACAGCCATTTTGCTATCGTACGTGCGTTGTGCTCATGCTCTTCCATCCGAATTCCCAGCGTCTTCATACCACGCAGCAAGAGCCAAGAATCTTGTGGCCCGAGCACTCCGCCAATTGCATTTTGCACAAAGTGGAGGTCTTCGCCCACTTGCGCATCTTTTGCTACGACCAGACCTGCTACTACGTCGCTGTGTCCGCCCAAATATTTCGTTGCGCTATGGAACACGATGTCAGCACCGAGATCCAGCGGATTTTGCCAGTATGGTGTCATGAACGTGTTGTCTACCACGAGCAGCACGCCTTTTGCTTTCGCGATGCCTGCCAACGCGCTGATGTCGCTTACTTTCAGCAGCGGGTTTGTCGGTGTTTCCATAATGATTGCTTTTGTTTCCGGGCGAATTGCCGCCTCTACTGCTGCCAGATCACTCGTGTCTACATAGGTTGCTTCCAGACCCATACGGGAGAATACACGTGTAACGACGCGGTAAGTACCACCGTATACATCGTCACCTACCACGAGATGGTCGCCTTTGTTGAACATGGAGAGGATGGTAGAGAGTGCCGCCATACCAGAACCAAATGCAAAGCCACGAGCGCCGCCTTCGATTTCTGCGATGTATGTTTCCAAAGCGTGACGAGTCGGGTTCCCGGTACGGGAGTATTCGAAGCCCTTGTGAACGCCAATTGCTTCCTGTTTATAAGTACTTACCTGGTAAATTGGAACGGATACGGCTCCTGTATGTGGATCTCCATCGATTCCGCCGTGGATCAGACGAGTTTTGATACGCATCTTAAATTCCCCCCTGGTAAATTTTTTTGCTTAGATAACGTTCACTGCCGTCAGCAAACAGTGTAACGATATTCGTCCCTGGAGCAGCTTCTCTTGCTTCGCGCAGTGCCGCTGCCATGGCTGCACCTGAGGAGCTGCCTACGAGCAAGCCTTCCTTGGCAGCCAGCTGCTTGACCAGATCGAATGCTTCCACATCGAGAATCGTGTGAATAGCATTGAAGTAGCTCGTATCCATGAATGGAGGCAAAAACTCCATGCCGATCCCCTCTGTTTTATGCGGGCCGGATTCTCCCCCATTCAAGATGGAACCTTCTGGCTCGACAATGACCGTTTTTACGTTTGGGTTTTGTTCTTTCAAGTAACGAGCAGCACCCATGAAAGTACCGCCAGAGCCCGCGCCTGCCACAAATACGTTTACTTGGCCGTCCATTTGACTCCAAATTTCCGGACCTGTTGTTTTGTAGTGTGCGTCTGGATTTGCCGGGTTAGCAAATTGCTGTGGTACAAAAGCACCTGGAATCGATTCTGCGAGTTCTTTTGCCTTGGCAATTGCACCCTTAATCCCCAACTCTGTCGGTGTATTGACGACTTCTGCTCCGAGGGCACGCATCAGCTCTTGCTTTTCCTCGGAAAACTTCGCTGGTACGCAGAAGATGACTTTATAACCAGTTCCTACAGCGGCCAGCGCTACACCAATTCCTGTATTTCCTGCTGTCGGTTCGATAATGGTACCACCTGGGGCCAATTGGCCATTCTCCTCTGCGGCACGAATCAACTCCATGCCGAGTCTGTCTTTTACGCTGCCTCCTGGGTTAAAATATTCCAGCTTGGCGAACAAGCGGACACCTTCAGGGAGCTCAAATTGTGTAATTTCGACGATCGGCGTATTACCAATCAGTTCCTTCACATTACGAAATACGTTCACGAAGATCTGACTCCTTATATTGAAGTACTTGCTTCTTTCTTTTTCATTATAACATGCAAAGATTACAAAAAGTCCATGCTACTAAACTTCGGTGTGTCAGCGGAACTTCAAAGTGTCAACAGGGCATGTAAGCCATGGATTTCTCACCATGGTATGATTATAATAAAGGAGAGGTTGGAAAGGAGTGAATGTAACATGGATATCATGGATCAAGTACAAGAAGTTCTCGATAAACTGCGTCCTTACCTGCAACGTGACGGCGGAGACGTACAACTCGTTGATGTAGAAGATGGCATCGTGAAGCTGCGCCTGATGGGTGCTTGCGGTAGCTGCCCTTCCTCTACCATCACCCTGAAAGCAGGAATCGAGCGTGCACTGGTGGAAGAAATCCCAGGCATCAAGGAAGTTCAACAAGTATTCTAATCCAGTCACATCAACATGAAAGCAGCTACAGCAACCGCGTAGCTGCTTTTTTCATTTCCTCTTCCCCATTCCCTTTTCCAAAAAAGCAATAACGCGTTTCTCGTATTCCTCTGGAACTAACGGATAACTGCGGACGTGACCCGCTCGCGGTACGATCCAAATCTCGGAATCTTTGTCTTGCGTCAGCTCAAATAGTCGTTCGCTGTTCACCATGGGGATCGTCGTATCGCCTGTTCCGTGTATAAAAAGGATCGGCTTTTCCGCTTGCTTGACTGCCTGATACGGATTGACGTCACGCGGATTAGCTCCTAGCAATATAGGACACAAGGTAAGGATGAGCCAGTTGAATGGAAAGCGAGGCAGGCCCGTCCACTGCGGCAAGTTCTCAACCAAGTATTCACGCAAGGAATAGAATGGAGAATCCGCTACAATCGCAGTGATGCGTTCATCCACTCCTCCCACCATCAAGGAGGTTGCCGCCCCCATGGAAAACCCGACGAGACCCAGTGTATGTTCCGGCTTCTTGGCTGCCGCAAAATCAATGGCCCCCCGCAAATCCTGCTGTTCCCGAAGACCAATCGTAGTCAGCGCGTCGCTGGACTCACCCGCATTTCGAAAGTCAAACATCAGCACGTCAAAGCCGGCATGAACAAGTCTTGCCGCTAGTGACAGAGCGGGAAGATGCGGTTCTAATCTGTTTTGGCTATACCCATGGGCGAAGACTACAGTACGTCCATTGGAGACTTTCCCATTTTTTTCAGCTGACAAGTACCATCCAGCCAACGAAATGGTCGTTTCCCTGCTCGAAAAAACGATGGATTCCACCTGTTCAATCCCAAAATCTCGGGGGTCCATGTTAACCGGCTTTCGTACGGGATGCGTCAAGCGCCAGGTTACGTGAAACGACACGGCTACTGCTGCAATCAAGAGTAGCAATAAGAGTCCTGTGATTCCTACAAAGAACGTGTTCATATGGCAGTCAGAGGTTCCCTCCCACTTAGTACAGCTACGATGTTAGCAGCAGCCAGCCTCGCCATCTCTGCCCTCGTTTGCACAGTCGCACTACCGATATGTGGCAATGCGACTACATTTGGCAGTTGCAAGAGCGGGTTATCCATCGGGACAGGCTCGACCGCAAAAACGTCCAGGCCTGCCGCCCATATTTTTTTGTCTACCAACGCTTGATACAATGCGGACTCATCGACTGTCCCACCACGAGAAGCATTGATAAACACAGCGGTTTCTTTCATGAGCGAAAATTGTTTTTCCCCCATTAACATGCGTGTGTCCTCTGTCAGCGGTGTAAGCAGAACGACGTAATCGGACTCTTGCAGAAGCTCCGCCAAATCAGCATACCGTGCTCCTGTCTCTTGCTCAGCCTGCGGTTTGCGATTCCGGTTGTGATACAAGATCCGCATGCCAAATCCTTTGGCGCGTCTCGCCACAGCTTCCCCAATTCGTCCCATCCCAATAATCCCCAGAGTCGAACCATATATATTTTGTCCAGCCATGAGGGTCGGACTCCACGATGTCCATTCCCCCTGCAATAAAAATCGATTGGCTTCCGTCAATCGGCGGCCTGTTGCCATCAATAAAGCGAAAGCCAAATCGGCTGTAGACTCTGTTAGCACATCAGGCGTGTTGGTTACGATGACCTCGTGTCGTCTGCACGCTTCCCAATCAATATTGTCGTAACCGACCGCCATGTTCGCCACGATTCGGAGTCGTTTTGTACGCGCCAAAAATTCCTCATCCACGCGTTCTGTCAGCATGGTCAAGACGGCATCTACATGTTCAATCTTTTCCAGCAACAACTCACGCGGGATCGGTGTATTTTTTGTCCATTGCTCGACCTCGGCTACTCTTTCAAGCATCGCGATCACTTCAGGATTGAGTTTCCTCGTAACGAAAACTTGTTGCTTGATCATCTTTTTTCCTCCACAACCAGTCAATTTGTGGAATGGATACGTCATAACGCTGTGCAATGAATAGGGGGTACTTTCGAAGTCCGTCTTCCATTTTGGTTAGCTCGTCTTCCAACTGCGTTTGCCATGCTTCGATGTTGACTTCCTGGCGCTCTTCTACTGGCAACTCCATATAGGTCTCCACGAGCCTCAAGAACCTGCCTGGGTAGAGCATGAGCGCATAAATCACGGCATATTCAGCTGGCTGTAGCGCAGAGACGCTGTTGTAGCCGTCGAGAAAGCTGGTCACAGCCTCTTCATTCCAGCCGTTTCGCTTTGTCTCGGCTTTGATCCACTGCCCCACATCACGAGTACGCATATCAAGAACCCAGTTCCATTCACCTGCCATTAGACGTACATCCTTCTCTTTCCATAGCATATACCCTTGATCAAAATTTTGGTAGGCTACTTTCCCGAGACTAGCTGTTTCCTTCACAACTTTATCGTATCCAGCATCCAACAAATATTGAACGGACAATTCACCAAGCTGAGTAATGTAGGTGAAGCAGGTCAACAAATATTCATCCATTGGCGCGAGCTCTACATTATCCTCATCCATCTCATCCCGGTACTCATTAAAATTCCGTAGCTTTTTGCGCCACATACTCGGCCAGTTGCCAAGAGAGCTATAAGGGATAAACATCTTGTCAGATGAAAAATCACTCGTGGCTAGATGGAACTGTGCGAGTGATTGGCCGCTGGCATAAAATGGATTGTCAGGAACCGCCTCCCGCACGCCTCTGTATAAATAGTAAAGCTGCTCATCATCAACGATGTGAGCCTGCCCGCTTGTTGTATTCACCAGCTTTAACAAGCGAATGTTTTGCTGTTGACTCAAATGATTTTTTACTTTTTCAATAAACTTGCTTTTGTATTTATATCCGGCTGGCGCCTCGAACATGTAGTAAAGGCCTCGATCCGTTTCCAGTACCTTGCTTGCACCCGTCGTGCGATATCCCTGGAGTTCAAAACCGTACTTCTCCTGAAGAAGCTCTTTTTCTTCCATACAGTCGTTCACCCTCCTTGCATACTGCTCTTCTGGCATTGTATGTCGTTAGATCGGGATAGGTGCCTATCTGTATGCAGATACTAGATACATTCATGCCGACTTTCTGGGTGCTGAAAAGTCGACTTATTGAACACGCACGTGAAAAAGGAGGAACCTCAAGCATGAGTGAGCATCCACTAAATAGTGAGAGTTGTCTGGACTTCGTTATTGAGCTTTTGGAAAAACGAGGAGTCAGTATGAACGACATTGCTGAAATTGTCATGTTCCTACAGTCAAAATATATCCCGGACATCACCTTGGACATGTGTCTGGACAGTGTTACTGCCGTCTTGAAAAAACGTGAGGTCCAAAACGCGTTGCTGACTGGGGTTCAACTCGACATCCTCGCAGAACAAAAGCAGCTGCTGCCTCCGCTCCAGGCGATTATTGAATCAGACGAGCCTCTCTATGGCATAGACGAGGTACTCGCCCTCGCCATCGTCAACCTGTACGGGAGCATCGGATTCACCAACTTCGGTTATGTAGACAAGCTGAAGCACGGCAAACTCGCCGACCTCAACGACAAGCGTTTTGGTGTCCATACTTTTTTGGACGATCTCGTCGGTGCGGTCGCAGCAGCCGCCTCCAGCCGTATTGCCCACCGCCAGAAGCAGCAGGAAGAATGCGCAGAATCATAGGTAGATTCGTCGCTGCCATTCAGGCAAATCTTCGGCAATATGGGTAGGCGCAGCATGATGCTTGTCTGCTTCTTCGCGGGTGGAATAGCCTGTCAAAACGAGCAAGCTGTCCAAGCCGCTGTTGGCACCTGCCTCAATGTCCGTATATAAATTGTCCCCGACGATCAGCGTGTCAGCCGCAGCAGTACCAAGCTGATCCAGAGCATATCGGACGATGATGGACTCTGGTTTGCCAATCACGATTGGTTTGGTCGCAGACGCAACGGAGACGGCTGCCACCAGTGAACCATTGCCTGGGAACAGTCCGGCATCCGTCGGCAGGGCTGCATCTGCATTTGTAGCGATAAAGGTTGCTCCTGCACGGATAGCGCGTGCGGCGATCGCCAGCTTTTCATACGTAAAAGCACGATCAATCCCAACAATGACATAAGCCGGATCTTCTTCTGTAATCACATAACCTGCATCCGTCAGCTGATCATGCAAGCCCGCCTCTCCAATCACGTAGACGCGTGTACCCGCTGGTGCTTGCTCTCGTAAATAAGTAGCGGTCGCCATGCTCGTGGTATATACGTCCCGAGCCTCTGCCTCTATGCCCATTGTCACCAGTCGTTCCGCCACGTGCTTTGCAGAGGCTGAAGAATTGTTGGTCAGGAACAAATACGGAATCTGATGAGTTTTTAAGTGGGTGATGAATGCTGCGGCTCCCGGAATCGCTTCTTTTCCCCGATAAATCGTTCCATCCAGATCAAGTAAATAGCCTTTATATGGTTTCACGTTGTTCCATCTCCCATCTGTTTCGTAAGCCGGTTGTACAAGCTCTCCCCTCTTAGTGTAAACCTTCATCCTTTCTATCGCAAAAAAAGAGGACCCGATCGGCCCTCTTTTAACGAACAATGCACGGAAGTCCCATTATTTCTTGAATTTAACCATGATTGGCTTGCCGTCTTCTAGGTTCATTTCCCCTTTATGACGGACATACACGGTCTGGTTTCCTGGAAATGTCGGTGGATTTTCGGGATCAAAATCCCGCCAGTTTTTTTGCTTGCCAACTGCGTACTCCATGTATGGCGTCGCGTTGACAAGCACATTATTATCATCATCTGCCTGTACATCCGGCGGCAACTGCTCGATTTTTCCATTATGGATGCCTAGCTTCTTAATGACTTTGTCGTGTTGGTAGTCATACGCTTGGATGACGACATCATTACCGTACACTTGCAAGCGTAGTCCTTGCTTGAAAGCCCCTCCATCCGGCGCGACTTTTTCGCCGCCGTCTGGACCAGCTGACATCCATCCCGTTTCAATCCCGCCCGTGTTTACGACGGTAAAACCGCGTTTGTCTCCGCCTTTGACTTTCTTTTTGCCTGCCCAGTCCGGTAGGTTCAGATCCCAATGGGTGTGACTCGTGAAGAAAACGACTTGCGGATAGTCTTTCAAGATGTCAAGGAGCTTGTCCACCTTCAGGTAATCGTTCATGTATGGATTTTGTTTGGAGCCGGAGACACTGTCTGGAAGCACATGGTGAGAGAATACGAAAATGGGTTTGTTTTCGTCCTGCTTGCTGTAATGCTTCAGATTTTCTTTCAGCCAATCCAGTTGCTCGACGCTCATGTATACTTCATCCCACAATTTTGGATCGTGGTATTTCATGTATTTTTCTGTGCCGAGGAAGAGAAAGGGATATCCATTGATTTCTTTTTGGTGATAGACTTTGTCTTCTCCGCTGAATTCGTAGAAGTTATCGAACAACTCTTCTTCCGTTGTGCCGTTTGGCCAGCTACTTTGTGCAAGCGTTTGGGGATTCTTCCATTTCGGCACATAAAACTCATGATTACCGATGCTGTACCACACGTTTTCAGGGTGAGGATTTTTATCGAGTACATCTTGAACGGCTTGATATTCAAAATCATAGCCGCGAGGAGTAATATCACCGTTAATGATCAGCGCTTCGGACTTTGAATTTTCCTCATTAATGTCTTGCAAAACGTGATCAAAATCTCGGAGGTCTCCTTGGATGTCACTGATCACGTCAAATGTCATCGTCACCTTTTTCTCTTTTGCATGAGCGGAATCATCGACTGGAAGGATTCCACCCAACAAGATGGCAGAAGCAGCTATACTTGATACCATTTTTTTCATTACGGATCACTCCTCATCTGTTTTCGTCACGACACCCACCCGAATAAGCAATATTATCCTGATATCATTCCGCCTTTCTGTTGTTTTCCCTGTGTTTTATTGTTTTTTACACCATAAATAGTAGATGTCCAACATAAAGAAAACGTTAAAACAACATTAAGATTGCGAGAATGGAGCAAAAGGGTACTTAATACCTGCCTGTTTACAGAAAAAAGGCACAGGACCCTAACCGAATCCTGTGCCGGGGAAATCTTGTAAACAAAAGAAAAAAATCCACCCGATTTGAGTGGACTTTCGTTATAGCTCGTTATTTCGCTTCCTTGATGTGGAACACGCATTTGTCTCCGCCTTTTGCCATGCACGTGGTTTGCTCGACATTGGCATTCAAGACCCGACGGAACAACGAGAGCTCACAGCTACACGCTTGGTTGAATTCACGAGCTACTTGCGAGATTGGGCAATTGAACTCCTGAATCCGATAGCCGTCTCCATTTTCGTCCTTTTCCCATTCCACCATGTAGCCTTTATCGTTTTGCAGCTCGGCTAGCTTGGCTACACGCTTTTCCAAGTCACCTTGCATGTGGGAGCGATAAGTCTCCTCCAAGCGATTCTCGCGGCGTCTAAATAGCATTTCTATTTTGGACAAACCATCGATTTCCTTTATGTCTTGTAAAAAATCTAATGTCAAATGAGAATAATTGCGCGGGAACAGTTCATCTGCTTCCTGCGACAATGAATAAACATTCGTTGGGCGTCCCATCGCTTGGCGAACAAGCGTAGACTTGATCAAATTATCTCTCTCCAGGGTGTTCAAATGACGTCGAACCGCCATTTCAGTAATCCCTAGATCGACGGCCATGTCGCTGACAGGGAGTGAACCTTTGACCTTGAGCATGTGCAGGATTTGATCACGAGTGGACGTTCCTTCGTTTGTCATACGTATCACCGTCCTTTCTCCCTATTGTAGTGGATGTAGACGTTTTAGTAAACAAACGAAAGTCTTTTGTATAAAATATCCGCTACTACAATTTAAATTTGTGTTTAAAAAGTTGGCTTTTCAGCACCAAGAAAGTGGAGAGAACCTGTAGAAGGAGGAGCGGAGTGTAGGGGACCTACATGAGCACCGGACTTCAAAGGTGAACGCCACTTTCGATGTCGAATAACCTTTCAGAAATTACTTCGTGATCAAAAGACGACTTTTTAAACTTCCTCTTTAAAACAGTTCTTTTTTCAAGAAGGCTCTCACCTGTGGCTCAAACTGACGAATGGCCCCGGCAGCTTCTTCTACCAGGCTGTACATCTCATTGACCGGCACACTTGTATAATCATTAACCAGGTGCTTGCGGAAATCAGTAACACTTGTCAGGATCAAAGCCTGTTCATCCGTGATGACTTGCTCATCCCGCAATATTTCCACGATGTCGCTGTAGCTTCCTGGATCGCGCATAATGAATCCGTCGATCAGCGCGTTTCCGACATCCACTATTCCTTCGATAGACAAGTGCAGGGCTCGCTCCATCGCTGCAACAGCTACTTCATCTGCCAAAACCGCTTTGGCTCCTCGTTCGCTGAGCTTGTCCAACAGATCAAGCATACGAGACATATGTTCCAATACTTGGTCGATTCGTTTTGTATTCACGTCGTACATATATTTCTCCTTACTTTCGCTTTTTTGATTTGCGTTTTGAGTAGTAAACGGTAAACACAAATGTTAGCACCAGGACGAGAAGCACCAATTCCCCTTCCTGCAAATAGGAATTGCTCACCGGTTTCACCTCTTTTCATCCCTCAGTATACCAAATTTGTACGACCTGTCACGAATCACGTTCGTCTTTTGATCACGGGTGCTCATGTAGCTCCCCTACACTCCGGTCCTCCTTCTACAGGTTCTCGCCACTTTCTCGGTGCTGAAAAGACGACTTTTTGATCGTTCACTTTATGTTACAATGATGGGGTGAATTTTTGCCGGCAAGCATAAGGGGAGGAACACACTGTGGAACGTGAATTGGCTCTGGAAATTGTGCGGGTAACGGAAATGGCTGCACTCGCCTCTTCTCACTGGATGGGACGTGGGAAAAAGAATGAAGCAGATGGAGCAGCGACCAGCGCCATGCGCGCCATGTTTGATACGATTAACATGAGGGGTACCGTCGTCATTGGCGAAGGTGAACTGGATGAGGCCCCCATGCTCTATATCGGTGAAAAGCTCGGTAATCCGGAAGCAGGCGGGCCTGAGGTAGATGTGGCGGTTGATCCGCTAGAAGGAACGACGATTGTCGCCAAGGGTCACAACAATGCCATGTCTGTTATCGCCATCGGCGACCGTGGAACACTGTTGCATGCACCAGACATGTACATGATGAAAATGGCCGTCGGCAAACGTGCTGCCGGACAAATCAACCTTTACGATCCCGTGGATAAAATGATAGAGGTTGTAGCAAAAGCAAACAACAAGCGCGTGCAAGATGTAACGGTCATTATTCAGGAACGCGACCGCCACCAGGCGATTATTGACGCCATTCGTGAAAAGGGTGCGCGAGTGAAGCTTTTTGGAGATGGCGATGTAGGTGCTGCGATTGCTGCCTGTCTGCCGCATACAGGGATTGACCTGTTCTTGGGTATCGGTGGTGCGCCAGAGGGCGTGATCAGTGCCGCGGCGATCAAGTGCCTGGGTGGCGACATGCAAGCCCAGCTCAAGCCGCAAAACGACATCGAGCGCGAACGCTGCATCAAAATGGGGCTCGACAATCCGGAGCAGCTCTTGACGCTGAACGATCTGGTCAAAGGGGACGACGCCATTTTTGCGGCAACAGGCGTCTCTGATGGAGAGCTGTTGCAAGGCGTGCGCTATCTCGGTGATGATATGGTGGAAACTCATTCGATCGTCATGCGTGCCCAAACCAAAACCATTCGCTTTGTCCGCGCTGTACACAATACCGAACACAAACCAAATCTTTTATGGAAGTAGAGGGATACCTATATGGCAAATGATTTGTTTTACTTGTACGACGAAGCTGAGGATACACGAACGCGCTTTGTCAGCTTCACGGGCGAAGCTACACGTTTTGACCTCGCGATTACAACGACCAACCGTTTTTATGGGAAGGCGATTGTCATCAACATTCAAAATGGACGCTCCGCTATTATTGGACATGATGATCTGGAAGAAGAAGGCTATCTGGAATTCGCGTTCAACTTGAACGAGAGTGAAGCAGAAGAATTGAAATCATTTTTGGAAGCAGCTATTTAATTCACCAAAGGAAGAGCGATTGAGGGCTCTTCCTTTTTTTATTTGTAGCTCCCGCCCATTTCCTACTGGACAATGCTCCTTACAGGCGTATGCCTCGTATACTGCTACTGCACAGACAGATAACGAGAGGAGTGCGAATCGCATCATGCAATCTTATCCATACGACCAAAGCTCATACGATCAAAACTCATACGACCAAAGCTCATATGACCAAAATCAATACCATCAAACTCAATATGATCAAAACGAATACGATCAAAACCAATTTGTTCCCGCTCAATATGACCAACCACCTTATTACTCAGCAGACCAGGATTTTCGATACATTCCAGAAGATCAGGCACACCCAGTCTTTTTCCGAAGAAGACGAGGTCCTGAAGTCGTTGTCGTCCCACAGCCATATCCTTGGTGGGGATGCAATACATGCTGGCCTGGCTATTGGCCCACATGGGGCTGGCCTGGTTGGGGACCCGGTGGTTTTGGTGGTCCTGGTGGTTTTGGTGGTCCCGGTGGTTTTGGTGGTCCCGGTGGTATTGGTGGACTCGGTGGTATTGGCGGACCCGGTGGTTTTGGCGGACCCGGTGGTTTTGGCGGCGGTTTTTAGATCGAAAAACGAAAAGAGCCCTGACATACAGGGCTCTTTTTTATGCTTCGGTTATTCTGATTCTTTTTTAGGATTCACGTTTCGGCGTATTTGGTACTGTTGGGACTTTATCGCGTTCGCGATTGGGTTTCAATTGATTGGGACGGCGCTCTCGTGAGTTGGAATCCTTGCCGTTTTTATCGGGTCGATCCTTTTGAAACTTTGGCTTCTCCCCACGCTCGTTTCTCCCTGCCCCATTGCGATCAGCGCCAGCATTGTTCTGGCGATCCTGTTTATTTTGACGCGGGTGATAGCGTCTGCGATCTTTTCGTTCTACAAAAGGCGAAGAGCCACCCTCTTCACGGGGGATGTCCTGACGAATATCAATGATGACATCAAAGCCAGCTTCGTCTTGCCCGCTCTGGTCGTCACCGTTGCCAACGTTTGCTTTTACTTTGCGTAAAACGAAGTACGGACAACCAAAATTGCAGAACTCATGCAGGTACTCATCCAAAGCGGCGATCCGCTGCTCGAACGGTACTTTGCGATTAGCGTCAGTATAAAACCCACGAAGACGAAGCTGACCATAGCCCCAGTCCCCTACAATAAAATCGTACTTGTCGAGGATGTCGCTATAGCGCTCCTTGAACGCTTCAAGGTTCCAGCCGTCTCGATTTACTTCCATGACTTCATAAGTACCGGCTTGCGTGCGAATCAAACTCGCTTCCTCCTTACGCATGTATACTATGTCCATCTTATCATATTTCACGCAACATGAGCTAAATTTCCCACGATAACTGACCTGTGCCTTTGGACATTCTATCGTGTAGGGGGTGTTACCATTGAAAAAGACATGGTTGTATCCTGCGATTGCAGGTATTGCGCTCTTAGCTACTGGTTGTTACAACAATGCTGCGCCTAACTACACGCATCCGAACAAGACGATGTCGTACCAGTCTGCTCCGCACGTTCGAAATTTTGATGGAATGCACGTCCGCAACTACGATGGCATGGGACTGACCAACAATGCTGGGATTAACAACGGTGTATATCCAAATGGTACCTCTCCACGAGCAAATGTAAACAACTACAACGCCTTCACCAGCGGGATGAGACCGTACAATGCCTTTACGGATCATAAAGCTGGTATGGGTACGGGTACAGCAGGTGTTTACAATACTCCGACCGGAAGACACCATTCCATTTATCAACAGCATTCTTGGAACCGCGGTGGAGCAGGAGTCATGCAAACCGGAATGCCACGCATGGGCTATGCGCAGACTGACCGTCAGCATATGAAAACCGCCAGTGTAACAAACGTCTATGTAGACCGTGATGCATTGGCAAAAGCTGTAGGGAATGTCACTGCCAGTTGCCCTGGCGTTCAGCGCTCTACGGTCTTGGTAACGGATAAAGAAGTTTTTGTAGGTGTGCACACACAAGGAGCAGATGCGCACACAGCGAAAAAACAGGCAAAAATGAACGCTGAATCGGTTTCACCACGCTATTACAAAGTGTATGTTACCGATAATCCGAATGACATCCAAGAAATCGCTCGTGTAGCAAGCCGCTCCAGCAACGTGAGTACAGCACGTACAGAAGATGCGAAAAGCATTGAAACGCTTATCAAGCGTATGGGTGGAGCATCCCATAACGTGAAGGCAACTCACAAAGCTACAACCAGTCGCTAAAGCCCTCTCCCCTATATAGTGAAAAACCCCCTCTTTTCCGCTCGTGTAGGGCGGTTTGAGGGGGTTACTTATTATTGCGCTTTCGGCATGGATTCTTTCGCAATCGTTTCCTTCGCGGCACTCGCCTGCTCGTGAGCGTGGTACGAGCTGCGTACTAATGGACCTGACTCCACGTGACTAAAGCCACGCTTCATGCCTTCATCCTTCAAGTGAGCGAATTCATCTGGATGGTAAAATTTTTCTACCTTCAAATGCTTCTTGGTCGGTTGCAAATACTGGCCAATCGTCATGATATTGACGTCGACAGAACGCAGGTCATCCATCGTTTCGATGATTTCCTCCATCGTCTCGCCTACACCAATCATCAGACTGGACTTCGTCGGAATGCTCGGCTGGAATTCCTTCGCCTTTTTCAACAGTTCCAGCGTCCGATCGTACTTGGCTCTTGCCCGTACGCGATCTGACATCCGGCGAACCGCCTCAATGTTGTGGTTTAGTACGTCAGGCTTTGCGTCCATGACCACTTTTAACGCATCCCAGTTCCCCATAAAATCGGGAATCAATACTTCTACAGAGGCAAACGGCAGTCGACGACGAATCGCACGAATCGTATCGGCAAAAATCTGTGCGCCTCCATCTGCCAAATCATCACGAGCAACGGAAGTAACAACGACATGCTTCAAACGCATTTGTTCTGCTGCTTCTGCTACACGTTCTGGTTCAGCTGTATCCAGCTCCGTCGGTAGTCCCGTTTTTACTGCACAAAACCGACAGGCTCGGGTACATATATCACCCAAAATCATGAAAGTTGCTGTACCGCTTGCCCAGCATTCATGAATGTTGGGGCATTTTGCTTCTTCACAAACGGTATGTAGCGTCTTCGTGCGCATGGTTTGCTTAAGCTCTTTAAAGCTGGCTAGTTCTGATCCTGAAACAAGGTTGATCTTGAGCCACTCCGGCTTGCGTTGCGTCATAGGGCTCACTCCTCATGTGACATCATGATACAAGACAATAACAATCTCCATTATAGAGGTTGGATTTCGGAGGGGCAACCTCTTTCCTCCCCCGGAAACAATTACCCAATCCGATGCACGGTATGACGGTTCCCTTGACGAAGCAATGACTCCAGCATACGCAGCTCTCGTTCATGACAGGTGAAAAGAAACACTTGCTGTTCTTGTGCCAGCATCGCGACATAGTCAAGCGTTCGACGCAGACGCTCTTCATCATAATGGACAAAATGATCATCGAAAAACAGCGGCAATGGCTCCGTCTGCTTGGCATGATGCACCAATGCCAAACGCTGGGCAAGGTATAGCTGATCGATGGTCCCCGTGGAACATTGGTCCTGTTCGAGCACCATTTGTTTCGTCGGCGAAAGCAAACGGATGGCAAATCCGTCACGGGGATCGAGTCTGACATCCCGATACGCTCCCCCTGTAATATGCTCGATGATCTCTGAAGCCTGCTGATTTACAGCAGGGGTGCTATCCCGTCTCCATTCCCCTACTGCCTCCTGAAGCATTTCCCGAGCCAACTGAAGAGCATCCCGCTTTTTTTGCAGCTGACGAAGTGCTGCCTGCGCTTCCTCAAGCTCATCAGTCGCGCGAGATAATGACAGGCTCTCATGAACCGCCATCTCCCCATTTCCTCTAGCCATTTGTTCCCGCAGCTCCTGCAGTCTCTCCTCAATCTCCACCATCTCGATACGCAATTTGCCTTGCTCTGTCTCAAGCGCGTTTTTCTCCTGATCAAGTAGGGTTCGAAGTGCCTCCCCCCAGCTTGCAGACAGATCAGCCTCCTGCTTCGTTTTCGCCATCTCGGATAGTAGCTGCTCAGATTGTTGCGTGCGCGTGCTTTTCAGTAGCTCTTCCCGTCTTTCCAAAAATGTATCCCAATTACTCGTCCCCCATTTCTGAACGAGTATGGCGAGTTCAGCATCGAGTGAAGCGATTTCTTCTTGTACTCTTTGACTTTCCTGTACCGTATCATTTTCTGCTATCTGTTTCGGTTCGCCCGTACTCCCTTTTACTCGCAGCAAGAAAACCCCAAAGCCGAACAGCAACAAAGCGGCAGTCACAGAAACTCCTCCCAGAACGGGATGTCCACTCACGAAGCCGATTACCCCGAGAACAGAGAATATCCCTGCGCCGCCCCACATGAGTGCAGCTCCCCGCTTCCTTTTCGCCTGATTGCCTTGGCGAGTCCTTCGTGATGCTGTACTTCGCGGACTTGTGGAAAGGGCCGATACAGCCAGTGACGCCAAACGAATATGCAATACTTCTCGCTGTTTGAGCAATTGTACGCCTTTTTCATAATCGTGCTGTAAGGGTATGAGCTGGCCATCACTCTGTTGTACGGCTACCGTCGGCATAGTTACCTGAGTGAAACCACGTCTTGCCTCTTCGTGAATAGCCAGCTCGGCTTCAGAGCGAGCCGTTTGCTCCCACCACGTCCAGTCTTGTTGACTGACAGGGGCATGGCTTCGTTGCCAGCGTTCCTGCAACGCTTTTGCTTGTCTGGTTGAGCGATCCAGACGCTGCTGCAATCTGCTGCGCCGCAGTTCTAATTGCTGACATTCTTCTGTGGCTTCCGCTATTTGCAGCGTCAGTTGGCTGATCGTTCGCCACGCTTCTTTTGCGTTTTCCTTCTCCTGCTCTTTTTGCGCCACCTTCGTAGCGGCTTTTCCCAAAAGTGTATTTTCGGCCCGTTCTTTTTTGCCGATGACCGCAACCTCCCGATCCAGCTCCGCCAAAATTAGTTGGACAGCCGGATTGGCTTCTTCCGCAGTCGTAAAAGTCGGAATCAAATGCTCAGCCGCCTGAAGTGGTTCCCTCCTGATCCACGTCAAATCCGTAAATAGACTGCGTGTAAGACCCGTATGCTTTTCGATAAAATTCCGTTCCTTGCGTCTGTCTTCCAAATAAAGATCAGTCATTTCCGTCCATTCGGGGTCCAAAAAGAGGCGCGCATCCTCCCGTTCCTTCGTCAACTGACGATGGAGGCGATAGGTTTTGCCCGCTAATTTGTACGTAATGATCGTTTCGTACGCACCACTCTGCCACGGACGGTATTTTTCATATTCAGGCAAGTATCTTGCCGATTTGACGTAATCACGCTTCATTCCATACAAGGCAGCGAAAATACCTTGTAGGATCGTTGATTTTCCTGACTCATTAGGGGCATAAAACAGATTGATGCCTGGAGCAAAACGAAAGGTAGCATCCTGCCATTTTCCGAAGCTCCCCAGCACTAGCTCCTCTATTTTCATCGAATGGTCCCTCCAATCCGCGCCAAAGCCTCTTGCTTGGCTAACCTGACGATTTCTCGCTCGTCCTCATTTTGCGCACGGGATTCCGCCTCTGCCAGCTTGGAAAGCCATCTTCCCCAGACGCCACCCTCTGCGATCAGCTTGTCCTCATCCACATCAGGCCAGGTCTGGTCTGTCAGCTGCAGCACAAAAAAACGGGAAAATCGCTGTTGAAGGACGGACAATGGAGGCTGAAAATGCGCAGCACGTTCTCCTGTCAGCGTGATGTACATCATATCGGAATCCTTTTCCTCTGCGAGTTGCTGCTCCATCCGATCAATGAGCTGCTCAGTCGTTTCGACTCCATTCCCTTTGATATCCAGCTTTCTAATTTTGCGTGACTGGACAGGAATCGCCGTGAGCTGCAATCTGCCATCATGATCTAGCTCTCCATACAAAACATTACGTTCTCCCGCTTCCTTACTCGTCAATCCTTCTGGAGAGCCAGGGTAAGCTGCGAACGGTTGTTTTTTGACAGGATGTATGAATTGCTCCGGCTTGTGAATGTGTCCCATCGCAACATAGTCCATGCCCGTCTGTACGAGCTGCTGCAAGGTGACAGGCGCATACGGATGATGCTCTTCGGCACCTGAATCGGAAAGCACACTGGCATGCAGAACCATCAAATGATGGGCATACCCTTCCAATTTCCCTGGAAACGTCTCGAGTGGCGACTCGTACACATGTGGCTGCCCAAAGCCCCAGCCATAGATCACGCATGACTTTTCGGGAAATTCATACACACCCCACTCGGGTGTAAACCAGTAGACGTTCCCTGACCATTCCAACGTTTGATAAAACGAATCTGCTCGCCACGGATCGTGATTGCCAGGTGCGATCACAACAGGGATTGGTGCGATGCTGGCAAAAAGATCACGTAAAAACATCGCAGTTGATCGTCTTCCCCCGTGGTATTCCAGCAAATCTCCGGCAATGAGCCAGAAGTCTGCTTCCTTTTCTCGGACGAGGTCACGGATTCTTTTCATCGTTTGACGAAAATCATCCTGACGCAGCTCGTAACGCTCCCCCAACATTTGAAGCGGCGCATCCAGATGGACATCCGCTGTATGAATAAATGACAGCACGATCAATTCCACTCCTTACATGAAACAGACGAACATACTTTCTCTTTATGATACAGAGGAAAAGGCTGGATGAAAAGCATCTGTCAGAACGAAAAAACTTCCGCCAGCAGTGACGGAAGTTAGAAGGATTTGGTTTTTACTTGAGCAAACGAAGGAATTCACGCATGAAGCCTGGCAAGTCTGGCCATGCATGTCCGGAAACAAGATTGCCATCGACATGGAGCGTTTCTGTTTGGTAGATCGCTCCGCACGCCTCTACATCGGGTCTGCATGCCTGGTAAGCTGTGATTTCACGTCCGGCTACGTGCTCGCGAACGATGGTCAATACTTGGGAACCATGGCAGATGGCTGCGACTGGCTTGTTAGTCTCGAAAAAGTGCGCCACAATCGGCTTCAAGTGCTCATTGAGCCTGATATGCTCAGGTGCCCGTCCACCCGGAATAATCAAGGCGTCAAACGCCTCAGGGTTAATGTCTGAGAATGCAGCATGGGCGGGAAGCTGATAAGCTGGCTTTTCTGTGTATGTCTCACTGTGTGCTTCGAAATCATGGCAAACGGTGTGTAGGGTTTTCACGCGGGGTGCTGCAATGACCGTTTCATACCCTTCTTCCAAGCAGCGGTAATACGGATAGAAAACCTCCAGTGCTTCTACAGCATCACCTGTTACAATCAACACTTTTTTGCTCATCACACAGCCTCCTCATGACGATTTTTAAGGAATACACTCCTCCTGATTTCAATTCTTTGGCTGTACAGTATGCTCCTGCCTCCTTTCCTGCAAATTTACAAAACTTTCCTCGACAACAACTAAAAAGCTTTCCAAAAGTATCTTGGATAATCCACTCCAACTGGCAGAAACTACAACAAAAGACTACGAGGCTGGAGGGAGACGGCATGCGAGTTTTCCGCCTAATCATTCTGATCAGCTTGTGCGTGGTTGCAGCTATTTCACCACTAGAATCCGTCGCCGGAGTTGCTCCGTCCGCCAATGAGCAAGACCCGGTTCTTCAAGAGCGCTTGCAAGTTTTTTTGCGCTTGGAATCGATGTACGGCATTCCGTGGAATTATTTAGCAGCCATTGATCAATACGAGCGAACCATGAAAATACGCCGGAAGAAGCAGGAGCAAGAAAACGTTTCACGACTAACAGCCGTGGACATTCCAAGCGATCGTTGGGCAGGTGCATTCAATCCTGATGCAGAGGATACGAATCCGGTATCCATCCAATTTTTTAAAGGCATCGGGATGGATGGAGATGGCGATGGTGTCGCTGATCGTCACAACGATCTCGATGCACTCACTACCTTCATTCACTACCTATCCCAATACGGCTTCTCCCATGAGGATTGGCAAATTGGTCTTTGGTCGTACTACCAGCGGGATCGTTCCGTGAAGACGATCAGACAGTTCGCGCAGGTGTATGCAAAGTATCACCATCTGCACCTGGATGAGCGGCATTTTCCTATCCCTGCGAGGTACGATTACAGCTACCGCAGTACATGGGGGGCACCACGCGGCTGGGGTGGTCGTCGGATCCACGAGGGGACCGATATTTTTGCGAGTCACGGCACCCCTGTACTCAGCACAGCGTACGGAGTCATTGAGGTAATCGGCTGGAACAGGTTTGGCGGATGGCGGATCGGCATGCGTGACATGGGCAATGTTTACCATTACTTCGCACATCTGTCCTCATTTAAAAAGGGATTGAAGCCGGGTGACATCGTGGAGCCAGGAGAAGTGCTCGGATATATCGGCAGCTCTGGATATGGGAAGCCCGGCACCTCAGGCAAATTCCCTCCCCATTTGCACTACGGTATGTATCGGGAAACAGGTGGCGCAGATTGGTCATTTGATCCTTATCCATATTTACGTCGTTGGGAACGGCAAAAGAAGCGGCAATGAAGCCGCTTCTTTTTTATGGGCAGCTCTTTTCATTGACAGACATCATCTGTAAAAATACAATAAAAATAGAAAAACTGGACAGTCGTCCAAAAAAAAAAAAAAAAGAGGTGAAAAAGTGACTACCCAGAAAAAAGCCGAAGCAAAACAGGCATTTTTGATTGAGCAAGCGACTGCTTGTCTGGCTGAAAAAGGGTATGCACATGTTTCCTTGCGCGACATAGCCAAGGAATCTGGCGTCTCACTTGGCATTCTGCATTATTACTTCGCAAGCAAAGAAGAGCTTTTGCTCGCTGTCATCTCTAGCTACAAAGGACGTTTCATGGAAGAGTTGGAACGCGAAGTGATCGCAGCTCCATCTGGTGAATGGTCAGCAGCTCTAGCTCGTGTCTTGTGCCGGAGTCTACAAGAGGATCGGAAGCTGCATCGGCTCTGGTATGACTTGCAGGTACAGGCCATGTACGTTCCTGCGTTTGGTGAGCAGGTAAAAGTCATTCGGTCCCGTCTGCATCAGCTCATCTCTCGTATGCTCGTACGGTTGCAGCGCGAAGAACAATCCTCATTGACCATCGACGAAGACTCCGCAATCTCCCTCATTTACTCTGCAATCGACGGATTCCTTTTTCAATTTTTGCTCGATGAGTCACAGAAGCCGGAAGAAGCGATTGCCCGTTTTGAACAGACCTTTGCCTATTTGATGCATACACTCTTCTCTTCAGAATCTTTATCTCCTAAATCGAGGTGAATCATGATGGCAATCATGTCCATGCAAAATCCCGCCACTGGAGAGCTGCTTGGTTCTTTACAGGAAGCGACTCCAGAACAAGTAGAAGACGCGATGGCACTTGCGCGTCTCGCCTTTCCAGCTTGGTCCACTACATCGTTGGCTGAGCGTCTGGACTACTTGACACGGTTGCGGCACTATTTAGTCGATCACGGCGAAGAAATCGCCCGAAAAATTAGTGAGGCTACCGGAAAAGTTACATTGGAAGCGTACATGACCGAAATTTTCGTCACTGTCGACACGATTCGGTTTTATGAAAAACATGCTTATCAGATGCTTGCCGATCAGCCGGTACCAACCTCCCTCGTGCTGTGGCCGAAGAAATCGTTTATCCACTACAAGCCGATGGGTGTCGTCGCGGTTATCTCTCCGTGGAATTATCCGTTTCAGCTTGCCGTCATTCCCGTATTATCTGCCCTCGTAGCAGGCAATACCGTTATTTTAAAACCTTCCGAGGTGACTGCTTCTACCGGACTGCTCATTGAAGAGGTGTTTTCCGCTGTTTCTATGCCGGATGGAGTCGTTACCGTTCTGCATGGAGGACGCGAAGCTGGACAGGCGCTGGTAGCTGCTCGCCCAGATAAAATCTTTTTCACAGGCTCTGTCGCGACAGGCAAAAAAATTATGGCGGCAGCATCGGAGCATTTGATCCCGGTAGAACTGGAGCTAGGCGGAAAAGACCCGATGATCGTGTTTGAAGACGCTCATCTGGAACGGGCAGCAAATGGCGCGGTATGGGGGGCTTTTACGAACTCCGGGCAGGTATGTATGTCTGTTGAACGGCTTTTTGTCCATGAAAGGGTCTATCCTGAATTTCTCAAGCTGGTCACTGAAAAGACAAAAGCATTGCGCCAAAGTTATCCGAATCAGGCCGAGGTCGGTTCGATGACGTCTTCCCAACAAATCGGAATTGTCCGTGAGCATGTGAACGAAGCACTGGCTGCGGGCGCGACAACAGTCACCGGAGGACTCCCTTCCTCTGACAGCATGTATATCGCGCCGACCATTCTCACAAACGTGACATCTGACATGAAAATCATGCGGGAAGAGACCTTTGGTCCGGTATTGCCGATCATGACTTTTGCCACCGAAGAGGAGGCTGTCCGCTTGGCTAACAGCTCACCGTACGGACTGAATGCCTCGGTATGGTCAGCCGATAAAACAAAAGCGGATCGCGTAGCTCGTCAGCTCGAAAGCGGCAATGTGTGTATCAATGACGTCATTATCAGCTACGCCAATCCCCATCTGCCTTTTGGCGGGGTCAAACAGAGTGGCATCGGTCGTTATCGCGGACCTTCGGGATTGCAAGCCTTTACGCACAGCATCTCTGTCATCCATGATCCGGGCAAACGCAAGCGTGAGTTCAATTGGTATCCGTATACGAAAGATCAGGAGCTCACCTTTGTTGGATTGACGAACCTCTTGTACGGCAAGCTCCAAAATGTAAATCGTCGGACTTTGGGGGCGATCTGGCGCGAATTCAAGCGTCTGTTCTAACCACGCCGGAATGCTATCGCTCCTTATTTCAGTGTGCCAAAACCGACGATATCCACATGAACCTTAACGTTGATTTTCGCTTTTGTATAAAGGGCGAGACCCGTTTGCCGTGTCCATTTGCCATAATATCTTTGGCGAATGCTCTCCTCGAGCTGCGCCGGGTCGACCCCTTGCTTTTGAAAACGTACCAGCATATCCACGCTTTCCTTTTTGATTCTTTTCTCAAGCTCTTGAACCATGGTCCGAAATTGAGCCCGCTTCTCCAAATCCTTGCTGCCTGAATAGCCCACCAGCATCCCTCTTACCCGAAGCTCGATGTTGATGACAGGCTTTTTCAGGCTGCCTTTGCTTCTTACCTTCGTGTTTGCTCGCACAAAATCGAAGACGACCTTTTCCGTTTGTTTTTTACCTGTCTTCGTCTCGTGCTGGAACTCGAAGCTCATACGGGGCAAGCGTTCTCTTCCCAAAAACCCCTGAATCAGCTTCCCCTCTCGCTGCGTGTACATTCCGATCATCCTGTCTACTCGAAAAAGAGCCGCCTTGATGATCTGAATCTCTCCGTTGCTGTGAATGAGATAAGGAAGATTGGGGTCCATCGTGTTGCTGGTCATCATAAAAACAAAATCGTGAATGGTCGAGAAAGACGAAAAGGCCGTTTCCACTCGCGGACGAAGCAAGTTGTTCAAATACGTGTTGATTTCCGGCCTGTGGTTATAGGTTCCTTTGATGACATCTTTCGCTTTTCCTTTTACGACGGCAATGTATACATTTTCTCCTACAATAGGATTGCGATAGAGATCAAGGATGACTTTTCCGATCCCTACTTTGCGGGCGTATTCTTCACTGAACAAAATCACACGCAATTGCGAGAGGGACATGGTCCTCTCTGCTTTTGTTGCGAGATTCAGCATTGCCTCGCTCGTCATCGAGGCATGAGTCGAGTACACCTGTGTCGATTCCTTATTTTTGGAGGGAACCGGTACCGCTACGGTGATATCTATCTTTTCACGATCCACATAATCGAAGCCCATAACCCCAATCATGGCCATGTCTTCCAGTGCCGGCCGTTCGAGTTCACGCCCACAACCGCAAAGGCTGAGCAAGAGGATAACCGAAACAATGAGCCAGCTCGCCCTCTTCATGATACTCGCTCTCCTCTACCAAACCTCAAGGAATGCAGCAATAACAAAAAAATCGGCCACAAGATCAATCCATAGGCCATATAAACAGTCACCTTGTCATAAATGTAGCGTTGTTTTTCTACAGATAATGGCCCCACAATGAATAGAAACGAAATGATTGTCGGTACAAGTAGATGCCACAGCCTTGTCTTTTCTGCCATTTCTTCAAGACCAGTACGCGCAACCCACAAATAACCCGTACTCGTGCTGAGAATAAGGAAGACCCAGAGACCAATCCCGAGATTTTCGATCCGCTCCAAAAAAGACAGCTCTACAGCCTTAAACAAATTCAAAATGGGATAAATGAGATTGTCCATTTGCCATTCGGAAAAATAAGACACACTCGTGAGCAGAATCATGACGTACAAAAAAACAACGATCCATACCCCAATCAGCACATGCTTGTGTGCCTTGTTCTTCTCTTGGATATATGGATAAAAAAACAAGACCACTTCATACCCAAGCATGCTCGCGTAAGAATTGTGAACCGTTTCGGCTATACTGCGCCAATCTGTATGAAAAAGAGGAAAAATATGCATCATTCCTCCCTTTTGAAATCCGTACGGCAAAAGAAAAATCATCCAGCCCGTAAAAAAGAACGTTAGCAGGCAAAAACGTGCAATCAATTTGATGCCGCCATTTGTAATGTAGACCATGACTAATGTCAATCCAAGCAACGGCAATGTGACAGTCTGATTGTTCAGCATGGAGGTTTGCACCAGCCTGATATATCCTTCATTCGCAGTAGATACATTCAGAATGGCGTAGACGATAATCAGGATATTGAAACAGCCTCCCAGCCATTTTCCCAACAGCTTTTCGTGAATCCGAAAAAGATTATCCTCTGGATAGCGACGGCACAAGGCCATCATCGGGATTAGCGTTAAGCTGACGATGCATCCCAGCAAAATCGGAGACCACCACAGATTGTAGCCCATTTTGCTCGCATGATGAGCCAGTCCAAGTAAATTAACCCCTACCATCGTATTCATAATCAATCCGATTACCAGGATCGGATTCAGGCTGTGAATTCTCCCTCTATCCATCTACCCTAGTCCTCCCCAACTGGCCGGACATGCTTTTGCTTTGCCCGGGACATGCGGTTGCGATTGACGATAAACCTTAATGGTGCACGTACCAGACTATTCATCAAATCAGTCCATTGACGCGGAACCCCCGGAGCCATGTACGGCGTCCCGAGTGAAGTCAGATTGAGCAAGTGCGCGAATAAAAACGCCAGTGCCAGTATCTGGCCGTACATGCCCAATACACCTGCCATCAAGATGAAACCATAGCGAACGAGCCGAATCGCATTACTCATCAAAAAATTGGGTGGCACAAAAGAAAGCAGTGCCGATACAGAAACAAGGACGATCAAGATATTACTGGCTAACCCCGCTTGTACAGACGCTGTCCCGATCACGATACCGCCAACGATACCGATGGTCTGGCCGATTTTAGTCGGCATGCGTATCCCCGCTTCCCGCAGGATCTCGATGACAAGCTCAATAATGAGCACCTCGATCACAGGCGGAAATGGCACCCGGCTGCGCGATTCAGACAAAATTGTCAGTAAAGCGGGGGGAAGCATTTCCGGATGATACGTCAAGACAGAGACGTAACTGGATGTGAGCATAATAGTGATAAATAAACCGAAAAAGCGAATCATCCGCAGCAGGCTCGCCGTTGACCATCGATTATAAAAGTCTTCAGGGCTACTAAACATCTCCAGAAAGGAAGTCGGGCAGATCGCGGCATCCGGACTGCCATCCAGCATGATCACGATCCTGCCGTCCAACAAAGCTGCTGTTGCATTGTCAGGCCGACCCGTCAAGCCAAACTGCGGGAACGGAGAGTATGGCTTGTCCTCCAGCATTTGCTTCAATATAGGCATCCCGACAAATCCGTGGTAAATGACATTGTCGATCCTTTTTTTCACGCGCTCCACATTTTCCGCGTTCGCGATATTGTCCAAATAAATCACAGCTACCTTGTTCTGTGCCTGGGTACCAATCGTGTAGCTCGATACTTTCAGATGAGGCGTAGCCAGTCTTCTCCGAAGCAAAGACAAATTGATCTCCAGCATTTCAACAAAGGAGTCTTGCGGTCCAAGGACGGTCGCCTCCGTCTCGGATTTCGTAATGGAACGATGCGCGACCTGAAATGTATTCACATGCAGAATGAGGTCTCTTTCCAGGAAAAACAAGATGGTATGACCGCGTAGCAAGTTACTCATCAACGTCTCCATATCGTCAAGAAGACATTCCTGAGAGAAAGGAAGCGCCTGCATCGGATCTCTACCATCGGAACGCTGCAACGGAAGAAAGACATTCTCATAAATCTGGGACACATCCACCAGCGTATCGAGAAAAAAAACGTGTACCTCTTCGTCATTCATCTTCAATGACAAGCTACTGAGGTCATCCACGTTTTGCATGCATTGTTTTACCATATCGGGTGTAATTTGTTCGCTTCGCCGCGCTTGAACCGAACCGATGCGCCGCTTTGCTTGTATGGCCTGTACTTGCGCTCTCCACCAATCAGTCGGCTTCACGCTAGATCCCCCCTTTTTTCAGGAAAATCTTTCTTACTTTGGCCTGTCTGTGGTGATTTTATCCAAAAAAATAGAAAACGGGAGCCGTAGCCCCCGTTGAAACATCTCGTTCCCTATGAAATGATTAAGCGAACTGCTTAGATAAATTAGCCATTTCGATCGCTGCCGTTGCTGCTTCCCAGCCTTTGTTGCCTGCTTTTGTTCCCGCTCGCTCGATGGCTTGCTCGATATTGTCTGTCGTCAAAACACCGAAAATAACGGGTATCCCAGTCGATAGCGATAAGGACGCAACTCCTTTTGCGGTCTCATTGCAGACGTAATCGAAGTGCGGAGTGGAGCCACGAATGACAGCTCCCAATGTAACAACCGCATCATAGCGACCGGATTCTGCCATTTTTTTAGCGATCAACGGAATTTCAAATGCCCCCGGTACCCAAGCCACGTCTACCTGCTCATCTTCTACACCATGACGCTTCAAGGCATCGAGAGCCCCTCCGACCAGCTTGCTTACGATCAATTCGTTAAAGCGTCCTGCCACGATCCCTACACGCAAACCTGTTCCAACCAAATGTCCTTCGAATGTTCTCATGCTTATTCCCTCTCCTTATCCGTGCAGATGAAGCAGGTGACCCAGCTTCTCTTGTTTTGTTGATAGGTACTGTTTGTTGTGCAGATGCTCCGGCATTTGAAGCGGCACCCGTTCTTCTACGGTTAATCCGTAACCGATAAGCCCGCGGATTTTTCGTGGGTTGTTAGTCAAAAGCCGCATGCGTTGCACTCCTAAATCTCGCAAAATTTGCGCACCAATACCGTAATCTCGCAGATCAGCGGCGAACCCTAGCTTTTCATTGGCCTCAACGGTATCCAAGCCTTCCTCCTGCAGCTTGTAGGCACGCAGCTTATTAATCAAGCCAATGCCTCTGCCCTCTTGGCGCATGTACAATAAAATGCCGCGTCCGTTCGCTTCGATCTGTTCCAATGCAGCGTGCAGCTGTGGACCGCAGTCGCAGCGATGAGAGCCGAAAATATCTCCTGTCAAGCACTCCGAGTGTACACGAACGAGAATGGGCTCATCCGGTCCGATCTCTCCCTTGATAAGAGCCACATGCTCTTTGCCATCTAGCTCGTTCGTATAGGCCGCCATCCGAAAATCACCGTAGGCGGTCGGAAGCTGCACTTCGATTTCCCTTTTCACCATCGATTCTGTCCTCATCCGATACGCGATCAAGTCTGCAATCGTAATCAGCTTGAGATCAAAGCGGCGTGCGATCTCTACCAATTGCGGCAGACGTGCCATGGAGCCATCCTCGTTCATAATTTCGCAAATGACTCCCGCCGGTTTGCCCCCCGCCAAGCGAGCCAAATCAACTGCCGCCTCCGTATGTCCCGCTCTGCGCAATACACCGCCAGACTTCGCGATTAACGGAAAAATGTGTCCTGGTCTGCGGAAATCTTCTGCCGTCTTCTGATCGTCCAGCATCGCCACGACCGTCTGAGAGCGCTCATGAGCGGATATCCCTGTGTGTGTACTCCCTTCATCGATGGACACGGTAAAAGCCGTTCCTTGCTTGTCTGTATTGGACTTCACCATCGGATGGAGCTGCAAGCGAGTTGCGTGCTCTTCTGTCACCGGTACGCAAACGAGTCCTCTCCCATGTGTAACCATGAAGTTAATCATTTCAGGCGTAGCCGCTTCGGCCATGCAGACAAAATCCCCTTCGTTTTCCCGATCCTCATCATCTACCACGATGACCGTCTTGCCTTGACGCAAATCTTCCAATGCTTCTTCTATGCGATGAAACATGCTTTCTCCCTCCTACTCACGCGAAGCCATTTTCCTGCAAAAAGGCTAGACTGAGCCCGCCAGATTTCTCTGAACCACTATGGTTTTGATAACCTAACAAACGCTCCACATATTTGCCGATGACATCTGTTTCGAGATTTACCAAGTCCCCAGGTCGTCTGTCTGCAAGACTCGTATTCGCCAGCGTATGCGGAATGATCGAAACGGTAAAACCGTTATCGTTTACGTCCACCACGGTGAGACTGATGCCGTCTATGCAAATCGATCCACGGGCAATAACATACTTCAACAGTTGCGGTTTGGCCTCCATCCGAAACACAACAGCATTCGCATTCACCTCTCGTGAAGCAACCATTCCGGTCCCATCTACATGTCCGGAGACGATATGCCCGCCAAAACGGTCCCCTAGCCGCATCGCTCTCTCCAAATTCACTCGCTGTCCGCTCCGTAATTGCCGCAAGCTCGTCTTGTTCATCGTCTCTGGCATCACATCGACGCTAAACTGACGATTCGTATAAGCAGTAACCGTAAGGCAAATGCCATTGACCGAGATACTGTCCCCGAGCTTCACCCCTTCGAGTACCTGCTGTGCGCGGATGACCAGTCGACTCGCCTGCTCGTTCCCTTGAATCGATTCCAACACGCCCACTTCTTCGACCAGTCCCGTGAACATGCTCTCTCCTCCTCACTTGCTACGTCTGATCCTCCCATTGTGGGTACCCGATGATTTGTACATCACCTTTCCCGATCGGTGTGACAGTAACATTTGTCAGCTGTACCGCTTCTCCCATCGTCGCAAAGCCTTGACCACCGAATGGCGAGGGCGCGCCGCTTCCCCCGATCAGCTTTAGCGCGATATGGCTCACTACCTTTTGAATCGCTCTCGCCTGCAAAAAGGATCCGTTTACTTCCTGCCCGCCTTCCACTAGCAACGAGGTAATCCCCAGCTCTCCCAACGTATCCAGCACCTTTTCCACGCGAATTGGCGCTTCCGTCGTGATGACATTTACTCCTCTTGCCGCAAGCAGCTTCTGCTTTTCCCTTGGCGCTGCATCTGTCGTAAAGATCCATGTCTTCGTATCTGCATTCTGGACGACGCGGGCATCCAGCGGCGTCCGTAAATGACTGTCCAAAATCACTCGAACTGGCTGACTTCCAAAACACTGCTCTTCCTGGCGCGCCGTCAACAGTGGGTCATCAGCGAGAATCGTCCCAACCCCAACCAGGATCGCATCGTGCTGCCTGCGCAGTTCATGCACCTCTGCCCGAGCCTCTGCTCCAGTAATCCACCGACTGTGTCCCGTGAACGAAGCGATTTTCCCATCCAATGTACTGGCCGTCTTTACCGTCACAAATGGACGTCTGGTCTGGATGTAATGGAAAAAGACTTCATTGAGCGCCTTCGCTTCCTCTTCTCTCACGCCCACCGCCACTTCCATCCCTGCTGCTCGCAGCATTTCCATTCCTCTTCCCGCCACTAGTGGATTCGGGTCGAGCGTCGCTACAACGACACGACGTACATCAGCTGCGATCAACGCCTCTGCACACGGCGGTGTTTTCCCGTAGTGACTGCAAGGCTCCAGCGTCACGTACACGGTCGCGCCTTTCGCTTTTTCCCCAGCCATACGCAGTGCGTGCACCTCAGCATGGGGCTCTCCTGCCCGCAGATGCGCTCCCATTCCCACGATGGTTCCATCCTTCACAATCACAGCTCCGACCATGGGATTCGGGCTGGTTTGGCCTCTTGCCGATCTTGCCAGTTCCAGCGCCAGATCCATGTACTTGCTGTCCTGTTCCATACCGCACTCCTTTCTGTCCAGCATTCCAGCCAAGCACAACGCAAAAAGCCCTTGAAACCTCAAAGCGTTTCAGGGCATAGGGAAAGAAGCCTTACCTCATCCGTTTTTTGAAAAAAACAAATGAAGAAAGCACAAAAATCTTCTTCCATCCGGACTGTACCGTCGGCTCTGGGTTTTCACCAGATCAGTCGCTGCAAGCGTGGTCAGCGAGTCGCGGGCTCAGACGTACGTACGCCATTACCGCCGGTCAGGAATTTCACCTTGCCCTGAAGATTGTCGCTATGAAGTTTTATGAAAAATAAAAACGCCCATGAATATTATGCTCAGGGCGTTCAGAAAGAAGCCTTGTTTCTACCGTTTTTTGAAAAAACAGCGAAACAGGCCGTTCCAAATACCTTCTCCCATCCGGACTGTACCGTCGGCCTTGGATTTGCACCAAGTCAGTCGCTATCAACTGCTTACGATAGCGAGTCGCGGGCTCAGACGTGCGTTCGTCATTACCGCCGGTCGGGAATTGCACCCTACCCTGAAGGCTGGTATTCAGTTAGGCAAAGTATAGCACATTTTTCGCTATTGTCTGTAATCATTTATTGGAGAAGTGCACTTACTCTTGCTCGCACTCTTCGAGGACCGTCAGGAGTTCTTGCAAATCATTTATGTACGCCTTTGGCACAACACCATTTTGCTCCATGTCCTGCTCATTCCCTTGATAGGCAATAAAAGCGACTTGTCCGTCGCATGCCGCCTTACCATCGATCCACGAATCCCCAATCATCGTCCAAGCCGAAACAGGCCAATCTGGCATGCGGCTGCGAATATAGTGAATGCCCGATGGAGATGGCTTCAAGACCGTCATCTGCTCGCGGGCTACGATTTCATCAAAGTAAGAGGCGATTCCCGTCTCGTTCAAAGCCTCCTCTGCGGCGGCATAAGCGTTGTTGGTCAGGATATACAGCTGATAGCGGTTCTTCAACTCCTCTAGCACTTCTACCGCGTGCTGCTCCAATACAGCGCCATGCATCCCTTCCTTCTCGATCGCGGTTACCGCATCCCACATCGCTTGCTCCAACTCGCTCGTCATCTGCTCCGCTTTTCGCCCGATCTCAATAAGCTGCGACGCGGTATGCTTTTCCCACTCAAGTGTAGAAGGAACGATCCCATTGTCCACCCATAGCTGAAAAATGGCCCGCTTCATCTCGGCAAAGTTGATCCTGGATTGCAACAAAGTGTTGTCCATATCGAAAATAATGCCTTTTTGAAAGGTTTTACTCATTTTGCGTCTCCTTTTTTGATAATACGCCATGCTTGTCCAAGAATGACGGAATAATCTCGTGGCTGCTCCTCCCATTTTATCAAAAAGAGGACGATCCCTCCGTCATTTTATAACGTTTGGGACAGTCCCTTTTTGGGTTAGATATTGAGTTCCTATTGCTTCTTCTTGGCGCTCTCTACTTCATACGGCACATCCTTTGGAACTCCTCCAGCTGGCCAATCCTGTGCCTTTTTGGCAAAGTCTGGACGTGGTTTGGACAAAATATAGGCTGCTAGGTCGGCTGCTTCTTGATCCGTTAGCGAGCCTTGCTTGATACCGCCCATTTCACCTAGAGGCATATTGCGCTGAATGTAGCCAGCAGCTTTGGAAATTCGGGCCATACCTGCACCAATATTGAAGGAGTTATCTCCCCATAGCGCTGGTCCAGAGTTTGGTCCTGTTCCTGAACCATCAGCTGCATGGCATTGCAAACACGATTTTTGAAAGAGTGCTTCTCCATTTGCCACATTCGGTTGAGGTACGCTCTTCATATCATTTTTCTCTATCCACGGACGCTCTTTAATTCCTACTGGTACATCTGTTGAGATATACGTCAGATAGGCAACCATCGCTCTCATTTCATCGCTGTTGTAAGGCAATGGCTTTCCGTTCATACTTCGTTGAAAACAACCATTAATGCGATCCTCAATGGTAAGTACTTTGCCAGACCTTGGAATGTACTGGGGATAGACTGCTGTGACACCCGTTAAAGGAGAGGTAGCATCCATTCCGGCATTTCCGTGACAGCTGGAGCAGGAGAGCTTATTCCCTGTGTATTCAGGGATCGCTGTGCTCGTTTCATTCATTAACTTATGTCCATACTTAATCGATTCTCCCAATGGCCCCTCTGGTACCTTGTCCATACTAGGCGGGGTGTAGGTATCTAGATTGCTCGCTCCAGTTGCCCCACTCGCTGTTTTATCTTTGGCCTCACTCGCTGTTGAGGTGGGTTGAGCGGTCGGCTGTGTAGCGCAGCCTGCAAAGACCAGCATCGCCACTACTACCATAGACAGCTTCTTCCAGCCTGTCTTCTCTTTTTTAATCATAGGTCTCACTCCTCCATGTTGATCGTGCATTCACTACAGGAGAGTAGCAAGAGGCGTGCCATACGATAGATGCAGGAAAACGAACGGCCTAACGCTTCCGAATAGCAAGAAAAAGAAAAGACCATGCCAAAATGTCATGGTCAGTACGTGACAAAATGTCAGGGTCGCAGCTCGTACTCTTCGATTTTTCGGTACAGATTGCGTACGCTGATCCCCAGCTTCTCTGCTGTCTTGGTCTTGTTCCATTGCAGAACGTCCAGCACATGCTTGATATGTTCTCGCTCTACATTTTTCAGTAAAAACGCCTCTTCCTCGCCAGTTTCCGCTGATGAAATGAGCTTCCTATCTGACGCGTTGTGAGGTACTGGCTGTTCGTGAGGAAAGAGATCCTTGTCGTCAATTTCCTCTCCTTTTGCCAAAACGACAGCCCGTTCGATCATATGAGCCAACTCCCGAACATTCCCCGGGAATGAGTAGGCCAAAAGAGCTGCCTGCGCTTTCACAGAAAGCGGTTTGACTGGATACTTACGCTTGAGTCGATTCAAAAAGAAAGCCGACAGTGGCAAAATGTCCTCTCTTCTCTCTATGAGAGGTGGAATCGTTATATCCATGACATGCAGCCGGAAATAAAGATCAGATCGAAACGTTCCTTCTTCCACCTTCTTCTCCAGATCAGCATTGGTAGCAGCAATGATACGAACATCCACCTTGTGCAGAATCGGGCTCCCTATTCGGCGAAATTCGCCAGTTTCCAGAAAACGGAGTAGCTTGACCTGCAAAGGAAAAGGTAAGTCCCCTACTTCATCCAAAAAAAGCGTCCCCAGATGGGCAATCTCTACCAGTCCCTTTTTCTGCGCCGTTGCGCCTGTAAAAGCTCCCTTTTCGTGCCCGAACAGTTCACTTTCCAGCATCGTTTCTGGTATCGCCCCCAAATTGATCGGTACGAATGCCTCTGATGCTCTCTCACTACATTCAAAAATGAGTCTCGCGATGACATCTTTCCCTGTTCCACTTTCCCCTTTTAAGAGAACGAGAAAATCCGTGCTGGCTACTCGCCTAGCAGTTGCTAGGACCTCTTTTAGCCTCGGGCTTTCCGCAACGATTTGAAACGTCGTTTTCCCGTTTGTCGATAGAGCTTCTTTCAACTGTTGGTTTTCCTCGGTCAGCAGCTGTTTTTCGACGGCCTTGGAAATCAAAACCTCCAATTCATTGAGGTTGTAAGGCTTTGTCAAATAATCATAAGCGCCGCGTTTCATCGCTTCGATAGCTGTTTCGATTGTTCCGTGTCCGGTCACAACAATGATTTGAATGGCAGGAGAGGTTTCCTTGCACCATTGCAAAAAGGAGAGGCCGTCCATCCCGGGCATTTTCAAATCAAGCAGAATGACATGAATCGTTTCGCTGGTTACTAGCTTCTGTGCGCTGATTCCGTCAGATGCTTCCAGCGTGGTATATCCCTTTCTCTTTAATCGACTGGTTAATAGATGGCGGAAATCTGCTTCGTCATCAACGATGAGTATACGTGTGTCTGCGTGCATCTTTTGTTCATTCCCCCTTTGCTGACGGCAGGATGACCGTAACAGTCGTGCCTTTGTTTGGTGTACTTTCGATCTCGATTTCTCCGCCTAAATTCGTCACAATCCCGTAGCAGACCGATAGCCCCAGACCAGTCCCTTTTCCAGGAGGCTTGGTTGTATAAAAAGGCTCCAAAACATGGGGCAAATCTGCTGCGGGTATACCGCATCCATCATCTCTGATCCACAGACGGAGTCGATCATTCGATGGAGAATCAGTTGCTATCTCGATATTTCCTCGCTCTGTGGTCGCGTACAGCGCATTGGTTAACAAATTGAGCACGATTTGCTGAAGTTGTCCAGGCGTAGCGAGAAGATACGGAGCAGAGGCCAACAGAGACTGATTCACCGTTACCTGTTTGACACGTATTTCATGGGACAGAAGAATGAGAATGTCTGATAGGACTTGATGAATATCTACTCTTTCTACGGTAACGGGTGATTTCCCAGAAAAATGCAGCAATCGGGTCGTGATTTCCTTGCAACGGTTAATTTGTTTATCCATCGTGTCCAAGTATTGGGTAAGCTCTCCTGTGTCCTGCAAATCTCGAATATCCTCGTCCACGAGACGGTCTCGCAAGTCTTGTCCATACACCGACAGAATACCTAATGGATTATTGATTTCATGGGCGATGCCCGATGCCAAGAGTCCAATAGCAGCGAGCTTGTCTGCTTGTGCAATAGCGGCTTCTAGCTCTCGTTTCTCCGTGATGTCCTCGATGACCTCTAGAAAAGCAGACGACTCTTTCTCCGGATGCAGAGGGAAAACCTGATGTCGATAAGAACGGACACGTCCATCCTGATCGACTCTGGAGGAAATAAGGTCAGTCTGTTTTTCGTTTACCATTTGTCGCGTTCGGAGCATGCAACCATTGCATGAACTGAATTGCTGACCAATCGTCTGATGGCAGTCTTTTCCCAGGAGATTAGAAGCATCCTGGAACCACGCCGATGCTGTTTGATTAATCCAGCGAATGCGAAAAGACTCATCTACGAGAATCAGCCCCATCCCCATACCACTGACGACGAGATCAAGCCGTTTCTTTTCTTCGAGAAGCTGATTGGTCTTCATCTCCAGACTTTGTGCCATTGCATTACAGGACGCTGCTAACCTGCCAATTTCATCTGAGGTCGTCACTGGTATTCGTACGGATAAGTCGCCACCTGCGATTTTTTGCACAGCCGATTCGATCTTTTCCATTAATCGACTAAACGAGACAGAGAACACAATGCTAATCCCCAGAACGATAAGTGCGATAAATAAGGTCGTAAAGAGCAGAGATTGTTCCAATTTTGAAAAGGCAGCAAACGCCGTTTGGCTTGACTGCTCCAGCATAATGACCCAATGTGTGACCGAAGAGCGCATGGCATAGTTGACCATGACATCTCCATTGGAAGCTTGATACGTACGGATAACAGGCTTTTCCGTTCGATCTGGTAGTGTCCAGGAGAGAGGAACCGCTTGTTCATAATAGGTCAAAGAGCCATCAGAAGGCTTGCCCAGCATAAATGGATCGGCAAACCTATCGCTTTTCCCATCTGTGACGAACAAATAGGCCTCGTTTTCATAGCGAGCTCGCAGTGTGACTTGTTCGAGTAACTGTTTTACATTGAGCTTTGCGTACATGCCGCCTTTTACACCGTTGGCAGATACATGAGGGATCGCGACAGTTACCAGCAGCTTCCCTTCTGCTGATCGGACAATGCTTCCGATGTATGGTTTTCCCGACTGGATCGTGGAAAGAAATTGGTTGTCTCTCTCCTTGGGTGTGTCCTGCCTATGGAGTTTCCAGCGATTCAGCAAATACTGCGGCTTTCCATCCTGATGAAAAAGCGCGACTTCCTCCATGTAAGCTGACGTTTTCAATAACGTATTCAGCAAGAAATAAGCATCGTCATCGCTAGGGCGCTCATTGAGAAAACGCTGCTGAACCACCTGCATGGATTGGGACGTATGTAAAAAAAGCATATCTAACTGCGCCAACGTATTTTCCACGTAGATCTGATTGGCTCTGTCTACCTCTTCTCGAACCTTTTCTTTACTGGTATGCAAATTGATATAACCAAGAATCAGAAAAGGGATGATGGACATACATAGCCCAAACAGGAGCATTTTTGTCTTCAGTCGATTGATTCGCGGTAGTCTGCTCCTCCTCATTTGTTCCTCACTCCATACCATTCTTGTGCCAGTGACCATTGTTGGTCGGTTACGGTAATAGGAAGCTTGGACAGGGAAGTGGCATTGACAGCTAACCGCACGTCATCCGGCCATTCGATTGACAGAGTGGTAGGAGGCACTCCATCCAACACCCGAGCCACCATATGAGCAGCCTGCATGCCTTGTGCATGAAAAGAAACGCCGTAAGCGGCATACAAACCAGCCTTCACCTGCTCGGGGTATGCGCCCATGACAAACAATTGCTTCTCGATCAAAAGAGGTAAACAATCGATAATCGCATCTTCCAGAACGTAGCTAGGTAAAGGAAGCATGGCATCGTATTCTCCTGGAGAGAGCCCACTGAGCAACTGCTCTAAGTCTTTTGGGGAGGCAACCTGCTTCACCTGTAAGCGAATGCCAAGCGAGGAAGCAGCTGACTCTGCTTCTACGATGGCTTGCTCTGTCGTAGGAGCATGAGAATCGGCAATGACCAGAAAGCGCTTGGCGTCAGGCAACAAACGAGTTGTCAGCTCCAATCTTTTCCCAATGACATTCATTTGGCCATTACTGATGCCACACGTAACCGTTCCCTCAGTCTCAACAAGCGGTAGCTCTGCCATTGAGGCGACACCAATAAAAACAATCGGAACCGTCGTTGACGCCTGTTGAATCAAAAAGGTCTCGTGCGCTCCTGTCGTTACGATTACATCAGGCTTTTTTGAAATCAAGTCCTGAACAAGGGAGCGCTCCTCTTCTAGCGTCTGACCCGCATTCAAATAAACGGGCACATATTGAACACGTGCGCCTTCACTGAGACCTAACGATTGCAATCCCGCCTTTAATCCCGCTACTTTATCTTTTCTATCCTCATTGGCAATCACAATTCCTATCGTGTAAAGATCGACGTCCTGTTTTTGCTGACTACTGGACCAATCGAGCAGAGTTCCTGCCACAAACAAGATGAGAAAGAGGATTTTCCTTTGTTTCTTCATAGGTATCACATCCAACTCTCATCATAGCGGCAAATGATTGCAGAAAATGTGAATAATTAACAAACCTTGGTGAATGTCCGTTAGCTAAATTGCATTGGCCAACTGAGTCACTCACCGTGCACAAGTAGAGGACACCACAGCACAATCATGCGTACGGGCTGCATGAGACGCTGGAATCACCATGTTCGATACTGCTGATGTGTATTCGGAGACAAGAGCGGAATCGATTCTGGGTGAGTCTTTAAAGTGGATTCGGCATGAAAGTATTGAGTTGTTCCTTCACGACAAAAAGCGACAGCCCAGAGCTGCCGCTTTTTCTAATTACATAAATTGTTTCATTAATATTATTTACTCTAAAATGATCAATCAGTTAATGAGCGCAAATATATTCCCTCAGTAGTACAAATCGTTTGGAGTAGCTCCGTGTATTTATCATCATCCGAATACAACGGTAACGTAAAATCAAAATTTGACCATACACAAATCTTCATATCTTCAAATACAAACACGGTAGAAACTTTCTCACGAAGCCCTAATTCAAGAAATAATTCAAAATCATGTAGATTTTTTATTTTCATGCTCTTACTACCAGATGCTTTCAATTGTGAATGAATTTCTTTAACCCTTATTTTTTTATTCTCACTATCTAGAGCATCTGCTGCTATTTCCACGTTTACATTAGGTAATGCTGTTTCAATCTAAACTGAATTGTACGCCCAAAGTTTACGGAATACCTGCTTAAATTTCTCTTCTTCTCTTAGACAGAATGGAAGTAGGCTAGGATTATCATCCGTCCTATCAAAAAAGATATTTACCTGTTCAAAAACAGTTTGATTTTTCATTTGCAAGGGGAATCTATCCAGATTAAAGCTTTTTTGCGGGAAACGTTCCGCCACAAGATGACTATGATCTAAGAGAGCTGTATCACACTCTGTATCTTGTTCCACATCCTCTGAAGGAGACCATTTCTTTCCCCATATGCCCTCAACTACCTTAGTGATATTCATCAAATTTCCTCCTCAAACTTATTCTCGAAGGATTTTACCTGTATCATCCAAGTCTACATGCTGGGTGCGCACAAAAAAAGCGACAGCAACGCGCTGTCGCTTTTTCCTATTCCGCGATTACGGAGTGCTATTCGGTACATCCCCAGGAATCCGCGGCACATCCGGCTTGCCTTCCGGGTTGTTGTACAAATACGTCGGGACATCGCCAATGATCAAGGAGTGGGTGATCGGGATTTTCGTCGTGACCGTCTGCTCCTCAGTCGCAAAAGGGATAACAATGCGCAGATCGACCTCCACGAAAATATATACCGTCGCCAGCACCATGTTGATGCCTGCTTCCTTCAGCTCTGTCTCCAGCTTGGTCTTGACCGAGCCGATGGGTACGAAAGTCACTGGCAAATTCGGCCCCATCGATGCCAAAAAGGAGTTTCCGGTAGCCAAACCAAGCGGGATCGTGCGGTCTACTTTATCTTGCTCGAACTCTTGGAGCTTGTTCTGGACTCTCGCTGTTGTTTCGCCTACGATTCTTGCATATTCCTTGAAGTTGAACTGATACGCCTGAATCTGCCCCTCGTTGTTCTTCTCGATTTTGACAATCTGGTTGAAATCGACGCCTTGCTGTGAAATCCGCTTGGTTACGGCATCTGTTATCGCTTCTTTCGCCAATTGCTCGGCTTTTTGCGTAGCCAGAATCAAGAGAGTAGGCTCCAATCGATTTTGCAAAAACACAAGTGTCTGTATCGTCAAAACCAAAAAGATAACCAATGCGATCAAAAACGCTTTCGTACGTGAAAGCGGGTTTCTCCAACGCCGCCGGGGTCGAAATACGGCCAATCCCGACACCTCCCAACTGGTACATCCTATGGCTAGAAGGTGAAAAAAAGACTACGTGTATCAGGAGGCCGATTTCGATTTTTTGGGAGAAATAACAAGGTACAAGCCAAATCCGATCAGCCCTGCGACAAACATCAATTGGGCAAAGGCCAGCATCCCCAATAAAGTGAAGGCACCCGCTAAGAATGGAGCCATGAGAAAACCAGCGAAGTACCCGCTTCGACTCAAGAGCCCCTGCACCCCCATCACCTTGCCGCGCAGCTCATTTTGGGCTTGTTGCAAAAGTGTGCTCTCATAAACCTGTGCTGCGCCGGAAAATAGACCCGCGAAAATCAAGAGCAATAGCACAGCCACAGCATGGTTTGCCGCGAATGCACCTACAATCCCAACGGAAAAAACAGCATAAGCAACGAGCATCCCATTCACCAGCTTCACCTGCAAACGAACTGCCACATAGGAGCCAATCAAACCTCCGACGCTCATCGCCGTCCACATTAATCCGTGCAAGGTAGCGTCACTACCGTGCAACTGATCCGCCAAAAAAGGCAACCCGTAATTATACGCAGATGTACTCAGCGATACGAGAAAAGCTAACAGACTAATCGTCAGAAGCACGGGTGTTTCCCGCAAATAACGAAGGGTGACACGAAAGCCACTCGCTGCTTTTCCTCTGATATCCGCGTCAGATGACGTAGCTAACGCATTGTCCCCCTTCTCCTCCCAACGAAGTTTCATCAGAATCCACGCAGAGAAAAGAAAGCTGGCAGCATCCAAAGCGATCACAATCGTATAACCATAGTGATCTGTCAGCCATCCTCCCAGCATGAAGCCCATGATGCCTACCAATGACTCCAGCCTGACCTTTAATCCATTGACCTGAACCAGTTGCTCACTCCCAAATATTTGTGGCAAGGATGCCTGAAAGCTAATATGAAACAGCGTATACAGCATTCCATTGAGAAAAGCCGCTGCGATTAATACATACGGTGTCGGATAAAATGCGATGGCCAAAATAGCAAGACCGGCCCCCAGGTCGCTTGCGATCATGGTGCGCCTTCTATCCATTCGATCAGCCAACATGCCTGCCAGGGGACTAAACAGCATCCCCCCTAGCTGTCTTGCAACGAAAAAAGCCGTCATCCAATAAGCACTATGTTCAAATGTAAAAATCAACGCGCTACACGCGATCAAATTCATCCGTGATCCTAAGGATGACAATGCATTGACATACAAATACCATTTCTTATTCATCTACATCCAAACCTCCCGATCATGACAGGTGGTTTGAATCAACGCCCCCCTCTAGTGGGTGCGTACACTGATTATGGCAGTTGACATGCGCATGCCTCCTCTTGAATGAAAATCAAAAAAAGCTTATGTTACTCGAAACAATCGGAAGGGGGACGTTCCCCAAATCGTCCTGTACGGCATTTGTTGCCGTACTTCCATAATAGGTGGTGGGTCAGCAGATTGTCGATAGCACAAAAAGGACGCTTTTTCTTTAAAAGCGCCCTAAATTCAAGTAATCCTGTTGATTTACAATGTAATAATAATGGTAAATAATTCCCTTTTGGACAAGCTCAGGCTATCACTACTCTTGAAATTTGATCATATGGTGTAGGGAGTATGACTTTCGTTTGGGAGGTTTTTTATGAATCTGGAACGTCTGGAACAAGCATTTGGGTCCCTCGTTTCACCTACTCCTGCCCAGCTTAGACACGCTCTCATTTCCCTGTCTCCGTGCATGGAACAACTCGGTCCATACATCCCGGAGCCACTAAACCTGCCCTATGGACGCAAAGTATTATTCTCCACGCCACATGTAGAGGTTGTCTTGATCCATCTACCGACAGATCAGGAATCCATTCCCCATAATCACGGTGACTCTTTTGGATGGGAATTGGTAGTCTCAGGCACGCTAACGAATATGATTTATGTCCAAACGAATAATGAAAATGAAGTACAACGAGCACAAACCACTCATGTCAGTACGGGTGAATACTATTTTGTAGAGCCTGGGGAAATCCACGCCATTCGCAACAATGGACAAAGTCCGGTTGTTTCCGTAAACGTCTACAGTCCTCCATTGCGTAATTGCCGTCACTATTGTTCCCTTTGAACTGAAAAACTTACTATCTTTTACAGGTTTTCTGTTATTTCCGATAGCTCATCCGCAGAGCTGGCTACCTGTGCCACCGCTTGGTTCATATCTTCCATGACTTTGAAGAAGTTTTCCAGCTCCCGCTGAATCCGTGAACTCTGTTCTTTACTGTCTGAGACAGCGCTCATGATTCCTTCAAAAAAGGCATTCGTCTCGTTTACTACCGCAGTGCTCGATTGGACCAGCGCCTGAATTTCTACCACGACAGACGAGAGGACCACTGTCTGTTGGTTCGTCTTCTCGATCAGCTCACGCACACCGAAAACCGACTTTTTGGTCTGTTCTGCCAGCTTGCGTACCTCATCGGCTACGACGGCAAATCCGCGTCCCTGTTCACCCGCACGTGCTGCTTCAATCGCAGCATTTAGCGCCAAGAGATTCGTCTGCTCAGCAATTGCCGTCACGACCTCTACAATCCCTTGGATTTTTTCTGCGTTTTTCTCCATCGCGTTCATTTCTTCCGAGATTTGCTTGACGCTGCTCTGAATCAAGCACATTTGTTCCTGTTGTTTTTCCAGCTTTTCTTTGCCTTCACGGGACAGGTCTTGTGCTTTCGTGGAAAAGCCCGTGCCATTTTCAGCAAAACGAAGCACTTCTCTCGACTGTTCTGTCAATTGTACAACAGACGCGCTGTTTTCTTCTGAGACCGCTGCCAGCTCATGCGCAGAATTGGTCAGGAGGATTCGCAGCTCGTCCTTTTTGTCTTGTTCCGCTCGCCGCGCCTTTTCATGCTCGTTTTCGTATTCCTCCAGCACAATTTGCTGTTCGATGCTGAGAATCTTCGTGACGGTCGTGAGGGCTTGTACGAATTCGTCCTTGTCCGCGATATTTTTATGCAAGAGATCAATCAAGGAAACCATCATGTTTTGAAATGCACTCAAGTACCATTTTGGTTCCAAGCCTATTCGCATATGAATAACAGCAATTCTACTGCGCTGTTCAATGTAAGCGCTGTCGATGCGTCCGCTAAACATTTCGCAGATATGGCGGTTCAACGTTAATTTCAACCGTTCAATCGTACTGTTTTGGTTTACAATCTTCATTAAAAGCGGTTCTTTTTCAATACTGGTATAAAAATAGTCGACAATAGCGTCAATATTTTGAATGATAAGTGGCTGAAGTGCTTTCACAATGGCCAATTCTTCTTCGGTCAAATTGATCATTGCTAGTTGCTTCGCGAGGGTACTTTTCCCTCCAATGTACACTTCCCCCTTTTCCTTCACCCCCTGAAAAAAAGATTCACTTTTTCCTTTCCCTTTCAATCCAAAAAAGGTGGAAAACGGACATGTGCTCATAGCCTGAACTCCTTTTATCCGAGTACATATAACTCTGGAATATCCTTTCAATTATATACCCCTTTGCAAACGGGTGTAAACCGCCCACATGGGCTATGGGCGGTTGTTTGAGCCTAGCAAACACCTACATTTCCGCTTTCCTCACGACTGCCCGTTGTAGCTTCCAGCTAGTCTTGTCCCATTTCCAATACGACTCCACATATGCGATCGTATCGGCGTTGGCTACACCGCTGACTCTTTGTTCTCCTTTTAATTCACAAATACCATCACGATTCTCATCGATGGGCATGAGTACGCTGAATGTGTTAGGCATGACCTCTACTGGAGAAACTAGCTTCCCGTTCTTGTATACCCCATTTTCTTCATAGATTTTTTTGCGATCTGACAAATCCAGAACGACAGTCTCCCCCGTCTCCTTGATCGTCAATGACGCTTTGTAATGATCCTGGTAGGAGCCCGAAATCGTCAAGGGCTGAGGAACAGGCAGAATCGCCGGCTTATTGTCCTTGTCTGCGAACAAATAAAACTCAGACGTCCCTGCACTGCCCCCAGTCGGCGCCTGAAGCAAAATTTGTTGCACACCCCCGCCGGTAAAATCACAAAAGAACATCTCCGGCTGATAAGCGCCATACGGTGTTGTAAAAAAGGTTGTTTTTTTCGCAACGGGATCTTGAACCATGATTTTTAGGTGCTCGAAGTAAGGACTGTCTGCCGCAAACCTCTTTCCTAGCAACGTAACGAAATCCAGCCGACCATCGCCTGTCACATCCTGCCGTTTGATCTGGATTTGCTCGAACACAGTTGGAGGAGGCTGTACGTCTCTCCCCTCCAAGGCAAGAGCGACTTGTCCCCACCCGGCTCCTGTCAACATCCATACGATACAGCCAATCATACCTACCCTCTTGTTTGTCCACATATCGATACATCCACCTTTTCATCTGTTCAGCTTACCTGTAGTATGCAAAAAATAGCTTTGGTCAAACCGCTCGAAACGGTAAAATAAGAGAGAGGGATCGCAGAAAGTGAGGAACACTATGGCAATGAAACGTGCGGTATTATTTGGAGCGACCGGACTCGTCGGCCGTGCATTGCTACAACATCTCTTGAAAGATGACGCATATGGAAAAATCATCGCTGTCGTCCGCAACGCGCTCCCTTTCACACATCCTCGCTTGCAGACAGTCGTCATTGACTTTCGTCAGTTGGGGGATTGCCGACAGTTTTTAGAAGGAGCAGACATCTTTTGCTGCTTGGGGACAACCATGAAAAAGGCTGGTAGTCGTGAGGGTTTTCGCACAGTGGATTATCAGTACCCGCTCGAAATTGCTCGATTGGCAAAAGAAGAAGGAGCCAGCCAGTTTCTCATCATCACAGCAATCGGCGCAAATAGCCGATCCGTCTTTTTCTATAATCGTGTAAAAGGTGAGCTGGAGGAAGCACTGCGCGAGTTGGCGCTTCCGAGTCTGCATTTGTTCCACCCTTCCCTTTTACTGGGCCCGCGACAGGAACACCGGCGATCGGAAGAGCTCGGTGCGAAGCTATCACACTCACTCTCGTTTCTCTGGATCGGACCGTTACGCGCCTATCAACCTGTCACTGCAACAGATGTCGCAGGAGCCATGCATCACATCGCCTCTCTTGGACTGGCAGGTGCGCATGTGTACGAATCAAGGGAATTACCACAGTTAGCCGCAGCGGGAAAAAGGACGAGTTGACGTTCATACGTATAGGATGAAGACTTTTATCGAGGAGGCGAATTGGCATGACGACTCCCAAGCAACAGCGTGCATCACAGGCTCCGCCTAGTCGCCGAGCACTTCGTTCTGCTTATGAACTGATTCTCACACAGATCTGGCCCCGTCTACCCGCCGCAACCGAATCCACTAGCAGGAGAATCGATCATGAAGATCAGACTCGTACAAAACGGAATCATCACTGAGATAGAAGACATCGAAGAGGCTGCTACTCCACCTGTGAACGGGTTTTACTGGATTCATGCCGCACCATTCGATTTGGATATTTTACAGCCGCTGTTCGGACTGCATCATCTGGCTGTCGAGGACTGCATCGACGAGGAAGAACAGCGGCCCAAGCTGCAACATTACGATGATCATTACTTTATGGTCATTAATGGCATTACCTTCCACAATCATGATATCTTCTTACGCGAGATCAATATTTTTTTGGGCAGCAGCACCATTATCACCGTAACGAAGCAGGAGGCCCCCGAATTCACTACCATGCTGTCAATCATCCGAGAAAAAGAAGTCAATCGGCCCGATGCGTTTCTGTACTACTTGGTAGATCAAATTGTCGATCGTTATTTTGATGTGACAGAAAAAATTGAAGACCTGCTTGAAAACCTGGAAGAACAAATTTTGATGCACACGAAAAAATCCCATCTGGATCAAATTATCGGGCTGCGCAGTGAAATCTTGTACGCCCGTAAAATGCTCGTTCCCCAGCGGGATTTGATTGACGCCCTACATAAAAAAGAACTCCCGCTGATTCAACCTTATTTGCGGAAGTACTTTGGCGATATTGTAGAGGATGCCAGCAAAATTGTAGAGAGCTTTGAAGCTTTTCGCGAACTCATCGGAAACTTGCGCGAAGCGTATCAAGCGGCGCTTGCTGGCAGAGCCAACGATATTATGCGTGTTTTTACCGCCTTGACGACGATTTTTATGCCGTTGACCATTGTGACCGGTATATACGGGATGAACTTTGATGTGATGCCTGAGCTGCATTCACCCTACGGCTACTACATCGTGCTGGGAAGTATGGCGGCGATCGGCACGACGATGTTTATCATTTTCAAAAAGAAAGACTGGCTCTGATTATACCAAATCTCCACAGGCGATGATCATGAGCGTCAGCATTTTGGACAAGTCACACTCATAGGGTTGCTCAATATCCCGACCTTCTTCATCCACCAGGACTCTGACGATCGGACGGCTCGGCATTCCTTTGTTCGAATCGACGACGACACCAGACATACCATTGTTCAGGCTGACGGTCAGACCAACAGGGTAGAGTGCAATCGTATTTCGCAAAGCCTCTACATACACATGGTCAAACAGTTTGCCTGAACCGGAGTAGAGCACCTCCATCGCTTCATGAGGGAGCATTCCGCGACGGTATACCCGATGCGACGTCAGAGCATCGAATACATCGGCCACTGCCATCAAGCGACCAAACGGATGAATCTCTTCTTTTTTCAAGTGCCGCGGATAACCGGAGCCATCCCAGCGCTCGTGATGCTGAAAAGCACAGTGGGCTGCAAGCAATGGGATGTCGTCTTGACGACGCAGCATTTCAAAACCGATCTCTGTATGTCTTTTCATGATTTCAAATTCTTCTTGCGTAAGGCGGCCCGGTTTTTGCAAAATGTCGTCTGGGATATGCATTTTTCCTATGTCGTGGAGCATACCGCCAATACTAATCTCCAACACATCTTTTTCCGAACAGCCAGTATTTATAGCGAGAGCTGTGCTATACAAGGCAACGTTAAATGAGTGCGTGAATATGTAATTGTCGAAGGCGCAAGCATCTGCCAGTAAATTCATGGCTGAATCACTACTGTTCAATTCATCCGCAACGGTTTGCATGACATCCCGCAGCTTACGTCCCAAACCCTTGTCCGAAAAAAGCTGCTGCCATTTATCCGGGACTTGATGAACGGTTCGGAATGTATCGTGAATAATGGACATTGCTTGTCTGCGAGTATTTTCGGAAATGACTGTCTCCACAATAATATCATCCGTGCGCTTGTCTTGGATGTAGAGACTGTTCACGTTTTTGTTTTTGAGTCGAGTTATCATTCGTTGGGTTAGTTCTACTCCAGCGCCAACGAGAATCGTTCCGTTCTCTGTATAGATGGAACGAGCCAGTTTATCACCCGGCTGGCATTTTTGAATGGATTTCAGTCGCATTTCCTTTCCTTCGCCTTTCCTCAGGGTATCCCTATTATAGCGTGATTCGACTTGATTCTACATGAAATTTTTTCTAGATTTTCTTTTTATGTCTACCGAGGAAAGACACTGGAGACGAGTTTGTCTGGAAGAATCCTTGTTTGCAAGGGAGACGATCGTATGTCGCTTATCGAAAAAGAATTAACGCAGCCTCTTTCATTATGTGATCAGGATGGCCGCTTGCTTCCCGAAGCGATTGGTTGGTCCCGTTATCCGTTGCATGACTGCCAGTTTAGCGGGCATTGGCTTCGTCGGAAAAAATGGAATTTTTGGTTTATCACCGCGCCTGAATGTGCGATGTCGATTGCGATGGTCAATCTGGATTACGCTGGCATTGTCTTTGTCCATTTTATTGATCTAACGACAGGGGAGACCGCGGACAGTGCCGTAACGGTTCCTTTTGGTGCAGGGATTCGACTGGGTGCCACCGTAGATGAGCCTTGTCATTTTGTGAGTCGCAAGCTCTCTGTCTCCTTTCAGCCAGGAGCCAGCGGAACGAGCGTAGAAGCGACTGCCATATGTCCCGGCGATAAAACTCTCTCGCTCGACATCGTGATTGATCCGCCATCCGAATCCTTAAATGTCGTGATACCGTGGAGTGCGGAGCGCTTTCAGTTCACTTCGAAGCAAACGGCACGGCCTGTGCACGGCACTATTGCCTATAACGGGAAAACCTATTTGCTCGATCGGCAGAATACCTTTGCCAGTCTGGATTTTGGACGTGGCGTTTGGCCATACCACACTCGTTGGAACTGGACGACCTGCTCTTTCCGTCACGCGAAGGGTGTCGCAGGCTTTAACTTTGGCAGAGGCTGGACGGACGGAACGGGTATGACGGAAAATGGCTTGATGATTGATGGTGTCCTCTACAAGCTGAGCGAACAGATTCGTTTTTCCTACGATCCTGACAACCGGATGCTCCCTTGGACGCTTGCGAGTGAAGAATCTTCTGCGGTACGCCTCACCTTTACGCCGCTCTTTGCTCGAACCGAGCACAAAAATTTTGCATTGGTGCGAACCACTTTGCATCAAGTAATTGGCCGTTATGACGGAACCATTTTATCCGCTGATGGAAAAACGATTGCGGTGGAAAATAAGATTGGGATTTGTGAGGAGCAGTCGGCACGTTGGTGATGAAGACAGACAACCTGAAAAATGATAATGGAGCTGGTGAGAACAATTCGTTTTCTATCAGCTCCATTTTTATCTATAGTTGCCTTGTGGAAGTGGCAAGGAAATTAATGGCTAAAGCAACATGTAAGTTTTTGTCTAAAAATAATCCGTATCATGTAGAAAAGATATTGCCACATTACTGATGTGAAACACTTTACGTAACAACGTTGTTGGAAATATGGCATGAGTAAAACGATAAGTAGCACTGTACAAGAAAGCTTTTATCATTCAGAAAAAGGAGAATGTCTAATGTTAAAAATGAAAGCTGAGGATATTGACCGCAAGGAACAGGACAAGAATCCACGTGAAGAGGACATAAAAATAGAAGTAGAAAAAATAAAAGAAAAAAAGACGGAAGAACAAAAGCAAACGGAAAGAGCTAGCACGGAAGCCGGTATGATTGTACAAGAACGCATGGCAAGTCATTTGGAAGATCAGACTGTTGCAATGGCACAACTACCAGAATATGGGGCGCAAAATTCATTAGAGACGGTTAGGCAAGAACAAACCGCGTTAAATAGACTGTCCGAGCAAGTATCAGAGCTCGTAAGAAGGTTAGGAGCAAATGGCAGATCGGCTGCGATTGCAAAATATGCTGCAATCACAGCTGGAGTTGTTACTACAATCGCTGCCGCTACTGGTATTTATTACAACATCATGAAGATAGCAGAAAATTCAACAGAAGTGAAGTCACGCCTTAAGAGTGATATTCCGGATATTCCGGAGGCTGAGGAAATTTTTATGGCATGGAAACGTAAATCTGATAAAGACTTCTGGGAAAACATAGCTTCCAATGTAGAAAGCGCTACACCACCCTATTCTTATCAGGATTTGCTTCTTTTCATGGAATTTACTGAAGATATTTCAAAATATTTGATGCAGTCAACATTTACGTGGGAGAACGGGGATGAGAAGCTTACTATCGTTAAATCACTGGCAGATCAGATAGATAAGGAGTCATTTGCTACTACACTGCGGATGCTCCCGCAGCTTACTTATAAAGGCAAAATACTGCCCCGTACTATTGCTGCAAACCTTATGTCACATGCCATTACATTCTGGTATATAAACTACGAATAGGAGAAACGATGAAAATTATGGAAGACAAACTACCGTATCATTATACTGCTCAGTTATATATAAATTCTGAGCCAAAGAATGGCATGCCCCTGCATGAGTATGGAGATAGATTTCTTAGGCTTTATTATGACCGTTGCGGAATAAAAATTGATGAAAAAGATTTTCAAGAGTTGTTGAAAGCTTTTATAAGTCTAGCTACTAAAGAGGAAATTTTACCACATATATACGCTCAAAAAGATGTCGACTTATTCGAAAAAGCGAAAAAGTACTATTCACCTTTGCTAGACATATTAAAAAATGCCTATCCGGTTTTGGATGGTGAAGAAATTGTTAATCAGTATTTGTCCGTTCTAAAGTCTGATTTTTATGGTTGTGACGGTAAATCCGTAGTTTATGTCCGTGAAACCAATGTTATGTTGATTTATTTCATTTTACCGTTTATAAAATACGATATAAAAACTGGCTTTCCAAGTGTGGAGAGCCTTGGTGAGTCCAATGATCATAAACTAGATCAATTTAAGCTGTCAGGCTCGGGGGAAGAATTCTGTGAAATCTTCGGAGATTTCGCACAGACCTTTGCTTTTGCTATACCGGCTCCATGGGGAGTAGCAGCCTCTGCTTTACTTGGAGTAATTTTCAGGGCTGCATTTGGAGGGACTTCCTCTTCATCAGAAGACATATCTAAACTGATCGATAGTTCTACAAATGAAATAAAAAACTATATTAATCAATTGAAAAAAGAAGATATTCAACGGGATATATTAGCCTTCTTTGATTCGTACAAAAAACAGGTTAACAAATATAAAGATCAAGAATTGGATGATGCAACAATCAACATCTTGAAACAAGATGTTATACCGCATCTTCAACAGAATGTATCCTATGAGCACGGCACACTTTTAAATGATTTATACCAGATAACTGCCTCCGAATTTCTTGATACAAGTAGCTGGATTAACAGAGAATATGATTCAGGCCTGCAAATTACCCTTATCAACCTCACTGCTATTGCATTAACCTTGCAATTGACGGCACATCTCTCAGTACAGCTGGCATCCAAATTTAGACCGGAGTCAACATGCATAAGTCTTGCAGCTGATACAGATTATCAGACTTACACTTCTTTGTGGATAGATTCTGTGAAGACATTGAATCAATTCATAAATGGTTATGAAAATCCAGATGATGATGAAAAAAACGCAAGGAGATTTACCCTCGACTTTATTTGTGAACTATTAAAGCAGAACAGGCCTGATAACAATTTAAATAATAAGGATTATGTCTATTTACTTAATAATTTTGGAAAGTTTGATCTCAGTAATTATGCTGAAAAGTATGGATGGGCCAATGCGGTAGAAAGATTGATTCTTCATAGGCAGGTAGCCAGACTGTTACTTTTGACGCCTGTTACCTTTTATGATTGTACAAATTTGAAAGATACTCCGGGCAGTGAATATCCTAGTTCAATAAAATATGACGAAGGAAACGAGTACACGGATAATTCTGTAAAACCACCGGAAACATTTATGTTTAGCGATAAAGTATGGGCTACGGGCTGTTGTGATCAAAATGTCCATAGAGAGAGTCATAGAGATCAGGCTGTAACTCATTTTGTTGCCAGGGTAGAATTTTACAAAAAACAGTTCTTGAATGAAACCTACAAAAACGATTTAGCAAACCTTTCTTCATTAAGGAAACAAATGGAGCTATTAATGTCACGCCTTCCTCCTGACAGTTTGCCTAACCATATCGTGATCCCGGAAAAATGGGAAGCCACAGCAGAAAAAGACACACCTTGGAAGACAGCCGTAAAAGTCCGTTATGCTCTGTGCTTCGTCAGTAAGAATGGCCCGTCCGTAAGAAGCGAGTGGACGACGTTATATGATATCAATGGAAGGTGTAAGCCGACTTTGAAGGATATTACGATACCTACTTCCAGCGAAATTATGCTCCGTCAGATATGGAGACAGTTCGTATACCCAGATCAAGGGGAACCAACACATTTTGGTTTACCAAAAATCGTAAAGGTGCTGGATGATAATTCCATATCAAGGTGGGTTGATGATACAAATTAAAAATTCCGTTCGTCAAAGGCTAAGGAATTTCCGAGAATAGAATAAGTTACCATGTAGAAGAAAATGGGGCTGTCTCAAAAGTCGATTTTCCCGACAAAGAGGCGCCCCTTTTGCATTCAAACCTCATAATAAATCAACGTTTTTGATTTTCGTATGGTAACGGATTGACCCTTTTTGGACAGCCCTTTATCTCTTTGTTGTTTACAGCATTTTCACGACAGCATCTCGACCAGTCATACCAGCCGTAATCCCCTTCTGTTCCGCCGTCGTCGTCACAGACTCCAGTGGCGCATCCAGCAATTCCTGTATGGTCTTGACCCCTACCGCACGACCAGCAAGAATTTCTCTCGCTGCTAATCGTTCGTTCAAGAGCCCCACATCCAGCGCTCCACACATGATGTAGCCATGATCGGTCGTTACAGCCAATAGCGTCGTCTTGGGCAAACGAACGGTGACAGCAATAGCCGTCCCCTCTGGAAAGTGGATTGGCACTACCTCGACCATCAAGATTCCTCCTTTTCTCTCCTGTCTGTTGGCGTTACCATCCTATGACGCGCAGAAGAGAAATGTGAGCTCTTAATGCATGACGCTTGTCGGAAATTGCTCATCCTCCATCGCGACTTTTCGTTTCATGACCTCAATCATATACGTCGCGAGCATGTGAAACAGCTCTTCCTCGTCCATTTCCTCAACCAAATCCAACAAATCATCCCGAGACTGCTCCGCGAGAATGCCGACGACAACTGCTGTAATGTCCTCTTCATCACCATTAAAATGCCCTCTGTACAGCTCGTATACTTCATCTATGAAGCGCATCGTTCGTCTCCTCCCGTTTTTCGATAGCATTCCCGAAAAACCGGTCTCTACGATTGGTTTTTTGACGTTGACGATATCTTTTCCCAACGTGGACGAAACGCATTTTGCAGCATCTGTTGATCCTTTATCGTGGTGGCGAGCACTTCACGCAGCATCTCGGGCAAGAAAAATGTAACCTCACTGCCGAGCAGCAAATCGGGAAACATGCGATTGTACATAAACATGTCGATCGTCCCGACTCGATACAGACGCTCGCGATCAAGCGGTTGCCCGTTGACTTCAATCTGGATAATTTGCGGTTGGTCATCCTCACTGTAGCGAATGTACAATCCGTCTACACACATCCAGCCTTCTATTTTGCCGCGAAAACCGTACCCTCGCAGCTCCCGATGAACCATTTCCGGTTGAATCGCTTGCTCCAGAACAGTGGTGAGCTGCTCGCCTGTAATCGTGACCGCACAGGCATTGATCGGGTGAGGAATACTGTGCAGCAAATCGGCAAAGGACAAGCTACCCCGCGGCAAATCAGCAAGTAACAGCCCTCCATTTGCCATGCCAATCTCAGCACCCGTCCATTTACGAATACTCGCTGCGATGAAGGAACCATAGGGGGTCTCCTCCGTCCAGCCCATGTGCATGTCTTGCTCCAATTGAACAATCGGCTGAAACAAACGATTCTCTGCCCATACTTTTTCACTCTCAATGAACTGGCTCAATGATTCGTCTGACTGGTACTGTTCTGTGTGAAAAAGCTCTGCGCGCACGTCTTTGATGCCATTATGAATCCCGTCCCAGACAAGCTCTACATGACCGACATACTCGCCAAATCGCCCCGCTTGTGTGATTAAGGTACCGCCTATACGTTCTCCATGAGGCAGCGTCCGGTGAGAGTGTCCGCCCAAAATGATATCGAGCCCATCGATTTCACTAGCCAGCAGACAATCTGTCTGATAGCCAAGATGCGATAGCAAAATGACAACATCCACAGACAAGCGCAGTGCCGCAATCTGCTCACGCAAAATCGGGATCGGTTCCTTGATCTCCCATCCCATACTTTGATAGGAAGGGCCAAAGGGTATCGTCATTCCCAAAATAGCCAACCGCAGCTCGCCTACGGTATGAATGGCGTATGGTACAGCCCAAGACGGGACAGAATTTGTTGGCGGTTCAAACAGATTGCCTGTAATGATCGCAAAACGCGCATCTGTGTACAGTTCATTCAACTTGTCTTTTGGGAGTGTGATGCCTTCGTTGTTTCCAATCGTCGCGTATTGAATCCCGCTTCTGTTCATGATCTCGACGTTACTTTTCCCAAAGCTCGCTTCCGATCGGATATCCATTCGATCCATATGGTCTCCAATATCGACCGTCAGCACATGCTCTCCCCTGGCCTCCCACTCTTCTCGATGCTTCCTCAGGCAGGTTGCAATTCGCGGCATCGTATCAAAATGGCTGTGCAAGTCATTCGTGTGCAAAATGTGTAAGGTACAGGTGTCAGCCACGACTTTCCCCTCCCTCTCGTCTCATTATCCAAAAATCGCTTCTCCGATCATTTGTATGGCAATTCCCAGTATCAGAACACGCAAAAATAGCACGATGGTGCGCCCCTTCATTTTACTGGCAACAATCGCTCCGAGCTTTCCGCCCGCCCATGCTCCTGGCGCGAGCATCGCTGCATACAGCCAGTGTACGTTGTCGTGGAAGATATTCGTGATGGATCCAACCACTGCTGATAAAAAAATGACCAGCATGGATGTAGCGGTAGCAATGTGTGGCGGAAAGCGAAACAAAATGATCATGGCTGGAACCATCAGGATGCCGCCACCCACGCCAAATAGCGACGAGGTAATCCCGACAAAGAAGGCAATCGTAATCACGGACCATTTGCTATACCCGTACACATATTCATTTCCTTCGTTGTCGATGAAGTGGCGTTGGACTTCCCACTCCATGCTGCGTGGTTTGATTTTGTCTTTGACCATCAATACGACGAACATGGAGAGCTGAAACAAGCCAAACAGCAGCGAAAAGCCCCCCACTGCTAGTAATGTATTAAGATACACGCCCACAATAGCACCCGGCGCACTCCCGATAAAAAAGAGCAAGGCACTCTGCTTATCTACTTTATTTTGCTTGAGATAAGAAAGGGAAGAAGAAAGGGCGGTTACCGCAATCACAATCAACGAAGTCGCCGCTGCTACTTGCGGGTTCATCGATCCAGGCATGTACCAGTTTGCAAAATACAGCAGAGCAGGCACGAAAAAAATCCCACCACCCAGACCCGCGATACTGCCAATGACGCCAGCCAAGACTCCGATGATGACAAATAAGATGGCAATTACTACAAGCATGAACTCCCCTTCTTTCTTGCTACGTGGAGAACAGGTCCATCTGACGAGGATTCAGACCAGTAGGTGCAAGGCCAAGCATCTCCGAAAACTGCTTCGCATTCGCTGCTGCATCTCCTCCAGAGTTATTGTTGAACAAAATGCAGACTTCATCCGCTTGCCGTTCGAGCAGTCTGATGTGTTCAACCCATTCTGCAAGCTCTGTCTCACTGTATCGATATAAATAACGGACATCCCGCCAATTTTGTCCCTCTCCGGGATCTCGCCAGCCCGCTTTGTTGCGCCCATGAAAGCGAACCAACGCCAAGGTTGGCTTCGTCACGGCAGGAACAATCGGGACCGAGCCTTTTCCCACTTGTGGCTCATCACATACAACATGTGTCGCTTCAATGTTGTGCAAGAAATCCAGTGTTCGCTCCAAATACCGTGATTCAAACCAACTTTGATGGCGAAACTCAACGGCAAACGGATACGCCTGCATGGCTTGGCGACAAGCGGTCACATACTGGACATGCTCTCGGGTACAATCAAACCACGGCGGAAACTGAAACAGCAACGCTTTGAGCTTGCCAGCCTCCACGACCGGCTGAATGCTCTCTTCGAACTGACGAAACAATTCCCGTCTGCTTCCCGAAGCGTCCCCCCGTTGATGCCCCGTCATCCCTTGATGAGGCTTGACGATAAAGCCAAATCGTTCAGGTGTATCCTTCACCCACGATTCGTAATTTCGCTGTGGTAAAATAGCGTAAAAAGAACTATCCACCTCTACAATTGGAAAGTGGCTGGCATATACCGACAGCTTGTCTCGATTGCGTACACCTTGTACGTACAATTCGTGCTGATCGCCCCAGCCGCAAACTCCCACTTGTATCGTAGTCATCGAATGCTAACCTCCAAATCATGGTCGAATAGAGAAGAAGGACGGAAGCCGAATGAAAAATCCCGCTTGGTTGGGTGAACCCTTTGCGATTAAGGATAACAAAATATTCCTGACGAAAAAAGTAGCGAAACGCCTCCTGGCCGAAGCACAAGAGGCGTTTCCTTATGAGTATTCTGCTTTGCTCGCAGGTCGTGGAGCAACGATTACGGCCTGTGTACCGATGCCCGTCTCACCCGACAAGCACGTGTTCGCTTGGGATGGGAAAACATTTCTTCAAGCCTTGCAGCACATCCGCAAGCACAATCTTCAATGGTTGGGGGTCTTGCATACACATCCCCATACGCCGCCAATCCCTTCTGCACGCGACATAGCTGGCTGGCATTATCCCACGCTCAGCTATTGGATTGTGGGACTCGCAACCGAACAGCCAGAATGGCGTGTCTATCAATGGGTACAGGATGGAAGTTGCAGCTCATTTGCAGCAATCGACTACACTTTGACAGAAGTGGATTGTGACGATGAGGAAACCAATGGTTCCTCGGCTCCAAAAAACTCTTGATACAAAGCAATCACAGCACGATCTGCCTCTTCGGCTTTTACCCCAAACATCATGCTTACTTCTGATGACCCCTGATTGATCATTTCCAGATTGATTTTCGCAGCAGCCAACGCAGCTGTGGCTCTCGCTGTTGTCCCCACAGATTGACGCATGCCCTCCCCGACAATCATGACGAGTGCAAGACTATGCTGAACAGCGACATCATCAGCGAACAGCTCTCGGCGGATGCGTTCTACAATCCGCTGTTCCTTCTCTTCCGTGAGATCGCGCTCTCGCAGAATGACGGAAATGTTATCAATTCCAGATGGAGTATGCTCGTACGAAAGCTCTTCCTCCTCCAGAATTTGCAGCAGCTTGCGGCCAAAGCCAATTTCACGGTTCATTAAATACTTGCTGACGTAAATGCTGCAAAAGCCGCTATCACTTGCAATACCCGACACCCTGTTTGTAGCAGATCCTCGCTCGGCCACAATCATCGTACCAGGTGCAGACGGATTATTCGTATTCTTGATGCATACGGGTATATCTGCTTGATACGCAGGAATCAACGCTTCCTCGTGGAACACACTAAAACCGGAATAAGACAGCTCCCTCATCTCTCGGTACGTAATCTCTGTCACCTTTTTCGGATCGGCAATCAGGTTCGGATTGACCACATACACAGAATCGACATCGGTAAAATTCTCGTAGACCTCTGCCTGAACCGCCGCAGCCAAAATCGATCCCGTAATATCCGAGCCGCCGCGCGAAAAAGTAACCAGATCTCCGGAACGTGAATAGCCGAAGAAGCCAGGGAAAATGACAATACCCTCCCGCTCTCGCAATGTCGCCAACTTGGCATACGCTTCAGGGAGGATATGAGCATTGCTTGCTTCATCCGTAACCAGCATTCCTGCATCCTTTGGATTGATGTAGGTCGCGACCTCGCCCAAGCTCTGCAAGTAAAGAGCGACAATTTTGGCGCATGTATCCTCTCCCGCAGCTTTGACCGCATCCATGAATCTTTCCTTGGACAAGCCCGCCTTGTTTGCCAGAACCTCCCTCAGCTCCACTTCAATCGCTTCACCAATCTCGGCAGAAAGCCCGAGACCTGCCACAATCTCCTGATAGCGCAAGAATATTGCTTGTTTCGCTTCCTCTGTAGGCTCTCCAGCCAAAAATCGCTCAGCATATGCAATTAACAAATCAGTAACCTTCGTGTCTTCCTTATGCCGTTTCCCAGGCGCCGATACAACAATGAATTGTCTGTCCCGATCCGCCAATGCAATTTGGCATACTTTTTTTATTTGCTCGGCATTCGCCAGTGATGTTCCCCCAAATTTTGCTACCTTCATGATCGATTCCTCCATCTAACTCTCACGTCTTATGCTTTTACTAGCTTAATTTATCCGCACAAAAAGAACAAGTGTCTTTTCCACAAGGACACTCAGGAATAATCATCAAGATTTGTCGCATAGTAACGGGGAGTACATCATCATGTACAGCTACCTAGCAGGAAAGTCTCTGATAAAGAGGTGAACGAATGAAAAAGCATATCCTCTTTTTCCCACTTTTGCTAGCTGTCATTCTTGCTCCTTCCTTCAGCGAGACAGCCAATGCAATCCGGGAAAAAAATCGCGAGTATTACGAAACAAGAGGAGATATCGTTTGGGAAGTGCCGACAGAGAGCAAGGTGATTGCCCTTACCTTTGACGATGGTCCTGACCAGGTATACACTCCGCAGATTGCAGGGCTGTTGAAGCAGTATCAAGCGAAATCTACCTTTTTTGTCGTAGGAAATCGTGTGAGCCAGTACCCGGAAATCGTCAAATCTCTCGTGAATGATCAACATGAGATTGCCAATCACACTTACAGTCATCCAGATATTCGAAAGCTGTCAGCGAATCGACTATTAGAAGAGGTGCAAAAAACGCAGGAGACGATTTATTCGGCAACAGGGGTTCGTCCCACCCTCTTTCGTCCTCCGGGAGGATATTATGACGAGAAAGTCGTCGATACAGCCAAGCAAGCCGGTTTTCTCCTGATCATGTGGTCGTGGCATCAAGACACACGTGATTGGAGCGATCCCGGTGTAAAAAAAATCGTCAACAAGGTTTTGAACAACGCACGGAATGGAGACATCGTGCTATTTCACGATTACGGAGGCAATCGCAGACAGACCGTACAAGCCCTCGAGCAAGTATTGCCTGAACTGAAAAATAGAGGGTATAAATTCGTAACGGTCAGCGAATTGTTGAGAGGATATGGACGTGCCAAGCAGGTAGACTATCCTTGATGTTCTTCCCACGAAAAAGTGCCCCTCGCTATAAAGGGGCACTTCTCCTCTGATCAGTTTGATTATTTGTTTTCGTTCTCCAAAACAGAATCCGTCTCTACCTGAACTTTTACGGGTACAGGCTGTTGCTGTGTGGGTACGGTACCACCCTTTTGCATAAAGTCTGCGATCATCTTATTCATATCCAAACCAGATACGTCTTTCAGCATCTCTGGCAGTTGGGCCATCAGCTTCGTAACATTCCCGCTTAGACGATTGACGCCATCTCCCTGACCGCCTCCTGCATCCACGATCGTTACCTTGTCGATCGCCTTTATTGGCTCGGCAATTTTCTCAGCCAGCTCAGGGAGCATTTTCGCAATAATATCGAGTACAGCCGCATGACCGAATTTTTCAAATGCTTCAGCCAGCTTCTCTTTCCCTTCTGCCTCGGCTTCGAGCTTGAGGCGCGTGACTTCTGCCTCAGCGCTACCACGCGCTTTTTCAGCCTCGGCAATCGCCAAACCTTCCAGACGCTTCTGCTCCGCATTTGCTTTTGCTTCCGCTTCAATGCGGTACTTGATCGCGTCTGCTTCTCTCAGCTTCTTCGCTTTTTCCGCTTCTGCCGCCTGTTCCACAGAGTAGCGGTCGGCGTCGGCCTTTTTCTTCACTTCCGCATCATATTGCTTTTCGCGGCGAAGAATTTCTTTTTCCTCCAGCTCGATTTCCTTCTGCTTGCGGACGAGATCGACCTTCATCTCTTCTTCGGTTACCTGCTGTTTGGCGACAGCTTCTTGCAGCTTGTAGGCTTGGTCCGCGCTCGCCTTCGCTTTGTCCTGCTCTTGCTTAAACGCCGCTACCTTCAGCTCTTTTTCCTTTTCTGCTTCGGCAATGTTCGTTTCCTTCAACAGCTCTGCCTTGCGTGCCTCTTCCTCTGCCTGTGCCTGCTTGATCCGCGCTTCTTTGTCCGCATCAGCCTGCGAAATAGTCGCATCGCGCTTCACTGCAGCGATTTGCGGTATTCCAAGGGCAGCTAAATAGCCGTTTTTGTCCCGGACATCCTTGATCGTGAAGCTGACAACGGACAGCCCCATTTTCTTCAAATCCTTTGTCGCTACCGATTGCACCTCTTGCGCGAATCGCTCACGGTTCTTGTAAATTTCCTCTACCGTCATACTGCCGAGGATTGCCCGCAAATAGCCTTCGAGTACCTCCTGTGCTTCTCCGCGCAGTGCCTCGTCACTCTTGCCCATAAATTGCTCGGATGCGGTGGCGATATCTTCAATCGAGCCGCCTACCTTGATGATCGCTACGCCATCTGCCATGACAGGAACGCCCTGCTCGGTGTACACCTCTGGCGTCGATACATCCAGCTTATGAGACAGAAGACTCAGAAAGTTTGCTTGTTGAAAAATAGGGAGGATGAATGCGCCGCCTCCGCGGACGATCTTCATTTTGCGGCCGGATTCGTCACTTAGTACATTTTTCGAGCCGAGATAGCTACCCGTCACGATCATGGCTTCATCTGCACCCACTGTTTTGTAACGGGCCCAAAAGGCAATTCCCAAAACGAGAAAGACTGCGACGACAACACCTACTATCGTCAAAACACCAGGATCTACCATCACTTCTCATCTCCTTCGCCAGATTCAGTGTAAAAGGGGATCACATACAAGACATGGTCACGCACCTCGACCACGACGACACGGGTTCCTTGCCGGATAATCTCGCCCTCAAGACTCGCCGCCATATGGTAAGTAGTTCCACTAATCATCGGCAGCAGCACTTCTCCCAGTCCTTCTGCTGGGATCGTTGTCCCGACTTCCCCCAGCTTTCCTCCTAGTTGACTCATGGAATAGCTCGTGGAATTTTCCGCATGGCTCATCGGCTTTACCCACAGGAAGTATGATACAAAAGCCAAAGCGATGCCAATGACAGCAGCCAGCATCAACACGACAAGCGTACCAATAGAAGTGTATCGAGATAGCAAATACCCCGCTCCACCAAAGGCAGTCATGCCGCTGACCAACAAAATGGGCTGTGCAAAAGGCAGATGCAGATGTCCCAGCCAATCTGAGAGCGTATCACCAAACAACAGCGAGATGACCGTGTAGATTAGACCAAGTACAAGGCAGACCATGTAGACGGTTTCAAGTACGCCCACGACTGTCCCCCCTTTCTAAAATTGCCTCTATAGTGCATACGAGTGAGATGGGAATTAGTTTCATAAATAAGGAAATAATCCCTTTTCTTATCGCTTTTTCTGCTGAAGGACTCTTTATTTTCCGGGCACTCCCACGAATAGGTCAGCCGAAACCAGCCTGCTTCCGCTCGGCAAAAAGCGTAAGTAAAAAGACACCGCTCCTATTCACTAAGAAAATGGCGGTGTCTTTCGTTTCTATTCTGCTCGGCTAAGCATATTTCCCAAGTACATCGGTTGATAAGTCGGATCAGACAAGACTTGCTTGACTTGATCCGGGCGTGTCTTGTGGTCGTTCGGCAGTTGCTTCCACTCGTCTAGCGTGACCCAGCCAGCCCATTCAATTTCTTCATCGACGATACCACCTGGCGTAGGGTTTGTTTCTTCACCGACGAGCTTCGCCAGAACTCCCACTCCGACTGTATGCTTGCCGTTCCCTTCCTGATCGATCCGATCGTCTATCCAGATCAATCGCTCCATTTCCACGAGGAGTCCGGTCTCTTCCATCACTTCTCTTTTCGCCGCGTCTGGAATCGCTTCCAAATATTCTACGATTCCCCCTGGCAGGTTGTAAAAGATGCCTCGTTGTGTCTGCTCACGGATGAGGAGGACTTTCCCTTCGTGTTCCACTACTACGGTGACTCTCAAGCGAATCGCTGACATTTCGCTCGCTCCCTTCTCAGATGGCAGGCGTACGCGTAACATTCAGGGAATCGACACCGGAGTGCGCTAACCATTCCTGTAATGCCATAAGTCCATATTGTTCCAAAAACTTTGCTTCAGAATCCGCGATTGCATGAAGCATCATGAACCTGATTACGTCCTTGCCGTTTGTATAATATTCAAGTCCAGCCTCTTCATAATAGGCAGGGGTCAGTACCATATGATTCAAAACCGATTTTTCCACGATTGTATCCCCGAGCGAAAAGATGCTCCCAGACTCCATGCGGGTCGTTTGACTCTCCCACTGACGAATTACCTGGGCCGCTACTCTCGCCAAATGGGTAATCATTCTCTGCTCAAACTGATAAGAATAGACGAGGTACTCCGTTGCCCCCATCTTGTGCAGCTCAAGTGTGGCATACGTCCACCAACCTCGATTGCGTGTAGCCGGATAGACGGCAATCAGGATATCCGCATCCTCGGATTGATACAGCTCACCTTGACTCCCAAAAAAGCGGTGGCAATGATCCATTAATTGCTTTACCACTATCATATGTGCAACCCCGCTCCAAAAAGTATGAAAACCTCTACGGCTGCCTGCTCATAGAAGAGCAACTGCATCTTTGTGAAATGGTTGTGCTCGCCCGAAAAAAGCATGCCTGGATACGTAGGCATACTTCGATGATGTTGGGCAGCATTTTCTTGTATATACGAACATTTTATCATTGTGTGAAGCGAATGTACATGTTTGAACACGCGCAAAAAAGCCCCCGGTAATCCCGAAGGCACTGTGCTTGTTTATTTCGTGACTTTCACCGAAATCGTCATGCTTTTTCCATAGTATTACTAATGAAAAGTCGACTGATCAGCTCTGCACCGCCCTCATAGACTGTCAGCTTGGATATTTTTCCGGCATATTTGGCTGAACTGACGGTCACACCCGGCGCAAGCCCGATGATTTCTCCGTTCTCATTGACCGTATCGAAAAAGTAACCAATATTCTCCATTTACGTAATAAAACATGTAAGGAGTGAATTGCGCATGACCGACTTCGTATCCATCATATTGATAGCACTACCCCTACTTAGTTGGGGCTTTATCGTAAATTCCCAGTCAATTCGTAAAAGATGGCTGTATGTACTATTCACATTCATCCTTTTTTGGGGGATTGTCGAATTAGTATATTACTTTGACCCTCCATCCCCTCACTATGAGTAATCCATGAACTAAACTAATGGTGCGATTTCCTCACAATTCTTACATATCAACTTGAATACAGGGAGTAATTTATCTATGAAATTATTTTTAAAGCTCACAGTGGGCACTTTAGCAACTGGCTGGTTCTTTCTTCTTTGGTGTAAGCAAATGATTCTTGCAAGTGACATTCCAGTAACAATTTCATTCAATGAAATGCAAGATTTCCTACAGATTTTTAGCATTTCTACTATCCTTGCTCTTGTCTATATCAGGTTTGTTGATGATACAAAATTGCATTATTTTCTTGTAATCCCCATCCTATTATGGGGTGACAACACAATTCGAGATTTGAAGTACAATTACCATCCATACGATACATTGATGAGCTGTGTAAGTCTTAGTGGATGTTTGCTCATCTTTCTATACTCAATATTAAGACAGCGTCATAGATTGAACTGACTCGATCATTACGACTTTGACATGGTATGATTTAGGAAACGCTTTTGGAGGTGTTCCCGTGTTAAAAAAGTTCCAGGAATACACTTACATCGTAGTTATGTCCATTGCGTTTGTCATCGATTGGATAGCTTCATAGAAGGATTTCTTTTGCCCGATCCAATGGTCGGGTTTTTTATTTTTTCGCGCCGCTATTCTTTCTCCAGTTCTCATGTTTTCCTCGCTGTTTTACTTAATTGGTAAGATACTTTGCAAGTTGGCTAACGGAATAACATGATAATGATAACAAGCAAAAAACCCGCCTTCTAATGGGAAGACGGGTGACCTTGATATCTATCCAATTGTTATTGTTACTTTTTCCATCTCCTCTCGTCTTGTTTATTAGTAATTCCACTTTTTAGGAGGAACCAGGCACTTATGAAAAACAAGACAGCTTGTCTCGTCCTTTCGATTAGTCAAAGCATCTATGCCATTTTCTTATTGGCTTGGGTAATTTCTGTTATTTTTACCATTGTGCTTCTACCTGAAGATGAATATGATACTGGAGCGCCGGAAGTATTCTATACGATCCTATCGTATCCGCTTGTACTACTTGCCTCAGCGATGGGCAGTTGGTACTACTATCACAAGTTGAAATTCAAAACGAGTTACGCACTCAACGCCATTCCTTTACTTTGGGTCATTCCGATGGCGTTATTTATGATCTTATTATGGAAATTCGGTTTGTCCTCATAAAAACAGCCCTCCGGCGAATTACCTCCAGAGGGCTTATGCGTTTCCCCTAATAAAGAAGGGGCAAATAAAAAATACGTGTCTGAACGAATCAGACACGTATTTACACGTTATAGAAACGGTTATCCAATAGAACCTTCCATCTCGAACTTGATCAGACGGTTCATCTCTACCGCGTACTCCATCGGCAACTCTTTCGTGAATGGCTCGATGAAGCCCATTACGATCATTTCAGTAGCTTCTGCTTCTGACAAACCGCGGCTCATCAGGTAGAAGAGCTGATCCTCGGATACTTTGGATACAGTCGCTTCGTGCTCAAGCGTGATGCTGTCGTTCATGATCTCGTTGTACGGGATCGTGTCGGACGTGGACAGTTTATCCAGAATCAGCGTATCGCACTTGATGTTGGACTTGGAGCCTTCCGATTTGCGTCCAAACTGGGACAGACCACGGTAGGTTACTTTTCCGCCATCACGTGAGATCGACTTGGAAATGATCGTCGATGTGCAATCTGGCGCCAGGTGAATCATTTTCGCACCTGCGTCTTGGTGTTGTCCTTTTCCTGCTACTGCGATGGAAAGAACAGTACCTTTCGCGCGAGGTCCTTTCATGATAACAGCTGGGTATTTCATCGTCAGCTTGGAACCGATATTACCATCGATCCATTCCATGTTCGCATCCGCGTAAGCAACCGCACGTTTGGTAACGAGGTTGTATACGTTGTTGGACCAGTTTTGGATCGTGGTGTAACGGCAACGAGCGCGTTCTTTTACGATGATTTCTACAACAGCGGAGTGCAAGGAATCCGTGCTGTAGATTGGAGCAGTACAGCCCTCTACATAGTGAACGAAGGAATCTTCATCGGCGATGATCAGCGTACGCTCGAATTGACCCATGTTCTCGGAGTTGATGCGGAAGTATGCTTGCAGCGGAGTTTCTACTTTCACGCCTTTTGGTACGTAAATGAAGGAACCACCGGACCATACTGCCGAGTTCAGTGCAGAAAACTTGTTGTCAGCTGGAGGAATAACAGTCGCGAAGTATTCCTTCACGATTTCTGGGTGCAGTTTTACTGCGGAATCCATGTCGCAGAAGAGAACGCCCAGTTTTTCCAGGTCTTCCTGCATGTTGTGGTAAACTACCTCAGATTCATACTGAGCCGATACACCTGCGAGGAACTTTTGCTCTGCTTCTGGAATACCCAGCTTGTCAAAGGTTGCCTTGATTTCTTCCGGCACCTCATCCCAGCTACGGCCTTGCTTTTCAGAAGGCTTTACGTAGTAGGTGATGCTGTCAAAATCGAGGTCATCCAGATCGCCGCCCCATTTTGGCATCGGCATGCTGTTGAAGATGTCCAGTGCTTTGAGACGGAATTCCAGCATCCATGCTGGCTCATCCTTGATCTTCGAAATTTCTTCGACGATCTCGCGGGTCAAACCCTTTTTCGTACGGAATACGGAAACGTCTTTATCGTGGAAACCGTACTGATACTCCTGTATTTCTGGGCCTTTAACAGCCATCGTTGCTCACTCCTTCGTGTTTATTTCCCTTACTCATCCCTATTCCTGCTCTGCCTGTTTGACGCCTTGCTCCAATGCTTTCCAAGCCAATGTCGCGCACTTGATTCGCGCTGGGAACTTGGCTACGCCAGACAAAGCTTCAATATCGCCAAGATCAATCGAGTCATCGATATCTTTACCTTGCATCATATCGGAGAATTTCTGTGACAGCTCCAGTGCTTCAGCAACTGGTTTGCCTTTGATCGCATCCGTCATCATTGATGCAGATGACATGCTGATCGAGCAGCCTTCTCCGAGGAACTTGGCATCTACCACCTTGCCATCCTCCACTTTCAAGGAGAGCGAGATGCTGTCGCCACAGGTCGGGTTATTCAAATTTACAATGAGTCCTTCGGATTCTTCCAGCTTCCCGCGGTTGCGTGGTTTCTGGTAGTGATCCATAATGACGCGGCGGTATAAATCATCAAGAGAAGACATTGCCGAAATACTCCTTCGTCTTCTTCAAGCCCGCGATCAGCACATCTACTTCTTCTTCTGTATTGTACAGATAGAAGCTTGCCCGAGCGGTAGCCGTCACATTCAGCCAACGCATCAGCGGTTGTGCGCAGTGATGACCGGCACGAACTGCGATTCCGTAGCTGTCGAGCACCGTCGCCAAATCATGCGGATGTACCGTATCCAGGTTGAATGTAATTAAGCAGCTGCGATCCTGCTGTGGGCCGTAAATCTTCAGTCCTTCAATCTCGCGCATTTGTTCCATCGCGTATTTCACGAGATGTTTTTCATGACGCTCGATATTGTCCATTCCGATCTCTTCCAAAAAGTCAATCGCTGCTCCCAATCCGATAGCTCCTGCGATGATCGGTGTACCTCCTTCAAATTTCCAAGGAAGCTCCTTCCACGTGGAGTCGTACATATCCACATAGTCGATCATTTCTCCGCCGAACTCCATCGGCTCCACACGCTCCAGCACCTCACGCTTGCCATACAGGACACCTACGCCTGTCGGACCAGCCATCTTGTGCGCGGAAAACGTATAAAAATCGCAATCCAAATCCTGAACGTCGATTTTCTTGTGTGGAGCACCCTGCGCTCCGTCAACAAAGAGAAGTGCACCATGCTGATGGGCGATTTGGGCAATTTCCTTGATTGGGGTAGTATCCCCCAATACGTTGGAAACATGGTGAATGGCAACGAGTTTGGTATTGTCCGTAATCGTTTCCTTAACCGCTTCCAGAGTAACGGTGCCGTCCTCTGCCAGCGGAATGAACTTAAAAGTCGCTCCGGTCGCCTTGGCTGCCTGCTGCCAAGGAATGAAATTGGCGTGATGCTCCACCAATGTGGTCACGATTTCATCTCCCGGCTTAAGGAACATGCGAGCATAGCCATACGCTACCGTATTACAAGCAGATGTCGTACCACGCGTAAAGACGATTTCTGCGGCTTCACGGGCATTGATGAAGGCGCGAACTTTTTCACGCGCGCCCTCGTACCCATCTGTCGCTATGTTGCCCAAGGTGTGCACGCCACGGTGCACATTGGAGTTATACTCCCTGTAGTATTTAGCCATCGCCTCAATAACCTGAATCGGTTTTTGAGAGGTTGCACCATTGTCCAAGTAAACGAGCGGATGTCCGTTTACTTCCTGGTCAAGGATGGGAAAATATTTCCGAAGCTCCTTGGCGTTCATTAGCCTAACTTCCTTTCAAGCGCCTGACGGAGTCTGTTTTTCACTTCTTCTACTGGAATCTCAGCGACAACTGGCTCCAGGAAGCCGAGAATGATCAGACGTTCTGCGCCTTGACGGGAAATACCACGGGACATCAAGTAGAAGATAGACTCTTCACTAAAACGTCCTACCGAAGCTGCGTGACCCGCTTTAACGTCATCCTCGTCGATCAACAGGATCGGGTTGGCATCACCGCGAGATTTATCGCTCAGCATCAGGATGTTTTCCGCCTGTACGCCGTTTGCCTTTTCAGCGCCTTTTTCGATTTTCGTGATACCGTTCAGGATACTCACTGCTTCATCCGTCATAACAGCCTTGCTCACCATGTCAGACTCGGTGTGCGTGCCGATATGCTGAACTTGGGAAGTGAGGTTTTGACGTTGGGAACCAGTACCTACAGAAATGGATTTGGTCTCTGCGATCGAAGCAGTTCCCTTGAGGATGGTGGTATTGTTGGCAACGGTATTGCCATCGTTCATCTCACCCAAAATCCATTCCATTTTTCCATCGCGCTCAACGGTTGCACGACGGAAGCTGTAGTCGTGAACGTCTACAGACAGAGAACGTACAGAAGCTACTTGCACAGATGCGCCCGCGCCTACATATACTTCAACTAGGCTGTTCGCCACCATGCTTTTGCCTTCGCCAGATACATATGTATCCACGTAGGTTACTTTGCTGTTCGTTTCTGCCACGATCAAAACATGTGGAGCCAACAGAGCGTTGTCGCCTGCGATTTCATACACAGCTTGCAGTGGAACATCTACTTCCACGTTTTTCGGAACGTAGAGGAATACGCCACCATTCACAACTGCCGTATGCAGAGCAGTCAGCTTGTGCTCATCAAGTGCGATTACGTTCAGCAAGTATTTTTGCACGAGATCGCCGTGTGTTTGCAGTGCATCAGCAAACGTCGTGAAAATCACGCCTTGTGCCTTCAGCTCATCAGATACTGCTTGAAAAACGGTAGAAGCATTTTTTTGTACCAACAGGTTTTTCACGCTGTCGACATCGATTTGTGCTTTTACCAAATCGCTGAGTTCATTCGCCGCTGCCACCTTTGCAGTGGTTTGGAACGGATCGAAATCAACGGTATTCCATTTATCAATCTTCGTTTTCTCCAAGGCAGGGAGCGCCAGCTCTCCCGCCGCCTTCAGTCCAGCGAGGCGCTTTTCCAGGAACCAGGCAGGCTCCTGATTAGCTTTGGAGTACTGGGTGATCGCCTCGGAATCGAAGCGTAGCTGTACATCCACACTCATTTCACTGCTGCCTCCTTCATCCTACACGTTGGCGTTTACGGTTTCGTCCTCGATGCCGAGCTCTTCCTTGATCCAGTCATAGCCTTCTGCCTCCAGGCGTTCAGCCAGCTCAGGACCACCGGACTTCACGATACGACCTTGCATCATGACGTGTACGAAGTCAGGCTTTACATAGTTCAGCAAACGCTGGTAGTGCGTAATAATCAAGAATCCGCGGTCTGCGGAGCGCATTTCGTTTACACCAGCTGCAACGATTTTCAATGCGTCGATGTCCAAACCGGAGTCGATTTCATCCAGAATACAGATAGCTGGCTCCAAGAGCATCATTTGCAGAATCTCGTTACGCTTTTTCTCACCACCGGAGAAACCTTCGTTCAGGTAACGGTGGGAGAAAGACTCATCCATTTCCAGCGTGTTCATCTTTTTGTCCATCTCACGGATGAATTTCATCAGGGAGATTTCGTTTCCTTCGCCACGGCGTGCGTTGATCGCAGAGCGCAGGAAGTCAGAGTTAGTTACACCGCTGATTTCGGACGGGTATTGCATCGCCAGGAACAGACCTGCACGTGCGCGTTCGTCTACTGCCATTTCCAACAAGTCTTCGTCATTGATCAGCACTTCGCCATCGGTTACCTCATATTTTGGGTGACCCATCAACGTGGATGCCAATGTCGATTTACCGGTACCATTTGGTCCCATGATCGCGTGCACTTCGCCGCCCTTGATCTCCAAATTCAGGCCTTTGAGGATCTCTTTGTCCTCGATCTTGGCGCGAAGGTTTTTTATTTGCAAATGCGGTACTGCTGTCATCTGAATTCCCTCCATACACGTCAAAAGTGAGTTGGTAAATTCTCAATCCATTCTCAATAACTATCTTATAATAAGAATAATTATAAATCAAGGAATGAAACATATCTGTATTTTTTATATCATTATATTTAGAAAGTCCGTTTTTGCTCATGAATCCTTCCTAAATATTGTTGCCTCCGCAGCATTTTTCCCTTTGTAACTTTTGGACATACGTTTCCGTCTAAATTCTAGGTAATTTTTGCAAAAAAACACCACTGGATACCTAGAAAGGGATGGAGCATTTTGAAAAAGAGTAACAAGAAACTCGCTATTGGACTCGCTATTGTCTTACTACTTGTAGGTGGCACCACAGTCTTCGCAAAAACGGGCACAGAGAAAATACCTGCTCGTTTCTCCAACATTAAATTGATAGTCAATGACCAGGTCGTCAAAACGAAAGCAGAACCATTCATATATAATGGAAACGTTTATGCACCTGTAGCGACTGTTGCCAATGCACTCGGCATAAAGCAGGAATGGGACAATAAAACCCCTGCTGTCCGTTTTTCAGGCGCTGGCGGGAGCACCGGTGGCAGTAGCATTCCAGAAGCAATTGTCCAGCAGGCAAAAGACACCTTGCCGCTTCCTTGTGACCCTTCCGATGTAAAAGGTAGCTTGTACTATTGCGGACCAGAGAAAGAGGTCGTTTCCAAAGGTTATGTCAATCTGACAGGAATGAGTGATCAGGAGTTTCTCGTTATGTATCGCTATCACACTATTGAAGGGCTCCCTTGGGAAGCTTACCTGACTCTTTTCCGTCAGTCAAATGGAAAAGTTGTCCCAATCAATACCTCGAAAGTATTCGATGGCAGCAAGTAACGGATGAGCTAAAAACCGTCGGTCACTGACGGTTTTTTCTGTTTTCACGAAGAAAAAACGGATAGACCTTATTGTCTACCCGTTTCTTTCTTGTTCGATTACTTTACTTTAGGACCCGCATTCGCAATATCTGCTGCATTCGGGAATTTTTTCTCGAAGTTCTCAATGAAGCGTGCAGCCAGATCAGCCGCTTGCTTGTCGTATTCTTCCTTGTTTGCCCATGTATTGCGTGGTTGCAGAACTTCAGCAGGAACGTTCGGGCAAGAAGTCGGTACTTGTACCCCGAAAATCTCGTCAGATACATAGTCTACTTTTTCCAGCTCACCGTTCAATGCTGCTGTTACCATCGCACGCGTGTAGGACAGCTTCATACGTTGCCCAACACCTACCGGGCCACCAGTCCAACCAGTGTTCACCAGGTATACTTGAACCTTGCGATCGTCAATCTTCTTACCGAGCATTTCTGCATATACTACAGGATGCAGTGGCAAGAATGGAGAACCGAAGCAAGTAGAAAACTCTGTTTGCGGAGCAGTTACACCACGCTCTGTACCTGCCATTTTGCTGGTGTAGCCAGACAGGAAGTGATACATGGCTTGCTCTTTATTCAGCTTGGAGATTGGAGGCAATACACCGAACGAATCGGCTGTCAAAAAGACGATGACATTTGGTTGCCCGCCCACGCCTGGAATCACAGCACCCGGAATTGCTTCCACTGGGTATGCAGCGCGTGTATTCTCTGTATATTTGGTGCTATCGTAGTCTGCTACACGAGTCGCTTCGTTTACGTCTACATTTTCAAGTACGGTACCGAACTGGATTGCTTTCCAGATTTGCGGTTCGCCTTCTTCAGACAGCTTGACGCATTTTGCATAGCATCCACCTTCGATATTGAACACGCCATTGTCAGACCAGCCGTGCTCATCGTCACCGATCAAGAAGCGGTCCGGGTCAGCAGACAGCGTTGTTTTTCCTGTACCGGACAAACCGAAGAACAGGGCAACGTCACCGTCTTTACCTACGTTCGCAGAGCAGTGCATCGAGAGTACGTTGCGCTCTGGAAGCAGCATGTTCATGACGCTGAAGATCGACTTTTTCATTTCGCCAGCATACTCAGTGCCACCGATCAATACTGTCTTTTGCTCAAAGCTCATCACGATGAAGGTCTCGGAGTTTGTTCCGTGTACCGCAGGATTGGCCTTGAAATTAGGCGCATAAATAACCGTGAATTCTGATTCGTGCGCAGCCAGTTCTTCTTCGGACGGACGGATAAACAGCTGACGTGCAAACAGGTTATGCCATGCGAATTCGTTCACTACGCGGATTGGCAGGCGATAGGTTGTATCTGCACCCGCAAAGCCATCGAAGACAAACAGTTCATCTTTTGATTGTAAGTATTGGAGCACGTCTTGTTGAAGTGCTTGGAATTTTTCAGTACTGATTGGTTGGTTAACCGGACCCCAGTTGATTTTATCGTGTACGGAAGCTTCGTCCACCACAAATTTGTCCTTTGGCGAACGGCCGGTAAACTTCCCTGTTAGCGCATTGAGCGCCCCCTTATCGGTCAAAATCCCTTCGCCACGCTTCACTGCCATCTCAACAAGATTAGCTACAGGTAAGTTATGATACACTTTTGTAGCTCCAAGAATGTCAGTAAGCTTTTGAACCGTATTGGTTTCCATGTGTGAACGATCTCCTTCCCAAAATGTGTATCATTTATTGTGACTTTCTAATTGTCGCTCGATTTGTAATTAGTATATCACATTTAGCTAAATAAGCTACATAATTTTATAATCTCTCATGGAGAATGTGTGAATAACCCTCCTCATGCGTATTATTCCCCAACAGCAGTATTTTGTCCACAAACCAATCAGTCTATCGACTATACGGGAAGTACACAGAGACATTTTCCCCACAAAAAGAGCAACACCAAGAGTTTACTCCCTTAGTGTTGCTCTCACAAGGCATAAAGATTTACGTATTTTCAAACGTTTTTACGACTGTCTGACACAAAATCGCCACACCTTTTTCCAATGCAGAGCGGTCAAAGTGCATCAGCGGATGATGCAGCCCTGGCACCAAATCACATCCAAGAGCCAGCATCGTCGCCTTGATATGAGGGCGCTCCACCGTATAGTAGTGGAAATCCTCCGCTCCCGGACTGACAGGAGCCGCTCGCAAATTCTCTTGACCGAGCACATCTACGATCGCCTGCTCCATAAATGCCTTCGCTTGATCATCGACCTCCGCCGCCATCATGCGAGAACCGGACTCTACCTCTATGCGTGCCTGAAAAGACTCCTCGACTCCGTTAATCATTTGACGAACGCGATTCTCGAGGGTCTCCATCGCCTCATTCGTCTGCGCTCGCAGATCGAGAGCAAAACGCGCCTTGTCCGGAATAATGTTGTAGCTCTCTCCCCCGGCTTGCAGCATGGTCATTTTAACGGTAGCAGGCACCATCGGATTGATATGTATATGCCCGAGTCCAGAAATAATGGCTCCCGCTACTTCTATCGCATTGATCCCGAGATGCGGTCTCGCTCCGTGCGCAGCCACTCCTGTGATTTCTCCGTAAAGGAACATAGCTGCTCCATTGTAAATAGCGGGTCCCGCGGTTCCATTTGCCATCTCCTGAATCGGTCTTAAGTGAACACCGTACAAATAATCGATGTCATCGGCAACACCCTTCTCCACCAGCTTCAATGCTCCCGTTCCTTTTTCTTCTGCTGGTTGGAACAAAATTTTTAACGTTCCCGGCGGTTGATATCCAGCGGCAACCAATGCTTCTACCGTTTCCACGATCAATGTCATATGGGCGTCATGACCGCAGGAATGATTCGCGCGCCATTCACCGCCCACTTCTTGCCAGAGAGCATCGATATCTGTGCGCAAGCCAACAACTGGCTTCCCTTCGCCCCATTCAGCCACTAATCCTGTACAATCGTCAAAAGTCGTAACACGCAGTCCCAAGGCACGCATGCGCTCGGCCAAATAACGAGTCGTTTCTACTTCCTTCCAGCTTATCTCCGGATTCTCATGCAGATGACGGAATGTTTCGGCAATAGCATCTTTACGTGCGGCAACCGTCTGTTGCAACGACATAACAGTAGACATTAAAGCGCCTCCTCCAAAACCGTTTCTTCCTATTATATCACACTGCCCTAATAGACAGTTCACCGACAGGTCAGTCGCAAAATGGCATCGAGCTTCAATTGGTCGCGCAATGGCCCTGCTATTTGCACCTTTTCTTTGGCGAGCGCATAGACGAGCTCATCGCCGCCAAACAGCATGTGCATTTGTTTCTCCGCTCCCCTGATGATCAGATCGGCAGACTGCTCTTCTGTCCACACATCCCATGATGCAACGCCTTTTGCTATCGTCAATTGCCACTGTGACGGTGAATCATCGACCACAATTCCGATCCTGCGCTCCCATCCTGCTGTTATGAATCGCAAGTGTGCTTTTCCTTGCAGTCTCTCGCCCAGTTCAAAAAGCAGTCTGCCCATTCCGATCATCTGCATTCCACCCCTCTCTTCCCAATTGGGTTCGTGGCCTGTCAGGTCGAATCCTTTGGCGAGGAATGAGAGTCACTGTCGGCTGTTGTCAGGGGAGCCATCTTTTTCTCGACATTTTAGAAAGACCTTTAAAGAAGGCTTTGAGTCAACATAGTGGAGGAGAAGAAAAAGCACAGTTCCCTTCGACTCTGACACGCCCACAAGGGGGATTCACTGACCGTCTCCACTTTAAAAAGGGGACCGTCGAGCCAAAGCCACCCTACGGGCGGACGTTTCTCAAGGAAGAAGTGTTCGACAAGCGTGGTCCCTTTTTTAAGTTCCGACTGGGGAGGCTTTGTCAAGGTCTACGAGCCCTGTGCTTTTTCTTCTCACCAGCTTTGTTTGTTCATCGGAACCTTCTAAAACTAAAAAAACATCCACAACCGCAACCGCTTTTTCCGCACCACAGTAGTGAGATGGCAAATAAAAAAAGCATCCGCTTTACGCAGATGCTTCCTGAAACACTACTCATCAAACTCGTCTTTATCGAGTCGCACCTCAAGGTGGTGACCATCGGGTGTCTCAAAATACAAATTATAGCTAGTAGGCTGTGTAATTGGACCACGATAGCAAATATTCTCTGCCTCCAGCTTATCGACCAGATAGTCCAGCTCAGCTCGGCTTTGCACAGAGAAGGCGAGATGATCGACCTGCCCTACGCCGCCTTTCCCAGCTTCCCCGCCATGAGGATGAAGACCGATCCGTGTGTATGTGCCAATTTGAAAGTAGACAGGTGCTCCTTCCGTCATATTCTCTTCCGGGATAGGGACTTCCAAAATGTCCTTAAAAAAACGAGCTACCTTCACAACATCACTACAATTCAATGCGATGTGGTGAACGGCTTTCAAATGAAACATTCACACTGCCTCCCACGTCAACTCAGGTCATGCGCTCTTGTGCGACATTAGCTTTTCTTTTATTGTACTGCTTCAATCGCTCGCTTAACCGTCTTAAACGAATCATCAATGCTTCCCGCCAATCGTCATCCTGTAACTCCTTGGCGACTCCGAGCAGATCAAGTGAAATATCGATCTGCTGCTTTAATACTTCGGCGAAGCTGGCCGCTTCATCCGTCATGGTACAATTCTCAAACAACTCGGATGTATTGTCAACACTCACAAAGTCAGCAAAATCCACTTCTGGAGCCTGATCTCCCTGAGCATATTCTACTAAAATTTCGTATTCTCCCTCAATACCGGGATGAACCTCAATTCTGTCACATACAGGACAAAACATGATGGGGACATTGTGTACAAGCGTTTTATAATGACGGACTGAGCCTACGGAACCTACCATTCCAGCACCACAACAAAAACTCATATAGTCTCCCTCCCTATTCGCCAAATGAAACGTCCATGTCCGTTTCTTGGTCGAAACTTTCTGTCTGTATCCGCATTGTAGCTTATATACCCATTAACACTCCACCCGCAAATGATACCAATGAAGGAAATCGCATAAAGATTTGGTTTATCTATTTTACTCGATTTACTTTGATTTCTGCAACATTTTCTGACTAGTGTGAATATTTTCCCTCATTTGCCTAAATCCATCATACAAGATAGTCTTAATCTATCCGATAATAAGGAATAATAATCGTTTTAGCAAAAATTCAAAAGGAGAGCGGTTTCATGTTTCGTTTCAAAAGTCTTCGTGCTCGGACTCTGACTATTACCCTTCCTGTCATTATCTTGACACTTTTGCTCGTTGTGGGTATCGGTTTCTGGTTCTCTGTCGACCAACTGAACCAGGAAATTGAGGACAAAATGAATTATCAACTAGATATGGTCGGCAGCAATGTGGAAAAGCAACTGGAAGCCCACAGCAAGGTAACCCTGAGTATGGCTCGCTTTATTGAAATGGCTCCTATTACAAATTCGCTGGAGCAGTTAAATTCCCTGCTGTCCAAAACCGTTCTCATTAATGACACGACGGTTGGAATGGGAATTTTCATGGAACCTTACGCTTTTGACCCGAACAAAAAACTCGTTGCTACATACGGGGCAAAGACTGACGGCAAGGTTAACATTACAGATGAATACAGCAGCGACTCCTATAACTATCCAAATCAAGACTGGTACAAGGTCGGCATCACGACCACAAAGAAAAGCGATTATTCAGAGCCGTACTTTGACGAAATTTCCAAGGTGTCAATGGTGACGGTAGTCGCTCCTTTTTACACCCCGGATAAAAAGCTTCTGGGTGTGGCCACAGACGATATTACCCTCACTGACGTGGAAAAGCTCGTCTCTAGTACAAAAGTAGGCGAAACAGGTTGGGCCTTTTTGGTGGATCAAAAAGGGAGATACCTCGCTCATCCTCAATCAGACAAGCTGATGAATCATTCCGTTCAATCTGACGAGAATGCTTCCTTGGCAGCAATAGGTCCTTCTCTTCTAGAAGAGAAGTCAGGCATGAAGACGTTTAACGATGAAAACGGCATCAATCGTGTTTATTTTCAAGAGCTCGGAGATACAAACTGGACAATCGCTCTCGTTATGCCAGAAAAAGAAATTGCAGATCCTCTCTATGACTTGTTCTTTGAGCTTTGTACAGTGAGCCTGATCGGTCTGTTGATCATGATTGCTGTCATTTATTCCTTCAGCAAATACCTGACCAAACAAATCGAGCGAGCCAACCAGCTGTCGCAAGCCCTCTCCAACGGCGATTTTACTGCTTCCATGGATATTCAGACAGCCGATGAGATAGGGGTTATGGCAAATCGCTTCAACTCCATGACGGCAACCTTGCGCGAAACGCTGGGTCAAGTCAGCTTCAACGCTCAACAGGTTGCTGCTACGTCTGAGCAATTGATGGCAAGTGCGGAACAGACGAGCAAAGCAACAGAGCAGATCGCTCAATCCGTTCAAGAAATTGCCTACGGTACTGAGCAGCAAGTGGATGCGACTGTTCAAGGCTATGAAGTCATCAACGAGATTGCCGTACACATTGAAGCGATGGAAAAAGGAATTGAGGATGTAAATCTCTCTACACAAGAAGCGAACCGCCAAGCCACAGATGGCAATCAGATGGCAGCTAAAACGGTCGAGCACATGGATGTGATCCATAGCCAGATGGCCAAGACCTCTACCATCGTCAATACGCTAGGCCAGCGCTCCCAAGAGATTGGAGAAATGATCTCACTCATCACGACGATCGCCAATCAAACCAACCTGCTCGCTCTGAACGCCGCTATCGAAGCAGCTCGCGCCGGAGAACAAGGACGAGGCTTTGCAGTTGTAGCCGACGAGGTGCGCAAGTTGGCCGAGCAGTCCAGCTCTGCCGCTGAGCAAGTCAGTCACATCGTCACCGTGATTCAGCAGGACACAGGCTCAGCGATCGCGGCAATGAATCATGGCGCTTCTATTTTGGGAGAAGGCATGACACTCGTTCGCTCAACAGGAAATGCATTTGAGCAAATTACTGGCTCCACGTCAGGGCTGCTCGACCGTATGAATGAAGTGACAACAGAAATGAGCAAGATCAGTCAGCAAATGCAAACGATTGTATCTGCAATAACGCATATTACACAAATCGCAGAACAATCAGCTGGCAACTCTCAAACAGTTGCAGCAGCAGCGGAAGAACAAACCGCTTCCATGGAGGAAATCTCTTCGGCTGCAACGATGCTAGCGAAAATGGCAGAAGAGCTAAATGATGCGGTACGAACATTCAAGCTGGAGTAGTCCATCCCTAAATAAAGAAAAGCCGGAGCATAAAAGCCCCGGCTTTTTTGTTTCCTATTCTTTTACCATCGCTTCGTATTTGTCTGCATCCATCAGCTTGTCCAGCCCAGCTGCATCAGACAATTCGACGACGATCATCCATGCTTGCTCGTATGGCGAGGAGTTAACCAGTTCAGGTGCATCTTCCAGTTCGCCATTTACTTCTACTACTTTACCAGTCACAGGAGCGTACAGCTCAGAAACGGTTTTTACCGATTCCACGCTGCCAAACGGCTCATCCTGTTGGATTGTCGTGCCTACCTCAGGCAATTCGACAAACACGATGTCACCCAGCTCTGATTGAGCAAAAGAAGTGATTCCGATGTACGCCTTGTTTCCTTCTACTCGCACCCACTCATGCTCTTCACTGTAACGTAGATTTTTCGGGAATTCCATCGTTTACATATCCTCCTATCGGGTACAATCCATTACACATACATAATTAGACGAACATTCTAGGATTCCTCTTCGATCCCCAAAATTCTGAACAAGCGTTTTTTTACCAGTTGGAGACCCTTCTCTCCTGCCTGAAAATGACGTAACTGAAGAGCCTCGTCAAACAAATAAAAAGCGGGGACGTATTCATTCTGGAATGCATCGGCTGTCTCTCTATCATTATCGATTGCAATAGGGTGTGTCAAATGTTGTTCTGCAATCGCCTTCTTGATCATCTCGATGTCTGTATCTTTTTCCGATTGAGGCGTATGAATTCCAATGACCTTCAAACCGTTAGCAGCGTATTGGTCTCGCCATTCGTTTATGCTTGGCATCGATTCCTTGCACATGTAACAACTGACGGACCAGATATGCACCAAAACAGGACTTCCAGCCAAATCAGCTTTGGTAGCTTGCCCGTTGATCCACTCCGTAATCCCAGGAAAGTCAGGCATTTCTTCGTGCAAACGCATGAAAGCTCATCCCCTCTTTTTGGACTTCAACCGCTACACACTTGTTTTCATACGAAGAATCCCGGATTGATCGATGGCAGCCACTGCCTCTAACAGGATTTCGGGAGGTTGAACGAGAGCAATTCGTACATACCCTTCTCCTTCTTCGCCGAAGGCACTTCCCGGAACGACCACGACTCCGGCTTTCTCCAGTACAGCGAAGGCAAACTCTCGTGACGTCCAGCCGTTCGGTACAGCTGCCCAGACGAACATGGTCGCCTTGGGAGATGGAATGCTCCATCCTGCCTGTGCCAATGCCCCCAGCAGCACATCACGCCGTTCTTGGTAAACGGGTGCGACTGTGTTTTTCCCACCCGATTCCCGATCCCTTCGCAAAGCCTCAATGGCCATTTGCTGTACAGGCAAAAAGACGCCGTAATCGATATTGGATTTTACAATCGCAAGCGGCTTAATGATGTCTGCATTCCCTACAACGTAAGCGATCCGGCAACCTGCCATGTTAAAGCTCTTGGAAAACGAATTAAATTCGATTCCTACATCCTTCGCTCCTGACACTTGCAAAAAGCTCGGCGCTTGATAGCCGTCAAACACCATCTCCGAATATGCCAAATCATGAACCACGATAATGTCAAAACGCTTGGCAAAAGCCACGACCTCTTCAAAAAAGGCAAGGGTAGCGACCGCGGAAACCGGATTATTCGGATAGTTCAGAATCATGAACGTAGCACGAGCGGCAATCTCCTCTGGAATGTCTGTCAGCTTTGGCAAAAATCCATTTTCTGCCCGCAGTGGCATCCGGTATGGGACAGCTCCCGCCAAATGAACGCTGCCTTCGTAGATCGGATACCCGGGATCAGGTACGAGGACGATATCTCCAGGATCGGTCCATGCCAAAGCAAAGTGAGCCAATCCATCCTGTGATCCCATCAAGGAATGAACCTCCCCATCTGGCGCCAGCTCCACCCCAAAACGACATTGATACCAGCGGGCGACCTCTTCTCGGAAGGCCGCCGTTCCGTCGCTCAATGGATAGCGAAAAGCAGTTGGTTGCTGGATGGCATGGATTAACGTTTGAAGGAGATTCTCGTCAGGCTGCTGATCAGGACTGCCGATGCTCAAGTCGTATACCGTTCTTGTTTTGGCAGCTTCCCTTTTGCGAGCCTCCATCTCTGAAAAAATATCGGCGGTAAGATGGTTCAGTCTTTTGGAAGGTTGGCGCATCATGCCTTCCCTCCCCATGCCTTCTCCAGTTCTTCTTCTTTGAAACCAAGGGTTACGGTACGATCGCTTGCAATAAGAGGCCGTTTGATCAGCTTGCCATTGGAAGCCAACAGTTCAAGCATTTCATCCTCTGACATCGCAGGAAGCTTGTCCTTCAAGCCTAGCTCGCGGTAATGGACACCACTCACATTGAAAAACTTGCGTAAATCGAGACCGCTTGTCTGCCAAATTTGGCGTAGCTCTTCTTTGGACGGCGGTGCATCAACAATCGGAATTTCTTCAAAGGTAATATTTTGATCCGTGAGCCATTTTTTCGCTTTGCGGCATGTATCACATTTATTGTACAGGTAGGCTTTCATCGTCATATGTATTTCCTCGCTTTCGGTTTATGTCGTCGTTTCTTTCATTGTAAAAGAAGTACACCTAGCGGACAACGGTTACCGTATTGTAAAACGTCACGCCAGATCCTGCAGTTTCCGGCACTTCAATCAGCAAGTAGTTATTAAGTATGGAACGATCTGCCCCTTGTCCAAATTCATATGTTTGATAATGGACGAGCATTTCTTCCACCCAGATTCTAATTCCCTCAATCTCCACCGAATCTGTTTCGCTCTGGGATGTTTTGATCAAGAGATAGGTTTTGCCATTTAGAGCGGTGTTAAATGTATGGCCCTGACTATTTTGAATAAGCGGCTTGGCCCACGCTTGGATTTGCAAATCGGCTTCGGCTAGCTCCATCACACGATAGGTTGGATACATATCTTCCGGCAGCAGGTCTTGCTCTTGCTCCACATCCGTCCTATATCCAGCCGTCATGTTGTACCTTTCTACCGTCCACATTTGCCGATGATTACTCCTTTTTTTCATCGTCACCTCGTACAGCATACCGTCTGTCGTCGCTACAAGAATTCTCCTGGGATTTAATTGACTGCCTATCGTTTGAAAGCTCTCGATTTCCGTTTTCAACTCACTCTGCACAAAACGGCGGAGAACTTTTTTGTAGTTATGGTTGTCCGGATCTTTTTGCATTTGTAACAGCTCAGCTTCGTTATACTCGAGGCCCACACCCTTGTCGTCTGTCCAATCAAACGCTTCAACAACGGCGTCACGGTCCACCAACTTCTGACTCGCTTGTGTGGAAGTAACCGGCGTTTCAAGTGCTGCTTTTTTCGTATTCATATTTCCGATCTGCTTTGCCCCGATTTCGTACATCCCCCACATGCAACCGATTAGCACCATCGCTACCCAAAAAGAATGCAACCAGACTCGCATACCTCTGCCTCCTCACGTATTCAACGTGCTAAACAAAAACGACAGCCATCACTGTCTTCTGGCTGTCGTTCATACGTAAGCTGCTATTGCGACATGTTGCTTTCATTGCGCCTGCTTTTCGCAGTCTCTTCTTCATTCGTCCGAGCATCCGGATTTACCTGCCACATTTGCGAAAGCGGCGAGAAGGGCACCCCTAGTTGTTTGGCATTCTGGTCTTCCTCAGCCTCAGCCAGTGTCCCGGTTAAAGGCATGGTGTACTCAATATGCTCATCCATCTGCCCATCCTCCTTCACATGTCCTAGTGTGAGGAGTTTGCACGTCATTATGCAGACGGTTTTGCTTTGATCTCGACTTGGTAGCCAGCGTGCTTTCTCGTCTGGAATACACCATTGTCAAAAATCAAATACTGTGCTTTCACACCGATCAATCGCCCGCCGAGCTGTTCTTCTTTATCGAGTGTCTTGGAATTAATTTTATCTAGTGACTCCAAGATCGGATAGGCAATATCTACCCATTCGTCCTCGCGATATTGGAATGCTTTAAACTGTTCAGGAAAATGACCGTACACTTCGTCACGCATGGCGAGCAAGTCAATTTCCTTCACATCTCCCTTGAGCATTTTGCGCCAGTTGGTCTTGTCCGGCAAAAACTGACTCAAATGGAATTCAAGCTCCCCAGCCATCCGACGAGTGGGAAGCTCCGCAATCGGAATCGCGCGAATCGCACCTTGATCCACCCAGCGTCTCAATTCATTATGCTTGCGAGTCAATCCTACCTTTATATCACTCGATACTGCCAGATAGACAAAATGAGGAATCATGCAATATCTCTCGCCGAAGCTCTCGTCCCGGCAAGTCCCCAAGTCAAAATGACATTCATGCGGCTTGACGATGCACAAGTCATTTTCTGGCAGTTTGGTAAAACAGGGATAGCAATACCCGCTGTTAAACGTCTTGTTTGTTTTGCGGCCACAGGCAATGCAATTTTTTTCGCCCAAAAACGAAATCGTCAATTCACTGCCCAGCCATTCATTAAGCGGAAGGCGATCTTCACCGATATTCAAATAGTAGTCTACCGGCTTGTCCCCTCCATGGTACTCGTGTGTTAGTCCTTGCAAAATACCGCGGAGTTCCACCAAACTCTCTCCTCTCCTATGTACGGTTCTTCCATTTTAACATAACCGCCACCTACTCTGACCGCTGTTTTCTTTTGGTAGCATGTTTTCCCTGGCAGGAGGTGAACCTAATCACATCCCAGAAGAAGGAGGCGATTGTTCATGCGCAAATGCATACGGTACGCCTTGCTTTTCGCCTGCCTTCTTGGCTACGGCACTCTACCTACCTTTGCCCAGCAAACACTACCTTCGTATGAGCCGATCCACAGAATCGACACAGAGAAAAAGGTCGTCGCCCTCACTTTTGATGATGGGCCGGATGCTATCTACACGCCCAAAATTCTTGAGGTGCTGCACCAGTACAATGTTCGCGCTACGTTTTTTGTCCTTGGCTCACAAGTGGACAAGCATCCAAAGGTCATGCAGTGGATTTACAAGGCCGGGCATGAAATCGGCAACCACGGCTACCACCATTTTGACCTGAACAAGCTGACCGAGCATGAAGTGTACGAAGACATCAAGCATGCAGAGCGCTCCATTTTGAAGACGACCGGCATTTTGGCGCAATACTACCGTCCACCCTACGGCATCCTGACACATGACGTCATGAATGCGGTTCAATCCAGTGGCTACGACATCATTCACTGGTCCATTGATCCTCGTGATTGGTCTTTGGCACGCACGGCTAATGTCATTGCCAAAAGCGTCAAAAGCAATGTCTCCTCCGGGGATATCATCCTGTTTCATGATGGGGGTCTGAACCAACGGCAAACAGTCGCTGCGCTTCGGGAGCTCATCACGGATTTGCGTTCGCAGGGCTATCGGTTTGTCACGGTCAGTCAATTGTTGGATGCAGCAAAATAATACGGCACCAGTGCCTCGTTTTTCATGAAACGAAACGAAGCAACTGGTGCCTTTTTTTTACGCCAATACCTTGCCCAAGAACGAGCGTAAGCGATCGTTACTGCTGTTGCCAAAAACCTCGCTGGGATGACCTTCTGCCATGATGATACCCTGATCCATAAAAATGATGCGGTCGCCCACTTCCTTGGCAAAATTCATTTCGTGTGTAACGACTACCATTGTCATGCCTTCTTTGGCTAAATTTTTGATGACGGCAAGCACCTCTCCTACCAGCTCCGGGTCTAGGGCGGATGTCGGCTCATCAAACAGCATAACCTTTGGATTCATGGCGAGCGCCCTTGCGATTGCGACTCGTTGCATCTGCCCGCCAGACAGCCGCTCGGGATACACATCGGCCTTATCCTGGAGCCCCACCTTCTGCAAGAGAACCAAGCCTTGCTTGCGGGCTTCTTCCTGGGACATTTTCTTCACTTTTACAGGGGCCAGCATGACGTTTTCCAGCACCGTTTTATGCGGAAAGAGATTAAAGCGCTGAAAGACCATCCCGACCTCTTCTCTGACTTTATTAATATCGGTCTTGGGGTCTGACAAATCATGTCCGTTGATGACAATCCTTCCGCCGCTCATTTCCTCCAGCTGATTCAAGCAACGTAAAAACGTGCTCTTGCCCGAGCCAGACGGACCAATGACACAGACTACTTCCTTTTCTGCTACCTGAGTCGTAATGCCTTTCAACACTTTCAGATCGCCGTAGTTCTTCGTCAAATCCGACACCTGTATAATCATTTGTCTGTCCCCCTATTGCGATAAAACAAGCTTGTAGTTCTTGTGATTTCATTTTACCGCAATAGTCAAAAGATTGCATGAATTTACTATCAGCCTACCTCATTCCCATTTTTTCCAGTGCTAGTCCTATGCGTAACTCTGCCCTCGACGGCTCATGCTAAGTGTGAGGTGGTTTTCATGCATCGAAAAAAATGGGTCGCGCTCGTAATCGTACTGGTCGTTTTTCTATTAGGGCTTTTGGTGGAGGGTATTTACGGGACTTATACAGATCTCGTCGACCATCCTGGGTTCGCTTGGGAAGAAAATGTGGTATCGGGCTATGGCAACAGCAAAATTGTGCAGCTATTTGTAAACGGCGTTATTTCGGGGCAACAAAATAACGCCGGGCTGCCTTCGATGACGGAGCTATTGACTGAACAGCTACGCCGAATTGAAGAGGATGAGATGGTGAAAGCCGTGGTCCTTCGCATTGATAGTCCAGGGGGAGAGGTCGTCGCTACCGATGAACTGCACAGACGCTTGCTGCGGCTCAAGCAGGTTCGCAATCTTCCTATTGTCGTCAGCATGGGTTCCACAGCAGCGTCAGGCGGCTATTACTTGGCCACAACAGGCGATGCGATTTTTGCCAATCCCAACACACTAACCGGCAGCCTCGGCGTCATTTTCAATCTGTTTAACTATAGTGAAGCTGCGAACAAGCTAGGTGTACATCAATACGCGATCAAAAGCGGACGCTTCAAGGACATCGGCAGTCCAGCCCGGCCACTGACGGACCCAGAACGGCACATTTTCCAAACACTCGTCAACGAAAGCTACAACAATTTCGTCGACGTCATCGTCAAGGGCCGCAACCTCTCCCGTCAACGCGTGCTGGAAATCGCTGACGGCCGTGTCTATTCCGGTGAGCAAGCAAAACGCTTGGGGCTCATCGATGAATTCGGCGATTTGGAGGAAGCGACACGCTATGCCCTCTCTTTGTCTGGAGAAAAAGAAGCCATGGTCATACGCTATGCGGACCAACTCTCCATCAGCAAGCTGTTATTCAGCATGAAGCAGTATTGGTCGAATCCTGATCCGCTTGGTCTCAATCGAATATGGGACCGCCAAAGTTCACCTCGCCTGCTGTATCAGTTCATGCCTTAGCCTGTTAAAACAAAAAAGGAGTGGCTTCTTATGAACCAGCTTCCCGACGAAGAAAAAGCACATGATCCTGATTCCCTTGATCCATATTCAGAAGCACAACCACAACATTTGTATGCTGGCTTCTGGATTCGTGTGGTGGCGTCGCTCCTTGATTCGATGTTCTTGATCGGCATTAGCTACCTCATTTTCAATCCATTACGACGTTTTTTTGCCGTTCCATACGCCTCTTTTCATTTCATCGATTTGGTAGAGGCGTTGTTTGATCTCCTCTATATGATCTTGCTGACCTGGTGGACCGGACAAACCTTGGGAAAGCTGATCACAGGCATCCGTGTCATCAGTGCCAGACAGGCGCGAGGCAATCTGTCTGGCGGACAGGTATTTTTACGAGAAGTCATCGGCAAATTCGTCGCTTCACTCGTATTCGGACTGGGCTATCTATGGGTTGCATGGCACCCACGTAAGCAAGGCTGGCATGATCTGATCGCCAAAACGTATGTCATCCGGGATCGTCGACCATAACCTCCGCTCTATAGCGGGGGTTTTATTTTTGCATCCTTGGTCCCTATTTTTGTAGGAGCTTCCTGCCGATACCATTACCAACAAGGCAGATCCTATCCAACCGAGGAGGAAGATACATGCGAAAACAGAAAGTAACCAGCATCCTCGCCCTGAGCCTTTCGCTGGCTCTGCTCGGCCACGTTGCCCCTGTCCTTCCTGTTTCAGCTGCATCTGCTGCCCCTCAAGCAGCAGCCGTTAAAACGAATGTCGTTTATAACCTTCAGCTAGGAATGAGCACAGCACAGGTAGAACAAATATTAGGCAAGCCTGCCCGCATTGATCCAAGTCATACGGGCGTGGAATGGTGGATTTACAATCAAGATTTGAACAACTATATTCAAGTCGGCCTGCAAAACGGCAAAGTCGTGACGTTGTTTACCAATGGAGCCAAGCTGAATCTGAATGGCATCACGATTGGCTCTACTACAAAAGACCTACAAAACAGCTGGGGTGCACCGCAAAATACGCTGACGATCAACCCGAGTCTGCGTATCCAAAAAAATACCCTTACTCATCCGACCTATCTCCAAAACAATCAGGCGATCACCTTCTCTATCGATCAGCTGGGTGGAAATAAGGTCGCAGGGGTGCGCATCTCTACTCCTGAGCATTTTGCCACTATTGCGATTGGCTTGATGTATCCCATTTCCTATACGAAATTACCTGAACTGCCGAAACTGACAGACGCACAGATGAAGCAGGCAGCGCTCGCATACGAGAAACAAAATTTGGACTTGCTCAACGTGGCAAGGCAACGTGCCAAGCTGCCCGTTATCACGTGGGATGAACAAGTTGCAGCAGTGGCCAGAGCACACAGCCAAGACATGGCCCAGAATAACTTTTTCAACCATACCTCCCCATCTACGGGAAGTCCGTTTGATCGTTTGAAGCAAGCCAGCATTCGTTACAGCGCAGCTGGTGAAAACATTGCCTACGGACAGCTAGACGGGATCGAAGCCCACATGAGCTGGATGAACTCCGCAGGGCATCGTCAAAACTTGCTCTCTCCAAATTTCAAGCAGCTCGGCGTCGGTATCCTGATCAAAGATGGCCGCCCATATTTCACCCAAAATTTTGTCACCCGCTAACACTACAGCAAAAAGACACGCCTTCGTAAGTGGCGTGTCTTTTTTTCGTGAACACAAGGGCAAAGCTATGGCTGCGAAGTTGCATTTGTAGTGGCAGGTGCAGACGGTGTCGGAGCCTGGCCGTCATCTGAGAAAAACGGGATGATTACCAGACTGAGCACGAAAAATAAGATCCAGGCAATGCCTCTTCTGAAAATGCATGGTGTCAGCATCGGGTAACCCCTTCCAATCATGCTGTTCTACTTACTATTCATACGCTTCCCACCTTGATGCCCGTTTATGCTTTTTTGGGCAAAAAAATAAAAGCCTCGCCAAAAGCTTGGCGAAGCTTATCCATCCTTGTTTTTACCCCTGTTTTTGCAAGGGCATCGAATACGTCTGTTCTTGGATTGCCTTTTGTTTGAAAAACAGGCAAGCTGCCGCGAAAACAATGAGCAGCGATCCCATCAGCCAAAAGATCGTCCACGGCTCCCACACGTCTATCAGCAGGCCATTCACATTCGGAGCCAAAATACTGGCGACACCAAAATTGACGCCCGCGATAATTCCTGCGGTAGGAACCATCGATGCTGGTAAAATATCTGCCGAAAAAGCCAAACCTAACGAGTAAAAGGAACCGACAGCCGCTCCAGCTATAGCCAACAACAGCATCATCAGCCATACGTTTTCACCTGCAAACGGGAACAGGAAGAAGGCCAATCCCCCTACAAGCGCACACGCGAGCATGACCTGCTTGCGACCTAAACGGTCACTCAATGCCCCCAGCGGCATCTGCAAAATAATACTTCCCACGACAAACGACGGAAGGATCAAGGAAACCCATTCAACAGACAAGCCAGTACGCAAGGCATAAACGGGAAAACTGCCGTTGAGCGACGTCTCCATGAATCCGAACAAAAACGAAGGAATCAGCGCCAGCCAGGCCAGTCGCAAAACAAATGCGTATTTGTTTTGCTTCTTTTCCGTTTGTTCGATCTGTGCAGGGAACTCATCTTTGATCCGGGATAATAATAAGAAGGCAATCAGATACAGAACGAGCAAGCCGCCAAATGGTACCCAAATCCCCAAATGGAGCACGCTTAAGCCTAATGGACCAATACTAAAGCCCACGCCATATGCCAGCCCGTAAATGGAAAGATCGCGTCCTCGATTCTCGGGGGCTGCGATCTTGGTCACCCACATTTGGCTGGCGTAATGTAAACCACTATCGCCCACTCCCATCAGTAAACGTAATACGAACCAGACCGCCAAATGGCTGAACATCGGGATGAGCGCTGTTGCGATCGTCACCAGCAGCAACCCCCATAATATTGTGGATCGGTATCCAATGCGCCGCAGTGGGATTTCCAAAAATGGATTGACCATGACCATTCCAATATACAAGGCAGCGGCGTTGAGTCCGTTCATCACGGATGAAACACCTTGTTTTTCCAATAAAACCGTCAGCATCGGGATCGTCAAGCCTTGGCTTAACCCCGCAATGCCGACAACCAAAATCAACACCCAAAAGGTGTAACGTGACTGTGACATGGTGTTGTTTCTCCTTCCTAGCTCCCTACTAAGCACTCTCTACGGAAGCACTCCCCTGTTGAAGCTGATACATTTTTTGATAAAGACCATTTTTCACCATGAGTTCATCATGTGTACCTCGCTCCATGATTTCTCCACGGGACAAAACAAGAATCTGGTCGGCGTGCTGAATCGTCGACAAGCGATGGGCAATGATGAATGTCGTCCTACCTTTTGATAGTACATGCAACGCTTCCTGAATGGCTAGCTCTGTTTCACTGTCAATGCTTGCCGTTGCTTCATCCAAGATCAGCATCGCGGGATCAGCAGCCAATGCACGTGCAAAAGAGATCAGTTGGCGTTGGCCTGCCGATAGCGTCATGCCTCGCTCGACGACTGGCTCGTCATAACTGCCCGGCAGCTTGGAAATGAATTCGTCAGCACGTACAGCTTTTGCCGCCCGCTTCACTTCTTCATCCGTAATCGTATCGTTGTACATGCGAATATTGAATCCAATGCTTCCCGTAAACAAGAACGGGTCCTGCAAAACCAGTCCGACATGACTGCGCAGCGAGTGCGTATCAATCTGTCTCATATCTTGCCCGTCGATCAAAATGCTCCCTTTCGTCACCGGATAGAACCCGAGCAGCAAATTCATCAAAGAGCTTTTTCCCGATCCAGTGTGCCCTACCAGTGCAATCGTCTGACCAGGCTGCGCCGTAAAGGAGACGTTTTTTAAGACGTAATCGTCACCCTGATAAGCAAAAGATACGTTATCAAAAACAACCTCTCCACGCGGGCGCTCGATTTGTGCACCAGCTTCTCTCTTCTCCGTGGTCTCATCCATAATTTCGAAGACGCGCCCCGCTGAAATGGTCGCCTGCTGCATTTGTGACAACCGATTCATGATCATGTTGATCGGCTCGAAAAAACGCCCCATGTAATCAACAAAAGCAAAAAGCGCACCAAAGGAAATCGCGCTGTGGAAGGAACTCGAGCCGTAATACCAGACGATCAGGGTCAAGGAAATTTTCCAGATCAGATCTACCGCTGGGCGCAAAAGCAAGGATTCGAGATTAATTTCTTTCATCCGCACCTTGAAGTAGTCTTCATTTACATCAGCAAACTCCTTTTGCACACCTTTCTCCCGACGAAAAGCCTGCACGATCGTCATGTTCTGGATCATTTCATTGATCGTTGTATTCATATCACCGAGCTTCGCTCGAATCACCGCATAGTAGCGAGAGCTGTACTTTTGATACACGTAGACTAACAGTACGAGCACTGGCACCGTCAAAAAGCAGAAGAGAGCGAGCTCAGGCTGCAAGATGTAGAGCGCGATCAAGATTCCGATCAAATAAAGACCATTCTGCACAAACGTCGCGAGTACACTCACATACAGCTCACGAATGGCTTCTGTATCATTGCTCACACGGGAAACAAGCGCACCCACTGGCGTTTTATCAAAAAAGGCAACCGGGAGCTTTTGCAAATGGATAAACAGCTTCATCCGCATTTGCTGAATGATGCGCTGCGCGATCTTTTGCAGCCACAAAATCTGGACGTAATTGAATCCTGCTGAGAGCAAGATCAGTGCTCCATAACCTGCGGACAGCCAGACAATAGGCAGGACATCCCCCTGATACATCGCCTTGACTTCCTCAACGGTCAGCCGAATGCCTGTGGAGGTCATCTTTTGACCTGATTGATCCTTCGTTGTTACCTCGAAGCGTTCCCTGCCGTTTTCTGGCGCAATCGGAGTGAATTGCTTCTCTGTGTTTGGATTCACCTTGCCGGAAACCAAGTAATAGGTCGTGCCTTCTGTCAGCACGGTTCCTTCTTTTTGACGGATACTATCCAAAGCAATACCCGTCTTTGCTGCAACATCTTCACGAATATAGTTCGTACCGTTCAGTGAGGCGACCTGCCCCGCTGCTTGTGGTGGCACTTCGTCCAGTTGATACCAAGGCTTTTGGATCGCTAGGATGTGATTATCAATGATGACCTTGGCTAAAAAAGGACCCGCCAACTCTGCACTCGTTCCCAGCAAGAGCAGGAACAGCGCTCCCAGTATTTGCTTTTGAAATGGCCTGGCGTACTCGGTCAAACGCCCCCATACATTTTCTTTGCTCATGAAACGCTTTCCCCCTCTCTCAACCAGCCACATCCTGTTCCATTTGCTGACGACGGTACTGTTCTGCATACCAGCCGTTGCGCTGCATCAGCTCGTCATGTGTCCCCCGCTCGACGATCTGCCCCTCATCCAGCACGAGAATCAGTTGTGCATGCTGTACGGCAGACAGACGATGAGCGGTAATAATCGTCGTTTTATCTGCGCGTTCCTGTCTCAGATGACGCAGGATACTCTCCTCGGTCCGCGCATCCACAGCCGATAAAGAATCGTCGAGAATCAAGATACCCGCATCCATCAAAAGAGCGCGCGCAATGGAAATGCGCTGTTTTTGCCCACCGGAGAGGGTGACCCCCTTCTCTCCAACCATGGTTTGCAATCCATCTCTGAATTGCGCCAGATCTCTCTTCATCTCCGCAAGCTCCAAAGCATGCATCACGTCTTCGGTCGTCGCTTGTGGTTTCCCGAATGTAACATTTTCTGCAATCGTCCGTGAGAACAGCAAATGCTCCTGAGGCACATAGCCGATTTTTTCTCGCAGCGTATCGAAAGCAAGTCCCTCAATCGGGATGCCCCCGATAAACAGAGCTTGTTCCTTCATCTGATTTTGATGCAATAAAGCACGGCATAGCGTCGACTTGCCGCTTCCTGTCCGTCCGACAATCCCAAGCGTCTCTCCTTCACCCAAACGAAACGAGATGTCGGTGAGTGCCTGCTTGTCAGTCCCCGGATACGTAAAGGAAAAATGGCGTGCTTCTACGGTATTGGCGATTTGGCTCGTGACCGGATTCGCTGCCTCCGCCACATCTGGCTGCTCCACCATTAGCTCTGTAAAACGCTTGTGGGAAGCACCACCGCGCTGCAACACATTGACTAGCCAACCAAAGGCGAACATCGGCCAAATTAAAAGTCCCAAGTATAAATTGAACGCAACCAAATCCCCTAAGGAGATGACGCTGGTGAACACCAAATACGTCCCATAGCCCAGCCCGATCAAAAAGCTGAAGCCAATAATAATCGCGATTGTTGGCTCGAACAGGGCGTCGATCCGCGAAACGCTCACATTTCGCTCCAACGTTTTTTCACTGACCCGTCGATATGCCTCGATATCGGCCTTTTCCTGAACAAATGCTCTCAATACCCGAACGCCCGATACGGATTGTTGAACATGATCATTCATCTCTCCGAAGGCTTCCTGCGCTAAGTAAAAGCGCTCATGCAGCAACCTTCCATAGTACGCCGTTGACCAAGCCAAAAACGGCATCGGGATCAGTGCAGCCAGCGTCAGCTTCCAATCAATCGCGGTCACCATGACGCCCAGCGTTAACAAGGTCATGAACAGCGCATCGACAAGCGTAAGCACCCCTGTACTAGCTGTTTGTTCAATGGCAGGAATGTCGTTGGTAGCGACGGCCATCAGATCCCCACTGCGTTTGCGATGAAAAAACGACGGGGTCATTCTCGTCAAATGGGCAAACAGTCGCTCGCGCAACGTCCTCTCCAGTATCAGGGCCCCCCCATTTAACAAGAACCGCCAGAGAAACCGCAATCCATACAAGCTAACACCCAAAACGAGCAAGATGACCACTGTTTGCGTCAAGTCAGCGTTTGTCAGGGAACTGTTGCGAATCGAATCCACCGTGTCCCCGATTAATTTCGGCGGCCAAAGCATGAGGACATCAATAATAAACAACACAGAGATTCCAATGACGTACCGTTTCCAATAGGCACGGAAAAACCAAGATAATTGCCGTAGTGTCTGCATGTAAATCACCTCTATTTATTCATACCTAACAGCACGACTAAAAAAGGGCTTGCGAATCACACGCAGCCCTCTTGATCTGTCTTCACCATCGTAATTGACAGAATTTTCATTGTCAATCGAAGCATACAGTTCAATCTACTATTTTTTATCGGTTTTCCAGTCAAGCCATTCCTCTTTTAGCAGGCTGTAAGTGGCATGATCCACGTAATGATCGTAAAGGAATTCATTCCGGCGGAGTATCCCTTCCAGTTGAAACCCTAATCGTTCTGGAATCGATCTGCTCTTATCGTTTTCCGTAGCAGCCTGAATCGTTACTTTTTCCAAATCCCATGACCCGAAGATCAATACATCCAAGTAGGTCGCCACTGCTTCTGTCATCAGGCCTTTGCCTTGAAATTGTGATCCCAGCCAGTAGCCAATAGACGTCTTTTTGTTGATCCAATCCACCGTATGTACGCCGACTGTACCAGCCAGACGTCCTTGGTACCAAATGCCGTAGTTGATGCCGCGATTATCGTTGTACTGATGGATCGTCGCTTGGATGAATTGGCGAGAATCCTCTACCTTCTTCGTATAATTCAGCCACGGCAGCCATTCCATAAGATTCTCCCGGTTCGAATCCGTAAGCAAAAATAACTCCTCAGCATCTGCTAATTCTAATTGTTTCAAGTATGTATCTTCATTGATTGCTATCCGTTGAATCGTTTGCATACGAATCTCCCCTTTTCTTGGATATTTTACTGGAAAACGCCAAAATGAGCAAAAAAGCGCCCGCCAGTAACAACAGGGCGAACGCTTATCAATCATTCTTTTATGGTTTGCTATTGCCGATCTCGTCCGGCTTGAAAATGCCTGTCTCCGTGACGATCGCTGTAATGTACTTCGCAGGCGTTACATCGAACGCAGGATTGTACACCTTGATATCGTCTGGAGCTACCTGTTTGCCCAAGCCATGGGTAATTTCCTCGGCTGGACGCTCTTCAATCGGAATATCTGCGCCTGTCGGAGTGTCCAGATCGACGGAGGACAAAGGAGCTGCCACGTAAAAAGGAATGCCGTGAGCTTTTGCCAATACCGCTACCCCATACGTACCAATTTTGTTGGCGACATCGCCATTCGCTGCTACGCGGTCTGTACCCACGATGACAGCCTCTACTTTCCCTTGGGACATAACCATCGCCGCCATGTTGTCGCAGATCAGCGTCACATCAATCCCTGCTTGCTGCAATTCAAATGCAGTAAGACGAGCGCCTTGCAGGACAGGACGGGTTTCGTCCGCGTACACCTTCAGGTTCCAGCCGCGTTCCTTTGCCAAATAAAATGGAGCGGTAGCCGTACCGTACGCTGCTGTAGCCAATGCGCCTGGATTACAGTGCGTGAGAATTCCCATACCGTCATGCAACAGAGTGAGCAGATGCTCTCCAATGGTCCGGCATACTTCAGCGTCTTCCTTTTGAATCGTCAGTGCTTCATCGAGCACAGCCGCCTTCAACTCGGCAATCGACGCTCCGCTTTCTTTTTCAACACGAGCTTTGATGCGATCCAACGCCCAGAACAGATTCACGGCTGTCGGACGGGAAGAGCCCAGGTAGTCTGCCTGCTGGTTCAGTTCCTGCCAAAACTCGTCGTAGTTACTCGCTTCACTGCCACGAATACCAAGGTAGAGCCCGTAAGCCGCCGCCATGCCAATCGCCGGTGCGCCTCGTACTTCCAAGCGACGAATGGAACCCCATACTTGCTCGGAGGTAGTCAAGTTCAAATAGATCGTTTCTACTGGCAGACGCGTCTGGTCTAGCAAGACCAATGCGTCATTCTCCCACTTAACAGGTGCCAATTGGGTGCTGGTTGTCATACTGTTGTAGCCTCCTGATAGTAACGTTCGGTCACAGTGCGTACGATGTCCGTGATATCTGTCGATTCGTCGATGCCGCCGCGACCGAGAATCAGCGCTTCTCCAATCGAGAGAGCCAGACGCTCTGCTTCTGCGCGAGTCTGGTCGTCTTCAATGGCATTCAGGTCCGCTACGCCTGCCAAGCCGATGACACGGCGCAAGATTTTGCATCCGGCATAGCCTGCTGTATCCTGAATCAAGCGCTTCACGTAGCTTTGCCACAGTCCCTCGACATGGGCGCTGCGCTCTTTGGCTTGCTTGTGCCAGAGCTGAACGAATTGCGAAACGAATTCATTCCAGACATCCTCGACCGTTTCAAGTAAGTATTCGCGGTACGCTTCCCGTTCTCCTTGATCTTTTTGCAAACCGTGCTGTCCTGCGTAGTTGAGCAATAGATTGGCAATGACCGCCCCGATGTCAAAACCGATTGGACCGTAGTAAGCGAACTCTGGATCGATTGCTTTCAAGCTGTTTTCCGTGATGAAAATACTTCCCGTATGCAAGTCACCATGCAGCAGCGCTTCCGAGCGCGTAAGGAAATCGTATTTCAGCTTGGCGATTTCCAGCTTCAGCGGCCTGTTGTTCCAGATCGCCTCGACTTCCCGGCGAATCAACGGGTTGAAGTCGTTGGTAGGCGCATTTTCATACGGATCGGTAAAGACGAGATCTTCCGTGATTTTGCATAATTCTGGATTTATGAATGTTCCGACTAGCGCTTTTTTATCGTACGGATGCGCGCCCAGATCGGAGGTGAAGAACAAGGTTTGCGCGAGAAAACGACCAATTTGCTTCGCGAATAGTGGGTACCGCTTTCCTTCGATCAGACCTTTGCGCATGATGATGTGGTCCCCGACGTTTTCCATGACAGTCAACGCAAGTTCCCCATCGAAATGATACACCTGCGGCACCAAGTCTGGAACGTATTTGTGCTGAATGCGGAGTGCCTCGCTCTCGATACGAGCCCGATCAATCGTAAGTGGCCAAGATTCTCCCACGACGCGGGCAAAAGGCAGTGCTTGTTTGACAATAACGCTCTTACCGGTTGCCAACTCCTGAATGTCAAAAACCAGATTGAGATTGCCATCCCCGATTTCACGGCTGGTCAGCTCTGCTCCTTCGCTAAAAAGACCTGGTATTCCTTTTACGTACTCCACTGCTTCCTGTTCAGTCAATGCGCGATATGCCATGATTCCAAAACTCCCCTCTACGTATTTTTCCTCTATCTCTACTTGTTTTGTTTGAGTACCTGAAGCAATAAAAAGACCTCTTTTCCCGAAGAAAAGAGGTCGCTGTCGTCACGTGTAAGAACCGTGTTGATGTCCCCCTTATCTTCCAGACTACTTTTGTTTCTGCAGGAATTAGCACCGTGCATGTCGCCTGTCAATCAGTCGCTTCCTCGCGTCTGAATGGCGTCATGTCGGTTGCCGGGTATCATCGGGCCAGTCCCTCCACCTTCTCTGGATAAGGTATCCAAAACGTATTCGGTTTTTGATTTAGTTTGAATCATACAACCAACGCTTCCGCGATGTCAACACCCTTTTGTGCAAAAATTCGCACCTTGCTATCAGTAGCTGTATTGTGTTCCCGATGCCGCAGGTCGCTCCCAATTCCACCAGTCTATCTTGCCTAGAAACGCTGCTGTTATCGACTTTTCGGCCTTGAGCTTCAGCAGTTCTTTGGTAGGTCCGGTGAGGACGGCTCTGTAGATTCGCACTCCGTTTTGAACAGCCAAGGCCGTACTTTTTCCCCACGGTAGTCGTCCAAGGAAGAGTAGGCGCGACAAAAGGTTTCCTGTGTCAGCCGGAAAAGATAGCGGTAAATATCGTTTACATGCAGCCGGTACACATCCTCCAGACCTACTTTCCCAAGCCGTTCACACCCCTTCATCCCTTACCACGAAGGAAGTGCCAAATAGTTTCACCTTCGTCTTATTTTTCTGATAACCTGCTGCACATTCACTGCAAAAACAAGGATTGACTCCTGACAATGAACGTCATATCATGGGGGAAACGAATAACTCTTATCGCGAGCTGGCTGAGGGACTGGCCCTATGATGCCCGGCAACCGGCGCTATACCATGAATCGTACGCGGATGATGCGTACCTTGGATAGCGAAACGGTGCTAATTCCAACGGATAAGAGTCGAGATGGAGCCTTTTGGGCTCGTTTCGGCTACTGACCCGAGAGATGAGAGGAGACGAGACGCTTTCATAGTCGACAACCGCCTCCCCGCTCAATGGGGAGGCTTTTTTTAATCATTCAAGGAGGATGAGACGTACCATGAGTGAACAACGTATCCTCGTCACCTATCTCACACAAGCAAAAGACTTGAACAAGAAAGCGCAAGCCATTGCTGTCGGCATGACAGTCGGTTCCTGGACGGACCTGCCGCTTGCCAAGCAAGCTGAGCTAGCGCCGTATCTTGGTGAAGCCGTGAGTGCGACACCGCTTGCGACACTGGAAAACGGAGAAACACGCGGTTTGATTACCGTCAGCTATCCGACCCGCAATTTTACAGCAGACATTCCATCCTTGTTGACCGGAATATTCGGCAAACTGTCGATGGATGGCAAAATTAAGCTCGTCGACATCGTTTTCCCTGACTCATTCCTTCAGGCTTTTCCTGGACCGAAGTTCGGCATTGATGGTCTGCGCGAACGTTTAGGAGCACATAACCGTCCACTCTTGATGAGCATTTTCAAATCGTGCCTGGGTCTTCCTTTCGATGACCTGAAGACGCAATTTCGGGCACAAGCCTTAGGCGGAGTCGATCTGGTGAAAGATGACGAAATCTTCTTTGCAGATGATCGCGCTCCTTTTATCGAACGGATCAAAGCGTTCAAGCAAATCGCCCAGGAGACAGAAGCCGAAACAGGCAAGCCCGTCCTTTATGCAGCCAACCTGACTGGACCAGTGCATGAGCTGAACGAAAAAGCGAAACGTGCGGTAGATGCAGGTGCTGACTGCCTCTTGTTCAATGTGCTGGCCTTTGGATTCGATGCCCTGCACCGTTTGGCAGCCGATCCAGATGTACACGTACCGATCATGGCGCATCCAGCATTGGCAGGCGCTTACTATCCATCACCTGACTACGGTATCGCCACCCCGCTTCTGCTCGGAACGTTGATGCGCGTAGCTGGTGCAGATTTGGTACTCTTCCCATCTCCATATGGCAACGTCGCCTTGGACAAGACAGAAGCGTTACAGCTCGCCAAGCATTTGACCGACCCACTGAATGGTGTACGCCGTTCCTTCCCGGTTCCATCTGCCGGCATTCATCCTGGGCTGGTTCCACAGCTTTATCAAGACTTCGGTCTAGATCAAATTGTCAATGCAGGTGGCGGAATCCACGGTCATCCCGGTGGAGCAACCGCAGGAGCGAAAGCATTCGTCGCCGCGATTGAGGCTGTCACCGCAGGCCGAACACTGAAAGAGGCTGCCGCGGAATCACAAGAACTGGCGATCGCCCTGGAAAAGTGGGGTAGTGCACGATGAGCAAGAAGCTCGTCCTGTTCTGCGATTTCGACGGAACGATTACCGAAAAAGACAACATTGTAGCGATTGTCCGCAAGTTTGCTCCCCCTGAGTGGGAAGCCTTGACGGAGCAAATCCTTTCGCAAAAAATAAGCGTTCAAGAAGGGGTAGGCAAGCTGTTTCAACTCTTGCCCTCCTCCTTGCGCCAGGACATTATTGATTTCATTGTCCAAGAAGCGACGATTCGCCCGGGATTTGCTGAATTCGTGAGCTATTGCCGCGAAGAAGGCATTGAGCTGTTGATCACGAGTGGTGGCATCGACTTTTTCCTGGAGCCTATCCTGGCACCTTTTGATCTTACCGATGTACCGATCTACTGCAATGGCAGTGATTTCAGCGGAGAGCGCATCACCATTACATGGCCCAACGCGTGCGATGAGCATTGCACGAACGGCTGCGGCATGTGCAAGACGACAATCATCCGCCGTTACGATCCAGCAACCCATTTCCGCATCGTCATCGGCGACTCTATCACTGATTTGGCTGGAGCCAAAATCGCTGACTATGTGATTGCCCGTCACTTCCTCGCTGACAAGGCGGAAGAGCTGCAATTGTCGCATAGCAAGTTCGCTACGTTCCACGATGTGATTCGCATTTTACAGCAAGTCCAACAGGAGGTCGTCTAACTCATGACTGCAACACTCGAACAACGTCTAGATGCCTTTCGCCGTCTGGATGACGCCAAGCTGACATTTGCCCGCCGGGACTGGTTTCCCGGCACCAGCGGCAATCTCTCTATTAAAATACAAAACGATCCCTTGCAATTTGCCGTAACGGCAAGCGGCAAAGACAAAACCAAGCTGTCCCCCGAAGATTATCTGGTCGTAGATCAAGACTCGCGTCCGGTGGATGAAACTACGCTCAAGCCTTCCGCGGAAACGCTCATCCACGCCGTCGTCTACAAATCGTTCCCGAAGGCGGGTGCTTGCTTCCACGTCCATACCGTGTGGAACAACCTCATTTCCGAGCTGTACTTTGGACAACGAGCCTTCTCCATTCAAGGACAAGAGCTGATCAAGGGACTCGGAATCTGGGAAGAAAACGCGCGCATTACTGTTCCGATTGTTGAGAACTTTGCCGATATTCCGACCTTGGCTACCGAAATTGAAAAAGTGATCACACCAGAAGTTCCCGGTGTACTCATCCGTAACCACGGTATCTACACGTGGGGCGGCAATGACTTCGAGGCCAAGCGCCACCTGGAAGCTTTTGAATTCCTATTCGAGTATCACGCCCGCTGGCTGCAATTGCGCCAAGCAGTCGTGTCCACTACAACCACCAATTAAGGAGGAATAAACGATGGCACAAATTCGTTTTCACGACAACAATGAGTACATCTCAGCACCCGAGGAAGTTGTCTCCTTCCTGGACACCCAAGAGATCATTTACGAAAAATGGGGCGTGGATCGTCTTGATCCGAAGCACCGTGATAACTACAGCCCGACAGACGAGGAAAAACAAGAGATTCTCGACACCTTCAAGCCGGAAATTGATGCGATCAGCCAACGTCGCGGTTACTTGACAGCGGACATTATCGTCCTCTCTGACAAAACGCCTAACCTCGACGAGCTGTTGGTGAAATTCAAGGGCGAGCATCACCACACAGACGATGAGTGCCGCTTTTGCGTCGATGGTCACGGTATTTTCGCCATCAAAGGCAAAGATGATCGCTACTTCGACGTCGAGCTGGAGCCAGGCGATCTGATCTCCGTACCACCGAACTACCGCCACTACTTCACCCTGATGGACGACCGCAAAATCAAGGCGATTCGCCTGTTCGTCACTCCTGCAGGCTGGGAAGCGATCTATTAATAACGAACCCCTTGGCATTTACTGATTGCCAGGGGGTTTTGTCTTTCACCCTTCACTTTATGACGCCATTTCCCTTAATCGATACGTCAGGCTTGATTTCAACTGTGGCATTGGAAAAGGCTTTCGTCCAATCATCCTCTACCTTTTTGTATTCCTTATATTCATAGGCACGCGCATAGAGACCAAACCCAAATGGGTCTGCACCGATTTCCTGGCATTTCTTGATTAACTTCATGTAATCCTTCTGTAACTCGTCACTGATCATTCGCTCCATCTTTTTGTAGTCCTTTTTCATGTCGAACGGAAACATTCGCTCCGATACGGACACTCGCAACTTGAAATGAACGTCAAAATGAAATCGACCGTTCTGATAGGTTGTTTTCACTTTTTTTTGGACGCCCTTGATAAAAAAACTGATCCTGTCTTTCACAATTTGATTGTGTTCGTTCGGCTCTTTAATCGGGATGGTGACGGACAGTTCCCCTTGTTTTTCATGGAGCAACATTTGCAAAAGAATCGTATCCCGCGGTTCTATCGAGCCTGCGTACGTTCCATTTTCTTTTAACAAAGCCGTCCCCATTACCTTGACCGCCTTCTTTTCTTTCTTCAACTCAGTCAGGGTAGGCGTCATCCCTTTTTCATACATTTGCCGATGGAGCTCCTGCGCCCTCGTCTTTACCGTCAGATTTCTGTTATTGGCTGTGTCAATCAGCGTTGTTACATGAATGGACAGACGAGGCTTGTCCTTTGGTTTAAAATCAAACAACTCATGCAACGGACCATCAAGCACAGCCATGCGGGCGTTGACACTGAACTTTGCATCCCGAAAAACGACATCCAGCAACCGAAACCAGTCCGGGTGAGCCAGCAGCTTTTTCCCCATTACAAGCACCTGAATCTTGCCTGGCTGGGTCAAGCCTGTCACTCGCTCATCAAAGCCCATTCTCGCCTCTCTAATTGTAGATGACCGGATACCGTATTGCTCAGATTTTTCCTTTGCCTCCCGATTGAACACGGGGCTTGAGATAAAATAGAGAAGCTCGTTTTTTTCGTTCAAATCGATTCCGAGCATCAGCGTTAAAGTAGTATCCTCCAAATTGATCTGGTCCTTGCATCCTGCCAACATGATTACCAGGAAGCTACATAACAGAATCTGAAATGCCCTCATGCTTTTTTCCCACCTTCTGCTCGTTTCGATAGCTTGATCGGTCCCCAAGCCAGTAACGGAAGCGCATAAGCAAAGAACAATCCTGTATAGCTCCAAATTTGTGACGCTTTCTTCAGATCGATAAAGGATGGCGTATATAACCATAGCGCCACTGGAACCAAAAGAAGGAACAGACGCAAATGCTTGCGGTGATCCTTCATGCCGAATAACTGACTGGATGAAAAGACACAAAAATAGATGTACGGAGATGCAGTTGTTGACAATATAAACAAATAACTAGAGAGAAATAGAATATCGACACGTTCCAAAAAACGGAACTCGATGGCTTTCCATAGATTGAGCGTAGGCCATGTATACTCCTTGATTTCATCGGGGCTAAAATAAGCAAAGCAAACGATGATGACAGATATATACACAAGCATCGTCAATGTATTCGCAATGACAATGCCGAGAGACGCATATTGCTTTTTTTGCAAAAAAGGGTAGGCGAAATAACCAAATTCAAATCCAAGAAACGAGAGCACCGTGGATTTGCTCGCTTCCCATATTGGGTGCCAGCCCTCCTTAATTACTGGCAGCAGGTTTAACCAATGAACCTCTCGGTAAGCTGTCGTGAGAACAAAAGGTATCCAAAGTGTAAGATAGAACACGAGCTCGGCGTACCTTCCAATCGCGCGAACCCCACCCTGGATAACCAGATAGGTCGGCAGAGCAAAAAGGAATACGACGACATAGGCCGGTGTCTGAGACAGGAGCCACACATTAATGATTCCCGTGGCATTTATCAGCAAAACGAACGCCGCTATCCCACAATAAATGGACATCAAAGCAATAGCGACACGACCGAGCCACTTGCCCAAGATCAATGGAAATATATCGATAATCGTCTTCTCCGGGTACTGCTTCATCATGTTCGTGATGATGAGACTGACTAACGTTGCCGCAAGCCATCCGATCAAAAGCGATATCCATCCATCGGTGCTCGCCTTCTCCGCCAATTCTCTGGGAATCGTCAATACTCCGATCCCTACTTGTGCCCCATGAATGAGGAGAATGTACTGGAGAACGCTCAATTGGTTGTATGTATACTTTTTCATCACCCGTCCTCCCTTGGCCGATTATCCCCCTGCCTTTGCTCCTCAATCGTGTGGGCTGACAGGGGACGATCTTTCATTTTCCATAGTGGTAGGCGGATAAACAAGTCCTTCCAATCTCCGAAACGCGCAGGGGCAAGTGGGCTTCCATAAGGGACGCCTAATGATTCTAGCGTAATCAAATGGCCAATCAGCGCCATTAATCCCACAATAATTCCAACGAACCCAAACATCGCAGCAAGTATCATCATCAAAAAACGAATCAGCCTGACTGCCGAAGCCATATCGTAGTTCGGGATAATAAAAGATGAGATCGCTGTAAATGCAACGACAATCACCATAATGTTGCTGACAATCCCCGCTTGTACGACCGCTTGCCCGATCACGATACCTCCTACGATACCTACTGTTTGTCCGATAGGCGCCGGCAAGCGAATTCCCGATTCCCGGAGCATTTCCAGTGTGAGCTCCATAATGAATGCCTCTAACAAGGGAGGGAATGGAACCTTTTCGCGGGATTCTCCGACTGACAAAATCAAATCGAGTGGGATCACCTCATAATTGAAAGAAATCAACGCAATATAAATCGCGGGCAAAAAAGTAGCAATCAAGAAAGCCAAGTACCGAAGCATGCGGATGAACGTAGCGACTGGCCAGCGCGTACCGTAATCGTCAACGTTTTGAAAAAAGGAAACGAAAGTAGCTGGACCAATTAATACACTTGGTGAACGATCCACAACGACAGCAATCTTCCCTTGCAAGATATGAGAGGCCACTGAATCTGGCCGTTCTGAAGTCAAAAACTGCGGAAACAGCGAGTAAGGATTATCCTCGATATACTCTTCCAGTTCAGACGCATTGAGAATCGAGTCAACCTTGATGCTCTTGAGTCGATCTTCCAGCTCCTGTAATATTTCCGGATTCGTCACATCAGCCAAAAAGATGATCGAGAGCTTGGTAAGGCCTCGTTCTCCTAACCACATTTCTTTTATTTTCAATTCACGGTTAGGAATATAGCGGCGAATGAGGGCAATATTCTGCGTGTCCGTTTCGACAAACCCTTGGTGTCCGCCCTTCAGCGCAGCCTCCAACTGCGGGTCTTCTATCGCCCGCTGCGGCCATCCATTCGCTTCAATCACAAGCACTTCTTTTCGACCCTCGATAAATAAAAGACTGCTCCCAAGCAAAATCTCAGTTTCTACTTTCCGAAAGTCGTAGGCAACTGATACCTTTCCGACAGATAACAGGTCAAAAACACTCGATTTCTCACCCTCTGGGTGTGACAAAAGCGGCCGAAGGACATTGTTGTTAATCGAATTTTTGTCAACCAAGCCATTCAAGTAGACGAGTGTAACCATGCCCTCTATATGCTGACAAGCAAACGTCCGAATGACCAAATCGGGTGTCAGCGTGAAAATCGCATTCAGCTCCGCAAGGTTATCACTCAATCGCTCACTGATCTCCCGAACACGGATAGGCTCACTCGAGTGGCTCATCCTGTCTTTGACAGATGTCTTTTTTCTTCTCAGCCACCCTCTCATCGCCATCTCCTACAGCTCCCGCCCTTTTACGAAGTATGTTCCATTAGCGTTCGTGAGAGCTTCCCAAAATATGCATGAGACTTGGCACATTCTGCCGCTCGATCGAATAAATCCCAACGCCCTGCAAATACTGTTGGGAGTACGAGATTACTTTGGCGGGGAAATCATGAAAAACGGATTATCTTTTACACAAATCGTCGTCATGCTGCTTTTAACCAACGGATTGATGAACCATGTCATCGTCATTCCGATGATGCTAGATTCGGCCAAAAGAGACTCCTGGATCTCGGTTTTGTTAGCTGGGGTGCTTTACTTGTTGTGGACTGGTTTACTCTATTCGGTTTATAAAAAAACAGAGAATGGGCATCTATTCCAGTGGATCAAAAAGACTTACGGCTTCCCGCTTTATTTCGTATTGGCGCTGCTGACATGTGTCTACTGCTTTACAATCGCCACCATGACGATGACCGATACGATTACGTGGGTTAATTTATCGTTTGCTCCAGAGACACCGCTAGAGGTACATACGATCTTGTTTGCAGTCCTTTGTCTCGTCAACGCGATGTTTGGAATCCGCTCCATCGCAATGACCTCTTCTGTACTTTTGCCATTCGTCGTCCTTTTGGGATTTTTCGTGATGTCTACTAACTTTCCAAACAAAGATTACAGTCTGCTCCTCCCTATGATGGAAAACGGGATTGCCCCTGTTTTACGAGGAATGATGTATGCAGGCACAGGCTTTGTCGAACTGATCCTCCTGTTATGTATGCAGCATCACCTTCAATCGAGAGTGCCGTACTATCAACTTTTCATTTTGGCGTTTGTCATGATTGGCCTCACATTCGGGCCAACCTTAGGTGCTATTGTAGAATTCGGTCCGGATAAAGCCGGAAAATTGCGCTATCCTGCCTATGAGGAATGGCGACTCGCCAATATTGGCCTATATATCGAGCATCTCGATACCCTGAGCCTATACCAATGGTTTAGCGGTGCCTTTACGCGCATTTCTCTCTCGCTTTTGCTGATTGTCGAAATACTGATGATTCCGTATGGACAGAAACGGATTTGGTGGTTAATCGGGCTCTTTTTCTTCTCATCTGCCCTCTCCCGCTATCCCATAAGTGCGATCCAATTTTACAGCCTGTTATCGAAACAGCTTTTGCCCAGTCTTTTCGTATTGGCCCTGTCTCTTTCCATCGTTTTTGCTCTCTTGACAACCTTCGCCTCTAGGAGGAAACAACATGACGAATCGTAGGTTTGCCAAGGTCAAAGGGTACACGCCAGCAACAACCGTTAAAGAATTGCCTTCGATTTCGCTACAGGCATTTCAAGATTTGTTTGAAGACTGCAATGACATATGCATAGATACGCACTCCCTCGTCCCAGGACACTCTCCCACTCGCGTGCATTTTATCTACTCCGACTGCTTGTGCGATTTGAACCAGATCAGCGAGTATTTGATGCCGCAGCTCGTGCAGCTTTTTGTGAATGAAAACATCCTAGATGCTGAGGATTTATTTGAAAAACGGCTCTTTTTCATGAATGAGCTGACACAGACGACGAATGTTGATTGGATTTGCAGACGCGTTTTCTCCGGAAATTTGCTGATGGTGTTTGAAGACTTTCATACTGTCTATTATGTAGAGACGGGAAATCCCCCCCGACGCGAACCTGAGGAAACCAATACCGACGCATCGATTAGCGGCCCGCGCGATGGATTTACGGAAGAAATCAATACGAATCTGGGTCTGATCCGCAAAAGGCTTCGGACGTATCAGCTAAAATTCGTTCCATATATCGTCGGGAGCCACACTCATACGCGCATTGGTTTATTGTATTTGCAAGACCAAATCGATCCGATTTTGTTGAAGGAAATTCACGACAGAATGGATTCGCTTGATAGCAAGGGCATTGTAAGCGGTATGCAAGTAGAAGAACGGTTATCTCGATCCCCCTTTACTCTTTTGCCAGAATTTCAGTACACCGGAAGGCCCGATTATGTAGTGAACGCTCTTTTAAAAGGTCGATTTGCCATATTGATCGATGGCTCACCTATTTCATTAATTGGCCCGGTTAACTTTTTCATGCTGCTAAACGCTGCCGAGGATTCGAGCTCATCTGTTTTTTCCGTAGTGTTTGTCCGTATTCTGCGGATGGCCTGTGTGATCATTGCGCTCTTTTTACCCGGCCTTTGGGTCGCGCTTATTACCTATCATCAGGAACAGCTTCCCTACACCTTGATTGCCACCATTGTGAAGTCGCGACAAGGCGTTCCGTTGCCAGCTGCATTGGAAGTTTTGCTCATGGTGCTCTTGTTTGATTTGTTTAAAGAGGCTGGTTTGCGCCTTCCTCTATCGATTGGTCAAACACTGTCCGTTGTTGGAGGCCTGATCGTCGGACAAGCAGCGATATCGGCCGGTTTGACCTCTACAGGCAGTCTGGTCATTGTCGCGCTTTCCGTAATGGCAACCTTTACGTTATCCAATCAGCATATCGTCTCGTCTGTTACCCTGTTTCGGTTCGGGATATTGCTCTTATGCTCCCTTCTCGGGATGTTTGGCTTCATGATGTCGCTTCTGGCAATGGTTCTGTTCTTTTCCAACATGCGCTCCTTTGGCCTTTACTATTTGTCTCCGCTTGCGCCGACCTCTTGGCCTGACTTGTATAAAACACTGTTCCGCACACCTTGGCGAAAAGTAGAGAAAAGCCCTGAATTCCTGCACGTTCCCTCAAAAAGGAAGGGCTCCTGATATGGCTCGCATCCGTGTAATGGCCGTCATCCTCCTCCTCCCGCTCCTGCTAAGTGGCTGCTGGAACGCACGTGAAATTGAAAATCTACTTTATGTCAATGCACTTGGGGTCGATTATGTTGACAATAAATTCGAGGTGTACGCCCAATTGCTGAACTTCTCTACCATCGCCAAACAAGAAGCGGGAGGAGAACGATCTGCAAGCGGGGTGGCCATTGCAAAAGGAAGCGGCGATTCTTTTGTGAGCGCCCTTTTTAGTCTGTATCCCACGAATCAGGCGCAAATGACTTGGAGTCATATTCGTTCCTTGGTTCTCAGTGAACAGGTATTGAAACGCCCGCTTCTCGATCAAGTCATCGATGAGCTCGACCGGTTTTACGAATTTCGTTACACCATCTGGACGTATGTGTCCAAAGAACCACTGATGGATATTCTTACGCCCAAGCAAGTATTCAACCAGCCTGCCATTTACTCGCAATTGTCCAATCCACAGTATCTTCACAAGCAAAACTCGGCGATTTATCCGATGAAGCTGTTTCAATTTGTCAGGAAAAGAGATGAACCCAACAAGGTCGTCTATTTGCCAATGCTCTCCATTAACAGAAAGACCTGGTCGGAGGACAACAAACCTTTGCCCCAGCTTAAAACAACCGGTGCCTGCATGCTGCAAAACAAGGAGGTCAAGGGTTGCTGGCCGCGCTCTGAGCTGCTCGGATTGCGCTGGCTAGACGAGCATACCAATCGATCGTTACTGACCGTAAAAAAGGGCAAACAACCTCTGGCAAATCTCGTCCTGCAAAAACCAAAAGTAAAGATACAGCCGCTGCTGCGAGACAATCAAGTCACGTTTCAGATCGATGTGGAGCTGCTGGGCTTCATACCGCTATACCATCACATAAGCCCCGTTCGGGAAATTGAGAAAGAAGCCGCGAAAAAAATCGAAGAGGAGATTCGGGGGCTATACGAAAAAGGACGGAAGCAACAGATGGACACGCTTCAACTGGGGCACACCCTTTATCGCAAATATCCGAAAGAATGGAAACGAATGCAGCAAAATGAAACGCTACCGCTTAACCCGTCCTCTCTGGAGGCGGTGAACGTCAAAGTAACGATTTTCGATGGCGGGATTTCGAAGGTGAAGCAAGAGCGTTGAATGGGAAAGGAGCAAAGCGTGAGCTTTGCTCCTTTCTTTTTCTGTGCCACCCTCCACCATCTTGTCAATAAAAGCCATCTTTTCTGGCCTGTTGATTTCATCAACTACATTCCACGATAGTCAATCATAAAGGCTCGTCCCACAATAAAAGCATTGCTTAGGACGAGCCAATTATATTACTTCACCAATTCATGCTTTTCAATTTTCCAAAATAAACCTGGAGCATACTTTTCCTTTGGATTTTCAGATAGGGTCTTATCAGCTGTTGGGTCTACTAAGAAAACCTCCTCTTCACTAGACAGCATATCAATTTGTTCCCGCGGAATATCTCCGACAAGTTCAATATAACCTTCAAATGTAGCTTCATTTTTTTTTGCTACTCGATTAATCTCTTTCTCTCCTGCTTTTTCAAAAGCAACAAAATACGTTCCTTTTTTTCCATCCTCTTGATTAAACCTTGCAGCTACCATTTTTGGTTTTATATCGTATTTTTCAACGATTTCTTTAAGTTTGGACTCAGTGATGAATTGTGAAAAAGTTAATGTTATTTTCACGTCATCCCCACTATTTGATCTAAGAGAAACTTGTTCGGCAAGTTCTTTGTTTATTTGTTCGATCTCTTTTTTGTAATTTAGTATATCTTCACTACTTTTTAGTTGGGATATTCTGTCGATTGGATCTAAGGGTTTATGTTGTTTGGCATATACAAGACCGCTAAACAAACTACCCGATAGTAGCATTGCACCCAGAGTTACGGAAATTGCTTTCTTTTTACTCATTAATGATCAACTCCTACTCATTTTTTACCAAGGGAATTTTTGTTTAACATGAAACTCGTACCTAATTGTATTGTACTCGAAGGAATAATCTTTAGTGCTTAGTTGAGAATGAAATTGGAATGTTGTCCCTCCTCGATCATGTACATCCCAGGTTGCTTCAACTCGATAATCGGTTTCAGCCTCAAGTGAATCTGGATCTTGACAGACCACTTCAGCTTCATCATTATAGCCATTTCCACCCATTGGATCATCTTCTACTTCCATGTAAGGATCAGGCAAATCGGTATAAATACCTCCATCTAATGCACTAACTGTTTCATCATTATCATCATTAACAGAAATATCCATCGTGTAATAAGTAACTCCGTCATCTTGAGAATATTGTCCCAATGATTTTAATTCTCTAATTGCTTTCTTATCAAACGTAAACCTAACATGGGTCTCTACAGTGTCACCAGTGTCTTTCAAGGATGTGTTTCCCTCATATGGGAAAGCAGAATAATTTGATTCAGACCAGCTTTTAGATTTACTCCAATCTGCTGCAAATGTTTGCTGGGGAAATAAAGCGAGACCTAGAACTAAAGTTGAAATAGGTAAAACAAGTTTTTTCCGCAACATCATCACACCTCTTTTGTATTTTTTCCAATTATATACATATTTTAACATATTACTTCATGCTTATTTTGTGATGCTTTTGTTAACATTTTACAAATAACGGCAATAAAATACATTTATTTTATTTTATGATATAATCAGGAAACGATAGGTATCGAAGAGACTTTAACACCCCCTATCCTGAGAGAGAATTTATTTCAATAACAATAAACGGAATTTGAAAGTTTAGGAGGGAGCAAAATGTTGTTGTTATCACTATTGTTACTCGGTCTGATTCCTGTACTTGTCGCAGCGGTAGTTTCCTCTGCTAAAGGAGAAAATAAAGTAAGAAAGATAATTTTGGGATTTGTCTTTGGATATTTAACGTTTTATATTTGTTCCGTTATCTATATCAAATGGTTATATTAATTTGCAAAATTCTTGTATATTTTCCACCCCAGATAATTAAGAAGGAGCAAAGCTTTGAGCTTTGCTCCTTTTCTCTTTTACTATTTAGAACTACACCACATATGCTCCCGCTTCGATCACACGATCCGCAATCGAACGTTTGAGTGCCACCGTATTGATCGGCGTGCGGCGGGTCAGCTTTTTCAGGATCGAGAGGCGCAGACGAAGCTCGTCGCCCTCTTCCATTGCCGCCAATGCTTCCTTCGCCCAGCCTTCGATACGATCGAATGCCTCATGCACATAGACAGCGGTCATTTCCAGCTTTTGCTGCTCGGCTTCGATGCCATTTGCCGCCATTGCTTTCTCTGTACGCTTCACGATGCTGTCCATTGCATATAGCTCGATCAGCATGTCAGCCGCGAATGCCAATAGTTCCTGTTCTTTGGACATCGCTTGTTGGTATTTCATCAACGCAGAACCAGCCACCATCAAAATAATTTTGCGTGTGATGTTGATCAGATGCTTCTCCATAGCTAAAGGTGCATCTTCAATCTCTTCTGGATAATAGCTCATCAGATCTGCTTGCAGGCTGCTTGCTGCTTGCATGAGCGGCAGTTCGCCTTTCATCGCCTTTTTCACGAGTGTATCCGGAATGAGCATGCGGTTGATTTCGTTCGTTCCTTCGAAAATGCGGTTAATCCGCGAGTCACGGTACATATTCTCGATTTCATACTCGGACATAAAGCCGTATCCACCGTGGATTTGCACGCCTTCGTCCACGCAGTAATCCAAAACCTCAGTGGCAAATACTTTATTGATCGAGCATTCGATCGCATAATCCGCAATCGCCTTCGCAACCTCTGCGCCATCATCCGCTTTTTCACCCAATCGAGTCAGTGCTGTATCGAACAGACCCACTGTCCGATAGACGGAGCTTTCAGCTGCATACGTTTTCACTGCCATATTCGCCAGCTTGTTTTTGATTAAAGTAAAGTTGGCAATTGGCGTTTTGAACTGCTTGCGTTCTTTTGCGTAGTTCGACGCGAGTTCCACCGCTTTTTTCGCGGAGCCGACTGCGCCCACCGCGAGCTTGTAACGACCAACGTTCAAGATGTTGAACGCGATCACGTGACCTCTTCCAGGCTCACCTAGCAGATTGTCTATCGGCACAGGTACATCTTGCAAAATGACCGTGCGTGTTGAGGAGCATTTGATCCCCATCTTCTTCTCTTCCGGTCCAAACGAAACACCTGGGAATGTCCGCTCGACGATAAAGGCAGTAAATTTTTCGCCATCGATTTTCGCGTATACGATAAATACATCAGCAAAGCCAGCGTTTGTGATCCATTGCTTCTCTCCATTGAGAATATAGTGCGTGCCATCTGCGGAGAGAGTCGCTGTCGTTTTCGCACCCAGCGCATCTGAGCCAGAGCCTGGCTCTGTCAGGCAGTAGGCAGCGATTCGTTTTCCAGATGCCAGATCAGGCAGGTAGCGCTGTTTTTGCTCTTCGTTTCCAAAGTACACGATCGGCAGTGACCCGATACCGACGTGGGCGCCGTAGCTGAGCGCAAAGCCGCGAGCCAGCGAGAACTTCTCTGTGACGAGTGCAGTGCTGACTTTATCCAGCCCCAGTCCCTCGTATTTCTCTGGAACGTCTCCAGCCAATAGACCGAGCTCCCCTGCTTCCTTCAACAGTCGAACCGAAATATCAAATTGGTGGTTTTCAAGCTCTTCCAAATGAGGACGAACTTCATTATTGACGAAATCCTCCGTCGTCTTGGCAATCATCTTTTGCTCTTCGGTGTATTCTTCTGGCACGAATACATCATCAGCTGAACCTGCATCGATCAAAAAGCTTCCACCGCGGATCAAATCTTTTGTTTCTGCCATTACTATCCCACTCCTTATTTTAAATTTAGATCATCTCAAAAACGCCAGCTGCTCCCATTCCACCACCGATACACATCGTAACGACTCCGTATTTGCCACCTCTGCGCTTCATTTCGTTCAAAAGCTGGACGGTCAGCTTGGCACCACTGCAACCGAGTGGATGCCCTAATGCGATTGCCCCACCATTTACATTGACCTTTTCAGGATTGAGTCCCAGCTCGCGAATGACGGCAATCGATTGAGAAGCGAACGCTTCGTTTAACTCAAACAGATCGACATCCTCCAAGCTGATTCCCGCTAGCTTCAATGCTTTTGGAATCGCGACAACCGGGCCAATCCCCATGACATCAGGGTCTACGCCGCCAACCGTAAAAGAACGGAACTTTGCCATCGGCTCGACACCCAGCTCGGCTGCTTTTTCGGCAGACATCACGAGAACTGCCGCTGCGCCGTCGCTCGTTTGCGAGGAATTTCCTGCCGTTACGCTGCCTTGCACATGAAAGACCGGCCTGAGCTTAGCGAGTGCCTCCATCGTCGTGTCCGAGCGCGCTCCTTCATCCTTGTCAAAAACACGTTCCTGGACGTGAACCTTGCCAGCTTCATCTACAAAATGCTGCTTGATTGTCAATGGTACGATTTCATCCTGGAATTTTCCTGAAGTTATCGCAGCTGTCGCACGCTGATGACTTTGCAGAGCAAAAGCATCCTGATCCTCACGAGAAATGTTGTACCTCTTCGCTACTTCTTCAGCCGTATGGCCCATGCTCATGTACGCTTCCGGCTTCGTTTCTACCAGAGTCGGATTAAGTGCGATTTTGTGACCGAGCATCGGCACCAGACTCATGCTCTCCACCCCGCCAGCGACAACCACATCGGAGCTGCCGACCATGATCTGCTGCGCAGCGTAAGCAATCGTCTGCAAACCGGAGGAGCAAAAGCGATTGATCGTGATTCCCGATACATTTGTCGGCAATCCGGCACGCAGTCCGATCAAGCGAGCCATATTCATGCCTTGCTCAGCTTCCGGTACAGCCGTCCCTATGATGATATCCTCGATATCAGCCGGATCGAGCTGTGGCACGCGGCGCAACAGGTCGCTTACAACTGCGGCTCCCATATCGACTGGGTGAAAATCTTTGAGACTTCCTTTTTTCGATTTACCGATAGCGGTGCGGGCGCCCGCGACAATAACTGCTTCTCTCATCGTTATCCCTCCCTCTCCCTAGTTACGCAAAGGCTTATTTTTGGTCAGCATGTGCTGCATCCGTTGCTGGCTTTTCGGTGTCTTGATCAGTTCGAGGAACGCTTGCTTTTCCAGCTCCAGAATGTAGCTCTCTGTCACTTCTGTACCCGCTGGCACGTTACCACCGGACATGACATAAGCAACTTTGCTTGCGATCAACTCATCATGCTCGGAAATATATCCACTCTTCTTCATGGCATAAATATTTTGGCGCAGGTTCGCATAACCCGTTTCTCCGATGACGCGAATTTTGCGTGGCGCGGGTGGCGTGTATCCCTCTTTATCCATCGTGAGCACCAGCTGCTTCGCATCGTATAACAGATGATCAGCATTCACGCTGATGCGATCAGTCGGTCGCAGGTACCCTAGGTTGATAGCTTCCTGACCACTCGTAGATACCTTTGCCATGGCAATGGCTTCAAACGCCTTCGCCACGAACGGGAACGAATCAACTGGCACGCTGCCTCCCTCTGGAACGTTTTCCATTGCACGGAACAGCATCTCCTTCGTTCCCCCGCCACCAGGCAAAAGTCCTACTCCCACCTCTACCAGTCCAAGGTACGTCTCTGCCGATACCTGTACACGATCCGCGAGATAGGCCACCTCGACACCGCCGCCCAACGTCATGCCGAACGGTGCTGCGACGACTGGACGATGCATGTAGCGCAGTGCCCGTGCTGTTTTGTGGAAGTTCGTGACGAGCATATCGAGCTCCAGCCAGTTCTCATCCTGTGCTTCCATCAACGCCATTGCGAGATTCATCCCGACGCAGAAGTTCTTGCCTTGATTACCGATGACCAGACCAGCGAAGTTCTTCTGCACTTCCTCTGCGGCCTGACTTGCCATGTGCAAGACATCCATACCGAGCGCATTATGCGGAGAGGTGAATTCCAGACATGCGACTCCATCGCCCAAATCGATCAAGGCGGCACCCGCATTTTTCTTGATCAGCTTGCCTTGCTCCTTAAGTGCTGCCAAGTTGATGTTTTCTTTGCTCTCTTCGACGTCCTTGTAGGTGCCTCCGATGGAAAACACGCTGCGCTTCCCTTGCTCTTGTTGATAAAAGGAGGTTTTCCCACTCGCGAGCAGCTCCTCAACGAGTGCCGGAATCTTCTCGTTTTCCTCACGCATTCTTGCCACTGACTTTTCGAGACCAATGGCATCCCATGTTTCGAATGGTCCCATCTCCCAGCCGAAGCCCCACTTCATGGCCTGATCAACAGAGACGATATCATCCGCGATCTCATGAGCCTTTTCCGCAGAGTACAACAATACCTTTTTGAAGACACTCCAGACAAACTCACTGCCCTTGTCCTTGCCGTAAGCGAGCGCTCTCAACTTCTCAGGCAATGTCTTGGCTGTTTTGGCTGTTTCGAGGGAAGGGAACTTCGGCCTCACACTTGGACGGTATTCCAGCGTGTCAACTGACAGTGCCAGGATCTCTTTCCCTTTCTCCGTCTTCACCTGCTTGAAAAAGCCTTGACCAGCTTTTTGCCCAATCCATCTTTTCTCTACCATTTGCAGAACGAACTCCGGCACTTCAAAAACCGAGCGCTCCTGTTCATCCGTGCTTTTGTTCCTGACGTTACCCGCCACATGTACGTACGTATCCAGTCCGACGACATCGAGTGTACGGAACGTAGCGCTCTTCGGACGGCCGATGACCGGTCCTGTCAACGCATCTACCTCATCTACCCCAAGCCCCAGTCGCACCATTTCGTGGATCGAAACCTGCAATCCATATGTACCGATGCGATTCGCAATGAAGTTAGGCGTATCCTTGCAAACGACCATTCCTTTTCCGAGCACATGCTCACCAAAATGCTTCATGAAAGAGATGACTTGCGGGTCTGTATCAAGACCTGGGATCAGCTCCAACAGTTTCAAGTAGCGCGGTGGGTTAAAAAAGTGCGTGCCGAGGAAATGCTTGCGGAAGTCATCAGAGCGTCCCTCTGCCATTTCGTTGATAGAAACACCGGACGTATTGGAAGACACGATTGTCCCTGGCTTGCGATGCGCTTCTACCATAGCGAAGACGCTTTTCTTCACTTCGATATTCTCGACGACTACCTCAATAATCCAATCGACCTCGCTCAAGCAAGAAAGATGGTCTTCGAAGTTACCAACTGTAATCAGGTCGATGTTCTTTTTATCGTAGAGCGGTGCCGGCTTCTCCTTCAAAAGTCGGTCACGGCCCGCTTGTGCGATCCGGTTTTTCACCACGCTATCAGACAAAGTAAGTCCTTTTGTACTCTCATCTGCTGTCAATTCACGCGGCACGATGTCCAGTAAATAAGTGGGAATACCGACGTTGGCTAAATGTGCTGCGATCCCAGCGCCCATGACGCCTGAACCGAGAACTGCCGCCTTGCGAATTTTGCGTTCCATCTCCAAATCCTCCTTTTTAAAAACCTAGTCATGGCTTATTCATGGTCAAAAGAATGGCCTCGCAACAGTGAATACCTAATATTCAGACTAGAGAAGCATTTTTAAAACTTCTACTTTGTCTATAGATATTCCTGTGTACATCAGCACATGTCTCTCATTGAATGAATGCTCATTCAGTATGTGGGTTAAAAAATGACATCCCACGTTTTGGCTGTCTTACATGCCCGGAGATGTTACGCTCCCACCAACTGAATCACCGTTCAGTTTTTATTGTAATCGAAAATTCTGTCAGTTGCAATCGTCTCTTGTCGCTTCTTTGTAAGAAAAAAAGAAACGGGGCACCCTGTTGTCCAGTGCCCCTTTTTCTGTGCTATTTTTGCGAGTAAATCAGCGTGGTGATCTTGCGTCCGTAAGCGTTGGACGCGTCTCCTTCCAATCGGTATTCAATCTGGAAGTCTCCGCTTTTTGGGTCTAGATAATGAGCAATCACCCAGAGGGTTTTCGAATTGTTTTCGTCTACCTTGACCGATACTTTTACTGGTCCGTTATATGTGGGCACTTGCTCCAGCTTTGCCATGCTTTTGAGCGCATCGTCTGTAAAGAGCACAGACAGCTGCTTCTGATTTTTTGTTTCGTACGCCAAATTCGCTGCTCGTAAATACGCCTGCGCGATGTGCTGCTGATTCGCAGGTGAACCACGGAACTGCGAAGCTACATCCATCCGGTAATAATCAATCAGTCGACCCATCACGACAACGTATTCTGCACGCGTCAGGATCTTGTTTGGAGAAAAGGTCTTGTCCGTGAGAAACAGATTGAATTCCCGGATCGCCAGTGGGTACGGTGAATATGTATCCCGATAGAATCGGTCGCGCTTCCATTCGTAATAGCTGTTAAAGAAAGAGACTGTATCTTGTGGTTTAATATTGGCTGTACGGAATTTTTGTGGTGCCAGCATATGAAACAGCATCAAGCTGGCCTCTTCTCTCGTCAATGGCCACTGCATCCCGGCACTGGACATCCACCAGTTCGGATTTTCCTTCTCTTGCTTTTTCATCAGGTGTCCGGTTTCAGCCAAATATAGATAGTACAGCATCCGGTCTCCTGGATCAAACTTGCCCAAATCGTCTGTTTCGATTTTCATCATGGTCTTTAGATTGCTCAGCAGTTGATCTACTTCCCCCCGGAGTAGATAGCGATGATCCAGGTTTGGCTTGCGTTCTGGCTTTTCTATCGGTCCATATACCGTCTCAAATACGCGATTCAGCATAGCCAAAGCTTCGCCTCGAGTAATTGGCTTGTTTGGGTAAAAAGGCTGATATCCCTTCCTCTTTACGATGCCCAGATCCGCCATTTTGTTGATGTGCTCACGCGCCCAATGTTCCTGTATGTCCGTATACATGCCAGGTGCAGCCGCATTCGCACTCCCTGAAAAAACGCTTTGCACTACTAGCAGTGCCAAGAGAAAAACGATAGCAAAACGCTTTACCATGACTTACGATGACTCCTTTCTTTCCATGATCATTTCCTTACTCCCTTTTTTTGGAATTCGTCCCCAGTAGCATCCATTCCTGCCATATTGGTCTATTTTCCTGGGTCTGATCTCTCCCTTTCTTGTATCGGGATGAAAACGGAACTTCGTTATACTTTTTCAAAACAAATGAAAAAGAGCCGCACTTTGTAATAGCGGCCCAATTATATCCTTTTTCTCTATGCGCTGACTATCCTTCAATCTGCTCTAACCAGCCTGGTCCCTTGGTAACAACCAACCGATATAAGAAAATGTTAATGAGAGTGAACAGGACGATAATCCCAAGAGCGGTCCCTAACATAGATGTCCCCAGCGAAAAACTGGCGAGGACGACTAGTCCTCCTGCCATAAGGCCTAGTACCAGCGGGAAAAGGGGATTGAGATTTTGCTTGATGGCCTCTTGTTCGGAGCTCCAACGCAGCTTAGGCAGCTGTAAATCCACCAAGATTCCGACCATGTTGATAAAAATCAGCCCCGGAATTCCACTCACGATGGCAAGTATGATAAAGCCAGGCGAAAGCTGTAAAAACCATACGGCCTCTGCAAGAAGCAGCAACATACTCACTGCACTTAGCACCAATCCTGGGAACAGCTTTGCCAACAGAATGTCGCGATATGGCATAGGCAGTAGCTTGTTCGTAAAGAATCCCTGTCCTTCTCTGGATATGGCAGTTACGGAGGTGCTATTCATGGCACCCATGATAAGAAAAGCAGCAAAGGCGATGGCTATGCTCATACCCGCTACCGAGCCTTTCTGCATGACAGTTTGAATGAATGAAATCATTTCCCCGCTGTCACGACGGCTAAGTAATGGGATCAACATGAGTATCGGAATCAGAATGCTGGATAGCGTACAGTTCATCAGAAATGCCGGTGTCCGCCATAACATTCTCCATTCCTTGAGCGCGTATGCCAGCATAGCCGGACGTTTTTGGACAAGCTTGGCAAATGCAGTATCGACAATTTCTTTTCGTTTGGCGACTGACTCACTCATTCCCATCACACCCGAGAAGTAGAGATACGCTCCGGCGTAGAGAAAGGCGGCTATACCTGTAATCGCCACGAAAAGGAAAGCAAACAGATAGCCGAGAGAACCCCAAGTACCGCTGTCTATTAAAGCAAGGGCAGCCAGATTACTTCCAGGGAACAGCTGAGTGACAAAGCCCAACAGCCCATTTTCTTGTGTCAACAGCATTTGCTGAATTTGCTCCATACCAAATTCACTTCCGCTAGACTGACGTTGGAACAGCGCTTGAAAACCAACGACAATTCCAATCCCGATCAGTCCTCCGATGATACGGAAGCGCTCTTTGTATTTTTTGACGTTCGTAAAACGCATGAACAGCATCACGACAAGAGCAGCCAGCACAAGCGGCAAAACAGGAACAACCAAAAAGACAAGGATCGCTAGTAAATAATACATGATCCCTGCGCCGCTTTTCACGCCAAACGTAATGAACAGAGGCCCCAGGAAAACCACTGCTGTATAATATTCATACACGAGTGCAAGAGTAAATTTGGCTCCGAGAATATGTCCTGGAGCAAGCGGCATCGGCAACAAATGCTCAACATCCTTGGAATAGTAGAAAACACTCAAGACATACAAAATCCCGAATAAAAAGATGACAAGAGATGTCATGGCTACGCCAAATCCGAGTATAGCCCCCTGCTGTCCGATCAGCGCCAATCCGTCATACAACTCTGAAATCACCAAGACAGCCGAACCAATCATGGGAAGAACACCTAGTGCAATGACAATGAGTAACAGAGCGGTCTTCCAGCCACTCCCTTTCTCCACTCTCCAGGCTGGCTCCGCGTTTTTCATCATCATCTTCGTCAAAATCAGCACTTTATTCATGCTTGGTCAACTCCAGGAACAAGCTTTCCAATGATACGTCTGACTGAAAATGCTCGCGCAGCTCAGCAAAGGTTCCACTGAACAAGATTTTACCTTTGTTGATGATCCCGACTCGATCGCACAGCTTCTCAGCAACCTCCAGTACGTGTGTGGAAAAGAATACGCTTCGACCGCTATCCGCATGTTCACGCATCATTTCTTTTAACGTAAAGGATGACTTGGGATCGAGTCCAGTCAAAGGCTCATCGAGAATCCACACTTCTGGCTGATGAATGAGCGCACCCATGATCATGATTTTTTGACGCATACCGTGCGAATAGCTCTGAATCGGATCCCCCAATGCGTTCTTCATGTCAAAGCGATCCGCCAACTGCAAAATCCGTTTTCCTCGTACCTCTTGAGGCACCTCGTAAATATCTGCCATGAAGCTGACATACTCCAGACCTTTCAGGCGCAAAAAAAGATCAGGGCTATCCGGTACATAACCGAATTGGCGTTTTGCTTCCAGTGCTTCGGATCGAATATTTTTTCCATTGATCGTGATCTCACCGTGATCCGGACGTGTGATCCCTGTGATCATTTTGATCGTGGTTGTTTTGCCAGCTCCATTTGGTCCGAGGAAGCCAAAAATTTCTCCTTTGGGCACTGTGAGATTCATTTGATCAACTGCTTTTATGATGCCGTTGTAGCTTTTCGTCACATTGACAAGTTCTATCATTGGTGTGTCTCCCCTCTCCCCCGCCGTTTTCAACATTTTTTCCTTTACTTCCACTCCTTTTATTACGAGTGGTTCAAAGAAAAGTTCCGGGAAAAGAAAAAGAGCCGTCGGTTATCCCAACGGCCCTCGTGAAAGCTTCTTAGTCTTGTGGTACAAAGCTACCATCACGCAGCATAGTCAATTCACCCATGATGAATGCTAAATCTTCGCTCTCGCCGAACTTGCCACTTTCCTCCAACGCTTCCAAACGACGCAAAAGCATGTTAGCAAAATCTTGAATCTGTATCGGCTGCGCCTCCATATCTGCATCATCCAAAACTTCAAAACTAGTCAAGGCTTCCAAGTGGGTTACGATACGGAAACCGCCGATTTCCCCCAGGAACTCTTGCTTGTTCATTTTTGATTTCTCCAATTTTTGCAGCATGGACAAAATATCATTCGCTACCACGCTCGGAAAAGCAACCTGATAAAAGTTGCGATTTTTCGCTTCCTCGGTTTTGATTATCAAAACATCAATACCATCTGGCTTTTTTGCTTTTTTGCCAAACCCAAACATATATTCCACCTCAATCGTTCGATCTGTCCAACTCTCTCCATGATAGACATAATCCGAGAGTCAGACAACCCCTATCCATATATTAACTGGGCTATTTGTCTTTTTTGACACACACGCTAACGTAAAACGACTGCTTCCAAGTGAGGTGTGCCATGAAAGTCAACTGGAAAAATTGGATGTTTATTCTCGCTCTCTCTTTGCTCGTCACAGGATGCATGACGCAAGTAAAGCAGGAGCAGGCAAAAAACAAGGCCAAAACACAGAGTAAGCCTGCCAAGCAGTCTGCCATCCAAAAGCTTGGCGATAACAAAATGGATGTGGTCCTCTTTTTGAAGCAAGCCGAGCATCAGCTGGAAAATGTATATTATGCTGCTGCGGACAATGCGAAGGGCAAATCTGAGTTTGAGGATGGTCTCGTCTTTCGTGAATTGCCTGAGCGCTTCGACAGTAAAGACAAGATAACGGGGTACTTCGGCCGTTTTTGGAGCCGTCCACTGGCAGAAGCCATGTACGACAACATGACGACCAAGCTGGTGAAGGAAAAAGTATACGTAGCAATCCCACGCGTCGACTATCCGACTCTGATCTCGGTACGAAACACGACTGTTCAAAAAAACAATGGAGAACTCAGTGTGACCGTGGAGGATGTAACCGATTCTTCCTTTGCTTCTGACCGCACGCTGCGCTACCGACTCGTACGCGATCAAAAGACCAAACGGTTCGAAATCAAATCACGGGTGGGCGCTTATGGGAATGAACAATTTCAATAAGCCTCTTGACATTTCTTGCAGACCAAGCGAATAATAGTGAATTAATAAGCACATAGTGAGCGGCAATGACGGGGAATAGTAAAACCGCCCTTCAGGTCCAGAGAGCGAAATCCACCGGCTGAGAGGTTTCGTCCTTGAATCGATTTGAACCCACCCCAGAGCATCCAGGGAAGACCTGGACAGGTTTCTTTCACCTGTTATCAAAGAAAGAGAGCCGGGCGTTTCTGGCTGAAGTATGCCTTCAGTCCAAAACGTCAAATAAGGTGGTACCGCGTGAGGTTATCAAGCCCTTTCGTCCTTATCAAAGAGACGAGAGGGCTTTTTTGTATGCAAGAAGGGGGTTTTACGCATGAAAAAGGGTAAGTTGCGTTTGGTAGTAAAGGTGGGAAGCAGTTCGATTGCAGCAGCTACAGGCGGTGTTGATCCGGCGAAAATGTCGCTGCTCGTCTCGGCTATCAGCCAATTGCGCGAAGCGGGTCATCAGGTTGTCTTAGTCTCCTCGGGAGCTGTCGCCAGCGGCTATCAACGTCTCGGCTATCAGCAGCGACCGCGATCCTTGGCAGCCAAGCAAGCAGCGGCAGCTATCGGGCAAAGCTTGTTGATGCAGACCTATACGCAAATGTTTGGCGCCCATAACTTCAGCGTGGCGCAAATTTTGCTGACACGCGGTGACTTTTCTCACAAGGAACGGTATCAGCACGCATTTTCCACATTGTCACTGCTTTTGGATAAAAATATTTTGCCAATCATCAACGAAAACGACACGGTATCCGTAGCGGAATTGACCTTCGGAGACAATGATATGCTTGGCGCACTCGTCGCTGGTCTCATCCATGCTGATTTGTACACGATCCTGACTGATACGAATGGCTTGTATGATAAAGACCCACGTTATCATGCTGATGCCAAACATATGGGCTGGCTCGAATGTGTGACAGACGAAATCGAGGCACTTGCAGGCGGAGCTTCCCAACTGGGAACAGGCGGTATGCGCTCCAAGCTGATCGCAGCAAAAACCGCCCAATCATTAGGAATTCCGAGCTTTATCGGAAAATTGACGAATACCACTGATTTGTTGGCTGTCCTTACTGGCAACGGGAATGGCACCTATGTCAACTATCATCCAGAAGCACCTGCAACGAACGGCGTTCCTACACGCAAGCAATGGATTGCGCTTCACTCCCCTACCCGCGGAAAAATCACGATTGATAGCGGTGCAGCAGAAGCGATTTTGGAAAAAAGCAAAAGCTTGCTCTTGGCAGGTGTCCGCGATGTATCTGGCATGTTCGAGCAAGGTGAGGTTATCGAGGTTTACTTTGAGGGTACGTTGATCGGTCGCGGTATCAGCAGATTTACTGCAGCACAGTTAAGTGATTTTCTTTCCCCTGATAACGTAACGCGACACAGCGGTACTGTTATACATCGGGATGAATGGACGCCTGTCATCTAAACGAATCCATGTAGATAGAAAGAAGGAGTTGGAGAAACCATGGAAATCTTGAAGGAAAAAGTGCATACACAAATGAGCCTGGCCAAACAGGCCTCACGAAAAATGGCAATACTCTCTCGCAAAGAAAAAGACCAGGTGCTCGTCGCAATCGGCAACCAGCTGCTGGCTGATGAGGACGTCATTCTCTCAGAAAACGCCAAGGACCTCGCCCTCGCGGAAGCAAATGGTCAGCCTGCTTCCTATCTGGACCGTCTCCTGTTGACGCCGGAGCGAATTGCACAGCTCGTGGATAGTCTAGCGCAGCTGGTATCCCTCGATGATCCGGTCGGGGAACGAATCGACTCGTGGACACGTCCAAATGGACTTTTTATCGAACAAATCCGCGTCCCTCTCGGCGTCATTGGAATGGTGTACGAAGCCAGACCGAACGTCACCGTTGACGCAGCAGCTATCGCTATTAAAACGGGAAATGCGATCGTCTTGCGCGGCAGCCACAGCGCTGTTCACAGCAATCTCGCTTTGACGACTAGCATTCGTCAAGCGCTCACTGCGACCGGACTTGACGCAGAAACGGTGCAGTACTTGCCTTTTGCCGAACATGCCTCTGTCGATTATTTGTGCACCGCCAATGGTCTCGTCGATGTCATCATCCCTCGGGGTGGCGCAGGACTGATCCAGCGAGTTCTGCAAATCGCAAGCGTACCTGTACTCGAAACAGGCGTCGGAAACTGCCACATTTATGTGGATGAAGCAGCTCAGTATGACATGGCTGAAAGCATCGTGATCAATGCCAAAACGAGTCGACCTGCCGTATGCAATGCTGCTGAAACACTGCTTGTGCACAGCAGTTGGTCACAGGAAAATCAACGAGCCTTGCTCCAAAAGCTACTGGCGAAGGGCGTTGAGCTCCGTGCTTGTGAGCGTACGATAGAGCTGCATTCCGACCTCTCCACTCAACTGCACCATGCAACGGCAGAAGACTGGGATACGGAATACTCTGCGCTGATTCTTTCGGTTCGCACTGTTGATAGCCTGAGCGAGGCCATTGAACATATTACAGCGCATACTTCCGGCCATTCAGAGGCAATCGTAACGGAAGATGAAGTCGCAGCCCGTCAGTTTTTGACTGCGATCGATGCCACAGCGGTTTATCACAACGCCTCTACCCGCTTTACAGATGGTGGAGAATTCGGCTTCGGTGCCGAAATAGGCATCAGCACGCAAAAGCTTCACGCTCGCGGGCCAATGGGCTTGCCAGCGCTCACTTCTTACAAGTATGTCGTACGCGGAAACGGCCAAATCCGATAGTCCAAAGGGAGGGAATCACCATGAGTAACCAAGCAACAATGATTACAGAAGGGCGGATCGGTTTTCTCGGTGCAGGCTCGATCGTGGAGGCCATGCTTTCCGGTATCGTAAAGAAAGGCTTACTCCCTTCTGAGCGTATTACCGTCTCCAACCGCAATAATATGGAGCGTTTGGAACAGTTGGCAAATGACTACGGGGTAACTGCTACTCAGGACAAATTTGAGGTAGTCCGCTCTTCCGATATTTTGATTTTGGCCATCAAGCCGAAGGATGCAGCAGAGGCTTTGCAGGATTTGCGTGGAGTTGTTCGTTCGGACCAATTGATCATTTCGGTGGTTGCTGGCGTCTCCACCAGCTTGATCGGAGAGTGGCTCGGTGCAGAGTGCCCGATCATCCGCACGATGCCCAATACATCGTCTGCGGTTGGTTTGTCTGCTACAGGACTGTGCGCGAATCCTTTTGTCCAGGAAGAGCACCGCGAGCTAGCTACCAAACTTTTCGAAGCAATTGGCACCGTATATGAAGTCGCCGAGGAAGAGCTGGACATCATTACTGGATTGTCTGGAAGCGGTCCTGCATATATTTACTATTTGGTAGAGGCTATGATGGGGGCAGGTGCCACAGCGGGACTGGATCGGGAAATGGCACGCCAATTAACGCTGCAAACCGTGATCGGCGCGGCACATATGCTGCTCGATACACGCGAAGAGCCTTCTACTCTCCGCCAAAAAGTAACGAGTCCGGGTGGAACGACCCAGGCTGGACTGGAAGTATTGGAAGCCTATCAATTCCAGGAGGCCGTCACTGCAGCCATCCTGCGCGCTGCGGAAAGATCGCGGGAGATGGGGGCACACTACCAGTAAATTCGTTTTGTCCCCCCTCCTTGTCATGTATAATAAAAAAGATCAAGCATAGTCGAGAAATTGACGAAGGAGGTCCCATGGAAATTTACGCCTTGTACGGCACCAGTGGAACAGGAAAAAGCACCAGTGCATTAGAACTTGCTCACCGAATGAACATCGACGCCATTATTGATGATGGCATCCTGATTTACCAGGGACGCAAGGTGGCCGGAACCTCTGCCAAATATGAGAAGACAAAAATTCAGGCGGTAAAACGAGCTATTTTTCATTATAAGGAGCACGCTGAAGAAGTACGGCGAAGTCTCGGCGAGATTCAACCAAGCCGACTACTCGTGTTAGGAACTTCTCAGCGGATGATTGGTCGCATCGTGGAAGCTCTGCATTTGCCTTTGCAGGTGGACTTCATCCCGATTGAATCCATCAAGCCTCAGCAGGAAATCGAGGCTGCCCGCTACGTGCGGGAAACAATGGGCAAGCACACGATACCCATTCCGCGTGTCGAGGTAGAAAAAGATTTCCTCCAGCGCCTCATCTCCTCTGCCCAACAGATTTTCAGCTCGAAAAAAGAAGTGATTGGGGAAACAACCGTAGTACATCCTCCGTTTTCAGGCGGACGTATCATGATTCATCCCCAGGTGTTGCGAAAAATCGTAGAAGCGACCTGCGACCAGTTTGACGAGGTCCATCATGTGGTCAAGATCGTCTCCAGCTTTGAGGATTTGCCTCGGTTTCAGGTTTCAATTGCTCTTCAACTGCCTTACATGACAAATATTCCAGCACTTATCCATGCCCTTCAATCTACGTTGTACAAAGAAGCTCAATATTGTCTCAATATCGCTCCCGCAAGCATCGACATCGTCGTTTCTTCGCTGGAGCTATCCTGATCCGGTCCTTTGCGACCGGATTTTTTTGGCTGCAATCCTCAGGGGTTAACATCCTGACTTGTTGCTCATCCTAAACATGATTCCATCTGAAAGGAGCAACCCGATGCCATCCATCCTGTCTTCCAAACCCTTTACACAAGCTCCAATTCCTGAACCGCCTAAGGTCATTACGACAAAGGACTTGAGCTATCTCAAGGATGCTTTGTCATGGGAACTGATCGCTTTCAAAAAGCTGCATGCTTTCGCACAACAAGCTACTGATCCCCAGGTCAAGCAATGTCTGGAGCAGCAAGGACAAATGCACCAGCGACACTACCAAAAACTACTGAGTCACCTGCAAAACAACAACACCGCAGTGATGGCGACCATTCCGCAGACACAGTCCCAGCAACAGCAATCCCAGCCACAACATCAAATGCAATAAGGGAGGAATCGGGATGCCAAACCAAAACCAGATCGCCAATCCGCAATCCGGTCAGCTGCCACAAGTAAAAGGTCCGCAAATGAACGATCGTGACTACCTCAACGACTGTCTGGCTACGTGCAAGTATTTAACGGATAACTTTAACGTCGCCGTTCGGGAAGCCAGCCACCAGCAGCTTTATGATGACATGGTACAAATTTTGAATGAAACCCATCAGTCAGCACGCGATGCTTTCAATCTCATGTTCCAAAAAGGATGGTACAAGCTGGAGGCTGCTGAACAGCAACAACTGCAGCAAGCTTATCAGCAGTTTAGCGGGTACTCCACGCAGTTCCCTTATCATTGAAATAGCAGAAGACACCTGACCCAAGCAGGTGTCTTCTTTCCATTAACCCTTACCACGGAGGAGCTGAGATAAGACAAATAACGCCCTTTCCATGTCGGCTTCCTCTGCATACACATAGGACAAGCGAAGATGATGACTATCCGTCTGATCATAAACAAAGCCGGGATTTAACAGGACACCTTTTGCCAATGCTTCCGTAAAAAGCTTGCGCATCGAAACCGCCTGATGCAGACGAATCCAAATATAAAAACCGCCATGTGGTATACGCCAATCTGCCAAATCGTCAAACCAGCGAGTAAGCCATTCGCACATCCTGTCCCTTCTGTGTCGCAGTGCCGCTCTTAGCTGATCCAGATGCCGGGAATATCTCTCGCTTGTGAGCCATTCTGTCGCCACCCATTGGGAAATAGCACTCGCTCCGTAGTCCGTCTGCATTTTCACATCCGCGAGGCGTTCAATGACAGGCTCAGGCCCTACAATCCAGCCAATCCGCAGCCCCGGACTGAGTGTTTTGGACAAGCTGCCCAAATACAAGACCAGCCCGCTCTGATCCCTCGCCTTCAACGGCAATGGCCCCGGTTCGTCCAACCACAATTCTCCATAAACATCGTCTTCCAACACAGGCAGTCTCTCCCGCTCGCATGCTACCAGCACTTCCTCCCTTCGATTCTCTGAGAGGCTAATCCCTGTCGGATTGTGGTAAGTCGAAATCGTATAGAGTAGGGCAGCGTTATGCGCCTGTTTTTGTCTCGTAAGCACTTGGGGAGAGATTCCTTCCGCATCCATCGGTACACCGACCAGACGCATTCCCGATGATTGAAACAAAGGCAGAGAGAATAAATACGAAGGCTGTTCGAGCAAGATGGCAGATCCACGGTGAAGAATGCCAATCGATATCAACTGCAAGGCTTGAAGGGCCCCCGAAACGACCAAAATAGAAGCCGGAGAAGCTTCAATCCCCCTGCTCCGCAAATGGTTGCTGATCGCCTGGCGCAAAGGCAACAGCCCTTTTGGCTCCGAATATCCGAGATGTGTCATTTTGCCTTGCAAGCTAGCCATGACCTCTTCCATCTCGACAACAGGAATCAAGCTAGGCGACAGCTCACCTGTCCCCAGTCGAATGTACCTCGGGTCTGGCTCATAACGATTGATATCCTGAATCGTCGGCGAGTTGGGTAGATGCGCGCCTGCCTGAACGTATCCCAGCCAATTCGGGGGAGGGGCGGTCGTCAGCAAGGACCACGTATTGTTGCTAACGACGGAACCACTGCCCACTGTTGCTTCAATGAAGCCATCCGCCTTTAGCTCTTCCAACGCCGTCACTACCGTGCTGCGGTTTACATCAAAGGCTTGCGCTAACGCTCTTTGTGTTGGCAATTTACTATTGATCGGCCACTCACCGCCTGCGATTTTCCCCTTGATATAAGCCACGATCTGCGCGTAAATCGGTATGTCAGATGATTTGTCAGGCTTCCAGTCTATCGTCAACACAAGCACATTCCTCCTCGTCTTATCATTGTACAAATTGGTTGGTTTGGATGTAAACCAATTGGCTGGAGACAACAGATTCACAACCGTGAATAATGACAGTAATGCAAATAGCCTTTGCATCCAGAGAGAAACGAGGAGGAAATGATCATGCTGGAAGCGATTTTGCACGGCTTTGTGCTTGCTTTTGGACTTATTTTACCGCTCGGCGCACAAAATGTTTTCGTTTTTAATCAAGGGGCTCTACAACCTACCTTACTTCGTGCCATGCCCGTCGTACTGACTGCGGCACTCTGTGATACCCTGCTCATTTTATTGGCGGTATTCGGAGTCTCTTTGGTTGTATTGACAGTCACATGGCTAACAACGGTTCTATATGTCGTCGGCTTTGTCTTTTTGGTGTACATGGGATATTTAACGTGGCGTAGCCGTCCCAATACGGAGGATGGAGAGAAAGAACGCTTTTCAGCCAAAAAGCAAATCATGTTTGCTGCCTCTGTCTCTTTGTTGAACCCACATGCCATTCTCGATACGATCGGCGTGATCGGCACCAGCTCACTTAGCTATAACGGAACAGAGAAATGGGGCTTTACAATTGCCTGCATCCTCGTATCCTGCCTCTGGTTTTTCGGCCTTTCCGTAGCTGGTCGTACGGCAGGACGATTGGATCGGTCTGGAAAATTGCAGCGTGGCCTGAATATGGTTTCCGCTGTGATTATGTGGGGAGTGGCTATCTATATGGCAGCCCAATTACTCACGACGTAAAGAGTTAGTGAAAAAGTGCATAATCCCCACCTCCTCCACTCAAAATACTCCTATTCGGGTTTTCGAAGTGGAGGTTTGTTTATGCTTTTTACCAAATCGGACGCACTCTTGGATGACTTGTATGAGATTGCGAAAAATGTGCATCAAACAGCGATCTATTTTAATGAATACAAGATTACTTCATTGGAGACTGTCAAAACCTTTTCTACAGAAATGAAAGAGTACGAAACAAAAGGCGACAAGCTCATCCATGAAATCATCGTGCAAATCAACAAGACATTTATTACCGCCATCGAGCGTGAGGACGTCCTGGACCTTGCCGTCAAGCTGGATGACGTACTGGACGGATTGGAGTTTTGTGCTTCGAGGCTCTATATGTACGACATCATGGAAGCAGATGAAACGATGGTGAGATTCGGGGAACTCATCGAAGACGCTACCAAGCAAATTCTTCTCGCCATTGAGCTGCTCCAAAAGCAAAAGCTGTCCGCTATGAAGGAGTACATCATCCGCATTAACGATTTAGAAAGCGAAGGGGATGAATTGGTGAGGGGGAGCATCCGGCAATTGTTCAAAACCTCGAGCGATCCAATTCACATCATGCAGCTCAAAGAGGTGTACGAAGTGCTGGAAGATGTCATGGATCATTGTGAGGATGTCGCGGATGCGATGGAATCTGTGATCATGGGCAACTCTTAAACCAAGGAGACCTACTTTCATGCATACGAGCCTTCCTCTAGTTATTGCGGTTATCATCCTGGCTGTTTCCTTTGACTTTATTAACGGATTTCACGATACAGCCAATGCCATTGCAACCACCGTATCCACCAAAGCTCTCCCACCTAAGATTGCCATTGGTCTGGCAGCTATCATGAACTTTATCGGTGCCCTGACATTTACCGGGGTCGCCAAAACGATCGGTGGAGATATCGCCGATCCAGCCAAGCTGGAATTCGGAGTGCTTGTGGTCATGGCTGCTCTCCTGTCTGCGATCCTTTGGAATTTAATTACATGGTGGTACGGTATCCCCAGCAGTTCGTCTCACGCTCTCATCGGCTCACTCGTAGGGGCAGTCCTCGCTTCCGCCGGGAGCGCGCAAATCAACTGGGCTGGTTTTTTAAAAATCTTCCAGGCGCTCATTGTGTCACCGGTTATCGCGCTGGCAGCTGCTTACCTCATGATGAATTTGGTTTATTTCATTTTTAGTCGGATCATGATCCCTCCTACCAAGGTCAATCGGGGTTTTCGCCTCTTTCAGATTTTCACGGCGGCCCTGCAATCTTTTACACATGGAACCAATGACGCACAAAAAGCGATGGGCATTATCGTATTCGCTCTCGTAGCCGCTGACCTGCATGCAGATACAAGCACCATTCCTTTCTGGGTGCAGTTCATTTGTGCCCTTGCGATGGGCTTGGGAACCTCTGTCGGAGGCTGGAAAATCATCAAGACGGTCGGGGGCAAAATCACCAAAATCGAACCAATCAATGGTGCAACTGCCGATCTCACCTCGTCCACGATCATTTTTACCTTTACGCAGCTAGGATTGCCTGTCAGCTCTACCCATGTCATCTCTTCCGGGATCATGGGGGTCGGCGCAGCCAAACGGCTGAAAAGCGTCAATTGGGGCGTCGCCAAACGCATCGTGATCACCTGGTTTATTACGCTGCCGATATCTGCCTTGCTCGCTGCAGCTACGTATTTTTTGCTACATGTATTTATCTAAATGCAAAAGGGACGAGTACCAGGCTCGCCCCTTTTTTCTTTATTCTAATGGAAAGCCTAAGTAAGACTCTCCCTTCTGTAAAGATAATCGCATTTCGTCCAAATACTTGCGCTGTTGATCTGTTAATTGGCTCATGTCTGCATAAACACTGTGATAGATATAGGAAAAGAGGTGGCGGTAATCTATGAAGAAATCAATCTGGGAGAGAAACACCGCAGTGGGATTACCACGTGAATAGCCTTCCATAAACGATTGGAAAAAGGAGTGGACAAACTCTTTCCTCGCTGATCCCTTTGGTACTGTCTGGGCTGTATGATACACGGCAATCGCTATATCATAAGCAAACCAATGGTATTCGCTGTCTCCAAAATCGAGAAGGGTCAACTCGTCCTCTTTCCGCAAAAAATTGTGATGATGCAAATCCCCATGGATTAAACCAAAATGATCGTCGGAGACGGGAAGACTTTTGAACGCGTGATGGTATTGTTGCAGCTTTTCCAACAGGATCGGGTCAACACTGCGGCTATCTTCTTCAAACAACCGATTCGCAAACCACTGTGGCCGCTCATGAACAGGTTGAAACGTTTTGGCGAGAGTGTGCATCTTGCCCATCATCTCTCCCCATTGTTCGAACAAGGTATGGTTCCACACGTCCTTGTCTTGCGGACTGACGTGAGCCCCCTCTACCTTTTCATAGACAACAAAAAAGCATTCCTCTGAAATTCGGTTGAGATAGGTATCCGCTGTGATGCGTAATGGCCTCACCACACGCAGCCCATGTTCATGCATATACGACAACCATTCACATTCAGATAAGACACCTTGCTCAGAGGCGGCTGACTCCTCTTCTATTTTGACCACAAGCTTTTCACCACGGTTTACCTCAAATACGTGCTGGTTATAACCTCCAAGGAGTTTGGCTTCAGATGACTGACAACCGAGTCGGGCAAATACCTGGTTTTTTACCGTATCTGATACCATTGCTCATTTCCCCTTTTACTTTTTCGTAAGAACCTTTATGCCTTCTTCTACAAACATGTCATCCCGCAATTTGTCCTGCACGCTTGTACTCCATTTTTCTTTTGTCAAAAGCGATGCCAAACCCTCACCAAAGAGACCTTGAATAGCAACTCGTGTGGCAACAATCGTCGTATCAGAAAAACGATATTCTACGGTTTGCAAATTATCTACCAGCGCAAAGGCTGACACGGAGTTATACAGCATCGCTTGCTTGAACAATTTCGCCTTGACATCGGTCGTCATGTCCTCGTAATGAATCTCAATCGTAAACTTCTCCGGACGGAGCTGAAAGGTGCGCTTGAGATGACTCAACGGCAGATGATTGAACATGACCAGATTCGAAGTAGCGCCCATGTACTTGTTTTTGTATGGCAAAATGGATTCCAAATCGTGAGTCAGCGGGCTTTGCTGAGCTAATTGATATTGCTCGGATTGCGCTTCGTTCTCCGGGATCATTACGATCTGAATGACCATGAACAGGACAACCCCGATGAGAACCAAGGCAAGAATCATTTTATTTCGCAATGATGTCACCTTCCCCTGCATCGTATTTCAAAATAAGCCGCGGAATGGCGTGGAGCCATTGTGGTATGAGTATGGAGAGAAACGGCAGCGCATACGCTACGGCAATGTTAGCGAATTGATACGGTCCAGTAAGATTCACTGGTGTTGAAAACCATAGATTACTGCCAAAATAGAGCGCAGTCGTAAAAACGAATGTCCCGACAATATAAAGCGCCCAAAGCATCCAGCCCGTTTTCCGCAGCAAAAAGGCAGACCGGACATTCATACTGGTCAAATTTTGCGTAGAAGCCGGTCGGTTGATCCCCAGCAAAATCAAATAGACGATTCCGATGAGTATGCAAATCGCAAACAGACCATAGTTCAAAAAGATACCCATGCCCCAAATTCGCAGAGGCATAGTCACAATCCAGGCAATGAGTGTGTACAGCAATCCGAGCTGCAACAGTTCTTGCAGGAGTGGAAGTATGTAGACTTTGCGGCGTTCTCCGACAATCGAATCAATCGAAGGGAGATTGGCCTTTGCTTTTTTCACCGCTTCATCCAGTGATAGCCCATCTGCAACCAAGTCGGCGACCTTTGCCTCCAAATTGCTCAATACTTCCCATTTGAGCTCCTCGATTTGTTTACTTCCTCTATATTTTTGAAACAATTGATCGACATAGTGCTGTAAATTCTCCATCACACTTCCTCCCGCCTTTCGATGAGCTGGTCAATCAATTCTTTGGCGACTTTCCAGGATGCCAGCGCTTTTTCGTACGCCTCTCTACCTGCTTCTGTCACCTGATAATATTTGCGTCTGCCCCCCTGGCTCTCATCTCCCCAGTACGAAGCAATCAGCTTGTGTGACTCTAATCTTTTCAGACTGGTATACAAGGAAGGCTCTTTCAGTTCGTAACGCCCGCCGCTGTTTTTGAAAATGGATTTGATGATTTCGTATCCATAGTTATCGCCGTCACACAGGACACGGAGAATAATCGTATCGATATGACCGCGGATAATGTCACTGCTGATACTGCTGTCACTCATCTCGTTCACCTCGCAACTATAGCATAACACACATTACTATGTGTGACAAAGTAATATGTGTTAAATCGCTTCTACTCACACAAAAAAACAAGACCATTCAAAAAGTTGAGATGGTCTTGAACAAATAGGCAGCCCGATCGTTTCATTGTTTCACCTGGTACACCAGATAGGGTGCTGGCGTCCGTTTTCCGTTTAATTCCGGCCAAACATAATGCAGTTCCAGTGAGGGACTATTCCCCTTGTTAGACTCTGTAGATGACTCGCCTATCTCTGAAAAATTCCCTTCCAGGCCTACTACCTGTCTGCTGGTGCTATCCACCCAAACCTTATACTTGTGACTCTCCGCTCTTGCTCCTTGTGTAATGGCAATGAAGTCTAGCCTGATTGCTGAGTCTTCCACCACCGCACCCTCCATTGCAAGCTGTGTGATTTGACTTGGCAAATAGTACGCCAGTTTTTTGGCACCGATTTGGGCTGCTTCTGCTTGGGACAGCTCTGGGGAAGTATGTGACTCCGTATTTGTTTTCATCCGATACGCCAGCAGTTGACCAGATTTCTTGGCAAACCTCGCAGTGAGATAAGTAGCATCTGTCATTTTCCACGTATATTCCATGTACGATTCGTGTTCTTCTGTTGATAATGGACGGTTATCCCCTCCGATACGTACGCCGAACTCTTTCTGGATCAGAGTAGCTATCTCCTCATCTGAGTTGGCCATGAGCAGCTTACCTTGTGCCTGAATCGGGATGAGGCTATAGCTACCAGTTGCTGCCACGCTCTGAAAGCGACGATCGAGGACTTCCCCGTTCAATGCGTTGATATAGCCTGCAAAAGTCGCTACTTCTTCTTGCTTCAAACTGGCTGTCAGCCTTTGTACTGCTTCCTCTTTGGAAATTGCTTTTTCTGGATTGGGAAATAACGAGAGATCCGCTTCTGCATCAAAATTCTCTTCAATGACCATACCCGCTGGTGTTCCATCTGACTCCAAGTGAACCTTCACGACACTGTCGGCGAACGGTATACCGTTAATGACGCGTTGAAAAACAGCCGTATCTTTTTCCAGATGGTTAGAAGCGAGTTGATATTGCGTACTCTTATCGCCTAATTTCTGCTTCATATATTGCTCGACAGACAGCGTTGGCGTATTGCTTGCCGTTTTTGGCAGTGTTTGGCTTTTTGGGAGCGATTGTGATTGCGTAATGACACTCCGTTCTTTCTGTTTGGGCTGTTCTTTCACCTGGCTTATTTTCCGCTGCTCGGCAACAAGAGGAATATTCCTTTGCTCCGGTATGTCCTTCTCTTTTGCCAGTGAGGGCGCATTCTCTGCACGCTGCTCTGTACGTACACTGCTGGTCCCCTCTGGTGCTTCTTTTCCGTCAGGCACAGCTACCAAGAGAGCCAGTACGACAGTTGCAGCTGCACCTCCTGCCATCGACAAGATACGGCCCGCTGTTTTCCTCTGCTTCATCTGCCTTGCCTGTTTAACCAGCGTCTGATCCAAATAGGTGACAAATTCCTGACGAGGGGGTGGGTCTTGCCTTCTTAACCCTCGCAGTTGGACCGTCAGCTTCTCATCCTCTAGCCCACTCATTTAGAAAGCCCCCTTCCTCCGTATCATCCATCATTTCTTTGACCAGCTTTAATGCCCGATGGGTGTTTACTTTCACCTTGGATTCCGATACACCCAGGATTTCTGCCGTCTCCTTGATGCTGTATTCCTCGATGCAGCGCAAAATCAGTACCAGACGATAATGGGGCGCTAGCTTTTGGATCGCTTGCTTCAGCTCACGAACGTTTTCCCTCTTGGTCAGGACGTTTTCCGGACTCCCTTCCTTGGTCGCCAGCTTCATCAGCCAGTTTTCCGAGAAAAAGGACTTGACCTTCTGCTTGCGATGCTGGTCGATCGCCGCATGCTTGGCAATAGAGAAGAGCCATGTTTTCAGAGTGACTCTGCCATCAAATCCGGCGAGCCCTTTTAACACTCTCGTAAAAACCTCCTGCGTCAAATCCTCGGCATCATTCTGATTTCCGGTAAAATGGAGCAGAAAGTAGTAAACGTCCTGATAGTGAGCATGATAGATCGCGCTGATCCGCTGCTCGATATCCTCCTGCACGGGTTAGCCTCCTGCCTTAGTACGGACTTTTATGAAATTCAGCTGCAGTAGTAAATTTGCCGGTTAGGGCATCCATTTCTCGGTGGTCTAGAGATATGGCTGTTCTGTACACCAGAATGGGTTGATAGTTTGGGTTATCCGACAAAATATCGGCATCCGATGTGAAATATTGCAGCTCCAGTGGACGCACTTTCAAGTATTCCTTTAGCGCCTGCTCATGTGATACAGCCTTTTTGGGGTCAGGCAGAATGAGTGGTTCCCAAGATACATCATACATATGCAGACCTATCACCTCTCCCGTGATACGGTCTATTCTGATAGAAATCACATCATCCAGAACAGGAATCCCTTCGTGCACATTTGCAAACTTGAAGCCCTGCACGGCGCCTCTCTGTCGAAACTCTGCTGTCCCAATCGGCATCACTTCTTTTAGATGCTTTGGTCCGTACTTTTCCAGCGCAGTAATAGCTAGTTTCATCGATTCTTCTGGCGTTAGCCATTTCTTTCCCTTTGGATCTTCTTCAGGGTATTCTCTTTCTTTCTTTTTCTTGTCAACCATACCGTAGCTTATGAATCGTCCTGTTTCTTCCTCCGTTACAATGATAGCCTCCAAGTCTTTATTGATTTCATGTGAATATTCCTTACCTTTCGTATCTTCAGAAATGCCTTCTTTTATTTTTTCAGCTTTGCTCTCGATCCCAAAAGCAGCGAACATAGCTGCTGCTTCCTCTGGCGTCTTTACGGTTACTTCCTTACCGACAGGATTCACTCTGACAATAGGATTATAAGCACTCCCCGAACCTTCATAATCAGGAACTTCCTTGCCTGTTTTGGCATCGATAAATTCCGAGAATTCCGATTTGTAGCGTAAGGTAGGAGAGCCATACAAGTATTTCTTCGTTTTCTCGTCCCATCCCTCTGCTGGCTGTTTCAAATAAAAGAGCTTCAGGTGTTTGGCGAAGGCCTTTTCAGCCTGATCCTTGGATATGGCTTCCTTAGGATCAGCAAACTTCAAATCTTCGAGGGCTGGTGCATCATCGCCTCCGAGATCATATAAGCCTGACCCTTTCGATATGATTTCCCCCTTGCTGTTTACGGTTAGACGAACACTCACATTCAGATATGGAAGGCCGTTTACCTGTTTAGTAAACAAAGCTATATTTTGATCCGAATAATTAGGGTTATATTTGAAGCCACCCATATCTGCTCCGTACCATTGCTTCATAAAATCTGTTGTTTTGCTGACTACCTTGTCATGCTCAATCTTCGGCCTTCCTTCTTCGGGAAATTCCTCGTTGTAGCTAAACCAATCGGGATTCCCTTGTTTATCCAAACCGAATTCAAAAGACGGTTCCTTCTTCTCCTTGGACGTTTGCAAGATGATTATTATACGATTCGTTCCATCATTTTTTTCTAAAATCTTAAGCGTACTGTAAGAAAAATCGGCTAAATATGGCAGCCTTTCCTTTACCTTTTGGATTGCAAGCTCTACCTTCACTTTCCATTCAGGTGTAAGCTCCTTTGCCTTGCTCTCCTCCGCCAGTACTTGACCATTATTCGTTAGATGGATTGGCGTAGTAGCAAGTAGAGTTGCAGTTGTTACCGAAAAAATCACTTTATTCAGCTTTTTCATCATTTACATCCTCCCGTATTTTTTTCAACATTAATTAATCGTAAGAAATAGAAAAAGGTTACAAAAAATACAAAATAAAAAAAGCTGTTGAATCAATCATCAACAGTCTTGTTTATTTTGCATGACAGGGAAAGTACATCAATCGAATAGGGAAAAAGTGTTTATCCCCTTCACTCCGGGGACAGGATAATAGTAACTTCCCCAAGCTATGGTCCTCAAAGGAGTTGAAAGCAAAATGTCTCGTCACTGGTATCGGCAGCTACGTTATCCAATCATCGCTCTGGCTGTGACATTAACGCTACTTTGGACACATCATCACCATCGCCTGCCCGCTTCGTACGCGATCGCCACACGGACACATACCGTTACGATTTCTAGCGCTGGCTTTTTGCCCAATCAATTGACTGCACACGAAGGAGAGCGAGTCTCGTTGATGATCGTCAACACCGATACGCGCCCTCACAATCTATCCATTCGTGATCTGAACCTTACATCCACAGAATTGAAGCCGACCCAATCGACTCTCTTACAGTTTTCAGCCGCCAAACGCGGTCGGTATCATTTCGTATCAGACGCACCTGGCTATCCGGAAACAGGCTTCCAAGGCATGCTCGTCATTGACTAGCCTGCACTTCTTCGTCTGGTGAGATTTGCTTCCACCGTCCGAATTTTATCATGAGTAGAGGAATAATCCCGATCGCGGTGATCATTCCAAAAAACAAATAAATGGCTAGCACCGAAAACGAATCTTTGATCCACCCTGCTACCAAATTGCAAAACATCGCACCAAGCCCGCCTCCTACTGAAAAGAAGATGGCTAACGCCGTCACCTGAAGGGATGCGGGCGTATTTTCGCGCACAAATTGGGCTGCCGTCGCCAAATAAAAGCCTACTGAAATCCCTTGCACAAAGAACATGGCAATCACGGCAGTGGTACTCGGAGCTGAGCTATACCAAAACCAGCGCATCGCGCAAAAAATCGCAGATAGCAAGAGTGTCAACTCCAGCCCCCACCTGCGGACAATATAACCCGCCAGCTTCATAAAAGGAGCCTCACTGCCTGCAAACAACAAGAAGGCAAGACCGATTCCGGCAATGGTCCCTCCGATATCCTGATAAAACAGGGAAAACCAAATATTATTGGCGTTTACAGAGCCCATCATGCAGAACGATGAGATCAAAAACAACGCAAATCGCGGAATTCGTGCCAAATCTCTGATCCCCGCAAGCATACTGACGCGAAACCGCGAAGCCTCTGTCACTTCTTCCGGAACCTTCCGAAGAAACAGAATGGCAATCAGAAACGCCAAGCAAAACGAGTAAAAAAGAACATGTGGCCCCCACTGCTCAACGAGAAGACCTGTGATGAATGCCGCTAGTGCAAAACCGATAGCTCCCCACAAGCGAATGTCGCCGAACTGCATGCCATGTCCCTTGGCATAACCAAGTGCCAAACTATCTGAGATGGGAACGACAGCACTTTGAAAAAACGACAGCAGTATGTAGAGCAAAAATACGTAAACAAAGCTGGAAACACCCGTAAAGAGAAGTCCCACCAAGCCGGTGATGATCAATGTCAGAATCAGCACAGTTTTGCGAATTTGATAGCGATCACAGATCATACCCCACATCGGCTGTGCCACAATGGAAACAATCGGCGCGACTGCACTGATGAGACCGATTTGGGTCCCAGTTAGATGGATGGATTCGTAGTATTGCGTAATGAGCGGAGCAAAAGCGCCAAACCCGTAGTAAATAAAAAGATAAAGGGCGCAAAGACTTAGGTATCTGCCTTTTGCGCCCCCCAGCCCTAAACCGGAAAGTGATTCTGGCATATAACTCTCCTATTTTGAGGTTCATTAACCGTGTAAGAAAACATAACGCAGAGCATGCCTCTATTATTTATTTTACCGTTGGCAATATTTTCGCCATGTTGACGGTGCGTTTTTTCTCCCATGTAGCCGGATTGAATTCATCGAACTGCTCCAGGAAGGAGATGACTTCCTTCGTCAATGGAGTCGGCGTCGAAGCACCAGAAGTAACCGCCACATTTTTCTTTCCACGCAGCCATTCAATGTCCAGCTCAGACAAATCAGCGATACGATAAGATGGAACATTCGCGATTTCTTCTGAGACCTGTGCCAAACGATTGGAGTTGTTGCTACGCGGATCGCCTACGACGAGGCACAAATCTGCCTCTCCAACTTGCTCCGCTACAGCTTCCTGACGAACCTGTGTTGCGAGACAAATTTCATTATGCACTTCCACGCCTGGAAAACGCTGAAGAATGGCGTCCATCAGATGTTTGACATCCCATTGGCTCATGGTCGTCTGGTTCGTTACGATCAGCTTGTCTGTCGGCAGATCGAGCGCGTCCAGCTCTTCCAGCTTTTGAACTAGATGTACGTGATCCGGCGCGATCCCCATCGCACCCTCTGGCTCTGGATGTCCTTTTTTGCCGATGTAGAGCACATGGTAGCCTTCTGCTACTTTTTCACGGATCAAATCATGTGTCTTCGTTACATCCGGGCAAGTCGCGTCGACGACGGTCAAGCCTTTATCGCGCGCTTTCTTGCGTACCTCAGGAGACACGCCATGGGCAGTGAAGATTACCGTTCCTTCATGGACCTGATCCAAAAGAGCCAGTCGATCCTCTCCATCCAATGTTTTTATCCCTTGTTTTTCAAACGCCTCGACGACGTGAGCATTGTGTACGATCATGCCCAAAATGTGAATCGGGCGGGGCAAGTCAAAGTTTTGCGCTGTTCGCAGTGCCAAAACCATGGCATCCACTACACCGTAACAATATCCACGGGGGGAAATCTTGATGACTTCCATCTTTACCCCTCCTACTTTTTATAATGCGTGAGCGAAAGACATTCACCCCGTATTATACCTTATTTGTCTCCTGCACGCTTCTGTTCGTAAACCTTCAGATTATTGTAGACAACTTTTAAGAGCGGCGTGGACAAGCCTTTTTGTTCCGCTCGCTCCAAGAGATAGCCTTGAAGATGATCCGCTTCCACCGGAAGACCTTTTTCCATATCACGCAGCATCGAAGATTTCGTTTGAGGACGCTGATTCTGGAAAGTCTCCATCTGCTTGTCGACGATATCTGGCTTGATCGGTGCCTCCAAGGCGTTCATGACAGAAACGATTTCCTCAGCGAGTTGACGTGTCAACTCTACGCCCCAAGCCGATTCCCGGATTGGACCGACAGCGGAATTCATCAGCGTGGTAATACCGGAAAACGTCGCAATAAACAAGTATTTGTGCCAGGCTTCCCGTTGAATATTTGCGCTTGCACGCATCGTCCCGTTGATCTTGGAAAAGGCTTGCTCGATCCGCTCTACACGCTCGCTTTTGCCGCCTTCCCACTCACCGAAAACCGTATCATGAATTGGACTTGTCTGCACGACATCTCCGTCAGCATTCAGCGTCGTCTCAATGAAACAAAGACCCCCGAGCACACGCTCCCGGCCAAAACGATCCCACAACAGTTCCATGTGCGCAATTCCATTCAATAGCGGAATGACGACCGTGCCCTCGCCTATGTACGGAGCGATGGCATCGATGCTATCTTCCAACGTGTAAGCTTTGTTGGACAATAGCACAACATCAAAAGGTCCTGCTTCCTCACCTGCTTGAATCAGTTGTGGCTGTGCCAAAAGCAAATCCCCATGAATGCTCTGAATGCGCAAGCCTCGCTCCTGCAGCTGTTTGTATCTACGTTCGCGCACAAGAAACGTTACATCTACCCCCGACTCAACCAGCCTGCCACCAAAATAACCGCCAATGCCCCCCGCTCCCAGTACGAGAACCTTCATCTAATATCGCCTCCGCGTTTATAAGTCATGGTTTGTCTACATTTTATTAAAAAGTAACCATTTTCTAAACCCCACAATATAATGTTAGAAATTCTGACATTCAACGTAAGAAAACCTCTTGACGAACAATATGAATTGTCGATATAATTCGGAATATAGAAATCAAGGAAAAACCGAACGTTGATAATGAATTCATAACTTTAATTCGTGAATGGAGTGAATCATGTTGGATATGAAAACAGTCTTGTCCACAATTGACACAGAAAAAGTGGAATATGTAGATTTTCGCATCGTTGACCTGCTCGGCCGCCAACACCATGTCACCGTTCCTGCCTACGCGGTAGATGAAGGAACTTTCCGTAATGGCGTCGCATTTGACGGCTCCAGTCTAATCGGCTACAAGTCCATTGAAGAAAGCGACATGGTAGCGATGCCCGATCCGGCAACCGCCTTCATCGATCCATTCGTAGAAGCCAAAACCATGAATATCATCTGCAACATCGTCAATCCAGACAACACCGTCTACACACGCGATCCTCGCGGCATTGCCCTCAAGGCCGAAGCCTATCTGCAACAATCCGGCCTCGCTACCGCTGCTTACTTTGGTCCAGAATCCGAGTTCTTCCTCTTTGACAACGTACGCTATGCCTCTGGTCCATCCGGCTCCTTTTTTCACATCGATTCAGAAGAAGCTTTCTGGAACACAGGTAAAGAAGGACAAAACCTCGGCTACAAAGTACGCAACAAGGGCGGATACTTCCCTGTTCAACCAACCGACTCCCAAATGGATATCCGCAATGAAATGTGCACGTTGATGACGAAATGCGGCATGTATGTAGAGCGCCATCACCATGAGGTGGCAACAGCTGGTCAAGGTGAGATTAATTTCCGCTTCGATACACTGACTCGTACAGCAGACAATTTATTGCTGTTCAAATATATCGTGCGCAACGTAGCAGCCAAACACGGCAAAACTGCTACCTTCATGCCAAAACCAATCGTTGGAGACAACGGATCAGGGATGCACGTTCATCAAAGCTTGTTTAACGGCGATACCCCGTTGTTCCATGAGCAAGGCGGTTACGCAAACCTAAGTGAGACTGCGCTGCACTACATTGGTGGCATTTTGCACCACGCCCCTGCACTGATCGCTTTGACGAACCCAAGCACCAACTCGTTCAAGCGTCTGGTTCCCGGCTACGAAGCACCCGTGAATTTGGTCTTTTCCAAAGGAAATCGCTCTGCTGCCGTTCGGATTCCGATTGCTGCCGTTACGCCAAAAGCGTCCCGTATTGAGTTCCGCACCCCGGACTCTACGGCTAACCCGTACTTGGCTTTTGCTGCCATGCTGATGGCTGGCCTCGATGGTATCAAGCGCAAGCTCGACCCGCGTGAACTGGGCTTTGGACCATTGGATAAAAACATCTACGACTTGTCCGATGCGGAAAAACACGAAATCAAGAGCGCTCCTGGCTCTCTCGCAGAAGCACTTGTCGCACTTGAACAAGACCATGACTTCTTGCTCGAAGGGGATGTCTTTACAAAAGAAGTAATTGAAGGTTGGATTGCACAAAAACGCGGTGAGATTGAGCAAGTGGAACGGACTGTGAATCCAAAGGAGTATGAGCTGTATTACGACCTATAAGTTGCAGGAAAAAGCCCTTCTCTGATGAGGAGGGCTTTTTCCTGCATTCGAATAAAAGGCCACTCCCCATCACAAATTAAAAGCGTATTGCGAAAAACAGATGATGGGATGCGCATTGATTATGTTGATTCAAAAGATAACTCGCTCTCTCATACAAGGGTCTGCCATTCTTCTTCTGACCATAAGCATGTCAACCGCTATCGGTCAGAAAATGGCTTACGCCGATCACTCGTTACCAATCATAAGCGATCAAGCTATATATTCAATTGAGGTCTATCCGAGAAAACATCAGCTGATCATCCGAAAGCATGGGAAAGTATTGAAAACCTATGTGGTTGCAGTTGGCAATCCCTCTACACCTACACCTGTTGGAGAATATAAAGTCATAGCAAAAGGAAAAGATTGGGGACCCTCATTTGGTCCGAGATGGCTAGGTTTAAACGTCCCATGGGGAATATATGGCATCCACGGCACAAACAAGCCTCATTCAATCGGCAAGCATTTGAGCCACGGTTGTATTCGTATGAGAAACAAAGACGTAATCGAATTATTCAAGATGACTCCACTCGGAACAAAAGTAACGATTTATGGGCATATATTAGGGGACCCAAGCCATGATCCTAGAAATTTAGCGGAAGGCGACGTTGGTGGAGATGTACAACTCATCCAATCTCGATTAAAGAGCGCTGGTTATTTTCACGGGGTATGCGATGGCAAGTTTCGATCCTCGACAACTGCAGCTCTAAAGAAATTTCAACGGGATCGAAAATTAAAGCCAAACGGTGTTGTATCAAACAAGGTTTATGAAGAGTTGGGATTAGCGGAATAAATCCTGGCACAGTTCGTATTTCCACTACATAAACCTTCTAAACATACTTCCAATCCCATTCGTTCCTTGGAAAGTTTTGAATACCTCGTTTGCTACTTTTACACCATTGAGGATTGTGCCTATATCAAGATTTAGATTAGAAAGCCGTGGTGGTCGAGACTCTTTTCTCGGCCGACGGCTCGTTTTTGCCCACTCTTGATAATACTGCCCAAGGGATTCAGGATTTTTCTGTAGCTTTCTGATCGAGACCTTATTTGATTTCAGCCAATCTGCAAATTCAGGGCTAAAGCCATTCATTTGTCTAGCCACTTTTCACTCTCACCTCGTTTCGGAAATGAATAATGCAAAGGGATTATATGTCCCTTTGCATCACTCTTTTGTTAAACCCATTTCTTAATCCCAAGCACATCCGACAATCACAAGCAAAACGAACAGGACCAGGATCAAAGCAAAGTCATCAAAGTCATTAAAGAAACCCATTCTGCCTCCCCCTTTCCTTCGACACCCTACTGTATGCACATTTCTCATGATTTGCCTGTACACTCACCTAATAGAAAAAGGACGCAAGCATTTGCCTACGCCCTTTTTCACCCTATTGCAGTCCGATTTGCGATTTAACTTGCAGAATTCCGCCTCGGAAAGAAAAATTCGCATTTGCTCCAATCGTCCCTTCCCCCTCGTACATGTAGACGATCGTGTGTCCTTCCTCTCCTGCTTTACCAACCTCAGCGAGCAGTTCACCTTCCCCGCCCACTATTTTTTTTACTTCTTCAAAGCTCATCCCATTTTCAATCTGTTCAAATTCACTTTTCGTGATCGTTGCTTTCTCTGTCGCCGCAGGAGCAGTCGCTTCTGGTGTAGGTGAAGCTGGTGTTGCTGGCGTATCCGTTGATGGCCCGGAGCTACATCCAGCCAACATGATAGCGAAAGCCACTATGAAAAAAGACATTTTCTTCAATGAAAAAGGACCCCCTTAACTAAAATGAATCCCCCCTACCATAATTCAAAATATTCCTCTCAACAAGAATAACAACCTGACATTTCTCGACAAAGACGAATCTTTTCGGGCATAAGAATGCAAAAAGAGCCTTAAAAAAGGCTCCCTTTGCGTTGACATTACTCTTTTACATAAAGCTGATACATCTCGGTTTCTTCATCCGTTGCTTTTGCGAGTCGAAAAGCTTCTTCCACGCTTTTCTTGTTTTGAATTACCTCGTAGAAAAAGCGCAGGGCGAACATCAGCGCAGAATTTCCGTCCGGGTAATCATCTGGCCCGATATACGTATGGCAACCACTGTCCATAAAGGCCTTCGCTAATTCAGGATCACCAAGCGAGCATCCGTTACCTAACACGATTTTTCCATCTAGCTTGGCAAAACGTCTAACGTCGTCAGGACCAAAATCACCCTTTGGTTCTCCTTCCTCGTAAACGTCCTCGCCCAGCTCTGGCATGATGAGGCTTCCCTCATCCCCATGGAAATTCAGAACAATCATGTCGGTATTTGGGTAGAGGTCGCTACCATTCAATACATCAATCAAATCGCTCGGTCGACCAATCCAGTACGTAAATACTCGCGCTCCAAAATACTCAAGTGTATTCCGGATTGCTTGGCTGTCCAGATCCGTATCCGGACCAATTACTAAGGCAACATTCATTTCAGGTTTACTCATCGTGATATTCCTCCATTTTGTTGTAAGTGGTTTTTATTTGTGGGTAGACAAAACCATTTACATGGAGGGGGTCGGGCCAACTGGTGGATGGCAAGACGTTACTTCTTCATCATCATGATATAGGTAAACTCCTCTTTAATTGGAATTTTTTAAAATTTATAGCAGTATATCACTCTTGAGACTCCCACGGCTAAAGCCGCAAGCTGACACCTTCGGTATCAGTGGGATTCTTGGGTGGTAGTCGAAAGTGCATTTCTGCTATCCGTAGTTCCCCCAAGTTTAGGACTGTCTCATCAGCCCATCCTAAGACAGTGCGTATAGCATCTTAGGCTGACAGACTATTACCATCTGCCACAGGTTGGCGCATGATATTGATGGCTCCAACCCGATCACGATGCGCATGGAATCCGCATGAACATTCGTACATTCTGTCTTTCGCTTTGTTCTTCTCTCTACAGGCAGGACAAGATTGAGAAGTGTAGGCGGGATTGACCTCCACAACTTGTATGCCAACAAGATTTGCTTTGTAGGAGATAAATTGTTGAAGTTGATAGAAAGTCCAACCATGCAGGTTCTTTGCGTTTTTACGGCTTGTTCTTGCCGTCTTGCGAATATTCTCTAGTCGTTCAAGCTTGATGATTGACACACCTTCCTGAATAGCTGTTTTGACAATTTGACGACTGATCTTGTGGTTTTGATCTTTCATCCAACGTTGCTCTTTATTGCCTAACTTCCGAATGGCAGACAGTTTTTTGAGTTTACCTAGTTTGCGTCTACGCTGTTGGTGCTTTCTTCGTATGTACTTGTTCTGTCTTCCTTTCCCAAAGAAACATGTCTTACCCGTAGAAGTTACTGCAACAGCAGGAACTTTCAAACCAAGATCTATACCCATGACGTTTTCGTTGATTGTTACGCTTGTAGGCACTTCTACGGAAATTTGAGCGTACCATTTCCCTGACTTTTCAATGATACGCATCAATCCAAATTTTCCTTTGCTTAACCATTCCCTGTCTCGGCTAGTCATCGTAGCACGAAACGCCGTTTTCTTCGTCTTTCCATCTACAACGATAGGGAAAGCAACTGTATTTTCAGATACCGTGTAGTTTTGATTATTGACGAAATATACAGGTTTCTTAAGAATCGGACGACCACCAAGTTTCTTCATTTTACGAAAAACACTCTTAGCATCACGTATGGATTGGTTACAGACGGCTGATGGTAGAATCGTTTCAACATTTTTTGTCGTTGTCTTTGGAAACGAACTAAGTTGTTCAGCTTGTTCCGTGAGCAGATTGACTACACGAATATATTCCTTTCCTAAATGACGAAGAATATCTGGTTGAGCAGGAAATATACGAATCTTAACGGTTAACCCTTGCATGTATTCACCCCCTTGTCTTTTGCTGTTCAACATATCTTTTAATCGTTTCGCTTGAAACATTCCCTGCCGTACTTACAAAATAGGAACGTGTCCAAAGAGAAGGCAAATGCGCTAGATGTTTGAACTCCTCTCTTAATTTTTTAGATGTAACCCCTTTGATTTTTGCCATAATATCAGCAGGACTGAATGTTGGCAAAGCGTTTAAAAAAAGATGAGTATGGTCTTTGTCTGTTTCGATTGCGATAATCTCTATTTTCAATTCATCGCAAACCTCCTTAACTAATTCCTTAAACCTTATTTCTACATCTAATTTGAGGAATATCTTTTTTCTGTATCGAGGACAAAAAACAAAATGATAGTGAATGAATGATACGGTAGTGGCCGTTCTTCTATAATTATCCATATACTGATTGTATCAGTTTGAATCATTCACTCCAACAAAAACACAAGAGACGTTGGAACATTAACGTGTCTAAAGACACGCCTGTTCCAATCTCGCTATCATACCACACCTAAAAGGAGTGGGCTTTCTCGCTCGAAAAATTCTGTAACATGTCTTGTAAAGTTTTTCCGCCTCTTGTTTTGCAGCGATTACGCAAACCCTTTTTTGATTTTGGTCTTCATGTCACGATACAGCTCTCCGTATGTAATCGCATGCTCGATATGCGAATAGGAAAGTACGGAATCGCCATCCTTGCTCTCGCAGCACGCAAAGAACAAGCTTTCCATCAGATTGTGATTTTCGATGGAATTGGTAATGTGGACGCAATCCTCAATCGAATCATGAGCGTCATGCTTGTAAAAAAGAAATGTCCCTTCTTTGAACGCTCCTTTTTTGTTAGCGTCTTTCCAAATGAGCATGCCCAAGGTAATAAAGTAGCCTTCCTGGAAGCGGATGACGCCGGTAATCACAGAATTAATCGTGGTCGGAATGATCGCAATCGAGTCATTGAGCTGATTGACGTATTCATACAATGCTTTATTGGATTCTTGAAGATCAGCGATTGGTACATGAAGAAGCTGCTTGTCTCTTAATTTTTCTACGAGTTGCTGAACGCATAGCGTCTTATTCAAAGTTGAAATCACAACCTCATCACTTCCCCCATTGTAAGTAAGTGCCTTCTTTACGTTATTCGTGATGAATGGACATATCCCTACAAAATCCGCACAATCTTCTTACTTTTTCTTCGAGAATCAAATTTTACATACGTAAGAGGCATGGAAGTCGGTAGTCTGTCTGCAAAAGGCGAACACGTCCCCCTTCAACAGGGTTCATGTTGAAAATTCCGGCAGGGTCGAGGGTGGGTACGGGGATCATTCCAATCGAGTAGGAGGGAGTGA
>NZ_PXZO01000002.1 GCF_003013475.1 Brevibacillus porteri
AAGCTGACGCCAGTTGAATACCGACGTCAGCTTATAGCCTAGGGCTTTTTTCAATGTCCACTAAATGGGGTCTTGACCATCTGACAGGGTGGGTCCTTTTTCTGACAAACCGTCCTCATGCGTAGTATTTTGTAACAAAAGAAAACGGTAACCCTATTAGCTACCGTTTTCATACAGACCCATTTATCTTACTCGGATAAACACCAAAACATTATCTCTTGATAACACACGTTGGAACCCGTTATTCAAAAGACAACGTGCAGCAGGACCCACACGTCTACCAATCATTAAAAATCTATTACATGGTGCGGCACTTCCAATGATGCTAACATCGCGAATAATTCGCCTCCGTACGCCATTCACTCTGATACGTCTAAATAGTATCACTACCACGTCAGTCATATTAATCACCTCGCTTCTCTCTGCATGATATAGAGCATGCAAATGGGGGAAGCTTGGCAACTGATACGAGCCTATGCTAAATGAAAATGTGCGAATCGATACGGCAATTTACAAGAAAGTGTTAGTCAACTATTCTTCTTCTCCATTCTTATGTTTTAATGAGAAAAGAAATGGCAGTCAAGTAGCTATGGAAGAGGGATAACATGAAGCGTCTAACGATCGGCTTGTTTGCCCATGTGGATGCGGGCAAGACTACTTTCGCCGAACAGTTGCTATATCATACGAACAGCATCCGGTCACGGGGCCGTGTGGATCATCAAGATGCCTTTTTGGACAGCCACGATATCGAGAGGAAAAGAGGCATTACCGTGTTCGCCGATCAGGCGGTTATGCACCATAAGGGCGACGTTTATTATTTGATCGACACGCCTGGACACGTCGATTTTTCTTCCGAGATGGAGCGGGCGATTGGGGTAATGGATTACGCTATCGTGATTGTCAGTGCGGTAGAAGGTGTCCAGGGTCATACCGAGACAGTCTGGCAGTTGTTGCGCAAACATCGGATACCGACATTTTTCTTCATCAATAAAACAGATCGCATAGGCGCGGATGCCAGCAGGACGGAAGAGGAGATACGCAGTCAGTTGACAAGGGATGTCTGTTCCGTCAAGGACAACTTCGCCAACGGTTTCGTCGGTGAGGGGCTACGGGAGATGATGACGGAGCGGAACGAGTCATTGCTAGAAGCGTTCATAGAGGAAAGGGACGATCAAGCTTTTTGGCTGGGTGCCTTGCAGGAGATGATACAAGATGGGAGTCTTTTCCCCTGCACCTGCGGCTCGGCACTGCAGGATGATGGCGTTGTAGAGTTCCTGAATCAACTGTCCTTGTTGACGACTGCTTCTTATGACGAGACGGCTCCGTTCGGGGGGCGCATTTATAAAATTCAACACGCTGCAAACGGGTTGAGGCTAACGTTCGTCAAAGCGCTGAGCGGCAAGCTGAAGGTACGGGAGCTGCTTAGCTATGAGAGCGGTGGACTGCGATACGAAGAGAAGATCACACAAATCTTCATGTTTAATGGTAGGAAATCACACTCGGTTGAACAAGTAGCTGCCGGCGATTTGTTTGCGGTCGTCGGCTTGTCCGAGGCCGAAGCTGGACAAGGGGTGGGGCTCTACTCAGACAAGTTTGCTTATGAGACTGAGCCGACACTACAGTCGAAAGTACAGTTTGACGGTTCGCTTCACGTGCAGCAAGTGCTCGGTGCGTTTCGCATTCTGAATGCGGAGGACCCGTCTCTGAATGTGGTTTGGGAAGAGAGTTTGCAAGAGATTCACATTCGCGTCATGGGTTTGATCCAATTAGAAGTGCTGGAGCAGGTTGTGAAGGAACGCTTCGGTTTCGTGGTCTCTTTCGGACAACCAGAAATCTTGTATAAAGAAACGATACAGTCTGCTGTGACGGGATATGGACACTTCGAGCCGCTCAGGCATTACGCGGAGGTGCACATCCTGCTTGAACCGGGAGAGCGAGGCAGCGGAATCCACGTCACTAGTGTATGTCATCCTGATGAACTGAGTTTTAACTACCAGAATCTGGTTCGGTCTCATCTCTACGAACGGGAGCATCATGGGCTATTGACAGGCATGCCAGTCACCGACATGAAAATTACGCTCCTAAGAGGCCGTGCGCATAACGAACATACCCATGGGGGCGATTTTCGTGAGGCCACCTTCCGCGCGCTGCGGCAGGGGTTGGAGAAAGCGGAGAATATGCTGTTAGAACCCTATTATGACTTCAAAATAAAGGTGGGAATGAACGAGATGGGGAGGGTACTTTCGGATATTCAGCGTGCCTCAGGTTCGTTCGAGCCACCGCAGATGTCGGATACGCATGCGGTGATTACGGGAAGGGTGCCCGTAGCAACATTCATGAATTACAGTACCGAATTCGCTTCTTTCACCCATGGACGAGGCAGCATCCGCTGTGTATTTGGCGGATACGATCACTGCCATAACGCGGAGGAAGTGATGGAAAGGAAAAGCTATGAAAAGGATGCAGATCCGGTTTATACATCCTCCTCGATCTTTTGTGCCAAGGGGGCAGGCTACTCGGTACCGTGGGACGAGGCAGAAGCCAAGATGCATCTGCTCTAGGCAGAACTGAACAGGGCTGTATCAAGATTTTCAACGGTTATTTTCAATGCGGAGGGGCGAGCCTGATTAGGCTTCGCCCTATTTACATTGGATGCGAGAATAAATCCCACGCAGTCCCTCTACATCCACAACTCGAATGGCACTCCGCTCAGATAGCTCAATCAAGCCTTGCTGTCGCCATTTCTGCAAAGTCTTGTTCACCGTAATGCGAGACGTATCGATATAGCGTGCAAAAGACGTCTGATCGATAGGGATATGATTAGTTCCGTGCACAGCTATCAGTTTGAGCAGATAATTAGCCATCGCAAGCTCAATTGGACTGTCAGTAAATGCGATGATTTCAGCTAGGAGACGGAGCTTATAGATTTGTGAATTGGTGAAGATCACTGCCGACTGTGGGTAGTCTTGGCATATGCGCGATAAGACCTCGTCGGAGAAAAAGTAAATGACGGAAGGAGAAGTAGTTATGGCTGATGTCAGGTATGAGCCGTTATAGGCGCCGTGCTCCCCGAACAACCCACCTGTGGGAATGTAATCGATAGTCCGCTCATGCCCGTTCTCAGATAAGAGAGTGATCTTTACGCTCCCTTTGTCTAGATAATAAAATCCAGTTCCCACATCGCCTTGATGGTAGATCGTTGTATGTTTTCCCATTTCGATCTTCTTGCCATACATGAGGTACGGGGTCCACTGATAGCGGAGACAGGCCATTGTGACCACCTTTCACACTTAATGGATGTTACGGCGCTTCTCGATAGAAGGGAAGGGAGTTGCTGTGAGTTGTGGAGGCTTCAGCATATCTGGGCGTTTGACGACAAAGGATCGGTTATTGATTTCAATGATACCTTGTTCCTTCCATGCCTTCAGGATCTTGTAGACAGTGATACGGGTGAGGCCAGCACATTCAGCTAGCTCTTGTTGAGTGAGGGGAACCTCGTGGTTTTTAAAGTCTTCGCAAATGTTGAGCAGGAGACGAGCGATTTGCTCTTCTGAAGTAAGTGCCTTCATGTTAATGGCAGTTAGAAGAATCCGCATTTTTTGATTGATAGTTTGGGTGAAAAGAGACAAGAGTTCAGGGCGTACCTTCAGCATTTCGAGGAATTGCAAACAGGAGAAATGGTAGACGACTGCATTCTTTACAGCAATAGCTGTGGTGAAATGAGGTTGTTGATCCATGGTTTGAAGTCCCATGATTTGACCAGGGACTACGATGTTCACCAGACGATCGTTCCCCTTGAAGGTAGAGGTCACAATCTTGACTAATCCCTTATGTAGATAATAAAAACCTTCTCCCATCGTCTCTTGCTTATAGATAGCTGTTTTTCCTTTCACAAATTGACGGGTGCCGTATGCTAAAAGGGATTCCCATTTCAAATCCGTTTCAAAAGGAGATACCATCATCACCGCTCCTTTCCTCATCAATGATCTTGCCTCTTCCAATCATCCACCCAAGATTAAGTCTTAATTTTCTGAACTTATCACTTTTGATTATATGAAAATAAAAAGCTCTTTACCAATATTTCAACGTGAAAATGACGAGCATTCGAAAGAAAAACAGAATTGATGTTAATTCGTTTACATATCCTCCGTTGCCCACGAATCAGGTGAGCGGCCTTTTATATTTTTCAGCCGTAATGTTAAGCGGGTTACATTTTTCAGAAAAGCCAAACACTATAATGCGGTTTAAGAACAAAATCGACTCAACCAACCAAAACCAACAGGGAGGAATTGTGGTGGGGATCCGTACAGGTGACCAATACATTCGGGGCTTGAAATCACGGCAACCGGAGATTTGGCTGCAAGGAAAAAAGGTGACAAAGGTATGTGAGGAAGCTGTTTTTCGACAGCCGATTCATGAAATAGCGAAACTGTATGACATGCAGCATGACGAGAAGTATCAAGCGAAGATTACCCATATTTGTCAGGAGACTGGTGAGCGTGTGAACAACGCCTTTCTCGTTGCAAAGACCCCTGAGGAATTGCAGGCGAAACGAGCCATATACGAAGCTTATGCGGAAGCCACTTTTGGTTTGATGGGAAGAACGCCGGATTTTCTCAATATCGTCTTGACGTCGCTATACAGCAATGCGTCTTTCTTGGAGAAGTACAATCCGCAATGGGCGGAAAACGTGAAGAATTATTACAAGTATGTTCGCGACCAAGACCTATTTTTAACGCATGCGATTATCAATCCGCAAAATGACCGCAGCAAGTCCTCGCACGAACAAAACGATGTGTACACCCATTTGGGGGCAGTAGAGGAGACACCGGAAGGGTTGATTGTCAAAGGAGCGAAAATGCTCGCAACATTGGCACCGATCACGGACGAAGTCATTATTTATTCGTTCCCTGGGTTCAAGCCTGGCGATGAGCGTTATGCCCTGGCATTTGCCATTCCAATTGACACGCCTGGCTTGCGCATCATTTGCAGGGAGCCCATGCAAGATGGAAATCGTTCGGTCTATGACCATCCTTTGGCATCGCGCTTCGAGGAAATGGATGCTGTTCTCGTCTTCAATGATGTACTCGTGCCTTGGGAGCGATTATTCCTGTACAACAATGTAGAAGCAGCCAACCTGCTCTATCCAAAGACAGGCATCGGACAGCAGCCGGCGCACCAGACAGGGGTGAGAGGACTGTTGAAGCTCCAATTTGCCACGGAAGTTGCCATGCGGCTGGCAGATTCCATCGGGGTAGACGTCTATCCGAATGTCCAAAACATTCTCGGGGAGCTAGCGCAATCACTGGAATCGGTCAGAGCGCTCCTGAGGACAGCTGAACTGGAATACGAGACCTTGCCGTCGGGCGAGCTCATGCCGGGTTACGTACAGCTCGAAACCATTCGCGGACTGCTTCCGAAGCTGTACCCACGGGCGATTGAAGTCATCCAAATTATTGGAGCAGGCGGTTTGCTCATGTCCCCGACAGACAGTGACATGGAGCATTCCGAGCTTGCGGCGGACATGGAAAAATATTATGCGGGACGTGACGGTATTTCCGGTACAGATCGGGTTCGCCTGTTTAAGCTCGCTTGGGACCTGTGCGGGGAAGCCTTCGGACAACGTTTGCTGCAATACGAGCGATACTATACCGGTGATCCGGTGCGCAAATTAGCGATTTTTTACAACAATTATAAGAAGTCTCATGCATGTACGATGGTGGATGACGCGCTCAGTGTTTTTGCTGCCAAATCGGCATCGCAGAGAGAGCAGGTTCTTTAAACAAGTCCAGACGAAAAGGAAGGGAACACCATGAAACTACTGGGCATAGCAGGCACAGTAATTGGGGCGAAAACAAGCATCGTCGTGCAAAGCGTACTGGATGAAGTGAAAAAAACGGCACCGGAAATCGAAGTGGAGCTACTCGACCTGCGCGAGCACCGGATGTCTCTGTGTGATGGACGAGATCCGGCGACATACACAGATGATACGAAAAAGGTGATCGACAAGGTATCCTCCGCTGACTTTTATCTGATTGGTACGCCTATTTTCCAAGGCTCGATGACAGGGGCGCTGAAAAATTTGTTTGATCATATTCAGCCTCAGGTTCTTCGACATAAAGTAATGGGCTTCGTGGCAAATGGTGGGACGTATCAGCATTACCTCGTGATCGAAAACCAGCTGAAACCAATTGCGGGCTTCTTTCGCGCTTACGTAGCACCAGGATCGGTGTATGTACACGCCGATCATTTCAACTCACAAAACGAAATTTCAGACGAAGATGTTTTGCGCAGAATCAACGAACTGGCACGAGAGCTGGTTCATATGCAAAAGGCATTGAAACCAGCAGGAGAAACGATCTCACATAATCGCTAGGAGTTAAAAAACAAAGGAGGGAATACAACATGCATACATTGGCACCTATCCATTTGTGGAAGTTTATCGAGGATCACATCGATCAGCTCAAGCCACCGGTGAATAACAAGGTGATTTGGAAAGATGCAGAACTAATGGTCATGGTAGTGGGAGGGCCGAATAAACGGCGGGATTTTCACATTGATCCATCCGAGGAAGTCTTTTACCAGCTCAAGGGTGATTGCTTTGTTGAGATCATGAACCAGGATGGGAAGCGTGAGATCATTACGGTCAGAGAAGGCGAAATGTTTCTTCTTCCTGCGAATGTTCCGCATTCCCCACACCGGATCGCGGATACGATCGGACTCGTGATTGAGCGCAACAGATCTGAGGGAGAACTGGAGGACTTTGCTTGGTTCTGCGAAAACTGCGACCAAGAAATGCATCGTGTACGGATTCAACTGACCAACATAGAGGTGCAGGTAAAAGAGGCGATCGAAGGATTCAACAGCAATCTGGAGCTGCGGACATGCCAAAAATGCGGGCACGTCATGTCTCCGGAAGCGAGTGAGTGGAAATGCGAGTAGACTTCCATACCCACATTATTCCAGAGGATGTTCCCAACCTGGCTGAGCGATTTCATGGGGAGCGCTGGCCAGTTCTGCACCGCACTTGCACATGCGGGGCAAATATCATGGTCGGGGGAAAAGTATTTCGCGAAGTAACGGATCAGGTGTGGGATCCCCAAAAACGGATTCATGACATGCAGCGAGAAGGCGTAGATATGCAGGTGCTGTCACCCATTCCGGTTACGTTTTCCTACTGGGCCCCGGCAGCCGAAGCGGAAGTGATGGCGCGGATTCAAAATGATTTTATCGCAGAGACGGTTAACCAACATCCAAATCATTTCATCGGATTGGGTACCGTTCCATTGCAAGACACGGAGGTAGCCATTCGGGAAATGGATCGCTGCATGCACGAGCTCGGCCTGAGAGGAATCGAAATCGGTACCAACGTAAATGGCAACAATCTGGACGATCCGGGACTGATTCCTTTTTTTGAAATGTGTCAGACATGGGATGTGCCACTCTTCGTACATCCATGGGAGACGCTGGGCAGAGAACGGATGCCGCGGCACAACCTGATGTACACTGTCGGGATGCCAAGCGAGACAGCGCTTGCCGCAGCAAGTCTTATCTTGGGAGGCGTGATCGAGAAGTTTCCGCGCCTGAAAATCTGCTTTGCCCATGGCGGCGGCTCTTTTCCTTATATCCTTCCCAGACTGGACCAAGGCTGGAAGGTATGGCCGCATCTGCGTCTGACCGATCAACCACCTAGTGTGTACGCGAAACAATTCTACTTTGATTCCTTGACGTACGACCCATTGAACATCCCATACATGATGAAGCGCTTTGGCGAAGATAGAATCATGATGGGCTCGGATTATCCCTTCCTGCTTCGTGAAACACCTCCCGGGGATGTCATCGATCATACTTTGGAGCTGACGGACGGACAGAAGCGGGCGTTGCTGGGTGAAAACGCGCTACGCTTCCTGAACATAAAGGAGATGAACGGACAGTGAAGCATCAGACTGAAACGCCGGAACAACGTCTACAGGCAATGGGCCTTGACCTACCAAAACCGAGACAGCCGGCCGGTAATTATGTCGGTTGTGTCCAAGCGGGCAATCTCCTCTTTCTGGCAGGCCAAGGGACAAACGAATATCGCGGGAAGCTGGGACAGGATATCACGATAGAGGAAGGCTACCTAGCTGCCAGGCAGTGCATGCTCAATCTGCTAGCTGTTGCCAAACATGAGCTAGGGGAACTGGGGAGAGTCAAACGAGTAGTCAAAATACTCGGATTCGTTAACAGCGATCCAGCTTTCATAGATCAGCCTACAGTCATGAATGGGGCATCCGATTTGTTGGTGGAACTATTCGGCGAGAAGGGTAGGCATGGGCGGTCCGCTGTAGGGATGGCCCAGCTCCCGCTAAATAACGCCGTAGAAGTAGAGATGATCTTGGAAATCGAGAATTAGGAGGATTCCCATGAGTCAGACTGCCAAGGAAAACCGGGTACGAAAAGACGCCAAGCTATTCATAGACGGAGATTACGTGGACGCTGTTTCCGGTGAAACCTTTGATACGATCAACCCAGCGACAAATCTCAAGCTGGCTTCTGTAGCTAATGCAAATGAACAGGATGTAAAAAGGGCGATCGACGTGGCGCAGCGTACGTTTGAGTCAGGCGTTTGGAGTGCGATGTCTGTAGATGAGCGCGCCAAGATTCTCTGCAAAATGGCTGACCTGGTGATGGAACGTGTGGACGAACTGGCTTTGGTGGAGACGCTCGATGTCGGCAAGCCGATCAAAGAAAGCCGGGGCTTTGATATTCCGAGAGCGGCGGCCAATTTGCGATTCTTTGCCGAAATGGCCAAGTACATGGTTCATGAGCATTATGAAATGCGTCATTTTATGTCCTACGCCAAATATGCTCCGGCAGGTGTGACAAGTCTGATCATTCCATGGAATCTGCCCTTCATGCAGATGACCTGGAAAGCATCGGCGGCTTTAGCGGCAGGAAATACCGTCGTTGTAAAGCCAGCCTCGTACACGCCTCTCTCTGCGGTGATGCTCGGAGAGATTGCCAATGAAGCAGGTCTTCCTCCTGGCGTGCTCAACATCATCACTGGTCCGGGCGGGACTGTCGGGGCTGCGATGACGACGCATCCCCATGTGCGCCGGATATCTTTTGTGGGAGAATCTAACACCGGCAAGACTGTCATGCAAAATGCCGCTTCGCAATTGATTCCGGTATCGCTCGAATTGGGAGGAAAATCAGCCAATATCGTATTTGAAGATGCCGATCTTGATGAAGCAGTAATAGGGTCGATCGAGGCAATATTCCGCAACCAGGGTGAGATTTGTCTCGCGGGATCGCGTTTATTGGTACAAGAAAGCGTATATGATCAGTTTCTGGACAAATTTGTGGCGGCTGTTCAAAAGATCAAGGTGGGAAATCCTCTGGAACCAGACACGGATATGGGAGCATTGGTGTCCCGCAGTCACATGGAGTCGGTGGAGCACTACATTCAGCTCGGACTGGAAGAAGGAGCCAAGCTCGGTTACGGCGGAAAACGGATCAGCGGGCTGGGTGACGGCAATTTCCTAGAGCCAACCGTTCTCTATGATGTAGACAACAAAATGAGGGTGGCCCAGGAAGAAATTTTCGGTCCTGTCATCGTGATCATTCCATTCCGTACAGAAGAAGACGCTATTCGGATCGCTAATGATTCGGCTTACGGCTTGGCAGGAGTGGTTTGGACCAACGACCTGCGGCGCGCGCATCGCGTGGCTGATCGAGTGAAGTCAGGTCTTTTATGGATCAATTGCTGGTATGTCCGTGACTTGCGAACTCCGTTTGGCGGTGCCAAGGACAGCGGGATTGGCCGCGAAGGCGGGCGTCACAGCTTCGAATTCTACTCCGAGGTCAAGACAGTCACCATGAAATTATAGCGAGAAGGACAAGGACAGCAAATCAGGGAGGGAACCGTGTGGACAAAGAAAAGATCACGCGATTCGCCGATCATTTAGCGGCGGCGAGTCGTGAAGGGGTGGGAGTAGCACCACTCACTTTACTGGATCCGCAAATCAGCGAGATAGAGGCATATCACGTTCAATTGAAGACGATTGAGCGAAAAGTGAAAGAAGGCGCGAAGATTAGAGGAAAGAAAATCGGCCTGACCTCTCGTGCTATGCAGACACTGCTTGGCGTGGATCAGCCAGACTATGGACATCTTTTGGACGACATGGTGGTGGAAAACAACGGAGAACTGCCTTTCGAGTATGTCCTTTCGCCAAAGGTAGAAGCAGAAATTGCCTTCCTGCTGAAGCGCGATCTGGAAGGGCCACATGTAACCATCTATGACGTCATGATGGCAACGGAATATGTAGTGCCTGCTTTAGAAATCGTGGACAGCCGGATAGCCAACTGGCAAATCAAACTAGAAGACACAGTTGCGGACAATGCCTCTTCGGGCTTCTATGTGCTGGGTGGGCATCCCGTGAAACCGCAAGATCTGGATCTTCCCCTAGTAGGAATGGCGTTTTACAAAAATCAGGAGCTGGTCAATACCGGTGTGGGTGCCGCCGCATTGGGCAATCCCGCATCCTGTGTGGCGTGGTTGGCGAACAAGCTGTACGAATTAGGGATTACACTCAAAGCAGGAGAAATCATCTTGTCTGGTGCGTTATCCGCAGCGGTTGAAGCTAAGCCTGGCGATGTATTTCACACACGGATTGCTGGACTTGGTTCAGTAGGAGTCAGGTTTGGCAGATAAAAAATAGGAAAGGAGTGCATGCATGAAGAAAGTAAAAGTAGCAATACTGGGCTCGGGTAACATCGGGACAGACCTGATGATCAAGCTAGGAAGGTCGCCAGTTCTTGAACTGACGTCCATGATTGGAATCGATCCTGATTCGGATGGTCTGCATAGAGCAAAGGCAGCTGGATACTATGTATTTGACGACGGATTGAAACCGTTTTTGGAAAGCGATGCGGATCTTGCGGATATCGTCTTTGACGCTACTTCTGCCAAAGCACATATTGGGCATGCCAAGGGGCTCAGGGAGGCAAGAAAGCTCGCCATCGATCTGACGCCTGCTGCTGTAGGGCCCTATGTAGTACCATCTGTGAATCTCGGTACGCATTTGAATGAAAAGAACATCAACCTGATCACATGCGGCGGCCAGGCTACTATTCCGCTCGTTCATGCAATAGGGAGTGTGAGTCCGGTCAGCTACGCAGAGATCGTGGCCACTATTTCCAGCAAAAGCGCGGGTCCTGGCACACGTTCCAACATCGACGAATTTACGGAGACGACCGCACATGGTATCGAAGCGATCGGCGGAGCGAAGAAAGGCAAGGCGATCATCATCCTGAATCCGGCGGAGCCGCCGATCCTGATGAGAGATACGATCTATGCAATAGTGGAGGAAGAGGCGGATCGACAGGAGATCGTGAAGGCTATTCACCAGACCGTTGCCTATATTCAATCTTTCGTTCCTGGTTACCGCCTGCGCTCAGAACCGATCTTTGATGAAAACAAAATCACCGTTTTTTTGGAAGTGGAAGGCGCGGGTGACTACCTCCCTACGTATTCAGGCAATCTGGATATCATGACGGCGACAGCGGTGAAAGTAGCAGAGGAATATGCCCAGCATGCTGTCGGCACCGGCACGGGTATATAGCCACGAATGAAAGGAGGAACCGCATATGAGTCGTGATATTGTCCTCACCGAGGTAGCGCTTCGAGATGGGAGCCATGCGATCAATCACCAGTTTACTGTGGAGCAAGTAGTCGAGGTGGCGCGAGGATTAGATGAAGCGAACGTACCGCATATCGAAGTCTCCCATGGAGATGGATTGGCCGGATCGTCCCTGCAGTATGGGCTGTCCAGGACCCATGAACTGGAGCTGATTGAGGCTGCCGTTTCCGTTTGTAAACAAGCGAAAGTGGGCGTGCTCTTGCTGCCGGGAATCGGCACGATCAAAGATTTGAATACGGCAGCAGGGCTAGGCGTAGGCATGGCACGAATCGCCACACATGCGACCGAAGCGGACGTCTCCGCTCAGCATATTTATCGGTCGAAAGAGCTTGGCTTGACAACAGTTGGCTTTTTGATGATGTCGCATATGGCTGCTCCGGAAAAACTGGCGGAGCAAGCAGGACTCATGCAAAGCTATGGAGCCGATGTCGTGTACATCGTCGATTCTGCTGGCGCTCTGTTACCTGATCAAGCAGGGGAACGAGTCCGGGCATTGAAGCAATGTCTGAATATTCCTATCGGCTTCCATGCACACAACAATTTGTCTTTAGCCATGGCCAATACACTCGTCGCCATTCAAGAGGGTGCCACCTGGATTGACGGCAGTGTTCGGTGCTTGGGTGCAGGTGCGGGCAATACACAAACCGAGGTTCTCCTTGCTGTACTGGATCGAATGGGCATTCAGACGGGCGTCGATCTGTACAAAATGATGGACCTGGCAGAGGAAATCGTATCGCCGATTCTTCAAGTACCACAGGAAATTACCAGAGACGCTCTCGTTCTCGGATACGCGGGTGTCTATTCCAGCTTCCGGCTTCATGCCGAGCGTGCAGCCAGGAAGTTCGGCATCGACTCCCGGGACATTTTGATCGAGCTGGGAAGACGAAAGGCCGTGGGGGGACAAGAAGACATGATCGTGGATGTCGCAGCGGAAATCGCCCAATTGAATAGCTCTACCAAAATCAGATAGGGGGTGATCAGCGTGCAATCGGAACTATTGTACAAAAGGTTGGCTCAGAAGCTGGTGGATGCGGAGTTGAATAGGGAGGAGGTCGTGAAACTGACGGCTGAATACCCCGAGCTGACAGTGGAAGATGGATATCGTATCCAAAGTGAACTGGTCTCCCTCAAGCTTGAGCAGGGACATCGAATCTTTGCCTCTAAAATGGGTTTGACCAGTCTGGCAAAAATGAAGCAGATGAATGTGCACGAACCGATTCGGGGCTACATTTTTGACTATATGAATATCGAGGACGGCATTCTGCCGATCAATGAATTGATTCATCCCAAGGTGGAAGCGGAAATCGCCTTTGTTTTGAGTGAGGATTTGGAAGGTCCCGGCATCAATGAGGCTCATGTCCTGACATCCACTGACTATGTGGTTCCCGCACTGGAGATTATCGACAGCAGGTATGCGCAGTTCCAGTTTACCTTGCCTGATGTCATTGCCGACAATGCTTCGTCTTCCCGCGTGTTTATCGGATCGACGTGGAGAAAGCCTGATGAACTTGAACTCGATTTGGTAGGTGTTACTCTTTCGATCAATGGCGAGCTCAAAGACTTGGGGGCTGGTGCGGCAGTTCTCGGTCATCCAGCCCACTCGGTCGCGATGCTGGCGAACATGCTTGCTCGCGAAGGACGGAAGCTGCACAAGGGAGATTTGATTTTGTCCGGGGGCATTACCGGTTCCCACCAGCTACGGGAAGGGGATGTCGTAAGCGCCAAATGGGGTGGCCTCGGAAGCATTGAGTTTGTGGTGAAAAAGGATAGGCAGTAAGGCGAAAAGCCGAGAAGAATGCAGGAAGTTATCCCGTATTCTCTCGGCTCCTTTTTATGTTGGGAAGCGAATAAAACAACCACGCATAGGGGATAAGCAAATCCTCTAATGAATCATCTTGACAATCAGTGAAAGCAGACGATGTTATCTAACTAACGTTAGGTAGAAAATGGTGAGGAAATGAATAAAAGCGAAGCAACACGACAAAAAATTCTTGAAACGACCACATGGTTGATCGGACAGTATGGAATTGAAAAAGCTTCACTTTCCATGATTGCTAATTCTGTAGGCATACAGAAGCCATCCATCTATTATTATTACTCTTCGAAAGAACAACTAGTAGACGCTGTATTCGCTTGGATTTTAGAAGGATATAGTTTTGAAAAATATTTTCAGATTAATGAGTATACGAAAAATAATTTTGTAGAGAAGATGATTAGTGACGGCTTGCAATTGTTGGGTGAAGAGACTACAGATACACAAATGCTTGTTGTACAGGTATTAAATGAGTTTCTTTTATATGGAAACCGAGAATCTTCCCATAATAAAGGGTACAGATTAAAAATTAAGGCCGTACAGGAAGGCTTTATTGACGGTTTTTTAAGACTACTACAAAAAGGTGAAGAATTTGGTCACACTGATTCAAAAGGCTTACGTGAAAAAGCATGTGTATTAGCGTTAACACTTGATAACTTATCAAATTATCCGATGATTGGCATTCAACTTGATGTTTCAGCTGTATGGAGAGAAACTATTACAAGTGTATTATCTAAAAAAGGAGACTTTAAATGAGTGAGAATCATACATTATTAAATTTTTCAAAAACGGACAAGGTTATCTTGTGGCTTGGTTTCCCTCTTATCGGCTTAGTGTTCGGCTGGTTTCTTCCGAGTATTGCTAAATGGGGCAGTTCTTTGCCTTGGATACCTTTCCAGGGGCCCTTAAAACTCATTGCATCCTATAGTGGAGCATGGGTAGGCATTGTTACAATGATCCTTGGCTTGATTGCGGGCATTGCCTTGACTCTACTCTCTTTTCATGAAAGCTTAGAAACGTCTGTATACGATGATAAAGTTACCTGTAAACTTAGAGATGATGAAATTCTTTTCAAAAAGAAAGATATCTCCCTTGTATTTATGGATAAAAATCAATTGGTGTTTTTAGGTAATGATGAAAAAGAACTATTTCGTTCTAAGCAAGAGCTTACTAAAAGCACAGTAGGTGCTGCATTTAGAAAACATGATTATGTTTGGAGCGATACCGATCCATTTCAACATGATTTTAAAATATGGGTTGTGGATTCTCCTGACCTATCTCCTGCTGCGAATGCTCTATTAAAAGCAAGGGGAATAGCAATTGAAAAAGGAAATGATAAAGAAGCTTTTCAATTGGCTCAAGAACTTTGGAAACTAAGAGTATCAGTAAAAGAAAAGGACAAAAGGCAATATTATCGATAAAAATCAACAAGTATTAACGCGTAACATGATCAAGGTTATTCTAACAAGGAGTTCAGCTTAGTATGACGAATTCAGCTTGGAAAAAGTACTTGGGAGGTAAAGTTGTTTTGAATGACTATATAGGAACAATGAGAAAATACATTGGTCATGAAACTCTTTTAACCGTTGGCTGTGGGGCAATAATCGAAGACGACTCTGGACGAATTCTACTACAACAAAAAAGAGATATTTGGGGTCTTCCTGGTGGCCTTCTGGAAATTGGGGAAACATTCGAAGAGACTGTTAGAAGGGAAGTTTTAGAGGAAACGAATCTTCAAATCAGTCAAATAAAGTTGTTTGGAATATATTCCGGTAAGAATGGCTTTGCTCAATATGCAAATGGAGACAAAGTTTTTAGTGTACAGATCATTTTTCACGTGACGAAATACGAAGGTACAGTTCAAGGAAATGAGGAAAGTACACGACTTCAATTCATACATAAAAAGGATATGCCAAGTAACCTAAACCCTCATCAAGCCCCATTTATTTTAGACTGGTTACATGGAATACAGCCACCCATAATTAAGTGAGTTTTTACTTTTATCTGAGGCAGCTTTAAAGGCTGCCTTTTTCAGACGCTAAATAAGCAAAGTGTTCATATTATTAATAATATTTTTGACGAAATGCTATCCAAACTTTGTAACATAGGAAATAATCAATGTAAAAATTACGAAAGAAGGAAAATGCATTGAGAACTAAAGTATACGTTTTATCTGCTTTCACTAAAAACGGAGAAGGGGGAAACCCTGCGGGAGTAGTTCTAGATACAAAAGATCTCACAGAGAAAGATATGCAAGTTATCGCAAGTACATTAGGTTTTTCAGAGACTGCTTTTATATTCCCTTCTATAAATTCAGATTATAAAATTAGGTATTTTACACCGAATGAAGAAGTAGATGTATGTGGGCATGCCACGGTTGCAACTTTTTCCTTACTAGCTCAAAGCAGAATCGTACATCCAGGAATTTATACCACGGAAACAAAAGCGGGGGTACTACATGTACAAATTTATGAAAATCAGATGATTTTCTTACAGCAAAACCTCCCGAGTTTTTTAGAAATACTTCCTTCTAAAGAGATAATAGGATCATTACGTATAAATGAGGACCAATTAATGCCTAATATGCCTATCCAAATTGTTTCTACAGGCTTACGCGACATCATTGTACCTGTAAAAAGTCTAAAAGACTTATTAGAAATAGACCCTGATATGGAAGGCATCACTAAAATAAGTAAAAAGTATAATGTAACGGGGTATCATTTATTTACACTAGAAACCCTACATGATTCCACAGCTCATTGTAGGAACTTTGCACCTTTATACGACATTCCTGAAGAAAGTGCTACTGGTACATCAAATGCTGCTTTAGCTTGTTACTTAGTAAAATATAATGACAAGAAAAAAAGCAGAGAAAGAACCTTTGATTTTGAACAAGGGTATACAATGAACAGCTCCTCAGAAATTACTGTAAATGTATCTGTTCACTTAGGTGATATTATATATGTTCAGGTGGGAGGTTCTGCTTCTACATTCCAAGAAAAATGGATTGATATTTAAGTAAAGTGATTTACATATTACTAAGTAGCTGATGAATTCTTGTCCTTCAAGATTACGCCAGATAAACAGTCCCAGTGACTGAGGAGGAGAGGAAGGACTTTTAGAAGAATGTCAGGAAATAACTTATATCGTTAGTAATAATACTATTACGGCCCTGGTTGGGAGGAGGATTGCTTGGTTTAAATGACAAGATACCTATCTCAAAGACCGATCAATACCTGCCAAATATTCGTAGAAGGAAGAAGAAGTAAACGGGGTAATAGCAAGTTTGTGTGTGGCTATCATCCAAAATCCCTTCCCAATGTTGCTGCACCTCAGAAGATGCAAGAATTACATTCTGTCTGATACAATATTTCAACGAACAAAAAGAGGTAAACAAAAGAGGAAACCACGTAAAGATCACTTGGTTTCCTCTTTTATTTATTTACTGCAGAAGTGAGGTTGGCTGATTGGCTGGTGCAGAAAGTTGATTTGGATCTGCCATACCGAGTTTTACTCTCATTTCTGCATTGAGCTTATCCATCTCTTGGATGAAGTTTTTACTAGAATTGATAATTCTCCGATTTGAATCTTCGGTAATTTGGATTGCACTATACACATCATTAAATGCCTGCTGTAGTTTATTAATTGCGATACTTGGTTGCTCCAGCATCGAGGTGATTTCTTGTGTATTCTGTTTTAAGCTTTGAGCATTGGCTACCAGCATATCCTCAATGGCTTGATTGGTATTTTGTACGGCTTCGATTACCTTCTTCTGATTATTCAAGGCCAACTGAATCGCAGCGGACACTGTGACAACGTTTTGCGTCATTGTAATCGCGTTAAAGACAGCTTCATCCAACTTTTCGTTATTGTCCGCAATAACATCAACAGAAGCGATGGATTGTTGTAAAATGTTGATCATTTGACTCATATTTTTTACTCTTGTTACGACTTTGACCATTGCTTTTTCAAATTCGGGTTTGCGAAGTTGATTTTCAGGCTTATTGCTTTCAACTTCAAGCATCTCAAGCAACTTGTTACCGAAGTAAATCCGTTTCTCTAATTCATAAATATTTTCACCGGATTTTTTCTTAATGTATTTCAAGTTAATTACATCTTCTTTTAACTTGTCACTGCCATTAAGCAAGGAGGAAATGATGTTATCAATTTGTGTTCTAACGGATTCATATTTTCGAATATATGTGGAAATTGGGTTTTTCCCTAAGATTCTGTTGAAAAGATTACTGATCCCACCGCTTTGAAAGATTTTATTAGGATTCAATTCTTCTGTGCAAGAACGAAGCTTTAAGAGTGTATTGGGAATATCATTGTTTTTCCCATCCATCAGATCTTTCACAGGTCGTTTTAGAATTTCGAGAGATTCAGCGGCATTTCGTTGGGTGCTTTCACCCAAATTACCCAGCTGCTCAAAAATTGAATCCATCTGGCTTTGATTATCAGTTTGCAGCTGGCGCACCACACTTTCTGCTTCAGATTGGATCTTGATGATGTCTTCTTGTTTAACTAATTGGATAGCCTGTGTCGTCATTGCTATAACACGCTCCTTAACAGTAATTAGTAAATTTCTTTGGCATTATATTTTTCGGTAATAAGATTAAGCTTTCTCTCCAACTCATAGATGTCGTGTTGTTCAATGGATGTAGAGATCACTTTCAGCTTTAGGTTGATGTCACGGAGACCGTCTAATAATTTACGCCTATTATTCAACTTGTTTTCAACACTCAGCCTCAAGAAGGGGTTGATGACACTATTCAAGTCTTTCATAACGAGCATTTTAATATCATGCTTCGTTTGCGCACTACCGAGCGTTTCTATGTAGGGGAGGAGAGTATCGATCTTAGAACAAAGGTTTGTTGTCTTTTCGGAAATTTCATCATCGAGGTTGCGCTTGTCATTTTCGTTAACCACAATTTCCTTAATAATTTGTAGATACTCTCGTATTTCTGATGAGTAGGTAGATTCCGGTTCCCTTTTCGTTTGTTCACTCTCCGCTTCAGTAGAAGTAATTCTCTGGTCCGGTTCTGGTACCGTGAATCTACTTAATTGCTGCTCTTTCTTTTCAGCAAAGACAAACCCTATGGCTGCTGTTAGCAAAGGTATGGCTAACATAATAAAAGTCGGAAGTATCGTGGATGCAAGTAAAGCTATGAAATATCCCGCTACAGCACCAAGGAATGCATATCTTTTTCTGTATCTAATTCTTTTTTTCATCTTTTATCCTCTCTTTCTTACTTGTTTATCGGAAACCTTGTAAACCATATATAACATGACAAAAAAATATGTAAAGATGTCTATTTCGTCTTTCGACAAGAAATTCTCAAATAAGAGAGCCATCAATAAGGGAGGAACAATGAGTTGGGTATGCGATTTGACCCATCCTAGTTGGGTTCCCTATATAGTCTTGATTTTAGCATTTTATGGCACGCTTTGTATGGTCGAATCACAGCTTTCTATCGAGCAGTTTGCGCTTGGTGTGAAGTTTGATGATAATCACTCGATTGACATCTTTCTGTTTGGCAAAAATGATTACGAAGGAGGAGAACTCTCTGAAAGGGATTTCTTCAACTACGTAAATAATCACATTGTCAGGAAATATCAACTTGAGGGTTTTACAAATTACGCGGGGGTAATGAAACGTATCGTTAAAAAATATTCTTTATTGATGAGTTGCCACGGATAGTCTAATAGGAAACTAAGTTGGAATAGACGCGGCCACACAGGCATAGTTGCCTTGTTGAAAAGGTTACTGACCGCACCATCTAAAGGGTGGAGGATCATGACTGAATAACTAGTTCAATTAAGTAGTCATGGAGAGGAGGATTGATGAGAAAAGGAAGCAGAGGTTGAATGAAAAAATCAATTTTTTCATCACAAATTGAAATTTGAGTCACAGTAAAATTTATTTATTTCGTTATAATGACTTTCAGTTCATAAAATCGACATTTCATGAACTGAAATGAAAACGGATCATTCACTAGTAGAGGAGCAAGTACATAGAGAGTCTATTCTCGAATAATTACCTTATAAAGAATGCTAAGTACTTTAATGTGCCTTGACATTTGTTTATCTATGTGGACTTTAAAACCTTCTATGAAATTTATACGCAATTATCACGCATGTTATAGCAGTATGTTTGTGTCGTATTAATGAAGACACAAACATACTGCTATAACATGCGAATCTATATGCGCTGTCCAGCGAACTGAAACTGAGAAATTACCATAAACCAGTTCAAATAAAAGTCGAAAGATGAATCCGCGTACATGGTTCTATTGCAAAATTGTCTTATTATTAGAAACTTTGTCGATACCTTTGGTCTGACAGTGAATATAACATATTTTCTACATATACTTAAATTTCATCGAAATATAAATTAACACATGATTCATTTCAAAGAATAAATTCACAGAATTAGTCTAATACTATGTGATAAATTCTATATTCTACACTATCTTCAGACCTGATTAAAATCTCTGAACCCGGTAGAAAAACGGATTGTTCAAAACTATTACTGTTCCTGATCCAATAGACAATGAATATATGTCGTTTTTTGTAACATAAAAACTGTAAATAAAAACAATTGTTAACTTTTAGAATCATTGCTATAGTTATAGCGAAAACTAAATATCGTGTACAAACAGGTGCAGATAACCGGATCTAGGTTATTTGCTTAAAAGGGAAGTTCGGTTAGAGTCCGGCGCTGTCCCGCAACTGTATTTGGGAGCGATTCGAGGATACCACTGTTTTCTCTAATGAAAATGGGAAGGTTCGAAAAGCGATGATCATAAGCCAGGAGACCTGCCTGTTTTAGCACACATCGTTATACCTACGAGGATAGGGGGTGTTAAGTGCGAAATGAGCGAGCGTGTTTAAAATTTTTCATTTTAACATGCTTATTTCAGTATCCCATTCGCGCCTTAACAACTTCGTTGGAAGTTGTTTTTTTATTGGCCGATTATGGGTGGGTGACGAAGGAGGGTTTCTTTGTTTGGATCAATCGAATACTTTACCAATTTTTTTAAATCAAGCATCATGAACAATCTCATCGTGGAAAATCCCTCTACGATGCATGCTACTTATAACCAGCTACACGATGAGATCATAAAACGAGTGGACCGGTCAGAAGACAAAGAAAGGTTCTTGAGAAATCTTGATACCGCATTTGATCATATGAAAGAAATTCTATTTGGCTTGGGGGACGAAAACAATGGGAGCTGAAGAGAGATTTTTTCCGGGACTGGATGGTGTAGTGGCAGCAGAAACAAGGATTTCCTTTCTGGATACGGTACAGGGAGAAATTGTGATCAAAGGATACGATCTTATCGAGTTGTCCAAGACGAGAAGCTACGTGGAAATCGTCCATCTTTTGCTCGATGAAGCACTACCGAATGCAGATCAAAAAGCAGAAGTGGAATCGAAGCTGAAGCAGGAGTACGACCTACCGGCTGAAGTACTGAATATTATCAAACTGTTGCCTGAACACACTCATCCAATGGATGGCTTGCGAACAGGACTATCCGCTCTATCCGGCTACGACTCTCAACTGGATGATTGCACGCGAGCGGTGAATGTAAATCGAGCTTACAAGCTACTGGGAAAAGTACCGGGCATTGTGGCGAATAGCTATCGGATCATTAACAAGCATGAGCCGATTTCTCCACTCCAGGAGCTGTCGTACAGCGCTAACTTTTTTTACATGATAACAGGCAAGCAGCCAACAGCGTTGGAAGAAAGCATTTTTGATCGCTCACTTGTGTTGTACAGCGAGCATGAAATGCCGAATTCTACATTTACTGCGAGAGTGATTGCTTCCACACTTTCTGATCTGTATGGAGCCTTGACTGGAGCGGTGGCTTCTTTGAAAGGAAGCTTGCATGGCGGTGCAAATGAAGCAGTCATGCACATGCTTCTGGAAGCTGGCTCGGTCTCAAAATTTGAAGAATTGCTTGAATCCAAATTGCGCAATAAAGATCGGATCATGGGTTTTGGTCATCGTGTGTACATGAAGAAAATGGACCCGCGAGCGCTCCTGATGAAAGAAGCATTGCAACATTTATGCGACGCAAAAGGTGACGATCTGTTGTATCGCATGTGCGAAGCTGGAGAAAAAATCATGGAACGGGAAAAAGGGATTTATCCGAATCTCGATTATTATGCTGCTCCCGTGTACTGGATGCTTGGGATTCCCATTCCGCTGTACACACCGATCTTTTTCTCAGCCAGAACGGTTGGATTATGCGCGCATGTCATTGAACAGCACAACCACAATCGCCTCTTTAGACCGCGCGTCCATTACATCGGCATGCGGCGCGCCTAACAACGAAACTAGCATATAGACTATCTATCTCACAAAACAAATAGCACTGAAAGGGATGATTCACTTGTTAAAGCTGAATGAACGATCGAAAACAGACGCATTACTCGGAGAACTCGCTGATTACGTGCTCCATAAAGAAATTGAAAGCGAGGAGGCATTCCAAACTGCGCGTTATGTTTTGCTCGACACACTCGGATGCGGAATATTGGCTCTCAGCTATCCGGAGTGCACGAAATTGCTTGGGCCGATTGTGCCTGGTACAGTTGTGCCAAACGGTAGCCGGGTACCTGGTACTTCTTACGTGCTTGATCCGGTGAGAGGTGCATTTAACATCGGATGCATGATTCGCTGGCTCGATTACAACGACACGTGGCTTGCCGCAGAATGGGGCCATCCATCGGACAATCTCGGCGGTATTTTGGCGGTCGCGGACTACTTGAGCCGCGTGCGAATTGCAGAGGGCAAAGAGCCAATGAATATGCGAGAAGTGCTGGAAATGATGGTCAAGGCGCATGAGATTCAAGGTGTGCTGGCGCTCGAAAACAGCTTGAACCGCGTAGGCTTGGATCATGTATTGTTTGTAAAAATAGCCACCACGGCAGTTGTTGCAAAAATGCTGGGAGGTAGCCGGGACGAAATTATCAACGCATTATCCAACGCGTGGTTAGACAATTCAAGCCTGCGTACATACAGGCACGCTCCGAATACCGGTTCCCGCAAATCATGGGCAGCAGGGGACGCTACTAGCAGGGGCGTTCACCTCGCTATGATGGCCCTAAAAGGGGAAATGGGATATCCGACAGCACTTTCGGCTCCAGGGTGGGGCTTCCAGGATGTACTGTTCAACAAGAAGGAATTGAAGCTGGCACGTGCACTCGATTCCTATGTGATGGAGCATGTACTGTTCAAAGTTTCGTATCCAGCAGAATTCCATGCGCAAACGGCTGCTGAATGCGCGGTCAGACTGCATCCGCAAGTGAAGAACCGTCTAGAGGACATTGATGGGATCCAAATCACCACGCACGAATCCGCTATTCGCATTATCGATAAGGTAGGTCCACTGCATAATCCGGCAGACCGTGACCATTGCCTGCAATACATTACGGCGATCGCCTTGATCAAAGGTGACATTACAGCTGAACACTACGAAGATGAAACCGCTTCTGAACCGATTATCGACCGTTTACGCAAAAAAATGGAAGTAATCGAAAACAAACAGTACACCTTTGATTATCTTGATCCGAGCAAACGCTCAATCGCCAATGCGGTTCAAGTCTTTTTCAAGGACGGATCATCAACAGAGGTGGAAGAGTGCGAGTACCCGCTAGGCCATCGTTTCCGCAGAGAAGAAGCAATTCCAAAAATCATCGATAAGTTTTCGAACAATTTAAAGAGCCATTATACAAGCAAGCAGCTACAAAAAATTGAAGAAGGATGCGCGGATCAAAAAGCATTGGAGAAAATGAGCGTACCGGAATTTGTGAATCTGTTCCTGAATTGAGGAGGAGGAATTTCAATTGGCTTGGATCGTGGACCAACCGTTTAGCCAAAAGGAGCTGGCCGAGCAATTACGCGCGTTCATCACGGCACCAGACATTGTTCAAATTCCAGGTGCACATGATGCAATGGCGGCACTTGTGGCCAAACAAGCGGGATTTTCTGCCCTATATCTGTCAGGTGCTGCCTATACCGCAAGCAGGGGTCTTCCAGACTTGGGGATTGTAACGTCATCGGAAGTGGCCGACCGGGCGAGAGATCTCATCCGTGCGACGAACTTGCCATTATTGGTAGACATCGATACAGGCTTTGGCGGTGTTTTAAATGTAGCCCGCACTGCGCGAGAAATGTTCGAAGCCAACGTGGCAGCTGTACAGATCGAAGACCAGCAGTTACCGAAAAAATGTGGACATTTAAACGGCAAACAACTGGTCACAACTGAGGAAATGATCCAAAAAATCAAGGTCATCAAAGAAGTGGCGCCATCACTTCTTGTCATTGCCCGTACGGATGCACGTGCAGAGGAAGGAGTGGAAGGAGCACTCGACCGCGCTTCGGCTTATGTAGAAGCAGGTGCAGATGTGATCTTTCCGGAAGCGCTTCAGTCCGAGGAAGAATTTCGCTTGTTCGCACAAAAGATGACTGTACCGCTGCTTGCCAACATGACCGAATTTGGAAAAACTCCTTATTATTCCGCAGAACAATTTGCGAACATGGGGTACCGGATAGTGATTTATCCCGTGACTTCTTTACGAGTAGCCGCTAAAGCGTATGAACGGATCTTTCAGATGATTCGAATGCACGGATCGCAACAGGAGGGGGTGCCTGATATGCAAATGAGAAGCGAACTCTATCAGGCCATCTCCTATGACAAATTTGAGAATTTGGATAACCAGATTGCAAAAACAGTATTGTCCAAGGAACAATAGGGCCGCGCACGTACACTTGCAGGAATGAAACAAAATAGAAAGGCGATGATTAGCATTCTGGGCAATACCGTATGTCTTGATGTGAAGACAATCATCGCCTTTTTTCCTTCGTCAATCAGGAAGACGGGAGGACAGGATGAAACAAACAGAGCTTCGCTGGAATCAGTTATTTTTGCTGCAACCCGAGGAGTACGTACATTTGTTTACGCCGGAGGATTTTACGGAAGAAGAACAGCTGATCTCGAAAACGACGGAACGGTTTGTCAAAAAAGAAGTAGCGTCTCAATTGACATCGATTGAACAGCAGAATCATGAAGCCACCTGCACGCTGTTTGAAAAAGCAGGCGAGCTAGGATTGCTTGGCATTGAGGTACCAGAGGCGTATGGCGGTCTTTCCCTGAATAAAAAGGTCGCTGGGCTCGTTGCGGAAAAAATGGGATTCGGAGGCTCTTTCAGTGTATCCTATAACATTCATGCTGGAGTGGGCACCCTACCCTATGTATATTTCGCATCTGAGGAGCAAAAGCGTAAGTACTTGCCGAAGCTCGCTTCTGGCGAATGGATCGGAGCATACGCATTGACGGAATCAGGTGCAGGCTCGGATGCGCTTAGTGCGAAAACAAGCGCAGTACGAAGCGAGGACGGCACGGAATGGCTGCTGAATGGTGAAAAACAGTGGATTACGAATGCACAAGTCGCTGATGTATACGTTGTCTTTGCCAACACGAGCATAGGAATGACGGCCTTTATCGTGGAAAGATCGTTTGACGGCGTCTCGGTCGGACCGGAAGAAAAGAAAATGGGCATTAAGGGGTCCTCGACAGCGACTCTGATTTTGGATCAAGTACGCATCCCGAACAACAATGTACTTGGGACAGCTGGGGTGGGGCATCGAATTGCCTTGAATATTTTGAATATGGCGCGCCTCAAGCTGGCTTTTTCCAACATTGGTGCGGCCAAGCAGGCGCTTGAGCTAGCTGTGAATTACGGGACAGAGCGTAAGCAGTTTCGCAAGGAGCTGGTCGAATTCACGATGATTCAGGAAAAGATCGCCAACATGACGACAGCCATCTATGGAGCGGAGAGCGCTGCCTACCGAACGGCTGGTGCACTCGATGACGTCATCGAGTCGTTTGGCACTAGCGAAAACAAGATGGAGAAAATCGCAGATTATGCTATGGAATGTGCGATAAATAAAATCAATAGCTCAGAAGTGCTTGATGCGATTGTCGATGAAGCTGTCCAAATTCATGGTGGATATGGGTATATGCAGGAGTACGAGGTGGAACGGCTATACCGCGATGCAAGAATCAGCCGAATTTTCGAAGGAACGAATGAAATAAACCGATTGACGGTCTCCAAAATTTTAGTAAAGAAATTTATGCAACAAAAATCGACGATGATGGAGCCGGAAAGCGTCGTACATGCAGGAAGAAACGAAGCATTTATTCAACTATCAAAACGCATGCTGTATCGAAGTCTGGATTCGATTACCCATTCTTCCCTGAAGATTGAAGAGGAGCAAGAGTATATGCGGTTGCTCGCAGACATCATAAAAGACATTTATGTGATGGAGTCCGCCCTTCTGCGAATGAGTAAGGGGATCGCAAAAAATGGGGTGGAGTCCGGGCATATGAAGCAGTTGGTGACAGATGTATTATGCGAAGAGGGCTATCGGCGGGTGCAAGAATCAGCCGTCTCCATCATTTCTGGGGCGGCAACTGATGAACAGAACAGAAAACGATTACTGGATGAAATTCGCCATCTTCCTGCGCCGCTTTACACGAACTTGTTTATCAAAAAACGTGCAATCGCCAAAGAGGTCATCAAGCGTACCCACTATTTTGTCTAAATGGAGGGATGTTCAATGCAAAAAATCGGTTTTATCGGCCTCGGTAATATGGGTCTACCGATGTCTAAAAATTTAGTTGATTCAAATTACTCGGTGTGCGGATTTGATCTGAATAAGGCTGCCGAAACTCAATTCGAGCAAGCAGGAGGAATCATTGGCATCCCTGTGGCGCAAATGCCCGGGATGTGCAATGTCATCTTTACGAGCTTACCCTCCTCCGATGCCGTCAAAGAAATCTATCTGGGACAGGATGGACTGGTTGAAAGCAGTCAGCCTGGCATGCTGCTGATCGACACAAGCACTGTAGCACCTGAAATCAATCATACCATCGAGGAAGCAGCTGTCAGTAAAGGCATCGACTTTTTAGCAGCGCCCGTCAGTGGAGGTGTCATCGGTGCAGTCAATCGCACATTAACCTTTATGGTCGGTGGTCGGAAAACAGCATTTGAGCGTTCGCTACCGATCCTCAACGTGCTTGGTGCAAACGTTTTTCACGTGAGCGAGCAAATTGATAGTGGCACCGCCACAAAGCTCATTAACAACCTGCTCATCGGCTTTTATACGGCAGGAGTGGCAGAGGCGCTTACCTTAGCGAAGCAAAGCAATCTCGATCTGGAAAAGCTGTTCGACATGTTGAATGTCAGCTACGGCCAGAGCCGTATTTACGAGCGTAATTACAAAAGCTTTATCGCAAATGACGATTATGCACCAGGCTTTTCCTTGAAGCTGTTACGTAAAGACCTCGGTTTCGCATTAGGGCTGGCGGAGAAACAACAGCTTGATTTGCCCATCAGCAAAATGCTCTTTGCCTTGTACGAGGAAGCAGAGAAGAGCGGATATGGAGAAAAAGACATGTCTGTTCTGTATCAAAAAATCAGCAGGCAAACGAATGCTGCGCAATAAGAAACGGAGGAACGTGACATGAACATGGCGAGCGTGAAAAAAGTACAGAATCATATGGATGGTCAGTGGGTAGATTCCACGGGTACAGAGATAGAAGCGGTGCCCAACCCAGCCACCGGTGAGATTATTGCGGTTGTACCCTTGTCAGCAAAAGCGGATGTGGATCGTGCCGTAGAGGTAGCCCAGCGTGCCTATCATACATGGTCGGAAGTACCCGTTCCCAATCGAGCGAGATACTTGTACAAATACCTCCAGTTGTTGCAGGAGCAGAAAGAGAAACTTGCTCAGATCATTACGATGGAAAATGGAAAGACGTTGAAGGATGCACGCGGTGAGGTACAGCGCGGAATCGAGGCTGTCGAGCTGGCGACAACGACGCCCAATCTGATGATGGGTGATGCTCTACCCTCTATTGCAGAAGGTATCGATGGAACCATTTGGCGCTATCCGCTGGGAGTCGTGGCTGGAATTACGCCATTTAATTTCCCGATGATGATCCCGCTCTGGATGTTTCCGCTCGCTATCGCATGCGGTAATACGTTTGTCCTGAAAGCATCAGAGCGAACGCCGATATTGGCTGGAGAGCTTGTCGAGCTGTTTTATGAGGCAGGGTTTCCAAAAGGTGTTCTGAACCTCGTTCATGGCGGGAAAGAGGTCGTCAACAGCTTGCTGGAGCATCCCGAGGTTCAAGCGATTTCCTTTGTCGGGTCAGAGCCGGTCGCCAGACATGTCTATCAGACTGGAACGGCACACGGAAAGCGAGTGCAAGCGCTGGCAGGTGCTAAAAATCATGCGCTTGTCATGCCTGATTGCCATCTCGAAAAAACGGTGCAGGGTGTCGTCGGAGCCGCATTCGGCAGCAGTGGTCAGCGTTGCATGGCTTGCTCGGTGGTGGCGGTGGTCGATGAAATCGCCGATTCGTTCATGGATGCGCTCGTAGCAGAAACACGCAAGCTGCAGGTGGGAGACGGACGTTTGGAACAACACTTCGTAGGTCCGGTCATCCGCGAGGTCCACAAAGACCGTGTGCTTCGCTATATCGATAGCGGCGTGGAAGAAGGCGCTACCTTGCTGGTAGACGGTCGGCAGGTGGAAACGGACGCATCTGGCTATTTTGTAGGGGCGACGATTTTCGATAATGTGACGCCGCAGATGAAGATATGGCAGGACGAAATTTTCGCTCCCGTCCTTTCAGTCGTCAGGGTAAAAAACCTGGAGGAAGGCATCGAGCTGACCAATCAATCCCGGTTTGCAAACGGAGCCGTCATCTATACATCCAGCGGCAAGCATGTCCAGCATTTCCGTGAAAAAATCGATGCAGGCTTGATCGGTGTGAACGTGAATGTCCCTGCACCGATGGCATTTTTTTCATTCGCCGGGAATAAAGCGTCCTTTTACGGTGATCTCGGTACTAACGGCAAAGACGGCGTGCAATTTTATACCCGCAAAAAAGTCGTAACGGAACGCTGGTTTTAAAAAATCAGAAGGGATGAGAGAGATGGACTTACAATTTGTTAAAGTGAAGAACGAACATTATGTGACAACGATTGAACTGGATCATGCACCAGCAAATACGTTGTCATCTTCATGCATCAATGAATTGCGTGCCTTGTTTGCGGTGCTCGCAGACGATGATGACACGAGAGCTATCATCGTGACGGGGGCAGGACGATTTTTTGTGGCAGGGGCGGATATTAAAGAATTTGTATCTGCTTTGGGAGACGAGGAAAAAGCTTTGGCCATGGCAGAGGCCGGTCAGGCACTATGCAATGAAATTGAGGCAATGACTAAGCCGGTAATCGCCGCGATTAATGGTCCTGCCCTCGGTGGAGGATTGGAACTGGCAATGGGGTGTCATTTCCGGATCGCTTCAGAGACCGCTATCCTTGGCTTGCCCGAGTTGAAGTTAGGGCTGATACCATCATTTGGCGGGACTCAGCGTCTGAGCAAGCTGACAAACAAAGCGACTGCACTACGTCTTATTTTAACGAGCAAGCAATTGCATGCATCAGAAGCAGCCGAGATCGGCCTCGTACAAATGGTTGTCACCTCAGAAGAATTGATACAGACAGCGGTTACTATCGCACAGTCATTGATAGACGGGAAAAGCATGACTAGCATTTCACGCGCGGTGGAATGCATCATGCACGGATATGACGAACCATTGAATGCTAGTTTGGACCGCGAGCGGAAGCGATTTGCGGAACTTTTTTTAACAGCAGATGCAAAAGAAGGCATTCAGGCGTTCGTGGAAAAACGGTCGCCGCAATTTACCCATTCATGAAAGGAGAGAACAGGATGACGGACGAGGTGCTATTTTGCGTCAGTGAGAATGGAGTGGCCACCATTACGCTGAATCGGCCCAAAGCCCTCAATTCACTGACATACGACATGCTCATTGCGATCGGGGATAAATTGAAAGAATGGGCGGCAGACGACCATATACAGGTCGTCGTCATGAAAGCAGCCGGGACAAAAGGCTTTTGTGCGGGCGGTGATATTAAATCTCTGTATGAGGCCGCGTCTAGTCCAGATGCCATGCAAAGGGCAGAGCGTTTTTTTGAAGTAGAGTATCAGGTTGATCAGATGATCTATACGTATGAAAAACCCATTATCGCGTGTCTTGACGGGATCGTGATGGGAGGTGGAGTAGGTTTGACATATGGGGCACGCCATAAAATCGTGACAGAGCGGACAAAATGGGCGATGCCGGAGATGAACATCGGATTTTTCCCCGACGTAGGCGCTGCCTATTTTTTAAACAAGGCTCCCGGACATATGGGGCGATACCTGGCACTGACGGCAACTGTCATCCAGGCTCCAGATGTCATCTATATCCATGGAGCAGATGTGTACATGACAAGCGAATCGATGCAAGGTTTTCTTGCCCGCCTGGAACAGGTTGAGTGGGAACGTCATAATATTGATGCCGCGCTCAATCAATTGCTTCATGAACATTCCGAGAAACCTGCAGTGGAAAGCGAGCTTGTGTTACTACAGAAGCAGATTGATCACTATTTTTCGTTTGAAAAGGTAGAAGAGATAATCTGCGCATGCGAAAAGGACCAAAGCGATTTTGCCAGGAGAACAAAGGATACACTCTTGTCAAAATCGCCGGCATCCCTGAAAATTACGTTAAAACAACTGACGGAAGGCAAACAAAAATCGTTGTCGAATTGTTTTGCCACAGATCTGATGTTAGCAAATAACTTCTTGCGGCATCGTGATTTTTTTGAAGGGGTTCGGTCCGTGCTTATCGATAAGGATCAGGAACCGCAGTATATGTACCGATCTTTAGCGGATGTTTCTGAAGAAATGGTAGGGAGCTTTTTCGAGAGAAACAACAACAAATGAAGAAATAGGAGGGGCGGCATGGAAATTCTTATTTCTATGCCGCCTTTAAAATGTGGCCAAGATATTTGCAAGACTGGATTGGCATCCAATATGTGCTGAAGATAAGTTACTATTGTAACCTTACATACGTAATACGATGGAGAAGCAAGAACTAGTAGTTAGTATGACTAAATTATCTTGGAAAAAGCACTTGGGAGGTAAAGCTGTTTTGAATGACTATATAGGAACAATGAGAAAGTACATTGGTCATGAAACTCTGTTAACTGTTGGCTGTGGAGCAATAATCGAAGATGACTGCGGGCGAATTCTACTACAACAAAAAAGAGATATTTGGGGCCTTCCTGGGGGCCTTCTCGAAATTGGAGAAACATTCGAAGAGACTGTTAGAAGGGAAGTATTAGAGGAAACGAATCTTAAAATCAGTCAAATCAAGTTGTTTGGAATATATTCCGGAAAGAAGGGTTTTGCTCAATATGCAAACGGAGACAAAGTTTTTAGTGTACAGATTATTTTTCACGTGACGAAATACGAAGGTACAGTTCAAGGAAATGAGGAAAGTACACGACTTCAATTCATACATAAAAAGGATATGCCAAGTAACCTAAACCCTCATCAAGCTCCATTTATTTTAGACTGGTTACACGGAATAAAGCCACCCATAATTAAGTGAGTTTTTCACTAACATTACCAAAAACCTGCAAATTGAAGGTGATCAAATGAAAGGTTCAGTTAGTATTTTGGGAATTCCCTTTTCTAAACTAACCCTTAATGAAACGATACAAAAATTGACGGAACATATACAGAGAGATCAGTCCCATTTGTTTCATCTAATCACAGCGAACCCCGAAATAACGATTTCTAATCAAACTGACAAACTTCTGCAAACCATTGTAAAAGAAGCTGACTTGATTACTCCCGATGGGATAGGTATTGTTATTGCTTCCAAAAGAAAAGGCGATCCTATCCCTGAGAGGGTTACTGGGTACGATTTGCTTCTTCAACTACTAGACAAAGGAAATTCATTAGGTTGGAGTTTTTACTTTCTTGGGACCGATGAAAGAACGAACATGAAAGCTGTGGATGAAGTCTGCAAACGCTACCCAAATGTAATGATTGCTGGTCGGCATAATGGATTTTTTACTGAAGAAGAGGAACATCACATATTAGATGAAATTCAACAAACCAATCCAGATATTCTGATTGTCGCAATGGGAGCACCCTACTCTGACAAATGGATTTACGAGAATAAAAGTAAACTTGCGGCTGTTAAGGTTGTTTTTGGAGTTGGTGGAAGCCTAGATGTAATAGCAGGAAAAGTAAAGCCTACCCCAATTATTTTGGAAAAAGCTAAATCTCGAATGGCTGCATCGATTGCTTACCGTTCCGGTGGCAAAAGGTCAAAAATCAAGATGGCGTAGACAGTCTGCTTTACCGAAATTTGTATATCGAGCAATCATTAAAAATGAAGTATAAACTAAGGGGTTAGAACTTTCAATTAACAGTGACAACTAGGAGTGGGAGATTTTCTGCACCCGTGCTAGCTCGAAATTTGAGTCTGCTGGCGAACATCGCGATGTATCCTTATGCTGTGCACCACCTACAGGCCAAGTCGCAATTGATTTTGGTTCTTGGTAAAAGTAAACGTAGGTATTGAATACATCAAACACGAACTAAAGACAAAGGATTCAAATTACTATACTCAAAGCATTATTTAAGCCAATGGCTTTAGAGACATTGAACCCTGATTCGTCATAATGGATTCTGTCCCTACTCATCTTACGAAGTCGTCTATTTCAGTGATTTGCAAACTTATAAGCTGGTTAATATTATCGGCTTATCAGAAGGATTAGAGCGTAGAGGTTCCTGTTTGTTATCGTTTCCGCCCAACTTATCGTGTTCGTGCGCAAATGGATTTGGTTGTTAAGTTAATAACGGACAAGGAGCCTGCTGTTTAGGGAATGTAACAATGTTTATCCGGAGTCTCAATATGAGTCAGCACCACACATTAAAAAAGACCACAACTTGCTTACATTAGCTAGTTGTGGTCTTCATAGTTTATTGGAGGATTGAGTTTAAGATTATCTCATGATCCACCTCTTTGAACGAGAGTATTGTTCGGAAAAAATAAAGTTCTAGACTCAAGATTTTCGCCTATTAGACTAGAATCTTTAAGGAATGCGATGATAAGTTTCTTCAGAGAAGAGCCTGAGAATCTCCATTCAGCGGAAAGAAAACTGACGTCACGGTCTTGTATAAGGATCAGATTGAAAGCATGCTTATGTAAGATGTATAGGAATGCCGGTATTCCTCTTGTACAGAATACCGGCATTCCGGAAAACCATGCATCGCATGGCAAACGGTATTCTTTCAAACTTAATAAGGAAACTGGTGAGGGCAACGGTTCTAATCAAATTTCTTATGAAAGATTATTGATTGAACCGAGGCTCACCGCGTATCTGTTGATGGAAAGGCAATAGGCTTTGCTCCAAAAGAATTTGAGTTGCTCCGTTTTCTTGCTGTGCATCCTAACAAGACATTCTCTCGGGAGGATCTGCTCAGCCGGGTGTGGAATGATCAAAGAGTTCGTGAAGCACGTACGGTCGATGTGCATGTTCGAAAAATCCGAAAGAAATGTTTCAAAGCTCTCCACAAGTAGCTGAGATGATTACAGCTATCAGGAGATCGGGCTATCAACTGAAGGATATAAACGGAATGCTGAAAAAATATGTATATCCATGGATACATTCTGGCTTTTCGCTATCGGTTTAAAACGAAATAGCTTTTTCACAAATGATAGCTGTAACAAAAAATGTTTTTAATGGTTCGCTCATCCTTTTGTTTTTTGCCATTATATATAGCCCGGTTGAGTCATTTGCAAATGGTTATGTCCTGATATGCTTGAGTTAGCTCCACAAATGTGTCGTCAAAGGGGGGATTCAGTTTGCCACGCGGTTGGATAAAACGGACTATTTGATTTATTTTACCAATTGGCACTTCTCTTTTCTTTTTCCTACTTGCTCCTGTCCATATAGGAGGAACGGAATTATTCACAAAGGAAGTACTGCCACAACAAATAGACCAAGCACTTATGGCTCATCCCTTACCATACCGGAGTGCACGTATTCGGGGCCAATTCTCATTACCAAGCCGATTACGTTGGTCGCCCAAGGCTCTGTCACGATCTCTAATCCGTCACCATTCCAAAGAATGAGCCAGTGGTCTTTATCAACAGTGATCATGTCACACTCAAAGGGATTACCATCTCAGTGCTGAGGCTTCTATCGTTCTGAAGGGAAGTCACAATGTAATCGAGCTTCTCACTTGACCCTATTGGATGAAAACGATTATACGGGGCGTTCGCCGATCTGTTTGCGCCTACCCTACAAAAGTAAAAATCAGCTTTGCTATTCTCATAACGGAGGTTTATACATGAAAGTGAGCCATTATAATCGCTTTTGGCGCTGGCATTTCTATGCAGCCTTTTTTATCACACCACTCTTGATTACATTAACACTAACAGGCATTGGCTACTTATTTTATACTGATGTAGAAAATCGCGCTTACGATGATCTGTTCTTTGGAAAAAGCAATTATACAGAAGCACTAACCATTGATAAAGGGATTGAGAAAGCGGTAGAGCAATTCAAGGATTACTCAGTCTCCAAGGTTATTGTTTTGGATGAGCCTTATAATACGCGCCTGACAATGACAAATAACGATGGCGACCAAAAATACGTATTTTTAGATAAGAATTATGAGGTTGTCGGAAGCCAGGACGCCAAGTATACATTCTCGAACGTAATGAGAGAATTGCATAGCTCATTATTTGTAGGTGGAACGGTCGTCAACTATTTGGTGGAATTAGCTGCATGCTGGGCAATTTTCTTACTGATTTCCGGTATTTATATGACCTTTAGAGGGAAAATATTGAAGGCAAAACAAAACCTTACCAAGCAACAGAAAAATAAAAAATGGCATGCATTAATCGGTACCATTATTACCATTCCCATGATTGTCATTATCTTTACTGGCTTGCCTTGGTCTGCATTTATGGGTGATTTTATTTATTCAGCTTCTCAAGAGAATCCTTCCTTTGGTATCCCGCTGTTAAAGCAACAGCCGCCAACGTCAGATATGAGTGAAATTCCTTGGGCTACACGAAAAAATGAGGCCCCTGTATCCAACCAATCTCATGCGCACCACGGGGATATGGCTGGTATGATGACACACAACAGCAACATGGTCAGTATCCAGCAGTTAATGCGAGAGGTTGAGAAGGAACAGATTTCCAAACCCTATTCCATTGTGTATCCGAAGAATGAAGAGGGCGTATTCACGGTATCAAAAGGAAGCAATACGGGAGTAACGGGCCTTGATGTAAGTCCATACGAGGAAGTCACCACCTATTTTGACCAATATAGCGGAAAGTTGATTTCCAAAGTGGGCTATGACGAATACGGAATTCTGGCCAAATGGTTTACATGGGGGATCCCATTGCATGAAGGTCATTTGTTTGGCTGGCCAAATAAAGTAATGAATTTGGTTGTTTGTCTGTCTTTCCTCCTCGTCATCTTTTGGGGATTCAAAACATGGCTATCTCGAAAAAAACAAGGCTCATTCTCTGCTCCACCAAAAGTATCGAGTGGTGTATCTATAAGTTTCCTTATCTTCATGGTGATTTTAGGTGTGATTATGCCTTTATTTGGACTTTCTTTAATTGTGGTAGTTATTATAGAAGGTATGATTCACCTTATTAATAAGAGTGACAAAAAGGACGTTGCTGCGTAAGAAAATGACTGTATTCGGAATAGCTTAATATGAGCAGCTGTTGTCTAAGTCATGATTTTTATGTCTTGAACAACAGCTGCTTTATTATTGGGGCAGAACAAATACTCATAATATTAGTAGATGGAGCCAATTTCGACGGGTTCGATAGCGTAATAAAGCAGCGGCGAGTCTAATACTTATTTTTCTGAGACTAGAGGTTTTCTTCTCCAAGAACTGCGTAGGATCAACAACTCCAGTCTAGAACTTTATTTTCAACGAATAAGTAAATCGAATACCGGCTCTTGTCCTTAGCGTAAAATATTCGCTCATGAAGTGAAATCATCCGTCTTGCCTTTCCAAAAAAGAACGTGGACGTATGAAAAAAATCAGTTTGGAAAAGAGAAAGGAATGCATCTGGAATTTCGAGTGGACAAATTCTATATTTGGTATTATGATTTAGAAATTCGAACTACATATTGTGACGGATTAGGTGTATTCGTTCATTAACGAATCTTAAAAGGGAAGTTCGGTGTAAATCCGACACGGTCCCGCCGCTGTATTGTTGAGTCTCATGTAAGATGTCACTGGGTAAACCCGGGAAGACACATCGAGATGTTGAACCTAAGTCAGAAGACCTGCCTATTCCTAGAACACTGTCAACCTACGGGAGATAGGGAGGTGTACGTGGCTTGCTGGGTGATATTTGTTCAGTTATTCTTAATTGCGCGTAAAGCATCTTCTCTTTAATAGAGTAAGATGCTTTTTTTGTTGTCGATGAGAAAGTCTAAAAAATGAGGTATTTAACATGAATCTACAAAGGTTACATTCTTTCGCTCTCCGGCTGATACCACTGTTTCTTCTAGCCGCACTTTTCGCAGGTTGCAGCAGCAATGTATCCCAAAATAGTAACAGCCATTCAAAAACGCTAACTTTTTCCTGGTCTGAAGACATCGGGAACTTAAATCCCCATACATATCTTCCTAATCAGTTTTTCGCCCAAGCTATGGTGTATGAATCACTGGTAGCTTACGGTGAAGGTGGAAAAATAGAGCCGTGGTTAGCGGAAAAATGGGAGATCTCCCCAGACGGTAAGGAGTATTTGTTCCATCTAAGAAAAGATATCAAATTTTCAGACGGTTCAACTTTTAATGCTGCAGTAGTGAAAAAGAATTTTGATGCCGTGCTTGGGAATGCCAAAGAACATGAGTGGCTGGAACTAATAAATCAGATCAAAAGCACGGAAGTTGTTGATGAATTTCGCTTTAGAATGATCTTGAAAAATTCGTATTATCCTGCCCTTCAGGAACTAACTCTCATCAGACCATTGCGATTTTTAGGTGAAGCCGGATTCCCTGATAATGGGAAGACATTTGAAGGGATCAAACAGCCGATTGGTACAGGACCATGGGTATTAAGCGAGTACAAGAGAGGCGAATCCGCTACTTTTACAAGGAATGACCTTTACTGGGGAACCAAACCCAAACTAAATAAGGTCATTGTTAAAGTAATTCCTGATGGCGAGGCAAGAGTATTGGCTTTTGAGAACAAGGAAATTGATCTGATTTTCGGCAACGGATTAATCAGTCAGGATTCTTATAAATTCTTAAAGGATACTGGAAATTATGAAGCTCATCTGTCAGAGCCGACATCAACGAGAATCGTACAGCTTAATTCCAACCGGGGGGCCACTAAGGACTTGAAAGTACGAATGGCGATACAACATGCCTTTAACAAGCAAGCAGTGATCGATAGAGTGTTCTACGGCTTGGAGGAAAAATCTGATACCTTGTTTTCGACCAATTTTCCCTATTCTGATGTTCATGTAAAACCCTATGAATACAATGTTGAGAGGGCGAAGCAACTGTTAGCTGAAGCTGGATGGAAAGAAGTCCCCGGAAAAGAATTTAGAGAGAAAGACGGAAAGCCATTGGAATTACAGTTACTGTTTATCAGTACGAATAACATTCAAAAGGCGGTTGCAGAAGTGATCCAGGGAGATTTACGAAAAGTAGGTATCAATGTGAAATTGACTGGACAAGAGGAAGAGGCTCACTGGAAAACTGCGTTCCAAGGAGAGTTTGAACTGCTTTTTAACGAATCTTGGGGCGCGCCTTATGATCCGCACTCCTATGTGTCAGCTATGAGTAAAGCCGCAGAACAAGGAAATACGGATTACCTAATTCAGTTAGGCTTACCGATGAAGAAAGAAATGGACCAAAAAATAGGAAGAGTCTTATTAAGTACGGATGAAAACGTCAGAAGGGCACTGTATGCTGATATTTTAACTACCCTGCATGAACAGGCAGTGTACCTACCTATATCGTATCAGACTAATATGGCGGTATATCACAAAAATGTGAGCGGAGTTAACTTTATGCCGCAGCCGTACGAAGTTCCGTTTACAACAATTAACGTAAAGTAATTGAGGTACAAGATATGATCTGGTTTATTGTAAAACGTCTTTCGATGCTTATCCCCATACTATTTGGTATTTCCTTACTAACGTTTCTATTAATACGTCTAGCTCCTGGCGATCCAGCCGAAGCATACTTGAGACTTTCACATATTCCTCCTACCAATCAGGCGATTCAAGAGATGAATGTCAAATTGGGATTGGATAAACCCTTGATTGTTCAATATGTCGATTGGTTGGGAAAAGTGGTACGGTTGGACTTTGGAAATTCATATGTGTCGAAACAGCCTGTATGGGATGAGCTGATGTTATACTTTCCGGCAACGCTTCAGCTCACAATAACAGCAGTCATCTTGACAGTTTGCATAAGTGTTCCAATCGGGATTTTTTCTGCGCTCTACAAAGACAGTATGTTTGATCATCTTAGCAGGATTTTATCGTTTGTAGGCGCCTCTATGCCAACCTTCTGGCTAGGATTTCTCTTCATGTATTTCTTTTCTATTAAATTAGATTTATTGCCTGTAGTAGGGAGGGGATCACTTGCGCACTTGGTGCTCCCTTCCCTGACACTCGCTTTTGCGTACATCTCGACCTATACACGCTTGCTAAGAACAAGTATGCTGGAAAACTTACATCAACCATTTGTCTTCTACGCGAGAGTCAGAGGCTTGCAAGAACGGGTGATCATCGGTAGACATGTTTTGAAAATGGCTTTACTCCCGGTCGTCACTGCATTTGGCATGACCATTGGAAACATGCTAACTGGAGCGTTCATAGTCGAAAGTATCTTCGCTTGGCCAGGATTGGGAAGGTTTTTTGTTTCCGCGCTCTCTCACCGAGACTATCCTGTGGTTCAGTCTTGTATCTTGCTTATGGGGGGTATTTTTGTCGTCTGTAATCTGTTGGTAGACATTGGATACGGTTTACTGGACCCGCGGATTCGATGGAAAGGGGAGCGCTAAGGATGTTTCGAACGTTGATGGTAAGGTTGGTTCAAAAAAAGGCGCTACTATTCAGTGGTGCCATCATTCTCATCATGTCCATTCTTGTCCTTCTCGCACCTGTATTAGCCCCCCATGATCCCAACATAATTGATATTGAGCACAAACTGCAAGCACCTTCCTGGGATTTTCCTCTTGGCACTGATCACTTGGGCAGATGTATATTATCCAGATTGATCTTTGGAACAAGGGTATCATTGGGTACCGCTTTTCTCGTGATGGGAGTCACCATGATCATTAGTATTTTTATTGGAACTTATGCAGGCTATAGAGGTGGCAGGATCGATTACCTGTTCATGCGTATCTGTGACGTCTTGTTGGCATTTCCAAGCTTGTTTCTTGCACTAGCCTTGATTGGTATTTTGGGGCCAGGTCCGCTGAATCTTTTCCTTGCGATGGTACTTGTACAGTGGGTTTTTTATGCACGAATAATACGCGGCATGGTCCTTAGTGTAAAAGAGCAAAACTATATCTTGGCCGCAAAAGTATCAGGGACACCAGGACCAATGATAGTCATCAGGCATATTTTCCCTGTTATTCTATCCCAAGTAGCCGTATTGTTCTTTATGGACATCGGAGGGATTATTTTAACCATTTCCGGACTTTCTTTTCTAGGGCTTGGCATTCAGCCCCCAACCGCGGAGTGGGGTGCAATGATTAATGACAGCAAGCAGTTCTTTAGAAGCCATCCGTCATTAATGATGTATCCAGGCTTGATGATATTGACAATCGTCATGGCTTTTAATTTGTTTGGGGACACCTTGCGGGATGCTCTCGATGTAAGACAAGACTAGACTAGACTAGGAGAACCGGAATTGACAACACAATCGATCTTGACGGTAAACGATTTGCACGTTTATGTATCAACGGACCACTGTCAGGTGCCCATTTTGAATGGAGTGAGCTTTGATCTTCAGGCGGGAAAAGTGTTTGGTCTTGTTGGAGAGAGTGGATCAGGTAAAACTATGACGTGTTTGGCCTTGGTAAACCTTTTGCCGAATAAGAGCAAGGTTGTCCGAGGGAGCATCAAGTTGAAGAATAAAGACCTTCGAAACCTTTCAGCTAGTGAAATGAGGCAGATTCGAGGCAAAGAGATCGCCATGATTATGCAGAACCCCATGTCTGCTTTTAATCCTGTGGTTACAATCGGTCAACATTTTCGGGAGACACTTAGAACCCATCTTCAGGTAACTCAAAAGCAGGCAGAAGAGATGGCTATTACGTATCTAGAACTGATGCAGCTGCCCCGACCCGATCTATTGCTAAAGCAATACCCGTTTCAACTAAGCGGCGGAATGCTGCAACGTGTCATGATAGCCATTGCTGTTTCTCTACAGCCTTCCATCATCATTGCGGATGAGCCTACTACAGCACTAGATGCGACAAATCAACTGCAAATTTTAGACCAGCTCAATTGGCTGCGCAAAGCATACAACACCAGTATATTATTGGTTTCGCATGATCTTGGTGCAATTGCCTATCTTGCCGATGATGTCGCAGTGATGAATAGCGGTAATATCGTGGAGAGAGCATCAGTGTCTACGTTATTTAACAGACCCACACATCCATATACCAAGGCTCTGCTAGAGTCTCGACAATCGTTGTCCAGGAAAGCTTGCGAAATATTAGAATGAAGATAAAAGGTGAATGAAGAATGAGCTTGCTCGAGATTAAAGGTATCAGCAAGACTTACCCGATTAAAACCACATTATGGGGGAAGGGTAAACGTCTTGAAGCAGTGAAAAACGTCTCTCTGACTCTCCATGAGGGAGCCTGCTTAGGTCTGGTGGGGGAAAGTGGATCAGGGAAGAGCACACTTGGAAAGATGATTCTTGGGTTGGAAAGACCGGATCATGGAGAGATATTCTTTCAAGGTAAAAACCTTTTTCAACTAGCAGCCAAAGAACAAAAAGAACTTCGCCAAAATCTTCAAGTCGTTTTCCAAGATTGCTACAGCTCCGTCAATCCTAGACTATCTATTGGCAACATTATCGCAGAGCCCATCAAAAATTATGAGAAGCTCACGCCGGAAGAGGAGAAAAAAAGAGTTGGAGAGCTTCTGGAGAAAGTGGGGTTGTCGCCTGGAAACATGGATAAATATCCTCATCAATTAAGCGGCGGGCAGCTTCAGAGAGTAAACATCGCAAGAGCCATTGCTCTTCATCCGAAACTCATTGTGCTCGATGAAGCAGTGAGCAGTTTGGATGTCTTCGTACAGGCTCAAATATTAGATCTTTTAGCCGACCTAAAGAAAGAGTTTCAACTGGCCTACCTGTTCATTACACACGATTTACAGGCTGTACAATACATGGCGGACCGTCTTGCGGTGATGTATAAAGGGCAAATCATTGAGATGCTGGATAACACAAATCAACTTGAACAGTTAGAACACCCCATATCTAAAAATTTGTTGTCATCCATGTTGCGGTTACACCCGAAAGGTTAGGGTTCCTCGAAATAAACTAAGTTGAGACAATAACAGTCAAATTCCGAGTGTATTATGGCTGCATCGTTTGCTTACCTTTCACGTGGCAAAATTTCAAAAATTAAGATGGCGTAGACAGTCTACTTTACCGAATTTTGTTTATCGAGCAATTATTAGAAATGATGGTTAATGAATGGAGTTTGTCAAGATTTTTGTGTAATTTCGATCAACCGTTATTTTACAAAAGGTTTCATCCCCCTAATTTGGAAATCTTTTTCGGAGCCAACAGAGTCAAGGGAGTAAGACGAAGCGAATCCTTGACATGTTGGTGAATAGAAAGATAATTCTCTCGGGGATGAAACCTTTTATTTGTTAGCGAATGGGCACCGGTAAATTGCGAGTCCCAAAACGTAGGTATCTCGGACAAAACTGGACTATGTTAAAGGGAAAAATATCAATGTGCTTTCAACAGACGATATCGAGAAGAATATTGACAGGTAATTGAAGTTGTGAAAACAAAGGTGCATAGTCACTAACGTGCAGATAGAATTTATTGAAGGATTACGATGCTGTAGCACGCTTCAAAGATGCGGGTATCGAACGCACTGTAATAATGACGGGTGATAACCGAGCAACTCATCAAGCGATTGCCAAACAAATAGGCATTGATGATATCCATGCTAAAATACTGCCAACAGATAAAGTAAAAGCTGCGAACGAATTAAAGGAGAAATACGGAAAAAACGCTATGGTTAGAGATGGTATTGAGCCAAATCTTGTTTGATGACAAGATTTGGCTTTTGTTTTTATAGAATGTCTGAAAGATCGCTTCTCATAAAATTTTTTACTCAAGATAAAACATGGAATAATCCAGTGTTTGCAAGTTTTGCACCTGAGAAAAACTGTGGTTCCGAGGAATTATTTTTTCTCATAGTAAATAATGTTGGTTGAAGGCAAAAGTAATATGGTTTATATTTAGGTTAATTCTTCCAACCAACGAACGGAGGTATTTCCATGAGCGATACGTATGCACTAACGATTCAAACACGCTCGTATACCCATTCGAAACTGTATGAAGATATGGGGAGACTGGCAAAACAATGGGAGACTGCCCATGACCGACAAATGGCAGTGGGTGTGTGTACGAATGAGTTGTATGCATTTGTTATTTCAGTTCTTAGTGTCCTTCAGAATAAAGGGGTCGTTCTGCCCTTAGAGCCTGGAGATTCTCAGAGGCGAACAGAGCACTTGCTGATCAAAAATCAAGCAGAGCTGTTATTGACGGATCATTATGAGAGCGCATTTGTCCGTACAGTAAATATTGCTGATCGTATCCAAATGACAACGAAGACAGTGCCAATTGCCATAAATACGGCTGATTTACATATGCTTGCGAATGAATCGTTATTTGATGAACAAAAGATATCTCTTCCAGGAATATTTGCAAAATGGTTCTCCTTTTGCACAGAAATTCTGGGAGTGAACTTTCAAGAAAGTTTTTATATTTATGAAGAAATGAGGGACGTGTTTCATCTATCCTGGCTCCCGATTCTATTATCAGGCAACACCATTCATTTTCAGACGCTTGACTCAGAGCTCTTTACATCTGACAGCTTTACCAATTCTGGTTGTGCTCTGATACCGCTTCATCTTTTACCTCGTTTTGCCGAAGGGCTGAGAGCATCTGGCACGCGTCCCCCGTCCGTTATCCTCTCGTTCGGCAGAGAATTGATCTCTAGTAAGCAGGAGAAAGAATATTTCACAGCGATGGGAACCAAGTGGTACAACTTTTACGGTTTTCCCCATCTACCGTTTGTTACTAGCATTACTGGTGAAGGTACATATGAAATGCCGTATGCCCATCAAGGGAAGCCGATGACAGAATGGCCTGCTTATGTGCTGAACGAGCATCTGCTTTTACAGCCATACCGGATTCCTGGGGAGATCTTCCTTTCTATTGAGGCAAACGATGTGGTCGATGTTAGTTCGGAAAAGAATCCTGATCCGTATCGACCGGATGCATTTCTGTATCAGACCGGATTGCAAGGAGTACGTCATCAGGATGGCATTATCCGTATGTCGCCAACGAATGAACAGCTTAATCAGTCAGGAGTATGTATTCACTGCAGGGACGTGGAAATTGTCCTGCAAAGTGTCTCTTCGATTACTGATTGTGGAGTACATATTGCAAATGATTGTCTGCAAATCTATTACCAAAGTAACCAACCGCTTGCTGTAGAGGACTTGGATACGTTATTGCAGCGATGGTTTCCAATAGAAAAATTCACGATCAAATGGTTTCCAGTTGCACGGATACCCCGTGGTGGCGACAATCAGCTCGACCTTGCTCTCCTAGCAAGAATGAAGCCTATAAATTCGGCGGAAGCTGCATCCATCCAACAGAATTTGGCCGCTGAACAAATAGATACCGCCGTATTATTTTCGTACAGTCCTGTCCAAAAAGAGATAGCGGTGCAACCTTTACCAATAAAACAACCAGTTCGATCGAGGGAGCACGCGGAGGTTTTGACTTCAGCGAAGGCGATCATTCAACAGGAAGAAATTCTGCCTGAACGAGAAGCTAGCCTGACACTGCCAGATTTGTTGAATCGTGCTGCCAAGAGCAATAAGCAGCTGTTGTTTCTAGCCGAAGACGGGAGAGAAACCAGTCTGACTTATACAGAGTTGTGGAAAAAGGCACAACGGATTGCCTGCTCCCTCATCGACAAGGGGTTGCCGGAACGTTCCAAAGTGCTGTTCCAAGTGGAAGAACCCATGGACTTTATCTTGATGTTCTGGGGAACGATTCTGGCTGGCATGGTTCCGGTAGCTATGCCTGCTGCATCGGGACAAGGAGAGAAGAACTCCGCGTCGGACCGGATGTATGAATCGTGGAGATTGCTTGACAAGCCGATTATTGCCACCTGCTGCAAAGTTCTACCGATCTTAGAAGCCGTACGGCATCAGTACGATGACTTGAGCAGTGCTCAGTTGATTACAGTGCAAGAGTTGATACAAAGAGATCCAGAGGAACGGATCTTGATGAGGAGAGAAGAATGGCGACCGGAAGAAACAGTTTTACTGATGTTCACTTCTGGAAGCAGTGGCAAACCAAAAGGGGTCATGCTGACGCATCGGAATCTTGTCGCTAGATCGTATGGCTCCATGGTGTTTAATGGCTTTGGCTCCGAAGAAATGACTTTGAACTGGATGCCCTTCAGTCACGTTGGGGGATTGATTTACTTTCATGTGCGAGATGTCTATCTGACTTGCAATCAACTTCAGGTAGCTGCACCTTATGTGCTTGGTGATCCGACACGTTGGCTGAATCTTATTGACCGTCATCGGGTGACGTTGACTTGGGCCCCACACTTTGCATTCTCTCTGATCAATGAGCAAGCAAATGAATTGTCAGGTAGAGACTGGGACTTGACCTGCCTGCATTCCCTATTAAATGGAGCGGAGCATATATCGTGGAAAGATTTGCAAACATTCGCTCGATTGCTGGAGCCGTACGGATTGACGAGCGACAGTCTGAAGCCGGTGTTTGGTATGTCCGAAACCTCTTCTGGAATTACGTATTCACGTGGCTTTGACACAAAAAGATGCCCTGATGTATCAGGGATTGTACCAGTCGGTCACCCGATTCCAGGTGTATCCATCAGGATTGTAAATGAAGAAGGAAATATTGCGGAGGAAGGAGCTGTTGGCGGACTCCAAATCCGTGGGGTTACCTTGATGGCTGGCTATTACAAAAATGAGCAGGCTACACTTGACTCCTTTACGGCTGATGGTTGGTTTATTACGGGTGATTTAGCTTGGATACGAGAAAGGGAGCTCTATATTGCTGGCCGTGAAAAAGAAATGGTTTCGGTTCAGGGAGTCAACTACTACTGTCAGGAAGTAGAAGAATCGGTCATGGATTCCGAAGTGGTTAAAGCTACCTGCTGCGCGGTATGTGCTGTGCGTACGAACGAAGCAGAAGGCGAAAAGCTCGCGGTATTTTATACGCCGAGAAAGACCGAAACGCTAGATTTGCAAGAGGAGAAACAGTTCGCGGATTTTGCTTCTCAGATAAGAAGAAAGCTAATCGAACGTTTTGGAATACGACCAGACTTTGTTATTCCGTTAAAGGAAAAGGAATTCCCCCGATCAGATATCGGCAAGATCCAACGCTCCAAGCTGAAAACAGCTTTTGAATCTGGCCAATTTGCAGCTCGTCTGCAATCTCGTGGATTCGATGATCGCTATTTCATACCCGATTGGTTTTATCAGAAGGAATGGCGCTTGTCCTTACGCCAACAGAGCCTTCTTGTCGCGCCGAAAAAAACTGTTCTTGTAATCGGTGAGCAAAATCAATTGCAGTCACTCTTTGCGGTCTTGCCCCATGGATCCATCAGGTATATTCCCGTTTCCTTGCCGGATGCCGCAGCTTGGCTGGACAGTCCGGTCGAAGAGATTGATGAAATTCTCGACTTGACCCATCTGTATCAGGAGAAAGTAGGCAAACTTCCAAGCTATGAATCTATCACTTCGACGTTAGAGAGATTTCAAGTGTTATCTCGCTCTATTATTCGTGCTTCAAAGCAACGTTCGATTGGATACACAGTGGTAACGAGAAATGCTTTTTCGGTCAAGGAAAACGATTGGCTCAGTAGTTCGGCTATCTTGCCAGGATTAGCGAAGTGCTTGTCATTGGAAGCGACTGGTCTTCAGGTGCGGATGATCGATTTGGATACAGCTCAACCGGAAAAATATAGGGAGGAATTGGCTCGGGAACTTCTTTCTTCAACTTCGTCTTTTTCAATCGCCTATCGAAATGGTGTCCGGTATGACCAGTGCCTCGTCTCATGCGAGCCTATGAAAGACAGCCAGATGCCACGCTTTTTACAGAATGACGGTTGGGTGTTGGTTACAGGAGGGCTTGGTGATGTAGGTCTACATGTGTGCCGCTGGTTACTCAACCATTTTAATGTCAAATTAGCCGTGATCGGAACGACTGAACGAAAGGAGTCATTGGAGCAGCTGCGATCACTGGATCCTGAGGTGTTATTTTTTCAGGGAAGCGTGTGCGATTCCGGTTTCCTTCATGAAGCGATCAAAAAGGCTGAATCGACATTCAGTCGGCCTTTACGTGCTATTTTTCATCTCGCAGGCCAATTATCGCAACCTACTGCGGAGGGAAAAACACATTGGCAGGAGATGGAGAAGCATTTGTTGGAACAGGAGACGAAGCAAAGCTATGATGCCGTCCTTCAATCGAAGGTGCAAGGCCTACTGAAGCTGCACGAAATACGCAAGGATAATCCGGAAATAGCCTTAATCGTATTTTCATCGGTCATCGGTCATTTCGGTGGGGTTTCGTTAAGTGCGTATGCCGCGGCAAATCATTTTGTGGATTCCTATTGTGAGGCCATTTCCAGTGAGTTTCCGAATACATATTGTTTTTCCTGGAGCATGTGGGAGCAAACAGGGATGAGTGCCTTAGTCCCGGAACAGGTGAATCAATTATCGAAACGGAACGGTTTTGTCCCTCTAACAACGGAAAAGGCACTTCTGTCGATGCAGTCTGCTCTGCAACAACGACTCCACTCCTGCTATATCGGGCTGGACCCTGAAGGTGAATCGATGCGAGGAGAATTATGGACAGAATGGCAGCCGCGTGCGGATATTTATGCAGCCTGCCCAGAGCTTGATAGGACTTCTCTGATAGAAGAAAAAGTAGAGCAGATGGTACAGCAGGTGGGCTGGAATCCTGAAATGGTGCGGCTGCATCTCGTAGAGAGCATTCCCAGACGCTCTAATCATGCGGAACAAATCGATGTACAAAGGCTGCTCCGTATGGATCGCCTTCAATCAAAAGAGTCCCTTGAACGCAATCTGTCTCCGCGTGAACGAATGCTGCTGGATGTATGGAAGCGGGTGTTGGAGCTTGATGAACTTCAGATCAATGAAAACTTTTTTGACGCAGGCGGTAGCTCCGTAGTCATGACCAAATTGCTGTATGAGATTCGACAGCAGTGTGGTGTCCAGCTTTCATTCCGTGATTTGCTGGAAGCGCCGACGATCTCCTTGTTGGCTGCTCGCATGGAAGGAGGCAGTGAGGAGCGTAAAGAGGAAGCATCTGATATACAACGACTGTACAGCGAAGTGGAACAGGTAGCTTCCTGCTTGCCAAAACAGTTACCACCTGATACGTCCAGTCCGATTCCCTCTCGTATTTTGTTGACGGGTGCGACAGGATTTATCGGAGAGTATTTGTTGAACGCATTAGTAAAACACAGTGAAACGACCGTGTATTGTCTGGTAAGGGCGGATTCCGAGGAGCAGGCAACGGAGCGAATTCGAAAGCTGTTGGAGCCGTATTCTCTAAGCCAATGGCTTGGCTCGCGGGTTATTCCTCTAGTGGGGGACTTGGAGCGAGAGCGTTTTGGCTGGAGAGAGGAGGATTACCACAAATGGTCCGAAGAGATCGATACAATTTTGCATAACGGGGCATTTGTCAATTTTGCCTTGCCGTACAGTCGCCTGAAGGCATGTAATGTCAACGGAACGGCTGAACTGATTGCATTTGCTCTGTGTGGCAAGAAAAAGACATTTCATCATATTTCCACCTTATCGATTTTTGATTCATTACCAGATGGTACGACGGTAGATGAAGGGCATACCGCCGATCTGATGAAGCTGCTACAAAATGGGTACAACCAGAGCAAATGGGTAGCAGATCGCCTCGTGCAACAAGCATTTTTAGCTGGTTTGTCAGGTTCCCTGTTCCGTATTGGAACGACACTAGGTGATACATTAACGGGAAAATGCCATACGCAGGAGTTCGTTAGTCTCGCGCTCAAGGGGTGCATCGAGATGGGGGTGTACCCGGATATCGCCTATCCGTTGAACATACTTCCTGTCGATCAATTGGCATTTGCTGTTGTGCAGCTTGTTCTCCATTACGATGGAACGAATGGTGAAGTGTATCATCTTCATCCGGAGAAGCCTCTCATGGTTAATCAATTGATGGAGTGGGCCACTCATGCTGGTTATCCGCTGAAACCACTGCCCTACAAAGAGTGGCTACACGCTCTGGCTGAACAAATACGACAATCGCCTGATCCGTTTTGGTCTGGGCTGTATGGATTGTTCCCGCAGGGAGAAGGGGTATTCTCTCAGATCCCACATGTTGATTTTACTGCCGAGAAGACCAATAGGATCTTGTCTGCTCATGGGGCACAAATCGAGAAGTTTTCCCATCATAATTTGATACGTATGCTCGAATATTTTGGGCAAATTGGATTTATGTCTACGAAAGGAAAAACTTTTCAGGAAGCAGGAGAGGTATGACAAGGGAGATCCAATGGTTTGATAGAGAGACATATGAAGCGAAACGGTATTGGGAAGAGAAGCTACCTGCGATATTGGAGCGGGCAACTTCTCTTCCAACGGGTGCCAATCAATCGGTAGGGACGGAATCACTCATTAGAAAATCGGTTGAGATCAGGAAAGAGACGGCCCAGGTCATTCAGAACTTGACAGGTGGCTCTCAATTGCTGGAGTATGCTTTCTTTCTGACTGCCTATTATACTGCGCTACGAGGTGTCACCAGCGACGGCATAGCATACGGCATCGCTGGTGATGTAGGGACCACACCCGGAAGCAATCATCAAATACTGCCAATCGTAATGGAAATCAATCCGAATGAGACAGTAGCAGCGTTTCTGCAACGGAACTTAGAACAAATCAAGGAGGCTTACCAGTATCAGCAGATCGACCTATCCAATCTGTGGAAGGGGAATGGACGATTAGCGGAAATCGTCTTTGTCCATACAGGTCTACACCTTGTCAAAGAATCGGGGAAAGAGCTGCCTTTCATCACGATTGAACGAGGTGAGGGTGAATATTGTGTCCACCTTGATTGTAATTCAGCTCACCCAGAGAGATATCGCATGCAGGCATCTCTGGAGCTGCTTCCGGAGTTATCCAGTCAGATCGCCGAAAAGCCTCACAGTCTGATCCGTGAGTTGCGGATTGCTACTGAGAAGGAAAAACATGACTTGCTCCGTATGGCTGACGGGAGAAAAACTGCTCCATCCCATTGCGGCAGCCTGATTGCCCAGTTCGAGGAGCAGGTGCAAAAAACTCCCGATCTTCCTGCCGTTCTATCTGACAAAAGGACTTGGACCTATCGTGAATTTGCCGAGCTTGTGCGTCATATTGCGCAGGATTTGAGCAGACAAGGGATTGGTGAAGGGGACAGCGTGGGAATCTGGGCTGAACGCACAGTCGAAACACTGGCAGCTATATGGGCAATCGGGATGCTCGGGGCAACCTATGTGCCGATCGAAGCTGATTATCCCGTAGAAAGACAGAAATATATACTGAACAGCTCCGGTGCCAAGCTAGTTCTTGCAAAAGATAGCGTATTGCCTGATCTCGATATTCAGGTATCGTCTTTGCGGTATGAGCTGGTTGGGTTAGATAGTCAACCTGCTTGCAGTCCGCAGCGATTAGATAGTAAATGCTATAGCATCTTCACATCTGGAACGACGGGCCTACCCAAGCAGGTTAATGGCCGAGTAGGGGATGTGATGAATTTATGCCGCTGGTACATTGACACATGCGGACTGTGTGAAGGATCTCGTGTCATGCTTGCTACTCCGATGGGATTTGACGCGTCTGTAAAAAACTTGTTTGCACCACTATTATGCGGCGCAGCTATTGTGCTCCCAGAAGGTTCGCTAGCTGACTCACAGCGCATGCTGGAGCATATTTTCCGTTATCGTGTCACCCATGTCAATTGTGTACCTGCCCTTTTTTATGCCTGGGTGGGTGTGGAGGAGCAGCATGGATACTCTCACTTCGCTAGCTTGTCCGCTGTGATCCTGGGTGGGGAAAAGATGCGACCAGAACCATTGGCGGAATGGGCAAATTGGGCAAATGGTCGATGCCGGTTGTTCAATGTGTACGGCCCTACGGAATGCACCAGCGTCTCTGTAGCAGGGGAAATATCACTAGAAGAGATTGCTAGCTTGCAAGAAATTCCAATCGGTCGACCGATTGACCATAAACGCATCTATGTTCTAGACGAGCACAGGCAGTTATGTCGGTTTGGTTTTCCGGGAGAGATCTATATCGGGGGAATGGGAATTGCCGAGTTTGATTCTTCCTACGCCAGCCTCACGGTATTTCCTGATCCATACGTAAGAGAGGGGTGGATGTACAAGACAGGTGACCAAGGGGTGTGGCGAAAAGATGTCGATGGAGAGCGACTCTACTATTTGGGAAGAGGGGACCGTCAGCGGAAACAAAACGGACATCGGGTAGATCCTGAGGAAATCGAAGCGTGCATTCGCAAGCATCCTGCCATTCGTTTGTGCGTTGCTGTGCAAATCGAAACAGAAGGACAGGCGAAATGGGTCGTTTATGTTCAGGTGAAACCAGGTTCTCAACTAAATCGGTCAGAGTTGCGTGAATTCGCATCTGGCTGGCTACCAGCTTCCATGCTTCCTGCCTATGCCGTTTTGTGTGACGAGCTTCCTTTAACTGTAAATGGAAAAATCGATGTTCGTGCTCTGCCATTTCCAAATGAAAATGATCGTATTTCTGCGCATGCTTTTCAGTTGCCCGAATCAGAAATGCACCAGACTTTAGCGGGTATTTGGGGGCGTTTGCTCGGCATGGAAAGGGTAAGTATCGATGATAGCTTTTTTGAAATGGGTGGTAATTCGCTGCATTTGTTTCAAGCTGCTCTCGCTATTAGTCAGGAGTTGAATGTCTCCATCGAGGCGGCTGATCTTTTGGTATATCCAACAATCCGAAAGTTATCTGATTATTTGAGTGCGGAAGATCAGCAAGAACAGCAGGGAGCAGGGCTTTCGGCGCAGGCGCGCGTTTCAAAGCGCAAACAATTATGGGAGACGAGGAGGCGAAACGAGAAGAAATGAGTATAGAGACCAAATGGGAGTCGGAAAATAATAAGTCGCAAGAATATGTGCGTGATTGGGATATTGCTGTCGTGGGAATGGCCGGGAGGTTTCCAGGAAGCAACTCCGTAAGTGCCTTCTGGGATTCGCTTATCAAAGGAACGGATAGTGTCTCTCGTTGGCAGACAGCAGATGAGGATGCTGACGACAACAAATCTATTGGTGCTTTTGGCAAGCTTCAAGACATGGAATGGTTTGCCGGAGAATTCTTCAACATTCCGGACCGCGAAGCATTATGGATGGACCCACAGCAGCGTTTCTTGCTGGAATGTGTATACGAAGCACTAGAAGATGCGGGTTATATGGGTGACAGACGCAAGGAGACTGTCGGACTGTTTTGTGGATCAGATGACTTCACCTACGTTTGGGAAAACATGTACGCCACTACTATGCATCCACTTGAAAGAGCGAGAATGAGGCTGTTCGGGGAAAGTTCATTGACAGCCAGAATCTCATACAAATTGAACTTGCAAGGCCCGAGTGTGGTAGTAAGAGCAGCTTGCTCGACTTCGCTGGCAACCGTGCATCTGGCCTGCCAAAGCTTGTTGAACTACGAATGTGATGTAGCAGTTGCGGGTGGCGTATCCATTACTCCTTTTCAAGATGACGGCTATCTTCCCGTAGAAGGAACCTTATCACCAGATGGATACACCCGACCGTTTGATCAAAATGGTCAGGGATGCGTTCCTGGGAACGGGATTGCCCTCGTTGTGCTGAAGAGATTGAAGGATGCCATGCTTGATGGAGACCAAATCTATGCGGTTATAAAAGGATCGGCGATCAATCATGACGGCAATGAAAAGGCAGGCTATGCCGCGCCTAGCGTTCAAGGACAGATGTCGGTGATTCGCAATGCCTTGGAAATGAGCGATGTGAAGCCGGGAGAGATTGGGTATCTGGAGTGTCATGGGACAGCAACTCCGTTAGGCGATGCCGTGGAAACGAAGGCATTGAAAGAGCTATATGGGAAATCAAGAGAGAACGGCTCGAAATGTTACATCGGTTCTGTGAAAGGGAATGTCGGACATTTGAATACAGCAGCAGGTGCGGCTGGATTGATTAAAGCGATTCTGGCATTGAAGGAAGGAAGCATTCCTCCTTCGCTCTATTGTGACCAGCCGCATCCTGAATTGTCGGACTCTCCTTTTATCGTGAATCGTCATTTGGAGAAATGGCCGGATTGCGGTCCCATCAGGCGAGCAGCCGTTAGCTCATTCGGGTTGGGCGGAATGAATGCCCATGTTGTGCTGGAGCAAGCTCCAAGTATACCGCGAAAAGCTATGGAAGACACTGCGCATTTGTATGTCATTAGTGCGGATAGCCCAGAGGAGTTAGAAAAGGTAGAGCGTGAACTGAAGCAATTTGCCGAACGTCACGAGAATCTACGCCCTGATGATGTCGCTTATACCCTTCAAATCGGTAGGCAGCATCACCGTTATCGGCGCTTTTCCGCGCATCAGGATGTCGAGGAGGGACTCAAGCATTTGAGTACGCAGGGCAGTCCAGCCGAGGCTGACATCGTGTTTCTGTTCCCAGGAGCAGGAGCAAATGCCATTGGGTTAGGGGCCGGACTGTACGAGAGACATGCGGTATTCCGAGATGAAATGAACTGTTGCTTCCAAGTAGCTCGGCGTTTCCACTATGCGGATTATGATGCCATGTTGTTTTGCAAGGAACAAAGGACGATAGTCGAACCGCAACTGACCGAACATTTCGTCTATCACTTCAGCTTGAGCTATTCCCTCGCCAAAATGTGGATGGCATCTGGTATACGCCCCTATGCACTAATCGGGCACAGTTTTGGCGAGTACGTGGCAGCATGCATATCTGGACTTCTCCCGCTTGAAGAGGCCATTCGTCTCACCGTTGCGAGGGGAAAGCAGTTCCAATTACTGGAAAAAGGGGCCATGCTGAGTGTTGCCTTGAAAGAAGAAGTGGTTCAGCCGTTTCTGCACGATGGAATCTCCATCGCAGCAGTCAATGCAGTTGATCGACTCCTGTTGTCTGGAGAAGAACAGGCCATTCTACAATTGAAGCAGGAGCTAAGTGAGCGGAATGTACCTAGCGTGTTACTTCCTTCGGATCGAGCAGGGCATTCACCGCTCGTGGATCCGATTTTGCCAGCTTTGGAAAAACAGCTTTCAAGCGTTGCGTTTGGGTCGATGGCTATCCCGATCGTATCTACATTGACTGGCAACTGGATTGACCAGGATGAGATGGCGACAGTCGCCTACTGGTCAAAGCAAACCCGACAAACCGTACACTTCGCTCAGGCGTTGCAAAATTTGAAAAAGCGGTCTTCACGCCCAGTAATATTACTGGAAGTTGGACCGGGAGAACAACTCGGTATGCTGTCCAGAAAACAATTGGACCGAAAAACAACCCAGATCGCCGCTACGATTCCCGATAAGGTGGAACCAACGGGAGAATGGAATCACTTCTTGCATACTGTCGGTCGCATGTGGCAAAGCGGTTCTGATATTGCTTGGGAGACGTTGTACGGGCAGGGCCAACCACGAAGAGTCTCGTTGCCAACCTATCCTTTTACGCGCAAAAAGTACTGGATGATGCCGACTATTCAAACGGATAGTGCAACCCCGCGCTTGTTAAAGAAGGAAATAGCGTTGATAAATTTAGATGAACAGCAGGGAGAAAGCGACACAGGTATTACGGCAACAGTTGGACTGGAAGAAGAACTGACCTATCGCAATGATATGGATCGTGTATTGGCCAGCCTATTTTATGATGTGACGGGTCGGATTCCATCCAGTTTGCATGAGCCACTCTTGTCAGAAGGTCTGGATTCCTTGGCGTATCTCGAATTGGGCGGAGCCATCCGCAAGCAATACGCTGTGTCTATCAGTTTGAGAGAATTGTTCGAGTTGGAGACGATCGCTGCGATTTCTGATTTTGTTAGTCAGCGCGTGGAGAGCGATAAGGATGAGCAAAAAAACACGGTATCTGCTGCCGCACGAGGTAACAAAACATGGGATGATCTGATCGCTGACCTAGACAAATAAGTAGGAGGATGGACAGGATGTTATCGCAAGACCAATGGCAGTCGATGTCTGTACAGCAAAAGAAACGACTCCTCCACAAGCTCGAACAGAATGGAGCGGAATACGGCGTATTTCCATTGTCAGCCGAACAAAAACGGATGTGGTTCTTAGATCAAGCAAACCCGAACGATCCCTCCTATCATATATGCTTTACTTTTTCACTCAAAGGGATTGTCGATGAAGAGCGAATCCTCCGGGCATTGCGTCTGGTTATCGAGCGACACGAAGTGCTTCGGACGAGAATCATCACGCTGGACGGTCAACCTTTTCAAATTCCTGATTTATCCGCTGAACAGTTCCACTTCCGCCGAGAAGCAATTACGGAGATAGAAGGAATCGATGCTGTACAAGATGTGCTCAAAACGGAAAGAGCAATGGCATTTGATTTGGAAAACGATTTTCCGATTAGAGCTCTCTTGCTGGATATATCCGAAGGTCATGCCCAATTGGTAATCACCATCCACCATATCGCAGTAGACGGATGGTCGATCGGATTATTCGTTGGAGAGTGGATAGAAGCGTACAAAGGGCGGGCGCAGGACAATGAGCAGGAGGGAGAAATACTTCCCGGGGCCCCTGATCTTCAATACGTTGACTACGCGGTTTGGCAAAAGTCACAGATCGGCGAAGGAGCATGGCAAGATTCTCTTGCATACTGGAAGCGACAGTTGAAGGAGGCGCCTGTTTCAATCGATCTGCCCTATGATACACGCAATCAAGAACAGAAGAAGTCAGGAGGGGGTGCAGAATTTTTCCTTCTGGTCGCAGAGGAATGCGAACCATTGCAGGAGTTGGCTAGAAGCAGACGCTGCTCCTTGTTCCATGTTCTGTTATCCGCTTTTTATATAGCGCTGTCCCGATTCACCTCGCAATCTGCACTCAATGTCGGAACAGCCGCAGCCAATCGGGGCAACGAACCATTCAAAAAAACGATGGGGTTGTTTGCTAATACAGTTTTGCTTCATCAGAGCATTCACCCCGATCGAACATTTAGCGAGACGCTGGACGATTTCAAAGAAAAGGTTCTAGAAGCGTTTGAACATCAACATATTCCTTTTGATCGCGTGATTGATGCCCTTGGAGCCGAGAGACGCCCAGGTATGGACCCTTATTTGCAAGCGATGTTTCTTTTGCAAAATTCATCGTTATCGCCGCTAGGGTTGGAAACACCTGCAAAATTGATCGGGGATACAGAAGTGTGTGTGCAGTTGCCAGGTAATGAGATTGTGGAGCACGCTTCTCTTCCGATGATCCTGACAGCAGTTGAGCAAACGGGGGGAATCGGATTTCGACTGACCTACCAGAAAGACAAATTCAGTCAGGAGCGAATGCAGCTCTTTTTGCAGCATTTCATTGGGCTTCTAGGAGAAATCGGTAATAATTCTGGCTTAAAAATAAAAGAATACCGCTTGATGTCCCCCTCAACAGAGGACGCATGGAAAAGACGAATTGGTGTCAGGCAAGATGAAGGGTTGATACCAGTTTGGTCCATCGCACAAGGACAGACGCTTCGAGTGCACCCGTCCATGTGTCAGAGGAATGGCGATCGATGGGTAACAATCCTGAATACTGAGGGAAACGATTGTCCGCCTGGATTTCCGGGACATGTGTACGTTTCTGAACAGACATTAGATGAGTGGCTGCCTTCGGGAGACCTCGGCGAATGGGGAGCGGATGGCAGCTTGCATTTGCGATTGTCGAAACACATGGAGCTGTCGTATCTCGATTCAGCAAAGCAAAAGCCGTGGACGGCTGCTTCGCTCGAGCAAGCCATACGAAAGCTTCCAGATTTGCAGGATAGTTGTGTGGATCGATACATAACCCCCACGGGAACAGAGGCAATCGTCATTTATTATGTAGCGGCACAGGCTAAGCCGTTGGGTATGTTTCAACAATTGTTGGCAACACCAGCAGGCGGTGTTCAAGGGGAAAGTGAGTGGCTCGTTTGCCGAGTTCGTCATATCCCATCCAATGCCTGGGGATGGCCGGATATTTCTTGGCTAAGGCTGCAGTGGTCAGACGCCGTTGAGCAGGCACTGCAACAACGAAAGCGACTCATTGACCATCCTGACACGGAAACCGTAGTTGTTCTTCCAGGAGAAGACCGGTTCGCACAGTTGACCATACCGATCCGCGAATTATGTCTTCCCCACCTAAAAAAGGAAGGTACGGATGCATTGGCTGACAGCCGTCATTCTCCTCTTCGAAAGCTCTCGCTGTGTGAAGGCCCTCCACTGGAAGAACTTCAGGTGAAGACGTTGCCAGAGTTGTTACGACAAACGGCAGCATATTTCCCCAATCACCAGTTGATGACGGTTGGCAGCAACGGCCGTACAGCCTTCAGTTATGCCGAACTACTCCAATTGGCAGAGAGAGGCGCCTTACACTTGAGAGCGTCGGGAGTGAAAAAAGGAGAACGAATCCTTTTATTTGTGCACGAGCTTGACCAATGGATCCAGATCTTTTGGAGTTGTGTATTGGCAGGAGCGATACCAGTTCCGATCGGAGTTCCCAAAATGGCGGACAGGAACACGGGCGGAGGAAGCGCTGTCGATAAACTGCTTGCGGTGCGGGCTTTTCTTGGGAATCCACGCATCATTTGCGACGAACGTGAGGAATTGCAGCACTATTTTCATGTGAGAGATATCACTTTGCACGAGCAGGACATTCTGGAACCATCTGCAATCCTGAATGTCCCTGTCGCTAGGACAGAGTGGAGTGATAACGTCGCGATAGAGGAAGCAGATGTGGCCGTCATTTTGTTTACCTCTGGGAGTACGGGCATGCCAAAAGGTGTGCGGCTTACCCACCGAAATGTACTCAAACGAAGTCAGGCTGTCGCAAAACACAATCGATTTGACAGCACAGAGGTCAGCTTGAATTGGATGCCACTTGACCATGTAGGTGGTCTCGTGATGTTTCATTTGCTTGACGTATACACAGGAGCATGCCAAATCCATGCAGAGACAGAGCATATTTTGCAAGATCCATTGTTGTGGATGGACTATGCCAACGATTATGGAGTAACGGTGACGTGGGCACCCAATTTTGCCTTTGGACTCATTGCCGAACAAGAACAGGAAGTGTTGCGCCGGTCGTGGGATTTGAGTCGACTGCGATTTATTTTAAATGGAGGAGAAAAAATCCAGGCGCGGACGGCCAGGCGGTTCATGCAATTGATGAAAAGCAAATCGCTTCCTCAAACCGCCATGCATCCTTCGTGGGGAATGACGGAGACTTCTTCAGGCGTGACCTTTTCCACCTCGTTTAGCATTGGCGATACTGCAAATCCTGCTGAGTTCGTGGCTGTAGGTTGCCCAGTGGCTGGAACATCTCTGCGAATTGTCGGAGATGACGGAACCCCCGTCGAGATGGGAGAAGAGGGCCAGCTTGAAATCTATGGGGAGACTGTAACGGCAGGCTACGAAGCAAACGAGGAAGAGAATCGGAGTAGCTTCAGCAAGGATGGCTGGTTCATTACCGGCGATCTTGCTCGAATCATCGACAACGAGTTGGTCATTACTGGCAGGATAAAGGAAGTCATCATCATCAACGGCCTTAAGTACGGAAGTGCGGATATCGAAAATACTGCGGAAGAGAGCGGATACGTCCTCGCAGGATGCGCAGCGGCTTGCTCTGTACAGAATCCGGGTGAAAACACTGACAGAGTCTTACTTTTTTGCACATTTATTGACGGGCAAGATCAGGAAGCGGCTGCTTCTTTCGTGCGTCACAGGGTATTGCAAAAGACAGGTGTATTCGTGGATGAATTGATTCCTATTCATGCGGAAGAATTTCCACGAACATCGATTGGCAAGATTAATCGTTCGGTTCTTCGAGATAGATACCGAGGTGGGGTATACACGGGACGCGGTTTTGGCAGGGCCATTGGCATCCCTTCGTGGTTTTACGAGAAACAGTGGGAGCGGCGTGAATGGATCAATCCGGGAGATGGGGGAGAAAATCGCACGCGTGTCATTTTTGCAGAAAAAGATGGAGCGGGAGAAAGTATCGCTCAAATCCTAAGGAGTCAAGGCATGACCACTTACGAGGTTCAGCCTGGAACCAGCTTTGAACAGCATGGCTCGCGCTTCTTCCTGAATGTGCAAGACCCTGGTCATGTTCAGCGCCTGCACCGATCGATTCGTGAAGCAGGCGAGAGAACAGATATCATCATGTATTGCCAGAATGATCTGGCCAGTTGCGACAGGCCATATACCGTGCTTTTACCGCTTCTGCATTTGTTACAGGAGTTTGGGGGTGACAATGACAATGCCCCGCTGCGATTGACTGTTGTTTCCCAAGGTGCTGTTCGTGTCCAGGAAAAGGATATCATTTCCCCGACTTTAGGCAGCTTGACTGGATTTTTGCGTACAGTTTCGGTCGAAATGCCTCATGTAATGGTGAAGCATGTAGATATGGATAACGAAGTATCAGACTGGAGGACTTGGGCAGGTTTGTTGACCGCAGAAACAGCAGAACACGCGTACAGTCCACAAGTGGCTTATCGAGAAGGAAAGCGCTATGTACCTGTGCTCAAGGAAGTATCGATGACACAAGAAGACATCGATGCCAAAAGAGGATTCCGTCAAGGCGGTGTCTATGTGTTGACAGGAGGTCTAGGTGCCATCGGTCGTATTGTAGCTGCTCACATTCTGTCTATCTATAAGGCAAGAGTGATGTTGATTGGCAGAACGGATCTTCATACTGCTGGCGGAGAGCGTGGGAGTGAGCTTCGAGCCGCGATGGATAGCCTGTCAGCGTTGGGCGAAGTCGTTTATGAGCGTGCGGATGTTACCTCCATGGAGGACTTGTCCAGAGCATTTGATAGCGTAAGAGCACGCTGGGGTCATCTAGATGGTATTTTGCATCTGGCAGGGGAAGGGCATCACTTCAACTGGAAAGAGATGGACAATACGCTGATTCGCAACATGTCGGAGGCGGCTTTGCAAGAAGCGTTTTGGGCAAAAGTTCAAGGCGGTCGCAATGTACTTGATTGGGCACAAACTCAGGAAAATATCGAGGTCATTATGTTCTCCTCGGTCAACAGCCTTCTGGGCGGGAGCGGACTTGCTGCGTATTCTGCTGCCAGCAGTTGTCTCGACAGCGAAGTGTTGAGCCGCATTCATCAAGTAACTTGCAAGAGTATCCAATGGAGCTTCTGGGATACCAATAGCACGATGCTAAACGGAGGACAAAACGCAGGGGCATCCCGCCAGATGATGTCCAGATGGCAGGCTCTCGTGTCTCTAGAAGCTGTCATGCAGCGCAACAATTGCAGCATGATTGTTGGCTTGCATGGGACAGCCGATGAATTATGCAAGCAGTATGGAGTGATTTCCCAAAAGGGAGCGCCTGCTTTTACGCTCGTGTATTCCAGCCAAACGAGAGAACCGATAGAAGGAGTCGTTTCTAACAGTCTAATTGGGTCCCTTGTACGAACCGAGTTTGTTCCGCATATTCCGTTCGACCACATGGGCAGCGTAGATGAGCAAAGGCTGGTCACCCTTTTGAAAGGAAGAGGGAGAACTGCTGATGGACCCGTCAATGAAACAGAACGGGCATTGATGGAGATATGGGGCCAAACCTTGCAGCACTGGCAATTTCAGCTAGACGACAAGTTCTTTGAAGTCGGAGGGAATTCGCTGCACACGGTGCGGGTCATTTCCCGCATCAATGAACAGTTCCATACCAGCCTGAGTGTTACCGACCTGTTCCAATACCCGACGATCCGTCAGCTTTCCGCTTATTTGGAAAAACATACAAAGGGCAATGATGACGATCAGTCAAAAGCGGAAGAACTAACTGGAATTACGTTTTAGCGATAATCCTGGGGGTGAGAGAATGAGCAAGGAAATTGCTGTAATCGGTATGAGCGGAATGTTTCCGCTGGCCGACAATCTAGAGGAGCTCGCCCCGCTGCTAATGTCTGGTGCTGATACGGTCAGAGAGGCGCCGCTCCACCGCGTAAAGCTGGCAGGCTTGCCTTTGGATCGCCGCTATGTGCCGATGGCTTACGTTGAGCATATGGAGCATTTTGATTATCCGTTTTTTCGGATTTCCCAGAAAGAAGCCAAATCGATGGATCCACAGCAAAGGGTTGCACTGCAATTAGCTTGCGCAGCCATTGAACACGCAGGGTATTCACTCAGCTCCTTCCGGGGCACGCGTACCGCTGTCATGATGAGTGCAGCAGGAAATCAATATGGTAGATTGCTACGTGAGAAATCGGGAGTGGCATTCGTAGGCAACCATACAGCGGCCATTGCCGGAAAAATCTCGTATTACCTCGATTTGCGTGGCACTGCCATGATGATTGACACGACATGCTCGTCGTCACTGGCTGCTGTTCATTTTGCATGCCAATCATTACGGAATAAAGAAGCAGATACAGCCTTGGCGGGGGGAGTGAACCTACTCCCGATTCTGGACGAAATCGAAGCGTTGGAGAATGAACCTCTCGGAATCGCGGCACCTGACGGACGAAGCAAATCATTTGATGAGAGGGCTAATGGAACTGGCGCAGGAGAGGGTGCGGGGATTGTCCTGCTAAAAAGACTGGAAGACGCTATTCGAGACGGAGATTATGTGCATGCAGTGATTTCTGGAAGTGCAATGAACCAGGATGCAGCGAGATCCAACAGTCTGGGAGCTCCAAGCCCAGTAGCGCAGACGGAAGTCATTCGGGAAGCATGGGAACAGGCAGGCATTCATCCCCGACAAATCTCCTATATAGAAGCACATGGTACAGGCACAAGGCTTGGCGACCCGATTGAGATCAAAGGATTGACGGATGCATTTCGCCTGTATACCACAGATACGTCATTCTGCGCCATTGGTTCTGTCAAATCCAATATCGGGCACCTTGGAAACAGTGCGGGTATCACTGGATTGATCAAGGTCATCTTGTCGATGAGAGATGACACCCTCTATCCATTGGTTCATTTTCAAAAGCCAAATCCTTTGATCAATTTTGCCGAATCGGCGGTCTATCCCATTGATCGTGCCAAACCATGGCAAGCTGAACCGAAAATTGCTGGAATCAGCTCATTTGGATTATCGGGAACTAACGTTCATGCCGTTGTCCGAGAAGCAGGAAGTGGCCAATTGACCAAAAAGGGTTCGGTAGGAAAGCCGCAAGAAGAAGGCCATCAACTCATTACGCTCAGTGCGATGACCGAACGATCATTGACCGCATTTGCTAGACATTTGGGGGCGTATGTACAAAAAAACCCCTTCTCGCTTTCGCAAATTAGTTATGTACTGAATGCGGGTCGCGACGATTATCCCGTTCGTGCTGCGATGGTAGTGAATAACCTTGAACAACTGAAAAGATACTTGGATGGTTTGGAACAACGGGAGGGCATTTGCGAGACACTTCCGAGGGCGATGGTTCTTCTCTGCTCGGGAGATGCTCCGATTGAGGAGAACCTGATTACACGCTGGATGGAAGAGGAGCCGGTATGGAAGCACTGGTGGGAGCGTTGCAGTCGTGAGTCCGATATAACCCATCCGCACGTAAGGCGAACAGCGATGCAAATCTGCCATTATCAAGTCCTTTCGGCAAAAGGATTCAAGGCATTGCATGTCTTGGGGACGGGGACTGGGAATTTTGCCGTCCGATTCGTAACAGGACAAATGACCTTGGCTGAAGGCTTGGCTGCGGCAAATCAGTATCAGGAAGATGCATTTGATCATACCCGGCTAAAAGTATGGGCAAGTCAATTTTGTACCAAACATGACGCGTTGTTTTTTGAATTAGCTTCGAATGGCGTGCTTTCTCGAACGCTTCTCGCGATAGATGACTTGGACAATAAACCTGTATTCGTCCATATGCCAAAAGAGTCACTCCTACATAGTTTTCAGGTGCTCTACCAGGCCGGGATCAAAGTGGATTGGCAAGCATACTACAAGGATTCGCATTCTCAAAGGATTCCGCTTCCGACCTATAGCTTTGAACCTCTCGTGTGCTGGCCGGAACAAAACGAACGAGTGTCCATAGATGTTGTGCCGCAGCAGTCAATCTCCCATGAAGAGCATGGTGTGGCCGACAAAGCTGTCGATGAAACAATCGAACAAGCAGTTCACCGAATCTGGCGAGAAGTACTGGAACACGAAAATTTTGGGGAAGAGGACGACTTTTTCGAGCTTGGCGGCAATTCCTTGATGGGTACCCAAATGATGGGCAGGATGAAAACGAAATTTGGAGTAGAGCTCGATTTTGAACAGTTATACGAATACTCGACAGTCCGAACATTAAGTGACTACCTTCGCTCTTTACTAAGTCAACAGGAGCCTGCAAGTAAGCCTGCCGCAAATGAACTAATCCGAATCAATCGAACAGGAAGTCTGCCGCTCTCCCATGCACAGGAGCGCATGCTGATGATGCATCTCCAGGAGCCTGACTCTGCGTACTATCACATGCCAGCCCACTTAAAGCTGACAGGGGTGTTGGATGAAAGGGCGTTGGAGCGATCCATTCAGATGTTGATCGAAAGACACGAAATATTGCGAACCGTCTATGCGTCCGACAATGGGGATCATCGCCAGCGAATTGTTGAGGCGAACTTATCCGTGCTTAGGGAAGACTGGACAACATTGCCTCGAGTCGACATCGATCAGCGATTAAAAGAGCAGCAGTATGCGATTTTTCAAAAGCCTTTCGATCTATCCAAGGATATTCCCATTCGAATCGCCTTGTTCAAAACAGGGCAAGAGGAATTTCACTTGTTCTTGAATATTCATCATATCGCGGCTGATGGATGGTCGGTTGACAATTTTATTCGTGAATGGTCCGAATGCTACACCGCTTTCATCGAAGGAAAAAGTCCGAGGCTACGTACGCTTGCTTACAATTATTGCGATTATGCAGTCTGGCAAAAGGAGTGGCTTCTTCAAGGAGAAGGAGAGCGACAATTGACTTACTGGACCCAAAAGCTTTCGGGGATCACTGGACATTTACCTCTCGTAACTGACAAGCTGCGTCCACCTATTCCGGGCTTTGCAGGGAAGGTTCATACATTCGCTATCTCAGAGACAACGACTAAGGCACTGCAAGTTTTCTGCCAGGAGGAAAAAGCGACCTTCTATATGGCTTTATTCGCTATTTATTCCATCCTGCTGTCCCGATATTCGGGAGAAAGTGATGTATGCATAGGCTCTCCGGTAGCAAACCGAACCCGCGCTGAGCTGGAACCGATCATCGGGTATTTTTCTAATACGGTCGTACTCAGAAGCAAAGTGACTTCCGGTCTGCCCTTCCGAAGCTATGTCCAGGAAGTCAAGCGAACGGTACTTGAAGCGTTCCAGCATCAGGATTATCCATTTGATTTGCTGGTAAAAAATCTGTCTGTTCCGCGCCATAGAGGTTGCCATCCGTTGTTCCAGCATGCTTTTGTCCTGCAAAATGCGACCAGCGCGAAGTGGCAGTGGCCAAGGGTCCAAGTGGAGTGGATGGAAGCGAAGTCGTTAGGAGCCAAATTTGACTTCACGTTATCGCTTGCAGAAGAAGATGGTCGGCTGAAAGGCTTCGTCGAATACAGCACAGATTTGTTTGAGGAACAGACGATTGCTCAAATGATCAGGCACTATATCCGTTTGCTGGAATCGGCGGTTGCCTCGCCGGGAACCTCTGTAGAGAAGCTGGCAATGCTTTCGACCGAAGAAGAGGCAGGTCTTGTTTCAACTACCTCGCAATCAAGGGGCGCAGAGGATTATGACTTTTCATGAGGAGGAGAATGAGTATGAGCATAGGATCAGCGGTTAGAACGGATCAACTTTTTCCAATTGGTGAGGTTCCACCTGTAGGAGTGGTGCCAAAGCAAATGTACGCATGGACTGTGCGCAAGGAGCGGTTCGGCGAGCCTCTCCAAGCCTTCCAGGTCGAAATTGTTGATGTGCCTAAGCCTGGGAGGGGGGAAGTCATTGTATGCAATTATGCGGCTGGTATTAATTACAATGGAGTCTGGGCAGGTCTCGGTCAGCCGAAAAATGTGATAGCTGACCATGGAAAATGGGGAGATGCTCCACAGCCTTTCCATATATGCGGCAGTGAATCAAGTGGCATTGTCTACGCGGTCGGGGAAGGTGTAGACATGGTCAAGGTAGGCGATGAGGTCGTCGTGATTGGCGTTCAGGCGGATTACAATTGCCCTGTTGTAAAAAGAGGCGATTGCCCGGTTCTCAGTCCTACGTTTCGAGTCTGGGGCTACGAAGCGAACTGGGGCGCTTTTGCACAGTTCAGTAAGGTTCAACAGGAGCAATGCGTCCCCAAGCCTACGCATTACACGTGGGAGGAAGCAGCCGCATTCTCTGCTACAGGAGCAACGATTATGCGCATGTTGACCGCGTATAGTGAACACCACATACAAGAAGGGGATGTGGTGTTGATCTGGGGAGGTTCCGGAGGGCTCGGGACGATGGCGATTCAAATCGTCAATTATTTCGGTGGCATACCCATTGTGGTGGTTTCTGACCGAGAGAGAGCCGAACTGTGCATGAGCCTAGGGGCAAAAGGCTGGATAAACCGTTCGGAATTCAAGCATTTTGGCCCCTTGGAGCAAGGGTACAAGGAGCCAAGGCAGTACAAGGCTTGGCTAAGAGAGGCTTTAAAATTCCGCAGAGAAATCTGGAACATTGTCGGAGAAAGGAAAAATCCGCGCATCGTTATTGAACATCCGGGGGAAAACACGTTGCCGACTTCCATGTTTGTGGTGGAGAACGGAGGGATGGTTACCATCTGTGGTGGAACCTCCGGCTATATCGGCACAGTTGACCTGCGATACCTGTGGCTGGGACAAAAACGCTTGCAGGGAAGCCATGCAGGCGGTCGCCAAGATTATTTCAAAACGTATGATGCCATAAATCAATCGTCCATACGTCCTTATTTATCCAAGATCATTGAATGGGAAGACCTAGCCCAATGCCATCAAGATATTCGGGACAATCAACATCCGGGAGGAAATATGGCGGTACGAATTGGATTAGGAGCAGGAAAATAGTATGAGCATGACTGAAAGATCGGGCCGTTGGATACGGCCCGACAGACATCCAAAGAATGCGACTTACCGTTGTATATGTCTGCCTCACGCAGGTGGCAGCACAGCCTTGTTTGCCCAGTGGAAGCATTCCATAGGCGACGACATAGATGTTAGCTCTGTCCAATATCCAGGCAGGGCAGGACATCCATTTCGAAACGATTTACCAGCAACGATGACAGCCTGGGTAGGAGAAATCATAGAGGAGCTGTTGACTACCCTCAACAGCCCCTTCCTCCTGTTCGGACATAGCTTGGGGGGGGTGCTTGCCTATGAACTGGCTCGTTCCCTCACCGAAAAGGGGAAGCCCCCGATTGCCCTAATTGTATCCGGCGCAGTACCGCCTCATTTACTAGGCGCTCGACTGAAACGTGTTTCCACTTTTCCCGATGAGCATTTAATTAACCACGTAAGCGAGTATGGAGGAACACCGGAAGAATTGCTTGCTCATCCGGAGTTTATCGAGTATTTTCTCCCTTTGTTCCGACAAGATATAGGCGTTTTGGAATCTTATCTTTTTCATGAAAGGCAGCCACTCGCAATCCCGATCTTCGCTTTGGCAGGCAAAGATGACATTGTCGCTCCCCAAACAGATATAGAGGAATGGCAAATGTATACGACCACCTCATTTACGATGGATACGATAGATGGCAACCACTTTTTTGTAGAGGATCATGTTGCTGTCTGCACGACGATACGTAACTGGTTGAAAGGGGAATAGGCAATGAATAAGCTCCAAATAGGTTGTGTGTATTTGGTGGAACAAGTGGATTCCGAGTACCTGTGTGCAGAGAGCTTCGACCCAGAACAGTTCAAGCGGATCGTATATCGTGCCATTCAGGTTTTCGCTGTGAAATGCTTGGAAGAAGAGCGTATAGCTTTTCAGGACGATGAGCTGGGAGGTTTTCGAGTGGTTCCCAGCCAGATTGATCGTTCGAAAACAATCGAACAAGTAATAGAGCAGGATTACTTAACAAAAGACGACCAGCATGTGTCTATGGATGAGACGAAGCTACCTCGCTATGTTTTTTTCTATCAAGAAACAGGTGGAACTGCGGAAAGTATCGACGATGGGAAAACGTCTCTGAAGACATATGATCTCGCCATGCAATTGATAAGAAGCCAAGATTGCTTGCACCTTCGCGTCCATTATTCATGCGAGGCGTTTTCCGAACAGCTCGCTCGTACTCTTGGGGAGCGATATATGCTGTTGCTTCGCGAAATGTTAGCTGATCAGACTCGCACTGTAAACGAGCTGGAAATCGTCTCGGTGGAAGAACAGCAGCACCTACTCTTTGAGGTAAACCGAACACATGTCCAGTATCCACTCGATCAGGCCATCCACCGGGAATTTGAAAGACAAGTGGAGAAAAGGCCGTTTGAGATCGCTGTGAGTGATGATTATGAATCACTTACGTATCAACAACTGGAGCAAAAATCAAATCAGTTGGCCAACTATTTGATAGCTGAGAGAGGTATTGCAGCCCAGGAGCTAGTCGGTATCTGCATGGAGCGCTCCGTTCATATGATGGTTGCACTCCTAGGGATTCTGAAGGCTGGTGGTGCTTACGTTCCTTTGGCCCCCACTGATTCGGAGCAACGGCTTGCGAGTATTGTTCAGGATGCCAATATCCGCACGATCATTACCAGCTCTCGTCATTTGGACACAGCAGAGAGACTTCTATGGGCTACTCGTGAAGTCCAAGTATGCCTCTCTTTAAACGAGAGCCATCACGCACAAGATTTGGCCTCGCAATCGCATGACCTAATGGATGAACAGTTGTGGAACTTCGTCAATCAAAAGGCAAGCAATGAAATTGAAGCTGGCGGTTGGGTGAGCAGCTACAGCGGAGAGTCTTTCAGTAAAGAGGAAATGGAACAATATGCAAATAATGTGTTGATCAAGCTGGAGCCTTATTTGCACCACAGTTGTCGCGTTCTCGAGATCGGGTGCGCATCAGGCTTAACGATGTACAAGGTAGCACCTCACGTAGGGCTGTATGTTGGAACGGATCTCTCGGAGTCTGCTATCGCAGCCAATCGAGTCCGAACTGAGCGGGAAGGTCTTTCCCATATCCGCCTGCAAACGTTGGCAGCGCATGAGATTGACCAATTGTCCGAGGAGCCCTTTGACATCGTGATTATCAATAGCGTCGTGCAATTGTTCCCCCATCATCGATATTTGCTGGAGGTCCTGAAAAAATCGGTTGCCTTATGCAAGGACGATGGCATTCTCTTCATCGGTGATGTCATGGATTTAGAGACAAAAGCACAGTTGGAGGAGTCGTTGCTTCGCTATAAAGCGGTGCATCCCGATGCCCGAACGAAAACAAACTGGTCCAATGAATTATTTCTGCCGAAGGTTTTCTGGGAAGAACTGTCTGGGGAAATTCCTGCTGTCAAAGAGACACAATGCGAGAAAAAAATAGGAACTCTCAAGAATGAGCTAACCTCGTTCCGTTACGATGTGTTGATGAAGGTAAACCACACAGAAGGGCTTCCTGCTAATCGCAGCAACAGAAAACAGGTTCAAGATGCAAAGACACTGGATAGTTATAGTGCAGATCGTCCTAACATTGATGTGTCTCCCGAGGGTTTGGCTTACTGCTTATACACTTCCGGCTCGACAGGTATTCCAAAAGGGGTTTTGATTTCACACCGATCTGTCATGAACCGGCTGCTGTGGATGCAATCGGCCTATCCACTCGGGCTACAGGATGTCATTTTGCAAAAAACGGCGATTACGTTCGATGTGTCGGTATGGGAATTGTTCTGGTGGTCCATTAGCGGTGCACGGCTTCATTTTCTTCGTCCCGGAGGAGAAAAGAACCCAGAAACGATCTGGCAAACGGTTGCCAAGGAACGAATATCGACGATGCATTTTGTTCCGGGTATGCTTACCGTCTTTCTCGAGCATGCACGGCAGCAAGAAGCGACACCTCTTCTGAAAAGCTTGCGATATGTATTTTCCAGTGGGGAGGCATTGCACTACAGTCAGGCAGAAGCCTTCCATTCGTTGCTAGGTAAAACATTTCTAGCCCGCTTGATCAATTTGTACGGACCGACAGAGGCAACTGTGGATGTGACATGCTATGACTGTGTCGCTGACGGCCTGAGAGAGCCGATTCCAATCGGTAAGCCAATAGCCAATATTCGTTTGTACATACTGGACAGTGACTTAAAACTGGTGCCCGATGGAATGACAGGGGAGCTGTTCATTGGTGGAGAAGGAGTGGCAAAAGGCTACTTGAATCGCCCCGAGCTGACTGCCGAGAGGTTTCTGTCTCACCCGTATATCCCCAGGGAAACGATCTACCGGACTGGTGACAAGGTCCGTCGTCTCCCGGATGGGCACATCCAATATCTCGGTCGAATCGACGATCAAATGAAGTGGCGCGGATACCGGATTGAGCCAGGCGAAATCGAAAGCATCTTGAAAAAGATACCGGGAATACTCGAAACGGTCGTGCAATTGCAGCCCATCGACCAAGGGAGTGAGGTGCTCGTTGCGTACTTTACGGCGAATGCTTCCTTGGAGGAAACTGTGATTCGACACTTCCTTGGGAGCAGGCTAGCTCCTTACATGATGCCTACCCACTTTATCGAAGTAGACCAGATGTCCCGAACAATGAGCGGCAAGATTGATCGGAAGCAGTTGGCGAACAAGTGGACACCTTCATCAATTAGTAAAGAGACGCCAGTAATCGCGGATGAGCATGAGCGTCAGATGGCGAGTATATGGCGCGAGGTGTGCGGTTTCGAAAACATTTCTCCCACTGCAAACTTTTACACATTGGGTGGACACTCGTTGCAGGCACTGCATCTCTTGTCTGCTGTGAATGATCACTTTGGCGTGAGACTGTCGCTTGCAGACTTTTTCTCCAACCCGAGTATTCAGGGAGTTGCAGAAGCGGTTAAGCGTCACATATCTCCGAAAGCTTCCGATTGCCTGCCTTCTATACAACCAGATGAAGAAAATCGATACGAGCCGTTTCCATTAAATGACCTGCAGCAAGCGTACTATGTAGGCCGAATGTCTGATTTTGAAATCGGCAGTATCGCTACGCATGTGTATGTCGAATTGGAGTGCACCGAATACGATCATAATCGCATGCTGACAGCCATGCATCGGTTGATCGAACGACACGATGCTCTTCGGTGCGTCATGACGGAGGAGGGTATGCAACGGATCTTGCCGGCTTTGGATCGCTTCAACATCCCCCTGGAAGATATCCGAGAACTGGATGCGGAAGAGAAGGGAACAGTGCTCCAACAAAAAAGAAGCAGGCTGTCTAGTCGGGTATTCTCGCCGATGCAAATTCCTTTATTCGACGCCCAGGTCACCTTGCTGGAAGGAAGCAAGGCCATTGTTCATCTGTATTATGATGGGCTCATTCTCGATGGCTGGAGTCAAAGTATGGTGACCAAGCAGCTCGAAGCCTTTTACCGGGAGCCGAATCAGTGGGTAGAGCCGATAGACATTTCTTACAGAGACTATGTATGTGCGGTATCTGGACACAAAAAGTCAGCGGCTTATAACAAAGCGAAGCAGTATTGGCTGGAGAAGCTGCCAGAATTGCCGGGACCGCCTGAGCTTCCCTTGAAAAAACAGCCTCATCATATCATAGCGCCAACACCCATCCAACTAACGCGTACGATCTTGCAGAAGGACTGGGAGCAATTTCAAGAGAACGCTGCGAGCTTTGGCGTGAGTCCGCAATTAAGTTTATTCGCAGCTTTTGCACATGTAATGGGTCATTGGTCTTGGCAACAGCAATTTTTACTGAGTGCAGCTCAATTTAACCGTTTGGAAATACATTCGCAAGTAAACGAACTAGCGGGGGAATTTGCTTCCGTATGGCCGTTTGGTTTTGATCTGCGAGAGCGCAAGCCTTTTGTGGAAGAGGTAAGAGAGATAGAAAGTATCTTCTGGAGAGATATGGATCACCGCTTATTCAGCGGAGTGGAGGTGCTGCGAGAGCTGTCACGCCAACGGGGAGAAACGTTACGTTCGCCTGCTCCGGTTGTCTTTACCAGTCTGCTTCACTTGGGGGCGGATGGCAAGGAGGAAACTGGCCGATCATTTGAGTCTGTATACTGGATGAGCCAAACATCACAAGTGTGGATTGACGCCATCGTTAGCAGCAGGAACGGTGAGCTTCACCTGATTTGGGATTGCGTAGAAGAGCTATTCGAACCGGATGTGTTGAATCGCATGCTTGATGCGTATGGCAACATGATTCAGAAGCTGGCGTCGGACGCTTCCGCATGGAAGTCCGAATACTGGGAACTAACTGCCAAACAGGAATTGTCAGTGATGGATCTGGCCAATGAGACGGACAAGAGCTGGCCAAATCGATCCTTGCTGGAAACACTGGTGGATAATTGCGCCCACTATGCCAAAAAACCCGCGATTTTGACCAGTTCCTTACAGCTTTCCTATGAAGAGTTGTTTAGCAAGGCCAAAATGATCGCTGTGCTCCTTCGTGAAAGCGGGGTTAAAGAAGGAGATTATGTTGTCATCTGGATGGAAAAAGGTTGGGAGCAGATCGTCGGTATGATCGCCACGCTAGCGTGCGGTGCTGCGTATATTCCGGTACCAGCAGATTGGCCGCAAGCACGGTTGGCGCATGTTCTAAAAGAAAGCGCTGCTCGTGTGATTCTAACCCAATCATGGCTTGCTTCGTCCGTCGCTTCGTACGGCTGCCCGCTTCTCAATGTTGACGCAAGAGCGAGCCATGAAGGCATGAGACAACAGCAAGACAGGTTGGCACTTATCCATTGGGAAGAGCTGCCCGGATATCAAAAACAGTCTGGGGTTGCTTTCGTCTTGTTTACGTCTGGTTCGACGGGTGTTCCAAAAGGTGTCATGCTGGAGCTTCCGGGCCTGATGAATGTTTTGCATCACTTGAATCACTCCAATCAAGTGAACGCTTCCGACCGTACCTTGGCGTTAACACAGCTGCATCATGATTTTTCTGTGTACGATACGCTAGGCATGCTCACAGCAGGGGGTACTATCGTTTTGCCTGATCATGATAAGACGAGAGACCCTGGGCATTGGCTAGCGCTACTGGAGCAGCATTCGGTGACCATCTGGAATTCGGTTCCCGCCTTTATGGAAATGTTCACAATGTATATGCAAGAAAGTGTACATCAGGTGCTACCGAGCTTGCGTTTGTTTATGGCTGGCGGTGACTGGGTTGGCCTCGGACTTCCTGCTGACTTGCGTCGTTTTGCTCCTACTGCTCGTTTTATTAGTATTGGAGGACCTACGGAAACAACTTTTATGAACATTTCCTATCCGGTCGATCACATTGATCCTGGCTGGAAATCCATTCCTTATGGTAAACCAATTGCCAATGCGCGATATTACATTTTCAATGACAGATTAGAACAAGTCCCAATCGGGGTTACCGGCATGATGTATTGCGAAGGGGTTGGGGTAGCAAAAGGCTATTTAAATGAACCCGAACGAACGGACAGATCCTTCATTCTCCACCCGGTCAGTGGCAAGCGACTTTATCGGACTGGTGACTTGGGACGTTATTTGCCAGATGGAAATATTGAGTTCATGGGGAGAGCCGACACACAAGTCAAATTGCGTGGACAACGGATTGAATTGGGAGAAATCGAGCATGCCTTGTGCCAATTTAGAGGCATCCAAAAGGCCGTGGTAACCGTTTGGGAATCGCAACAAACATTGGCGGCCTACTATGTAGCTGAGGCCGTTATGGAGCCGTCGCAGTTACAAGCCTATCTGAAGGAAAAGCTTCCATTGGCAATGGTTCCCACCTTTTTCATCCGTTTGCAGCATATCCCGCTCACTGCAAATGGAAAAGTAGATCGCAAGAATTTACCAATCCAGGAAGTAGAGGCAGGATTCGATAAGACGGACAACACAAATGAGGACTGCTCGCATGTATTGGCGCAGATCAAATCTGTATTTGCCAATGTGCTGGGAGTGAGGCACGTTCAGGATACGGATGACTTATTCAAGCTGGGAGGCAATTCGCTGTTGGCGATTCGCATCGCGCAAAGGATCGAGAAAACGATAGGTATTCCCGTACCACTGTCTGCACTGTTTACAGGTACGAGCATTGCAGGACTCGCCAAAATGCTGGAAACTGACGTTGATTCGTCAGATCTGGATGTAATCGGTCCCGTGCGGGAGTCTTTCGAATCGTCAGAGGCCGCTGGAAAAGAAATCGCCGCACCGCTTACTTATGCCCAAGAAGGCATTTGGCTGGCTGAGCAACTGAGGACATCCGACCATTATTTACTGCCTGCTTCTATGCAGTTGATTGGCCCCTTGTCTAAGGATTTGTTTCAAAATGCGTTGCAAGCCGTCTTGGAAAAGCAAGGCGTACTGCGAACCCGAATATTGCTGCGCGGTAACGAAGCCGTCCAAGTAGTGAAGCCGGCTGAGACAGTAGAGCTGGAGTGGATCGATTTGCGGTATGATCCCGATCGGAAAGAGACGCTTAAAAAGCTTCAGGCTGAATTTGCTGCAACACCCATTTTCGCAGATGACAGGAAGCTGTACCGATTCCGGATGATTGTATTCGAAGAGCAAAGCCATTTGTTGCAATTTGGCTTTCATCACGTCATTGCGGATGAGGCCTCCTTTGGAATTTTCGTAGCGGATTTGATGCGCGCCTACAGCTATTACACAGGGGAAAAGGAGGATCGTTTAGATTCTTTGCCGCTAGAGTATACCGATTATTCTATATGGCTTCGCAGAACCGAACGGACCGCTCGTTATCAACAAGATGTGGACTACTGGAAAAAAAGACTGGACCGCTATCCAGCACGGCTGTCTCTTCCGTATCGCAGCGACACAGGAGATGATTTGGGGAAGGGTGCTTATTACTGGCTAAACTTGGAACCTGTTCATGTGCATCGATTTAAACAGGTATGCCAGGAGAACGGCATCAGTCTGTTTTCCGGATGGCTCTCGGTATTTAGTGTCCTAATGTTGCGGGTAGGCGGTCAATTAGATATGGTGATTGGCACGCCTGTCTCTACGAGAAGCTGGGAACAGATTGAAGGCGTGATGGGGATGTTTGTAAACAGGCTTCCGTTCCGATTGATATTGGACCCGGACTGGGATTTTGTACAGCTTCTCTCCCATACCCACAGTATTGTCACTGAGGCACTCACGCACAGACGCCTTCCTTTTGAAAAAGTAGCCAAAGAAATGAAGGCAGATCCATCCTTTGTCCGTCTTCCGTTGCAAGTCGGATTCAATTTCATCGATTCTGACCGTGTGGAGCAGAATGCAGGTCCGCTTGTATGCAAATCATGGGAGTATCTGAAATCGAACGTTGCGCATCATCTCGGTTTATTCATCGAAAGAGAGGACGGTCATATGCGGGTTGCTTTTTCCTATAAAGAAGCGTTGTTTGCAGAAGAATCGATCACGCATATGGCTGAAGCTTTCAAACGATTACTAGAAAACATCCTTCATGATCCACATTGCCCTCTCCTTGAAAGCAAGACAGTCCAAGCGAAGAAGGAGAAGAATAGCGAGGAAGTCGAAATGTTTCATTTTCAGTAAGGAGTCCGGATAATGGAGGTAAAAAGGCTATGAATGTGAAGCCGAATGTCCGTGTGGGCTGGATTATCGCTGCTTTGATAATGGGAATGATCTTGTCAGCTCTAGATGCGACGGTTGTGGCTACAGCCATGCCCACGATCGTCAATCAGCTGGGTGACTTTTCCCTGTACAGCTGGATATTTTCGATCTACATGATGATGACCATCCTGGGAATGCCCCTCTTTGGTAAATTTGCTGATCAATACGGCAGAACCAAAACGTATTTGATCGGAATGGGCTTGTTCATGCTGGGCTCGCTGCTATGCGGATTATCCGTGAACATGCCCATGCTCATTATCAGCCGCGGAATTCAGGGAATCGGGGCAGGGGCCGTCGTTCCCGTGACCCTGACCATTGTTGGAGATTTGTTTACTCCGGAAAAACGGGCGAAAATGCAAGGGATATTCGGCATGCTGTTCGGGATTGCAAGTGTTCTTGGTCCTTCAGTGGGCGGATTTCTCGTAGACAAAGGGGACTGGACCTGGGCTTTTTATATCAATCTGCCGTTTGGCCTGCTCGGTATGCTATTCATCGGCTTGTTTTTGCCGGAAAGCACGACAAAACGAAATCAACTCGTTGACTGGAAAGGGATCATCACATTGGTGCTAGGCACGAGTGTCCTCTTGATTGATCTGGTTTTGGTCGGTCATTCAGATCCTTCGCTTAGAATTGAATGGAATTCCTTTCCTTCCCTGGCATTGTGTGTGATCGGGTTGACATTTCTGGCAGGCTTCATTCGGATTGAAGCACAGGCAAAAGATCCAATCGTGCCATTGTTTCTGTTTCGAAACAAGGTTGTCGCGCTTGTATGCGCCGTCGCATTTTTTACAGGAATCGCGATGTATGGTGCGATCATCTACATTCCTTTTTTTCTGCAAAAGGTACTTGGAGATAATGCTACGGTCGCTGGGAATGCGTTATTGCCACTGATGATCTCATTTGTCATCGGCAGCATTATTGGGGGGCGCCTGCTGTTGCTACTGACCTATCGGAGTGTTTTGGCAATCGGCATGTTTCTGATTGCGCTCGGGTTTTTCCTGTTTGCTACGATGCATGCAGACACATCCAGAGCAGCTGTCAGCACGTATATGTGGGCTGCAGGAACAGGATTGGGAGTGGTCATCCCAATCCTGACTATCGCCATGCAGGAAGCGGTCGATAAACAGTGGAGGGGTAGTATGACATCAGCTTCATCCTTTTTCCGTATGTTTGGCGGTGTGTTCGGTGCGAGCCTCATGGCGGCGTTGATGTCGACCCGGCTGCAACAAGGTCTCTATCGTTTTGAAGCTGCACCCGCCTCGTCTTCGCTAGAGAGTGGCCTTACAGCAGATATCCTGCTGCAAGGCCAAGCAAGCGGCACATTGCCGCCAGAAATGATGGACACGTGGATGCACGTGTTGACCTCCTCGCTACAACAAGTGTTCATTCTGGGAGGAGTGCTTTCTTTCGTAGGATTCACCATCGCTCTTGGGATGGGCACGATGAAACTGAAGAGAGACCAGAAGAGGCTGCAAGTATGAGCGAAGCAAGCCTGATGGTATATGCGGTTAATTGGGCTAAAAACATAAAGTGTCTGCAACAGTATTTTCAACAGCTCTTGCAGTCGGTGGATAAACAGAAAAGAGCGCGTATTTGTTCCTACAAAAGGGAAGAGGACGCATTCCGTTCGTTAATTGGAGATCTATTGATCAGGTATGTCGTAAATCGCCATTTTGGATGGGCGCTGGGTGACATTCATCTGAGCCAAAACGAATACGGAAAACCGATGCTGTCGCATGCAGGCCAAGTTCAGTTCAACATTTCCCATTCAGGGGAGTGGGTCGTAGCAGCAATTGGCGATCGGGAAGTCGGAGTCGATATCGAGCAAGTACTAGGTCTTGACTTGGATATAGCAGAGTATGCGTTTACCCCCGAGGAAATCAGGTGTTTGTCAGCCCAAGAACCGTATGAACAGCTGCGTGAGTTTTATCGGATATGGACGAGGAAGGAAAGCTTCGTCAAGGCGGTGGGAAAAGGATTGCTCATTCCCGTTCAATCTTTTTCTGTCATAACTCATCTTGGAACGGCGGGCATACGCATGAAGGGGAGCGCGAGGCCGGAATGGTCACTTAGAACGTACGAAGTTCCAGGGGATTACATCATGTCGATTTGTGCGAAAGGGGATTGTCTACCAAATGAAGTGAGCTTTCTGAATAGCGAAAGGCTCATTCAGCCATTCATATGAGAAATGCCTCCCGTCCTGACGAAAGGATGGGAGGCTTCATTTGTGTCTCGTATGTAATCCCAAGCTGCTAGAAATAGGCGACCAACACGCGCAAGACGGCGAGAATCAGGGCCAAGACCACGTAGATCACGGCTCCTTTCAGAAAACCGATGAAATGGAAGCGGTAGTCTTTGTAGCCTTTTGCTCCGTTGCTGCCGGGGATGATGATAAAGCGCGGAGTGATCCAGCAAAAAACGAACCAATCCAGGATGAGTAAATCCACCAGGCTGACTATCGTGAAAACGATGTAAAAGTGCAGAAACGCTCCTGCGAACGTAACCTGATCGCCAGTATAGTAAAGAGAAGTGATGAAAGGGACGGCAACGAGAGCCATGATCAGTGTTCCGATATACGTAAATTGCCGAGTTTCTTTTTTCGTTCGTTCCTTTACGGCCTGCTGAATGTCTTTTGGGTAATCCTTTAGCCAGATCCGCGGATTGTAATACAAGGTTACGAGCAAAATCACCAGAAAAACGACAGATAAAAGGGCCCCTTCCAATAAAATGCACGATAGTTCCAACATAGTAGTTTCGTCACCTCCGCCATGGATTTTACCAATGCTTTGTTAGTTTTGCTAAAACAGCTTGGAGTAGAGTCGCTTGTACCTTTGAACGGTCGCAATAGAATCAGATACATGATTCTGCTCCAAGCGTCGAAAGCATAGGAGTGCACCGAATAAAACCGTAAGCGAAATGGCTGTGTAAACGATAAGGCTAACAATCAGAAACATAACCGAAAAAACCCCCTTTGGAAGATAACACCATCTTTCTAGTGGTAAAAAATGTTTCTCGAAGGAAACATTTTACGCAAAAAAAATCTGATGAAATTTTGGTTTAATCCTACATTGTTATCCTACGTAAAAATAATTTCCTTTACAACAAAAAGTTTCCCTAATGAAAAATAATCTTTATTTTTTGCATAAATTGGATTAAGATTAATATCATAAAGTTGGGAAAAGGCAAAAAATTGAATGTAGTAAAATGCGGGAAATATTCCCGTTGTACATGCTGCTCCGAATTTGGAGCAGCATGTACCCTTTTATAGGGGCTAGTAATGGAATTCATTCTCAAAGAGAGGGGAAGTTGCGTATGAGTCCGAATTTTGAAGCAGCAGATGGTTGTGTCAAACATCAAGAAATGGAGAGTTCAAGATCATTAGGAACTGAAAAGAAAGAGTGGTTGTATCGTTATGGCGAAGGTCTGGCAGCGTTAGCTTGCGGGATTTTCATTGGCGTTGCTTGGGTTATTGGCAGTACTTCACAACTGTGGTCCGTCATCTTCTATTTGCTTGCATTCGCGGTTGGAGGGTTTGTGAAAGCAAAGGAAGGCTTGCTCACTCTTATCGTAGAGCGAGATCTTGACGTCAATTTATTGATGTTCGTTGCCGCAATCGGCGCAGCAAGCATCGGGTACTGGGCAGAAGGAGCGGTCCTTATCTTTATTTTCTCGCTGAGCGGAGCCTTGGAAACATATACAATGGACCGAAGCAAAAGGGATATATCCTCCTTAATGGATAGTAAGCCAGAAACCGGCGTATTGATCAAGGATGGAGTGGAGACGCTGGTCGCGATTGAACACTTACGGCTCGGGGACATCGTCCTAGTTAAACCGGGGGAACGTATTCCGGCTGATGGTGTCGTGAAGCAGGGAGTATCGGCCGTTAATCAGTCCTCGATCACCGGCGAATCTGTTCCGGTGGATAAAGGAGCGGGGGATGAAGTTTTTGCCGGAACACTAAATTGTCAAGGGGCTTTATTTATCGTAGTAAGTCAACTGAGCGAATCGACGCTGTTTGCCAAAATCATTCGTCTTGTACAGGAGGCGCAAAGTGAGAAACCCGCTTCTCAACAGTTTATGGAACGGTTTGAGAGCATTTATGCGAAGATCATCATTCTGGTATGCTTACTTCTGATCGTGATTCCACCTTTTGCTTTGCACATGTCCTGGAATCAGGCATTTTATAAAGCGATGGTGTTTCTCGTTGTCGCATCGCCTTGTGCGCTGGTCGCCTCCATCATGCCGGCCATGTTGTCTGCTATATCCAATAGTGCACGAAAAGGACTATTGTTCAAGGGCGGGGCACATCTGGAAAATCTGGCTACGATCAAGGTGATAGCATTTGACAAGACTGGAACGTTGACAGCCGGCACCCCTGTTGTTACTGACATTATTTCCTTCCAGGGATACGATAAAACCGACGTGCTGCGGGTTGCTGCATCGCTTGAAAGCCTGTCAGGTCATCCGTTAGCCAAAGCGATTGTACTTGAAGCGCAGTCAAAAGGGGTGGAAATAGAGCGTCCGACTGATTTTCTTACACTTACAGGCTGGGGAATTCAAGCACAATGGAGGGGGGATTTGTGGAAAATCGGAAAGCCAGCGTTATTGGAAGAGCGGTTCATGACGGATGCAGTGTCTGAGGTTATTGACCGACTCGAACGTCAAGGGAAAACCGTAACGGTAATGCATCATTCACAGGGAGCGGTCGGTGTGATCGCGTTGCGTGACAATATCCGTTCTGAAGCTAAGGATGCGGTCGCCATGCTAAAGGACCTAGGCGTGAAAGTAGCAATGCTAACTGGTGATCAGCATCTTACGGCACAGGCAATTGCCAAGGAGTTGGGAATTGATATTGTATATTCCGATTTATTGCCGGAGGATAAGGTCAATCGGATCAAGGAACTAAATGTTACCTACGGTAAGGTTGCGATGGTAGGTGATGGCATTAATGATGCTCCAGCTTTGGCCACTGCCACCGTGGGAATCGCGATGGGCGTAGCTGGGAGTGACGCGGCACTTGAGACGGCTGACCTTGTGCTGATGAACGATGACACGCGAAAAATTGCTGAAGCCATTGAGCTTGGCAAGCGAACCAAATCGATCGTCAAACAAAATATCATCTTTGCCATGACCGTGATCGCCCTGCTCATTTCTGCCAACTTCATTCAAGGAATTGCCCTTCCTTTGGGCGTGGTTGGACATGAAGGCAGCACGATCCTGGTCATCCTGAATGGATTGCGATTGTTACGCCAACGGGAAGGTATTCGAATCAAGACAACAGGATAACAGACAATGAAAAGCAAGGTATTTCGCGAATATGGGAAACCGTTCTAGGTGTAGTGATTGGGAGAAGCTAGAAAATGATGCAGGCGCACATACACGTGTAGCCTGCATTTTCATTATCTTCAGTTCGATCCACCCACGCGTTACAGGAAGCCCGTATTTATCAAGTGGTTACACTTTGTTAGTCAAGAAAACCTCGTTTTGTTAGCGTTAATTCTGCTAGCATTATTTATTTTCTGGTCTTCGCTACTTTACGTTCAGTCATCATGGAGAACATTGATCCCTTATTTGCAACCGGAGCCCATTTTTTTGGAAATGCTCTGGAATCATTGTCGATAGCGATAAAAAGACAGAAGGCCCCAACGGAAATCATTGCGATGGTGGTGATTGGAAGCAGAAGATCCATCTTCACTACTCCTTACCAGTTTATATAATAACGAAAATCATTATCACCATTATACACGATTTCCATGTTTAAACAATCTGCTCTTCTTCATGATACACCCAAAGTGAGAAAGTATCTAAATTCTTGGGATTTATGGAATTAGATTCAGAAGTAACATGAATAATCAAGTCATAATTTATGTTTTTGATTATGAGTATAGCTTCTTCAAAACCGTAAACTTAGAACGAAATTATATAACCCTTGCTTGAAAAAGGTTGTAATAATTATAATCTGAAGTAATTAGTACTAAACTATTGGGTGCGATACCTCAATAAACCAGGCCAGTCAAACACTTTTTTCGTGTTTTGACTGGCCTTTTTGTCTTTTGGTATGGAAGAATTGAATAGCCTAATACCTATTTTTCTTAGGAAAAGAGCTTTTTTACACAGAAATAGCACCAAATCAACAGGTTGCAAGCAATTCATTTCAAACAGTGCATGGGGTTAATCTCTTCAGGGTAAAGCTATAATTTCGTGGAACTTCCCATTCTAAAGTGAGCTCCTTTTGGACATGAATGATAGTAGAAATCTATTAGGAGCGATCTTATGTACTATAAAAGATTATAAAATCATGTATGATGATTTGAATCACTATTCCGTATGGTACGAGAAACATTGTTTGTTCGAAAATACATCACTAAAGTCTGCTAATGCGTTCTGCGACGCAAGGTTAAATCAAAATTGTAAAATCGAATTTGTTTTCAACACGTACTTCTTATATATTCATGGCCAGACTTTTTCAAAATATACAGATGAAAACCGCTGGCATATGAGATATTATTTTCCTTGGATTGGATTTTATCCTACACCACAAGGAGTAATGAAAGGGACAATATTACATAACAGTCTAATCGATGATTTAATAAAAGCAGAGAAAATGAGAATGATTAAAAATGTCTATAAGCCATATTTTAATCAGAAAGATAGAGAAAAATACAACAGAATATAACGTTAATTATCATGTGTTCTCCGATCTCAAGGTAAAAAGATGTATCAATTGTTGATAACTGTTAGTTACTAGTATGGAAAAACTAATTTTCACATGGTGTACTTCTGAAATAACTTGTGATAAATAGTCAGGTTGATTAAACAAGATTGAGAGCAGGTGAAGGTATGTTTGTTGCTCGAACGATTGCAGGCTATCGTGTTTGTACCTTAGAACAATCGAAAGATGAACTACAGCCACTAGCTAAAAGTGGGGAATTGATGTGCGCAGCGTGCCATGATGAAGTACGATATTGGTCGCAAACAGATAGTGTTCGCCCACATTTCAAGCATAAATCTAAAGAAAACTGTTTAGAGGATAAATACGGCGAAAACGAAACAATAGAGCATCAAAATGGAAAGTATCTGTTGTATAAACATATGAAAGAATCGTATCCTGAATCGCAAGTAGAGTTGGAATATCGTGTCAAAGAAACCCAACAACGTAGTGATGTAATGGTTATCCATCCAAATGGTGAAAAATGGGCAATTAATTTCAATGCTCCCCAATCTCTAAAGACATTTGGATTAAGAGAAACCATTTATATAACTCAGCTGGAATTAAAGCATTTTGGATACTAGGAATGTCCGTATTACAAAGAAACAAGGAGAAAAAATCCCCGTTAGAAAATGCAATCTACCAAGATAACCAACGCGTGTTTTACTTAGATGCCATAACTAAAAAAGTAATTGTACATGAACGTTTTCTATATAAGTTTAACGGTATCAATTTTGATGTTTGCCCAGATGTATCCATAACCAGTAACATATCCGCAGTTTTAATTCAACCAGAAAAGGGCCCCGGGGCAATCAGAGATCTGCACTCACAGGAGATTCGTTTATCTTTATGAATTCAAGAACTAAACGATTTTTATGAAAAACAAGAAGAGCAATTAAGCAACAATCTAACGAGTTTTGTGGAAAGCATGCTCGCCAAAGAAGAGTTAGCCAAACAACAAGAACAAGTTCAACAAAAAAAGCTGCTCAAAAAGCTTATTTTCAAAATCTTATGGACAGAAGACGTAACTTATTAAAAGATTTAACGAATGAAGAAGCAGAACTTTTCCGTACTCTGACAAAAAAATACCAACTTACTCCTGAGAACTTCCCTGGGTTATTTTTACTAGCTGTAGAAGGGCAAGAGCATATAGAAACACCATGCCAACTGTGGCAATTATGGCTATATGATCAACTCTTTGAAACAACAAGTTTCAGTCGGATACCCTGGGATCTTATCGAACAAAATTTTGTCGATAAAATGCTAAAAAGATTATTTCGGGGACAAATCCTTGGAAAGCAATTTGCAATTCCGCTTCACTACTATAGGTTTCAATTAAACAAAATAGGATTAATTGAGTTTTTAGGGGATCTGAAGGAATTAGTTCATCCTTTAGATTTTTTCATCAATAATCATAGAGATAATATCCTGTTACAGATGCATTGGGAGGGAAGTTGGGAGGATTTTTCATTAGGAGGGATACCTGATCAATGGAAATCGCATTACAGAAAAAAGTCCCCATATCAGATGAATATCAACAAATACTTTTTGAAAATGAAAGATAATTTTTAGAGAAGTAATTACTTGAATTATATAAAATAAAAAGATTGCAAAAGAGGAACCCTTGTAAAAATTGGTTCTTCTTTATTTTCATTTCAGTTCATGAAATTGCTCTTTTATGAACTGAAATGAAAAAACCAATAAACAATGGTTACTCGAGTACATTGGTATATAAAAGTATTATGTTGTTATCATTCTTAATTACATTATTATGCTCGTATTATTAACATTAAAAAAATAAAACTGTGACATATTCAAAGTATACCAATGATTTAAATTTAGTGTACTTGTTTGTGTCACTCGACAGTTATAGCAGTATGTTTGTGTCTTAAGTAATACGACACAAACATACTGCTAAACGCTACTATCGGGCCTGATTAGTAGTATGTTTGTGTCGCAAGACAAAATCCCATTACATTTACACCTAGCCGATTTCTGCTCTTTTTATCAGTTTACATAATATATATTATCGGACTCAAAATGAAATGCATAATTTCTGAAAGGGGTACTCACCTGTTTTTATAAGCTAGGTGTCACAAACTCATTCTTAGACGGATCTAATTGAAAGATAACACAAAATAAATAGCTTTTCCCATCTATCAGTGCCATCTGACATACATGCATTACCGAAACTTGCTCTCATATAAACCTAATTAGTAATAAGAGCTTTTTCAGTATGTTTATCAGCTTCACAAAACACTAAGACATTCATCATCCATCTACATAAACGGCATAATACCACTTAAATTTCATTATAATAAAAAAATTCATTTTAAATAAAAAATATCGTTTGCATTTATTGTAAATTCATTTATATTATAATTAAGATCACTATAACTAAAAACGCCCGGAGGTCCCCAAATGACCAAAGTAATCCCAAAATCCAAAACGATCACCTCTACACCGAAAAAAAGATCGTACGAAAATACCTTGAATAACCTGGCGCAGTACCTTGAACGAAATAAGAAAAAATAACCAATAAAAAGAGTGCCACTGGAGGCACTCTACTTTTGCGTTTATATGCTTTTCTTCTCTCTTCCTTCCCCGTTTACCCCAACTTCTATTCTTCAGCCGTTCCCATCCAATTTAACAAGTAAAAATCTGTTACCAATCGTGCGATTTGTCCCTCGGCATCGTAACCGATATAGCTCGCGTAGCTGCCGTCTCCCCATCCTGTTGAAAACATAGCGACATTACAGCCTTCCCCTATATCGATCAGACCCCAACTACGCGTGTGTTTATACGTTTGGTCCATTTTCTTCGTCAACGTCTCATAAAACATCTCGTCCTTCTCCATTTCTCGTTCCAAAAGCGCACAAGCTTCTGCATCCATGAACGAGCCTGTACCCGCATCCACACCGTAGCCAAAAAACTCTCCTTCGCCAAGCTGTGACACATCTGACTCCGCCCAAACAGCCATTTTCCAAGACACGACAGGTTTGTCTGAGAAGGCAATCCGTGCCAATGCTACCCGTTCATCTGGCTCCAGAGAATCATCCGTTTGCTCTTCCTTTGACAGGGATTGAACTTGCGCGATAGCGAGCTGTACGGAGAAGCTCCCCTTTGGGAAAACCTCCTCATACGGTTCAGTCTCAAACATGACAAACGGATCGTTCGCCACGATTTTTCCTGTTTTCACTTGAAGCTTGCCCATATCTTGGCGGAACAACCGATATAAATAGCCATCCTGCTCTATCGTATACCCTTCGTCAAATGCCGTTTCAAAAAAGGCAGGGTAATTATGTTTCATGATTCCATCCCCTTTTTCTATCCTCTACATAAAATCCCACTGACGATAGTTTGCCAGTGGGATGTCGTCTGCATGCTAATTTACTTGATCAGAGCTGCGTCCAGCGCCACTTCAATCATTTCATTGAAGGTTGTTTGGCGCTCGTCAGCGGATGTTTCTTCACCCGTCAGGATGTGATCACTTACGGTGAGAATAGACAATGCGTTGCGCTTGTATTTTGCAGCCAAAGTGTACAGCGCGGAAGATTCCATTTCAACAGCAAGCACTTGATAGGATGCCAATTTTTTGTACAAATCTAGGTTCTCGCGATAGAAGCTGTCGCTCGTAAAGATATTGCCCACTTTCACAGACAGATTGCGCTCTGTCGCTGCTTGATACGCTTTGTACAGCAAATCAAAGTTAGCAGTCGGAGCAAAATCAACCTGATTGAGCAGGAGACGATTCGTTTGAGAATCGGAGGATGCAGCCATACCAATAATCACATCACGTACTTTGATGTCTTCCTGGATCGCGCCGCATGTGCCTACGCGGATCAAGTTTTGAACACCATAAGATTGCATGAGTTCATTGACGTAGATCGAGATAGAAGGAACTCCCATGCCCGTTCCTTGTACAGAAACGCGCTTACCTTTGTATGTACCTGTGAAGCCGAGCATGCCACGCACGTTGTTGTAGCACTCTGCTCCTTCGAGGAAAGTTTCAGCAATGTATTTGGCCCGTAGCGGATCGCCCGGCAGCAGGATGGTTTCAGCAATTTGACCTTGCTGTGCTCCAATATGGATACTCATAATCTGTTTGCTCCTTTATCAAGAAAAAATGACCTACTTGCCTATCGTACTACAAAAACCGAACAATGCAAAGTCAAGAGATCAAATGATTCCAGTGACTTAAGATTGCATGATTGCACGAGACTTTTGAAAATAACGAATAAGCGATACCGACAGATGGCATCGCCTCGACAACGGTTTCATTTCATTTAAGGGACATCACGTAATCCATTGCTTCCAAGTGATCTCCCAGGATCGTCTGGTTAACGCTTGGTTTATTCTTTCTTTGTGTCGCTCTTTTTCTCGTAAGCTTTGCTGATGCAATGTAAGGAGATGGCTCGACTCGCAATTGATTGTGCAGAGCAATGGCGTGCGCAACGGCAGGTACAACCAAATGTTGAACGCCGATGATAGAGGCAGCTTGTCGCGTCATGGCAAAAGGTAAGTCGTACATCGAGGAAGTTCCTAGTTCATGTCGTGAAACTAAGGTATTGAGAAATGTCTTCGCTAGCAAAACGGTATCCGGTTCTATTGATGGTTGTCGAAGTGATGTTATGGGCTTTCTCAAAGCGATGTCTGCTCCCCGGTAACACGTTCTGACAAAGGACTGCATGTCATTTGCAGCTACAACGTGATCCGCATCGAGAAACAACCACACATCTCCTGTGGCCTCCTTGGCACCAATTGCTCTCCATACATCATCCCCTAATGGAAATGGGTACACAAACGCTGTGAGTGGACAAGAAGAATACGTGAGTATCTTTTTCACCGATTGATCCAGGCAGCCATCCACAACAAGTACGATTTCCATGGGCCGGAGCTTCTCAATTTGGTTGAGTACTTTTTTAATCGTCCGCTCGTGGTGAACAGAGAGGATGACACTTAACCGATGTAAATTCTGGCATTTTTCTTTGCCATTAATGTGCTCTTCTCTGCGTTTTTTTGTGGGATCTCGCATATTTCGCTTTGCGTTTGCCACCCCATCCACCGCCCTCCTTTACGCGCGATTCCAGATGAAAGACCGAGCGCAAATGCAGAACGTCTGTTGAATGCACCAAGTCGCGGTGTCGTTGTCCATCCTGATCTGCTTGTCGGAGCTTCGTTCCACCCGTTAATAACTGGATTGCTTTCGCATGCTCCCGGTAAATCGTACGGATGTCTTTTCGTACGATATCACGAGTGCCGGTTGGTTGTTTTTCCGGAGAAAACGGGGCGATTGTCGTCATTTTGAGCCCCAAGGCTGATGCTTGAACCAAAGCAACTGCCGGATTGCATAAACTCTCGGAACCAATCGCCTCTAGAGCATTCCGGCTCAAGGCAAATGGAATGTTTTCAAAGGAAGCGGAGCCCATTCTTTTTTGACCAAGAAGATGGTTCAACAAGCAATAGGCACTTCTTGGCGAACGTTTTCCTCTTCTTGATACCGAGCGGTCCGAGCATGTCGTGATAATGACATCTGATCCCTTTTTGACTAGCATGACATATTTCTTCAAGTATAAAAGAGGCATGGCGAGGCGTTCGTCGATAAAGAGGACAACATCTCCCCTCGCGTGAGCAGACCCAATCGCTCTTGCCTCATGGCTGTCTACTTCCAAACCGGTTGAAATGACTTGTGCTCCCCATGCATTGGATAGGGTATCTTCATGGGAGCTCACTCCGTTGCATACGACGATTATTTCCGTGTGTGGATCTATTCTTTTGACAGCAGAGAGCAGCTTTTTCGCACTCCTGGCGCTGTCACTTATTGGGATGATGACGGACACGGCAGGGTGATCATAGATTCGGTTGTCCATCTCACTCCCCCTCACCAGATGAAAAGTTATTACTCTAATGTACGCGCGCTTTCCACGATTGGACACGGCATCTATCCCTCACCACTCAACAAGAGATGACCTACATAAAACAGTCAGTTTCACCGTCATTTCGCAAAAAAAACAGGACGTGCATATTGCTACGTCCTGTTTTGATTCTCATTTTCGCATTAATAGAACCGCCGTTGAAGACTGCGCTCGCGGATTCGTTTATTCCTCTGTGCACGGGAAAACGTAAACACGATTAAGAAAAGGTTCATTCCTAACCAGACGATCAATACGCTATAGCGGGCCAGTGGATGTGTGTCGCTACTTTCTAAATCCCCAAACACAGTAGTAGGAGCTGGAGCAGGCGGATCATGACGAAGCAACGGATAAGAGACGGCTAGCTTGCCAGCCTTAACAGACAGGTTCCCATCTGCTTTTAGCTCTACCAATGGCTCCACACCTTTGGGAACCGTCGCATACAAGTCCTCCTTGGCTGTAAAAGTCACGACCGAGTTGTTGCCAGGAACAGCTACTTCTGAAAAAGAATCCCCTTTTTTGGCGATTGGTTTGGTCTCAAATCCTTGAAAACCAAAGTCCAGTAGTTTTTTCACATCTTTGTATGCATTTGCACTTGTAGACGCCTTCATCGTGACAGCGATGAGCTCCATTTCTCCACGCTTGGCGGAGCCTACCAGGGTATGCATCGCTTGATCAGTAAAACCGTTCTTGATTCCCGTTGCACCTTCATAATCGCGCAGGAGCTTGTTGTGATTCACCAATACCGTTTCCCACGTTTGTCCATGCCAAGGCAGCCGCTTCGTACCGACAATTTCCCTGAAAACGGGGTTTTTCATCGCGTACTGCGAAATTTTGGCCATGTCAGCAACAGTTGTGTAATGATTCGGATCATGCAGTCCGTGTGGATTGGTAAAATTCGTTTCGGTGACACCTACTTTTTCTTTCAAATAGGCGTTCAAATCCACTGCAAAAAGCTCTGTGGTCTGGCTCATATGCTCAGCAATCGCTGTACCAGCGTCGTTACCTGAATTCATGAGCAGTCCGTACAATAAATTGCGTAGGGAAATCTGTTCTCCCTCTTCCAAATAGACGCGTGTACCTTCTTCACGGCGTGCTTTTTTTGAGACAGTGACAGTGTCATCCAGTTTCCCTTTTTCTATCGCGTAAATACCTGTTGCGATTTTTGTAATACTAGCAGGGTACAGCTTCTCATGAGGGTTCTTTTCAAACAAGACTTGTCCCGTTGTAGCATCAATCAGAATGGCTGATTGTCCAGTGAGAGTGTTAGGCTCCAGGCTTGATGACTCCTCGGCAAAAGCGGAAGACATGCCAAGGTTGAACAAAACCATCACCACAACGAGTAGGTTCGTTAGCAAAAAGCGCATGTTAGTCTATATCCTTTCCTACTTTGTCGCGTTTTTTCAGGTTACATTTGGTCTGTAGACAACAAAAGACGTTATTTCAACCGGATCCCCAACAAATCGTGAATCATTTTAAACTTAGGATTGTCCGCAAAAGCCTCTTCGAAGCCACTGACATGTTCTCTGTACAAAGCGGCGGCAGAATCCAAATCCTGCTTGACATACAAGGAAAATATTTCTTCCAATTTTTCTTCCAATGTCGTATCAACTTCTGCCGGTGTGAGAATTTCTTGACGCAAATTGTTCATCAACACGTCGAGCTGATGTGTGATCACGGACGCTTCATGAAGCTGCTCCAAGACATCTGTCGGAATGTTGCCCGCATACTTGTAGCGCAGTTCGTGTTCATTCGTCGCCCAGAAGTTCATGCCCAATGTACGGATTTGGATCTCACAAAAGAGTGTTTTCTTTTCGCTGCCGTGGTAGACCGTATAAGAAACAATCATGTGAATACTTCTGTAGCCGGAATCCTTTGGAGCTGCGATGTAGTCTTTGACATCGTGAATGACGATATCCTCCCGCTCCTGCAACAACTGGAGCACCTCGCGCACGTCGTCTACATAGCGGCATACGACTCGAAGGCCCGCGATATCCTGGACTTCCTTGGCGACGTCACTTTGCCAATGATCTCCCAAAAAGTCGATTCCTTTTTCGTTCGCCTTCTTTACTAAACTGTCGACTTTTTTTACTCGTCCGACAACAAATTCAATAGGAGAATAACGGCCGCTTTTTAGAAAGCCGTATTTTATTCCTTTTAGTTTTAACTTTAGCTCTTCAACTGCCTGTTCATACGGCGCCAAGAAATGAACCATGTTGTTGAGCACCTTGCTTGGCACATTTGTGACTCTCATGAAGACACCTCCAATTACTTCCAGAGGAAAGGTGATGCATCAAAAAACGGCTGCGGATTTACATACGTATTACCCACTAACATGCCGTAATGAAGGTGAGGACCTGTAGAAAAACCGGTGCTACCCATTTGTCCAATCACCTGTCCCTGTTTCACTTCTTGCCCTGTCTTGACATCTAACTTGGACAAGTGAGCATATATGGAAAAAATATTTAACCCGTGATCGATGATGATGGTATTACCTGTTAAGTATAAAGAGTCGGCCAGAACCACTTTCCCATGGTTGCTCGCCCAAATTGGCGTTCCTGTTTTGTTCGCGATGTCGATCGCCGAGTGCCGATTGGCTGGTACACCATTTACTACGCGTTGGTAGCCGAATGGAGTCGTTAATTTTCCGACTGCTGGCTGTTTAAACGGCTCCGAGAAATACGGAACCGCTCTCGAGTTTGATCTGGCTGCATTGATCTTTTTTTGATCAGCATTGATTCGATTCGTATCCTGTCGCATTTTGTTGAGCTGTTTACTTACCGTAAGCTTGTCTACTTCAAATTTTTTCGGTGCGATTGTCACAGATACGGAAAGCTTTTTGTCAGCAGATGTAACTTTATAGGTGCCTGCTTTCGTGTTAAAAGGAATCGGGATAAACCGGGCATACTCATCCTGTGTCTTTTGCAAACGATAGTTCTGAGAGAATACCGTTACGGTTTGTGGCTCTTTACTGCGTACAAAAATAACGTCCCCAGGATATGTTTTGGCTGGTGTTACGCTGATCGCTGGTTGTTGTTTCGTTGTTTGGGCGTAAACCCCTTCTACTGTCTGGCTGAATATGCTTGTCCCAGAGACGAGTGTCAATGCTGTGACCAACATAAGACTAACCATTGATTTGAACATAGACATGCTCCCTCCCATTTTCTAGTATAACAAAACACACCCTGAAAGGAAAAAGAAAAAGAAGGCTAATGAGCTAGCCTTCTCCAATCATTCCAAATGTAATCTTATTGTTTCTTCGAATAATCCGACATCATTTCCATGATGGATTGCACGCCTGTTAGCATTTCGCTTGCACGTTTGGTTTTTTGCGAGATGCCTTCAAAATCAAGTACCCCTTTTTTTCGGTCGTTCCATCTTTTAAACAATTCTTCCGCCATATCGGGATTGCTTTTGACCGCTCTAATCCGCATGGAATCTTCGAGAACCCACGCTTCAAATTCGGGATGCTTTTTTAAAAGCTGCTTTACTTCTTTTTTCTTCATAGCCGGAAGTCGCTCCTTTCCACTGGACAAACGAGGATAGTTAACTGTTCGTTACACCATATGACTAGTCCGCGATTGTGCTTGTGTGTTTGCACCACCCAGGAAAGAAAAGGGCTTTTCATGGTAAACATAGAAAGGCCCCTAAAAAGGGACCTCTCTTCATCCAGCTATTTACTTGTCAGTACGTTAAACTTGGCGACCTGCCATTTGTTGCTCAGCGAAGCTCACCAGACGCTTGGTAATTTCGCCACCAACAGAACCGTTTTGACGAGAAGTAGTGTCTGGTCCGAGATTTACACCGAATTCAGATGCAATCTCATACTTCAGTTGATCCAAAGCTTGGTTCGCTTGAGGAACTACCAGATTGTTGGTTCCACCTTGGTTGTTAGCCATGATTGATTCCTCCCGACGCGTTTTTTCTCCCGGGACGGGGTTGAACCGTCAGCGTTTTGCTTCTCGCCTTGAGACCGGAAGTTGATTTCAAGAGGTGGTGTTGACCTCTTGTGGTACTATCATCCCACCGTAATAAAAGTACATGCACGTTTTCTCACGATATTTCAGTTGTAAAATCTGACAAGGTTGTCCCGCTCCTTTATGCTATAATGGTGCGTATAGTTTGGTAGTGAGAGGGGCAAGGTTTTGTGAATGATTCAGGAAAAGTACTGCTCATCGATGGCATGAGCTTTTTATTTCGCGCCTTTTATGGTTCTGCTTGGGGTGGAGCCTATCGCCAGACTTCAACAGGTGTGTACACAAATGCGGTTTATGGATTTACAAAAATGATGCTCGATTACGCAGAGTTGACGCGCCCTACTCATCTTGTAGTGGGCTGGGATGTCGCTTCGCGCGAGTCATTGGTGCGCAGTCAATGGTATGACGGCTATAAATCAAATCGCCAAGCGGCACCGGATGAGCTCATTCCTCAATTCGATTTGGTAAAAGAAGTAACGGATGCGTTCTCGGTTCCGAACTTGGGTTGCCCAGGCTATGAAGGCGATGATGTATTGGGTACGCTCTCCACACGTCTTTCCGAAGAAGGACACGAGGTCATCATTGCGACGGGTGATTACGATAGCTTGCAGCTCATATCTGAGCGAGTTAGTGTAAAAATCCTGAAAAATGGTGGCAAACACGAGCATTATAATCCAGCGAGCCTCTTGGCATTGCGTGGCATTTCACCTGAACAGGTCGTTGATGTCAAAGCTTTAATGGGAGATGCATCTGACTGTATTCCAGGTTGCCCAGGTATCGGCGAGAAAACAGCGACAAAGTTGATTACCGAGCATGGTGATCTGGACAACCTATATGTAAATCTGGCAAATTGTACGCCTAAAATGCGCAGCAAGCTGGAAGAGAATCGCGATCAGGTGTACTTGAGCAGAAAGCTGGCTACGATTATCCGGGATGTTCCGGTGGAGTATGCGCTGGAGGATGCCGTGTGGGAATACGATCGTCAAGTCGTTCAGAGCAAATTCGACGAGCTTGAATTCGGACGTACGATGGCAGCAAGAGTCGGCTAATTGGGGTCATGATCATCGGCTGAGAAGAAGCGGTCTATCCACTTTTTTTCAGCCGATTCCTTTATGCACTGCATAATCGCTCCGTCAGTGAAACCCACACGATTCGGCGATCCGTTTGGTCTCGGAATCTTCGTACCAAATTTTCCTCCTCCAGCCTACTAATTAAGCCTGAAGTTGTGCTGTTTGACAAATCAACAGCCTTGCTAATGTCCCCCATCGTTTTTGGCCCATTTCCAAGAATTTCGAGAATCAATACTTGTTGCCAATTGATTTCATTTGTCTCTAGCTCTTTTTGTGCAATATTTGAAAACAAGACATTGGCTCCCCGTATAAGCTTGGCCAGCTTGATCAGTTCCTTCATAGTGTCCTCCTTTTACCCTATCCTATTGTTAGCTACGCTCAGCATAGGCGAAATTATTAAAGAAAAAAGGAGGTAAGAGTTAAAATTTTTCTTAAGCTTCCCTAAAAAAATCCCGTCCCATGAGAGGAGACGAGATTTGGAAGTGACGTCGAATCACTTATTTGGCTGTTTGAAATACATCCAGGAGCAGTCCTGTATTCTCTTCCCCATCCGCTTCCCAGCTCGTCGCAAATTTGACACGGTGAGAAACGCCCAGCAAATCGTACGCTTGTACGAGATGCTGCCTCGCAGAACCCACAATCAAGCTGTGCAAGCGAACTTGTTTCTGCTGGCCTAAAGAGATGAGCTTTTCTTGGACATAAGGAGAAATGCCTCCAATTCCATCTGTTAGCATGACAAAATCTGCTCTACGCCACGCCTGTTCCTTTTCAACCAGCTCGATAGCTCGCTTCATCGGGGCGTCAAAGTGAGTTCCACCGCCAAACGCCATTTGCGCCAAGCCGTAGAAGGCAGGCCAATCAGGTTTTTTGTGATAAAGCGGTTGCTCTTTGATCTCGCCTTTTGCCCCGAACAAGAGGAGGATAAAATCACGCTTTTCCAGCATCGCGAGGGCGGCAAACGTCATGAGGAAGATTTGCGCAAGCCGCAGCTTACTTCCTCGCATCGAATGGGATGTGTCTAGCATACAGATTACCGGACCTTTTGGCGGTTCTTCCACCCATCCCGAGGTATCGTAGGTCATGAGCTTTTGCTCCAGCCATTTGAGCATGAAGTAATTCTCGAAGTCCGGATCAGCAAGAAGCACTGCTTCACCAGGCAGCATGTGTGCAATATCGCCCGATTGCCGCAAATCATAGTATTCCTCAGGAAAATGTCTGGAGCGAATTTCTTTACGCTTCACACGAAAGCGATGAACTTGCCTTCCTACCTCGTTCAGAAAAGCAACCAGGTCAGGATGTCTCTTCAATTTCTCAATCCATTTCAAATACTGCTCAAAGCTTTGCCTGCGCAGCTTGCCTAGCTCATAACCCCAGCTTCGGTTGGCAAAACGCTGACTGGCCGTAAATACCTCTTCAACAAAAAGCGTATCGAGTTCTTCAGCGGATAGCGTCGCCTTTAACGATTGCTCCAGCCATTGTCCCAGCTCTTTTTCAAAAGCGGCAATCGCTTCCTTCTCTTGCTTTTGGAGTCGATCCAGCTGCTTTTCCCTCTGAGCGAGGTCACTCTCCAGTTTTTTCACCTTTTGCAGAAGCTTGGTCCGTTTCGTGAACTGGACTTTCATTTCTTCTTGCAGCTCAGTAATGCGCTTTTGCAAGGACAATACCTCTGCCCGCACTAACGGCTTGGTGTCCATGGCCTCTTGCTTGTCTTCCACGACCCGCTTCCCCTGTTGAAGTGTATAACCAACTAACTCGAGCTTGGTCTTTTGTTTTTCTGTCAGTAGCTCGGAAAGCTGTGCTTGTTGACTTCCTTCCTGACCTTGCTGGTCTTTTAAGCCAGTCAAGAGCGGAGAGGGCCGCTGATCCTTCTCCCGCTGCTTCACTTCCTCGGAAAACGTCTCTGTCAGCCACAACAAGGCCTTGATTGCGGTTTTGAACGACGCACTTTCCTGCCCGACTGTACGAGGATGAATCATGCGTGTAAAATACTGCTTCATGAGCGTACGAATCATCCAATGATGAAAAGGAGTGGATTCTTGCGTCAGATCGATCTCCGGCTTTTCCAAATAAAAGACGAGGAAAAAATCGGCCAAGAGCTCCAAATCAAACCATGCTGCTCGTGCCCGCGCCTCATGAACCCATTCCTGAGCAGTGCGCGAAGAGGCGAGGTACGTTTCAAATACATAGCGATCAACACCACTAGCGCGAATGATCATACGAACTACCCCCTACAACGTAAAATCATAATCCGCCCCGGGGATTTCCTTGTCAAAAATCGTCCGATACGTGCGCTGTAGCTGCTGCAAAATCCGTTCGCCTTCAATTCGCAGGTACGAATATTTGACCGCGTATTTTTCTACATGCGGAATCAAGCGGTTTTTTTCCAGAACATAGGCATGCAAATCGTGTTCCCGCTTCTCCCACTGAATGAGACGATTGCGCAAATCTCGCGCCGTCTCTTCCACCTCATCGCGACTCTCCTCCAACAACCGGACATTGTGCTCCATCGCTTCCTTGCCCAGCTTTGCGCCCACTTCCTTTTTAAACTGGAACGCATGCAGCTCCGATTCTTTTTCCTTCCATTTATCTGCAATTTGTCCGAAGCGTTGGAGTGGCAATTCGTTCTCCATATCATTCTTCAGCATTTCCGTAAATTGTTGTTCAAACGCTTCTTGCATGACCGTCAAGTCCTCAGGAACATTCCACAGCATGTGCGGAGTGAAAACGGTGTCCCAGATTGTCACCTGCTCACGTCCATGCAAAGCGGCAGAAGTACGCCATACATGCGCGATTTTGCTCCAGCGACGGTCGGAGAGCACATACTCTTTTGCTTCCAGGTCTTGTTTTAGACGGTACAAGAAATAAATGATGGTTTCTGGAATGACCACTTGCTTCGCTGTCGCTTGAATATCCTTCACGTCATACAGAGAGAACACAACAGGAAGAGGCGTCGTTGGCAATGAAAACATGCGCTCATAGCTTGCAGCATGCTTCAAATAGTGAACCTCATAGCGGAACAGGAAGCGGTCATACAGAGCGGTCAATTGATCATCGTCATCGGGAAGTTCATTCGAGGCAGCGATTAAGAACTGCAACGGAACCTCCTCTTTTTCTCTGCCGTTGAAATAAATTCGTTCGTTCAATATAGAAAGCAGCGCATTCAAAATCGCGCTGTTCGCTTTGAAAATTTCGTCCAAAAACGCAAACTGAGCGTTAGGCAAATAGCCTGCTGTTTTTCGTACGTATTGATCCAGTTTCAATTGTTGAAGAGAGACTGGACCGAATATCTCATCGGGCGTCGTAAAACGGGTAAGCAAATACTCAAACCAATGTTCCGATCCAAAAAGCTGAGAGACAGACCGTGCTAGTTGAGACTTCGCAGTTCCCGGCGGACCGATTAACAAAGCATTTTCCCCGCTCATGATGCCGAGCATTAAAAGGCGAATCAATTCACTTCTTTCCAGGAAACGGCGCTCCAAAAGCTCAATTGCTTGGTCCATTTTACGTTGGATGGGTGTAGTCGAATTCATCGTAGTTGGCTGCACGACGAACTGGTTAAGGACGTCGATGTGCCGATCCCCCTCTCTTGCTTGGAACCCAAATATTCGTCATTCATTAATAGTGGCATATCATGGACAAAAATGCCAGTTTCTCCGTTGATACACTTGTCCGCTCTAGGATGTGCGTTCACCCATGGCCTATTTTTCGCATATATTGTGACATCAAGGTACTTTCATCGGAGTAACGAAAAAGGAGGGTGCGACATGGGAATCGAGCTTTTGTGGATACATGGTGTGTACGTCTTGTTTGTGATCGGCATTATTCTCGTCATGGTTTTGCGAAAAGATACGAGTCTGATTAGTATCGTGGGCATAGCGATCCTCGGTTTCGTCGCGACAGGGTCTGTGACAACGGCCGTCGGTGGAATATTCGGCAGCTTCATCTATGCGATTACCGAGCTATTGCCGACGATTTTAGTTATCTGTATCATCGTTGCCATGAGTCACGTTTTGACCGATACGGGCGTAAATGAAACGATGATTCGACCGATGACCCATTTGGTTCGAAATCCTACATTGGCTTATTGGGTGATCGGGATCGTCATGATGGTCATTTCCTGGTTTTTCTGGCCTTCTCCAGCTGTCGCACTGATCGGTGCTGTCATGTTGCCCGTGGCATTGCGAGCTGGCTTGCCTGCGATGGGTGTCGCCGTTTCGATGAACTTGTTTGGACACGGGATTGCACTATCCGGCGATTTTATTATTCAAGGGGCTCCTACTTTAACGTCCAAAGCCGCAGGAATTCCAGTCTCGGACGTGATTACGGCCAGTGTACCTCTCGTTTTCATTATGGGTGTTGTGACAACTGCCATCGCATTCTGGTATTTGAAAAAGGACATGAAGCTCGGCGTGCTTGCGTCTCCCAAAGAGACTGTCGTATCCGATGATGTTTTTACTTCCGTACGAGTCCCTTTGTCAGATGGCGTGCGTCGTACGTTGGCTGGACTTGTGCCGGTATTATTTATCCTCGATGTCGTGGCCATGTTTGCTTTTGATTTACGCGGAGGCGATGCAACGGCGCTTGTAGGCGGAACCGCCTTGCTCATTCTCATCATCGCAACGATGCTCGCGCACAAGCAAAGTGGTCTCGAGCAGGTAACCACACATCTCATTCAAGGCTTTCAGTTCGGCTTTAAAGTATTTGGTCCGGTCATCCCGATTGCTGCTTTCTTTTATATGGGCGACAGTGGGTTTATCAAGGTGTTTGGGGAGGTCCTGCCGCAGGGTTCACATGGAATCGTGAATGACCTCGGCGTGGCGCTTGCACATACGATTCCGATTAACAAGGAAGTATCTGCTCTTACTGTATCCGCAGTAGGTGTCATTACAGGGCTGGATGGCTCAGGCTTCTCCGGGATTACACTAGCTGGCTCTTTGGCTCAGCTGTTCGCAACTGCTTTGGGTGCCGGTGCGGCTACGTTAACAGCGCTAGGACAAATTGCCGCCATCTGGGTCGGCGGTGGAACGATCATTCCGTGGGCATTGATTCCGGCTGCGGCGATTTGTGGCGTAGACCCTTTTGAGCTGGCGAGACGAAATCTGTATCCCGTGGCGATCGGACTTTTGGTGACGACAATCGTGGCCATGTTTCTTCTGTAAAATGTCAGTTTCTATACGAAAAAGCGAATGGTCACGTGCCATTCGCTTTTTTTCCTTGGTTAGGTGTGAAATAGACAAGTTTTCTCATTCTGTTTTTCTCCGAAACTCATACACTTGTACTAGCATCTATTTGGATGGGAAAGGAAAAAACCAGTATGAAGTTGTGGGGAAAAAGTATCCAGGTCGCAGCAACGTACATTGGAACCGTCGTAGGGGCCGGGTTTGCGAGCGGTCAAGAAATTCTCGCGTTTTTCACCGCCTACGGCCATGCCGGAACAATCGGCATCCTGCTCGCCACATCTCTTTTTGTTTGGCTGGGCTACAAGATGATGCTAATCGCTCATCAATTGCGCACACCCTCCTATGAATCCTTTAATCAAAAACTGTTTGGACCGATGATCGGTCGTGCGATGAATATTTTGGTCTTTCTCACCCTTTTTGGCGTAACGACTGTCATGTTGGCAGGAGCGGGATCGGTCTTAGAGGAGCAGTTTGACATTCCATATTTGGTCGGGACCACAGCCACCATTTTGTTCGCTCTGTTGCTTCTGCGAAAAGGGTTGGAGCAACTACTCGTCGTGAATGCGATTGTTGTACCGTCCATGTTATTGTTCGCTCTGCTCATTTTGCTGGATGGCACCGCAGAATCTCCCATGCCTCTTTCACCCCCATCCGATTACTCCTTCTTATGGAAAACAGTCTTATACGTGTCCTTTAATTTGGCCATGGCCCAATCTGTTCTCATCCCGATCGGCTATGCGATCCGTGACAGGGTCGTTTTGTTTCGGGCAGCCGTCATTGGCGGGGTCGTGCTTGGATTCATGCTCCTCGTCGTCCATACGGCTATGTTGGCCAACTGGGACGATGTCCGTCTCATGAATATCCCCATTCTTTTTGTAACGGACCAATGGAACGAGTGGCTCCAGCTGTTCTTTGTTTTCGTGCTCTATTCCGAGATTTTTACCACACTGATTTCGAACGTGTTCGGGATTGGTCAGCAGTTGCGTGAATTATTGGACGTTCCGGAATCGCGGCTTTACTTGTATTTATTCTCTACTTCTTTCATATTGTGCCTAATTGGGTACAGTCAGTTGCTCATGTTTTTGTATCCGTTGTTTGGGTATTTGGGGTTGTCTACGCTTTGTCGGATTTCGGTTCCAGGGAATGTACTCAGAAAGCGGTTTTGATTGGAAAACGATGAACATTCCCGATACCTGATTCATTTCCATATCGTTCGGATTTAAGGTGATCGAAAGGTATGTACAAAAGTATTACCCCCGTAATTTTTTTAACAACAAACAAAGAGCCTCATTAAAAACCGAACGAATATTAATATAATTAATATAAAGTTCGTATTCCCTTATCTCAACCTTTTTCCTTTCGCAGTACTTCCGCATACTTTTCGATGGGTTCCTGTTCCATGAGCCGAATCAAATTCATCGTCTTCCTTTCCCATTTCTCGATTTGTTCCTCTTCATAAAGTATTTCAATGAATGGTTCGTACAAACACGGGCTTTTGGTTGCGACAGGATGTTTTCGGTCCACTAAATGAGCCCACCCTAGATATCGCTGGCAAATCAAGTATGCGATGGCGCCTTCATCAGTCTGTAGGAGCGGGTAGTCATGGGATAGATTTGCCAGAATGCGTTCTGTATGATCAGAAGCCAAAGGTGATTCAGAAAGATCTTTTCCTAGACGGCTCTCTAAATGAGTGAATGCAGCTTTCAACGTTTCGTCATTTCTTTTTGCCATACCAAAGCCTCGCTTCACCGTATTTCCGATTTTCTTATCCCATTTTACGCGTTTGATTTGATCAATGGCATACTCTACATTCCGATTTTTCCAGGCTTCAGCTGTTCTGTGATACACATCGAATGGATCTTTACCAGCCCTCGCCTGCCAACTTGAGGGATGAAAGGCGCTACCACCAACCTCAATAAGTCCATGATCTACACGTATACTTCCTTCTAGTGCATATAGTAAAAGCATAGGTTCATAGATTCGATAGATGTGAGCAGCGATCTCATTCCCTTCTTTGGCACAAGTCATATAGTACAACGTTAACTTACTAACGGTTTGTGCATGGTTACCCCTCATTCTTGACACGACTGTATTTTTCTCATCAATATCAAGCTCAGCTGGTACACCTGCTGCACGATAGGGATGAAAGTACAATGGATGCAGGTTCATTGGATGAGCTTCGATGAATACGTGGATCCTTCGCAAATATTCATGGAACAATAAATGATCCACGTTGTTCTCAGCAGAAGTACTTCTATGATGATGGTGATTTGCGAAGCTAGCTATATACGTGATCAGCTTTAGAATCCGTTCATCTCCATTGCATAAAGCAAACTCCAGCAGACTTTGTTCAAAATCTTCGATAGGTAGTACAAGCCCAGGAAATTTCATTAAAAAGTCTTCGATTGGTCGCTCTCTTTCGTAGGTTTTCTGTCCCGTGACATACAAATAGATGTCCTTCGCTTCCTTTACCTGGGGAACGGTGATCCTGGAATAATCACAGGTTTTGTATAAACGAGATTGAAAATGAAACATTTCCATCGTATTCTTGACTTCGGCACATTCACGATCATATTGGTAGGAGCAATCAAACGGAAACCCACGCAGAATGGAATAACTGCTAAGACCGAGCTGCGTAAGATCAGCGACTTCCATCGCATAAGCCACCCCATATATTCCACTTCCATTTCGAACATGAACATATAACCTGCCATCATGGCTCTTCCACCACTTTTGATATCCCTGACTCGCCTGCTCAATAAGAATAGGTTTCTCTTCTATACTTGAGAGCCAATGCGCAACGTCTGACTGTTCTATCCATTTTACTATCCATTGTTTTTTCTCTCGTAGCAGGCTGTATTTGACACTTTCACTCTCTAGCAGTTCTTCAATATTTTCAGCATATACTTGAAACGTAGTATAGTGTAGCGTATACAGCTTGCCGTTCTCATCTATATAACCAGCCTTACTCAACCCATCATCCATCACATGAAAACACTCTACCAGCGTTTGTTCTTCATAATTCAAAACCTCGGGTATTCTCCGTTCCTCACCATCTCGATGAGCAAAGCTCCCCCATAAATCGATACAAAAACGATTGTCGATCTCTCCACCAAATGAATAGCTCAAACCACCATACGTTTCCTGCACATCCAACAAAGCGTTAAAGGCTGGAATTCCATGCTGTTGGAGGATTTTTTTTACTTGCTCTCTGTCTGTAATGGTTTCCCTTCTCGTACATTGCCGAATAAAAGCCTTCGCTGTTTCTGACAATTTGTCACCGCCAAGCATATTCGTAGCCTCCTTTCGAGATTTTGGATTTCATTTTTACACGAATGGTAACATTTGTCACAGTTGAAACGTCATAGATTACGGCCCAACTCATCAACCTACTAGAAAGGAATTCCTATCATGAAATTTTCTACCCTATTAAAAACCATGCTCGTTCTGTTCCTCACCTTCTTCTCTACTTCGCCAATCAAGGCTGAAGAGCAGGAAGACCCATTAAATCCACCGCAATTACCGGTTGTGTATCAAAACCTGCAAATCCCGTCTCATTTGACAGAGCCATTCTTTCTTTTCACGAAGCAACCACTTTACAAGCACGATTCATCTCCAAAGACTTACACCATGTCATTGGTTTCACCGTCTGGAAAAGTAATAAAAAGCAATTACCTCGCTTATAAAAGTGAAGTGTACCCGCTCCGAAATGGGTACGGTTATTTTTATAATGGCAGCTTTTTTAAGCATACGGAATATTGGGTCTACGATAAGCAGGGCAAAGTTTCACCGATGGGTACCTGTTGCGATGTTGCTTTCAGGCAGATACATGGGGAATGGTTTACGGGCACGGACTATCCGGGAAACCTGCCGTATCTGTACAATGCCAAAACAGGGAAAATTACAAAGAAGTTTCCGGACGCGGATCATCCATTCTACTTAGCCGAACCGACTACCAAAACGTTTGATCCGTATTACTTGCCCTATGGTGAAATGGTAAAAGACGCAAAAGGGTACGAATATTACAAGATGGGCATGAGAAATATTCATGGAAAAATACTGAGTAAGCCATTTTTTGATGAATATTTCGGATATGGTGAAGGCTGGCATCGTGTGAAAATAAATGGCCAGACTCATTTTATCAGCAATGAAGGCAAAATTATGCTGAAGCCTTCCCGTAACTATAAAGTCGAATCGAATATGCACAGTGGAGCATTTATTGTCTCAGGTAAGCTAGGTAACGAAGAATTTTATGTGCTCATGAACAAAAAAGGGCTCATTGTTTCGAAAAAATATGCGTTTATCCACCCAACATCCGATGGTCACTTTCTCGCTGTGACGAAAACCAACAAGCAATTTACCTTTGCCAAAATAAATGCAGCAGATAAAGTCGTCTCCCCTCAACAATATGTGCTAAATAAGCCAGAACAAATGAAAGAGCTCAAGCAGACGGGACAATTGTTTCATACTGATTCCCAGATCATTGCGAACACAGCTAACAATCAAAGCTTCAACTTTCCACATCAATTGCTGATCACCCCTACGAATGAGACCGTTGCCATCGAATACACCATCTCGGGGATCAAGAAGATAGGCGTGTATACACATGACGGTATGCTGATCTACGAGGAGATTATCAAATAAGTAGGTCAAACAAATAAAAGCACGACAATGCCCTACTAAACAAGGGAAATGGTCGTGCTTTTTATATCAAGTTGCCTTGGTGTCCCAAGCGATAACGCAATTATTCCAATCCCGCAGGCTTTTCCCTTCCATCCATTGGATACCAGCGAAGCACATCACGCGGTGGGCTTGCCAACCCTTCCTCCAGCAAGACACACTTCCAAATTTCTTCACCCGGCCCATCGGTTGTATCTCCGTCATTGATAACAGGACCATTCTCATATACATAGTTCGATATATTCCGCAGGAAACTCGCGACCTCATTCGGATCGTAGGCATCCCCATTAAATACCGCCTCATGATCGATCACATCCAACTGCTGCATGCCGACGGTATCCATCAAGAGCCATCCTTCCGGAAGATTGAACAGCCGGACATTGGACCACAACTCCAGCGGAAGAAGCTGTATTTGCTCATAGCGTAGATTCAGCTCTTGCATCAGCTCGGCAGACGCGAGGCACTCCCCATTCGGATTAAAAAAGCAAAGGGCTTCTGGCATTTTCAACAGCGACTCAGCAATGGCAGTGACAGTCATCAACTCCGGGAGCGCTTCATAATCCTCAGGCAGTACAGGAGCCTGATCGTTCGACTCTCCCAACACGAAAGAAGAACGAATACGGAGAAACGCTTTGTGCTCGGATGCAGCTTGCCGCCCTTCAGGATATCCCCACGACTGCTGAGCTGCCCGCTCCAGGCTATTCGAGAACGTAATCGGTCCGAAAAAGCCCATCGACCAAGCGCCAAACAACATCGTATCTTCTGCCGGGTCGCCCATACTATCCGGCCAAGGCTTATCGACGACATCGACCTGAATATATCCGTTTACTTCTGGACGATACGGAATAAGCAAGCTAGGGCCGCTGAACACCCATTGGTCGAACGTTTCCATGATGTTGGCAATTTCAAATTGATCCTTGAGCATGTCTGCTATTTTGTGAATCGGAACCGCCGTTGACAGCAGGACGGCAACCCCTTGAGAATACATACCTTTTGGCATATCGTCATCTTCTTTCCATTGTATTTTTATGAGTCATGGCGTACTTTACGTAACTGTAAATCCAATCGCTTGAAGTTCCTTGATCGCGAGTTCCAGATCAACTTCCGGATTCAGCTCCGTAATCATTTCTTCGGTAATGGCAGTATTTGAAAACGTGTAACCAACTACATCAAACGGAACCTTCACCTCGTAGTAAGCCTCTGCCCACTCTACATAGTCTTCTGGAATATCATATATCATCCCAAGTAAAAAATCTGATCCGTCATCCAGCCCTTGCGGATTATGTACGTCTCCCGTTTTCCACACGTGATCAGTAGATTCTCGCCATAAGCAAAACGTAACGTCCTCTTTGGTAAGCGCTTCGTCATCGAGTCGATGAAGCAAAGCAGGAGGGACTTGCTCATAGATGCCAGGCCAAACCTCGTATTCTTCCCTGGCATGAGGACTCATTTCCGATTCATGATCAAATCCTTTTACAATAACGCCCTCGGGGGTGAACAGGATGTAAAGATCGTCGCCTGCTCCGTTGTTAATGCTCGCGAATGTTGTGTTTTCATCCCATTGTGGATCGAACTGATATCTGCGTAGCCATTCCTCTTGACACATTAGAATATCCAGAGCACTCAGCACGAGCATGCGCTGTTTTAATACTTCAGGTTGTAGGAAAGTATTTGGCCAACTTTTCATTTGCAACCACCTCTACGATTTAGATACTCCCCCTAATCCCAATCCAAAAAACCTTCCACGGACAACTTTTCCTCCCCGCATTCGGGACAAGTCGGCGAATACCCGTGATCCAGCTCCTTGTCAATCGGAATAGATGGCATTTTCTCTGAACACCGTGGACAATCATAGCTTTGTAAATACGAATCAGTGTCCGACTGCAAGTGCAAATAGTGGGCATTTAGCAGGTATTTGCATTTTTCGCAAACATATAGACCATGGAAGCAGTTATACTTTGTATGATCGTCCTTCATAAATTCTCGGATTCGCTCCTTGCCAGCTGGATCCTCGAACCATTCTTCGATTTCGCTCAAATAACCATATCTGAATCCAACGCCCATGTACACATTTTGGTTGTATGAGCAACGTTCACAATGCAGCTTATAAGCTACGCCCATTATATCTCCCTCCCCATGTGAGAAAATTCTCTTCACGATGTGAGTAGTACATCTAGCAGACTAAAGCCAATATTGACCAACACAACTACAACTACGCCGCGAACACTAACGCCACCAAGCTTTCGTGTATCTTCTATATCAAGCATGGCGTTTTTACTGTGCGCTTTTTTTATTTTCCGAACAGCCGACACATAGTATAAAAAATTGCCGGTTAGTCCAAATATCGCTCGTTGAAATAATGCAAAGAGTATGTATACTTCATTGAAAGTAGCATCATCGAGTGCCATTGCACCCAAGGCAAAACCCACAAAGAGGTTCACCAAATAAATAACGGTCGCCCATCCATACATTTTCCGATAGGCAAACCATGCTACGCCAAAAAGTGCTGCTCCCCAATTCCATGAGAGTCCTTTCGCCCGCCAAGCCTCCAAATAGTATTTATGATGGTGGACATAGGCGGACAAGAAATTCAAGGTAAGATGAGTGTCCAAGCTTTCTCCTCCAAAACTATTTATCTTTATCTCGATCCTCTTTTAATTGACTTATCCATTTTTCTATTTGTTCCTCATCGAAAATGATGATTTGGCTTCCATTCTGAGGTCTGTCCACCCAACATTCTCCGATCTCAATTGCTGTATCGATTGTCTCCTCGTCTGTTTTCGTAAATAAATCTTCTTCATCTGAGCGCCATCTAGACCAAAACAGCCAACACCATTTTGCCATTTCTTCATGGAATAGTTTACTTGTTCTTGATTTTTCAAGTAGTCGAAGAAGACTCTCTTTGTTGTGAGGAAAATCCTCCAGGTTGATCATGAACACGACAGCCACTTCCATTTCAAATTTGAATCCAAGCCGCAACGCCCACTCATTATACCAAAAATAACCAAGCCATTCGACTGCAACCCGATTGTTGATGGGATCGTGATATGCATTTTCCATCTACGCAAATAGTCACTCGTTGGACGAGCCTAGTGTCTTTTTATGTCTACCTTCTAAATACTGATGCCAAATCTCACTTGACCTTCACATTAGCGTAAACGTTTAGACTACATGCAGAAAGATAACTCATTCACTCAAGGAGGAACAAAAGTGAACAACTATACAGGGAAAAAAGCAGTCGTAACTGGAGGTACACATGGCATGGGCTTGGCCGTGGCAAAAGCATTGCTGGCAGGTGGCGCCGAGGTCATCGTCTCTGGTCGCAATCCGAAAAATGCCGAAGAAGCAAAACGTGAGCTGGGCGAACGGGCACATGTTGTGGTGTCTGATGTATCGAACATGAAGGATGTGCAAGCATTCGGAGACGATGTGGAAAAGCATTTTGGCAAGATCGATTTTCTCCATGTGAATGCAGGCACTTCCATTCTGGAACCGTTTTTGGAAGTCACTGAGGAGACCTACGATCGGATTTTTGAGGTAAATACGAAAGGGGCATTTTTTACCGTCCAACGCTTGGCGCCGCTTATTCATGAAGGAGGTTCGATCGTTTTTACATCTTCTGTAGCAGATGAAGGCGGCTACCCCGGCATGAGCGTATACAGTGCATCCAAAGCGGCATTGCGTTCCTTGGCCTCCGGGTTTGCGGTGGAGCTGCTAGACAAGGGTATTCGCGTCAATGTCGTGAGTCCCGGTTTCATTGATACGCCTTCCATGGGAGTTGCTGGTTTCACGGAAACAGAACGCGCTACCTTCCAGGAGCTTGGCGATAAGGTTACACCAATGAAACGTCATGGTTCATCAGAAGAAGTGGCGAAAGCCGTGCTTTTCCTCGCCTTTGACGCTACCTTTACGACTGGTGCGAGGTTAACTGTGGATGGTGGTATCGGGCAAAACTTACATTCGTTGTAATAAGACGGCCCCGAAGCAGCTGATCGCTTCGGGGCCGTGACTATGAACTAGCTCGTAACCTTTTTTCCACGGGTAATGGATATTTGCCTCTCGAGCGTTTTCTTCCACTCCTGGAGTGCCTCAATCTGTTCGTTCACTTTGCTGAGCTTTTGTTCGTAAATCGCCAGCATTTCCTCGCAATATTCGTAATCATCGGGAGATGCTGCTTCCCCTCTGAACAACGTTCTGATTTCATCCGCCGTTAACCCCAGCTTCAAGTACAGTTGAATCATCTTGACACGCTTGACTGCCGATTCATTGAAATGGCGGTAATCATTTTCCAGTCGTTCTGCCTGTAGCAAGCCCTTTTCTTCATAATGACGGATCGACCGAGTACTGACATTGGTTAATTGGGATAACTCGCTTATTTTCACGAAGCAAAGGACCTCCTCGTATGAGTATGCTATCCCCATTATATGCCAGAATGTCAGGTATCCATATCGTTTTTGATTACGAATCTATCATTGTATTTTCGTTGATTTTTGACCTGCTTTTGACGAAAAGCAATGTCGCTCCCATCAGCACCACAACTAATGCTACTACGGCAAAAGGCAGGTACTTATTCAGCTGGTACAGGCTTGTGCTGAGAATCGGTGCGATGACAGCGGAAATTCCTTGGACCGATGCCACAAGTCCTGCTACGCCTCCTTGCTGTTCACGAGCAACGGCAAGGGAAGCCCCTGCCATAAACCCTGGCATCATAAGCCCAGCTCCAACACCAAACAAGAAAAATGCTACGTAATAGACGATCACATTGATAAAGAAAAGAAAGAGAGCCAAGCTGATTAGTAAGAGCACTGCCCCAAAAAGAATGAGCGATCTTGGTTGCCATTTTGGATTTTTCATTTGCAGTCCTTGTGTGACAATCATCGCTACACCAGAAATCATAAGGCCTACTGATAACATTCTGGCGGTTTCCTTTGTTGTCAAAGACAACTGATCCTGAAAATAAAATCCTCCAACAACTTGTAAGGTGATAATGCTGAGCATCGTTGCCAAACCGGCAAACAAATATAAGGGGAGACCTTTCTGAAAAGGTTTCACCTTGGGAGGTTTTTCGTGAATAATGGGTTTTTGAGCTGGAATCAAGAAGCACACGATGCCTAATGCGACAATCGGCAACACTGCACCAATGTATAACGGCCATATCAGACCGATTAGCGCAAAGGCGGCAGCAATCGCTGGACCAAGAACGAGACCCATCCCATTGGCTGCACCGATTAAGGCCATTCCTGCCGCTCGACCATTTTCGCTCGTGACATCCGCTATATACGCCTGCGCTGCAGATGGAACCGCTGGGATAAACATACCGATCAATCCGCGTGCCACAATGAGCAATACAACGAGTAGCCCGCCACTTATTACCTGCGATAATCCTGCGTACATGGTCGCTGTGAACAAGACATAACTCACAAACATTCCGAGGAAACCAATGACAATGACCGCTTTCCTTCCTTTGAGATCGCTTAACCGCCCCCAGACAGGTGCCATCACCGCCATTGCAATAGAACCGAGTGAAATAATGAGGCCAGAGTGAATTTCACTGAGGCCTAATTCACGTATAAGCGGCGGCATTACAGGGGCAATAATCATCAACCCCACCATCGCCACAAATACACTCAAAAATATACTAATACGGATTCGAAACATCGCACATCCTGCTCCTTCCAAAGCGCACGCTTTTTAATAAAAATGGTAAAAGAAATGAGTGACCGCTACTACCTAAGAACGGAGAGTTTATGCCCCGAAACGGATTTTGTTTGTGGCTAGTCTTGGGAAATAATAAAAATCCATCACGAAGTTCTGAAAAAAAAGATGCCTTCACCTAACTTGCTTTTGCAAGGTGTAGGACTATCTTATAAATGGTGCTCTTCTCCAGAAAACATAAGCTAGAAGAAAAAGTTTATATATGAACTCCAGAATTTTTTACATGATAAATAATATTTGATCGTTCTATAGAGTCAATATCAATAGGCGGGAGTAAAATACTATCACCTAGAAGGGGTAACGAAGGAGTTTTTGCGTTAGCTGAATTGGTAGCATTTATATGAAGTGCACTTACCCCGACATAAGTTCCATCAACTATTTCATCCATTAATTCACCATCTGTTATGAGAACCTCGCTTAGTTGAGACCCCGTTTTGTCGAAATTTCCTGTATCATTTATAGAAACATTAACGCTACTTCGTATACCATTAGTTGCATCTACTATCTCATCAACTAATTCACCACCAATAATTTCAAGTTTATTTCCAGAAACTTTAGCCGATGAGGTCATGGTAAGATCTATAACAGTATTGGTAAAATCATCCTCAACATCCACAGTTTCATCAATAAGTTCACCTTCGATAATTTTTACTTCTTCACAATCTATGTTACTAGTATTGTTCAGATTTATTTTTATGCTAGACGCATTAGAAATTTCACTATCGATTACCTCGTCAACTAATTCACCTTCTTCAATAAACAACTGTTTTCCATAAAAATTTGAAGAATCATTAAAATTCATTTGAATATTCGAAGTATAATACCCCTCACCTTCTAAGGTTTCATCAATTAACTCACCTTCATAAACAGATAATATGGGACTAGTAACATTTGCTGAATTATTGATAATTACGTTTACACTACTTTTAGATGCAATCGTCCCAATTATTAAATCTTTAATGAATGCTGGCTCTATAGAAAAGGGGTATAAAATTGTTAATTTTAAGAATAGTCACTCTTTAAACAAAGAAACTTCCCTGCTGAGACGGCAAACTTCAACCCATGCTGCGTGCTGGACAGACTTGACACCAACTGCACCAACTATAATCAGGTAGCCTACTTCAGTCTGTGATTGTGATGCCGCTAATGAGGCTACCCATGCCCCGTTTCGGCTTCTTGGCGATACTTTTCCCGTTCAGTTTACCTGAAGCATTCGGAATCAGAAGCGTACCTTCCAATACCATTGTTCCGCTAGCATTCTGACGTACTGAAGTGCTTTGTTCATTGGGTCGCCCTTCCTTTCCATAAAAAAGAGACTGCCCAGTGCCATTATCGCTTCTGGATAGTCTCATAAGTTCTATGTTGTTTGTACTACCATTTTTTCTTAGGAGGACAAGGTGGCGGAAATGTCGGTTTTGGTGGTGGTGTTGTTGGAATAGGAACTTGTTGATCTTGCAAAACCTTCAGACCAATACGCAGGACGATTTTTTCACGAACGGTCGAGAATGTTCTGGTTGTGTCTTTGCAACGCTTACTTTCCAAACCGATGTCTAATTCGGTGAATTCCGTGAATAACAGCTCACAAAACGGTCTCTCGTTGTAAACTTTTCGATTGCCGAACAAACCTACGTTTATCTTTGCCGCATGACCCGATTTATTCAAATATTCGCCGTGTGACTCGAAATCTGGTGCCAGTTGCAAAGTCGGTCCTGTAGCCGGAAAGGTCAGATCCGTACAGAAATCGAATGGTATCAGCGCCGTTGTATGCCGTACATCACCGCATACAGCAGTTCCCGTTGCTTGATCGACTGTGGTGTACTCGATATGTTTGCGAATAAAACCACTGACAAACAACTTTGCAGACAACGGGCTGAATGTGGGAACTAGCTCACATTGCTCTAGAATGACACTCTTTAATACCCGAACGATCTCCAGTGCAGGCTTCTCCAAATGGACATTAGCCTCCACACATACGACAGCAGCCGTTTCTGCCAACGTTACAGGTACTTTAATCGTTTTAGGAAAAGTGGTTTCGGTTGAAGCCATTCCAAACATACGGGCGTTTTCCACCCTACAGCTATTTTGCGTAACTTCAGTTTGGCCACATTTGCAGCCATCACCATGTATACCCATTTATACTCACTCCTTTATCAGCCACCTACTCTCTTTATATTATATGGACTAGATTCAACATGGATTTGGCTAATGCCAAGCGTTATCTGCCCTTTTTTCTAGAACAGACTGTTTACCTTCTTCGTTATGTATGGGGGCGGAACGGGAACCAGCTGCTTCCGATACCACCATACACGACCGCTAATGGTTGCCAAGCCGCTGAACCCCTTCCATCCTGATTGCGAATGGGTGAGCGGATCTGCCGTGATGTTGATTTGCCAGTCCCCCGTTTCTACCCATCTATTGGTCGGACAAGCTGGTGCTGTGAGGAGAATGGCACTTGTTCCTACATTTGCTTTGGGCAAGGAAGGTCGTAATACTGTGGAGGTAAAGGGAATGCGAATCGTTTCATGCTCTACTTTTTGCGAATGGACAGTGAACCCCAAACCCTTGATTTCCACCTCACCTGACAGCCAGACAATCTTTTTGCTATCATCGTGGCGAACGTGTTGGACATCGATCTTACTTTGACATTCCATCTCTTTCCAATCAAGCTTCCAGGGCACGCGTAAGGAATGGACCCATTCTACGTCCCAAATTTCTTCTAGGAAAGCAACCTGCATGAACGATTGACCCGCCTTTTCCACGTAGACTACCTTTGCTTGAATCAGTTCTTGCTGAGGTCTGTTGTTTTCTTGCGTAAGATCCTTGGCATCCATGGAGGTGGGAGAAGTGGACTGTGGTGTGACTTGTTCAGTAGCTGTCTGATTGACCGGAGTCCGAGGCGCGTGGTTTCGTTTTCCCTTAGGTTTCTTGGAGCGATACAATTTCTGCTTATCCATGGCACCTACCTGACGCTGCATCTGTTCCTTCGGTGCGACAAAGAGGAGCGGGAGTGATGCACTCGACTTTTTCAAGGTGCCTCGATGGTTAAGAATCGGCTTTCTATTCTTAGAATTTTTCTTGTCAATCGACATGTCCTCACTCCTTTCCATCCAAATACTCCTCCCTTTATCCATACGTGATCGCCCGTCAGATTGTATAGACACTTGCCCTTTCGGTAAACAATTCGTCTTCCCATGACAAAAAAGAACAACCCTCTCCCCAAAACCCGAGAAAGACGTTGCCCCGCCTTGCCAAAATTATGAATTACCGACCGCCCCCCTTGCTTACAACAAAAAGACATCCGCCCTTGTAACGGATGTCTTGCTCACTACGATTCTTCATGGCTGAGCTTATCTTTTATCAGGTAACGGCATTTCACTTGTCCTTCCGCCATACACGAAGTGCGTTCTACATGCGCGTCTACTAGCGACTCAAACAAGGAGAGCTCGCATTGACATGCTTGGCGATAGCCAATGGCTACTTGTAGGAGAGGACAATTTGCTTCTTCGAGCGTATACAAACCATCTCTGATTTTTTCCAAGTGAGGCATGTATCCTTCTTCCTTTTGTATGCTCGCCAACGTTTTCACTCGCTGGTCAAACCCTTGACCTCTCATTATCTCTCGATAGGTTTGCAGCATCCGCCCCTTTCGCTTCTCAAATAATTGATCGACGAAAGTTTCCCCATACAAATCCTGAATACCCGCCACCATCTCTGTAGCTAAATCGCTGTAGTGACGCGGAAATAATTGTTCAGCAGTATTCGTTAGATGATACACATAGGCTGGTCTGCCTGTTCGTTGGCGAACGATTCGAGATTCGATATACCGTTCCCTATGCAAAACATCTAAATGCTTACGCACCGCGACTTTAGTTATGCCGAGATGCTTTGACAGTTCCTGTACACTAACCGAACGGCGCTTCTTAAGCAACACCAAAATTTCTCGACGTTTTTCCTGTTCTTGAAAATAGACCGCGTGTCTGTTCATGGCTGGACCTGCCTTAGCGGATTGCTTCGTTATACAAACGATTGACTTCCTCCCAGTTGACCACATTCCACCACGACGAGACAAAATCAGGGCGTTTATTTTGATACTGCAAGTAATAAGCATGCTCCCACACATCTACGACCAATATCGGCGTTTTCTTCTCCATAAAAGGAGTATCCTGATTGGGCGTGCTCGTCACTTCCAACTTGTCTCCGTTGACAACGAGCCATCCCCATCCTGAACCGAAACGACTGACAGCTGCTTTTGTCAATTCATCCTTCATTTCCTCAAAACTTCCGAAATACTTGTCGATTCCTTTCGCAATATCCCCTGTTGGTTTCCCTCCGCCAGTCGGACTCATGATCGACCAATACAAGCTGTGTCCATAATGCCCGCCCCCATGATTTCGAACTGCCATGCGAATGTCTTCCGGGATATCCTCCAAGTTACTGATTAGTTCTTCAACCGAAGCATTCCTGAACTGCGAGTAGTTTTCTAGCGCCTTGTTTAAGTTGGCCACATACGTTGCATGATGCTTTCCGTGATGAATTTCCATCGTTCTCGCATCGAGGTAAGGTTCCAGCTCATCATAGCGATATGGCAGTTCCGGTAACATAAAGGCTTCCATTTCCTATTTCCTCCAATCTTGATTGTCGGTTACAAGCCTAGTTTACAAGATGAAAAATATTTTGTACATATGCAATTTTGTTTCCTTGATGCAAAACTTAATTGCGCATGAAGCTTTCATTGCAAACAACACCGCTATGTTGTAAAATATCGACAACTTATCTTTCCTTAAGGAAACAATTTTTCCTAAAGTCAAATATTTGGTGCAGGAAGGAATATGATTCCATGAACGTTGTATTGGCAAAGGAACCGCCATATCCTGTTTTTCAGCCCCTGGTGCATCTGACGACAGGACAATTTTTCGGGTACGAAGCACTTCTTCGATCCTCTACACGCCACTCACCAGCATTCCTTTTTCGAAAGGCTCGTGCAGAAGGACACTTGTATGAATTGGATACGTTGTCGATGAAAACAGCAATTGAATCCTACTTTACGAGTGTGACTATTCACGATCATGTCCCGCTCTTGTTCATCAATGTGTTTCCTTCTACGTTGTTGAATCCTGCTTTCCTATCGTTTATTACCGAGGGCTTGTTTGGGTCCTGGAACAATCGAATTGTCTTGGAGATTAACGAGGCCAATGAAGAAGACAAGATGTGGGAGATAAGATTGTTGGGACAAAAAATACGTGAGCTGCGTCAGCATGGATTCCTGATCGCATTAGATGATATCGGCTCGGGTGCCGCGTCATTAAAAAAGATTGTGGAGTATGAACCAGATATCGTTAAGCTCGACAGGTACTTCGGCAAGCAATTGTCCTCCATGCCGAATAAGCAAAAGCTCGTCTCACTTTTCCTCCATTACTGCCAAGATCAAATACAGCTGGTACTGGAAGGAATCGAGGAGCCGGAAGACTTATCTGTCGCTTTGGCACTTGGCGTACCTGTTGGTCAAGGGTTTTTGCTGGGGCACCCAGAACCTCTTCAAGCCATACAAAAAAGACGATGAAAACTTTCTCATCGTCTCTCGTGTCTGATTATTTTCCTATCGGCTCCATGGTAGCGTTTAGTGCATGAGCCACATATTCTTCTGCACTGTGCTGAATTTGTTCATCCGAAGCCCCCAATACCCCTTGGAACAAGAATGGTTTCAAGTATTTCATTCCCGTTATATTCGCCACCGCTTGCAGAGGTTTGATCAGCTCGCTGATGGAATAGTAGTGGGATTACAGACGAAACATTTGTTGTTCCGCGTATTGTACTAAACGCTTTGTCATCTCTCCGCCGACAGAGCCATTTTGGCGTGCCGACGTATCTGCGCCCAACTCGACTCCAAATTCAGCAGCGATCTCGTACTTTAATTGATCAAGTGCTGCGCGAGCTTGTCCAGAAACCAAGGAATTCGAACGTGCCATTGCTGTTCACCTCTGGTTGTGATTGATAGAGTGATGGTAGTATGTGCAGATTATGGGAGTGTATTCAAACATGCTCCGAGCTTAGTCTTTGTTCTTTAGAAACCACGCCACTCACCATGTAAACTGGCACGCCTTCCTCCGGATACACTTTTCTCGCAATGTTCGTTTGCTCCCATTTTTCTAATACCTTCGCCGCTTCATCCATTGTGATTCTGGCATTGTAAGCCAACTCGTAAACAGCTAAAGCACCGCCCTTCTTCGTAGCTACTTGCAGTGCGATTCGCTCCATTCTCTCTAGCTCCGGTTTTTGTGTGAAGGCAAAATGACCGTAGATCCCTCCTATGATGGTACAAGCGAGAATGAAGATAAGGCTGTTCCAATGTACAAGGGCATAGCCGCCTACATAGCTGAAGACAAATGCTAAACAGCAAAATAGTAGAAATCTCGACCTTTTATCGATCCATTCAGGGATCGGATCATACTCTTCGTCATATTCGCACACTTCCGACTCATCCGTATAATTCGGAAAGAGATAAATGATTCCCCCGTCTTCTTGATGCGTAATCGAGCAGTAGTTTCTTTTGTGCCATTTATCGATCATGGGCTCCATCGATTGATAGCTTTCATGCGTATAATAAGGAATCTCTTTCGGATTGAGTTCCCCTTCCTTATCCATGACATACCTCAAAACATCGTGTTCCGAATGGCGTTGATCCGCTTTTCGATGGGAGGACAATAGGTAACGTCCGATAAAAACGAGAAAGATAAGTGCAGTAATTGCAGCATAGAGATACTCGCTCACATTTAGTAAGATCTGTTCTTCGGAGATCACAATCAATGTGCCGATAACTGTAATGAATACAGCACGAACGATTCTTTTTTTGCGTATGCGCTGCGATTGTTCCAGCTCTTGTGTTTCCTCATCATCATATTCTGTGTCCTCATCATCATATTCTGAGTCCTCATCATCATACTCTGAGTCCTCATCATCATACTCTGAGTCCTCATCATCAGCCTCCTCGTTGTCGTCACTTTCATAAGGCATTTGTCCGTATACGTGATCATCCAACTGATAGACGGCCATCTTGCCAAGTAAGGAGGAAGTCCTCAGAACCTTTCGGTGTTCCATCTCTTTTAGAATTTCCTCACACTGCGATAGCGGCAACTCCGATTCCAGCGCAAACGATGCAACAGAGACGACTCCATGATTACGATTGGCGACCGTCATTGCAACGGCTTGCTGTGTTCGTTGCATTTGCTTTTTTTCCAGCCTTTTTCCTTCCATGCAAAACAACGCGTAACCAATGGAAATGAGACTCATAAAGATTGCTAAGAAGATTGTGTTGTCTAAGACTCGGTAGATTCCATCAATGACAAAAATACCAGGAAGCAAAGCAAGGATGAGAAAAAAGCCAACAACATAAAAAAGAATCACTAACCTACCAAAAAATTTAATCATTCGCCGCTCATTCCTCACCTTCAGTAAAGCCCGCGAAATAATAGAGAATGTCACCCTTTTCAGTTACACTTAGCTCAGCGAAACCGTCTTTTTGAAGCTTACTTAAAATATTTTGGGCTTTTTCTATCGTAAGAGTAGATTGGGACGCGATATCCATTGGCGTCACATAGCCCTGCTGATCACGCGCAAGAGAAAGAATAAACAGGATATTCTCGGACTCGAGGCTGTCAAAAAACTTGAGCTTCTTGAGACATTTTGACTTTGCCCTTTTGTATTTAATTTCAAGTGGCAGTCCAAGGATGAAACCAAGTGCCATGGCATATACTACATAATGTAAGGCTGTCATTTTATAAGGAATGTACGTTTCATATCTGTCCCCATATAATGAGAGCAGAAAGGCTTCCACATAAGGTTGTAGGATCGGCTGCAGCCAGAGAGATAACAACCAAATGAAAATCATCATCCCAAGAACAATCATGAAATCCCTTCTTTTAACTCTATTTTTCCGAAATATCGTTCGACTAAATTTTACCTGAATAAATATAAAAAGACACTAAGAAATCGCTAGCGTCTAGGGACCCATTTTTCCATGTTTTTCGAAGTATGATGAAAGCTTGCAATCAGTCCTACTCTCACTTGCTTTTTTTGATTTCTCCAAACCAAACCCTAGAAGGGAGTTTCTTTACATCCTCATTGTGATAAGCATGGATGATATCCGGTACATACTCTTCCGTCAAGCGGATGCCTACCAGAATCATTTCCTTTTCTTCTTCTGACACGCTGAATAACGAGTCACCACATTTTTCGCAAACCATCACCCACCGCGCCTTCAGCTTCTGCAGGTCATTCATATCCCATTGCACGTCCTGATCACATGTTGGACAGGCAATTGTTTTCATCGTCTTTTCCTCCTGTACGCACAGCATGCTTTTCTTGCATTTTACTAAAATGGACAAGAAAAGACACTAACATCGTGTTAGTGTCTTTTTACATGATCGATGCGATGGGTAGATTTCTAAGGTGACGAGAATCCCCCCATATATGTAAAGCTTATCTCCCGTACCTGCACCTGTTGCCTGCCAACCGGACTTTCCAGCACAACAGAATCGTGTGGAGCCGCTAGCAGCAGCTGCCTGCCTATGGGCGATAAGAATGAAATTCTGTTGTTATCCGGGTCAATGTCTGTGGGATACACCACAGTAAATGACTCCTCAAAATGATCTTCTTCAAATAGCACTTTTACGCTGCTGCCTAATAAAGTAATTGCTTTAAGCGATTGAAAGAGTGCACTGTCTTCTTTTGCCAAAAGGCTTTCGAGTGTTTGCTTGTAACGCTCGACAATCTCATCGATGGATTGCTTTTCTTTTCCGTAGTTCCGTACATATTGATCGTAAAAGAGTGAATACTGCTCGTCAAAAAAGACAAGCTGGTTGATCAGATGATTTCTGGTGCCATTCAAAATACTAGGGTTCATAGTAGATTTCACCCCCCAGTTGCGTTTCATAGACATGTTTGATGAACGTAATGTTCTTCATCGGAAAAACCCTCCTTAAAAAAATAGCCCCCGAAGGGACTCTCATCATTGTATCAATAATTTCAAAATGATTCCATCGACTGTTTAGAAATCTCTACTTCCGTTGCTGGTAATGGGCGTTTGAATCTGTGGCTGGTAGTACAAAACCAGCTCGTCATTCTTTACCGCTTTCTCAAATCCCTCTCCAGTTCGATACGCATCAACACTTGGTCATCGAGCTCATTGGTAAAAAGCTGAAATCCGTTTTTGCCGTTTTTCTTCACTCCGTACATGGCAGCATCAGCATTTTTGAGCAATTGCTCTTCACTACATCCGTGGTCGGGATACACCGCTACTCCAATACTCGCCGAGACGTAATAATCTTTTCCTTGCAAGCGATAGGGGATCTCGATTTCCTTGACCACTCGATCAGCCAACGTCAAAAACTCGTGATCATCTTCAACATTTTGGCAGATCAGTGCGAATTCATCACCACCCATACGAGCAATCATCACATCGAATCCTTCCGCGCTTTTTTTTATCCGCTCACTCACTTCTTGCAAAAAATGATCCCCATACATATGGCCCAGAGAGTCATTGATCATTTTAAAACAATCGATGTCCAATACCAGCACAGCAAATCGCGTATCCTGTTCGCTATTGTTAACAATCGCCTCCTGCAAGGCTTGATGGAGCTTCCTTCTGTTCGGCAAGCCGGTTAAATCATCGTGAAACGCCTGATATTCCATCATCGATTTCGCGCGATGCTCCAGCATACGTATCTGGTCTTCGTACGCCTCCAGGACCAATTGCTGCTCAAAGCTGAGCAGCTTCGTAATGGCTTGAGCGAGTTTTTTCGAGTCAGGATAATCGTCTTTCCGATCATCTATCATTCGCATGAGTGTGCCTAACAGGTTTTGAAAAGAACCCATGTACCACTTGGGAGGAAGCCCGATTTTTTGATGAACCATCGCAATCTTCAATCGTTTTTCAATGAAGGCAGGATCGATCCGGCCGTCAAACATCTCGATTAAATGATTCATTAAGGTTTGACGTAAACGTTCAGCGGTTGTGTGCTCCATCACGATTTGTTTCAAAGAGTCCACATGGAGAATCGATTCATAAAAAGAAGAAGTAATCTGCTCAATTTCAGTCTCAATGACAGGACGAAACGCTGCGATTAATTGCAAATCCTCTTCCGTCAAGTTAATCATGTTCATTTGTGCGATAACTTCGGTGTTTCCTTCTATTAATATCCGTGCAGAATCGTCTGCCGGCGAAATCGACGGTTGGCAGCATGCAGCGCTGTTTTCCTTGGACGAATTTGATGACTTCTGCATTTACATAGATTCTCCCTTTCCATAGAACCAACGTACTTATAGGCTCATGCTTATTCATAAATATTCATTCGACATAATTCTACATTGTCCTCTCATCGGGGAAAAGGAAAGAGTCTGCACGATTTATGTACAGACTCTACATGTTCCCGCTACTTTTTCAGATCAATCGCCTTTTCCTTTACCAGAGCTGCTACCAATTGCTGTTGCACGTCCGCTTCTACTTCTTTGAACGTCACTTTCAAGCAGACATCTTCTTTTAACCAAAAATAAGTGTGGTTGTCCTTATCCTTTGGGCTACTAAGTGTATCATCGACTTTATACGGCGCTGTGCGGAATACTTCTTGGCCACTGATGTTCAAAGAAGTGACAGGAACTTCAAATTTTGCACCGTCTATTCTCTCAAAAGGGAACTTTTTTTGTTTTTCTCATGTTTTCCACAATGGATTTGTCCTTGATTTGGGCAAACAACACGATCGTTTTTGGTTTTTCAGGATTTTCAAACGTGAGATGAATGGTGCGCTTGTGTTTATCCAGATGAGCGAGTTCATGCGAGAAGACGTGGTACAACTCGGCGTCTGACAACGATTGATATACGTCCCGCGGACAATAAACCCAAGGTGAAAACAGACCAGAGATTAACGGGCCCTTCGCCAGTGTCCCTGTATAGACGTGTATTTTCCTTTTTACCCCAAACTTCTTTCTGCAATCATCCATGATGGAAAACACTCTCTCATCCGTCACTCGCATTAAAAAGCGTTCTTTATTGTGCATCTTGTACAGATAGGCGAAGAGCCTCGCCAACAAAAAGACTACTCCGACAAGCTACACTGCTGTGAGAACTTGGATATAGACTGGATGCGAGGAAACTGCATTCATCCCTTCATCCTTAGCTGCTTCGGTTTGTATCTGATTTTTCTCGTTGTCTTTTAATCCGTGGGAGACTTCTGAGATGACGACAGGAAGTTGTGTGTTTGGCATTAGTTGTGGTTCTGCGGAGAAAGAAAGCGGCTGGTCAGCCGACATGCTGTTACTTGCCCAGAAAACCCAGGTAAAGAGGCTGAATGAACTCTCCGGTAGCACGGGGATCATTAGGCCTGCCAAAACGATGAACCATAACAAATGATGCATGCGCCAGCTAATCGCTTGGCTAACTCCTTTTTTTATGGCTACCAACAAAATAGCTACTAGGCTTGCCCCCAACGAGGCGTAGCACATCCACAAAAAAATACTCGCTAGAATATCCATTTACAGGTCCCTCATCATTGCTTTTTCTTTTGTTTTTCCGTCAATATTTTTTGCAGCTTGTCTATTTCTTCGTGGATAACTGCACATCTTCGAGAAAATTGGTCATCATCGTGCCTACAGCCCTATTAAAAACACGTTTCAAAAAGGATTCGCTTTCAGCCCGTTTGCATTCAGCTTCTTGGACGAGTGGGAAATATCGGTAGCTGCGGCCAGATTTGCTGATTGCTTTCTTTTTGAGCAACCTGTTCAAAAACGTGCGCACCGTCTGCTCTGTCCATTCGATATCGGCTGGTAAACGCTCGATGATTTGCTCTGCTGTTGCTGGATGATCTCTCCAGATCTCCTTCATGATTTCCCACTCGGCCTCCGATATTTTCGGAATATTGCTCATCACGTCATCACCTCTTAGATTTACAATTGTAAATTTAAACTGCCTACCATCTTTTTCCACACCTTCTAAAAACGGCAAAATAAAAAAGCACAGTGGAAAATGAATGCTCCCACTGTGCTCTTCTTCCCGTCTTTTATTGTCTGACCATATCTGGTTGAAGCTCACCTTTTCCGTATGGATTATCGCCAATCAATACGATCTTATCATCTTCAGTGACCAGTACATGATAATGCGAGCCTGGTCCTTCGATCGCATAGTCGTACGAAGAGGAAATCAGTCTAACAGGCGCAGCCACTTTTTGTTTTTTAAGCGGTTCCCATTCATGTTCAAAGATTTGCCCATCCTTCGTAATCCGCAAACGTCCGCTCATCATGGCAATGTCTTCTTCCGTTTTGGGTTCCAACTTCACTTTGATAGCTCCTGCGTCATTTCCTTCGCTCTCAGGGTAAACCTGCAATTCCTGAACCTTACCTGCTTCGTTGATCGCCCAAACTGATGCGATATCCTTTGTATAACGGACAAAATACTCAGGTGCAAGCTCACGAATTCCTTCCAAACCAGCTATCTGTGCAAATGAAGTGAACGGTTCATCATTCTTCCGTTCTGCGTACAATACCTGACCATTTTTCGTCACAGCAAAAAACGTATAAAGATTGGAATAAAGCTTGGTCACATCCGCTGCCAATTTTGAATCGATCTTGAGGGTTTCCACTTTTTGTGGGCGCAAGTTCGTGATGACATATACCCCTCCGCGTTCAGCGGAATCAAAACTGAATTCCACCGTCAGGAATTGGTCATCTTCCGTACGTAACAAGAGATGCTCCTCTCCACCAACGAAATCCTTGATCCGAGAAGGCAGTGCCAATGTTTCACAGCTGCTAAATTCACTGGTCCACAACTGGATTTGTCCGTTCTCATTTAAGGTAACCGGAGAATCCATGATGCTATCCAATGTTTTTACTTTCGTAGGTCCTTTCACTTCATATGGCACTCGATCCGCGCCAAAACTCCATACAGAACCATCCTTACGAACGAAGTACGGTCGATTCAGCTCAGTTACTACTTGTTTTACATCACGTAATTCGCCCAATTCTGTCCATTTGTCAAACGTAACAGGGATTCGTCCCAGCTGTCCTGTCATATTGCTGCCAAATGAATAGACGTTTCCTTTTTTATCGAGAGCAATCACATGGTCGGTTCCTGCTTGTACGTCTGTCATACCAGAAAGACCCGCTATTTTGACAGGCTCCTCGAGCTCATTTTCCAGATTCGCACCGAGCATTCCAAGTGTATTATCTCCCCAGCCCCAGACAGTTCCGTCCGCTTTTACGATCAAGTACAATCCTTCTCCGCCAACTGCCATCCGTGTGGCACCATCTGCATGAGCGGCACGCACTACTTTTTCATTTTCTTTTGTATTATAGCTATACATTTCGCCTTTTTCTGTTTGGATTAAGGCGCGATCCGTGTAATCGACGGCTATTTGTTTGACTTTCCCTGGGATATCCATTACCTGCAGGTTTTCTGTGTTCAGCTCTCCGGATTTGCCATCGAGATAAAGAAGCTTCCCTTGGTCATCTATTGCAAACAAGGAAAAGGCTGAGCTATACATGTCACGGATATTCGAAAGCTTCGTCACCTTTTCTGCTGCTTTCGCTCCTTTTTCCCATTTCAGTACGGTACCGTCTTCTTTCAGTAAAAAGAGTACGCCTTCATGAAGATCGAGCTGCTGAATGTTCTTGATTTTATCCAGACCGGCCAGTTTTTCTGGTACTTTCTTTTCATCGATCTGCCATACATCACCGGCACCCGTCAGGACATAATCCGTCGTGACTTGCTTGGCATCTTTGATCCCTGCTAGCTTGTGCGGTTCATACTTCTTGTCAGATTGATAGCCCCATTTCCACACTTGCCCATCCTCGGTGAAGGCATACGAAATACCTGGCCTCCACCCATAGCCTGCTTCATCAAAAATGACGCCTGTTGCAATGGCAGTAATCCCTTTCAGCACCGGCTTATTCTCCAATGATTTCCAAGACTTCGCAGTTATGTCCGAAACATCCGCTTTCGTGTCATCTTGACTGCAAGCCTGTAGCTTCACCTCGGTATTGCCTATCGTGCCAGCCGATGTTTCTACTTTAGTGGAACCTGCCTTCGCAGGGGATGCAGCAACGACCCCACCCGTCGTCAATAAGGAGAGTACCGCGGTATAGCTCAACAGTGCTACCCATTTCTCTCTTCGTATCATTATGAATCTCCTCGCCATCGTCTAATGTAAACATTTGTAAGACGCTGGTAACTCGAATTGCGTCACTGTTTTTTCGATTACTTTAGCACGCTTCTCACTGTTTCAGTCCAGATATCCCTCTGATCTAGCTCAATTCCCATCAGCATGTAATTACTAATATTATCAACGACGAGTGCTAGAATATGAGCTTTTGCTACGACACGATCAGGCGTGACGACACCTAACTCTATTCCTCGCTCTAATAAGGAGGTAAAGCCCTGCAAAAAATCTTCTTGCATCATACGTAGCTTGTCACGGTACTTCTCTTTTTGACTGACAGACAGCAGAAATTGATTGAAGACACGTAAAAAGGCATAATCCTCTTCCTCGCTCGGCAATAGCTTCAACCCAGTTTCGATAAGAAGTTCCGTGAAATTGTCAGCTGTAAAATCTGTAACCGTAAAAAAATGAGAGAATGTATAGTTTCCAAACAGTTGATCAAACAAATAATCGAGAAGTGCGTCCTTTGATGCAAAGTGGTAGTAGATCGCCGGCTTCGTAATCCCTACTTCTGTAGCAATCATCGTCAGGCTCGTCTTTTCAATCCCATGCTCCGCGAATAATTGATAGGCTGCTTCTACAATATGTTGATGTGTTTTATTATCTTTTGACATGAATGACGTCTCCTTTGGCAAATCGATCCCATACGTTTTAGCCTACTGATTGTTAAGTCAAATTGCAACCGGATACAAAAAAGAGCTTTACCATGGCTTCGGCAAAGCTCCGCTGTTCATTCAGTCTTGTTGTTGACTCGGGTCATCAGTAAGGCTTGGACGGACGGGACTTCTGTTCGGCTTCCTTGACAGCCGCCCCGGGATTCGTTGCGCCCATCGGTCCGCCCATCTCTTTACTATTTCCGCCATTGCCCTGTGCGACTCCAGCTTTCAAACGCTGACCGTACTCTTCGTCACATTGTGAGAAGAATCCAAGCATTTTTTCTTGAATGCGAGGATCACAGGAGAGGAGTGCATCCGTCAGATTGGCAATGAGGTCTTCTTTTTCCCAGTCTTCCATGAGGCGATAACGTTCTCCCGCCTGTTTGAAATCGTTGGTGCGATCAATTTTTTGACGAACGACCTTCCCTTCTACTTCTGGCTGATGATCAGGAGCGGCTTGCTTGGCTTCCTGCAATCCGCCAATCGTCGATGGCTCATAGTTAATATGTCGCTGCGCTCGATCTACATGGTACAGCATTTGACCGCCTTCCTGGTTGGTAGCGACATGCTTTTTGGGAGCGTTGACCGGAAGCTGCAAGTAGTTGGCGCCAACCCGATAACGCTGCGTGTCGGAGTAGGAGAAGGTCCTACCTTGCAGTAGCTTGTCATCAGAAAAATCAAGTCCATCCACTAAAACACCTGTCCCAAATGCTGCTTGCTCGACCTCTGCAAAATAGTTATCCGGATTTTTATCCAGTACCATTTTGCCTACAGGAAGAAACGGGAATTGATCTTCGGGCCATATTTTCGTTGGATCAAGTGGATCAAAATCGAGCTCAGGGTGATCGTCATCACTCATGATCTGGACGCACATTTCCCACTCCGGATATTCTCCTCGCTCAATCGCTTCGTACAAGTCCTGTGTGGCATGATTAAAGTTTTTCCCTTGAATCTCTTCCGCCTGTTTTTGTGTCAAATTTTTAATCCCTTGCGTTAATGGCTGCCAATGGTATTTGACCAGGACCGCTTTTCCTTCGTGGTTTACCCACTTGTACGTGTTTACGCCAGAGCCTTGCATTTGCCGATAGTTCGCTGGTATTCCCCACGGGGAGAACAAAAACGTGATCATATGCATGGCCTCAGGCGTGTTCGAGATAAAGTCAAAGATCCGTTCCACGTCTTGTATGTTTGTGGCAGGATCAGGCTTGAACGCATGTACAAGATCAGGAAACTTCATCGCATCCCGAATGAAAAAAACTTTGAGGTTATTGCCAACCAGATCCCAGTTCCCGTCCTCTGTATAAAACTTCACCGCAAACCCACGTGGATCGCGCAATGTTTCGGGAGAATGTGTGCCATGAATAACCGTAGAAAACCGTACAAACACAGGCGTTTTTTTCCCCTGCTCCGAAAACAGCTTTGCTCTCGTGTACGTAGAAATCGGCTCATCACCAGCGGTTCCATACGCTTCAAAATAGCCACGCGCACCTGCTCCTCGGCTATGCACGACACGCTCAGGTGTTTTCTCCCGATCAAAATGTGTGATTTTTTCCAGAAAGTTGTAATTCTCCAGAACCGTTGGCCCGCGATTTCCAACGGTCCGCAGGTTCTGGTTGTCTGTAATCGGATGGCCTTGGCGATTCGTCAGGATATTTTCTTCTGACTGGCTGATGGACTTGCTGTTATCATCCATATGAATCCTCCCTGTCCAGTTTTTCTCATGTGTGGTTCATAACCATGGTTACCGAATGAGGGATTCTTTATGCGAAAAGACTAATTAGCTTCGTAAGCAAAATCAGCGTTAAGCACTGGAACCGTGCAGCTCTGATTCCATTCCGCTGCAAGTGCGACATCTTCCGGGTATCCCTTGCTGATCAGTTCTTGACCAGAAGCACATTTCTGCAAGTAAGCAAGAAGATGATCTTGGGCTGATCGGAAAGCTGCCACCGCCATTTTGGCCTCTGGTGACAATCGATATTCCTCCAATTCGTGAAGCAGCGCACCTGCCGCAATCATATCCTCAATAGCGGGTCGCAATGCTCCATTTCCCCATCGTTCACCGCAAGCAATAACCGTCACAGTTCCTTTCTGCTGTTGTATGTATCTGGCGACGGATGATGCATTTCGCAAGCACGCAGCGATTACCTTCGCCCCTGTTTTCTTTGCCAGCAAGGTACAGGTCGATCCATTTGGCGAGGGCAACACCATTCTACTTCCCATCGGAACCGTTTTCAGACAGGCGGGTGAAAGGGAGATTGGTTCTCCACGTTTTCCAGCGAGCAGCGCTGCTTTTTGTGTAGCGAATGCTACGGCTGACTCATCCTTTACCTGATAAGGATAGACGATCCCTCCACGTCCCGTTACGATGTCGACACACGTGCTGAAGGAGAGCACATCGATAATGACGATCATATCCGATGTTGCACCGACCTGTTCCACCCCTTCGTATCCCCAATCAAATCGAGCCGTATAGTTTAGTTGTTTGCATACAGGCGTTTCTCCCAAAACCTCCACCATCCTCTATCAAAAATAGTTACTCGTCCCCTTACGTTCGCCGTTACAAATCAAGGCAAGAAACAATATCGTATTATTGTCCCACTAGATTACACAAGAATGGAGTGAACATGGATGTCTGAAATCGAATACGACGACGATCAAGGTGGTAATGAAAGCAGAAACCACAGACGCCCAAGACGAAATATTGTGAGAACGACTGGTATTTTGCAAAACAACCTTAGTGTTGCTCTCACCGCTCACCTCGACCTGGTCAATCTGAACACAGAGGATGTTGAAGTACGTGTGCAAATATTGAACTGGGGTGCTGCGGTTACGCAAACCAATCCGGTTAGTACCTTGGTGGACATCACGCAATTTATCCCAGCCAATACTCGTACTGTATTCAATGGACTTGTCCCCGCTTCCAACCACTATGAAGTTCGCCTCACCGTAGCACGTAACAACGAAAATGTACTTCTCACCACTTATGGCCGTACTTCTATCGGCGGCGGTCAAGTTGTTGGTCTTACAGTGCTTGATAGTCAATTCCAAACAATCGAAATCGAAACTTGTATTTAACTATTTTGTAGGAAGAAAATGAGGAATTATGGTGGGACGCCATAGTTCCTTTTTTTATCCATACGCATGCAGGAACAGGCGCTGAGGACGATCCCAACGCCTTTTATAATGCTCCCATAGACTGAGACACGGGAGGTTAAAAAATAAGTTATAATAAGAGCATGGAAAAACGGAACCAATATACCTCAGAGTTTAAAACAAAGGTTGTCCTGGAGGTCCTCCGGGAGGAGCAGACCGTGAACGAAATTGCTGGCAAGTACGAAATGAGTCTCTAAATGAAGCAAAACCCGATCAATTTTACGTCCATACTATCTAAAAAATTGCATCCTAAAAACAAATAACGAAATCAATCGTCGATATATCGTACTTGAGGGTAATAATAATGTGCTTTATGACTTAACTTCTGATGTAATGAAAAGATAATTTTAAGGGGGAGGAAAGTGGTGAATAATCAATGTAATTTAAAATGGGCTGATTTAAGCGATCCAGTTAAAACGATAATAGAACACATTGATATTAATTGTTGTGATGAAGATTTTCAAGTTGGAACTAAACTAAATATACCGTATTTTAAGGGGAGATTCACTCAAGAAATGGCAGATGCAATTCTCGAATATCAATATTCAATTGAAAATTTAAACGAAAATTGTTATTCTGCCGAACTGCAAGATGGTGTATTGATGATAAAGTTCGTTAAGAGTTCAGAGAGATAGTTCGTTATGTCCAATTTTATAACCAGGAGCGCCCTCATCAATCTCTAAATGAAGCAAAACCAGATCAATTTTACGCCCATACTATCGAAAAAATCGCATCCTAAACACTAGGACTACGAAAAGGAGGACATAACTTATTCCTCAAAAAATCGTGTCTTGACAACGGGCAGCATTACATTTTACTTCTACGACCACGCCAAAAAAGAAACTGCCCTCGAAAGGACAGTTTCTTTTAAAAGGAGACTTACAGTTTTACTACGTTCTCAGCTTGTGGGCCACGGTTGCCTTGAACGATGTTGAATTGAACTTTTTGACCTTCGTCCAAAGTTTTGAAACCGTCACCTTGGATTGCGCTGAAGTGTACGAATACATCGTCTCCGCCTTCTACTTGAATGAAACCGAAACCTTTTTCTGCGTTAAACCATTTTACTGTTCCGTTCGTTTGCATTTAAAAAAACCTCCAAAAATTCAATTTGAATATGCTAGTCATATTTACCGAAGCAAATAAAGCTCACATATCATGAAGGAATACCAGATCATGTGCTATGATACGCCTTCATGATATGTGAATTTTACCTACTCAGCAAATATGCAAATGTCATGGGACGGAACTGCAAAATTAAAAACTAAACCTTTTGAAAACCTAAAACAATGAAAGCCCTTCCTCTCTTCCATCCTTGCGGCTCCGATGACCGCGCCAGTGTGAATCGGGGATTCAAAAATGTTATCCATCAGCATACAAACACCTCGATGAATGATTAGGTATCAATTTTTCAAGTAGCAATCTCATTCTACCATGGTTGTACAACAAAAGCAACCGTTCACCCTTATACTGGGAAGGCGATACTCTGTTACAATAGCATTGGGAGGGATTTCATTTGCAGAATCATACTTTGACAACCATTCAATTATCAGAAATGCTTGAAAAGAAAGTGCCTGTACTATTATTAGACGTACGCGACGTCGAGAAATTTATCACCGGCAGCCTCGTTCACGATAATGCATCGACCCGAAACGCACCCTATCTTCTAATGAAGGAACAGGACAAGCCGTTCGATGAAGAAACCGAAAAACTTGCGCAAAATGTGCAGATTGTTACCGTATGTACAACAGGTAACAAAGCTCAAAAAGCTGCCAATCTTCTTCGTGAGCATGGTTTTCAAGCAAATGCATTGGAAGGCGGCTTAACCGCATGGAAGGAACAATCAAACGAAGCGAAATGAGCCTAATTTATCAACGATTCTAGCTTTTTGCCATATATTACTCCTTTATTTCGATTGGGATTGTCTGATATCGTTGTTCATGCCAAACGAAATAAGCCGAGACTTTCTGAAAAGGAAGTGCGGGGGACTTTTTAGTGGATGAGCAATTCCACATGGGGTGAATCGCCGAATTGGCGTAGGGTTGTTTCCTCAACCCGAATCCGACAACTAACCTCGTAGGCAAAAAAAAGGAGAGATTTGTTTAATGAAACGTTTTGGTTCTGTTACAATCGCGATGACTCTTGGTCTAGGCTTGGCTTTGACAGGGTTTGCTTCTTCTGCTTCCGCAGCATCTAACTGCCCATTGAAGAACGGACAATTCCAATTCAATGTGGGTCAAAATATGGGACAATTCCAAAAAGCACCAAATGCACAACAGTTCTTTAACTTTTATCAAAAGCAAGGACAAGCTACACCTGTACAACCATACCCAATTCAACCAGGATCTTTTCAATCAGCACCCGTGCAGCAAGCACCAGTACAACAAGCACCAGTTCAACCAGCACCAGCGCAACCTAGAAATAACGTCACTCAGCCTGCCGCACCAGTAAATCAAGCGGAACAAGGAAAAACTGGTGATTTTGCGAAACAAGTCGCGGATTTGGTGAACCAAGAACGTGCCAAAGCAGGTCTCAAGCCTGTTCAAATGGATGCAGCATTGTCCAAAGTAGCGTTGGCAAAAGCACAAGATATGTCTGCTAACAACTATTTTGACCACAACAGCCCAACGTACGGTTCCCCATTTGACATGATGAAGCAGTATGGCATTCAGTACTCGACTGCAGGTGAGAATATCGCCATGGGACAACAAAGTCCACAAGAAGTTATGCAACAATGGATGAACAGTGAAGGTCACCGCCAAAACATTATGAACCCTGCGTTCACAAAAATTGGTGTAGGCGTCACAAATGGCTACTGGGTACAAGAATTTATCGGATAAAACGCATTGTACGAAACGAAAAGCCGGTGTCTCTTAATCGAGACCCGGCTTTTTCGTGTAGGCATCATTCCTGCTGTGCTTCGGATGCCTGCTTTTTGGGGGTACAGCAGCAGCTATCCTGCTCATTTACCAAAGCGACGTTCTTTTGATTCATTTTTTGCTTGGTTGGGTAAGCAGATACTTGCTGCAGCTCGGCATTGACATCAGACGATTGGTTCATCCGTATGGCCCCCTCGCCGTTTTTTGTGGTGCATCCCTAGTATGCTCGCGGTTGTAAAGGACTCATTCCTAAGGAACACTGGAAGCACATGCAAATGAACCTATCTGCTAATGATATGTTCAAGGTCTTTTAAGGCAGCCGCTGCTGCCGCGACAGGATCTGATTTTCCTCCAACGACCAATAAATCCCCCATGACATCTGTTTCTACCCGTATGGCTTTTGTCGTACCTGATACAGATGCAAATGGATGGGTAAGATCCACTGCACAAAGCTCCACTGCTATAGAAAGTGTGCCATTTGCTTCCTTTTGGATGCTTCCGATCAGCTTGGGAATCTTCGTATGCTTTTTCCAGTTCTCGATTTGTAACGAGGTTATTTCGCGAATACTTGCGCGTGTGATATCAGTCAGATTTACTTGCGCACCAAAAGCGGCGTTTGCCAAGATCGTGAGCTTTGAAGCTGTATCCCAACCATCGATGTCGTAAGAAGGGTCCGGTTCGGCAATCCCCATCTTCTGAGCGAGCTCGACTGCTTCCACACAGGTGAGCCCCTCTTCCATCATTTTTGTGAGCACGAAGTTAGTCGTTCCCGTAAAAATGCCTTCGACTCGGTTCACTTCACAGCCTGCCAAGTTATACTGCAATAGATCGATCGTCGGCAGGGCTGCTGCTGTTGCCCCACTCACTTTCAACGCGACGCCATGTTTTTTGGCTAGAGCGGCTAAGCCAGCATAATCGACAACAAGCGCACCTTTTGATATCGCGATTGCATGTATAGCATGTTCCAATGCATAACGAATAAAAGTAAGACCGGGTCCTCCCTCTTTTTCAGAAGGACCAGCCTCGATGAGCACATCCGGTTGAACCGATTGGATAAATTCCAGCGCGTTCCATGATGGGTTCTTTGCTTGTTTTGTATGTGCATAGTCTTCCCATTTTCCTGAATCAATTCCGTTCTCATCATAGAGACCGGAAGCCGAACGAATGACTCCCACGAGTCTGACATCCGCTTGATATAGCTCGCGGTATCGGTCCCGTCGCTGTTCCAGCAGTCTGGCTACTTGCTGTCCTACTGTTCCAAAGCCTGTTAACATAATATTCCAACGCTTCATGAGTCAATCTCCTTGCTGTTTATGCTCTGTTTCTACTTTTAGCCTGTATCCGGTGCAAGTCCTTGCGATTCAGTTTCTTTCCTGTTTTTGCTGAGTAGAGCTCTTCTGTATGATCAATAAACAAAATTCCTTCCAAATGGTCCATCTCGTGCTGAATACACCGAGCGAGGAAATCTTCGGCTTCGATTGTCTTTGTTTCTCCTTGGCGGTTCAGCGTCTGAACTTTGACATAATTCGCCCGACGGACGATTCCAAACACACCCGGTATCGAAAGACAAGCTTCTTGCCCTTCCTGCTCACCTGATTTTTTCATCCATACCGGATTGATCAGTTCAATCAAGCCGCTACCACAATCCATCACAACTAAACGCTTCGGGATGCCAATCTGTATCGCGGACAAGCCTGCTCGACCTTTCGCAGCGTAAATCGTTTGGGCCATATCATCCAAAATCTTTTCAACCTGTGGAGTAATGGACGGTACTCTTTTTGAAGTTTCACGCAAGATAGGGTCCCCCAGGCGAACGATCCTGCGTTCAGCCATTTCCTTCTCCCTCCCGCATTACTCAGTTTTCGATTTCAAGGTAGCAAATCCGCTCCTCGCTGTCAAAAGGAACCTCGCAAAATCTGAAATATCCCGCTGGGCAAGGGTGACAAATGCATGTAGATACGCTATCTTTATTGGTAAACATAGATGTTTTCAAATGAAGAGGGAGGCTATCATGCATTCATTGGCATCAACGCTGAACCAAACCATCCAGCGGGAAAACCCGCACGTGTTTGAAATGCTGTCTGACATCGCGAAACTGATTTATTTCCCAAAAGAAGGGATTCTCAGCCAGTCGGCAGAAGCGAAAGCAAAAGCGAAAAAGTACAACGCAACTATCGGGATTGCACTGGAAAACGGTCAACCGATGCACCTTAAGGTCATCCAGGATAACCTGTCTGCTTACCAGCCAAAAGACATTTACGAGTATGCTCCCCCAGCAGGAAAGCCTGAGCTGCGTGCAGCATGGCGTAAAAAAATGATTGAGGAACAGCCTTCACTGGCTAACCATACGTTTAGTAGCCCAATCGTTACAAACGCATTGACGCATGGCCTGAGCATCGTATCTGACTTGTTCGCTGACAACGGCGACAGTGTCATCATCCCGGACAAAAACTGGGAAAACTACGAGCTTACTTTTTCGATCCGCCGTGGTGCAGAAATGGTCTACTATCCATTATATAACGACGAGATGAAATTTAATGCTGCTGCTTTGCGTGATGCGATTCTCGCACAAAAAGACAAAGGCAAAGCCATCGTCGTACTCAACTTCCCGAATAACCCAACTGGCTTTACACCAGGTCCAGAGGAAGGAAAACAAATCGTCGCTGCACTCAAAGAAGGCGCCGAGTCTGGAATCAACATTGTCGCAGTGACAGATGACGCGTACTTCGGCTTGTTCTTCGAGGACTCAATGCACGAATCTCTCTTCGCTAGCCTATGCGACGTTCACCCGCGCATTCTGCCTGTAAAAGTAGATGGGGCTACCAAAGAAGATTACGTATGGGGCTTCCGTGTTGGCTTCATTACGTATGCATCTCCATCCAGCGACTTGCTCAGCGCTTTGGAGCAAAAGACAATGGGAATCATCCGCGCGACTCTTTCCAGCGGATCGCATCCTTCCCAAACATTCGTACTGCACGCAATCACAGCTCCGGAGTACAAAGCACAGAAGCAGGAGAAATTCGATATCATGAAAGGCCGTGCCAACCGCGTCAAGGAAGTGCTCGACAGCGGAAAATTCGCTGACGTGTGGACTTACTATCCATTCAACTCCGGCTACTTCATGTGCCTCAAGCTAAAGACTGTCGAAGCGGAAACATTGCGCCAGCACTTGCTGGAACAGTATGGCGTCGGTACGATCGCTCTTGGTCAAACCGATTTGCGCATTGCCTTCTCTTGCATTGAAGAAGAAAACATTGCTGACTTGTTCGAATTGGTCTACAGTGGTGTGAAAGATTTGGAAAATGCAGTAACCAAATAATTGGAACAACCACTCTTACAAAAGCGTCTTGGCCTCGTGTCAGGGCGCTTTTCGTTTTCTTTCAAAAAAAGCCCCGGATACCCACGCAGAGTAAATGCGAGGGTTTCCGAGACCGTTGTATCATAATTTTTCTATTAGCTTCCAATCGACGAATGTATACGACGTGGCTGCTGTGTACCGATAAAAATGGAGGCGAGTACGAGGATCATCCCCACTCCATGCATCCAAGTAAATGCTTCGTTCAAGAAAAAGACAGCCACGAGAGCAGCACTTATCGGCATCATTCCGGTGAACAAGCCAGCTTTGGAAGCCTCCACCTTCTCCACTCCTTTGTACCAGAGAAAGAAGGATAAGACGCTGGCCGTAAACGCATAGTACACAAGAAGCCACCATACATTTGCAGGTACAGCACTCCAATCAAACCGCAAGCTTTCCCAAATCGCAAACGGAAGAAACAAGACAAAGCTGATGACATTAATCGCAGCCGTCATTTGGAAAGGTGTATTTTTCCCAGCAAGTCTTTTCGCGAAAATCGTAAAAAGCGCTTCGCTGACGACCGCAAAAAATACGAAGAGATTGCCGAGCATGCTTATCCAGTTTTGCTCCCCGCCGCCTCCGGTGAACGTAATGAAGCCGATGCCGCCCACTGAAAGACCGATCGCCACTAAACGATTGGTGTTTAATTTTTCCTTGAGCAGCCAGAACGAAAACAAAGCGATGCAGGCAGGCACCGTACTCGTAATGATACCGGCAGCAGTAGCGGTCGTCCACTGAACGCCGTACAGCATGCATACACTAAAGAGAAACACGCCGAAAAAAGACTGCCAGAATAACACCTTGCCTTCCTCACGGCTCCAAGACGTTTTCCATTCCCCACGCATAGCCAGCAGCGGCAATAGGATGATGATCGCGAGCAAAAAGCGTAGCTCCGAAAACAAAAACACAGGAACATGGGAAACTATTTCTTTACCGATGGAGATGTTGCTTCCGACCAAGGCCATAGCCAAGGCTAACTGAATGTAAGCTAACAGCATGACGACTCGCTTCTCCCTTCAACCTCCTACAATTCTCTACATATGGCCAAACTGCTTGCGATTAACCCGCGTTTTGCCATTCTTTTTGAGATGACGGGATCTTTTTTGTCTTTTTCTCTGCTGCCCCCACCAGCCAGGAACCAAACGGCAGTTTTCCCAGCCCATATGATATGGCAAAAGAAAGAATGGAGCACAAGGCGAATGCTACCATACTTCCCCACACGCCCGTGTGAAAAAGCTGAAGCTCGCGCAAAATCTTCATCAAGTACGTCAAGATCAGCGCATGAATCAAATAAGCTCCGTACGAATATTTCCCAAGGAGTCCTAGCCAATGTGTCCATTTGGACTGCTTTTTGCTCATCCATAGGCAGAGAGCGTACACAGTCAATAAACAAGCCATCGTATAGAGGAACATGGACGGTTTCAAGGATGTCGCTACGTTTAAATTGATCTGGCCTTGCCCTGAATCACGGAAAAGTTCATAGCCAATGACTGCGTACAGGACACCAACTGAAACAATGATCCATTGCCAGTATCTTTTCAGGAGTGAACGAAATGCAGGCAGCGTAAAAGCGACTAAGCCACCGAACAAAAAGTAATAGAAATAATAGAACGCATTTCGATCGCGGTATTTGATGAAATATGTATCAAGCCAATTCATATCGAATCGGAAACCGTGCGCGGGGATGTACCGCGCTGAAAACCACATGAGGCCCCCATAAAACAATCCGGAGACTCCAAGAGCGACAACGAGACGAAAGCGGCTTGTCACGAATCTGCGGAAAAGTTCAAATACTCTTTGCCAAAACGGATACAAAAGATAGAACTGAAAAATCATCACGACGAACCACAGATGATACGAGGATGTCCCTGTCAGGAAATTTTTGCTTACATTCCAAACAAACGCTACTCCCTCCCCCAAGGGCTTCTCCATCAAGTAAAGATAAACCACCGACCATATTCCATACGGAACCAAAATCTCCGTTACCCTTTTACGTGTAAAGGAAATATAGTTCACTTTTTCGGAGTAGTTGTAAAAAAGAACAAGCCCTGTGATGAAAATGAATGCAGGTACCGCGAATTTTAGCAAATGAAACAACATTCCGTAGACGATCGACACCTGCTCTGTCAGTCCCGGCTCACGGATATACACGCCAATGACATGCTGATAAACCACAGCCAAGAATGCAAAGGCCCGGATTAGATCCAACTCACCAATTCGTTCTTTTCGAGCCATAACCAAATACCAGATCCTTCCTGTTTTTCGAAAAAAAGTGCTATCTCTCATCTTACCGACCAAAAGTCAGTCTGGCAAGCCTCAAATCCAAAAGACTGATACCCTTTTGTACTGGTATCAGTCACTACTATCCACCTTGATCCGAAGATAGATCCTCTAGACTTCGAATCGGCCAAATAAGACTTTGTACTCCACGTGAATACAGGGCTAGATGCGGAGAATCCGTGAGTGGGATTGACAGGTTTTCGGTCATCGAGTTTTCACGAATATGAAAGGCTGTCTCCTGTAGTTGCCACGGCTCGTGCACCACATCCGCATACATCATTTGCTTCGTTTTGTTACACCTGCAAAAGAGTGTGTATCGCTCCGTCAGCCAATGCATCAGCGTTCCCTCTTTGGCGAAAAATCTGTCAGCGAGAGGCTGGTAGCTGCCTTCGAACGAGGGAGACTGAGGTAGACCAGATAGACGTCGAGAGGTAAAATCGATCCGATCCCCTTGGCGATGAAAAGCCATTTGGGCCCGATAATAAGGCAGCCGGTACCAAAATTTCGCAATCTTGATTACGAGCGGATTCGACGTATCCAGCGAAAGAAAATACACGCCTGTCTTCCCTTTCGCCTTCACATACGTCCGCACGTTGATTTCAGGGAAAGTCGTCGTGAATGGTACGGATGGCATCCGATGCAAACGCACGCCACTCAGCAAAAACGGGATAATACTGATCCATGCCTTGCCATCGTAAGTATCGAGCTCAAGTCCTGCTGGAATGAGCGCTTTGATAGACGATGGTGAAATCGCCCAATGTAAAAAAAGAAGATGCTCCCACGTCTGTGTCATGGTCCATCCGTTGTACTGTGCGGCCGACTTGATTTGGATGATCCTCTGTTCGATACGAATCCCTCCCATTCGTACGTCGATCAAGCAATTTAACTGGAAGAGGATGAATGATAGGCAAGGGGTACTTTCGTCACTTTGCTCGTCATCTCATCGAGTGAGACGAGATCCGCAGCCGTAACTTCACGAAGAGACGTTTTCCCCAGCGCGAGGATGGCAATTTCCATTTCATCCACAAACGAAAGAAAAAAGTTAGCCAAGTATTTCGTGGCTGAATCGGGGTCAAATTTGTTTTTCAAACTCCCTGGATAGGTGGTCAGCTCTGTCGGTGGTTCCCACGGTATTGCTTTTGTCACCTGATCATGAGTCATCGCCCACAAAACAGCCGTCCCCATAAATATGCCGTCTGCTCCCAAAGCAATTGCTTTTAAGCACTCACCCGGGGTATTATATCCGCCCCCAGACAATAAGGTAATTCGTTCTTTCACACCTTTTTTCTTCAAATAGCGCACGGCCCGGGTCAGCGCATAAATGGTCGGCAAACCGAAATCATCCTCCAGGATGGGAGGTCCACCTTTTGTCCCCGCTTGTCCGCCATCAATACTGATAAAATCTACACCGGCTTGGATTACAATCTCCAGGTCTTTTTCAAGAATGGCACTGGCACAGATTTTGACACCAATCGGAACGCCGTCTGTTATTGTGCGCAACTTGTCTACGAGCTTCTTAAGATCCTCCGGCTTCGATACTTCCGGATGCCGCGAAGGAATGATAATCATCTCTTCATCCTGAACCCCCATGATTTCAGCAGCTCTTCCCTGGATATATTCAGCGGGGATAAAGCTCGCGGCAGCTGCCGTCGCCCCCTGCCCAAAATGGATTTCGATGGCGTCAGCCTGTCGCAAAATTTCCGGCTCCTTTGCCCACTTTCCCGAGTTGTATTGGAGAATCAGGTGTTTGGCGAATTTCCTTTCTTCCGGCAATAACGGGCCTTCACCCGTATTCGTCAAAGTCCCCACTGCGGCCGTTCCTTTTGCAATCGCGATTTTCACATCGGCACTTACACCGATACCGTACCCCATTGCCCCTACCATGAGCGGAATGTCCAAGGTTAACGGCTTTTTTGCCATGGGCCCAATCGTGATTTGCATGTCCACTTCTGTATCTTCACTCGAAGGCAGCTTGGCCAGCTGTGCAGGAGAAAATATCAAGCTATCGAAGTTCAAGAACTTGCGCGGACTTCCAAAAGGACGTTCGATGGCTTGTCCAGTAGCTGCTCGCAAGCTGTTCTCCAGGACGTAGCGTGGACTGACTTTGGTCATGGCGGAGACCATCTCAAAAATATTTTCCGGATAGCGGTCTGACATGAGGCGCTTCATGAACTTGGCGAGCAGCCACTGGGTAAGAGGTCGAAAAAGACAGATCAAAAGCAGTCCCACCACGAGGAGTGCAGCTATCGATCCTACAAAGGAGCCGATCAAAAATGAAATCCAATTGCCAGCCATCCTCTTTCTCCTTCCTACTGTCAGAGCGCTGCTGCTGTTACTAGGTATGTGAGATAGGAAAATTTTGCCCCAATCATGCCACTTTTATCCTACGATCTCCCCTGGCCATTAAAGCTAGAAAAAACGCCCAGATTAACTGGACGTTTTCGAGCGAAGCCTTTTCCATAAATAAAAATAACAGGACGTCAGCACAAGCACGACAGCCATTGTCATGATAGTGTCAAATCGCATGAGATCCTCCTTTTCGTTTCATTGGTACAAATTTGCCGTATGTCAAACAGCGCCAAAGCCATTCCGCAGGACCAAACTGATAGTTGGCGAGCCACCAGCGACTAACGAAGATTTGCGCAGTGAAGATCACCAAGCTAAACACCAATCCGAGAGCCAACCCAGGCGTTCCGTACAAATGTCCAACACGCACAACCAATACAGCGATGATGGTTTGGCTCAAGTAGTTGCTTAGCGCCATTCTGCCTACCGGTTCCAAATGCTTCAGCATGCGCTTGGCGCTCTCTTTCCGGTACAGAAGCAGAAGTGAAGTAATGTAAAAAGCGCTCAGGGAAAGACCACTCCAGGTAACAAATGTCTGAACGGCAATCGAGATCGAGGCTGGAAATGTAACAATGCCGAATTGAATAAGCGGAATCATCGGTACAAGCATAGCACTCAAGCCCAGCGCAATCCACCATACGCGACGAATGGCCGGAATAAACTCTTCCGTCCTCTCAAATACTCCCCGCTTGGCTGCCAGAAATCCGAATAAAAAGAGCGGCAGAACAGATAGGATAACAATAAACTCAAGGGAGAAAACGACCGGAATTTCGTAAGCAACCCGGAATTGCAACCACTCGATGATCGAGCCATTGGCATAAGCATCGAGTGCTTTTTGTATGAGCGGTGATTGATCTGGCATAGGAACGAGGTCTTCAGGAACGGTCAGCATAAGAGCGTACATGGCCTGCACACCGATCAAGAGCGTCCACGCCCATCTTTTGATCGTCTTTTCTTGCCTGTGGTAAAACAGCAACAGAAGAAATCCAGCTAGGGCATACGTATGAAGAATGTCTCCATACCAGAGGAAAACAAGATGTGCCATCCCCACAATCAAGAGCACCAATAATCTGCGAGCAAACAGGCCCTGATAAGGCAGCTGTTTGCTCTCGGCACGATGCATAAACAGAAAAAAGCCTACGCCAAACAAAAACGAGAAGATAGTGTAAAACTTCGTCTGTACAAACATGTTAAACAAGAGCCGTATCCAACCATCCATTTCTGAATGGGTATTGACCATCCCTGCATCTGGTAAGAACATGATGGGATACAAAAATGACGGCATATTCACCAGCAAGATCCCCAAGAGGGCAAAGCCTCTAATCCCGTCTAGCTGCCGAATTCGCTCACCTTCCGCAACAGGTGCTACTTTCACGTAAATGAACCTCCCCAACTGCCCCTTAGGCTTTAACACATTTAATACGAATGAACCTCGTAAAAAGTAACAAATGCTTCTACCACAACAAGAGAGCTTCGCGAAAACGAAGCCCTCTCTTACGTGCTGCCTTATTTTGATGGGGAAGTCTTTGTTCCTGTTCCTGTGCGGTTTGTCCTATTCCGAAAATCGAGCAGAATACCGACAAAACCAGCAAATATGGCGGGCATGATCCAACCGGCCCCTTCCTTATAAAAAGGAAGAACACCCAAAATATCGTTCCAGCTCTGATTAAAAAACGTAAGATTCATCAAATCCACGACACCAAAAACCGTCACAACTGCGACAGTCGTCATATACACAGACGAATGAGCAGGTATCCAGCGCTCTAGCAACGCCAACAAAATGAGCACGATCGCAATTGGGTAAATTGCGCCCAAAATCGGGACAGATACGCTTAAAATCTCCGATAATCCCAAGTTTGCGACTCCCATGCTCAGGACACAGAGAATCACTGCCCATCCTCTGTAGGACAAACCTTTGAATCGTCCATGAAAGTATTGGCTGCAAGAAGTTACGAGTCCAATCGATACACAAAGGCAAGCGACGGTAAAAATGGCACCAAGAATCAGCGTACCGCTTGTCCCAAATAGCTGCCTCATGATAGCTGTCAGGAGCAGCCCGCCATTCTCCGGCCTACCTAAAGAGGCTCCAGATGAACCGAGCAATCCCAAAATGACATAGATGAATGTCAGCAACATGCCTGCTCCGAGACCTGCTTTGATCATATTCGCAGACAGTTGCTTTTTGTCTTCGATTCCCTTGCTCCGCAGCGTATTGGCAATCACGATACCAAATACGAGTGCAGCCAATGCGTCCATTGTTAAATACCCGTCCAGAAAACCTTGCACAACTGGATTGGAGGCATATTTTCCTGCTGGTACCCCCGTTGGGCCCAGTGGTGTGAATAAGCTCTTGATGTAGATCAAGGCAATCATGGTCAACAGTGCAGGAGTCAGTATTTTCCCAAAGCGATCAATCAATTTGGAAGGAGTCAAACTAAACCAAAAGACAATGCCAAAAAATACGATCGTATAGAAGAAAAGACTCCAGGTGGAATCAGCGGCTTGTGCCGGCAAAAACGGCGCCATTCCCATCTCGTACGCGAGACTGCCTGCACGTGGGATAGCAAGTGCGGGTCCAATCGACACATAAATCAAAATAGGAAAAATAAGAGCAAAGCTTGGATGAACACGACTCGCTAATTGGTAAAAGCTCCCTGCTTTTGCGATGGCAATCACCCCAAGGATAGGAAGACCGACAGCCGATATTACAAAGCCTGCAATCGACAGCCAAACATAGGAACCAGCCTCTTGACCCAGATAGGGTGGAAAAATAAGGTTCCCTGCACCAAAGAACATCGAAAACAGCATAAAACTGACCAGCAACATTTCTTTCTTAGACAAGGTTATCATCGACGTGTATATTACCTCCCATCGTATTGAGAGGCATTCTATCAACTTTTGCGTTCCTTCGCTAGTAGCAACGCCATAGTTGTAATTGCAAGATCATTATCATTTTTCCTACAATAATTGAAAGTAGAAAAACAAAGGAAACCACCTGCCATTTCTTACCGTTTGAACATCGACAAGTGGTTTTCCTCTTATCGTTTTCTCATGGAGACAATTCGTTTGTAAAAGGACTGATCCTCTAGCTTTTGAAAGAGAGAAAGAGCGGGTCGGAAGTTGGCTTCAATAATCCACGGTTTGCCATCCACATCAATCCCTAGGTCTAAACCGATCTCCCGGAGTGTCGGATAGGCTCTTCCCAATCGATTAGCTACCGCCGTAGCTACCATGCGGATGTCACTCAAGAGATGCGGACCTGCTTCTATATTCGACAGCTTGATTGCCGTGCCGATGGGTAAAACTTTTCCACGACTGCGAGCTACATTTGTCACAACATAGCCAGGACCTGCAAGCTTTGCACACCACCCTGTTATGACCCAAGGCTCCTTGTAGCTCCTACGCTGGATCATGACACGCACATCAAAAGGTTTGCCGTTGATTCTACCAAGTGGGATAAGTGGCTGGAGCAGGTATGTTTTTGGCCGAAACAACGATTCCACGTATCGTCTCGTGGCTTCTTTCCCATCCACGAGACGACGACGACTTCCACTATGAACCAAATACTGCTCTTCTCCTCGCGCCGTTACTTGAATAATTCCTGCCCCACCGCCGCCTCCTGAAGGCTTCAGCATCACGTGTGTAAACGCTTCTGCATACTCCCATAGCTCTTCAGGAGAGTACACGCGGGTTTTGGGCAAATACTCCTGCAAAAGTTCGTCTTGGACCATGTGCTTATGCTTGCCCCATTTTCCTACGTTTGGCGGTTTAATGGCAGTGTCTCTCCATTCTTTATTAGATGATGCTCCTCTATTTTCGTGATACGATTCTGTTCGTCCACAAACACGACCTTGGGGACAAGCTGTTCGATCTCGGATTCATCGTACATGCCCATACTCAAAATGATGACTAGATCTCCTGGCGAAAATAGGTGGGCAGGTGGACCATTCAGACAGATGACTCCGCTACCCGATGCCCCGGGTAACGCGTATGTTTTCCAGCGCGTGGCATTACGCAAACTGGTTATTTGCACGATTTCATATGGCTTGATATCTGCCGCATCCATAAGAGCAACGTCAATTGTGATACTCCCCACGTAATCCAGTTCGGCCTGCGTAACTGTCGCCCTGTGAATTTTGCCTTTGCACATGTGTCGTTGCATTGGCGGTTCACTCCTTTCCAAACCGATGACATTAGTCTATGTGCAATGTATTGTCCATGAAACCTACCACGATAGGAAATCTGGTTAAGGGACATGATACGCAGCCTGCAAATCGACGCCATAGGTGCGGCATAATTGGCTTAGTTCTTTCGTCAGATTCGGATCGAAAGGAATACCGTTTTCCATACGTTCTTGCTTTTTTCGGCTCTCGATCTCCCCAGGAATGAAAATTTCGGATACCCCTTTCTTCGTAGGTACGCTTTTCACCTCACGAATGTATGCATCCATACTGGCGCAAAAATCGGGCAGTGGCATAAATCGTTCAATATCCACCGTCAAGAATAGATGTCCAACGTTTTGTGGATCATTCCAATTGTCATACAGGCTTTTTACATGTGGTCCCGTTGCTGCACCCGTTAGCAGCCCACACAAGATATCAATGAACATCGCCAATCCATAGCCCTTTGCTCCCCCGATCGGCAAAAGTGAGCCAAGCAAGGCTTGTGTGGGATCAGTCGTTTCCTTCCCATCGGGATCGATGGCCCAATCGGCAGGAATCGTTTCCCCTTTTTTTACGGCTAAGGCGATTTTTCCCCTGGCAGCGACACTCGTAGCCATATCTAACAAAAAGGATGGCTCTTCCCCTGCCGGTATTCCCACCGCAATTGGGTTTGTTCCGAAAAAAGGGCGTATCCCTCCTGTAGGTGCCATTGCTTCGGGGGCATTGGAAAGGACAAGCAGAATCCTTCCTTCTGCGATCGATCGTTCTGCATAGTACGAACAGGAGCCAAAGTGGTTGGAATGACGAACACCAACAACCCCGATTCCCATCTGCTGTGACAACTTGATCGATTCCTCCAAAGCCGCCACCCCGACTACCGCACCCAACTGGTTTTTGCCATCTACCAGTGCTGTTGCCCCCTCCTGTTTCCATACCACTGGTTCATCGTTCAATTCAATCAAGCCTGTTTCGATTCGTTGGATATAAATCGGCAGCCTCGCCAGACCATGGGACTCGATGCCGCGCAAATCAGCATGGACGAGAGATTCTGCGACAAGCCTTGCATGCTCGCGTCTGGCACCTGCCTGTACAAACACTTCTGTTACGACTTGCTCCAAACGCTTCCAATGAAAGAGTGCAGGGTGCATTTTCTCTTTTTCCCCTCCTTCACCGCTGTTCTGTACTTCGCCTGCTTCCTAATCTGAATATAGATATGTCAGCCACTGATTGACCGCTACAGGCATTGACCCAGTTCAATCGACGGTCAACGCAAAAAAGGAGCTCCCGATAGTGGGGCTCCTTTTTACGTGACTCCTATTCATAACTGGCCAGTATCGTGATGATCTGGTCCTGCATCTTGGTAAACAGCTCTTCATCTTCGACATAGCCATTAAACATAATCGAAACGACGAGCTTCTCCCCGCCTTTGGTCGTGATATAGCCCGACAGTGTATTCACACCCGTCATCGAACCTGTTTTCGCATGAAGATTATTAGCGGCAGGTGTGTCCTTCAAGCGGTTTTTCAGCGTACCATCCATCCCCGCTATGGGTAAAGATTCATCATAAGTAGCAAATGTAGATTCCTTGGTCATTCCCTCCAGTACGGATGCGATTTGCCGAGCAGAAATAAGATTGTAGCGTGTCAATCCTGATCCATCCATCATGTCGAAGCTGGTATTCCCGCCGAGCGAAGATACGGTTTCCATAACGACCTCTGCCCCAGCCGCTGCGCTCCCTTTCCCTTTCTTTGCAGCTCCGATTGTCTTGAGGAGCATTTCGGCGTAGTAATTGTCACTTCGCTTGTTGAGGTACTGAACGATTTCCTTCAGCGTCAGTGACTCAAATTGTGTCCATTTCACTGCTGCTGGAGGAACTGGCTGGATCAGCACTTCGCTTTTCGGAGCAAACGTAATTCCTTGCTGCTCCAACGTTTCCTTCAATACGGTCCCCACGTACTTGGCTGGCTCTTCCACAGGCACACGCTCGTAATCGCCTTCGTGATCAAGTGGGAGGTTCCCTGACAGTCTGATGGTATTTGTGCCACGGTCCCGCAGGATAGCAAACGTATTTTCTTCTCCTTTTTGTACGGTCTTGGCTTCATTGATCACTTGCACATATGCTGTTTTGGGAAGCACGTTGATTTCCACTGGTTCGCCAGCATCGTTAGCGGGCTTGAATTCGATCATAACCGTCCCACGGTTCAATGCTAGAGCCCCAATGGTCGGGTTGTAATAATAGCTCTCGTCATCCCATGCCCAGCCGAGGCCAAGCCGTTGTTGGTCAAAGTAGCTTTCATCCATCACGAGATTCCCATTGATACGTGTGATTCCTCTCTGCTTGATCCACCCTGCTATTTTTTCAATCGACACACCTTCCTGTACCTGAAGCGCATTCTCTGTGTGCAAAGCAGGGTCACCGTATCCTTTCACATATAGATTGCCTTTTTGTACGCCTGGAGAGGTGATTGGTGCGTCTCCATACAGCTCCGTTTTGAATACGTAATCCGAACCAAGCTGATTCAGCGCCGTGGCAGTTGTCAACAACTTCAGATTCGAAGCAGGGGTAAGCAGTGTGTCCGCATCCCGCTCGTATAAGACGGAATCACCTGTTGAATCCAATGATTTGATCATGATGCCTGCCGTAACACCTGCTGCTTCCGGCGTATCGAGGATGGGATCGATCAAAGAAGAGAGTGGGTACGTCTTTTTCTCTGGAGGGCTGAACCCTTCCGGTGCTGCAATATCCGGGTAGGTTGTTAACAAAATCCCGATTTGATCCTGTAGCTCCCTCGCATACTTCGATTTATAGATGCCGTTGATCAGAATCGAAAAGGCCAGCTTATGACCATTTTTTGCCGTTACATAACCAGACATTGTGTTTACTCCGCTTAATGAACCTGTCTTCGCAGCTAGATTCTTTTCCGCACTGGTTCCTTTCATGCGGTTTTTCAAGGTGCCGTCCACCCCTGCGATTGGGAGTGATTTTTCCAGCTCCGTTCGATATTCTTGCTCTTGCAAAAAGATGAGGGCTTCGATCATCTGTTCTGGAGTGATCATATTAAATCTCGATAACCCCGAACCATCTACTTGGCGGAAGCCCGACTCAATGCCAGCGCGCTCCATCACGTCCGCTACCGCTTCACTGCCTGCGTCAAAGCTCCCCTCACTTTTCTGGGTAACCCCCAGCGTCTTTACAAGCATCTCCGCATAGAAGTTGTCACTATCCTTGTTGAGCTCCACCGTGATCTCACTCAACGGTTTGGATAAGTGGGTATAGAGCGGCACCCCGCTTTGCAGCACTGTTTTTTTCACTTCGATCTTCGAATGTAAGGCAATCCCTTGTTTCAGCAACTGATCCTTCCATAAATCGCCCACATAAAAAGCCGGGTCTTCCATCGTGACCTCTTCTTCATAAGGAGCTGCTTGCATCCCAATCGTACCGGATACGATGATTTCATTTTTTCCACGCGGGCGATCGACGAGCACATTGCTCTCCTTGCCCTCTGTCGTTTTTAACTGGCTTGTGACTGTTATGTATGTGGTAGCCGGATTCATGGTCAGGACGGGGGCATCGTTCACCGTTTTACCGGGGGTTGCGGTTAGCGTCGTAAAGTTTTTATTTACGGCTAATCCACTGACCTGAGCGCTGTACCCATACGGTTCATCATCCCACATCCAGCTCGTACCCAATCTGGTCTCATCGAAATAGCTGTCATCGAGAAGCAGGTTTCCATTGATTCGTTTGATCCCTAAATCCTTGATGGCTTTTGCCATTTGTTGCAAATCGTCTGGCTTCAGGCTAGGGTCCCCATAGCCTTTTAAAATCAAATCTCCTTGCAACACGCCACCGTTATTTATCTTTCCGGAAACAAACACCTCAGTCTTCCACTGATAATTCGGCCCCAGCTTATCCAAACCCGCAATGGTCGTAAACAGCTTCATGTTGGAAGCCGGGATAAAATTACGTTCGGCATTGTGCTTATATACGTACTTTTTGTCGGTTAGATCGTAAACCGCGATTCCAGCGTACATGCCCTTGCTATTCTCGTCATTTTTCAAATCGGCGAGGAATTTTTCTATACTGAGTGTCAGAGTACTAGTGGAAGTGACCTCTTCCCTGGCTAGTGCAGGCAAAGCTGCTACCTGCAACAAGAGAGCCAACACGAAAAACCACGTACCAACACGTCGAAAAGCAAACAAATGATTCATGATAACCTCCTTGTCATAGTCTGGGCGATTTCAACCAACAAATCACAGTACGCCATCATGATAGCATGTATTCTATTTATTCGGAATATTACCATTATACTAAAAATCTACAGGCATGAACGATACCCTTTCCGTTCATACTACCTTCAAAACTTCTTTTGTTTGGAGGAAATGGCTTCATGTTCTATCGATTGCTGCTCTGTTTGTCACTTCTCTGCGCCTTTTCATTCTCCGCACTTGCCCAAACTGACATCGGTCGTGTACAAGTAGATCCCGTACCGTATCCTTCTCTTGCCGATCTAGTAAAAAGGTCAGACTTGATCGTCATCGCATGGGTAAACGGTGCTCATCAGCCTTATCCAACGGGACGCAGCGTTCCCCAAGGCAAGATCGTGAATTACACACAAAACCTCCAAGTAAAAAGAACGATAAAAGGCAGGTCATCCAGACCATTAACTGTGATTAGCACTGGTGTAGAGCCGCTTCCCGATGCCTCCAGCCCGCTCAACCTGCAATATCCTGGACCGCTGTCGGAAGGGAATTATTTATTGTTTTTGCGAAAAGTGAGAGGATCACAGCTGTACAGTACAGCAGGTCTCTGGCAGGGCGTTTACCCGATCTATCAAGGAAAAACGATCGCCCTGTCCAATCTTGGCTTTACGGAGTTGAACCAGCTGTCACAAGAAGAAGCCGTCCGAAAAATAACAGCGATATCCCGCTAACGCCACAGCAAAAAACCGCTCTCGTAAACGAGCGGTTTTTTGACGTTTCCACCCTGTGCTGTCAGTTGCGCATCACGTAGATGAAAATCGCCATAGACACTGCACAAGCGAGTACGCTGAGAATAAAACCCCAGATCACCCATTTGCTATTCGTCTTGTTTATGTGTTTGTCGTCCATGGAAACTTCTCCTCATTACAAGCATTCACCTTCTATTATAAGGTTGTTTGACAGGAAAGGGAAACCGTTAATGTGGTGAAAACTGTTAAAGACCTGCTCTCGTCAGATGACGAATCCCCAGCGCACAGCCGGTCGTCACAAACAGTACACACATGACTGCAAACGTCCCCAGCTCTCCTAGCGATAAACTCTCTTGACTGAGCACGCCCATGCCAATCGTTAAAATCGACAGAGGAAAAAACATCCCGAGCCCAGACACATACAAGCCCAGTCCTACAAAAACAGCACACACACTAATGCCGACAGGTACAGCAAAGCTCTGTATCCGCGTAGAAAGCCATAGTTGGAAGGCGATGATGGTGAGCGAAGCCAGCCAGCCTCGCATGATCCATCCGAACACTTCCGGAGGAAACGAAAAATGTGCGTGTAGTCCAGCGATGAAACCCGCGCAAATATACAGCACGAGGAAAAAAAGCTGCACAGCAAAAAGGAGAACGCCAACCACTACTACCTTCGCGAAAAAAATCGTTGGAGTCGATACAGGCGCTGCCAGTATCACGTTCCAGTTCCGATTTACATGCTCCAGTCTGCACACGAACGAACAGCAGATCGCGATGAGAATGGGCAAGAAAAATTCTCCGTAGAACAAGCTCACCTGCGTCCACAGGCTATACCAGCCATTTTGCAGGATCGCTTGGTTCATCCAGTAGTTGGCGAAGCCGATCAGCGCACTGAAAACAGGAAGCACAAGCAAAACGAGCCAAATACGAGAACGACGCAATTTTACCCATTCTGCTCCCAAACATCTGAGTAGCATAAAAAATCCTCCCTATACGTCTTGCCGGGATACGTGAATGCTCCCAACAAGGTAGAATGAGATGCCCATGAGTACGACGATGATCGGCAAATGAACGCCGATTTCACGCGTAGTAAACAGCATGGTTTCGTTCACGTACTGATACGTAACGGGCGAAAAGTCTACATAGTACGACCAGATGAAAAGGCGTCCGACTTGTGGCGGAAACAAGCTCGCTGTCATCCCAATGAACCCCCCGATCATCCCGAGACATAGGCTAAATGCCTGATTTTTGATGGCGAGAGATATCCATTGTTGCAGAGCAATCACCACGAGATTCGTAAGCGTTGTCCCTGCTACAAAGCGGAGTAATAGGCCAATCGGGACTGGCTCTGCTAAACCATAGCCAATGCCAAATGCCACGATCACCAATCCCTGTAAAATGACGGCTCCCCCGATCAAAACAGCCGCAGAGACGAACTTTGCCGCATAAACCGCTTTTCGACTGACAGAGGCAGCCAACAGCAGCTTCCACGTACGCCCTTTGTGTTCCATATCACAAATCCGTGAAACAATGACGGCCGAACCGGTCGGCAAAAACAATCCGTTCATGGCTGTAATCGTGACCAGAATGGCGCTCCACGTCGTGGCATCCGGATTTTTTGCCATGGAGGTACTGACAGCCATAAACCCCCATGCCAGTTCGATACTCAAAAGAATGGTGAGCATGAGAAACAAACGCTTATGTCGAATTTTATAAAGCTCTAGCCAAAGCGTCCTCATTACAAGCTCCCCTCCTTGCCTGTAAGGGAGAGGAAAATGCTCTCCAAGCTTTTTTTGTGCTCTTCAATGCGATAAACATCTATGCCCGCCATAATCAGCGCCCGGTTTGTCTGTGCTACCTCTCTATCCCCCATGCCTTCCATGACCAGGAAGCCATCTTGGAGACTTGGAGAAAGCTCCATCTCTTGAAGAACTCTTCTCGCTTTTTCATTGTCCTGCGTTTTCATCCACACATGAGGCTGACTATTCCGTTGCAACTGCTCCATACTCCCTTGAAACAGCAGTTTCCCCCCGTGAATAATGCCGATGGACGTGGCCACTTGCTCGATTTCCGAGAGCAGATGGCTGGAGAGCAAGACGGTCATTCCATACTCGTGTGGCAACGATTGAATCAATTCCCGAATCTCACCGATTCCCGCAGGGTCCAGACCGTTTGTCGGTTCATCGAGGATGACGAGCTTTGGAAAATGCAGCAAAGCCATGGCAATTCCCAGTCGCTGCTTCATCCCGAGAGAATACTGATCTACCTTTTTGTTCTTTTGTTTTTCCAAACGGACGATTTGCAAGGCTTTTTCTACATGTTTGTCCGGTACATCTCGCAGCCGCTGCATGACGCGCATATTTTCCAGGCCGGTAAGATGACCGTAATAGGAAGGAGCCTCGATCAAGGAACCCGTCTGACTCAAAATCTCAAGTCGGTTCCTGCTAAAATCCTTCCCGAATACAGATACACTCCCTTCACTTGGCTTGACTAATCCTAGCAGCATTTTAAGAGTCGTCGATTTTCCTGCACCATTTGGACCGAGGAAGCCATAGACCTCCCCTTCTCCTACCGCAAGATTCACCCGTTGGACGGAATAGACCACTCCATAGCGTTTTGAAAGGTTTTCCGTTCGAATCACAGTATTCATCTTTTCTCGCTCCTATCTGTTGGTCTCTCCTACGAAATCATAGAGTCCCAACCCGTCGATAAGCTGACAGGAACCTTACAACAACCTTAAATTGACTCCGAGTGGGTAGAACACACAATTCGAGCGAGTATAATGAATACGGGTGATTCAATATGGAAGAATGGATACAGAAAAAAGTGCTCATCGTGGAAGATGAGCTTGAAATCAGAAATATGATCGATGGATTTTTGCGTAAGGAAGGATTCTCTCGTATTTTTCATGCGGGTAGTTGTAAAGAGGCGTTAGTGATTTGCGCTTCGGACAAGCCTGATGTCGCGATCCTGGATGTCATGCTGCCTGATGGAGATGGATTTGGACTTTTGACTTCGATCCGTCGCTTCTCGCAAATCCCTGTCATTTTTCTTTCAGCGAGAGGGGAAGATGAAGATCGATTGCTCGGACTTGGCCTGGGGGCTGACGACTATATTGTGAAGCCATTTTTACCGCGCGAGCTCGTTCTTCGTCTCCTGGTCATTTTACGACGCGTTTACGCGCCTCCCCAAATCGATCGTCTGCCCGTTTTCCAGCTTGGTGACAGTACGATCGATTTGGAGGCGGCAATCGTGACGATAGATCACTACGAATACGCTTTGACCGCCAAGGAACACGCACTCTTGCGAAAACTCTATGAAAATCGGGGACGAATCGTCACGAGTGATGCTCTGTGCCAATCTGTATGGGGTGACGATTACTACGGGTATGAAAACACGCTGATGGTTCATATGCGGCGCATTCGCGAAAAGATCGAGCCATGTCCGTCCACCCCTGAATATTTGCTGACGGTAAGAGGACTCGGATACAAATTACTCGTAAAGGAAGAGTTGTAGATGGATGGAGCCGCACGAATTTTACGTCGTTATACAGGTGCTTCTATCCTGATCGCCGTCTTTTTGCTCATCGTCAATTACATTATTCTTGGTACATTTGTTTTCAAAGGCATGAACGAAGGCTCTTCTCCCGTTCACGTCACACAAACTGTCGCAGAAGGCCTTCACAAGAACGGTACCAGCTATACGTTGGAGCCAAATGCACAAGATTGGTTGCAAAAGAGCCAGGCTTGGGCCATGCTGATTACGAACGATGGGAAAGTCGTCTGGGAGCACGCCATACCGGACCAATTGCCCCGCGCCTATTCTCTGACAGAAGTGGCGCAGTTTTCGCGGAATTACTTACAGGACTATCCTGTTTTTGTATGGGAGAATGAGATGGGGCTGGTCGTCGTGGGCTATCCGAAGGACAGTCTCGCCAAGTACCAGTTTCATTTCCCGATCAGTTGGATAAGCGATTTGCCGTATCGATTACTGGCTTTGCTTTTCGGAAATATACTACTTGCCGCTCTTCTCTCGCTTTTCATCGGCTCTCGACTCATTCGGGCAATCCGCCCACTGATTAGCGGGATTCACGCTCTGTCAGAAGATCAGCATACACATGTCGAGGCAAAAGGAATGTTCAGCGGGATCGCCAGAAGCATCAATCACGCATCGTCGCTTCTGCAAGAGAAGAACGCTTTGCTAAAAGCAAGAGACGAAGCACGCTCGAACTGGATCGCTGGAATCTCCCACGATATACGCACGCCATTATCGATGGTGCTCGGGTATGCCAGTGAATTGGAAGAGAGCAACGCGGTGCCTTACGAACAGCAGCAAAAAGCGAGCATTATTCGAAAGCAAGGGGAAAAACTCCGGTCTTTGGTCAGCGACTTGAATCTCGTTTCCATGCTGGAATACGAAATGCAGCCCATACATACCAAACCGATTCGGCTATCGACACTTGCGCGGCAAATTGTCACTGACTTTTTGAACAATGATTTGGCAGAGACCTTTACCATCGAGCTGGATGTCACGACTGAGCAATGCTTCGTGATGGGCGATGAAAAACTTCTTGGACGCGCCATCACGAATCTGGTTCAAAACAGCATCGTGCATAACCCATCAGGCTGTCACATCTACGTGCAAACGACCCTGTCAGCCAATCAGCGCAATGCTCTCCTGATTATCACTGACAACGGAAAAGGCATCGAGCCATGCATGCTGCCTGACTTGGTGGAATTGCCTTATTCATCAAAAAGAAAATCTCCCTCACACAATGGTCATGGTCTCGGTTTGCCCATGGTTGCGCGTATTGCTGCCGCTCATCATGGACGCCTGCTGTTATCAAGCGATACAGGAATAGGGATGACAGCAGAACTTTGTTTCCCCCTCTCCGCCTGATCAAAAAAGCACCTCCTCTGTCTCGCCAATGAAGAGTAGACTCTCAAAAGCGTGCAAAGGGGGTGCTTTTTGACTGATTACTTCGCGAGATCGCGCATGATCTCTTCTGCTTTCACGTCAGCCGTAATCAACTTCTCTTTTTTCATCCAATCAATCAGTGTTTGCCATGATTCCACCGTCTGGTATCCAAAAGGCTTTTCTCCCGCATCCATTAACGGAATCAGGATATCCAAGCTTTTGGTCTCAATGTCTTGTTCCAGCGGGAAATCGGCAGCCTGTTTGGTAAACAACAAATCGAGTGCCTTTTCCTTATTATGTTTCACATAGTCCTGGCCCTTGCCAATCGCACGCAGGAATCCTTCCACAGCTTTCTGCTTTTTGCCCAAAGTATCATCACTTGTCGCTAATACGAGCTCATAGTAGTCCGGTACACCAAACTCAAAAGGCTTGAACACATTGACTGGAACGCCGTGTTTCTCCAAAATCGGTTGCTCATGGTTGATATAGCCACCTACTACAGCATCGACCTTTTTGGCTGTCAACGCTGGAACGATGTCAAAGCCGATATCCGTGAAGGTCAGTCCGGAATCATCCCCTCCAGCATGCTTTACAACTTGACGTACGATCGATTCATCGAGTGGAAGTGACGGATAACCGATATTTTTTCCAGCCAGCTTTTGCGGCGTATCGATTCCACTGTCCTGGCGCGTCATGATGACGTTTAACGGATGACGAACGAGTGCACCTACAGATACGACAGGTACTCCTTCTGCACGAGCTTGGATGAGCTGTGGTTGATAACTGATTGCCAAATCTACTTTACCCGCCGCCGCCATCTTCAACGGATCATTGCTGTCTGAAGGCATTTGCATGGTCACCTTGAGGTTCTCGTCTTTGAAATAGCCTTGCTCCTCTGCGACATATAAGAAGGAATGTACAGCATTCGGATACCAATCGAGCGCAATCGTCAGCTCTGTCGGCTCCGCCCCTTTATTAGCAGGGGCTTGCGTCTGACCAGCATCCGAGCTCGCCTGATTGCCGCAAGCAGCAAGACCTGTTGCCACTGTGAGTGCCATGAATGCTTTCGTCCATTTGTTGAAAGGTTTCATTGTTGTTCTCCTTTAGTTTTCATATGCGGGGAAAAATGACGTTCGATTCGTCCAACCAGCCAAAACAGCAGCATGCCGAGAATCGAGAGCAACAGGACCGAGGCAAACAACGCGGGAGCCTGAAAATTGCCGGATGCCCGTCTGCCAAAGTACCCGAGACCCTCGCTCGCTCCCAGCCATTCCCCAATCGTCGCCCCAGCCACACTGTAGGTAGCTGCCACTTTGAGACCACTGAAGAAATGGGGTAAACTCGACGGGAGTTGCAGCTTGGTGAAAATTTGTCCGTTTGTTGCCCCCATCGTTTTTAACAGCTGGAGCATTTCCTTGTCCGTCGAGCGAAGTCCATCATACGTGTTGACGACGATCGGAAAGAAAGTAAACAGAATCGTAACAGCGATTTTTCCAGATAAATCATACCCGAACCACAAAATAAATACGGGTGATAATGCAATAATGGGGATCGTTTGGGAGATGACGATATACGGATAGACCAAGCGCTCGACAATCCGACTGCGAATCATCGCGAAGGCAAGAGAGATTCCAAACACAATCGAGATCGATAGCCCTAGTAACACTTCCTGTAACGTCGCCCAAAGATGGACACCTACTAGAGAGGCACGTAAATCCCACAAAGACACAACGACAGCGCTAGGCGGCGGTAAAATGAATGGCGGTACTCCGAAGAAGCGACATACCGCTTCCCACACCAGGAGAAAAATGGCGATGGAGATGCCAAACCAGATGCCTCTCCCCATCATGCTTCTCTCCTCAACGGCTTCGTTGCTGCTTGGCGCTCCTGTCGCAGCAGTTCCCAAATTTGTTCACGCAATGCCAAAAATCCGGCTTGATTGCGACTGCTTGCCGTCCGAGGTCTGCTTACCGGAACGGTTAATTCGATCGGCTTGGTGATCGGACTACCCGAAAGCACGATAATACGATCTGCAAGTAAAATGGCTTCGTCGATGTCATGTGTAATCATCAGCATCGTACTGCCTGTTTCCTGCCACTTTTCCATCAGCCACTCTTGCATGTCCATTCTCGTAATTCCATCCAATGCACTAAACGGCTCATCCAACAGCATCATCTCTGCACCAGAAAACAACGCCCGCAAAAAGGAAACCCGCTGACGCATCCCACCGGAAAGCTGGGCTGGATAGCTGTCAGCCCAATCCTGGAGCCCGTACCTTGGCAATTGCTGTCTGACGCGCTCATGCGCTTCTTTTTTCTTCATACCTTTGATTTCTAGCGGCAAAGCTGCATTTTCGACAATCGTACGCCATGGCATGAGCTGATCGCGTTGGGGCATATAGCCGACCTGCCCCAAACGATTTGCAACTGCTACACTGCCTAGTCTGATTTCGCCTTGCCCCGGCTCAAGAAGACCTGCGATGAGTTGAAACAAGGTGCTTTTCCCGATCCCGCTTGGACCGATCAAACTGACGAACTCTCCTTTTTCCACACGCAGATCAAAATGATCGAGAATCTGCTTGTCGCCATACGAAAAGCTGACGTCGGCGAAAGCTAGTTGTTCTCCCACGGCCACATTTCCTCTCTGTAGGACATGTCCCAGAACATGTACTCCATTTTGGAGGTATTGACAAAATACTCTTCCAGTTTGGCCAGCTCTTGCTCGCTCTTTCCTTCCGCCAATTGGTTCATGATATCCATCAGCCAGATTGCCAGCTGCCCAAACTCATCGGAGCTGTACATGCGTACCCATTCCCCGTACAGTTCGTGTTCCAACGCCCCTTCTACTTGTGCCAAGCGCTTGCCGATTTCCCAATAGCTCCATGTGCATGGGAGTAGTGCACTCACCAATTCTGCCAACGACCCTTGATGAGCGACACGCAGCATGTAGCTGGTGTATCCCAGCATGACAAACGAAGGCTCTGTCGCTTCCAGCTCCGCGCGAGAGATGCCAAATCGCTCAGCATACTGACGATGCAGCTCCATCTCTGTGTTCAGCGTCGATTCTTGCAAAGCAGCGAATCTGGAGCTTGTTTCCAGATCGTACGCCTTCACACTCGCAATCGCGAACATTTTCGCATAATCAATCAGATAGATGTAGTCTTGTTTCATGTAATATTTGAATGCTCCAACGGGCAGGCTGCCATCTCCAAGTCCGGTGACAAAAGGATGTTGATGAACACGCTCCCAGATCGGGGCTACACTTTTTCTCAAACGATCAGTAAAGGTTGTCATGCGATACTCACTCCTTCGCTTCCTTTGGGGTATTGCACCAGGTCGCAATAAATCGGGCCATAATCTGGGCAAAATGAACAAGCTGGTCAGGATCAATGGATTCATCTACGGCATGTGCATACGTGAGCTCACCGGGTCCGAATAGTACAGCTGGAATGCCTGCATGCGCAAACCAGCCTGCATCCGTCACCGTAGGAGACATATTAACGACAGGCGCTTGATGCATGTGACTTTCATAGGCGGATTGCAGCGTTGCCAACCCCGGATGTTCCGTATCCAACTCCAGTGAAGGGAAAATTTCACCGCGCTCCTCAATCATCGAACGTCCGCCCCACCGGAATGTTGGATGATTGTCTCTCAACCAAAGATCAGCTGCTGCTGTACGCCCGACATGATCCTCGATCTCTCGGATGATCTCTTCGTAGGATTCATTCGGATAAAAATGAACGGTAATCCATAGTGCGCAACGGTCTGCGATGAACGCAGCGTGACGACCACCCTCGATGACTGCGGGATTGATCGTATTGCTGCCTGGTGGAAAACCGGGGTAGGACTTCATGACAGCCCAATCCCGCTCCAGCTCCTGTAGTGCGTTGATCACCTTCGTCATTTTTTCAATGGCAGAAGCTCCCCGTACGCGTCCGCCTGCATGAATGGTCTGTGCGCGCATTCCGTCATGCAGCGTCGTCGGACTCTCAATCGTGATCCAGCCTGTGATGACCCCACCCTGTCCTTGCATTTGGAGATTGCTCGTATCCACTACAACGGCGTAGTCAGCTTGATAGCCTCGCTCGATGGCGACCAATGTCCCCGCTTCACCCGCTTCTTCTCCGATGACGGATTGAAAGAGCAGATCGCCCTGGAGCTCCATTCCGTGTTCGCGCAGCATTTGGATCGCAAACAAGCTCGCTGCCAATCCACCTTTCATATCCGCAACACCACGGCCGTACAGGCGCCCATCCTTGCCATGTGTCAGAGTAAACGGTGGATAGGTCCACCCCGTGTCATCTCCGACTTCAGCCACATCGATATGCCCGTTGACAATCAAACTGTTTGTCTGACTAGAGGCACTCCCTGATAACCGGCCGACGATATTGTCGTCTCCTGGATATACCGTCCAGCGATCGACCTCGAATCCCATCGCTTGCAATCTGTTGGCTATTACTCCTTGTGCGGCATCGCTGTTTCGCGCGGGAGGACTCACAGTCGGATGAGAAACGAGCTCTGCCAGTAATGCGAACAGCTCTTCTTTGCGGCTGGCAATCGATTCTACCGCTTCTGTCAGTCGATCCACGCTACTCAATCATCCCTTCAGTCGGGCTACTTGCGGACGCGTAACGCTTTTTCGCGATACGGCCTGCCAGGAAGCCTTTGCGACCTGCTTCCACCCCGAGCTTCATCGCTTCTGCCATTAAGACAGGATTGTCAGCGAGAGCGACTGCTGTATTCAACAAGACACCGTCAGCACCCAGTTCCATCGCTTTCGCGCAGTCTGCTGGCGCGCCAATTCCTGCATCGACGATAATCGGTACCTTAGCATCCTCGATGATAAAGCGGAGGTTGTTTTCGTTGACAATCCCTTGTCCAGAACCAATTGGTGACGCACCTGGCATAACCGCATGTACGCCAACTTCTTGTAAACGTCTAGCAAGAATCGGGTCGTCATTGGTGTAGGTCAGTACGATAAAGCCTTCTTCCACCAAGATTTTCGAAGCCTCGAACGTACCAATCGGGTCAGGGAGAAGGGTTTTCGGGTCTCCAATGACTTCGACCTTGATCATGTCACACAATCCTGATGCTTTAGCCAAGCGAGCAATGCGCACTGCTTCTTCAGCTGTATAGGCACCTGCTGTATTAGGTAGCAAGGTGAATTTTTTCAAATCGAGCTGTTCCAAAAAGTTTGGTTCTTGCGGATTTTCCAAATTCAAGCGACGAATCGCAAATGTCAAAATCTCTGCTTCCGACACCTCTACCGCTTTCCCTTGTGTATCCAAATCAGCGAATTTACCTGTCCCGAGAAGCAAACGGGAGCGAAACTCGTAAGGTCCAATTTTCAATGTATCCATCATGATGATCATCCTCCTCCGACAAAATGAACGATTTCTATGCGATCTCCGTCTGCAATCGGTGTTTGTTCGTACGCGGAGCGATCAATAATTTCACCATTTCGTTCTACGACGACAATCTTCTCTTGCAGGGAATAAGAAGCAAGCAAGGCTCGCACTGTCGTGATCTCTTCCGCCAACTCTACTTTTTTCCCATTCAGCTGAACAATCATTGATTACCTCCTTCTACTGGAAAAAAACGGCTTCTCCCGCCTGCCTGAGTCGATTCAGACAAACAGAAGAAGCCGTATACCCATCCCATCTCCCCAGACGAATGGCATAAAAAAACCATCCGCCTCGGATGGTTGAGTGAGATCTGATCATGCATGCACGCAAACAAGCATAGTTCTGCTCGGATGCGACACCGTGATACTGATTCCAAATACCTCTTCCTCCGCTGGCATGACCCAGGTCAGGTTCAACGGTCAGTAACACACTCGTTACAATCTCAGCCAACGTTGCTTGGCCCCCGTTTGGTAGTAAAGCTATGCAATTGTCGTACATTCGAGTACTACAGTACCACTCTATTTCGTGTTTGTAAAGGCTTCCTTGTGCATCTTTTCCAGCTCAACGAGACAACGCTCTGCCCAAGCTGCCATTTTCGAAAGCTTTTCCATTTCTCTCTCCATCGCCTGACGCACAGATTCCTTGTAGTCCGGAATCGCGCCATTATAGCGAATGACCCCTTGGACAGGCGTCATGAATTTTTCCATGTAAGAGAGTGCTGGACGCTGGTGAAACAGCGGCACATCTACTTCGTAGGAAGAATGCAAATCGCCTTGCGTCGGGTATTTAGTAACGGCCAACACTTTTACCAGCAGCTTCGAATCGTGGATTTCCAATACTTCTGCAATATATTCTCCAGTTCGCTGCGCCACGCGAACGATATCTCCCGGATTCCAGTTCATCGCGGTTTCCTCCTTTTATTCAATCAAATGTATTTACATGAGTGAGGCTTCCAGCAGTTTGCGAGCATGCAGCAATACTTCTTCCGCATCCACTACTGACTGACCGCCACCCTGTGCCATGGCAGGATTTCCTCCGCCTTTTCCTTCAATGACCGGCAAGGTTTCTTTCAACACTTGATTGATGGCTACGTTGACTTCTTGCCCACGAGCAAACACGATTTGCATTTTGTCTTCGGTAGTAGCAGCTAAAAGGCAAATCGCATCTGGCGCCAGAGCAGTAGCGAGCTGTGCGAACTGCTGAAGCTGTTGAATGGTTTTGTCCGTGAAGGTACGCATAATGAGACGAGAATGACCGAGTTGGCTAGCAGCAGATAGTTGTTGATTGACTTCCACCTCTAAGAGCTGCTTATCCACTTCTGCCAATTTTGCCTTCAAGGTGTCTCGTTCTGCAAGGAGGCGTTCCGTCTGTGCGATCAATTCCCCTTCATTGGTAGCGAGCAGCTTCGCCGTATCACGAACGACAGCTTGCTTTTGGTTGTAGTCCCGCAAAGCTCGCCAGCCACAGATGAATTCCAGACGAATGTTTCCGCGATGCCGCTCCCAGCCCAAGATCTTGATCATCCCGACTTCGCCCGTACGAGCAGGATGTGTTCCTCCGCATGGGTTGTAATCAAACTCAGGAATCATCACGACACGAATGTTTTCAGTAACGGTCGGCTGTTTTTTCAAGGGCAGCGTTGCCAATTCCTCGTCATCAACGAACCGCGCTATGATGGGGTGGTTTTCCAGAACAATCTGATTCGCTCGCTTCTCTACCTTCTCCCATACATCTGTTGTCAACTCATCTAGTCGTACATCAATGGTGACACGTTCTTTGCCCAAGTGAAAGGCAACAGTCTCCGCTTGCACGACTTCCAGGAAGGACGCAGATAAAATGTGTTGGCCAGCATGCTGTTGCATATGATCGAAGCGACGGTCCCAATCGATGTGCCCCGTTACTTCCGCTATGCTTTCAGATAAGGGAGCTTCCAGTCTATGGCGAATTTCGCCTTCTACCTCTTCCACATCTACCACACGAATCTCTTCCAATACGCCCAGATCGGAAGGCTGTCCACCTCCCGTAGGGTAAAAAGCCGTTTGATTTAGTACCACGTAAGGTGTCCCATCTTGCTCGACACCAGCCCTCGTCACCTGGGCCGAAAACGTTCTCGTATAGGCATCCTGATAATAGAGTCTGTCGTCCATCGTTACTCCTCACTGCATGGAACCATGGTTCCAGCCTGATTCTCCCACTTGGGGGCAAAACAAAAAAACGTATGTATAAAACTTAGCCAAACAAGTGATCCATTTGTTTTTCGCGCTCTTGGCGCTCCTCTGGGCTTGCCAAGTCATACTTTTTCAATAAATGAAACAGCTCATTTAGACGCTCTTGGCTGAGTCCGCCATTCAACTGATTCTTGAATTGACTCACACGCAACTCCGACAGATATGGAGCTTGTTCTGCCAGTTTTTTGAGTACGTCCTCATGGCTGTGATCCAATTTGCATTCTCCCATGATTTCTCCCCCTTTTCCTTACTGCCATCTTCATCATACCATGATTTTTCATTCAAAAAAAAGGCGTACAACCCGCGATGGAATGTACGCCAGATGACTATGCACGCTTACGGACGCGAAAGTTCTCCTCGATCAACAGCCAATTTTGCGGAAATGGCAAACCGAGTTTCCAGTAGCTGACGCCTCTCAAACCAAGTTGTTTAACTAGATTGAACTTAGCTTGGATCGACCGCGCATCCTCAAACCACACCTGATGCTGCTTGCCTTGATCATCGGTGTACGTAAAAAACGGAGCCTGTGCGCGATAGTCATACCGGATCACTGCATTATGCTGCGCAGCCAAAGCAATTGCGGCTTGTGGACTCAGAGCTTTCGCTGTCGTTCCTCGCTCGTACGGTAAGGTCCAGTCGTATCCGTACAGGTTTTGGCCCATCAAAATTTTCTCGGCTGGTATTTCGGTAATAGCGTACTGTAAAACACGCCGCACCGGTCCGATCGGAGAAACCGCCATGGGAGGACCACCACTATAGCCCCATTCATACGTCATGATCACGACAAAATCGGCAAGTGCTCCTATCGCTTTGTAATCATGGGCGGAATACCATTTGCCAGCTTGCTCGGCACTCGTCTTCGGTGCGAGCGCAACAGACATCATCAATCCTGCTGCATGTATACGGTCCCTTGCTTTTCGCAAGAAGTTCGCGTACGCTTCTGCACCTGTTGTGGGCAATGCTTCCAGATCAAAATGGATATCCCCCATTCCCAGCTCACGGGCGGTCGCGAGAATATTATCCAACAATTTGTTCTGGAGCTCTTGATCGTTCAGGATGAGTGCTCCCAGTTCCGTACTGAACTGACCTTTTTCCAAATTCGTCACGACCATCATAAGTAGTACTTGGTTTTCTTTTGCGATCGCCGGAAAATTGTTCAGCGTTGGTCGATCGAGGGTGCCATCCCGTTTGATACGAAAGCTGAACGGTGCCAAATACGTCAGATGAGGGGCAGCCGTCCGAACATCCGCTTCCATCGCTGGTGGGACAGTGCGGCGCGGTTCCACATATGCATTGAAATCAGCCGCTCGTCTAGGGCGAGGCGGGATATAAAGCTTTTGCCCGACTTGTAGCGGTTTATAGGGAGAAATCCCATTGACGCGAGCAAGCTCTGCTGCGCTGATCTGGTAACGCTGACCGATGGTATACAACGTATCTCCTTGTTTGACCCAATAGTAGCTTCCTACAATCGGGATCACCATCGCCTGTCCGGTTGCCAGCTTATTGGGATCTGGCAATTCATTCGCCTTGGTGATCGCTTCTGCCGTCGTGCCGTACGTCTCGGCGATGCTCGCTAAGGTTTGTCCTTCTTCCACCACGTGGATTTGCATACGCCTCCTCCTTCGCATTTCTTCTCTCTCTGTCATATTCATGGCGAAGGAAATAGGTGTATGTCTAGGCCAGAGGTTTCAGTACATCGTATAAAAATCCAACGGACTGGATGGCATAATGGCGTTCCAACAATTCATTTCTGTGAAAAATAAGCAAGGCGGGAACGCTGGTCACTTGCCATTGTTCTGCCAATGCATGCGCCGTATTAATGTTGATCTGATACAGAGGAACGGTAGGTAATGTTTCTTGCATGATGCCGAGCATACGTGCTGCGAGCTTGCAGGTCCCACACATCGGTGTATAGACAAAAAGAGCGAACGACTCCTTTTCTGGCAGGTATTGGATCAGTTCTGTTGAGGTTAGTTCTTGCAAGTCGTATCTCTCCTTTCTGCACATTGGACATGATACAGGATCTAAACAACCTTTTTCTCTTTCGCAAACCAAAAACGACAGTAACCAACCATAAGGTAGCACTGTCCATTTGGTACTCTTATACAATTATGGAACAAAGCCAACCACTACTCTACGCCTCATTGCTTGATTGTAGTTGGTGCGGCATTTACACATGCTACATCTTGGCTATATCTTGTATTTTTATAAAAATCATCGATATTTATTAATGGAAGCCAATATAATGGGTTATCTTTCAATATCCCCTCTAAAGCTAGTATAATACCAGAACTCCCTGTTTGAAAGTCATCAGATAAACGATAACAAAACTGCCCTGGAAATAAAATATGATTTTCCTTAGGAATTAAAAATAGACGTAACAATTCAATTACACAATCTTTTTTGATTGTATACGCAGAATCACTTTTTCCTAGGAGAGGCGGTATTATCAAAAAGCTTCCAGCGCCATCGTAAAGCCCCCCGCTTATGCTACATCTAACACGATATAAATTCGTAATTAAGCTCAATTCTCTTTCGTAACGTTTTTTATCACTAACATGATTTAGGTATACGATTGCTATTCCTATGCCTAACGATCCCCCTGAAAGGTAAGGTAATAAGCGATTGGAGTCATCAATCGTTTGCAATGTGCTTTTGTCTTCTTTGGTTTTTTCTAAATCTTTATCAATGCATTCGATAGATTTCAAGTAATAATTTTCCTTTTTGGTGACTGCATACAAAGCCGAGTAAAACAACGAGACTCCAGACCAACCATCCATTATACCGATTGGAATCCCGGCCCAATCCTGAACTTTTAACTCTTTCTTCTCGCTCATAAAAGTATCAATGATACTCGCTACAAATATTGCTTTATCCAGAACACGTTCATCTTTTTCTTCTAAATAAAGACTAACGAACCCAAGACCTATACCTGACAATCCTGACCTTAAAGATAGATCAGACGAATTAAGATTTATGTTTGCAAAGATGTTCAATGCTTCTTTTTTATAACCGATTTCATACAATGTTGTCCCTATGCCTGCTTTACCTGTTAATAATCCACCTTGTTCAATAGAATCGATGTTTTTCATTAATTCATTTTCAATCCAATGGTTTATATTCTCACTCACAGTACCAGATCTAAAAAATGCTAGCGCAGCTCCAGTGCCTCCATTTTGTACATTGTATTTCCCTGCTTTGCTTTCATATTGCCTGATATCACCATGAATTAATTTTTCGCTAGGAACAAAATTTTTCTCAATACCATTTCTGAGACCTTCAATAATGGAGGAAATATCCTTTTTCATCGCATTTTTATTTATGGCATGCGACCTATTCTCTTCTCCTATAAATGATAAATGTTGATTACATTTTTCCCTTATCATTTTTACAAATAGTAGAAAATCCTCTCCATAAACCTTTTCAATCCATTGATCTTGATAATAAAACATATCAGAATCAATATCCTCGATTGGTCCAATTGGCAATAAGCAATGTCGTAGGATTTTCTTTATTGCATACCAATCCCTCTCTCCGTTATTTTTATTACGGGGATGAGAGAATCCGTATGTTTGCAGTGTAGGCTTTCCTTCAGAATCCTTAGGTCGTGCTGTTTCAAAGTCAATCAGAGTCACGTTTAAATCTTCGGATATGATGATATTTACTGGTTGTAAATCTCCCATTCCTACACCATTTTTATGCATTTCTTCAACAATAGACACCAATTTAGTAAGAATATTATGTATTTTGTCCTTATAGACTTTGATATCACCATTATTAATAAAAGGGTAGTTCGCTACAATCCAGGAATCTAAGTCCATTCCATCCACATACTCTTCCACAAGAAAACTATGTTTCCAATGTGTAAAGTAATCTAGTATATTTACAATTCCATCTACTTTCGATAGCTTTGATAAAGCATCAAGTTCGATTTTTTGTCTTTCTAATGCATCAACTTTTTGACCATCCAATCCTGATTTTGGCCTTGCTTCTTTAATAATGACTTTCTTTTTATCTTTCTTCCTTTCTGTTACATAGATTCCTCCACCATTCGTAAAGCGAAGTGCAGTTTGAAATTCGTATTCTTCAAATTTATTATTTTCTACTTCAGCCTCAATAGATGTGGTATTTAAAGTATCTAAATACTGATCAAATTCTTTAACAAAAGAAGGTACTTGATAGTAAGGAACTCTTTCGTCTACAAGCAATTCACCATTCTCATCTTTTATGCATAGTTCGCCTTGTTCGTTGAATATCATTGCAAATCCACCATACCTATAGTAAACATTGCTGTTTTTCCAACACTTGTCACTCAGAATGTATGGACCACTCTCAAAAGAATGAAGGGTGGTATATAGTAGATCTAATAAATGTAAAAAATCATCATCACTAGGAGGATAGATCGTAATGAACTTTCCCGAACTTGCTCTATTTGCGATCTTTGAGTTTGAAGTGAAATAATCCCATTCGCTTGCAAGATGTTTGAAATAGACTTTACGTTCAACCAATATATGACTGACCTTCTGTAAAATCTGTTCTGCATTATCAAGTGTTGCACTAATATGGATTTTCCAACCTTGAGCTTGCAAGGATCGTTCTTTAAACTTGTACATTTTCCATACAGAATTTTCTTCCCTGCTAACTACACAATCATCTGATAAATTCGTCACATTAAATTCTCTCTCAGTAACGATTGATTTGTTAGGAGTGAAATATTTCGAGTTTTCATGTAAATAATCATAATAAACCATGTCTGCCTTCATGATATACTCTCCTCTCATAAATGATTTATGTACCTCTCCCAATAATTTGTAAGCTACATCTTATGTATTCGTCTCAATCAAAAGGACCTAGTTGAAGTTAGCCTTCAACTAGGTCTTCTCTGAAGAAGCACTTAACAACCATTACCCCCATGGCCAATGGCAAATGTTACTATACAATGACCACCTAGCAGCTGCTTCACTTGCCTCGTTTTGAGGAAGTTTTTGTAAATTCAGTACTTGATTCATTATCATTCACCTCCTTCCAAAATTTAGATGAAATGTCGTGACTATTATTTTTCAAATCTATAAAGCTTGTACTATATTAATGCTCCGGTCCTCATCGGAACTAAAATTCTAACCACCTTTAAATCCAATCCATATTACATATTTTAACAATAAGTGATATTATTGTCAAATAAATTCAAAATCTGCGATATATTCAGAAAATTTCTCGAATAGCTGATGGTACCTATATAAGGGCTTTCCAGCGCCACTTGCCCCACAATAGCTGTCACTCGGTTACAGAAGATTCTTGGAGAGTCACCTCTACTGAGTTTTTCATCTTTTATTTGGGGAAGAGAAGCCTACGAAGATAAAAAGTAGACTACAAGCAATAGTTGCTGTAGTCTACTTTCTCTTTCAGATTCAACGCTTAACGCGCAATCGTTGTATGAGCCAACTCCTCCGTCACGGTACAGACGGCACTCGAATCCCAGCTACCCTTGCCTTGTGCTTTTGCTGCCTCATACATTTGCGCAACCGTGCCACCAACGAGAACAGGCACTTGTTGTTCACGTGCGGTTTGCGCATAGAGCTGCAAATCTTTGTGCATATGATCCAATGAAAAGACAGTATTTTCATACGTACCGTACAAGATGTTAGGCCCAAAAACGGAGAGCACACGATTGTGGGCAGAACCTTTGTCCATGACGGCTGCCAGCTTGTGTGGATCGACACCTGCTTTTGCACCGACACTGAACGCCTCGCCCAATGCTGCTGTGATGACGGCGACGACAGAGTTGTGGCAAAGCTTCGCCACTTGTGCAGAGCCAGATTCCCCCAGATAAAAAATTTCCTTTCCAATTGCCCTGAGATAGTCCATGATTTCTGGAAGCTTTGTCTCATCTCCGCCGACCATAATGGTCAACGTTCCGGCCACAGAACCCGCAGGTCCTCCACTCACCGGACAATCGTAGTAGTAGATCCCTTTTTCTACGCCGTGCTGATTCAGACGTTTTGCTGTAGCAGGATCGATCGTACTTGTATCAAATACGAAACTGCCCTCCCCTAATGATAAGTAAAGCCCGTCCGCACCCAGCATAACTTCCTCAACAATCGCAGGACCTGGAAGCGAAGTGAAAACGACACGTGCTACGCTACCCACTGCCTGTGGAGACTCGACGACTATCGCTCCTTTTTCCTTCGCCCAAGCTTTTGCTGCTGGACTTGGATCATAGGCATACACGTGGTAGCCTTTTTGCAACAGATTGCAGACCATCCCTTTACCCATTGCACCGATGCCGATTACACCAATCGCTTCCATCTTCGCTCCTCCTGCTTTTCCTATACTTATACTTATGGCCGAATATAAACCGTTTTGGTCTCGACGTAAAAATCGAGCGCTGACTCCCCTTGCTCTCTCGGACCCAATCCAGATATCTTTTTGCCACCAAACGGAAACTGTGATTCAAAATGAGTCGACGGCATATTAACATGCGTGACACCTGACTGAATGCCTTTGACAAATTGGAAAGCTTTTTGTAAATCGTTCGTAAAAATCGTGGAGGACAAGCCAAATTCAACCTGGTTAGCCACTTGCATGGCATGTTCGAAAGAATCCACATCGATCACGGCGATCACAGGGCCAAAAATTTCTTCGTTGGCAATCGTCATCTCCTGCGTAATGCCGGTAAATACCGTCGGCGCGACGAAGTAGCCCTGGGCGAGATCACCTTCTACGAGGCGCTTACCCCCGCATTCCAATACGCCACCTTCTTCGATCCCCTTTTGTACATAATGAAGATACAAATTGAGCTGATGCTCGTCCGCTACTGGCCCGTTATGATTGTCTGGATCGAAACCATTCCCGATTTTCAAGCCCTTCGCTCGCTCGATCAATTTTGCTTTTACTTGTTCAGCTACTTCGGGAACAACCAATACGCGACTAGTCCCTGTACAACGTTGGCCATTATCGAAGAATCCACTCAGTACAATGGAATCGATAGCGAGGTCAATATCAGCGTCAGCGAGAATGATCGCCGGATTTTTCCCGCCCATCTCTGCCTGAATCTTACCTCCTCTGGCTCCAACTGCTCTCCCCAAAGCAAGTCCCACTTCCGAAGAACCCGTAAATGAAATCCCTTTGACCAGTGGATGATTCGCTAATTCATCACCGATGACCGCACCCGGTCCTGTTACCAAATTCACGACACCACTCGGAACGCCGCTTTTAATCAGGAGCTCCATCAGCTTTACGCTAATCAAGGAGGTGTTGCTCGCTGGCTTGAACACAACTGTATTGCCTGCGAGGATAGCTGGGACGATCTTCCACAAGCCAATCCCCAATGGGAAATTCCATGGCGCAATAATCGCGAAAACCCCGATTGGCTCTCGCACCGTGTAACCAATTACCCGTTCATCAAAGGAAGGCACCGTTTGACCTGTCAAGCGTGTGGCTTCCCCAGTCAACTGCTTCATGGAGGTGATTGTCTTGGCGACCTCGCCTCTCGCTTCCCGCAATGTTTTTCCGACTTCACGAGTGATCGTTTCTGCGAGCTCTTCTTTGTGTTTTTCCAATAAGTGAATGAGGGAGAACAAGAATTCTCCACGTGTGGGAGCGGATTTTTGTGACCATTCACCAAAAGCATTGGCAGCAGCTTCAATGGCAGAACGCGCATCCAGCCCGTCCGATTTTTGAAAAAAACCGAGAACCTCATTCGTATTGGCAGGGCTCGTGCTTGGGAAAACCTGTCCAGTATGGCTCGTCACCCAAGCTCCATCGATGTAGTTATTGTAGGTTGCTGTCAAATCGTCTCCCACCTTCCGCATCTTATAGGGTTATTGTATATAGTAAAAATTATGAATACAATGTATATACAGACACTTATTTCCAACTATTAATGTGTATTTCTCTACATGGAGGACACGTGGATGAATTCATTTTCGCTCCTGCTTGAAAAGCTGCATGAATGGTTTGGCGATCGGCCTTTTTCGATCTGGTTCCAATTTTCGCGTGATCGACATTTTCGGCATATTTTCTCTTCTTTTCATGAAAACACTACCAAGAATATTCCCCCTATGACAGTACCTCTCTGTGACAACGATGCTAGCCACATGCGTTATGCATATGCCCAACAGATGTACCGTTTTTTCTACGAAAAGGAAGGACAAGCTGTTATTTGCCTTTCGCATAAAGCAAGCCAACCGCCCATCCTTACCTCTGACCAGTGGGAACTTTTGTGGTTCGGGATTCGCCTGTTGTTGGCAGAAGAAAAAATGACAGCAAAAGCGGAGGAAAGCAAGAAACTCTTTGAAGGGATTCGCTCGATATCTGCTACCCTTGACGTTCACCAAATCATCCGTGGCATCATAGGTAACGCACTGGCTGTTATCCCGGCTGCAGATGCAGGTCTCTTGCACTTGTATGATCCCTCTATCGACCTTTTGATTCCGAAAGCGACCGTCGGTTTTCATGATACGGTGTTCAAAGATCTCAAAATGCGGGTTGGCGAATCTATCGCGGGCAAAGTGTTTGAGGACGGAATCCCACGCATGTACAAAACCAGCCAAGAAACAACCCACGCGATGAAGGACATCTCTGCTGACAACTTTCACTCCCTGAACCACGCCAAAACATTGCGAGACTTGAATGGGTTGCTATGCGTTCCGATATCACGTGAAGAAAAGCGTATCGGCGTGCTAGTCCTACATCAGTTTCATCAAGAAAATGTGTTTACGGAGTACGACCTCGACCTCCTCCAAGGATTCGCAGACCAAACTTCCATCGCCCTGCAAAATGCCGAGCTCTATGCAGAAGTCAAGCAAGCGTATGAGCATATGGCTGCCATTAGCGTCCAACTGCAAGCCAAGCACGATGATTTGATACAGCGCAACCATATCCATGAATCCATCAAGCAGTTGTCCTTGCAAAATAAAGGGGCGGAAACAATCGTAAAAACCCTCAGCAAAATGACAGGACATTCCATCTATTTTGCCGATTGGCTTGAGCAAAAATTGTATCCTGAAAAGAGTGCTTTATTTTTTAGCTGGGATGAACTGTATACATTGCTGAACAAAAGAAGACAGCCTGTTTCTGTCAAGCTGTACTCTCCCGATACTGGTGACAATCAATTGTTCTGTTTGTATCCGTTGATCAATGGAAGCATCTTTCTCGGAGGTCTCATGATTCCCTTAGACGAACGCGGGCTATCTGATCTCGCACGAATGACGGTCGAGCAAGGGAGTGCAGTGCTCATACTCGATTTAGTGAAAAAGCAATCGATCAGCTCCGTGCTATACAAGCGAGCACATGATCTTTTTCAAGAGCTGATCGCAAGCAAAGGCAATGAACTGATTGACCGCGCTCGTTCGATGGGGTTACAGCCGCAAGCAAAATACTACGTGGTTTATGCCCATCTGACGCAGTGCCACGATCTGGCCTTGCTAGAAGCAAACATTCATCGGCTCATTACTCGTTGGAAATGGGAGTTCAGTAAAACTCAGATGTTTGTCTACGGCTTCCATAACCATGTCACCCTCCTCATCCGGTCTCTCGGCTCCCGAGATGGCAAGGACATCCGGGAGAGGCTGCAGCAGGCGTCTTATGAGTGGGAATTGGGCAAGGAAGCATCGTTATCAATTGGCGTGGGAAGTATGGCAAGCGGGATTGAACAAATCAGCAAAAGCTACGAAGAAGCCAAGAAAGCCGCTCACTACTTGACCAACCGCAGCCGTTTTGGTGTGGTGCACTATAAAGACCTGGGTGTCAATCGCCTCATGCTGAACCAGAGTCAGGACGATATTGATGCATTCATTCAAGATGTGTTTGCCCCTTTCTGGCAAGACCCGGAAAAATATCAGGAATGGGAACAGACGATCATGGCCTATATGAAATGTAGTCAATCTCCTCAATTGACCGCCAAAGAGCTGCACATTCACGTCAATACTTTGTATCAGCGGTTGCGCAAAGTCGAAGAGCTTCTACATATCGATTTGCGAAATCCCGAAGACTTGCTGAAATTACAGCTCGCTTGTCATTTGCGCCAGGAAGGATAAATCGAAAAAGGCAGGAGTAGCTTTAGACGGGAAAAAGTCCTAGGTTGGTTTACCATAATTTCGTTATGTAAATTATCACTTCATGTAATTCGTGAAAAAACAGACGCGTATTTCTCTCTTGTAATATTTGGATAATCATGCATAATGAACATGGGGGCATCAGGCACCAGACACCCCAGAGATTCGCGCCCTACTACAGGTAAAGGAGTGATGATGTTTTGGATTCGCAAAAACAAATGGAAAAGCATATGAGAGGTTCCAAACGATAATTTCATCCATTCTCTCATATGCTATGGGAGGAAATGAACGAAATGTTTGCTCAAAAAATGGTTCAAGGAACGGAACTCACAACCGATTGCTTCCATAACGCGACCAATCTGTTCGAAGCGTTGAAGCATCATGTATCCATCAAAGGGGTCATTACAGGTGTTATTCCTGGTAGAGTATTCCTGTCAAATGACGCGAGATCAGCCTTGTTGACAAGCCCCCAAGGTATTTTTCTAGGAGGCAGTGTTGATAATCCCCTCTTCTTTGAAGAAGTGAATGCATTGCTTAAAGAGGAGCTATTACCGCAGCTTGCTGCTGATGAACAGCTTGACTACGTCCTGTTTTATCCTACTGATGAGAAGTGGGATGACATTCTAGATATCGTGATGAAAGATATATTACCCATGAGAAGCGGCCGAATGATCTTTACACACCATCTACAGGATCTATCCCCTCCTGCTGACGATTATATTGTCCCGATAGACAGTACCTTGTTGAAGCGTAAAGAATTGATAGGTCTTGAGGATGTTATCGATGAAATAGCAGAGAACTGGCCATCTATAGAAGCCTATGAAAACAAAGGCTTCGGTTGTGTCGCGATTCAAGATACCGATGAGGGGCCTACCATTCTTAGTTGGTGCATGACGGATTGGGTAGTAGAAGACGAATGTGAATTGGGTATAGAAACCGATGAAGACTATCGGAGTAACGGATGGGCTAGAAAGACAGCATTGGGTGCTCTCTCACTCGCCAAACAACGCGGAATCAAAAGAGTGGGATGGCAGTGCTGGTCAAATAATATAGGTTCGCAGCGAACAGCCTTGTCTGTCGATTTCGAGCTGCTCGCGGATTTTCCGGTTCTGTTCGGTTGGAACCTTCCTTTAAACAATTTCCTGGTCAACGGCAACCACTATATGCGTGGCGATCTGAAATATGGAGTGGAAAAAGACTACGCCCGCGCCGCATGGAGTTATGCCCAAGCACTTGATAAAGGCTGGGATTGGGGTGGCGATCCGGCCTTGTATTGGAATGCTGCTTGCTTGTTCTATCTGAATGGTGAAGAGGACCGTGCAAAGCATTACTACAAAAAGGCTATCGAACATGGCTGGGTAAGCATTCACCACCCGCATTATCATGATTATGTGTACAGAGAGCAGGACAGCGATCAGATCGCTCGAATTCTTGCTGAATCAATAATCTAATGGAAATGGCCGCCGTTTTATCGGCGGCTTTTTGCTGAGCTCACCATTTTGCCTCTATTTCTCTACCTTTGAACGAAAAAGAAATGGCTTGCCGTTCAAGTAGTTTTTGATCATAGGTATTGCATAGAGCTGTTCTTCTTTTAGCCCCTCGGTTTCCCTAGGGTCAGGAGCATGATGACTATAATTTTCAATCATGACCATCACCGTGAAGCTCTCAAGTGTGGGGAGCCAGTCCCCTTCTAGTTTCCGCAAACTCTCGTAGCCTTTTATGACTAGCTCTCTTTGTGCAGGATATATACCCAAAAGGGTATGGGCGATATCATAAAGATAGTAACCAAACCCACATCTTCCAAAATCAATCGGACGAGGATCTCCGTTGTAAAAAACGATGTTACCTTGGTGCAGATCGCCGTGAATGATTCCGTAGTTGCTGCTATTCTTGTCCATTTTGGCAAGACAAGTGAGTATTTTATCCGCCGCCAATTCATATAGCTCGAACTCTTCGTCTGTCAGAAATCGTTGGTAATGCTCCTTCAAACGAGTCATGGACTCCTTGAAGCGATCCTCTCCCCAGATCGGACGAGCAAATTCAGGGGTCAATCGGAAATCCTGGGATACTGTATGAAGCTTTGCTAGCAAGACGCCCTCTTTGTAAACTTGGTCTTCCGTAAGTTCATCATCAACATGCTCTCCTTCGACCCAATGCATGACGGTTACGAAGACACAGTCACCATTCGCAAGATCAATGCTCACTGTCTTGGAACCATTGCGGCACGCTATTCCCATTGGAATCGCTACCTCTATTTTTTCATGCAAATAGCGGAGCCAGGCAAGCTCGGAATCAATTTCATTTCTGTTCTTGTTTCCGTGAATACGGAGTAAATAGCTACCATCCTTCTCTGTTTCTATCACAAACGTGCAAGTGTCGGACAGTTGGTTGAAACGAATCTGTTCCCCATCCAAGTCGTATTCGTGCATTGCTTTTTGTGCGATTTGCTTGGACTGGGCCACTACGTTCTCGATGTCATCTTCAGAATCCAACTGAAATAACCTCGTCATGCGAATCCCCCATCCAATATATGGTTCATATGCTTACATTCGTTTGATTTTCGCCATACTCCTCTTTTCTTTTTTTCGCTTGACTCCAACCTAAGGTCAGACTGCAAACTCATTTTCAGGAGGTGAATCGCCATGTTGTATACCGTTAACGAGGTAGCCAAACTGTCTGGTACCACAATCAAGACACTGTACCATTATCAAAAGATTGGCTTGCTGATGCCCGAAATTGTTACAGAAAATGGATACAGATATTATGGTGAGAATGAACTCAAGCGGTTACAACAAATCTTGTTTTATCGTGAGCTGGATTTTTCGTTGGACAGCATCAAAGCTGCACTTGATCACGAACCAGACAGACTTCGTTGTTTATCTGAGCAGCAAGCGATGTTAAAGGCACGCCAGCTTCGAATGGAGCGCATCTTGCTTACTTTAGAAGAAACGATTCGACACGAAAGGAAGAGAGGAAATATGTCCACTGAGAAAATGTTTGATGGATTAAACGAAGAAGAATGGAAGCAGGCATTCACTCAACAAAATGAGCATTTGCAGGAAGCCTACGATTTTCAATTGGATACAGAGAATCTGGACGTAACTTCCATGAATGAAAAAGCTGCCGAAGCGACTGCTTTCATGACATTTATGGCAGAGGCGTTGAAAAACAACAAAAGTATTGATGATGAAACGGTTGTTTCTGCAATCGATAATCATCTTGCTTTTTTACAAAAAGGCCATCCGATTGATGCGAGAGCTTTTGCGGAGCAGTCAAGGTTTTTCCTATCAGATGAGTTCCACCGCACTATGTTGGAAGAACAGCAAACGGGATTAAGCTACTACATTTGCATTGCTGCCGAAAATTTTGCTTCCAAGTAACGTATAGTTAAACGATCGTTTAACAGTTAAACCGGGTGAGCTGCAACTCCCCGGTTTTTTGTTTCATTCCTATCTGATGCCTTAGATTACCGACTCGATAATATGCTCCTTGATTAGCGTCCATCGATCCCGAGGATTCGGCATGAATTCCGATGCAATGGCTACAACGAGGTTTTTTTCTGGGATGCAACAGATAACATGACCGCCATCGCCCATTGCTGCGTATGCAAAAACACCGTCCTCTGCACGCAACCACCATAGATACCCGTATGGATTGGGGGTCATTGCTATTGATTCATCTATCCAAGCCTCTGGAATGATCTGATGATTGCCCCAACAGCCACGATTCAGATAGAGCCAACCAAAACGTGCCATGTCACGGGGAGTTAACGTGAGACCCCATCCTCCTGTGGAGTTGTTAGTTGGATCCTTCACCCATCCTCTCACTTCTTTCCCGAATAAATCTTCAAATGCAAACGCCTTCATTTCATAATCCGGGATTACTTCCATACCGATGGGTGTAAACAAGCGTTCGTTGGCGAATTCTCGAGCACTTTTTCCTGTGCTGCGCGTGAGGATGGCTGAAAGCAGATGCGCCCCAGCGTTCGAATACTTAAACGCTCCAATCTCTCCCTTTTGCCCGAGCATATCCAGGGTATAGGTTACCCAATCGGACTGCATACACATCTTGTCCAGTGGTTCGTGCCAGTCCTCAAAAGGATAGGGGGCTGTCATCGTAAGGAGATGGCGAATGGTGATTTCTTGTTTTTGCGTATCCGTATGATCGGGTGTATAATCTGGAAAAAATTCTAGCACCTTTTGGTCGACATTTTTGATAAACCGTTCCTCTATGGCAATACCAATGAGAGCCGATAGAATACTTTTCGTTACAGACGCTACATGGTGCTTATCTTTTGGTCCATAGCCATGATAGTAGCTTTCATGGGCGATATACCCATTTCTCACAATCACGATCCCATTTATGTTGCTGTACGCGGCTTTTATGAGAGGGTCTACCTCCGCTAGTTTTTCAGCGTCTATGTTCAAGAGGGCCGGATCTACTGCTTGCCATTCTGTAGTGGGCCAATCGCTTCTTTGCATGATAATTCCCTCCTCTACAAGAGAATGTCATTTTTTTCTGACTGGAAAATACACCTCCGTAACAAGCTCCTCAGGAACACTTGCTTGATCGGCTGCGGTTACATAGACTTCGTAGGGTGATCTCACCAATTCATAACCTTCATTTTCTACCCATTCCCGCAATCTGGCATATACCGCAGTCAATTCTGAATAAGGGCCCTTACATACAGACTTTGCACAAATTCCCCCAGGTAGATCTCTTGTTCCCTTTACAGCTTCCGCGACCGGAAGCGCAAACTCGGTATCATTTCCTGCGGGATTGAATTCAGGGCTATGATAGATCGTCATCGGCGTACCGAGCAAGGTGAGCTTTTCAGTCGCAATCCTTTCATACAGCTTACTGAAATATTTTCCATATCCTGTTGCATAATCATCAATCGTCATCATCTGACGTATAGAAAGAATATGGATCAGCTGGGTCTCCACAAGCTGTACTTCTATGTTGTCAAGGTATGACATCATGGGGATACCCTGCTCGATTTTGGAAAGGTCATGATTCAGTTGTTTTAAGGTATAGTCCAAAGCGTTTCGTTTTTCATACATCTCCCTTTGCTTGCGAAGAAGGGCGGAAACAAGCTTCTCTTCCGACTGATCTTCTTCCCATTTCAAAATGGCTTTTATTTCGTCCAGCGAAAAATGATACGATTTCAAACGGTTGATGAAGATCATCTTTTTCAGTTGCTTGATGGAATAATACCGATAGCCATTTTCAGGATTAATCTCGTCCGGGTTCATTAGTCCGATTTCAGCATAATAACGAAGCGTTTTGGTAGACACTCCACATATCTTTGAGAATTCTCCGATTGATAGCACAGGCTCACCTCCCTTGTTCATTCCTTATCGATATTCTACTTATACCCCTTCCCCTAAGGGCAAAGTCAACTGCAAGTATAAAAGCTTAGCGTGCTTCATCAAAAAATGGTGTCAAATCAGAAAGGCTCACCCTTTTCTTCCTTTACATCACATTCAAAAAAGTTGCATAATGTTGTATGGTAGAGTATGTGCATTTATAATCCATACTTCCCAAAGGAGAGTGTACTTTGTGCGTGAAACCTGTGTTCCGACTGGCGTGGAGCTGAAAGACACTGGCTTTGGATATACGTTGTCTTTAATAGGCGGGAAATATAAAATGATCATTTTGTATTGGCTCGCTGAAAATAAGGTGATGCGGCATAATGAGCTGAAGCGAAGTATCGGTACCATTTCCTTTAAAACGCTTAGCTTGATGTTAAAAGAGCTGGAGGCAGACGACTTGATCATCCGCAAGGAATTTCCCCAAGTCCCTCCCAAAGTGGAATATTCCTTATCAGAGCGTGGTCTATCTCTCATTCCCTTGTTAAATATGATGTGCGACTGGGGAGAGAAAAACAGCTTGCCCCCTCAGGAGGATGTAAAACAGCAGGCATAACGATTGTTTCTAACAGGAAAAGAAGTATCTCCCAGATGAGGAAATACTTCTTTTTTCATGGGTCTTCTTACAGGCTATCAATGAATTTCACATAATCTTGCGCGCTCTTATCCAATACGCTGCCGGTCGCCTCAAGTTCTTCACCAGGTACATTTTCGCCTGACTCAGTCTCTGCACCATAATACGCAAAGAATGAACGATAATCCGCATGGCAGTAACGGAAGGTTGTTTCAAAAGGGGTCAATATTTGCTCAAGTGTATACCGATATCTTCCCTCTTCCTGATAATCCTCTTTCCTAATTCCAGCAGATACGGCTAATGCAGCTTTGCGATTCTTTAATTTATCGCCTCCCTTTGAACCGTATGCCCACCCATATGCGAAAACATCGTCAAGCCATTTTTTCAGGAGCGGCGGACAATTAAACCAGTAAACCGGGAACTGTAAAACAAGATTCTCATGCGATTCAATCCATTGCTGTTCTTTTTCCACATCAATGTTTCCATCTGGGTATGCCTTATGCAATTCATGGACGGTATACTTTTCTGGATATTTTTTGAGTTCTTCTACCCATCGCTTATTGATGACGGATGTTTCGATGCTTGGATGAGTGACGATGACAAGAGTTTTCAAAGTAGGTTCCTCCTTGAAGGTTTGTTGTTTTATGAGTATAAAATGCTTGCTGCAAATTTGTAAGTATGCACATTTTGTTCAGTTACTTACATAAAGGTGAGTGTAAAGAACAGAAAAAAGCCTCCCCTCGACCTAATGATTCTAGGTTTGTATCGTTGGGAGGCCCCTTTGCAATTGTTTTATTTGAGCTTTTTCTCCATATACAGCGTGCCTTCAATCGGATTAAAACGATAGGGTTCAATTGGATAAAATTCCAATGAGCGGTACAGCTGAATCGCTTGTTCCATCGTAGGAAGCGTATCTAATCGGATGAACGAATAGCCTCGTAATTTTGCTTCGTCCATGATCGCCAAGGCTAATTTTTTCCCTAAGCCTCTTCCCTTCCATTCAGGCTTCACGTACAATCTCTTCATTTCGCAAACTTGATCATCTATTTTTCGTAAGGCAACACATCCTGCTGGCTGCTCGTTATCTAACGCCAGCAAAATACAGCCGGCAAGGGGTGCGTATTCGCCCGGTATATTTTGCAATTCGGTTGCAATGTTTTGAAAGCTCAAATCCACTCCTAATGAATCTACATACTCCAAGAAAAGTTCACGTGCTTGATCGTATTTATATTCCTCCGTTGCATGAATCAAACGCAGCAATCCAAGCACCTCCACATCCCGTTCTACATTCTACAAACTGAAACTCGTGCAGGTCGATGACACGAAAAAACCAGCTTACAACAAAAGGATCATGGTGTGAGCTGGCATTTTTCATTTCTTCGTGCGATCGTTTAAGAGGTGCGCAACGAGCGACGCAAGATTTTCCCTGTACTGTTTTTGGGAAGCTCTGCTACGAATTCGACCTGACGAGGAACTTTGTATTTCGCCAGCTTGTCACGACAAAATGCCATGATTTCCTCTTGAGAAACCGCTATTTCCTTCAATGCCACAAATGCCTTGACTGCTTCGCCATGCACCTCATCGGGAATCCCGATCACAGCCGCCTCGATAATCGCAGGATGCTGGTAAAGCACTTCTTCTACCTCACGCGGGTATACGTTATAGCCGTCAACGAGAATCATGTCTTTTTTGCGATCAACGATGTACACATATCCTTCTTCATCCATACGAGCCATGTCTCCCGTATACAGCCAACCATCTCGGAGTGCCGCGGTTGTATCATCTGGCAAACCGAGGTACCCTATCATAACGTTAGGCCCTTGTACTACCAACTCACCCACTTCTCCACGTGCGACTTCGTTACCTTCGGGATCGACGACCTTGTTCTTCACAAGTGGGATATCGACTCCAACCGATCCTGGCTTTCTAGTCCCGTGCAATGGGTTAAAGGTTGTAGCTGGAGCTGCTTCTGACAAACCGTAGCCCTCCAGTACCTTGGCATCGTATTTCGCTTCGAACTTGTGCAGGAGCTCGACGGGCATGGATGCACCACCCGAGCAATATATCCGGATAGAGGAGAAATCTTCTTTTGTAGCATTCGGGAGCTGTAGCAGATAGTTGTACATGGTCGGAACACCAGCGAAACAGGTGGCTTTTTGCTCCCGAATCGTATGGAGGACGTCTACTGGATGAAATTTCGGCACGATAATAATGGCTGCTCCCGTGCGAATCGGGCCATTCATGCATACCGTCATGCAGAAGACGTGAAACATCGGAAGTACCGCGACCATGCGATCTTCGGCCACCAGCTCGAACAATATCCCCATCGCTTCCGCATTCGAATCCATATTGCGGTGGGAGAGCATCGCACCCTTTGGCTGACCAGTCGTACCTGATGTGTACAGGATTACAGCGAGGTCATCTTCGTTTCGTTCCGGCTCCACGTACCCTGCCTCTGACTCTTGCCCTTCCTGTACAAGCTGATCGATCGTAATTTCATTTTCAATGGATTCCGTGTAGATGAGAAGCTGCAAATCTTCTATTTGGTCTTTCATCGGGGTTAGTACCGGCTGCAACGCGGATAAGGCGATGGCTGCCTTTGCTTTACTGTTCGATAGAATGAAGCTAATTTCGCGCGCCGTATAGATGGGGTTCATGGGAACAACAACAGCTCCTATGCGGAGTATCGCATAGTAAGCGCTAACAAAATGCGGCCGATTATCCATGAGTAGGGCGACAGCATCCCCTTTTCCAATCCCGTGCTGGGCAAGTCCTGCTGCGAGATGTTCGACCTGCTGATTGAATTGTGCATACGTAGTCGTTTCTCCCATAAAGACAAAGGCTGGACGATTCGCAAACTGTTTCGCGCTCTGCATGAGGCTTTCATTCAAATGATACACCACACATCTACCCCCTTTTCAGAAAATTTTAACATCTAAAACCAAGCCTATAAAGTATTACTTTTAGGAAACATGGGAGATTGGCGGTGCTGTTTGACTGACTTGTTCATTGCGCTTCACAAAGAGTAGGAAAAGCACGCCGCAAATGACAAAGAGCAACCCGTTGACGATCATGGCGTTGCCAAAACCAGTGCCAATATCTCCGGCTGACTGAACGATAGAGCCCGTTACCAGCGGTGAGATGATCCCTGCCAATGTAACCAGGCTGGACAATACGCCTACCAAAAGTCCAGTTCGTTCCGGCAACAAGCTGCTAACAATAACAGAAGCAGCTGTCCCCACAGAAAAGGCAAATCCTTTTCCTAGGCACAAAAGGATCAAAACAAGTACCGTAGATTGAACAAGGGTAACACCGTAAAAACACAGTCCCCCTAAAATAATCGAAACACCGCCAACCAGAACGTATGATTTGCGATAGCTACGATGCTTTTTAAAGAAACGATCGCCAATCGATGAAATCAGTATGGTCATCAATCCAGCCAAAAGTCCCGTGCCAGCAATCGCATAGGCCATTTCTTGATTCGTAAACTGGAAAACCTTGACGAGATAAACAGGCTCCCAAACGGATGCGAAGGTCGTCCCCCAAATTTGTGCGAAATAGATTAAAAAACAGAATAGAAACGTGGATGAGAGCAAGACACCGGATATATCCGACCATTTCGCTTTTGATAAGACGGGAGCTTCTACTTTTGCAGGAGCGACGCTGACAAGTGGTTTTTCTTTTCCAATCCAGATCCAGACCAAGAGCCATATCAGACTGAGTGCACCCATAAACGCCCAGGAAAACCGCCATCCATAGCTATCAATTAGCGCGACGATCATCGGTGCGGAGGCAACCGCACCGACGAATGCACCGAAGTTCACCGTTGAATAAACCAGTCCACGCTTTTCTTCGGGAAACCATTTGTTCAAATGGCTGACAACCGTTGCCCAAAATGGCCCTTCGCCTATTCCAAGCAATACCCGCGCAACGACAAGCATCGGCAAACCCGCGATCGCATAAGCGCCGAATTGGATGACTGTCCAGGACAATGCCATGATCGCCAGCATTTTTTTCGTCCCGATACGGTCCGACAATGCCGCGCCTACAATCCCTGCAATGGAGAAAAACCAGAAAAAACTGCTTCCGACAAGTCCCCAATCTTTCTCGTTCAGCGAAAATTCAGTCATAATCGGCACGGCAGAATATCCCGCAATCGTTTTATCCGCATAATTGATCATGTATAGCACAAACAACATAACCATTGTGATTCTGGTCATCATGTGAATCACTCCATTTGTCTAGGAAATAGACTGCCATGATTCCCCGCTATTTTGAAAGCCTGACGCGCCCAATTCCATCCATGATCTCAATCACTGTGCCATATGATTCACTTAAAGTCTTGAGCCCCTCCAGGATTGAGGTATCCCCGCTTAATTTCGGCCACCCCATACGATGTACAGGCAGATCAAAGCCTAATTCAATCGGATGCAGCTCCAGTTCGAGCAGCTCACCATCTTGCATTTTCCATAAAGGAATAACCGACTCCCACACCTCTTTGTGCACACAGAGTCCGCGTGTGTAGTTGGCACTCATCGCTTCCAACGCATCTGCCACATTATGGGTGTAATTCAGGCCATAGTGCTCGTAGAAATCAGCGGGTTGACTCGTAACTGCTTCTGTCTGAAAAACAAAATCTCCCAGGCTGTAAAAGATCGGCCGATTTTTGTAGATTTCAATGCCTCGCAATAAATGGGGACCGTGTCCCACCACTGCGTGGGCGCCTGCATCGATGCAAGCTTTTGCAAATACAGGCAAGAAATCAGCTGCAACCTCTTTCGATTCTCCCTTCATTTCATGTGCGTGAATACTCACGATGACGTAATCAGCCCGCCTATTTGCCTCCTCAATCGTTTTGACGATTCTGTTCAGATCGCGCGGATGCGGTTGGGTAGTCGTCCCCTCTTCGTCGCTTACCATGAAACGTGCATTTCCGAAGAGAAAGATCTCCTTGCCCGGATCGTTCATGAAGCCTTCCTCGATGAGAAGCTTGTTGAAGGCGTTAATGTCCGTCGATTCCGCAATGGCCCTCAAATCAGCGAGCTTTTCTTCTGTAATGTGGTGTGTCATGACATAGCGCATCGGATTGATCCCTGGTCTGCCAATACTATCCGAACGCTGATCTCCGGCCGCCCACCATGGATGAAAAGTCGACGTTGCAGCGATCAAGGCTACCCTGGCCCCTTCGCATTCGAGATAACGCGGAGCCCCCGCTTCTGCGAGATTTTTGCCTACGCCAGCATGGACGAAGCCATACTCATTGAGATATCGTTCGGTTGCTTCTAGTCCGCCATACAAATAATCGAGCGTATGGTTATTCGCCCAGCCAATCATGTTAAAGCCGTAATCTTTCATGACTTGCAATACGGAAGGTGGTGACATCGCCCACGTGCCTCCGCTTTGCGCGCTGGGATAGCCCTCATTATCATGTACGGTCGTCTCCAGATTCGCAATGCGTACGTCGGCACGGTGCAGCAAGCTGGAAACCTCTTGAAAAGCTTGGTCCCTGTATGGCAGATTGCGTGTAATAAAGCTGTCACCAGTCGCAGTAAACCAAATTGGCTTGGTCATTGGCAGGATTCCCCTTTCCCTTTTCTCATTTTTTCTGCTTTCAAAAGATCGAGAAGTCTTCCTCATCCTCTCCCACAAACGAGTATAGCTTCGAGCTGATTTCATCATAGTGCTGCAATCGTTTCTGGACATTTTCCGCGTCGTGGAGCATGACGCCTTTGATCAAGACATTTAGCATGGAGAATAATGTGGGCATACCGCTAGTGGCAACGGGTTGGGGGGTGGTGATTTTCAGAAGATGATCTGCGATTTGGCTGATGGGGGAGAACTCTCCTTCCGTAATCGCCAAAATCTTCGCTCCCAGCTCTTTTGCTGAATGGACCATGGCGACTGTCTCGCTAGGATGACGAGGAAATGATATCGCGATGACCAACCATTCCTGATCTCGTTCGGTTAGAAAATAATCTGCGTTATCAACTGCTCCCGTATATAGATGTGTGTTTCCTTTGATGGCATTCAACGCTGAGAACAACCATTTTGCAGGAATATGGCACCAACGAAATCCTACCACTACAATTCGGTTTGCCTGCACGATGCTTTTGACCACCTCTTGGAGCAACGTGTAGTCAATTTGCTGCAAGCCTTGCTGGAGATACGCAATATCACTTTCCATCACTTGATGTGCGTAATTGCTCTGATCGAGTGTAACCCCGGTGTCTCGATATTTCTGGATCGGCCCCTTCCTTTGATCTCCTATTAATAGAGACTTTTTGATTTCTTCCTGAAGCTCTGTGTATCCGGAGTAACCCAATGCGTAACAAAAGCGAATGACAGTCGCTTCACTGGTATTCGTAAACTCCGCGATTTTTTTGGCGGTATGGATCGCAAGTAAGCTCGGCTTTTCAATCGCGATCTTACAGATGATTTTTTGGCTTGCTGTCAGTTTTCCATACTGCTTCCGAATCCGTTCTTTTACGAGTTGTGCCATACCTGAAGCTCCTTTATCATTCGTATTTGTTTTAATTTTGAGAATAGTATATCTCTTGCAAGAAATCACTTCAATACTTCTTAGAAAATGTAGTTTTTACTTCATTTTGGTGGATAACGAAAAGGGACCCCCACAGTTGGAAGGCCCCTTTCTCGGCTTTATCGTTCCGTGCTGAGACATTCATTTGGAATCCAGCCGCATTCCCCGGTGCTCTCTAATTCGCACCAGCTCCAGCCATTCAATAGCTTAGTTTTCATTTTAAACCAATAACTGCGTTTACTAATTCAAAGTTATAGCCCTAGTTTCTTTAAAAATCTTATTAAACTCCATTAAACCAATCATAGGTTTGTTGTCTAATGCACTAAGTATTTGCTTTTCAAAATCTCTGTTCGGCCTTTTACACCATATGTTTTCAAATGAATATCCACCATCGGTAATTAAGTATCCACTCGCCTGCCCCCGTTCGGGACTTCCATCCTTGATACGACGCCCATGCTAGGCGCACCAAAAACAGCCGATATTGCTGCGAGAGCAAATCGGCTGTTACGTCATTTATTGGCGGGACACCTTGACGAGCTCCCCTGTCGAAGCATCGATAAAGCTATAGCCATTCTTCCATTTGCGCTGATAGACCAACTGCGGTTCGGGAGCTCTTTGACCATCATACTGCTCCCACACGTAGACCAGTTCCAGCTCAATTTCTTGTTGGATCGTTTCTTTTGCTTCTGCTGCACTTACAATCTTCTTGGAATCTGGAAGGGTAATGCCCGGGTTGAGAGGGTGGAGGTTTAACTCTGTAATCGTACCCGTTGCCTTGTCTACCCCCACCATATAAGACTCGTCAGATACTTCGATCCCGTTGCGTTTTACGTGGAAAGTGAATGAATACTCTTTATCCTCTTCCTTATCCAGCTTGTTCTTGTCTACCCACTCCGGAATATCTGCTTCAGGAGTCTCTACGATAAGCGATAGCTCCGTTAACGCCGGGTCAAGATAAGGTACGAGTGCTGCGATCGCTTTTTTCTTCGCTTCCTCTACACTGATTTTCTGCTCTGTTTTTCGTTCGTCTGGCAAATTCAGATCGAAGTCGATGAGCCGATCACTCTGTTCATCTGTCGTGAGGCTAACCAGCTCAAATGCAGGCGTACCTTTATTTGAATCGTTCATCCAACGATAGGATTCGATTGTCTGAAGTCCTTCTAAAAGATTGTCCTTGTGATCATCGTATTTAAAGGTCGCACCTGAAACATCAATACCAAACTGTGTTTTCAGCCATTTCTCTCCTTGTTCGCGGGAAGCTATTTTGATGCTTTTCCCTTCTCCTTTTACACGAACACCCTCCTCTACGAGTTCAGCTTCTTCCCCTATGACTTTGCCGGTTAGAGCATCGATCCAACCAATGGTATTCAGTTGATAAATAAGCATCGGTTTCTTTTCTGCCGGTTTTCCATTTTGAGCATAGGAAATCGGCTGCTTCGATACGTATACCAGGTCCATCTTAAGCTTGTCCTTATAGATTTTGCTAGCTTCCTCAAGTGTTATCGCTTTTTTCGGATCAGGCCAGTTCACTTTGCTAGGACCGATGAAATCATACGCTTCATAGCGAATAATATGGCCAGCATGATCAACGGATACGGAGATAGAGTTGTTGGACAGAGGGAGATCATTGACGAGAGAGTGGTATTTCACGGTGGAGCGAGCCCATTCCAGCTTGTTGCCTTTCCCGTCACCTGATCCTGCTTTTCCTCTGCCGAGTTTTTGTGCGGCTTTCAGCTGTTTTGCTTCCGTACCGAATAAGTCCTCGATAAAAGTTGAAGCCTTGTCTCTGGCAAGCTTTTCTTCCGGATAATCGGCTGAAGCCCATGCTGGATTTTGGATATCCATGAAAAGCAGTCGGCCGGTATGCGCATCCAACTCAAGGCTAACGGATGAGTATGCGTCATACTCTTCTTTTTCATCTGTTTTTGGCATGTTGGTGAAGTGCAAGCTCCAGATTGGTTCCGAATAACCGCGAAAGCTGTCTTCCTCATAATGTTTATCAATTAGCCGATACCCTTTCAACTCTGGAATCGCCTCAAATAGCTTGTCCAGAGAATTCTGAACATCTTGGGAATAATCATTTTTTTGAGACTCTGCCTTTTTCACATCGCTTGCTGCTTGTACCGTTGGTTGATGGGTAGTCCATGCAGGTGCAGAGGCAAGTAAGCACGCCGCTATAACCGTCATCATGGATGGATTTAGTTTCATTGGGCACCTCCAAATAGTGTTCAGATTTGCGGATAAGTTCGGTTTGACCTTACCACTGGTAAGACGGAGGGGCAATTATTTGTGTCACATATTATTCCATTATTTTCAGATAATCCCATACCTCTATTGAAAAACACGCCCTCGTGTTAAACGACGAGGACATGTTGGTAACCACTCTATGTTGTGAACATTTGTTTGGCTTACTCAAAATCAAGCCAGCCCTTCATCTTCTTGATACGATTGAGGACTGCTATTTCACGAAGGTCAGATCATTCATTACTGTTGAGAGCTACATTCCAATCAACTTGACGCATGGGACTGTGCCTAGAGGCGAGCAGCTTGGTGTAGAAACCTCGATTTTCTTTAGCAGTTTGGAAAGACGTATCCGGAATTAAAAAATCAATTCCTGCCACAAAACCGGCAATATATTCATTCCATCCGGAATACGCTTGTTGTGCCAGTCTTGCAGCACTCAACATATATTCGATTGCCTGATCCTTTTGCAAGTAACCCAGTTTCAAACCAGCTCTGGATAAAAGGATACACCAAGCATAGTCATGAGCAGCAATCCCCTCTGAAGGTAGACATCTCAAATAGTAATCGACAAGAATCAACTGAGATTTCGATTGATGGTCCTCGGGTAACGCTTGAATGTATGCCGTTCGTTCTGATTCGGAAAAAGTAAATAAGAAATGACGGAGACGATTGAATTCTTCCCTCTTCCCTTCCGATATGAGCCATTTTATTGTATCAATTAGTGCGGTCTTATCTGTAATCTGTTTTTCCTTAAGAAGAAATAGGCACGTTCGTCTACTTAAATTTTCATGATATAACGCATAATAGTAGGCTCCACTTTTGCTAAAGCAAACAGACGAAAGAGCTCGCAGAAATAATCTGTGACCCTTCTGATTATATGTAAGAACGGTGGGTGCCATCGGTTCCTCCTTATTAGAATCGGACCGTTTTGTAGGTTCTGACAAACAGTCGAAGCAAAAATGCATAGAGAACTAGTAACAATACGGAATAAATCACTGCTTTAACGGGAACTTCATTAGTGACATTATGTACAACAATTAGTTTATCGACAACAAATTTGGAATCTTTGTATTTGGATCCAAAGTCTGTAATCTGTAAAACTTCCCATACATACTCAGGTAACTCTTGCGGCATTTTCACGATTGTTCCTGGCGAATCAATGAAATTACTTTTTTGTATCTGCACTGCTTGATTGGCATCTGAGACCAATAAAACGATTGATGAGTTATCAATCTTAGCAACATAAAACCATCCTGTGGGGAGTATACTTCGAGCCCAATTACGTTGCTTACTGTAGGAAGAATTATATCGAGTACTGATAGCACCGGTTTGGGCTTTTGCTTGATACTCTGTTATTCCTAGAAAATGAACACTGGGAAGCTTTATTTGGGCGATATCAGAATAATCCAGTTGATTCAGCACCTCAGTGGAAGATAGTTCTACAGGATGAATCATATTTTTTAGATAGGAGATAGGTGTTAATCCGGTATCATTGATGAAAGAATTAGATAACAAAACATGTAGAAAAAGAATGAAGGATAGAGTGAATACGACACCTACTTTGGGCAACTGCATCCAAAACAGTTTCACACTGCCAAAAAAATTTGGCTTCCCAAGCTTTTTATACAATCTCTTTATGACTGATCTTCTGGTGAAAAAGGGCCTCCGCTTTGCCCGCTCTACCATCTCAGAACGGATATGTGCAAGGCTGGTTATGGCATCAATATCATTCGGAAAACTCTCCAATATCTTCAAGTAGTTCTCCTCTGCCTTCTCTAACTCACCAAGTTGAATGAGGCATTTCCCCAACAGACGCAGGGTACCCATATTGGCAGGCATACGTGAGAGGATGTACAGACATTCGTCTTTTGCTTCTACGAATTGATGGGTTTCATACCATATCCGAGATCGAATCAGATACCAATCGATGTCATCTGGATAAATACGGATCCCTTGTTCCATTGCAGCAAGAGCAGACTCCTTTTCACCCATTCGAAGGAAGTATTCACCCTGTAGCCGAAGCAAGTCAGGATCATCTGAATACATCGCATATGCTTCATCAAGCGATTGACCTGCCAGTTCCAGATTGTTTTCCTTAAGTGCCTGATATCCCGTCTCCCGCTTGTTCAGAAACACATCGTAGTCTAAATCGGCTGCATGCTGTATAAAGGTATAACGAAGAGCAGGTTCATCCAATTGTCTACAATAAAAATGGTAAAACTCTTCGGTGAAATGCTCCATTCGATCATCCGGATCTTCTGTTGCTAGTTCACGCCAACGAAAACAGTATTCGATGAATTCCCAAACTCTTTTAGGGAGAAACCGATGTTCATGCAAGAAATCCAATAATGTTACTTCTACTATTTCTTTGAACCTTATATTCCAGACAATATCGTTATTTAAAAGCTTTGACCATTGTTCATGCCTGATACGGGAAGAGAAATCAGAATACAGCTCTTCAACTTGTTCCATGAATTCATCTACTGGGTCAATCACTTCTAGTCGGTCTATAGTTTCAACTGTTAGCTCGACGGTGTTGGGAGGATTGGACCAGATATGGATGTTGTTTTCATCGCTGAACGACGGGCCAGTTTCTTTGATGTCTCCCTTTTTCGCAGCCTTCACTGCATGGTCATATGCTTCTCTTAGCCTTTGATAGCCTTCCGGATCATCCTCTGGGTGGTGAACCTTCAGTTTTTTCGAGTAGGCTTTTTTAATCGATTGAATATCTTCTGTGGGTTCAATCCCCAATACTTCCCACACACCCATTAGTAGTCGAACCGCCCTTCTACATGATCCAGTTGTTTTTTAAACGCTAAAGTTGCCTTTTTTATCAGTTGCTGCTCTTGTGTGGCTAACACAGCTTCGAACTTTTCCAGTAAATATGCAATTTCTGTGCGTTTGTCCCCAAGGGATTCTTCATACATCCGTTCACCCCGAGCAAGCAACAGTCTATTTTCGGCCCTGTCACACGGATGGATTTTGATATCTCTCAATTCGTTAAGGCCACTTGACGCGGATTGGCAAGGTGTCGCAGTTTGGCGATCATGATAAGATTTTCCCGCGACGTTCGCCCCGATCAGCGTGACGACTTCGCCTTGACTAACTTCCAGCGAGATGCCCTTGAGCGCGTGAACATTTGGGAGAGACGGGAATCTTCAGGAGAGTGGCACGTCATCCCTGAGAAGGCGAATGAAACCGGCTTCCTTATTGGAAGATTGATCATGGAGACGGTTATACCATATTTAGGGATAAGGCGTAAATGTTTTTTTAGTGGATGGTGGAAAGGGAGGAAAACGTTAAAGTGGTAAGATAATAACGATTAGTTATGCGAACATTTTATTTAACATAAAAAAGGTACAGAAAGTTACACTCTGTACCCTTTCATATCCCATACTGGAAAACAACATTTCCTACAGGGGGATTTGAGCTCTCAACATGGGTATAGTTCAATCGCAATCATATTATGCGTACATGAAGGCATATATGAAAAAGCCGCTTAACTAAACAAGCGGCTTTATGTGGCTATCTACTTCGGTCTTCTCAAATACTATCAGTTCTTACGTTGTTGTCGATGCTCATTTAGAGCATCCATCCAAATCGTAACGAGCTCCGCAAAATACTTTGTTTCAATGAACGACTCCAATTCCTCGCCAGTGTCTATACCCGCTTCTAGCTGTTCCTCAACGTATGAGTTATAAATTCGAGTATAATCCCTCCGTATTTCGGAACTGTATAAATTTCCTGTCCCTTCTGATACTTCTGTTTCCCCCGAAACAACTCGTTGTATCCTATCTAAGATTAAGTTTTTTGAAAGTTCCGATCTAACCTGGCCTTCCAAATACTCTTCCACTAAGGTGAGGTGATCAGGTAAGCTTATTCGTAGTTTATCAGCTTTATCATCGAAAAAAATTTTGTAAGGTATCATAAGAATCCTCCTAGATTACGGTTCATAAATTGGGTAAGCTGTAGTAATCCTTCCATCTTTGTCTAGCCACATTTCAATTTTAATGCCAGCTGAATGACTACCTTCCCATTTTTGTATCATTTCCGTTCCATTTTTCTTTATGGAGGGAAATAGCAGTCATTACATCATCTGTTGACCTGTGTTTTGGAAAGAAGCTTGAGTTCTCACCCTTCCTGACATAAGATTCTCCACGCTGAGTAAGACAGCGGCTTTTTTGCATGCAAAAGATCGTTTATGATAAGCTATCTTCCAATTGGAAAAGCAGGAGGAAACAAACATGCAAAAAACAACAAGCGCAAATGCGATACGCACCCTTTATGAGCAACTCATCACAGGCTGGAATGATCGCAGTGCTACCGGTATGTCCACTCCTTTTGCGACAGAAGGTGAATTGATTGGCTTTGATGGCAGTCAGATCATTGGGCGTGACGAGATTTTCAGTCATCTCGACGAAATTTTCTCCCATCATCAAACACCACCCTTTGTCTATAAAATCCGGTCGTTACGGTTGTTGAGCGAAGAAGTTGGTATCGTCCGAGCAATAGCAGGCATGATTCCACCAGGAAAAAGCGAGTTGGACCCCGCATTGAATACGCATCAGACGCTCGTAGCGGCAAAGCAAGGAGACAAATGGAAAGTCACACTCTTTCAAAATACCCCTGCTCAGTTCCACGGTAGACCCGAGCTAGTCGAGCAGTTTACAGAAGAGCTGCGGCAAGGGTTGCTTTAAAGAGGGACTTACGCATCATGCATCATGCAGTATGCGTTTTACGAAATGGAAGTCACTTTGAATGTTTGAAAATGGTGTATGAATGCGAATAAAGATGCCTCCAGTAACCTGTTGCATACAAGGTCAATGGAGGCATCGTCTTCTTTACATCTCTACCTTACGCTTTCTTCTCAATTCATGGCGTTCCTTTGCTTTTTCATACTGTATGCGCTCTTCTTCTGTATCAGGAATGACACCAGGTACGATCGTCGGCTTTCCTTGATCGTCGAGGGCAATCATCGTCAGATACGCACGTGCTGTCATGCGCTTTTCCCCCGTCAACAAGTTCTCCGCTTCCACTCTCACGAATACCTCCATCGATGTCTTATGAGTCCAGGTGACATAGGCCTCCAGGTTGATCGCTTCCCCTGTTTTGATTGGTGCGAGAAAATCGAAGGAATCACTGGACGCAGTGACAACAGGTTTACGGCAATGTCGCATGGCTGCGATGCAGGCGATCTTGTCTACATATGCCATGACTTTCCCGCCGAAAATGGTATGGTGGTGATTGGTATCCGGTGGCAAGACGAGATCAGTCAAAAAGGTTCTCGATTGTTGGATCGGTCGTGCTTCTGTCATCATTTGTGTGGCTCCTCTCATCGTGTGCACCTTCCCTACTGGGATGTCAAACGATTCCGAATCGCCTTCGTTGCCGCAACCATGTTTCGTAATGACTGAACGGTTTCTTCTCTCCCTCTTGTCTTCAGCCCGCAATCTGGGTTAATCCAAAATTGATCGGGTGGAAGTACTTGTACACCCCGTGCTACCATATCTTCCATTTCTGAGACAGCTGGAATTCGGGGGCTATGGATATCATATACGCCGAGCCCGATGCCTTTGTCATACGTACCTGTTTCGAACACAGACACGAGCTCTCCATGGCTGCGGGAAGTCTCAATCGAAATTACATCGGCATCGAGTTCGCTGATGACATCCATAAAATCATGGAATTCGCAATAGCACATATGGGTATGAATTTGGGTGCTTGGTGCAACGGTAGAGGTCGCTAGACGAAACGCTCTGACGGCCCATTCGAGATAAGCTGCTTGCTCTTCTTTTTTGAGCGGCAATCCTTCGCGCAGTGCTGGTTCATCGACTTGGATCATGAGAATACCCGCCTCTTCCAAGGCTTCTACTTCTTTTCGCAATGCCAAGGCGATTTGCTCGCACACTTCTTGTCTGGAGACATCGACCCGCGCGAACGACCAATTCAAAATGGTCGCTGGACCAGTTAACATACCCTTCATTGGTTTGTCCGTCAATGATTTTGCATACACACTTTCTTTGACTGTCATTGGTGCAACAAACTCCACATCTCCGTAAATAACAGGTGGCTTTACGCAACGGGAGCCATACGACTGCACCCAGCCATTTTTCGTGAACAAAAAGCCATCGAGCTTTTCTCCAAAATATTCGACCATATCTGTTCGTTCGAACTCCCCATGGACGAGGACATCCAGACCGAGCTCTTCTTGTATATCGATCCATTCCTTGATTTGCGCTTGAATGAAAGCATCATATTGCTCCGCTGCCCAGTTACCTTTTTTAAACTGTTGTCGGGCTTGGCGAACCTCTGACGTCTGCGGGAAGCTACCAATTGTGGTCGTTGGCAGCAGTGGCAACTTCCACGTATTTTGTTGAATCTCACGACGTTCTTGGTATGGAACGCTTCTTTCAGGTTTTCCAGCTGCCATTTGGCGTAGCTCATTCTTCACTTCTTGACGATTCCTCGCTGGGGATAGTGCCAGCTTGAGCAAGTCCGCTTCATTTTGAGCAATCTCTTTTGAAATGACATACTTACCATATCGGAATCCTTGGACTAAAAGCTGTACTTCCCCCAACTTTTCATCCGCAAATGCCAATGCAGGCATGACTTCCTCCGGCAAGTCCTTCTCTGCTTCAACCGATACTGGTACGTGCAATAAGCTACTGGACGGCTGCAACCACAGCTTTTCGAGTGGAACAATCTCGGAAATTTCTTTGACCAGTTCCCACTTCTCCTCAATCGATGCACGCCATATGTTTCGACCGTCGATGATTCCCGCTGCGAGAATCTTGTCTGCTGGAAACCCGTGTGTTTTGAGACTGGTCAGATTACGCTTCGCTCCGTGTACAAAGTCAAGACCGATTCCTTTTACCGGTAAGGAAACTAGCTCCTCATACCAATCCACCGCTTCAAAATAGGTTTGCAGCATGCACTGGAGATGCGGTAGTGCTTGACCGATTTGCGTATAGATACGTTTGATGATGGCGCGATCATACACCGAGACATCCAGTACAAATGCAGGCTCATCGATTTGCACCCATTCCACGCCGTGCAGCTCCAACTCCCGGAGAACGTCTATGTAAAGCGGAACGAGTTGATCCACGATGGGCTCAAATTCGTTTTTCTCATATCCTTTGGACAATTTGACAAACGTATACGGGCCTACAATGACAGGCTTTCCGATGATCCCAAACTTTTCTTTGGCCTCCAAATATGCCTGGAGAGGCTTGTTCTCCGTAATGGATGGTTGGCGTTCACCGAACTCCGGGACGATATAATGGTAGTTCGTGTTAAACCATTTCGTCATTTCACTGGCGACAGCTTCCTTCGAACCGCGAGCCATGGCGAAGTATGTGGCTAACGAAACCGGGCCACCCTCGTATTCATAACGCTTGGGGATCATTCCAAACATCACAGCCATATCCAGCATGTGATCGTAGTTCGTAAAGTCACCCACAGGGATCAGCTCGACCCCTTTTTCCTGCTGACTCAGTAGATGTTGATGACGGATTTGTTCCATTTGCTGCTCCAAGCTCACCTCATCGATGGTGCCTGCCCAAAATGCTTCCAATGCCTTTTTCCACTCGCGGTTCTTCCCGATCCGTGGATATCCCAAATTGCTGCTTTTCATGAGCTTCCTCTCCATTCTTTATTCGATCTTGATTTGAATCCGCCCAATAAAAAAGGCATCTCCAACGATCAAAAAGAACGTTAGAAATGCCAAATAAGCACTGAGATCACAGCATCCTAACACCTCCCTATCTCCCGTAGGTTAAGCAGTGTCGTCGAAACAGGCAGGTCTCCTGACTTTGGGATCATCATCTGCACATGCCTTCCCAATCCGTTTGGATCAGTGGCTGAAAAATGTGCCGACTCCCCTCTTACAGTGGCGGGACCGTGTCGGATTCTCACCGACTTCCCTTTTCATCCTTGGTCAAGCTTGATGACCAAAGAACCTGTTTCCACTCTTATGAAATTGTCATGGTTCTGTGAAGTGCCCCCCATAAACTAGCAGGGCAGCATACTGTTCATACAGTAACACAGAATCCATTTTTTGTCATACTAAAATTTAAAATCATCATCGGTTAACGGCTCTACGTTTAGCGTGCGGACATAACCATTTCCTTTTTTCGAGAAGAAGTCATGCTGCTTCGTCTGCGTGCGAATGCCGTTCAGTACGATCGGGTTCACTTCTTCCTCTGGGAATAACGGGTCCAGCCCCAGATTCATCAATGCTTTGTTCGCGTTGTAACGCACGTACACATGAACCTCGTCAGCCAATCCGATTTCCGTATACAACGAAGTCGTATAGGCCTCTTCATTTTCTTGCAGCTCATGCAAAAGGGCATACAGATCCTCTTTTGCTGCGGTCTGCTCGACCACGCTCAGACCTTGATATACTTCTTGCGCGAGAACGCCGACATAGAGTCCGTGGATGCTCTCGTCGCGAACAATCAGGTCGATAATTTCCCCGCTGCTTGTCATCTTTCCTTGCCCCGCCAAATAGAGCGGATAGAAGAAGCCGCTGTAAAACAGATAGCTTTCCAGGAAGACAGAGGCTACCATCGCCATGTACAAGTCTTTCGGTTTCTCAATTTCTTGATAGCGTTTCGAGATGAGGGCCGCTTTCTTTTGCAGATGCGGGTTGTTTTCCACCCATGAAAAAATACCGTCAATCTCTTCTGTCGATGCCAGCGTTGTAAAAATACTGCTGTACGATTTGGCATGGATTTGCTCCATCATGCCCATGAAGGCGAGAACCGCTTTTCTTTGCAGTCCATCGACATGCTCCATGATCTTCGGCATCCCTACTCCACCCTGGACCGTATCCAGCAAGGTGAGACCGCCCAATACTTTTTTATACGTGTCCCGTTCAGTCGCACTGAGCTCCATCCAGGACATCTTGTCATCTGACAGTGGAATCTCATCATCCGTCCAGAACTGCATGATGTTCTGATTCCAAAACGTCATCGTAAAATCGTCGTCCGGCCTGTTCCAATTGACTGCTTTCATATGGCGTTCCTCTTCTCTTTTTGCTTGATGCTTTTCCTTTTGTGAAGCTCGTTCACTAAATCGCGCAGCTAATGCACTCTTCTACAGTCAAATGCTTCGTACGCGTATAGTAGAGTGACTTCAGACCTTTTTTCGCTGCGTAAATGTAATAGCGAGCCAGTTCTCTGGTTGAAATATTGCTGTTCACGTGCAGCACCGTCGAAATTCCTTGGTCAATGTGCTCTTGAATTTCGGCAATCAGATCAATCACTTTGAATTGATCGATCACATACGCCGATTTGTAGTAAAAATAGTTTTCCTGCGACAAGTACGGCATCGGGTAATACGTCGTAGAGTTGGCATACGTTCTCGTTTCGATGTGCTCAACGATTGGCATCACACTAGAAGTCGCATTCTGAATGTAGGAAATACTCTGTGTCGGTGCAATCGCCAAACGGTACGCATGGTAGACGCCATGCTTTTGCACCTTTTGCTGTAGTTCCGCCCAATCCTCTGACGTCGGAATGTGCATTCCTTCAAAGAGAAGCTTTGCTTTTTCCGTCCGCGGGCTGTAATCGTTCGTCAAATACTTGTTAAAATAAGTGCCTTTTGCGTATTCCGATTGTTCAAAGCCCAAGAAGGTCTTGCCTGTTTCCTTGGCAATTTCCATGCTTTTTTCCAAGGAGTAGAAGTTCATCATCATGAAAAACGTACGAGCGAAATCCTTGGCTTCTTCACTTTCGTAAGCGATTCTGTTCTTTGCCAGATAACCGTTCAGGTTCATCGCACCGAGACCTACTGAGTGCAGCTCACTATTTGCCTTTTGAACGCCTGGAGCGTTTTCTACACGCGTCATGTCACTCACGGCTGTAATGGCTTCGATTCCTTCGTGGACGGATTCACGGATCATTTTGCGTTCCATCACGTTGACGATATTGAGCGATGCCAGATTGCAGCTAATATCGCGACGGATGATATCCATCTCGCCGTAATTGGTGATCGTCGAAGTCTCCTGCAGCTGGAAGATTTCCGTGCACAGGTTGGACATTTTCACCGAACCGAGATCTTTCAGTGCATGGTTGTTGTTCGCATTCGTTTTGTTCATGATGTACGGATAGCCCGATTCCATTTGAATCATCGCGATTTTGGTCAACATCTCGCGTGCACTCATTACGGTCTTTTTCTTGATGCGATCGTTTGCCAAGAGCTCCTCGTACATGTCATCGAGGTCCATATCATCCAGATGCACGCCGTATTCTTTGTACACGGAGTACGGAGCAAACACATTCAATGGCTTGTTTTCCTCAGCCAGCTTGTAGAACACGTTTGGTACGATCAGGCCGATGGACAATGTTTTGATGCGTGCTTTTTCATCGGCATTGATCTTTTTGCAATCGAGAAACTCGTTGATATCCCAACCGAAGATGTTGTAATACGCTGCACCAGAGCCTTTACGTTGCCCCATTTGATCTGCGTAGGAAAACGCATCTTCCAACAGCTTGAGAACGGGCATAACACCTTTTGCTGCGCCCTCGACGCCTTTGATCGGCTCTCCTCGTCCGCGGAGCTTGGACAAGTTCACAGCCACACCGCCGCCAATTTTGGATAGCTGCATACAAGTTCCCAAAATAAAGTTGATGGAGTTCAGTGAATCATCCATTTCGAGCAAGAAGCAGGAGACCATTTCTCCACGGCGGCTTTTGCCTGCATTCAGGAAGGTTGGTGTCGCTGGTTGCAAGCGTTGATCCATCATGGATACTGTCAAACGCTTGGCGAGCTCAAAGTCACCTTGTCCAAGGGACAGTGCCACAACGGCCACCCGGTCTGGATACTGCTCCAAATACATCGATTTATCGTTCGTTTTCAAAGCGTAATCTTTATAAAATTTGGAGATAGCCATGTACGAAGCAAATTGAAAATCAGCGTCATAGGCCAAACGGTAAACTTCATCGACCTGCTCAACAGTGTATGTTTCATAGACGTTTTCATAGAAGTCATTCTCGATCAAATAGTCCATGCGCTCTTTGACACTGCCAAAAGTCATCGTATTGGACTGCACTTCTTCCATGAAGACCGCGACCGCTTCCCGATCCTTTTCCAGTTGATAAAATCCGTCATTGCCACGCTGCATCAGTTCGTTGTTCAATTCAATATGCCGCAATTGCTGCCACCCCACTCGTAAATTGTTCCACGTCACGGCCGGTACCGGACAGTTCAAATTTAGAAATCACCGGAACGCCATATTGGCTCGCGATCGTATCCGCGCTTTTGGCAAAGCTGGTTCCCCAGTTGCGGTTACCGCTGGCGGATACTCCCCGCAGATGGACATGATTTCGCTTCAGGAACGTCGCCACCTTCTCCGGCACTTGTCCGAATCCCGTCGTGTATGTTATCAAAATGAATGGCTCGTCCAACACCATATCTTGATCAATTTCCACATGTGGCAAATTAATTTTGTTGACGAATCTTCGGACGTTTCCTGTTTTTGAATCATAAGCGATTAGCATGTCCCTCATCCTATCCCCTGCTATTTTTACTCTGTATGTATGTTATTTAGCCAAAGTAAAAGCGCATCCGACGTTTACATGCCGAATGCGCGTGATGACTTCCATCTAGCAATTCGCCAATACGAATTGCGCGCTCGAACACTTCCCTATCTCCCGTAGGTTAAACAGTGCAAGCGGTTAGGCAGGTCTCCTGGCTTTAGGATCATCGCTCCATTTTCACCTTCCCGATCCCTCAAGATCAGTGGCATTCTTTCCCCAAATGGAACTCTCTCATTACAGTGGCGGGACCGCGTCGGATTCTCACCGACTTCCCTATTAAGTCTACCAAATCTGGCTGGTAAACACCTCACCGCATCAATATGTAGTTGGTAAAACTTACTTTACCTCAATATATCGTAGGAGTCAAGCTCAGTATGCGCTCTTTTCGAAAACTAACTATTCTCCTTTTTCGGCTATTGCCAATCTCTGGTTATCGTTCATATAATAGATTTTGTGTGCGTTGGTTAGCCTTGGATAGATTGGAGAGTAGCCCTAATGAAAAGCACCGACTATCAACCTGTCGTCATTCCTCGTTCTTACAGTAAAATCATGACTTATCAAGAGCGTGACTATCACATTTTCGTAAGTATACCTGCCGATCCCCCTCCGGAATCAGGCTTTCCCGTCATATATTTGCTAGATGGCAACTCTGTTTTTGCAACCATGACCGAAGCGATACGGATACAATCACGTGGCCCTGAACGAACTGGCGTGTATCCTGCTATCATCGTCGGGATTGGTTATCCAACCGACGGTCCGTACCACCCTGCCCGTTTCTTTGATTACACGTATGAAGTTCCCGTCTCAGAGCTTCCTGGCAACCCACAAGGAGCCGACTGGCCTCAGATGGGGGGAGCAGAGCAGTTCCTCACCTTTTTAGAGGAGGAGCTCAAGCCGAGTATCGAAAACGACTTCCCCATCGATCGGACGCAACAAGCGATTTTTGGACATTCGTTAGGTGGCTTGTTTGTCTTGCATGTACTTTTGTCGAGACCACACGCTTTTCAGCGTTATATAGCTGGCAGTCCTTCGATCCATTGGAATGAGAGCGTACTGCTTGCGAAGGAAAGTCAATTACCGAGCCTGCTGACAGATGACCTCGACGTCCATGCACTCCTCACCATCGGGGAGTTGGAAAACGATGGGCGATTCTTGGTCAAAGAAAAATCTCTGGCGATGATCGAACGATTGTCCTCCATGGGCAAAGGTCAGATCAAGGCATCCTTTAAAGAATTTGCTGACGAAAATCATTCGTCCGTCTTGCCAGTCTTAATTAGCCAAGGACTCAAATTCGCTACGAAAAAAACTGCCCGCTAAAAACGGGCAGTTTTTGTTTATCATGACTCGCTTACTGTAGAGATAACACTTTGGTGATTTGGGGCAGCTCTTCGATGGCAGATACAATCGTCGGTGTAATCTCTTCATCGGTCACAGAGATAAGCAGGGCATTCTTCCCTTTTTGCTCACGCGATACATTCAACTTGGAAACATTGATTTGATGTTCGGCCAGTTTCCGTGAGACATCATAAATCACGCCTGGATAATCAATATGGCGAACCAACAATCCATGGGCCCCTGGAGGTATGCGACACGCACAGTAATTGATTTCACTGATGTACACTTCTCTCCAATCTTGCGCCAAGGTGTACTTGTTCGCTCCTACCCGCAACACCGCCAAATGATTCGCATATTCGCCGGAGCTATGTTGGACAGGAACCTTCGTCCCGAGTCCTTCCACTAACTGCGTTGCGATTTCCTCTTTATTTTCATGAGCAAGAATACTTAATTGTGCACCTGCTAACTCTGGCTCGAGTCTTTGAATCAGTTCAGCTAGTTCACGCAGTCCAGCATATTGGGTCATGTGTTGCCTTCACTCTCCCAGTCAGGTTTATCCTTGTTTTCACGGCAGAATCCAAGCTTCCGGCTCTTTCTTGATGGAGGATTCGTTATCAGCACGATACCAAGCCGTCAACGTTTGTCCATCTTTCGTATAGTAGATTCGGTAGATGGTATTGCCTTTTCCGCTATTGGTAAAAGGACTTTCCTCCTTCGGAACCGCTGTCACTCCACCCGCAACTACAACCCCGCCGTTCTCCTTGATGACGTTTTGGATCGTCGCCATATGCTCTTTACCCATGTAGGCCATCCCGAAATAAGAGATGATCGCCAAGAGAACCGCTCCCGCCAAAAACGAAACGATAATCACTTTTGATTTTTTCGTAGCATCCACCGAGTGCTTCCCCCGTCTATCTTAGTTCTCTTTATCAACTAAGCGTACCTTGTCAATCGTACCGCCACCCAAGCACACTTCCCCATCGTAGAAGACGACAGCCTGACCAGGTGTTACCGCCTTTTGCGGCTGGTCAAAAATGACCTCCACGTTTCCGTCCTCCAGCAGGTGAATAGTTACTCCCTGATCTGGCTGGCGATAACGGAATTTCGCTGTACAAGTAAACGTTTCGGAAGGCATCTTATCACTCACCCAGCTAACGTTGGTTGCCAAGAGGCTCTTCGAGTACAGACGAATATGATCAGAGCCTTCACCTACGATCAGGACATTACGCTCCAGATCTTTGTCTACAACAAACCAAGGCTGTCCGCTCGTGCCATGACCTCCACCTATTCCTAAGCCTTGTCGTTGACCCAATGTATAGTACATCAGTCCGTCGTGCGTGCCGATGATTGCTCCTTCTACGGTCTCGATATTTCCTGGTTTGGCAGGCAAATAGTTTTGCAGGAACTCACGGAAGTTGCGCTCTCCAATAAAGCAGATCCCTGTACTATCCTTCTTTTTCGCTGTATAGAGTCCTGCTTTCTCTGCGATCTCCCTTACTTGAGGTTTCGGGAGATGACCAATCGGGAACATCGTTTTGGAAAGCTGTTCTTGGCCCAATACATTCAAGAAGTAAGTCTGATCCTTGTTGTTGTCAGCGCCACGAATGAGTTTGTATTCGCCATCAATGTGCTTGACCTGCGCGTAATGGCCGGTAGCAATATAATCCGCCCCAAGATCCATGACCTTGGCAAGAAGCTCGCCGAACTTGATTTCACGGTTGCACATGACATCCGGATTCGGTGTACGGCCTCGTTTATATTCATCCAAAAAATACTGGAATACCTTATCCATGTACTCTTTTTCAAAGTTTACCGTGTAATATGGAATGCCGATCTGTTCACAGACGCGCCGGACATCCTGGAAGTCTTCTTCCGCCGTGCAGTGGCCGAATTCATCGGTATCATCCCAGTTTTTCATGAAGATGCCGATGACGTCATATCCCTGTTGTTTAAGCAGGTAAGCCGTCACGGAGGAGTCGACTCCGCCGGACATGCCGACAACGACGCGTGTATCTTCTGGTCGCTTCATAAGTCTTTCTCCTCTTATTCAATTTGTACCATTACAGATTACCATGTTTCGCAAAACAAATCATGTTTTGTTACACTTTTGCCCAATAGAATGAAAAAACGCCTGACGCATAGTTGGCGCCAGACGTTTGGTAGTAAGGTTAAGCCTGCGAAGATTCATCCTTGATTTCCGCGCGATATCCCTCGATGCTTTCTTCACGACGCTGATTTTTCGCTTCGAGGTTTGTTCTTTCCTCCTCGGAAATCTCGCCAGCATTAGCCGCTAGGTAAGCTTCGGACTCACGAATGTTCTCTTCCGTATTAGAAATCATGTTTTGCAGCTTTTCTGCGTTGTCAGAACGGTCATCCGGCTTCGCCATGATCGATACGCCTCCTACAAAGGGTTATATGCAACACCTTTACCATTGTGCGCCAATCATGGTTTCTTTATGTACCCGTGTTATAATAGAAGAAACGGATTAAACGAAAAAGAGGGTTTCCCCTATGGCTTCCTTAGATTTGCTGGAAAGAAAGCTGCTTCGGATCATCTCTGATACAGATCCCGTCCGCCTGAAACGACAATGGGTGAAGGGGCAAAAAGTACCTGTATCCGAGGTGGAACAGCGCATGCGAATCGATCTTCTCTTGCGCAGACTCGACAAGCTACCTGAGGCCAAGCGCCAAGAAGTGCTTGCGCTACTCAAATGGTTTAACTGGTAGAGATTAGCGGATGGACGTTCCCAGACGCCACTGGCCGTCTATCCGATTTAATTGCTTCATATCCACAATCGCATCTTGATTCAACGGTCCGTAGATGTGCGGATACAGCAATCCATCCTTCGCTGCCTCGTATTTTACTTCCGAAGTCGTTTTGGTTTCATCGACAACGAGTACATACAACTCCTCGTCAAACTGTGCGTAGACGCGGTTTGCTACCTTTTCAAGCAGCTCGTCCCCTTTTGTCGCGTGAATAAAGCCTTCCTGCTCGTAATCGCGCGGTAAGTAGTGATCCTTGTCCATCCACTTTTCCCAATATGCTTTTGGTACCATGCAGTAAATGATAGAGTCTTGCATGTTTCTCCTCCAAATTTGATTATTTTTTTGGCATTGCTTTGTTCAGGTGACGCATAGCTTTATCATAGAACATCTGGTCCATCTGCCCTTGATCATATCGCCATTGAATGAAGTTACGCAGAGAGTGCAAATCCACCCAGGCATCCTTCGCTTGCGGATTGCGGTCAGGTACGTCTCCTGTTATTTCACCCTCGTAGACAAGCTTCGCCATCTCGGTTGGGTGCATGCCGATCTGATAAGCGATTTGGTGTAATGCGATTTTCATGGAGCCTCCCCTTGCTTTCGCATGGATACATCTTATCTTCCGTCTATTGTGCCAGTCTTTTCGAATGATGCCAAGCCCCTAGCACTACTCCCAAAGGTTGTACCTTCCTCCCTTGCGTTTTGCTACAATGAACACAGTATTACAAGGAAGGGGCGGTATCCCATCATGTCAAAACAACGAGATCAACCACGAAAGAGATGGTTCCAGCGAAAACGCATCTGGATTCCCCTTCTTTTCATCGCATTCCTGTTTCTGGGTAACAGCTCTTATTTTGCAAAAGAGCCTGAAGGCGAGCCTTTTTTACTTGCTCACCGCGGGATGGCACAAACCTTTCATATGGAGAACATCACCAATGAAACTTGTACGGCAGAACGGATTTATCCACCGGAGCACCCGTACCTGGAAAATACGATTCCTTCCATGAAAGCGGCTTTTGATGCAGGCGCGGACGTCGTCGAGCTCGATGTGCAATGGACCAAAGACAATCGATTCGCCGTGTTTCATGACTGGACGCTCGACTGTCGGACAAATGGTACAGGTGTCACGAGAGATTATACCTTGGCCGAATTACAACAGCTCGACATTGGCCACAATTACACAGCGGATGAAGGGAAGACCTTTCCCTTCCGTGGAAAAGGGATTGGTATGATGCCCTCTCTCGATGATGTGCTACAAACATTCCCTGATCGCTCCCTGCTTATCCATATCAAAAGCAATGACCCACTTGAGGGGAAAGCGTTGGCGGATGTTTTGGCAGCATTGCCTGCCGAGCGACTGGCACAGCTCTCTGTTTATGGCGGTGACAAGCCAATTGAGATACTGAAACAACAAATGCCAGAGCTGCGTGTCATGTCCAAAGCATCACTAAAAAGCTGCCTCATTCCATACATGGCAGTAGGGTGGTCCGGCTATGTGCCCGATGCCTGTTCACAGACTCAACTACATATTCCTGATCAGATCGGCCCTTGGCTCTGGGGTTGGCCGAATCGTTTCATGGCAAGAATGGAAGCAGAAGACACCCGCGTGATCTTAGTCGCAGGCAGTGGAGATGTGTCGCAAGGCTTTGATGTTCCGACTGATTTAAAACGAGTGCCCGCAAGCTTTACAGGGGGCATATGGACGAACCGGATTGATCTGATCGGTCCAGCCTTTCACGAAAACGTAGAAAAATAATGAAACGCTTCTCTAACATATTCGTATATACTTATACGAAATAGACTTCCAACCTAACTAGGAGTGATTGATATGCTCAAGAAGCTTTTGAAAAATTTACTCGGTAATCACTCATCTTCGCACAAGTACCGGAAATACAGCAGCAGCGATTACAAACATCGCAGAAAATACAGCTCTAGTAGTAATCGGTACGGCCATTCCCATCACGGCAGCTCTCATTATAAAAGAAAGCGTTCCAGCCGTAGCTTCTTCAGTAGTTAAACAATTGTTTAACAAATGAACTGACAACAAAACTCCGCTAAGCGCTAGCGGAGTTTTTTCATTTAACGAGACATGATTTCTACGAAACGATCAAGTGGTAATGCATGTACGGTTCTGTTTTTCTGGCCTTGTATCGTTTCCGCCATTAACATGGAGTTCAGGATCGCTTCCTTGACCGCTTCGATCGCTGCTTCAAACAGTGCATCCAGTTGTTCGGACGGAAACATTTGCATTGTGCTCATTTGCTCGTCGCCATATGAATAGCAATTTCCAGTTGAAAAGGTCAGAAAGAAATCACCGCTGCCCTCCTCGCCAATCGCGCCAAGCTGTGCCATCGCGAGTGACGCTCGCTTGGAAATGCGCTTGCATTGTGTCGGCAAGAGAGGCGCGTCTGTCGCAATCGTGACTAAGAAAGAACCATCATTTTCTGGTGTTACCCACGGCAAAGGAACTTCATTTTCGGAGATCATCTGGCCCACAGGAATACCATTCACTTTCAAATCCTGTCTTCTGCCAAAATTCGTCTGCACTAATGCCCCAACAGTAAAAGTGCCACATTCAGTCTCGACGATGCGTGAGGAGGTTCCGATTCCGCCCTTGAATTCGAAGCAGATCATCCCGGTACCTCCGCCTACATTGCCTTCCTCGACATTTCCTGTATGCGCCTCTACAATCGCTTCTTCCAAATCCTCATACTGAATCTGCGTCTTTTCGAGATCACTTAACCAACCATCCCATGTCTCCGCGACGATTCCATTAGAAAACGGTTCAAGCCCCTCGATTTTTCTCGTCGCACGAGCAAGATGATGATGTGCCAGCCCTAGCAGATGGCTTCCCGTAAATACGATCGGTGTCACAAGCGTACCGGTCTCTTCTATCCAGTGACTTCCCGTAAACTCTCCCGTACCGTTAAAGGAGAAAAAACCAACAGGAAAATGCTGCCCCTCCAATTGTCCGTCGTTGGGAACTATCACCGTGACACCTGAACAAACGTCTTCCTTGTGAATCGTTTTGTGGCCGACTCGGACTCCTTTTACATCTGTAATTGCATTATACACACCTGGGGTACCCGTCCCAATCAATACGCCACATTCTCTCGCCCGTTTTCTCGTCATGTTACTCTCCTGTCATTTATGAATCTTCCCATAATAATGGTGTTGTAGTAATTGCCATCGGAAAGAACTTTGTCACCCCTGAGTACCCCTTCGATTTCAAAACCAAATCGTTTGTACAGTTCAATGGCTTTCTCATTCGTTTCCATCACATTCAACGTCATTTTGGTAATGTGGTTGGCGTCTGCCCAGGCAACTGATTCTTGCAAGAGATTCTTCCCAATGCCATAACCCCATAACTCTTGTAAGACGCATACACCAAACTCTACTTTGTGTGCAAATCTGTTTAAGTAAACACCTGCACATCTGGAAAACCCGACAATCCGATCCTGTACAACCGCAACTAAAAACAAGTTTCTTGGACTTTCTGCATCCGTACTGATGATGTGTTCGAATCCTTGCACATCGATGAAAGCCTCTCCTCTTTCTCTGTCCAAATTTTCAGTCTCTCCATCGATTTGTAGTCGCAATTCCGACAACTGTTTTGCATCTGTTTCTATTGCAGAGCGAATCGTGTAGGATAACCCGTTCACAGAAAGTAGTTGTTGGCTGATTATCATCATTTTTCTCCTATTGGTAATATTTCGGTCTTTTATTCTATCATAGGTAGAAATCTTTGTGAATCTTCTCTCTTCATACTAGAAAAGGAAATCACATTGTTTACATAATATTTATTATGTTCATTTATACGCCTGACTGTGGATATGCTACAATAAGGGAAAGGAGCGTGCTCGCATGAATTTTTCCAAATCATTTTATTATACGGTCGACCATTCCAAGGTAGAGGAATATAAACAGATGCTTGATCTAATGAAAGTCCCCTACATCGTGGAAGCACCGATCGTCTTGCTAAATCAAGGAGCGAATGAATACTCCTTCGTTTTTCCTAACATGTCAGGTCGTCTTTATGGAATGGTGAGCAAGTTATTTCAAGCCGATGGGAAGCCATATCCGAAGAATGAAACATAGGCAAAAAAAAGGACCCAATGATTGGGTCAAATAGAAAGTGGAGAGAATGCATGCTATGTAACATATCCTAACATGAAAAGAACGGATGTCAACCAAAATTTCGAATTTTCTGTGCTTTTGTGTTAGATTTCATTACATATAGACTTGGATTTTTGTGCGAAAAGAAAGAAACCCTACATGAGTTGAATTTCATGTAAGGTTTCCATACGCACAGCTATGCATGGACATTGAGTATTTTCTCCATCTCGATCCATTGACTAATCGTTTGGTTTGCTAATTGAACACGCCTGGCCTTCGGGTCTACCCATTTAACCACACCCCACATGCTGCACGTATTCCCCCGCTCCCCCTCAAAGGACACACACCAGCTCACATTCAATGGATAATTTTCTCTCCCCGAATCTCGTAGCATGTACATAAATGCCTCTCTTTCTTTGTCCGTTACTTCAAGATCTCCGTTAGCCACGCGTTTCCACCCGCCTCATCCTGTGTGAGAAATTGTATTTCCATTATAGTGATTACGAACACAAGTTCGCAACCTTTTTTTCAATTCCTCATGAACGGGGAGAGAAAACGGTAGGTACTTGCCTTATGAGAGGTTCCTCTCGAAAAGTCTCCCCATTTGTTCTGCCAAGTCTTGAGGACCATAAGAAAAAAGCCGTTTTCCAAAAATTAATTGGAAAACGGCTCTTACTTTTAACTCGATAATTCCTGTGTTTGATGCTGCGGTCTTTTCTCGACCAGCTCCAAAAACTTTCCGAAGGTAGAAGCGAGTATTTGCTGAAAAAGCATACCGAGAACAACGGGAAGTGCAACAGGCGCAGGAAAGTACGTGATCGCCATAACTGCCCCAGCACTAATGTTTCGCATTCCACTGTTGAAGGTTAACGTGACGATCACATCCCGCTCCCATCCGAACAGCCGTGCGATCCCCCACCCCATCAAATAACCCAAGATAGCTACAAACAACACAAGGACCGCCATCCCCACCAGTTTTGCGTCCATCATATGAAAGTAAGACGAGACCATCGAGCTGTTGATCGCGACGACAACACCCATTCCCATCTTAGAAAATGGTGCTAATTTTGGTGCCAGCGTTTTTTTGACGTTCCCTTTTGATAAATGGTTGAGCAGCATACCAACAAGCGATGGCAACACGATCATATAAAATAAACCCTTCATCAGTTCAGCCAAATCCATCTCCACTGTTGCCCCTAAAAACAAGGACATCCCCAATGGAACAATCAATGGGGAGAGCATCGTATCCAACAAAATAATGGATAGCGTTAGTGCGATGTTCCCGAAATAAATCGATGACCACAAAAAGCTCGTGATCCCCGTTGGAATTAAAGCAGCCAATAAAAAGCCCGTGATGACATGGATATCATCTGGATAAAACAACCGTGCCATTGACCAAGCAATTAGCGGCATAAGGGCATGAAGAATGAATAAGTTGACGATTAAAGGCAGTGGTCTGGTCAGTACCTTTGCAAATTCTTTAAATCCTGAACCCAGACTGCCGGCAAATGTCATGAAGGCAAATACCCAAGGAGACAAAAAAGCAAACGGTTGCAAATGTGTTCCTGCTATTACGCCAATGGCAACACTACTCGGCGTGAGTATGGGCATGATTTTCTCTAGCGATCGATTCAGTTTGGCTAACCCGTTCATCTGATACACCTCAAGTCTCGTCCTTTGATGCTATTGATGTGAGGTATGTTATCATGAACAGATTATTGTTACAAGACCAAAGTTCATTAGTAGATTACATACAAGTCATATATTCGCAATTTCACCTTGCATACTTTCGCGCCTGGGAGTAAAGCCTATGACGGAAAGGAGGTATTTTATGAACGGAATGGATTGGGTAGAATTTATCCGAAAAACCGAAGATAAGATGTATCACCTCCATCGAGCGATAGATGGAATCTGTAATGATCCCGACTATAAGGAATCCGTTACGACCTTGACGGAAGTGGTAAGAGATTATCAAGTACTTGTGGAAAAAGCCAAGGGTGAATTACGCGGCATCGACTTCCATCGAGATCGAGAGCGCGCGCATCATTACGATCATGATCACCACTAGCCTATATAGACTCCCAGTTAGGGAGTTCTTCTTCGTTAGGTAATCACAGAATATTCATTTCACCTTGATCATTCTGTCAAAACAGACAGCAAGAACCTCACTCTACCCATATAGTGTGTGAGGTTCTTGAAATAGGCTAGCCCTTCATTTTCTTTTCTATTTCTTTTAAGGATTTCTTCTTCTGGCACGCCGCTTTTACATCGGTTGGCCACGGTTCGTCACTTAGCCTTTGCAAATCTTTTATCAATCGCTTGTCAGTTGTCACATGAATATCGGCATCTGGAAAAGCCTCTTTTAATTTCTTTCCGACTTCTTTTTGAATCGATTCCAGCTTGAACCGATTAAAATTCGTTACATGAATAGCTACGTCGAGCTCTTTGTCGATTTGCACAGCCACTATTTTGTCTATTCCCTTCACGCTCGCTGTAATCGATCTCGCGCGCTCTTCCCATTGATAATGTCTAACGGGAACAGGCATGCACAACGACTCCGTTTTTTGCTTCGTTTCTGTACCAGATTGCTTCGTACACCCCGTTACAATCAAAGCAAAAGCCAGCGTCAGCACCACGAAAGTTGCCCGCACACAAAACACCTCCTGACCAAAATCACCTGTTACTAGCTTGACCTGGAACGGAGGAAGTATGTAAAAAAAAAAGCGGTGACTCCTCTGCATAATTTGAGTCACCGCGGACCCCAAGAACATTGCAAGTCCTATGTACAAGGATATAAAAAATTGCATCGAAACGCGATAGGAGATAGCTGGATATAACATGGAACAAAAAAATCCCAACCAACAAAAAGTGGTTGGGGCGTACGGGGTAGTACGCATATGTTATACGTGAATGATATAAGCATATAGGACTTCGCTTCAATTGACAACGAACAATAATAGGTACATTTACCTAGCGATGGAACAAAAAAATTGCGCCGACTTTGACTGCATCATTTAGTCGAACGCGTTGAATAGAATCCCCAAGGTTGGATTATACTAGCTAGCTTGGATTACTTTTCTATTATCTTGAAAACTCATCGTTCACGCTATGCGAAAATAATGGTAACAGGTGAAAATCTTTCCTATAAAGCTTGATCCACTATAGAAACCCTCCGCTGAAATGTGAATCGTTACAAAAAAGCCAGCCAGAAGTTTCTAATCGTGTTATGATATCCCTGTAAAATCTTGAGGAGTTGAGATCATGAATAGAGAGCAATGGACAGCGGTTGATCACTATTTTACAGATAAATTACTGGAAGCCGATTCCGTTCTAGACACAGTTCTTCAAGAGAACGCAGCTGCAGGCCTTCCAGCTATTGATGTAGCACCCAATCAGGGTAAATTCCTTCATCTGTTAGCACGAATTCAAGGCGCTCGCTCGATCTTGGAAATTGGCACTCTTGGTGGATACAGTACCATCTGGCTAGCCCGGGCACTCCCTGCTGACGGGCGTCTCATTACTCTCGAATATGATCCGAAGCATGCAGAAGTTGCACAATTGAACATTACACGCGCAGGACTCGATCAAATCGTAGAAGTGAAAGTCGGACTTGCCCTTGATTCCCTCATCCAACTTCACAAAGAAAATCAGGGTCCTTTTGATATGATTTTTATAGATGCAGATAAAAAAGGAAATCCCGACTATTTCCAATGGGCATTGAAGCTCTCTCGCAAAGGTACTGTGATTATCACGGATAATGTTGTACGAAGTGGTCAAGTCGTGGACGAAACAAGCACGGATCCTAATATTGTCGGTGTACGTCAATTCACCGATATGGTAGCGGAAGAGCAACGTGTCAGTGGAACCGTTGTACAGACAGTTGGCAGCAAGGGCTATGATGGCTTTGCGATCATGCTTGTCACCGGAGAGAACTAGTCTTTTTCACTTTCAAAGGTTGTAACGAGTAGGAGTGTGTACATCTTGTTTAGGCTTGGTTTACCTAGCTTTATGCTCATCGCTAATGTCATTTTGGTTCTCGCGGTACTTTCGTTGATTATCAAAGTGTTGGTGAAGAGAGAATAGCTGATGTTTTTTGGAGGTGCTTTTCCTTGGAGCCATTGCGTGCTCAGTCCCTTGCTTTACGTGAAGTAACAGAGGCAGATCTTCCTATATTTTACAGGCAGCAATTCGACAAATCTGCTCATGAGATGGCGGCCTTTACTGTCAAGGACCCTGAAGATAGAGACGGATTCACCGATCATTGGACAAGGATTTTGAACAATGATTCGATTGTGAAAAAAGCCATTGTCTTGAATGGGCAGATTGTCGGTCATGTTTTGTGCTTTGAACTGTTTGGCTTGCCTACGATTGGATACTGGATTGACAAAAGCTTTTGGGGTAAAGGAATCGCGACAAATGCACTTACCCTCTTTTTAGAGGAACTCCGAACACGTCCTGTATATGCGCGTGTCGCTCATGACAACATTGCATCCATACGTGTGTTAGAAAAAAACGGTTTTCAGCCTATTGGTGTCGATCGGGCATTTTCGGAGGCACGAAGTGAAGAAGTGGAAGAACTCATTTTGATCAAACACACATGAGGTCAGAAGCGCTTCCGTGAGCGCTTCTCCTTTTTTTATGCAGCGCTCATTTTCTAAATGGAAAGGGACATCCTACATGCAAGCATCGATATCTGCCATGCACTTAGAAACAGAACGCCTCATCATCCGTCCTTACGCAGAAGATGATTTGATGGAATCTTTTGAACTCATGCAAAACCCGGAGTTGTTTACCTACCTGCCCATGGACGTAATGCCTCTGGAAAACTACAAGCGCTTATTTCGCTGGCTACGAAGCAGTTATGAAACCCCTTTTGACAAGCCTTTTAAATATTCTGTGGCCATACGCGAAAAGGCTACTGGCAGGTTCATTGGCTGGTGTGGTGTTGGCGTTCTCGATTTTCTGGCTCCGGAAAAAGAGCTCTATTATTTAATCGGACGGGATTATTGGGGGAACGGCTATGCTTTTGAAGCTGCCTCCGCTCTTACTACGTACGCATTTGATGTAATCGGATTGGAACGATTGTACGCAAAAGCACACCCAGACAATGAAGCATCGCTACACATCATTGAGAAACTCGGCTTCTCTTTTGAACGCGTCTTAGATGGCCTGACTGGGGATGATGAGGAGTGCAATGGTGAGTGGTTGTATGTTTTGATGAAATAAACAAGAGAGCATACAAAAAGGGGCCTGCTGTATGGCAGCCCCTTCACTCCCCTACCCAAACGTTCCGCCATTCTTTCGAAAGCATTCGTCAAAATCTTCCTACATGTGTTATAATAAAAGTACAGTATTCTCTTCTTACCGAATTTTTGAATAACCAACACAATTGAATGCGGTAGTTCTTAAGATGATCTCCTGAATCAACGAGGATCATCTTTTTTGTTCTTTCTAGCAAACATCACATGACGAAAGGTTGTAGATGATATGGATGCATTGCCTTGCCAAGGCTGTAAAGGATTGTGCTGTGGTCCAGTTCCCATAACAGAGAACGAGTATAAAATGATACACAAGAAGTTGAAAGCGCTTCCAAAAAAGCTACGTGACGATCTGAAAAATCAACCGAGAAAGTTTGGAACTTGTATCTTCTACGACATGCAAAAAGATCAGTGTGGCATCCATAGCGTTCGACCGGAAGTGTGTCGCGCTTTTGGGTATTACAAAGAGCTTGTCTGTTTTCGCAAACCGGAATTGGCTACGAAGGAGGCACTGACCTTTAGGGAGAAACAGATTGGGTTTTTGAGTATTGATTTTACTTGGCAGCATTTTTAAAGAAACGGAACTCGGAGATATACGATTTTGCTTTCAGAATTTCAGAATGAAGCAAATCATGGATCTCAACTGAATAATAATGTTATAGGAAGGCAGCATCACTTCATTTCATCCGCCAAGGGTAGTGCATGAGAAGGAGGCTCATTATGCTGAGGCAGAGTACAAATGCAGGTAGAAGGTCAGCAGTAATGACTGGGGTGTTATTAATAGTCGGGTTGGTTACAGGTATATGTAGTGTTGTTCCTGTTATAGATGGAGCAAACTACCTTGTCGAAGCTTCTACAAATGAAAATCAGGTACGAATAGGTGCGTTTTTCCAGTTGTTAATGGTCGTTGCCTATGTTGGTATACCTATTTGGTTGTATCCGATTTTAAGTAAGCATCATAAAGGTTTAGCTCTTGGCTCTGTTGCTTTTGGGATCATTGCGGGTGTGTTCATTATTATTGGTGTAATCACTCTTCTGTTGCTATTGACAGTAAGTCACGAATTTGCAAAACTTGGAACTTTGCATGTATCGTATTTTCAGATCCTGGGTGGATTGTTACGGGAAGGACGTGATTTGGTTAACCATGTGGCAACGACACTGGCATTTGTTCTAGCTATGTTCTTGTTTACCTGCGTATTTTACCAAACAAAATTAGTTCCACGGTGGTTGTCAGTCTGGGGTCTTATTGGGTCTACATTGTCCATATCGGCAAGCTTATTCTTTATGGTTCGCTTCATCGGTCTGGATGCAACCTACATGACGTTGAACATTCCAATAGCCTTTCAACAATTGGTTTTGGCTATATGGTTAATCATGAAAGGATTCAACTCAACGAAACAGGATTGAGAAAGGGATGTCTCCTGACTTTTCACTGGAGACATCCCTTTTCTGTTACGCGCATTCACGCATCCCTTTACTCCACACTTACCAAAACGCGCTCCAATGCATCCAGCGCCTGTTCCGCGTCTGCACCATCCGCAGTCAAGACGACCGACTGTCCTTTTGAAACAGCAAGGGACATGACGCCGATAATACTCTTGGCATTCACCTTCTTCTCATCCTTGTTCAATCCGATTTCACTGGAAAAGGAAGCTGCCACTTTCACAAACAAAGTAGCCGGACGCGCGTGTAATCCCTGTGCCAACCCGACGATGACCTGTCTCTCTCTCATCTGATTCACTCCTACCCCTTTCTCGTAAAATTGCTACAGTCCTTCTATAGCAGTCAGCAGTTCTTCTACCTGATCCAAACGAGTCAATCCCGTTTCCTTGTCGACGATCGATGTATAAATGTGCGGAATGACCTGCTTTGCTCCTGCGGCAAGGCATACCTCCACAATCGGACGAATCGAAGCTGCATCGATCCCGCCAGTCGGCTCAAAAACGGGAATCCCGTAACGTACGGCTGCTTCTGCCATCGCCTTGATTTCATTGAGCCTCTCCAGCCCGTCAACTGGATAAAATTTGACCGAGTGTACGCCAATCTCCGCCAACATCGCAGCGGCTGCATCGCAAGAGAGCCATTCAGACACTTTGTTGCTCATTGGTCCCGTTGTGACTTGAACCTTTCCTGGTTGTCCGCCGGGGGCAATCAGTGCATTCACGATGGTATGCGAGTTGCCAACTGCCTGTAGCCCCCCGAGCGTATAGCCTGCTGCCGGAAATACTTGATTCACATGATCTGGTTGCGTCTGCACCGCGACTTCAGCGACCTTTTTCCATTGAGTAGGATCACCTGCACCCAGCCCTACAGACACTGGTACACCTGCTTGCTGATATTGTTCAACAGCGGTTATTGCTGCTTCTACGGAAGCGAATCCTTTGACTAAGATTCCGATAAGAGCGCGGCCATCAGTCACGGAACATATTTGTTTTGCGTTTTCTACATCCCTTGCCAAAACGTTTAAACGAATTTTCGGTGTGCCCACTTTTGTTATTCTCCTTCTCTCTGTTTTAGCAGTAGTTCCTTCATTCGCGCTGCGATGATGTGCTCTTGCCCCTGGTGAAACGGTCGTGGATCAAAGGCAATCATACCCGTATTCACATAATGGTTGCGGGTAAAAATAGCTGGATTTCCTTGCTCCAGTTGGCGTGTAAGCTCCGGAGCAGTCATTCCCGTCACTCGTTCGTCAAGCTGAACTTGCACACGATAGATCGCCCGGCCTGCCTCATCCTGTGCGATCACTGCTTTCACACCAGGCAAGCTGTTCAGTTCCCCTGCCAGCCACTCCACTCGTCTACGCTGCTCGGGAACATTTTGCTTTTCGGGGTCGTACTGTCCAATCGCTGCAAGTAAACCCGCAATGGCTTCCTTTCCTACCTTCATGGCACGACCGACGCCTTTATATTGCGCGCGACATGCAGCCACCAGATCGGCACGACCTGTGATAAACCCAGACGTTGGCCCGCCGATTGCTTTTCCGCCACTGTAGATGACTAGATCGGCACCCATCGCTACATAGCGCCGCAGATCCTCCTCCGCCGCTGCGTCTACGATTACCGGAAGTCCAAACTCCCGACCGAGTTGAAGCATCGTGTCGAGCGACTGCATCCCTTTTTGAATCGCATGATGAGATTTGACATAGAGCAGCGCTGCGGTCTGATCATCAATGGCTTCTCGCAAATGGTCTTCTTCTACGTGATTGGCATGCCCGACCTCTACGACTTTCCCACCGCCCAGTGCAATCATCTGTTGAATGGAAGCACCGAAGTGCACCGCGTGTCCTTTTTGGATGATGATCTTGTTATTCAACCCGTCGGAAAGAGGAAGCCGTTCGATCAAACTCAGATGGCAACCGGCTATGACTGCCGCTACACTAATGGCAATGCCTGCAGCTGCTCCCGAGGTAGGACAACCGTCTTCTGCTCCGGTCGCCTCTGCGATATGACGACCTGCCACAATCATCAGCTCGCTAATTTCTACATAATCCATGGCCGCTTCTCCCATGGCCTGTGCGATAGAAGGATGGACGGCACTTGCACCCAGTGCCGTCATCTTACCGCTTGCGTTAATGACTTGCTTCAACCCTAGCTGCTGATAGATTCCCATGGTTTGCCCATCCTTCCTGTGAAAACTCTTCGCTCTTCCGTCATTGTGTCGGGATCGGGAAAATGGCTCCGAGGATCATGGCTCCGATAATCGCACCACCCGCAATCGGTTTGTTGTAATAGTAAAAAATCGCTGCACCTGCTGTTGCGCCGAGTCCAACTGGAATCGAAGCCATAATCGCCGAAATGACAATCAATGGACCTAAGTAACGACCTGCTGCATTTCCGGCTCCCATCATGACATCCGCACCAAAAGTGGAGTTCGATGCGTTGATCGTGTACTTCCGAATCAAAATAATCACGGTACCAATGATGAAGCCCAAGAGTGCACCTGTTGCCAGCGCCAAAGGAAAAGAAGTCAACGGAGCTGTAAAGCCTGCTCCCAACATCAACGCTGGAACGCCAATCCCGATACCTGTTTGCAACGAGCCGCCAATATCGAGAATTCCAACCAGCGGTCCCTCCAAAACGCGGGCGAACAAAAAGCTCGCACCAAACGCAGCAGCCGCACCGTATCCGCCACCCTTGATCCCTGCCTCCAGCATCGCAACGATGGCGATATCGTTAAAGGCCCCGACATGATACACATAGTAAAGATGAGTACCAGCAAAGATTCCTGAAGACAAGCACGCCACAAAGAGGGGAAATGCCCATTCTGAATACCAAAACCCTTTTGCCTGCAATTCACCCATTACTTTTTCACCACCGATCCGAATGTTTCGTGAAGCTCTATCAACCACTGTGGAATTTCTACATACATGCTCTTCAAGAGCGCGACGTCAAAACCGCGGAAGAAGCCACTGAATACAAACAAAAGAATGACTGCAATAAACATGGATTTCGTAATTTTGTTCCAACCACTGTCATCCAAGCCTTTCCCGATCAATATACCCAAGACGATTCCAGGCACCGCATTGCCCATGACCAAATGCGACAAACCGCCCAAGACCGTTCCCCAAATCCCCGTCCGTTTGCCTGCATCCATCGCCGCCATCCAGAACACAATCGGCATGATCGGGTTGATCAACCAGTTCGCAGCAGGAACCAGTACCTTCGTCGCTACAAGCTGCATCGATTCGGGAATCACTGTTGCTGTAGAATTCAAAAGTGTGACCACAACGACACCGACTGCTGCTCCGGCAATCGCCATTTGCTTTGGATTGTGCAACGTCTCTGCCACATTCTTGTTACGCCAGAGCAGCACAGCCGCTGCCCAGTTCGGGATGACGCGATGATCCACATCTTGCGTCAAAGCACCGGCACCGACAACAGACGCCCATGAGTTGAACAAAAAGCCAAGTCCAAATGAAAAGTGGGAAATGGGATCGCCCGCACATGCGTTCAGCTCTCCAAAAGTCCGGAATGCTCCCATCCCTTGGACATTGGGTGCATGGAACATCCTCGCCGCCCCTGCACCAACACCGAAGCCGACCAATGCCCCGATGACGATCGACTTCAACACAATCATCAAAGTAACCATGAACCTACCCCCTGTCTGCTTCTATCGCTGACGAACCAACTGCCCCACACCCGCAGTCTGCTCGGTCTGCTGCTGAAATGTTATGTTTTCTACCTGGACCAGCCCCAACCTCACTTGAATATCTACAGTAATGTCATACCGCGTCCGTTTGCGTGGGAAGAACAATCCAAAAAATCGCTCATGCTTCACTGTCTCTGTCGCAGACACAATGGAAACGCCTACAGGTTCGATTCGCACGACCAAATCACTCGTTTGTCTCGCCACTACATGCTTGATTTGGGAGAAAATCTTGTTGAAGGCTCCCTCCTTCGTATCGCCACTGCCGGATAATCGCAAGGTCTGCGTCGTCTCCGTGTACATGGATTACTTCCCTCCCAGCTTGATGTATTCTTCCACCATGCGTCTGCCCAGCTCTTCTATATCCATGAAGCCAAAACCAATCACTTTTTTGCCGCTACGCAAGGCAGTAATACCAGCATCGACTGAGCGCAAGCCGTACTCGACTGGAAAACCATACTTGGTCTTGGCAGTCAGTGCCCCAGCGCCACCACTTCCGCAAAAGGAAAGCCCGAGATCTGCACTCTCACTGACCATGACATCTCCTACCTTCATATCAGCGCCAACACCTGGAATGACGATCGCGGTCCCGCCAGCAGCTTCGATTCCTTTTGCGATGTTCTGTCCTTTTCCGAGACGATCACCAATCACGATTTTTACCTTAGACATATACATAACCTCCTTTTATTCACAGCGATGTTTTACGATGGTCCCATCTGCATGGCACGAATGGCTTCAAAATGGACAGCCAACAGAAACGCTTCTGTATCATCTGCCTGCCACGCACTTTTTTCTTCCGAGAGGACTTTGTGCGAGAGCGTAACCATATCGGGACGAATTTCGGCGAATAACTCCGCTTCAATCACGGGCAGCTTTTCACCGTTTGTCATCCGTCGTACAAATGCCATTACATGAGCTCCGATGGCTAGCCAGCGATCTCGCGGTATATGAATCTCCAAGAGGCGAAACTCCTCCTCTATTTTTTGGAGAATCTGTTTTGATTCAGAAATTTCAGATAAATAATCCGATTTTGTCTCAGCCAGTTCCTTGAGAATGTCATCAATCATTTGCATGTCAGTACCTTTCCCGAAGTAATCGCTTGATAAGCCACTACTCTTTCCTTTGACTCCAACGTTTCTTGTTCACTGTCCGTCAAAATTGTCGGCTCTTTTTTGATCTGCAAAATGGATACGTCCGCGCATGCCCCTACTTTCAACGTTCCGATCTCGTTTTCCAGCCCGAGAATTCGTGCTGGACCTAGCGTACTCGCCGCAATCACATCGTCGAGCGAGTAGCCCATAGCGAGAAACTTCGTAAGTGTGTGCGTCAAGCTGTGCACAGGACCATCGATGTTGCGCTGGTGAACATCCGTGCTAATGACATGTGGCATAATACCATGGGCCTGCGCATGACGCAGTGTTTGGAAGCTGAAGCTCGCTTCGCCGTGCCCGATGTCGAGTAAGACTCCCCGCTCCAACGCGTCTTGCGCCTCTGGAATCAACTCGCCTCGTTCGTCGAACATCCCTCCTTTTTTTCCGTGAAACGCATGTGTCACCACGTCCCCTCGGTCTAGCAGAGGCAATATTTCCGTGAGTTTTGGCGGAGCGTTTCCGATGTGTACCATCATGGGTACGCCCGCTTCCCTCGCCGCTTCCTTGGCTACGAGCAAGGGATGGATCCCGTTTTGCTTGACGACAGAACCGCTCATGCGGGCTTTTATCCCTCGTAATATCGGTTGTTTTCTTATGAGGGCTGCTGCTTCTCTCGGGGTTAACCGCGACATGTCTGCGAGCTCCCCGCCGCCTGTGCACAAGCCATCCCCTGAAATGTTCAGAAATGCCAGAACACGAGTAACAGAAGGATACACTGCTTCTTCAAGAAAAGCATCAAACGACCATAGCCCGACACTGCCAGCATCTACTACGGTTGTCACTCCTTGCTCGACGCCGACCCGATCCGCGACTACGCCCAAACTCGTCTTTGTCGGGAAAACGTGAGCGTGCAGATCGATTAGACCGGGAGTCACCACGTATCCCCCTGCATCGATCGTCTCCTTGCCTTCCAGATTCATCCCTTGGTCATCGGTTGTCTTCCCTTTCTCATACAACCCAACGATCCGCCCTTCCCGAATGGCAAGATCATAGTGCCCATTCACGTTCTGGGAAGGATCAATAACCCGTCCGTTGCGTATGAGTAGATCCACTTTCACTTTCTACCGTCCCCTTTCCTGAAAAATAGCGCATAATGGCCGTCACTTCACTAGGCGGAACTTGGAGGTTTGCCTCAGCCATCAATTGGTTCAGCTTTTCACGCCATGCCTTCCATTCTCTCGATTCTGCCTCAGTCGCCGATCCCCACTCCTCCTGATAGGGTGAGCCAAAAGCCAGTCGATTCACCATCAACAGCAGGTGCAGCGTCAGTCCGCTTGCCATTTGTTCCGTTACGTACTCCCGAAAAGCAGTCACGATTTTTTGACTGATCTCATACCCTTTGCAGATAACATCCTGGGACAATCTCTCCACCACCGGCAAATCTGACGGATTGAGATCAGTAGTCAGTGTTGGGAACCAAGCTTCCTTGCGAGCATTCACAGCCTGTTGTCGATTTCCTTCCGCCACTTGCAAAGCTTCCAGACAGTTCTGAATCTGGTTGATATCTTGGCGTGTTGGAAGAGGACTGACAATCACAACAGGCACCTCGGCTTTGATCGGCAGGACACTGATGATGACATCCACGCGACGACTCGCCAAATACTTCTCTACCTCTGTACTGGAACACAGACCTACGACCCGAAGTGAACGCAATTCGCTTTCCAGATACGTTTTCAAAAACCGCGAAGTTCCTCTGCCTGTTCCGCAAACGACAAGCGCATCTGCCTTTTTCTGCTCCAGCCAGCGATCATAACCTGCCTGGAAATGCAGGACAAAGTAAGCAATGTCTGCATCAAGCCAATAGACCCCCCGATGCCAAAACACTTCTTCGCAAGAGCGTTTGACTGCATCAAACATGCGTGCGTAGGAACGGCGAATCTCCTCCGTCAGTGGATTTGCAAAAAGAACTCCCTGACGATAACGGTTCAAACTATCATCCAGATGAGCAAAAAGCAGTCTGACCAGCTCCTGATCCTCGTACAACGGTGCCAACATCCGACTGCTAACCGCTTCTGTCAGCTCCTTGGTTGCCTGGAAAACGTCCAAAACGATCCTACCTGCACGCGCTTCTCTTGGCACCTGTTCAGTCCCTAGTAGCGGAAGGCACGCATACGCAATCTCGTGTTCGGGAATATCGACGTTCAATCGCTGGCAGAAAGCTCGAACCTCGTGTGAAAACAGCTCGTACCCGCTCCAATGCCTCGCTTCTCCCATCTCGGCATCATCCGCAGTGACCAATTGGCCCCTTTGTACACGATGGACGACAATGCATAAGCGAATCAGTAAACTAATCAACACTCGGTCTGCCAGCGTCTCCGCAGCAGCATTCATCCATGCTTTGATGCTGTGAATGATCTCCCCTAACTCTGTCCGGCTGATCAGCCATTTCTCCAATAACGGACCTGTTCGCGCTTCTTGTCCATACTCTAAAAGCATTCCCTGTACCATCCGATACATGTCGATTCCATCCAGCAGATCGTGAATCAAGTTTTCGAGAGCATACCGCTTGTGCCGCTCACTCCCGTCCACACGTACACCGTACCTTTGCTTCGTGACGAGCTCGAGACGCCAGCCATCGAGCAGCTTTTCTGCGTCCTTGACATCGGCCACGACAGTATTGCGACTGACTCCCATATGGTCGGCCAAATCGTTCATCCGCTGATACCCTTCTGACAGCAGAAGAATGAACAAAAAATGCTTGACCCGATCCTTTTGCGGCAGAATGAGTGTCTTGCTGTCATCCCTTTGCAAATTTTCCTTCAACGCATTTCGATGCTCTTGCTCTTCCGTGATCCACAGCCCTTTATTCGGTTGAGAATGGAGGATGACATTTCGTTCCTTTAGCCATTGCCTGACGTTATCCAGGTCGTACTTGACGGTGCGTTCGCTTACCTGAAAATCGCGCGCGACGTCCTTAATTTTCAGCGGATAGTAGCTGTCGAGTATCACCTTCAGTAATGCATGGGAACGTGTGGTTAAGAAGACCATTCCTTTCTCCTTTCCATAAAAAGCTGTGTCCTTGCTTGAGATTCATTATAGAAAACGCTTTCTCAGTGGTAAAGAACGATTCCTTTCCCTATCAATCGTGCAATTTTTGCAATTATCAGTTCGATTCGACAGCGCATAAAAAAAGCCCGCAACGAAAGGTTACGGACCTCTACTTTTAAAAAGAGCTCACTTACAGGATTCCACCCAAGCTCGCACCTTTGACAAACAGTCGTTCGATATTTTTCTCAACAGTTGGATCGGGTACCAATGGCGGTGCTTGATGGGGCTTGGTACGTGCATCGATAATCAGATTATCACAACCCCAATGCTTGTTCTCGTAGTAGCTGTTCACGCCGTAAATGTCGTGGGATGGATTACTGCGTGTAAAGGTTGCCCACAGGAAGTTTTGAAGAGACGCGCTCATGAATGTACTGTCGTCACAAAGGATGATCATCGGGCAAGACGGGATCGGACCTCTCGCTTGAATCGCGTCACACAGATTCTGTAATTGCTGCTGGGCGCACGCGTAATCGGTAAAAGCAGGACCTTGGATCGACACCACACCTGGCATAATCAAGCGGGCATTCTCAAACTCTCGCAAATCCTTCAGCTCATCCGGCACCTCTTTGCACAGTTCTCTTTTTTGATCGCCGTAAGCAGCGAGGACAACCTTACTGCCGCTGTTTAAGCCTGTTCCCGAATAATCCAACGTATCAATGGTCGTGTTCGTATAAAAATGAACATCGCGATGCAGATCGATTCTCTCCAAAATATAGGTCATAAAATCAACTTCATCATGCGTCGTCAATGGTCGATTTTCTTCTGCGGTAATGAATAAATACTTGGCCAAGCTCAATTGGCCAGTTCCTAAAATGCGGTTGGCAATGGTGAGCATCTCCGTCGGCTGTTTGACTTGCTGATACGGCGTATATCGCTCGCTTCCGATGGCAAACAGCAGCGGATGCACACCGGCAGCATCTACAGCATGAACTTCTTTTACACCTGGGATTTCTTGCTTGATCGCATCGCCCGTTAACTCGTGAATCAGTTGACCGAATGACGTATCTTCTTGTGGTGGACGGCCCACAACTGTGAATGGCCAGATTGCATTCGGCTTGGCGTACACTTTCTTTACCTTCATCACAGGGAATGGATGGATCAGACTGTAATAGCCCAAATGGTCGCCGAATGGTCCTTCTGGTTTCGTATCTCCCGGATAAATATCTCCCGTGATTACAAAATCCGCATCATTGCTTACGCAGTAACCATCGATATAGCTGTAGTGAAAACGACGCCCAGAAAGCAAACCGGCAAAAGTAATTTCGCTCAAGCCTTCTGGCAACGGCATTACAGCCGATAAAGTATGGGCAGGCGGACCGCCAACGAAACAACTTACTTTCAGCGGCATCCCCATTTTGGTCGCTTTGGCTTGGTGGACACCAATTCCACGATGGATTTGATAGTGCAAGCCAATTTCTTTGTTTACCTCATACTCATTACCAGTCAACTGCACACGGTACATACCCAAATTGGAATTCATGATTCCAGGCTTGTCCGGATCTTCCGAATAGATTTGGGGCAACGTGACAAAAGCTCCACCATCCATCGGCCAGCTTTGGATAAGTGGCAGGTCTGTTATGCTGATTTCCTGTGCGGTTACCGGCATGCTAGTCGATTTTTTTGCAGGCAAAGCCTTTAGAGCAGCAAAGCCGTTTTCGATATTTTTAAATGGCTGCTTTAGCGCTTTCATCGGATCATTGCGCATAGCGATTATATTTTCAGCGGCTTGCCAGGTGCTTCTGAAAATAAACTTGCTGCGCTCAATTGTGCCAAAAAGATTGGATACCGCACGAAACTTTGAGCCTTTTACGTTTTCAAACAGTAAGGCTGGCCCGCCAGCTTCGTACATCTTCAAGTGAATCGCGGCCATTTCTAGATAGGGATCTACTTCTTCGCGAATACGGACCAAATGTCCGTGCCTTTCCAAGTCAAGAATGCACTCTTCTAAATTCTGATACATATCTATAGGGCTCCAATCACTAGATTCTAGATTTACCTGTAGATCAATACCTTCTCATCATACAGGAAAGATCCTACAAATTCACGTTACCCTTCCGCACAATTTCTTGAAGCTCGCTCAGTTCTCTGATTTCGTAGGTTGGCTGAATGCTCGTCTGATTTTCCTTGCCTAGAGGGTTGAACCAGCATGTATCGATCCCGTAAAGGGCTCCCCCTTGTATATCAGAGGTCAACGAATCTCCCACCATCAATACGTTCGCCTTCTCCGTCCATTGCAGTTTGGAGAACGCGTATTCAAAAATTTCCCGATCCGGCTTTTTGTAACCGACCTCTTCGGAAATAATCAGGTACTCAAAAGAGTTGCAAAGCGGTGAAGCGGCAATTCTTGCCGTTTGCACAGAGGCGAACCCATTCGTAATGATCGCCAAGCGGCAATCCTCCAAACTGTTGCACAATTCAACCGCTCCCGGTACCAAATGCACTTCTTTGCCCAAGGATTCGAGATAGGCGCTGCCGAACGCCTCTGCATCGACGTCTAGCTGAACAGCTTTGAAAAGTCTTCGAAATCTCTCTACACCCAGCTCTGCTAGAGTGATTCGCCCCTTTTCTAAATCCTCCCACAATCCTTTACTGATCTCTTTGTAAGTCACTCCATAATCAGAAGATCCCGTAGCGAGTCTAAACTGAGAAAACGTCTTTTGCAAAGCATTTTCTTCTGTCGTTTTGAAGTCGAGAAGTGTATCATCTACATCGAATAATATGACTTGATAGCGCATGGTAACCTCCATAAATCTTTACTGATCAAGTATTCGTACGAACTAACACCTTTCTATCATATCAAAAACAGAAGGCCAACCTGCATACAAAAAGCCTCGAACTGTATCATTCGAGGCTGTGAGAGATTTATTAGAGGAGCGGCTTCTGGATCAACGTGGCGAATTTGAACCGATGGACATGTCCGTCGTTAAACGTGGTCCTCCCACTTACGAAATGAACATGTTTTCCATTTTTAACCGGAATTGCGGGTCCAGTTACAATTCGTACGCGATGGAGATGATTGAAGAAGTCTGTATTGGACCGAATGACATGAACGTGGCTTTTTCCTCTGGGGATTGCTTGACCAGTGACGCCAGCAAAACGGTGATTGTGTCGATCTGCTCCTTCTTCTGCAAGCTGCGTGCTACCTAAAAACTCATGAACATGTCTCTGAATTCTTGTTGTACGTTTACTTTTTAACTTCCATTTTAATCTTTTTTTATTAGCCATTGTTTTCATTCTTCCATCCCTGGCTTGCTATCACTGTATTCAGTGTGACAAGGAGGCGAACTGGTCAACAGCTTGTTTCCTACGAAAATCCATACTACCCTAACTTAATTCGCGCTTTTTCCTACATAGCTCCCTGCCATGATGATCGAATTCGTGTATCCACCTCTTACATTTTCGAAACCTGAGAGCAAGGTTGGGACCCCAACAAATTCAACCGTATCATCTTCATAGACATCTAATGCACCTAGGTAAACAACTTGGTAGCTATCCTCCTCGTCATTGACGACATGCAAGACGGAAATCATCCCGATTTCCGGTATTTCTTCTTCTTCGATGCTCAACACTGTTCCTTTATCTCGAATCATCGAAGCATGATACTTGGAAATGTTTTTATTGATATGTTTCGGTTGCACATTTTGATCGACTAATTGCTGAGCTTCCTTCACTTTGTCCCCAGTTGCCGGAAACAGATGAGCATGCTTTGCCAAAAACGCTTTGGATTCCGGTGGAAATTCTTCTCCAGCATCGAAGCCATTCACTTCATGTAAGGCGAGTACAGCCATCGAAAAGTACATAGCTACATTATTATTTTCTGATTCCGCAACTGCCTCTGTACCTTCAATCGTGGAAGAAGAGCCTTGTTTGGCTAAATTGGAAAACACGGAAGAAGTACTTGAATTCGTTGAACCACATCCTGTAACGAGAATGAATGCGACAAAAATGAATGCATAAGAAAATGAAATTCTCATCTCACTCAACCTTTCCTATTATTTCCTTCCCCTCATTATCTCATGGTATTTCCCTTGCAGGAAGTCCACCCTTTCCTTCCGAATTCTCTCTCTACATGGTAGAAGGAAGGTGAAACAATGAAAGCGCTCTTAGTGATTGATGTGCAAAACGGAATTGTGAGTTGTGGAGATTACAAAGAGGAACTTTTTTTGATGGAACAGGTGATCAAAGATTTTAAAGAGAGCAATTGTCCTGTCATTTTTGTCCAGCATGTGGATGATGCAGAAGAAAGTCCCCTGAAAAGAGGCTCTATCGGTTCTGAAATACACTCTTCATTAAAAGACTATTCCGACTTCATCATTGAGAAGCAAACCCCTAGTTCTTTCTTCCAAACTGAACTCACACAGACTTTAGAAAAGCTAGGGGTCGATCATCTTTTTATCATTGGTTTTGAGACGGAATTTTGTTGTATGTTTACGGCGATCGCTGCCTATGATCGCGGATATAACGTGACGTTCATTAAGGACGCAACTGGAACAACCAATACCGCCGAATCATACAGCATGCAAGGATTAGACGTTAAACAGTTTGTAGGAACCGTTCTCCGTTGGTCAAGTGTCATTGAAGTAGTAAACTACACCGAGTACACTGAAAAATACAAGTGATGTGAGCAGGTCGTACCTGTTATCCGAGGACTCGCAGATACACGATCCTTTGCAGAATGTTCAGTCATTGCTATATGACAAAAGATGTCATAATGGGCGGTTTATACTGAATCCATCAACGAAACGATTGGAGGATTTCAGTATGATAGGTCTGCGTATTTTTGCAAAATGGGTAATGATCGTAGGGTTGTGCTTGATGTTCCTTTCAGCTGGTATTTATAAGCTGATTGGACATCAAGAGACAACACTTGCTTTCCAAGCATTGGGGTTTCCCCATTGGTTCCAAGTTGTGATCGGTTTAGGTGAAGTGCTCGGCGGACTGGGCTTACTGATGAAAAAGTATGCGCGGTACGCCGCCTATACGCTCGCAGTGATTATGCTTGGTGCTACAATCACTCTTCTTTTACGCGGTGATATGACTACTGTAGCGATTCCGTTTGTCTTACTCCTTGTTTTCTTGCTTATCGGTCGCCAGAGTGGTAGCAAAAAACAGCCGAATAACGCTACGCCGATTTAATCCGACTGCTCACAAAAAAGGCCGTCAGTTCCCACCCGTAGCCAGGTGAGGATCTGACGGCCTCCCGCTTTTTCTTCAAGCTCGTTCGTTTACAAATGCTTTTTTATAAAGTGTAAGAGGGTCTGACCTTGTGCGGTAAGAATCGCTCCCTTACCTTGGCATTTGGGACATGATTCCTCTTGCTTGTTTTCATTCACTAGAGTCCCCTTGCCTTCGCATTCCCAGCAGGATTGCTCTAAGTCATCCATTGAAATCGTCATGAGGCAAAACCCTTTCCCTGCTAAAAATAACCGTACCTTGTCCTGATTTTAACACGAATTCGTCATGTTCTGCCAGCAAGTTCACTATCGCGATGGCTGGCTCTTCTTATGTAGTAAAACAATTATTTATCACATACCCTTCTGCTCGAAATCATAGTAGGTAAAGATAGTAAAAAAGGAGGGATGACATGTGGATCAAGAAAAAGTAACCATCAAGATTAACGACAATGGATCAATTCGTGTGACTGGTGCAGTTGAATTGCTGGATGGAGCAGGCGACAAGTATGAAGTCGGTTCATCTTTTTCACTCTGTAGATGCGGTCAATCCGAGAAGAAACCGTTCTGTGATGGCACGCATAAAAAAGTAGGTTTTGAAAGTGCACCACGGGCAAAAGCATGATTTGAAAGAGCGCAGATGCGCTCTTTTTTCACTTATCAATCACTTATGATGTAAATTTGTTTCCTCATTGGTATAATTTTGAAGAATCACGGCATTTTTAGGAGCAGTCTTATTTTTCATGATTGTCCAGATTCTCTAACATTCCGCAAGCCAAGTTCTCGTTTTGATTGACGGCGTTTATTTTTTATACCTACAATAATGACATTCCGATCCCATACGCTTTGACGAAGAACGATCCTTCGTTCAGTTATGCCTGACAAAGTTAGGAGTTCACAACCATGTACGCACAAACAGTACGTTACGATCAATTTGGCGAACCCCATGAAGTATTGAAGGTTGAACAGCGGCTGATTGAACCTCTTAAGCAAGATGAAATTTTGGTAAAAATGAGCGCACGTCCTATTAATCCTTCTGACGTCATTCCGATTCGTGGTGCCTACAAGCATCGCATCAACCTTCCCGCCATTCCTGGGTATGAGGGGGTTGGTACCGTTATGGATACAGGTCCTTTTGCTCCCCGCTCTCTTATCGGTAAACGTGTTCTGCCTTTGCGCGGTGAGGGTACATGGCAAGAATACGTAAAAACGACAGCCGAGCTAGCCATTGCGGTTCCCGATTCGATCCCAGATGATATCGCCTGTCGATTGTACATCAACCCCATCACTGCGTGGGTCATCTGCAATGAGACGCTTCAACTGTCTTCTCATCAGTTTTTGTTAGTCAATGCAGTCAACTCAGCCATTGGCCGTTTATTTATTCAGCTATCCGCTCTTTTTGGTTTTAAAGTGATCGCCATCGTCCGAAACGCAAGATATACCGAGGAGTTGATGCAACTTGGGGCGTGGCATGTCATCGACAGTTCACGTGTGTCTATTTATGATGCCATCATGAGTGTAACGAACGGACAAGGTGCTCATGCGTCTATTGATTCCATTGGCGGTCCAGACGGTTTAGATCTGGCGAAGTCTACACGTGCTGGCGGAATCTTCTTGTCGTTAGGTCTTTTATCGGGAGTTCAAGTGGATTGGTCGATCATTTCGAAAGAGCTTGGCGTTCTCCCTCAACTATTTTTATTGCGCCACTGGATTCAACGAGTTTCCGTGTCTACCTGGCACGAAACGTTTGAAAAAGTCATCGAGCTCGTTCAGAATGGGAAGCTCCTTTTAGCAGAGCCTGGAGAGAAATTTGCTTTGCATGATGTTAAAGAAGCAGTGCAATTTGCGGAGAGCCGTCAGCGTATGGGGAAAATCATCTTGGTGTAATTGGTCCTATACGGCTCTCGTTCTGTAGGGATGTACAAGTGGTTTACATAACATGAAGCCAAAAATGAGCGTATTCTCGCCCTTTTTGGCTTTGACGAAACATAGGAGGTCCTATGGCTAAACATGAAAAGATGTTTCTTGAAAATTATGAATCAAAAGCCTCTGAATATCTGAACGATAAAGAAAAAGCATCAAATCTCCTAAAAAAAGCAATGAAAAAAGCAGATAAAAAAGCGATCGGAGATGCTTGGGAGAATTTACAGCTCCTCTTTCATATTTTCGGGGATTGGACGAGTGGAAAATATCGAACAATCCCTGTTAAATCCATATTGATGATTATTGGCGGGATTTTATACTTTGTTTCACCCATAGACGCCATCACAGATTTTATTCCTGTTGCTGGTTTACTAGATGACGCGACAATCATTGGATTGGTGTTTCGACAAGTGAGCAGCGACCTTACTCTGTACAAAGAGTGGAAAGAAAAAGATTTTTTACAGGAATAGAGGAACAATCCATTCAATGGATAGTAGGAGAGTCTCTGTTCTCTCCTATTTTTTTATCCGAATGATTCTAGTAGAGCGAGGTACTTTGATGACGTTACCCGAGTATTTACATCATACATTTCCAACGTTATTGCTTAGACCACCCTTGTTTTATAGCTGGGATATTGGAATCCGTTTTGAGCTCGGGGTGAACTACGCTTACCATAACGTTTATGAAAATTGCCCTTATTTACAGGGGGTTAATAGGCGAGCAATTACTTTATTTAAGACTTTACATGCACCTAACGATGACATCTATATCGTAGTGGATGTAAACGATTTTGGAGACGGTGGGGCTTTTAAGCGTAAATTGAACGCCTTTTCCAAGTATGTGAAGAATAAATCACTTTTGTATAAACTTAGGCAAAATACCATTCCTTATGTTTTTCCAGAAGACGATGAGAATGACGTCTATCGAACGCATCGGTTCTTCTTGAAGTGTAAGACGTCGGACTTTGCCTATGTTCCCATGATAAAAGCAATCTGCCATCAGGATATGGGATTAAAACCACGTATTTTTCATCGCGTCTACTTTATCAATACGAGCAAACATACCATCTTTCACATCTATGACGATCGAGGCTGTGATTTATTAGCCACTTCTCCTGAAACAATCAGAGGGATATATGACAGCTATCCTCATTGGATATTAGATTATGACAGAGCCAAGATCGATCAGGTATTTTTGTAAATGGAATCAGTTACGGCAACACATTTCCGGCAGAGCGATAGATGTCATACCACTCTTCTCGCGTCAAACGAATATGGGTCGCTTTCATGCACTCTTTCATTCGGTCGATATTCGTCGTGCCAATGACAGGTTGCATGTTCGCCGGGTGCCGTAGAAGCCAAGCGATGGCGATTGTTGTGTTGGATACTTCATATCTAGCTGCCATTTCATCGATTTTTTTGTTCAACTCAGGAAATTTCTCGTTCCCAAGGAAAGATCCTTCGAAAAATCCATACTGGAACGGCGACCAAGGCTGAATCGTAATATCATGCAGCCTGCAAAAGTCGAGTACACTGCCATCGCGGTTCACAGCCGAGTTGTTCTCCATATTGACGTTGAAGCCTTGCGAAATCATCGTCGCGTTCATAATGCTTAGTTGCAACTGGTTAGCGACGATTGGTTGCTTCACATACTTGTTTAACAGCTGGATCTGCATCGGATTTTGATTGGAGACGCCAAAGTGGCGTACTTTACCCGTGCTTTCCAGAAGATCGAACGCTTCCGCTACTTCTTCCGGCTCGACAAGAGTGTCTGGGCGATGCAGCAGCAATACATCTAAATATTCCGTTTTTAGACGTTGTAAAATGCCATCCACAGCATTCAAAATATATTCTTTGGAAAAGTCGAACATGCCGGGCCGAATGCCACATTTCGATTGCAAAAGGATACGCTCACGAACGCTAGGGCTCATCTGAATCGCTTCTGCAAATACTTCCTCACATCTGCCCTTCCCATAAATATCTGCATGGTCGAAGAAATTCGCACCTTCTTCAAGCGCCGTTTGTACGAAGCGCTCCGCTTGCGGCTTGTCTAATGACCCTATCCTCATGCACCCAATTGCGATGACTGGTACTTCTAACTTGCTCGTCCCGAGTGGTATGGTTCTCATGTCAAACCTCCGATTCTAATAAGTGGGTCGTGCGATAGAGCAAAGAGCCTTCCCCAATTACCTGGAAGGACTCTTTGTTTGGTGTAACTTCCCTGTACACCCGTGATTCTTCTATTTTCGGTAGTAATATTTCGCCCATTCGTTGATGATTTGTTTTCTCGTCTTCGTCTTCGTCTTCGCCTTCACCTTAGGGACATCGCTTGTCTCCCAATCTCGAATAGCCTCTCGAAATGACTTGTAAAACCAGAAATCATTAATAATCCATGAGCAAAAAATTTTTCGATACATGCGTCCCGCATGAATGCCAGAGCTGTATCTTCTTACAGCCTTACTTGCTAACCGTTTTGCAAACTTTTTACTTGGTCCAGTCTTGTCCTTTACAACCGGGAACTTCTTATAACTTCTACTCATCACTAACCTCCTTTTTGGGAAGTTAATGACCGTAATTCATCTCCTTCATCGCACACCCTCCTTCGGGTTTATCTACATGAAAATACTCATGAACCACTTAAAAGTTTCGCTTGTTCCGTGAAAATAAAGTTTTAGACTAGAAAATCAAGTACTAGACTGATGGTAAATTATTCAACTAATGGGCAAGGCATGTCCATTGTTCATGAAAGTAAACTTACAAAAAAGGGGATATTAAGTTATTTATGGAAATTCACCTAATGAAAAATATCTGGAGGAGATAAAATGAGTGACATGGTAATAAATGAAACGAGTCAAAAACTCGACATAGGCGGAGTTAAACTATGTTTTAAATATTATGGTGAAATAAGTGATTTTCCAACGGTGGTTTTTGATTCTGGTTATGGGTGCACATTAAACTACTGGAGTTCCATTAGTGCTGAAATTTCAAACCAAACAAGGATGTTCATTTATGATAGAGCAGGTATAGGTGAAAGTGAAAGTGATGAGAGACCTCGACATAGTCAGCAAATCATTGAGAATCTTAGAAGCTTACTTCAGAAAGCAAACGTGTCCCCCCCTTATGTTTTGGTCGGGCACTCTTTTGGGGGATTGAATGTTCGACTATATGCAAGTACATATCCAGAAGAAGTTGCCGGAGTGATTTTATTAGATCCATGTCATGAAGATCAAAATAGAATCATGGTTCCTTTATTTTCGGAAGAAGTTCAGGCAGAGTACTATAGTCAGTTTGTTCTTGAAGGCTCTATTCAAGAAATTGAAGAAAGCTTTGATCAAGCTCGAAAATCTAAATCACTTGGTAACAAGCCGCTCATTGTCGTATCAGGTACATTACAACCTCATCATAATCCTAAATCTATGTCTGCTTGGATTGCATTACATAAGGAGCTTACTAAATTATCAACCCGTAGTAAGCATATAATTGTTAAAAATGCCGGTCATGCAATTCATATTGATCAGCCCAATGTTGTAGTCGATATCGTTAAAGACATGCTACTTTTATGTAAAGCTCAAAGTAATTGAGGTCATTCGTTCATCAGTGTTTTCTTTGATCGGATCAGTCTAAAACTTATTTGAACAAACAAGAAAAGAAAAGCCTTTGTAAGCAAAGGCTTTTCTACCATTTCATATGGAGCGGGTGATGGGAATCGAACCCACGCCGCAGGCTTGGGAAGCCGGAGTTCTACCATTGAACTACACCCGCATGATGTTATCGCATTCATTCCAACTGCTTCCAATTATATAACTGTCTGAATTGTTTGTCTAGCATATCCAATCGAATGGAGTCGTGCCACTCATGCAAGAAAAGACCGCCGGGTATCATCCCCGTACGGTCTTCTCTGCATGCTTTGCCATCAGGCATGCGCAAGTGTTTGCTCCGAAATAATTCGCCCACTCTCCATTTTCACTACCTGATCAGCAAGATGGAAGTAGCGATCGTCGTGTGTGATCGCAATTACACATTTGCCCTGTCTTTTCATTTCTGGCAGCAAGGATTCGTAAAAGAATTGACGATATTCTGGATCTTGGTCAGCAGCCCACTCGTCAAAGAGGAAAATCGGCCGATCTCTGACCAGACTGAGCATTAAGGCAAGACGCTTACGCTGCCCCGTAGACAGCTTCGTCGTGCTAAACGTTCCCGTTTCATCCACTTCTACTTTGTCAGCGATGCGAAGCACCTCTAAATGTTTGCTCACTTCTTCTTGCTTTGCTTGGTAATCGATTCCATACATCTTCTCAAACAGATAGAAATCACTGAAAATCGCGGAGAAGAATTCGCAGCGTTGATCAGCGTTCACTTTTTGGCCGTTCATGAAAAACTCGCCCTCATCTTGCTCATACAATCCGGTAATCAGCTTGGCAAACGTTGACTTCCCGCTACCGTTCCCACCAACAATGAAGACGATTTCCCCTTTTCGGCAGGAGAAGTCCAGCGGGCCTACGGAAAACTCTTCGCCCTCTTTGTTTTTGTATCGGAAACGCACCTGTTCAGTTGAAAATGTCTCAAAGTCTTGCGTGTTCCGCTCAGCCAAGCTTTCCTCTTCTCTTCTCGTTTCCACTGATAACGAATCAAGCAGCGCGTTCAATCTCTGCCAGCTGATCTTGATCCGAATCAGCTCCGGTACCGCATTCAAAATACCGTGAACGGGCCCTGTCATATACAGGAAGACAAACACATAACTAATCAGCATTTCTTTTTGCAGGGAAGGGAAGAGAACCGGGAATAAAAAGGCAACCGTACCGATTACCACGACGAATAGCAATTCCCCAATCAAATACACGTTCACAAATTTAAATTGGCCCGCTGATTTCTTATGTCGATAGTCAGAGCAGCTTCTTTCCATGTCTTCTTCGAATTCTTTTCGTTGCGCCTGCGTTAGATACAGCTCCTTGAAGCCCCCGATCATATCGGTAATATAGGAGAAAAACACATTTTGGATGTCTCTGGTTTCCTCCCATACTTTGTTTGCAAAGCGACCTGCCAGCGTATACAAGCCTACCGCCACAAAAATGACAGCCAGACAAAACAAAAATCCGTATAGATCCAGCGAGCCTAGATAAATGAAGCAAAACACGAGTGTAACCGCACTAGTTAGTGCCACAACGACACTATTGGCGAACGTACTAATCGTTTCCGTATCATTATTTAACCCCGCATATATTTCACCGTTATCAAGTGTCTCGTACTTTTGATAAGGGGTCCGAAAAATTTTGCGGATCAGTTCCATTCTTTTTTCGTATACGATTTCATTTGTGATCACAATCAATCGGCTACGCATCATTTTCTCCCCGACGATATACAACAAGATACCCAGGAGAAAATACAGGAAAATGGATGCATGAAACTTATTTGTAGAAGTGAGCGCCAGATTGATCATAAAAATAATCAGCGCATTCCCAAATCCGCTGATCAGCCCCTGTATGACAATAGAGGTCATGGATGTTTCTTGCGATTTCGGGAACAAGCGGGTGAGTGTGATGTAGACATTAAACAGAACGAGTCCTGCCACCAATGCGTACATAGCGTAAAAAATGGTGATGGGAAGCCAAACCTCGATGAACGACCATGGTAAGCCCATAAAAAAAACATCTGGCAAGTAGTATAAGGCGGCTGTCAAAACACTTCCCATGACAACAAATGCAACGAAGGATGCCAGACAGATTCGCCCTGCATTCGCGGCGAGTTTTCGTTCGCCTCGATAGACTTGCACGAAAATCTGCACGATCGCCCCACCAAGTACCAACAAAAGGATACCAAGGATCACGAGAGAAATGCTTGCCATACGATCCGCTTGAAGATTGGTGTCAGACACGACTAAGGGAGCTTCTTTGCCTAGTACGAGATTGACGGCCCCCTCTGCGATAACAGATGCGTTCAACGAGTTGATATTGGTCAAAACGACGGCGCCCAGCTTTTCCTCTGGACGAAATACCATGTACGAAGAAAATGCAGGGTTATTGCCGCCATGCGAAATTTGCCCTCCACCATCCTGATAAATCATCCAGCCTGATGCATACGAAAAACCATCTCCAGCAGGAGCTACCGAACGATCAGGAAGATGGGAAGCACGCACCAGCTCAGGACGAAATGCAGATGCCTCTAACCCCAACTGAATCTGCAACCATCGTTCCATATCGTTTAAATTGGAAACGACATATCCGGCTGGCGTATTTCCACGATATTCCGGTGCATCATACACGCGTGGGGAAAATAGTTCGATTTTGTGCCCTCTTGCCATCTCCGCCACGGGTGCCTGTGCCTTCAAAAAGGTATGGGTTAGTCCCAATTTAGCAATGACTTGTTGCTGCACATACTGTTCATAGGCCTGTCCGGTAACTTTCTCGACCACATAGCCCAGGATATCGTAGTTAATGGTGGCGTATTCATACTCGGTCCCCGGCTTGCGAACCAGTTCAGTATGATTGATCGCTCGCACGGTTTCTTCGATTGCATTCTCACTGGAAGAAATAGGGATGGAGCCAATGCTTTCAAAAGGAATCCCACTGGTATGATACAGCAAATGCTTAATCAGGATCGGTTCCTGTTGTCCTTTATAGGTAACGCGAAACCACGGGATATAGCTCTGAACCGGATCGTCCAGCGAAAGTCGCTTTTGCTCGACAAGCTGGTGAACGGCTAGCGCCGTAAAGGCTTTGGAGTTCGATCCGATTTCAAACAAGGTGTCAGCAGTAACCCGCTCTTGCTTCTGGGTGTCAGAGAAACCAAACGATTGCTTGTAAATGGTTTTCCCCTCTTTGACGACCACAACAGCTGCACCCGGGATTTTTTCCGACTCCATGATTTTATTGACTAGCTGTTCGATTGCTGGTGCGATTTCGGTATCCTGTCGAACGCTCGTTTCGGCGTACACGGGCATACTGCCGGAAAGTACGAGAACCAGACACATAAGCAAGAATCCTAGTTTTCGTCTCGACTCATCTATGATCTTTTGCAGAATGATCCACTCCTTTTTAGGCACTGCGTCTGTGGGAAAGACCGCAACCAGTACGTGATGTAATTGGGATTGGATAGAAACCGTGGCGAATCAAACTCGCCACGGTTTCCTATTACGCATCGCACATATACACGGGTTTCGAGTAGAGGCGCAAGGTTTCTCTCCATTTTTTAACCAATCGCTCCCACTGTTCTAGCTCGATTTGCTCCTGTTTCAATAGGCTAATCGGGATACACAAGTTTAATAGACGCCCATCTATTTCAAAACGGGTAACACCCGCAGGCAAAACATGCCCTTCCGATACGATACGCTCCAATTCTGCCAGACTGATTGGCGGGAACCGTATCAAGGCGGCTCCTGTTTCCGGCCATTCGAGCATCCCTGTGGGCAGACGATGCACCTGGTGGCTATAGTTGTAACTGTCCACTAATTGACGCCATAGCGTCATCCGCCACTCATCATCGTGCCGATTCTCATTTGGATACAGATAGAAGCGTTTCTTGTTCCCTATCTTCATTTCTGCCACAGGCGTTTCTCGTAAACGCTCTGTTTCCCATCGAAACACAGAATCTTGCTCCACTGATTGCAACCATGTAGCGACTGGCACAATATGATCCCACATATCCAAGTGAAAATCCTCATGCTCCACTACCTGTAAGGGGATATGTTTGCACCCAAGCGCTTGAAGAGCAAAGGTCCGATGTGCACCATCAATGATCAAATACTGGCCGTTTTGCATGAGAATCGCCAGCGGAGGATGGCGCAAAATCCCTTCCTCCTCAATGATCTGTCTGGTCTTGTGTAGTCGCTTGTATTCATGTGACTCGTGCAAACAAATTCGAGATGACTCTACCAGTTTTAGATTTGCCAGCACATCGTACAAAATGGTAACCTCCAGTTAGTCTTGCAAGTGAGTTCCGATCCCCTGCGAGAGTGCTTGTTTGTAATAGTAGCCAGCAATGGCAATATCAAAAATCGCCATACCCATCGGATTAAACATGATGGGCTCATCTTGTGGAAAGTCTTTCATCTGGTCAAGGCAGACGATATCTGTGATGGATTTGGTATCTTCTTTTTGCAACCCTCTCTCTAGATGCATGATCTCGATGTCCGTGTTCTCACGGCAAACTTCGATCCAGTCGTCTACGATAATGGAGCGGGTATAGTCGAGAATTTTTGGTGTAAAGTCGCGTAACGACACATTTAACAACAAGGAATGACGTTTTGGTTGCTTGTCAATAAAACCATGCGGTGATACCGTGCACGTAATGAACACATCTGCTTCGCAATATGCTTCTTCCCACGTTTGCGCGATAACCGTTTTCTCTTTGATCTCAGCCGGAATATACTCCTGTTGGATACCTGCAATGTCATAGAGAACCACCTTGGTGATCTTCTCTCCTAATAAGGCCGTTACCATTTGCAGATGAAGTCTGCCAATCGGACCAAATCCGATAATTCCGACCGTTACATTTTGCAGGGGGCGTACTTGTTCGTAATGCTTGAGGAGAAGACCGGAAACAGAAGCAGTTCGAATGCCGCTGACCAGAGCCGTATTAATCGTTGCCACAGGCTTACCCGTTCTGGCTTCGTTCAGGATGGTAATCGAATGCGCGCGTTGGATACCCTCTTGGAGGTTTTTCGGGAAACTGGCAATCCACTTGATTCCCGCCATGTAGGTATCTCCGCCTACAAATGCTGGCATGGCAATAATGCGGTTTGACATGTCATGATATCGCAAATAAGGTTTAATCGGCTGCGCATAATCTTCCTTTTGTAAGGCATGCACAGCATGTTCAATTACATCAATGGTTTCCTTCCAATTCTTGCCGATCTTTTCGATATCACTCGTGTTTAGATATAACACCGTGCATCCCACCCTGCTTATCGTAGTAGATTTGATTAGACACTGCTTAATTGCCAACGAAAGAATGCTTTTGCTGGTGCAACCACTGAACCCATTCTTGGTTGTATACGGTATTGACATAGGGCATACCGCCGTCAGGGCATAAAAAGACAACATTTGGCTTGACTACGTGCTTTTGATCTTTGAAATACTTTTCAATCGCCCAGTAGGAAGTTCCAGAAGATCCTCCAGCAAAAATGCCATGCTCAGCGTACAGCTGATAGCAAGCCTTGACTGTGTCCTCCTCCGAAACATGGACGACCTCATCAATAATCGCGGCCTTAAGTATGTCAGGCCGCATGCTCGATCCAATTCCCGGGATGTATCGTTTTTGCGGCTCTTGTCCAAAGATAACGGATCCTTCTGTATCGACAGCAATGATTTTGATGTCTGGAAAACGTTCTTTCAATCGCTGCGAAATTCCAGTAATCGTGCCGCCAGAGCTAACGCCGATAAAAGCATAGTCCAATGTCTCGAAGCTGTCTGCGATCTCGGCTCCCAATCCGTAGTAATGGGCTCTGGCGCTATCCGGATTTCCGTACTGATTGGTCCAAAACGAGTTATTCGTCTCATTCAGCAGGCGATTGACCGTTTGGATGCGCGTTAGGAGAAATCCTCCTGTCTCGTCACGGTCCGTTACTTTTACGACCTCATGGGAAAATGCCCTGAGCAAGTTCTCGTAGACGGGATTGATGTTTGGATCGATGACTGGAATAAATTTAATTCCGAGTCGCTTGCACAAAGTCGCCAATGCGATAGCAAAGTTTCCCGAAGAAGATTCAATTACAGTAGTTTCCTGCGTGATCTCTCCTCTTTTGATCGCCTCCTGTAATATGTAAAAGGCCGGCCTCACTTTTACACTTCCCATGAGGTTGTTGTATTCCAGTTTGCAAAACAGATTGATGTGCTCATGCTCAAGTTTGTTTAAAGGCGTTTTGCCAATCATGTGACTTATGGCCATCATTTTTGTTAGCATATTGAGCCCTCACTCCCGATTTTTCCCGTCTTCGTCCGATCGACTATATACATATTGGCCCTTCGATCAGGCAGATTTTTCATCCATTTTTTGCTGGATGTAACCTGCCAAGGTTTTCATATCTTGAAAGTTTTCCAAATGGAGCATGTCATCATCGAATTCAATGCCAAACTCCTTTTCAACCTTTACGACCGACTTGATAAAGGTCAATGAATCAATGTACTCCGTAAGTTCTCCGCTTTCGTTCACGTACTCAGAAAACAACCGGAGGAGCGTCTCGTATACTTCGTTTTCCCTTTCCATAGGAGTCCCTCCAAGTGGTAGATGCTTATACAACAACGCCAACTCGTTCCAGTACTTCTCTTGTTTTAACGACCGCTTCATATTCCTGCGTTTGTATGCTGCTGATTTTTTGGAGAACGCGATGAACCATGTCACTGCGATTACTGTCAAAAGCCTTAAGAATCATATTGGTCGTAATTTTCCATTGATGCCCGATACTGCGATACTGCTCGGCAAGTTCTCCGAAGTTTTGGTACTTCTCACTGATCACCTGCAGGGCATTCGCGTACATCGCTCGTGTTTGGGCCATGCTGATCAAGCTGTGGTTAAGGATATCGAGATGATCGTCTGTAATCTCCACTCCGCTAGCGAGAAAAGCCTCTACGTCTTTGAGAAAAGGATCAAGCGATTTCAACCCAACCTCGACGTTGACATCGTCGGGTACATCCAAGTCCCGCTTGATTTGACTTACTTCGCAACGACCCTCTAGTACGCTGAGATTGCACCTGACTGCTTCTATCAACTGATCGGGCGTCGGATGCAGGGAATCGGAAAGTACCAATTCAAATGAACGATTGTGGAGTGGATACCATTCACCTGTACCTGCATCCCGATAGGAAGAGTTACTAGCCTGTAAAAATTGCTCGATGGGCAACAGTCCTTTGTAGCGGTAGTAATCATCGACGATCAGAAGCTGGTTATCTTCTCTTCCTGTGACAATGATGCTATGCATTTCTGGCAGGTCCTGATAATAAGGGTTGTACGGGAGTTCTGCCATATTGCAGAGGACGATTGTCGGTACCTCCCGTTCCAAACGATCTTGTATATTTGCCAAAAATAGGTCGTCTTCCGGTTCAGCCCGTCCTTCTACGCGGATATTGTGAATCCACTTCAACTCATCGACTGTTCTCATGTATTGACCGTTTATATCTCCATAAGGCGAATCCTGCGTTTTAAGATAGATGGCACCGCACTGCTTCCATGCTGTTTCCAAGGCGGAAAAGTTCAGGTATTTCAGAACCGTGTAGATAGAAGCACCGATGCAATCCAGGTTCGGATGCTTGCTCGGTTGAATCTCGGTGAGTGACATGAGCACTCTCCTTCCTGTCTATCGTAATGGTAAACACATGCGACTATCGGATATCCGAATCACGTTCTCGCAAGGCAAATACTTGTTGCAAAAATTGACTAGTGAGAGACCTCACCTTATCGACAGCAGCTTCCATATCGGATCGCTTCAACATTTTTTCTTTGTATAAGCTAAGAGCATAGCGATTCACCACGTGATTGGATGCCTGCAAAATCTCCTCCGCCATTTCGCGTACAGACTGATCCGCCTGTGGTATGTACCAGTCCACTAATGTTTCCATCCACAGTTCTTTCCCGCCTAATTGAACGTAGAGCTCGTTTAAATTGGCTTCATGAAAATAGTTGTCTGGCTGCTCCGTTAGTGACAGCAACAGCGTAAGCTCACGGCCAACTTGCTGTTTACTCTCGACCGCTTTTAGTAAACACAGCAACTCCTGTTCCGCGCTGGTACGCAAGATTGCTTCGTCATCTGTAACGCGATCGAGCACCATGATCAGCCGTGATTGCGGCTCTAAATTCGCATAAATCTCCTCAAGCGTTTGATACGTGGTGGAAAATTTATCGTACTGGATTCGTTGAGCTTGCCCTCGAGTCAAATGATTGTGATTGATGATCGTATAAACCTGCTTGTCATGGTCATAGCCAGTGATAACAGTGAGATGATCGGTATGTTCCTTCTGGTATTGCGGCGTGTAAAAGGTGTAGTACTCGTCAAATGCAACCATTACGGGCTTGCCTTGATCCAACTGGTGTATGATCGACTCATGCAATTCATCCAGACGAGCGACAGGCACGAGTTTGACTCGATAGCCAAATTTGTAAAGCATCTCCTCATCCGACAAATATCCCATAACCTCAGCATGCTCCCGATACGAATAGGGGTACCCCTCAGCATCAAGCTGATAGCCGCGCTTCAACCCGAGAAAAAGCTTAAAATACGGAATCAGATGGGCATCCTGCTCCTCCATTAATAAAGCGAGACCGCGATCATAACAATTCCATTGACGCCAGGATAAATGACTGACATCGGCATATGAGCTGCGTTTGATTTGCGTACCATGCAATGATTTTGTGTTTCGTTGTTGAACCGTTTGGACTGCAGTAGCAGCTTCCTCTGCTTTCGCAACCTGTTCTTCTTCATACCCAGCCACATCGAGATAGGCAGCAAAATCGGAAATCGTCAAATGGGTAAGAAGGTCTTGTACTTCTACTTCTCGGTTCATCCGCTTTGAGATTTCGCTGATCATTCTAATCGCGATGATCGAGTCCCCGCCCAGCTCGTAAAAATTGTCATGGACATCTACTTCTTCAAGCCCCAGAACATATCCCCAAATGTGCGCCAGCTCTTGCTCTAAAACGGTGTAGGCATCCTGTTTTCTCCCACGTACCACCACGTTTGGGAGCTTTGCTTCTCCAGATTTTTGTGGTGCAACATTGTCTTTTTCTCTCCCGGCATCCTTGTCAAGAGAATGAAGGGAAGAGATGTCCAGCCAACAACGCTTACGCTCAAACGGATAAACAGGGAGGTGCACACGGCGTGGCTTTTTAAACGTATACATGGCACTCCAGCGTACATCTGCCCCACTCACATACAATTCGCCGAGCTCTTTCAGATCAGATAACTCTTTGCTCTGTGCCAATAAAAGCTTTTGCAAAAGTGCATTAGCTGCCTTATTCATCGCTTGTTGTTCTGCCTCAGTCAGTATCCCAGGCTCTCTATCCGCTTTTTCCTGCGAGATTACCTTGTGCCAGCCAAAGAAAATATCTGGTTCAGAAAGTGTTGTCCAGTCGCTCGCGCACAACTTGGAGATTTTTGCCGAAAAATCATCCATGTCCCTGCAAATCAGCAGTAAGCGGTAGCCGTGGTGACTACGGCCCGTATTTGCCGTAAAGCTGAGACTTTCCAATGTCGGCAGTTCCTCCACAGGCTTGCTGGTCCACTTCTGAAAGCGGAGCAACAGGTTGAGCAAGCTCTCCTTGCTTTTAGCGGATAAAGCGATTGCCTGAAACCCTTCGTCTTGCTTGAGAGGCTGAATGAATGATGCTTCCTCTACTACGAGGTGCACATTCGTTCCACTCATCCCAAACGAACTGATTCCAGCCCGTCGCACGCTTTGCTCTGGTTCCCACTCTGTCAATGTGTCATGGATGTAAATGGGAGATTGTTCAAAAGGAATCATCCGATTCGCGCGCTGAAAGTGCAAATGCGGAGGTATCTGCTTTTGTTTCAGAGACAGGATCACCTTGAAAAGACCAGCCATACCTGCTACGTGGTCGGTATGACCGATGTTCGTCTTTACCGAGCCGATCCCGCAAAATTGGCGACGGTTTGTGTAGGGGCGAAACGCTCTCTCCAACCCGTCCATCTCCATAGGATCACCCAGCTTGGTGCCTATGCTGTGCACCTCGATATAGGAAAGGGTTTCGGGGTCAATCTGCGCGTCTTTCCATGCCTGCTGAATCACTTCGGCTTGTGCCAATGAATTTGGCGCCGTAAGCCCGAAAGAATGGCCGTCTTGATTGGCGGCGCTTCCCTTGATCACGGCATAAATCGAATCCCCGTCTGCAAGAGCCTTTGCCAACGGTTTTAGCAAAACGGCGCCAACGCCTTCACCGACACCTGTACCGTCTGAATCATTGTCAAAAGGGCGAGTACGCCCAGATTGCGATAATATTCCCAAATCATTGCTTCCATCTTGTAAAGACAGCAAGATGAGCTTGACACCGCCGGCCAGCGCCATCTCACATTCTCCTCGACGAATCGCTTGGCATGCCAGATGAACGGCCATCAACGATGAGGAGCAGGACGTATCCACAAGCATGCTCGGACCTTTGAGATCCAACAGGTAGGAGATGCGAGAAGCGATGACCGATTTCATATTGCCAATGATTGAGGTGGACAGCGCATCTGGTTCCAGCTCTCGAATCATTCGTCTATACTCTTCACCAAAATCACTGCTAAACCCCAGATATACACCTGTTCGGCTGCCAGCGAGCATCGTTCCACCATACCCCGCGTCCTCAATCGCCTCCCAGCATGTCAGCAAAAATAAGCGCTGGTTCGGGTCCATCTGGCTGGCTTCCTTCGGAGAAAGACCGAAGAATTGCGGATCGAATTTATCAATTTCATTCAGGTAGGCAGCTTCTCGAAATTGAATTTGTTCCATCGTCAAGCCTTTGGCGAGTAACAAAGGAATCAAATCGTTCTGGCGCTCTCTGGGAAGCTCTCGTACACAATCTTGACCAGCTTGCAACAGACGCCAAAAGTCTGCCGGGTTTTCTGCGCTTCCGAATCGGCAAGCAGCACCAATCACCGCAATATCGTGTGGATTGGGTTTGCTGTCTGTTGAATGAGCATCCGTCTGCTGTTTATTCAATTTGACTCGGTTCAGTCCTAATGGCTTGCTCACTGCATTCTTCCTCCTTGGTTCCTCTGCTCACCTGGTTTGGCTTAGCTAGCTTGCCATTCGTTGCCGATCTCAGGAAATCGCTGTTGCAAGTCCGATTTGCTGGTCAGCTGATCAAAGCGCATGGCTTGTTCCGCGTCAGGAGCTTTTTTTGTTTGGAAGATCAAACGAAGCAGAGAAAAAGCTTCGCGTACATCTCCATAGCCCCCCTCTTTTTCTCCTTGTTCCAGCTGTTGTCTCAGTTGTTGTAGCGCTTGATAGGGAGCGATCACCCCTTGCTGGTACTCTTCTTCATCAAGACCGCGATTTTTCGTGCAAACAGCAATCGCAATGCAAGAATCGACCAGTTGGGCAATTGCTGCTTGATTACGCGCTTTGGCATCCTGAAGCTCTTGCTGATAACGATTGATCTCCCCCTGCTTGTCAAAGGCAAAGGCGCGAAGGGGATATCCTTTGGCCAAATTTGTCAGTACATTTTTAGGGCCGAGCTCAATTACGGTATTCGCTCCCTGTTTTACCAAGTAATCCATCGTAGATTGCCAGCGAACAGGGCTGGTTGTCTGTGCTGTAAGCAAATCGACAAGTTGATCAGCATGGACATAGGGTTGTGCTGTCACATTGGAAATCACAGGCCATTTGGGATCGCAATACGTGTATCGCTTTAGTTCTTCATGTAATTGTTCGGCTGCTTGCACCATGAGTGGCGAATGGAAAGGCGCACTCACCTTGAGGCTGACTACGGAAGTCGATCCATGCTGCTTGCACGCTTCTTCTACTTGGCGCACCGCATGTGCATGTCCGGAGATGACGATTTGATCAGCGGAGTTATGGTTGGCGACCACGACGATCGCATCGTTACGAGAATGTTCCCGACAAATCTCCTCGACAAGTTGAACATTCAACCCAAAGATTGCTGACATCGCTCCGACACCCTGCGGTGTGGCCGCCTGCATGAACTGACCTCGGCGATAGACAAGGCGGACGGCATCTGCAAACTGGATGGCACCGGCACAAGTCAGGGCCGTAAACTCGCCCAGACTGTGTCCAGCCACCCACTTCGGTTCGATGTTCATTTCCTCTGAATAAACACGGAAGGCTGCGACACTTGCCGTCAGGATTGCTGGCTGTGCATGCTCAGTTTTGATCAGTTCTTGTACATCCCCTGCAAAACAAAGGGTTTGCAGGTTAAATTCAAGCGCATCACTTGCTTCTTCAAAGGTGCGAGCGGCAATGGGATGGGCCTCACATAATGCTTGGCCCATTCCAACATATTGCGAACCTTGTCCCGGGAATAAGAGTGCGATTTTGTCCATTTTTGATCACCCTTCTTTACGTCATGTATTCATTCACTAGCATCCTGAGCAATTGCTGGTAATCCTGAGTCATCTCCGTGACTTTTTCTGCGCGGAGGCAATCTGGGTCGAATGCACATACGATATCAATCACGTCTTTTCCTTCCTTGATCCAGAAAGTAAGCTCATGTTCAAGGTGTGTGAATGATGCATCTGTAAACTCATTGACACTGCCGAAGAATGGAATAATGGTTCCGTCGTTGCGATCCGTCCGCAATTTTTTTAGCCACAACGAGGCTTCTCCCGTCATTTTCTCGATGAACTGTCGCTTCTGCTGCACCTGCTTGAATAGATCGAAGAAGGTATTGACCTCTGACATGTTCACCCGGAATGGATAGGCAATCATCTGCAGCTCCTTGGCGACAGCCACTTCCATATAAAGATCCTGCTGTCCTGTCAATTCAGCCATGAGGTATAGATACATCGAAAGCAGGACGTCTCTAACCTCAACAGCCTCCATTTGACTTACCTGCTGCACATTTTCAAACAGATCATCCGTAAGTGAGAATTGGACCCAGTTTGTGTCCGAATTCGCTTCTCCACTAACCCAATACTGAGACGGCAACTCTATCAGCGAGACACGATCCAACTCCTTCAACCAATAAGTGGTCGTATCGGTTTCCTCTTGTTCATCTGCTACATCTAAAACGGTGTTCTTCAAAAAGTTGGTTAGGCCAAACAGCGTAGGATGGGCGAACAAATCGGCAATTCGAACCCGTCCAGGGTAAAGCTGTTCAAGCTTGGCATGAACTTGCACCAGTAAAAGCGAATTACCACCTATGTGGAAGAAGTTATCCTGCATACTGACCGTTTCACGCTTAAGCACTTCCCGCCAAATGTCAGCCAGCTGTTCTTCCAGTCTGGTAGCTGGAGCTTGATATTCGGTGTGCTTGTCTTGAAGGGCATCAGGCTCTGGCAATGATTTGCGATCCAGTTTTCCGTTTGGTGTCAGCGGCCACATACTCATATGCGTATAGAAATGTGGAATCATGTAATCGGGTAAACTTTTGCTCAGCATAGCTCGCAATTCATCGCTGTCCAACGTTCGAGTTGCCATATAGTACGCAGCCAGGTAAGGATCGCTAGCGGTATCTCGCACACTGACTACCGCTTCCGTAATATCCGGATGCTGGCAAAGGGCACTTTCAATCTCACCTAATTCGATGCGATAACCGCGTACTTTGCACTGAAAATCGGATCGTCCCACATATTCAATACGTCCATTCGGCAGCCATCTCGCGAGATCACCTGTTTTGTACATGCGTTGACCAGGTTTAAACGGATGAGGGATATAGCGCTCAGCCGTCAGTGTTGGCTGACCGAAGTAGCCTCTCGTTACCCCATCCCCTGCAATGTAAAGATCGCCAGTGATCTTCATCGGCTGCACTTGCAGATGCTCATCGAGGATGTAGACTTGTGTATTGGGCAAAGGTGCGCCAATCGTTACTTCCCCTGCGTCGGTCAAGTCCTGCACCGTAGACCAAATCGTTGTTTCCGTCGGACCATACAGATTGTAAAGTCTCGCCTTGGTCTGTGTGCGAAGCCGTTGGAACAAAGTCGCCGAAAGGGCTTCTCCTCCAAGCAGGATCGCTTTCAGGCAGTCAAGTGCGTGCAAGTTGCTCTTCTCTTCCAGCATGAGCTGTAAACGGGATGGCGTCAGTTGAAGGAAAGTGATTTCTTCCTGCAAAATCAACTCCTTGAGCACTTGCGGGTCTGCTTGTTGTTCTTCCGTTGCAATGACTACGGTCATCCCTTTTGTCAGCGGTACAATCGTTTCAAGCAGAAAAATATCAAACGAAATCGTTGTCACAGCCAGCATTTTGTCTGCGCTGGCAAAATCGATGTGTTCCCCGATCCCTGAGCAGAAGTTCATCAAATTGCCGTGCTCAACCATAACGCCTTTAGGCTTGCCTGTAGAACCCGATGTGTAAATGACATAGGCGAGATCGTCAGGTGTAGCCTGTGGCGGAAGATTGGAGTCGTCTTCCATCTCCAACCGAGAATCATTTACGTCCACTCGGACAACACTTCCCCACTGCTTCTCTGCCAGAGAATCGTGGGTTAAAACGAGACGAGTCATGCTATTTTCCAAAACGTAGGAGATACGTTCTTCTGGATATTGCGGATCAATCGGAACAAACGCAGCCCCTGCTTTCAAGATCGCCAAGAGTCCGACCATCATTTCCACAGAGCGATTCGTCAAAAGGCTCACGCAAGTATCAGCAGTGACGCCGTGTTGCTTGATCAAACGAGCTACTTGGTTTGCCCGCTGATTTAATTCCGCATAGGTGACTTTCTCATCTCCGCATGTGACAGCTAACACGTTCGGCTGTGTTGCTACTACTTCTTCAAAGAGCTGGACGACTGTTTTTTCACGAGAGTATTCCAAACTCGTGTCATTCCATTGCTCTATCAGAAGTAAGCGTTCTTCTGCTGCCAGCATGGACATCTTGCCGATCAACTGTTCAGGATCTTCCACCATCTGCTCCAGAATCTTCTGGAAGTGTGTGGACATCGACGCGATCGTCTCTTTGCTAAACAGCTTGTTGCTGTATTCGATATCGACAATCAGGCGCTGTTCTCGCTCAATGATGTCAAAGGTCAGATCAAACTGGGCAGAGCGCTGTTCAAATGGATAAGGAGAGAGCGTCAACCCATTTGCACTCATGCTTTCCTTCGCATCGCCGGTATTTTGCAAAATGAACATCACATCAAACAGTGGGTTGCGCGCCGTATCTTTTTGCAGCGTCAGACGATCCACCAGCATTTCAAACGAATAATCGGCATGAGAGAGCGCCGCCAGTGCCCGTTCTTTTACTTCCTGAAGGAAATCTGTCACGGTTCGATTGCTTCGCGGGAAGTTTCTCATCGCCAGTGTGTTCAGAAAGACACCAACGATGTTTTCCAGGTCTGCATGATGACGGCCAGCCACTGGCGATCCAATGATAATGTCTTCTTCGCCAGCGTATTTCGACATCATAATGGTGAGCGCTCCCAGTAGCGTCATGTACAAGGTTGAACCATTGTTTTTTGCCAGTGCCAGTATCTTCTCTGTCATCTCTTGAGGAATCTCAAAGGTAAGGACATCTCCCTCAAAGCTCTGGACGGACGGTCGAGGGTGGTCCGTAGGCAGATTAAGCACAGGAAGTTCTCCATCCAGCTCTTTTAGCCAGAATTTCTCCTGAGCGGCCAATACCCCATTGTCCAGCTGCTCTGTTTGCCACACGCTGTAGTCTTTATATTGAATCCGAAGCTCGGGCAACTCGAGTCCCTGATACAATTGGAAGAACTCACGGATCAAAATGTTGATGGATACACCATCGGAAATAATGTGATGCATGTCGAACAGCAACAAGTGTTTGTTGACATCCATGCGAATGAGCATACCGCGAACAAGCGGAGCTTTTGACAAGTCAAATGGTCGAATGAATTGTTCGACTGTTCTCTTTGCCTCGTACTCGTCGACTTCACAATACGCCAACGTAAAATCTACGCTCGGTTGAACGGTTTGCATCAAAACGCCATCCACGATGGAAAACGAGGTGCGCAGCGACTCATGACGCTGCACCAGCGAGACAAATGCACGTTCGAAGGCCATTCTGTCCAGCTCGCCTTCTAGCATCATGACTGTAGGGATGTTGTAGGCAACTGCCCCTTCCTGCATTTGTTCCAATACATAAATTCTCTGCTGAGACGATGTGGCGGGATAAGCTTCCCGATAATCTGCTACAGGAATCGCTGACACAGCTGATTCTTCATTCGGAGCCAGTAACACAGCCAATTGACGGATTGTCGGAGTCTGAAACAGGTCGGTGATTGTCATCTCTTTTTGCAACTGCTTGGTGACACGGGAAACGATACCGATTGCCAAAAGAGAATCGCCACCCAGCCTGAAGAAGTCGTCGTCAATGCTCAATTCGGAGTAACCCAGCACATCGGACCAAATCTGACCCAAGGCTTGCTCCAACAACGTGTAGTGATCGCCTTCCTCCCTGCCATACAAAACAACACGGTTTTGTATGGTCACTGCGGATGGTACTTCGCGTTCTTTATGAGATTTCACGCTTGCAAAGATCGTGTCTCCGAGCTTTACTTTCAGCGACGGTGCCCATTCCTTCAGCACTTGCAAATCAAATTGTCCAATGATCAAATGCTCAGTTTGGCAAGACAGCGATGCATCAAAGGCCTGAAGCGCTCCATCCATTGGCATGTAACCGATAAAACCAGGACCTGTTATGCCTTCAAACGCATACCAGTTCAAAGCGATCGTTGGTTTTCCCGTTCGATTGCGAGCTGCACTATAGGCATCCAGGAAGCAGTTGGACGAGACATAGTCACTGCCAGTCGCTCCACCCCAAATTGAAGCAAGTGATGAGAAGATCACAAAGAAATCCAGATGCTCCGGTTCAGCTATTTGATCGAGTATGACTGTGCCCGCCATCTTCGCTTTCAAACCATTTTGAAAATGGGAAAACGACTTCGTCTGAATCGTCTCGAAGGTGATATGCGCCGCGGATTGGATAATACCGTTGATCGGTCCGTAACGGGCGCGGACTTGCTCGGAAATATCCTCCATCTGCTGACGGTCGGACACGTCGGCTGCGTAGCAGACTACCTGCGCTCCCATTTCCTCTAGCTCAATCAGTTCTCTCAGCTTTCGTGCCTCAGCAGCACTGCAGTCTGGATGCTGTAAACGCTCCTGCCACTCGTGGTTAGGTGGAAGTGGAGAACGATTAATCAGCACGAGCGTCACATTTTTTTGAGCGGCCAGATGCTTACTAAATGCCAGTCCCAGTTTTCCGGTACCTCCGGCGATCAAGTAAACGCCATTTTCACGTATCTCTACAGGCCGTTTCGGAATTTGATCGATATCGCAGCGATTCATTTCTGGTACGATGCGATTTCCTCTATAAGCCACCAAAGTGTCATCCCGATTGCAACGAATTTCCGCTAGAAGCTGACCAGCCAACTGCGATGTTGAACGCCCCTCTGTTGCGAGATCCAGGCTAAAGCATTGCAGTTTTGGATTTTCCTGCGAGATAACCTTGGCAAGACCGAACAAGGGAGCCTTTTCTGGAAAAACAGGGCCGTTGTCATCTACTGCTTGTGCGTAGTTCGAAACGATCCGTAAATCTAGCACCTGCTTCAGATCCAGGTCAAGCAACGCTTGTGTTAAATGGAACAGACTGTAAACGCCAAGATGTTGCGCTGACTCCAGAGCTTCAAGCTCTCCGAGACCATTTGGCTGTTGGGCGCCCGAGGTCAAGCTCCATAAGTGGATAATCCCAGTCAGCTTTTCCTTTTTGTCCCTGAGTCTCTCGAACACACGCCGCAGATCTTCTGGCTGGCTGGGGTCTAGGATAAACTCGTGGGAAGAAACGGAGGCAAAAGCCTCACCGCTGCGAAGTATGAACACTTCATGTCCGTCCGATGCCATCGCGTCAGCAAGAGTTTCCCCTAGGCCGCCTTCATCTTGAAACACTAACCAGATCCCTGGACGCTGGGACTGATGATTGGTTGTTAGCTCTTTCGTTTGCCAATTGATCTGGTAGAGCCACTCTCGATACTCTTGTGGCGTATACGCTGAGTGCCCGACCAATAACACTGAATCAGACAGATCAAGCAGCGCTGTTGACGACGGATACATGGCAACCGATTGATAGTTCGTATCCCGAAGAGCCTTTTCCCAGCGTGAGGCATCCATCAGTCTGGATTGGTGTCGCAGATCGGTGTCTTCGTACTGCCACCAGTCTGCGGCAAGCCCCCCGATCACATTTGCCGTTGAACGATTTTTCACGAGCTCAATCGCAAACAGCACGCCCTGCTCTGCAAGCAACTGATGCAAAATCGATAAGGATGCCCGAACATCCTTCGTCCTGTGTATAGCATTATTAGCGATAATCACATCGTATGCGTGTAGATCGAATCCTTGTTCGGCTGGGGCCTTCTCCATGTTGAACAGGCGGAACTCCACAAATGGATACACTTCTTTGCACTCTTTTTCTGTCTCATCGAGGGTCCCTTGGACACAATCCGTAAACAGATAAGTGACTGCTTGATTTTCAATCTTCGGTAGCAAGAGGCGTGCAAGACTGCTTGAACCGCCTCCAACCTCCAGAATACGGACAGGACGGCTACACGAATGGATGTATTGGGCAATTGTTTCCACTGCCATAAGTCCAGACGGGTTTCCAAGAGTAATGCGATCCGCATACAGCTTGAAAAAGTCAGAAGTATCGTCCGACATAAGTACGGTCTGCCCTGTCATGATGGTTGAGTAATGGGCAAAACACGCTTTTAATTGGGTGAACGTCTCTCGCTCATTCGGATAACGATCCAGACAATCCTGATAAAACGTTGCCGCATCAAGACCCTCTGCTTGAGCAGCAAGTCGATATGTTCCTGCAACTTGTTCAACAAGGGTCGCTTGAACGACGAGCCCAAGCATTAGTTGGAAGAGATGTTCATTCCTTCCATCAAACCTTACAGCTTCACGCAATTCTTCCAGCGTATACGTTTGACTCTGCTTGTGGAAAACGCCCAGTTGATTGAAGCATTCAAGCGATGACAAGCCGGAATAAAAAGTCTCATCCTCTTCCAAGCCTGTTTGCTTTTGGACATTCACCTGATTCAGTAAAGTTTCCCCAAACGTAAAGAAGGTGGAAGCAATTTTATGAACATCAGCAGTTGCGTTCTCATGTGCCGCCTCAGTTGCTACAGCAGCGGACTGCTCAATTGTTTCGCTTACAGGTTGATCCGATTGCACCCAGTGGCGGGTTTTGGCAAAGGAATAGGTTGGCAAAGGTACTTTTTTCCATTTAACTGGACGGTAGTATTCATGCCAATTGATTGGCACCCCTCGCACGTACTGTTTCGCCATGTCTACTGGGTCAGAGCTGTCTAATTGCATGCTGATCGGCAGTGAACTTTCACCACGGGAATTCAATACCCCGTAGAACACCTGGTTCCCATCAACAAGCGGAGCACCGTCCTCCATCCGTTTTCCCGCGCACAGGCCATGGATCTTCTGCAAAAGGTCCTCTTTGCTGTTGATAATAAAGCCAAGGCGATACCGATAGTGTCCGCGCCCAGTATTAGCAGTAGCGCACATATCAAGAAGGGAATGCTCAGAAGGCGCTGATAAAAATGCTTGGTATTTCTCAAGCAAATCCCATAGTGACTCACTTGTCTTGGCAGATAACGTAAATAGGTAATTGTCAGATTCTGAAACGGCTGTCGCCTCGCGCTTAGGAGGCTCTTCCAATATGACGTGGGCGTTTGTCCCGCTCAGGCCGAATGCACTTATGCCGGCTCTCCTCACAGGTTGGTCAGCCTCTACATCCCAAGCCTTTAGCACATCATTTATATAAACAGGCGAATCTATAAAAGGAATTAAGGTATTCGGACGTTTTACATGCAGCGTCGGCGGAATCTGACGATGCTTCATCATCAAAGCCGTCTTAATGATCCCAGCTACACCGGATGCCGCTATCGTGTGCCCGATATTGCTTTTGACCGAGCCTATTGCGCAAAATTGCTTACGTTTTGAAACTTTCTGAAAGGCATGCATGATCCCCTCAATCTCGACAGGGTCGCCTAATCTGGTCCCGGTCCCATGTGCCTCAATGTAGGAGATGCTCTCCGGATTGATTCGCGCCCGCTCCCAAGTTGTTCGCAACAAAGCAGACTGGGAAATCGCATTGGGCGCTGTAATACTAGTAGAACGGCCATCACAATTGACCGCTGTGCTTTTGATCACGGCATGGATATAGTCGTTGTCCTTGACTGCTTGATCGTATGACTTCAAAAGAACAGCGCCAAGACCTTCTCCCCATACTGTTCCATCAGCAAAGTCATCAAATGCTTTGGTTTTGCGTTCTACAGATACGATGCCAAAATCAGTATCTTGTTGAATCGGAAACAGGGAAAGGTTCACTCCACCTACGAGAGCCATTCGACAATCGTTATTTCCAATGGCCTGACATGCTTGGTGCAGAGCGACCAAGGAGGAAGAGCAAGATGTATTAATCAGTTGGCTCGGACCTGACAGATTCAGCAAATAGGAAATTCGTGAAGCAATAATTGCTGCAACGTTGCCAGCCAGCGAGGACGAATCAACGTTTTTCAGCACACGCTGGTATTGTGATTCATTGTCACAATATCCCAGAAATACGCCTGTAGGAGAACCGCTGATCATCTTCTCGCTATACCCGGCATGTTCAAATGTTTCCCATGCCAACTCGAGAAACATCCGTTGATAAGGATCCATGGTTCGAGCCTCTGCAGGTGAAATCTCGAAAAACGCATGATCAAATAAATCCACGTGATCGAGATAACCCATCCGCTCATACGTAAAATCTGTGTCGTTAAAAAATTCTCTCGCTACCCTCTCGACATCTGGACGCCTTGCAGCAGGGATATCACTGATTGAATCGTGCCCCTGTTGCAAATTGTTCCAGTATTCTTCGAGGCTGCTGGCTCCGGGAAAACGACAAGCCATACCGATGATCGCGATATCTTGGCGAGTGTTTACGTTGGCAGAGGACAGTTCTTTCAGCAAAGGAAGTGCTTCCTTCTCTTGCAGTCGATGAGCAGCCACTTGCTGCAAGATGTATTTTTTTAGCAAACTCATCCTATTTCCCCTTCCTTTTGTCGATCAGTTCGGCACCCTTGTCTACGGAGAGAACTCCCTCCTTGACCTCCCTCAGCAATTCCAAAAGAGATTCATCATCATCGCCTTGATCTTCCATTGATGCAAACTGATCCTGTTTTCTTTGTTCGAGAAAATCCACAAACATAGCAATCGTATAGTAGGAAAACAAATGTGCGACGCTAATCCCGCTATCCACTTGTTTTACAATTTGCGCATGCATTTTGAGCAACAGCAGGGAATTCCCTCCCAGCTGGAAAAAGCTGTCGTGTACCCCCACTTTTTCGATTCCCAAGATTTCTTTCCAGATGGTAACCAACTGTTCTTCGTTCTCATTTCGTGGGGCTACATATTCAGCATCGGACGCCTGTTGTTCATCCACTTCTGGCAGTAGCTTGCGATTGATCTTGCCCCCTGCTGTCAACGGCATTTTTTCAATGCTGACAAAAAAGGAAGGGATCATGTGATCGGGAAGCCGTTCGCTGAGATAACCACGCAAGTCACTTGCGGTCAATTCCTGAGCATTCGGTACGTAGTAAGCGCACAATCGAGCCTTCTCTTCTTGAAATAGCACGGCACACTCTTTTACTAGCGGGTGGGACAATAAAACCTCATCAATCTCGCCAAGCTCAATTCGGTGCCCGCGTACTTTTACTTGATGATCGATGCGACCGCAGAACTTGATATTGCCATTCGGCAGATAACGCCCAAGGTCGCCTGTCCGGTAAAGCTTTTGATAACCAATTTCCGGATAAGGGTTGTCAACAAAGCTGGCTGCTGTTTTCTCAGGATCGTGCAAGTAACCGTGTCCCAAGCACAAGCCTGTTATATAAATCTCCCCTTGATGTCCCGCCGGAACTAGTTTGCGATTTGAATCCAGCAGCAGAATTTTCGTATTGGCTATCGGCTTTCCGATCGGTATTGGTCCCTGATGGGTATGGTCGATCTCAAAGTAGATGACACCAATAGACGTCTCCGTCGGACCGTACAGATTCGTAATACGAACGTGGGAAAACCGCTGAAGAAACAGATGCACGGTGTGAGCCGTAATTTCCTCTCCCCCCAAGATCAGGTGGCGAATCGAAGAAAGTGAATCGTGTATATCCAGCCGTGTTTCCATTTGATCCACCAGCAGGTTGAAGACCGACGGCACAAAGTCGGTAATCGTAATCTGATAGGTTGAAATGGCGTGCAACACTTGATCGAGCGTCATCTCAAATTCAGGAATCGGCAATACCGTACGGCCACCATGCAAGAGCGGCCAAAAAAGTTGCCAGACCGAACTGTCGTAGTGATGGGGAGTCGTTTGGAAAATGGCGTCCTGTTCCGTACAACCGTAGTGTTCATCCATCCAGCAAAACCGATTGAAAATACCGATATGAGGAACGACAGCACCTTTTGGTTTGCCGGTGGAACCAGATGTATAGATCACATAAATCGGGTCGTCCACATCGACCTGGACATGTAAGTCCCCTTCTTCCCGGAATTCATCCGCATCGACGATTACAGCACGTGTCAATTGTACGAATGACGGTTCCTGACGTATTTCTGGCCCGATCAGCGTCACCGGACAATCCAATTCATCCAGTAGCTGCTTTTTCCGTTCGTTCGGACTCTGCACGTCTAGTGGGACAAATGCCGCACCTGTTTTCATCACGGCTAGCAGGGAAATGACCAAATTCAAGCTACGATTCATCAAGACCGGAACATAGCTTCCTTTTCCAATGCCGCTGTCCTTCAACATGTGTGCTAGGCCATTCGCTTTCCCATTAAGTTGAGCATAGGTAAGGGTTTTGTTGCCAAACACAGCTGCTGTTAGGTGAGGAGTACGCGCTGCCTGTTCTTCAATCAGTTGATGAATCGGCTTTGGAGCAGAATGAGGAACATCTGTTTGATTGCGGGTATACAACAGATCAGTCCGCTCTGCTTCTGTCAACATATCGATTGTGCGAACCAACCGCTTGGGATCGGCGACCACTTCACGAAGAATTTGTAGATAATGGCTGATCATGCGTTCGATGACAGCCTCTTGGAACTGCTCGCCCGCATACCGTACGCGACCTGTGATTCCATCTTCTGTTTGCTTCAATGCAAACACCACTTGCAGGGACAGGCCTTCCAAAGCAGCAATATCTTGCATGTTTTCTAGTACGAAAGCAGTATCTGTCAGTGTCATCAGATCGGTGTCGGATAGATCAAGCCATTGCATCATTTGCGAAAACGGATAGTTCTGATGCTCAATTGCCTCTTTGACCAGCTGCTTACCCTCTTTCGCCACTTCTGCAAAAGTAGCTTCTTGATGCATCCGTACACGCAGCGGCAGTACCCGATTCCAAGCATTAGGGGGAAGCGGATTCTGAAAGACGGGCGTGAGAATGATCATGTCGTCTGTCTGCTTATACCGATTCAGCATGATTTGAAACGTCGACAGAAGGAACAGGTAGAGCTTCATCGGATGATGATCGCAATGGGCCGCAACGGCAGCGTTCAAATCATCTGGAAATACAAAAGATATTTCTTTTGTCTCCTCCCCATCGCCCTCCTTCTCCGTCCCTTCGGTTGGAAGGAGGGAGAGCGTCCACTCCCCCTGTAGCTTCTCGCGCCAGTAGTGCTCCTCCCGGCTAAATTTTCGACTGGTTAGCAGAATGTTTTGCGAAATAGTAGTCTCCATATGCCCTCCCCCTCTTACTCACCGCTTGCTCTAAAATTCAAAATCCCAATCGACGCCCTGTGCTTGAATAAGGGCTACCTCACGGGTCAATTCAAAGTCATGCAGGAGGCGCTCGGGATCTTCCATCACCTGCTGCAACAAGCTTTTGAAGTCATTCACAAACTGTTCCATCGTTTCTCTTCTAAACAGGTCACTGCGGTAATCCAGCTTACATGTAAGTCTGTCAAAAACAGGATAAGCCGACAGATGAAGGTCAAGCTTAGCCGTGTTGTTTTGCAGTGGATAGTTTTTGACGATCATGTCCTCAAGCTCCAGCTCCCCTTCCGGATTGTCCATGTTTTGCAGGACGAAGATCGTATCAAAAAGGGGCTGACGACCTGTATTTGGCTCAAGACCAAGAGTCTGGACAAATAGATCAATCGGGTAATCCGCTTGTTCAAAAGAGGCTAGCGTATGCTCACGGACCTCTGCAAGAAACTCGCGATACGTTTTCTCGCCTTTTGGATAATTGCGTAGGGGAATGGTGTTGATAAACATTCCGATTACTTCATCAAACTCTGCAAATTTACGCCCAGCTACTGGAGTTCCGACAACAACATCCTCTTGGCCGCTGTATTTGGCAAGCAACATGTTGTAAACCGACAACAGCACCATGTAAAGTGTCGCATGTTCCTGTGCTGCCAGGTCCTGCAACCGCTGCTTCTCCTCAGCCGATATCTCGAACTCAATCGTCTCACCAGGAAACGTAAGAGATTCTGGCCTTTCGTAATCAGTCGGAATCGATAGAAGTGGAGCCGGGCTGGTAAACAAGTCTGCCCAATAGTCAGCTTGAAGCTCCCCTGACTCGAGTGCAGATTCTTGCCAAACAGCAAACTCTTTTTGCTGAACTTCCAATGCAGGAAGCGTCACGCCTGCATAGAGACGAACAAAGTCCTCTACAAGAATGTCCATAGATACACCGTCTGAAACGATATGGTGCATGTCGAACAACAAGAGATGCTTTTCCGGTGCAATCCTGATTAGCCCTGCACGCAGCAAGGGCGCTTGACGCAAGTCGAATGGCCGTACAAACCTTGCCAGGTTGGCCTCCAACTGCTCTGCACTTGCTTCGCTCACTTCCAGACGGAAGACTAGCGAATCATGTACAATTTGAACCACTTGCCCATCTATATAATCAAACGAGGTACGAAGAGATTCATGACGGTCAATCAATCCTTGAAAAGCATGTTCTACCTTCTCACGGCTCAAATCACCCTCGATGAAGCGGGCAGCCGTAATGTGAAGACTTGTGTCAGCAGGATTCAACTGCTGAAGAATAAAAAACTTACGCTGGGCAGCCGTAACAGGATAGTACGATCTGGCTTCGACCGGGAATCGTCTTTTCATAATCGTCTTGTCTGCTCCATCAATCACCTTGCCAAGATCCTGAATAGTTGGGTGATTAAACATGGTTCTCAGTGGTAGCTGTACCCCAAACTGCTGTGCAACCTGCGTAGCCACGGCGTTGATTTTTAACGAGTGCCCCCCTAGAGCGAAGAAATTGTCCCGGGCGCTGATTGTTTTTGGATCGAGCTGTAGCACATGCGCCCAGATTTGGGTGAGTGCTTTTTCCGTCTCGGTTGTAGCTGACACAAAAATAGATGTGTCTATCCGATCCTGTATGCCAGGCATCGGTAAAGCGCCTCTGTCCACTTTTCCGTTAGGGGTAAGTGGCAATACGTTTTGTTTTACATAGTGCATCGGCACCATGTATTCCGGAAGTACAGTAAACAGATAATCACGCACATCTCGGGCGGAAAATTCCTCCAGGGGAACGACATAGGCACATAAGTACTTTGCACCCGTGTCCTCTGAAAGTGCCAATACCACTGCATCCTTGACCGCAGGATGTCTGCGCATAACCTGTTCAATCTCACTCAATTCGATTCGGTAACCCCGAATCTTGACTTGATTGTCCATTCTCCCGAAGTACTCAATATATCCGTCCTCCGTGATCCGGCCTACATCACCCGTTCGGTAGAGGACATGATAGTCAGGGTCTTCTACCCAACTGGCATACGGATTTGCTAGAAAAACTTTTTGCGTCCGTTCCTCATCTTTGTAGTAGCCATATCCAACCCCCGGACCGGCCACACCTATTTCACCTTTTACGCCACGCGGGCAGATACACTGATTTTGATCGAGTATGTAAATATGAGTGTTCTGGATCGGTATGCCGATGGGAACCACAATCTGCTGATCGCTCGGCATTTCCCTGATAATGTGGTGGGTAATATCATCGGATGCTTCCGTTGGCCCGTACATATTTACCAATGGAATTTCCGAATAGCAGGCAAACCAGCCCCGTACCAGAGGAGCAGGCAACTCCTCTCCTGTCACTGCCATCCACCGCAGATCAGGGAAGCTACGTTCGGAGTCGGACCATTCTTGAACGAGATCGAGCAGCACAGAGAGCAGAGATGGTACCACTTCCGCTACGGTGACGCGGTTGGAACGCAGTACGTTATGAAGGGCCTGCGTATCCATTACCGTCTCTGTATCGACCACTTGCACAGAGCCACCCACCAGCAGAACAGCCAAATATTGCCAAACAGAAATATCGAAGCAAAGGGAAGCCGTTTGTGCGACAAGATCATCCTCGCAAAGGGATAGGTCGTTGATTTTAGCGAAAATGTGGTTAATCATTCCACGATGGTGCACCATAACGCCTTTCGGTTGTCCAGTCGTGCCCGATGTGAAGATGATGTAAGCCAAGTCTGTTCCCGCACTCTCCCGATCGATGTCCTCTCCCGAAAGTGACTCTACTGATTCATCGGATTGACCAAAGACATAGAGATACTTCAGCTCAGGTGAGGATGCTTGAATCGACTCCAGTCCATCTAGCAAGTCGGGCTGAGTTATCAACCCTGCAATCTCGCTCTTCTGCACGATATACAAGATCCGATGCTGCGGATAGTCTGGGTCAATTGGTATGTAGGCTCCCCCCGCTTTGAACACCGCGAGTATCGCAACAAGCGTATCCACGTTGCGCTTCATATAGATACCGATTTTCGTGCCAGGTCGTAATCCTTGCTGGATAAAATGGCGCGCGAGTCGATTGGATCGCTCGTTTAATTCCTGATAGGTTAAGGTTGTTTTTCCGTCTGTCACCGCTTTGCGATGAGGCGTTTTTTTTACTTGCTCCTCAAAGAGTCGATCAAAGCTCTTATCGCGCGGAAAATCAACCCGGTTGTCGTTGAATGAAAGAACTAACTCCCGAACCTCTTCCTCAGATAAGCACGCTATCTCAGCGATCTTCTGATTCGGTTGCGTTACGATAACCTGATAGATACGGACTAAATGCTCCATCATCCGTTCCATCATAGGTAGTTGGTATCTTTGCCCCACGTAACGCACGAGTAATTCGAGCGAGTTTCCCTTTTTTGAAAAGAGGAATTGCAACTCGCTCGAAACCTGTTCCAGGCTGTCCTGATCATGAAGGACGTCTAATAAGCAAGTCGCCTCAAAAAACGGTGTGCTGTTCCCCTGCTGCGGTACTTGCAGTTCCTCGATCAACCGCAAGATTGGGTAGTTCTGATGTTCCACAGCGACCTTTAAGATCTGCCGAACTTCTTGCAGCAGCTCCTTGATGCTCCATTCCGGGAGTACCTGATGACGCAAGGGCAGTACCTTGTTCAAAAACTCACCCGGCTCTGTTTGACGGAAGATAGCCGTTCCAACGCATATGTCCTGATGTCCCGTATATTTGGACAACAAGATGCCAAATCCACTCAGCAAAGCCATGAACAAACGCTGATCCGAGCCATTGCTCAAATGAATCAGTGCCTTGCTCAGCTCGTCCGGAAACACGATAGTCAGCTCACGAAGTTCAGACTGACGCTGAAACGAGGCCCGAGAGTCTGTTGGAAGGTCGAGTGAATGAAACTCTCGAGAGAGATTCTCCATCCAATAGTCTTTTTCGCGATCAAACTGCCCACTGGCCAGCAAGATGTTTTGTGCAGTTATCGTTGTCAAGCCAATCCCTCTTTTCTGTCCGTCATGTATTTCTTAAAAAGCAAAGTCATCGTCGTCCACTTGTCCCTGTGCTACTTGTACTACTCCATGACCGATCTGAAGTTGTCCGATGGTTCGGTTCGGGTGGGCTACCATTTGCTCCAGAAGAATGACAAAGTCTTGAGCCATCTTCTCGATTGTTCTTTTGTGATATAAGTTCGTGTTATATTGCCAGTGCATGCATATGTGATCCTCAGCCTTAACCACTTCCAAAGCCAAATCAAGCATGGCGGCTTTGCGTCTGAACTCGTACGGAGCAAACTCGATTTGATCGACAGGGACCTTTTGCTGCTCTGCTGCATGATGCAGGGTCAGCATGGCGTCAAACAACGGGTTCCTTGCTGGATCGCGAGACAATTGAATCTGGCTTACGAGTTGATCGAATGGATAGTCTCCATGCTCAAAACCGCTTAGCACGTTTTGGCGTACCTGCCCGATATACTCTTGGACGGTCAATTCTTTCTTCGGCCTGTTTCGCAAGGCCAAGGTGTTAACAAACATTCCGACAACAGGGGCAAACTCCGCACGTTGTCTACCATCCATGTCGCAGCCGATGACGATGTCTTCCTGATTGCTATATTTGGATAACAAAACAGAATAGACGGCCAAAAGAAGCATGTACAGCGTCGTAGAACTCTGACGGGTGAACGAGTCGAGTTTTTCCAACCACTCTCCAGACAGCTCTGTCAGCAACTCGTCTCCATCAAATGTCATGGTTTGAGGGCGAGGATAATCGGTCGGGATTGTCAACGGTTGCGGCTGCCCGGAAAATGCATCCAACCAGTAGGCTTCATGCTCAGCCCAACCAATCTCGGCAGCTTGTTCTGTTTGCCACCAAGCGAATTCCTTGGCCTGTACCGACAATTCCGGCAACACCTGTCCTCGGTAAAGGGTACAAAACTCTTCAAGCAAGATGGACTTCGATATGCCATCTGAAATGATATGGTGCATGTCGAAAATCAACAGATGCTCCTCTGATGAAACCTCAATGACACCGATACGAAGCAAAGGGGCTTGCTTTAAATCGAATGGCCGGAAAAAGCGTTCGATTGTCTTTTCCACAGCTTCCTCGTCTGCTTTCCATGTCTCGATCTGTACAAACAGGTCACTGTGTACTTTTTGTTTCACCTGACCTTCAATTAAATGAAACGAGGTGCGCAGCGCCTCATGTCGTGCGACGAGTTGATCCGCAACGTCTTGAAGACGCCCTGAATCAAGGGAACCGTTGATCCGCATAACTCCCGGTGTATGATAGCTGGTAGCATCTTCTTCCAACTGCCACAACAGATACAGCCGCTCTTGTGCGCGCGTGACAGGATAATATTCCTGATCAGAGAGCAAAACGATCGGTTTTTGCTCCATCTCCTGGAGATTGCCTGTGAGCCTTGTCGCCAAACCTCGAATCGTCGGGGCATCAAACAGGTCGCGCATGGAAAGCTTCACTTGAAAGTCACTTTCAATCCGGGATAAAAGCTGAATGGCCTTCAGCGAATGTCCTCCCTGTCCGACAAAATGATCAAGTACACCAGGAGATGGAATCTGTAAAACATCCGACCACAACTCAGCCAGCTTTTGTTCGATAGGATTTGCCGGAGGCACGTAATCACTACTGACGCCGGGCTTTACCGCAGGCAAAGCTTTACGATCGATCTTTCCATGCGGGGTAAGCGGCATCTCGGACAGTTCCATAAAGTAACTCGGGATCATATATCCGGGGAGCCACTCTAGCAGGTGCGTACGAAGCCCATCTGGCTGAACGCCATCCTTTTGCCCTACATAGTAGCAAGCCAGTTCGGTCATGCCCATTTGATCAGTTATAGCCAATACAGCTACCTGATTCACAGCAGGATGCTGAAGGACAGCGCGTTCCACTTCTTTCAGTTCCACACGATAGCCGCGCACTTGAACCTGATCGTCCATCCGCCCTAGATATTCAAATACGCCTGTTTCGCTAAGTAATCCGACATCTCCCGTACGGTAAAGGCGCTCGCCGGTAATGGGATGATTCGTAAAAGCTTTCTCGGTCAACTCAGGCTTGCCCAAATATCCGTCGGTGATGCCAATGCCTCCGATGCAAATCTCGCCCTTGACATCTGGGGGACAAATTTCCCCCGTCTGTCCAAGGATGAACATATGAGTATTGGCAATGGGAACACCAATAGGGATTCGGAGTGTTTCTTCAGCGGGCTGCTCTGTGCAAAGATAGACAGAGGCGTATATCGCTGATTCTGTCATCCCGTAAATATTGGCGATTCGAGCGATACGGAACAGACGATTCCATTCGCGAACCAGATTAGCCGTCAGTGCTTCTCCTCCATTAAAGACCCACTTCAAATGGGGCAACGGATCTTGTTCATTACGAGAATGCACATGAGCCAGAAACACATTCATCATCGCTGGAACGAACTGGGTGACTGTAATGCGTTGCTCTTGCAGCCAGTCATACAACGCTCCCGGATCTTTCCCGTCTTCCTCTTTCAAAATAGACAGCTTTGATCCAACCATCAGCGGCCAAAACAATTCCCACACCGAGTCTGTAAAAGAAATCGAGGTTTTTTGGGCAACTACGTCTGTCTCGCTTAGCGGAAATGTCTCCTCTAGCCAAAACAACGTATTCAGGACCTGTTTGTGCGTAATCATGACGCCCTTCGGTGCACCGGTCGAACCAGATGTGTAGATGACGTAAGCAACATCATCCTCTGAACCTGCCGGGGCTATCGCCTCATCCTTTTGACCGCGAATATCGAGCGCTGTATAGACCTTGTATCCTTCGTGCTGAAAGGAAGTCTCGTCCAAACAAATGATCGTTTCGATGCTGTCAGGTAGATCGGGTATGATTTCATCGAGATAAATGGATTCTGTTACAAGCACCTTGCAGCGACTATCCTGCAAAAGATACCGAATTCTAGCTCGGGGATAATGCGGATCAACCGGGACGTATCCCCCACCTGCTTGGAGGATTGCAAGAACTGCCGCTACCATACGGGAGCTCCTGTCTGCGAGTATTCCTACGAGTTGCGAAGGAACTACACCCGCATCTTTTAGGATACGGGCTAGCTGGTTTGCTTCCGCGTGTAGTTCTGCGTATGTTCTTTCTCGATCCGCCTCTACCACAGCGACTCTATCAGGCGTTTTTTCCGCTTGCCGGGCGAACAGTTCAGCGATTGTTACTTTGTTGCGATACGGTTTGTCTGTCTGATTGACTCGGGTTAACAAGTTCGCTTCATCATCAGTGAGCAGGTTAAACTCGTTCAGATCCAGATCGAGCTGCATACGTCCATTCATTGCGACTCTTCCCCTTTTTAGGTGGTGGTGAAAAAATCCCGCAAACGATTAATTCCCTCGTTATACTTAGCGGCAGAGTATGAGAGGCGCAGTGTGTTCGGGATACCAAAGTCAGAACCCGGTACGGTTGCCACATGTGTAGCTTCGAAAATTTGCGTAGCCAACTCAAGCGAGGTGCTGATACCTTTTCTCTTCATAAATGCTTCGCAATCAAGCGTGAAGTAGAAGCTGCCTCTCGCTGGCAGAGCACGGACATCTGCTACATTTTGGAAAGCATCGATCGTGTAGTCCCGACGACCTTTGTACAGTTGGACCAAATGATCAACCTCATGCTGGTAATCAAGCGCAGCCATTGCTCCGAACTGTACGACTGGGTCAGCTGTGAGCAGTGTGTGGTGCTGAATGACCGTCAGTGGCTGTACCAGCTCATCTGGTACGATCGCATATCCGACACGTCTGCTATACATCCGATATGCTTTGGAAAACGCATCGGTTGTGATGAACGTAGACTTGGTATTTTTCAGCTGCATCACGGATTCGCACTCGTCATCGAAGTAGGTATTCGCATAAATTTCGTCATTGATAATAGCCGCACGACCGTCTACGATGCTGTCGATCGTATACAATTCGTCTTTTGTAAGAATATTTCCCAACGGGTTTCCTGGCGTGTTGATCACGACCACTTTCGTCTTGTCTGTAAAATTCTCTTTAAACGACTCCACATCAAGTCTCAATGTATCCATATCAATTTTGTAGTAACGAACTTTCGCTCCGACTAGCAGCGCGCAGAAATGGTAAAGCGAGTAGTACGGAAGTGGCAACAACACTTCATCGCCCTCTTTAAGCAGGAGGTAGAACAGGTTACGGAAGAGTGTGCTGGTACCGACACTGATCACGAAATTTTCCGGTTTGATTGACACATCGTATTTTGTTTTATAGTGGGTCGCGAGCTTATCTTTCAGTTCTGGCAGCCCACCTGGATACACGAGCGAATATTTTTCAAAGCTGTTCAATGCCTGTTGCATGGAATTGATAATTTCGGGATGCAGCGGCATTTCTGACTTCCCAAGAGTCATGCGGATTGCTTCTCCACCATTTCTCTCAAGCTCATTTGCCATCTGGTCCAGTACAAACATCAAAAAGCGCTCGTCGTGAAAATTAATAGAGGATCTGATTTCCATATTTTCCTACCCCTTTTACTTTATTTTGGATTTTTCTGCTAACATATTTAGGATTTTCACATAGCGATCCGAAAGCGATTCAACATATGCCGTCTGAAGCATAGATGGATCATAGGTAAAAACGACATGGATACCTTCCGAAGTTTCTGCTACCTGAAGAACTAACGGACTTCCGGCCATTTCTGGCTCAACTGAATGTTTGACTTCCCGTTTCCAAACAGCTGACTGAGCTTTGAACGGAATCGTCTGGTTGACAAAAAGTGTCGGCCATTCCATATGCGTCGTCGCTTGCCAGTGCTCTGACGGATACAAAGCGAGCGTTTGCATTCGGGCACGTACTTGCTTCGTTTGATCCAATAATTGTGAAAACGAACTGATCGTCTGCATGTCGACGGTGAGTGGTACGATGTTGTCAAAGTTGCCTAGCGTTTGTTCCAGCACATCTTGCGTCCGATTCGTTGTCACTACCCCAAGCGTCAAACTCGGCAATTGGGTGACCTGTCGAAGCAACAGCAGATAGGAGGCAAGCAAGATATCTCCCAGCTCTTGATTGGCATGAGTAGCTACATGCAGCAAATCAGCGTGACCTATCGGGTCGATAGACTGCTCGACTTGTCGCGTCGCTACCCCACCCGCACCAAATGGTTGAGCAGAATGTGGATTTGCTGCTGTCAACCACTCGTGACGCTGGGCCTCGAGATGTCCGTAATAAAGCATTTTTTTCTGCCAAACAGCGAATGCTTCGTAGCGAGGCTGTTCTTCCACAGTCGGCTCATGCCCTTCTGCAATCGACTGATACAGAACCTCCCATTCTTCCAGGAGAAGTCCGAGACCTCGCCAATCACTAAAGGAGCTGTGAAGACTTCCAATCAATCGATAGCGATCAGTAGCCAGCTTTATCAGTTCAAAACGAGCCAAACTTCCTGCTTTGTCCTTAAACGGCCTCTTTTGCTCGGCAGCCAATCGTTCTCGCAACCATATCGTTGCCTCTGCCTCGCTTTTCTCCTGTAAATCACATAACGCAAGCGGAATCGGTTCGGAAAAGCCTTGGGGCGATAGCAGAGGAAAACGTCGCACAAGAACTTGCCATGCTTGCTGCATATACGCCAGTTCGATTCTGCTTCGAAGCTCGATGTCAAAACATCTGACAGCCACAATCCCATCTTCTTGTTCCTGCTTGAGCAAACGTTCCTGAACGAAGGAATAGATGGGCGTTGTTTCCGAATGAAACTCGCCTAGAGTCGGCTTAGGTCTTTCTGCGGCTGATTTCCCGTCGGTTAAGAGTAGGTAGGGGGCATCTGTCAGTTGCAGAATACGTCCTGCCCGGTCTGCAAAAGAAACGGGAATGCCGCATGCTATCAAGGTGTCGATCCGTTCGGTCAGGTTCGCTACCCGATCCTCGATTTGGTAAACGCCAGAACCACTTTTCATGAGCTCGCGTTGTTCTTCTGTGTGCTCCATTCGAGGCTCGACTAACTGAATGCTGCTCTCTCTCGCTTTGCCAAGTGTGATAATACTGGCTTGCGATTGCCGATCCAGATATTTCTCGTGAACACGGTAGCCCATAAACGTATAGAACGACAGTGCCTTTTCAGCATCTGATGTAAGCAACCGGACAGCAGATCGCTGATCGCTGCTTTGCCATTCGTCATGCTTCCTATCCTCGTTCTCTACAAGTTCAATCAAGCCAACTGATTCCAGAAAGAGAAAGGCAACGAGTCTATGATTGAAAAGTACCGCTGGCTTTGGAGCGCTGACCAAATCGTATTTGAATCCAGAATCAACTAACATTTTCAAAAAATGATCAATATTGGAAACAGAAAAACATAGATGGTACGGACCCGTCCCCTTCTCTTCCAACAAACGAACACAAGGTGACGTTTCATCGACAGGCGCGATTAGCTCGATTGGCACACATCCCGGTTTCATGCACATCGAGAGATACACGTTTTGTTCTGGATCATGCAGGGAATCACTTGCATCAAATCCAAGAGTGCCATACATGATTTGAGCCGGACCAAGTTCTGGAACTGCAACTCCGACATGATGAAGGCGGTTCATCACGCCCTCTTTTTCTGTTTGGTGATATTCGATCTCAACATCATCCAATCGCTGTTTCGGATGCTTCAGAAGCGCTGTGAGTACACGCAAATAGTTGTCCGCGAAGCCTTCCATTGTCTCCGCTCTAAACAACTGGGTATCGTATTCCAGCACGCACCTGAATTGATCAGCAAGCGGTGTAATATCCAGCTTAAAGTCAAGTTTCGACGTCTTCGATTCATGCGGAACCTCTTCAAATTGCGCGTCGCCCACTGTAAACTGCACTTCTTGCTCCCGCTGGTTATGGAAGATCAGCATCGTATCAAACAATGGATTTTGCGTTTGCTGGATGCCTGCGGCGCTACGAGCAACGATCTCTTCAAACGGATACTCCTGATGTTCGTAGGCCAGTAGCAGACTGCGCTGAACCTCTTGTACAAAATCGGTATACACAAGATCGGCACGAGGACGATTGCGTATCGGAAGGAAGTTGATAAAGACACCGACGATTCGCTCCAAATCGGGATGGTTTCGTCCAGCTACGAGTGAACCGACAACGAAATCTTCCTGAGACGTGTATTTCATCAACAACACGTAATAAGCTGACATCAAAACAGCATGGACAGTCACTTCGTTCTGCTTGGCAAATGCATGCAAATCACCGTACGTAGAATCAGTAAGGAAGAACGTATGGTGATCCCCCTGGAATGTCTTAACAGAAGGACGCGGGAAATCCAGCGGAAAAGACATGAGCGGGACTCGGTCACTGAAAGCATCCACCCAGTATTTTTCCTGCTGATTCCACTGATCGCTCCCCCGCTTCTGCCACTGCCAGTCTGCGTAGTCCTTGTACTGAATAGGCAATGCAGGCAGCTCTTCACCCATATACAATCTAGCGAAGTCTTCCATTAACACATTCAGTGAAATGCCATCCAAAATAATATGATGAGAGTTGAACAGCAGATAATGCTGAGTGGCTGTGACCTCGACTAGGCAAACCTGAAGGAGAGGTGCTTTCGTCAAATCAAAAGATTGCCGGAAGTCTTCCATCAGTTCGTCCAATGTCTTGCCGTCGCTATGAATGGTTTTGATCTCAAATGGCACATTGTCGCTAATGTACTGATACACTTCTCCATCCTGTACCGCAAACGAAGTACGGAATGCTTCATGCCTTTGGATGATTTCTGTAAACACACTTCTCACTCGACTTACATCCAGATGACCGTTCACCGCGATTACACCCGACATGTTGTAACTGGTGCTTTCCCCTTCTATCCCATGCATCACGAAAATTCGTTTTTGTGAAGAAGAAGCCCTGTATCTCTCGGCTTTACTTACCCGATCAATCGGCGCGTAGGATATCGGCTGTCTACCCCTGATGCGGTCAGCTAATTGTCGAATGCTCGGGTTCTGGAATACATCCTTGATCGTGATGTCTGTTTTACTCTCTTTTTGCAATCTGGTCACGAGTTGAGCGGCCTTCAGCGAGTGGCCTCCTAGCGAGAAAAAATGATCGTGCACACTTATTTTTTCGACTGCCAAAAGTTCTCGCCATATTTGTGCCAATTGCTGCTCAAGTTCATCTGCAGGGGCCTCTTCCTTTCCCGTGCGATACTGCGTGTAATCCAGACGTTGCAAGGCAGTCTTGTCTACTTTTCCACTCTGCGTCCGAGGCAACGCATCAAGATGGACAAAAAAGGCAGGTAGCATGTAGTCAGGCAAATAAGTCAGCACTGCTTCTCTCAGAACGTGTTCCTCAATCGGATGCATCGCAACCAGACATGCAACCAAATAAGGATCACGTTTTGACTCCTGAATGGCCACTACCGCTGCTTCCCGGACACCAGGCTGACGGCGCAGGACAGCTTCAATTTCCTCCAACTCAACGCGGTTGCCACGAATCTTGATCTGAAAATCCTTACGACCAAAATATTGCAGATGCCCTTCATCCGTCCAGCAGGCCAAGTCTCCTGTACGATAAAGCCTGCCAAACGGGGTCAGGATATAGGACGCTTTGGTTCTTTCCTCATCAGCGATGTAACCTTCCGTTACTCCCATCCCGCCTACGTACATTTCCCCTATTACCCCTTTGGGCAACAGATGAAAATCTTGGTCCAGAAGAAAGACACGAACGTTGTAACTCGGATGTCCAATCGGAAGCGGGTTTTCAAAAGGCCCTTGTCGCGGTACACAATACCCAGAAGCTGAGATACTATTTTCCGTTGGGCCATACAAGTTGTACATCTGCGCTTGAGGTAGCAAGGCTGCATGTCGCTCCACTAACGAAGAAGACAACATCTCTCCTGTACACAACACTTTTTGAATCGAATTCATCGAGCCATCAGTCACTTGGTCAAGCAAAGCGTGATACATCGTAGGGACGACGAGTATCACGTTTGCCTGTTGGCTCTCGATGGCAGCGGCGAGCTTTTGCGGGGACTTGTTTTCATGTCGCTGCAACAAGCAAAGGGTACCGCCGCTGATCAGTGTGCAGAATATCTCGACAACAGATGCGTCAAAAGTCAACGTGGCGATCTGCAACGTTCTCGTCTGCTCTCCGAACCCGACAAACTCAATGTGCCACCAAAGAGCGTTGATTAATTGATCATGCTTTACACGCACACCTTTTGGTGTACCTGTCGAACCAGAAGTAAAGATGGCATACGCAGTACTCGAAGGTACCGTTTTTCGCTGTGGTGTTTGAATTAACTCCTGCGCCCAGCATGCTGGTTCATCCAGACGAAACACCCTTGTTTGCAAATCAGCGACGAGTTCCAGATAGCTACCCTCTGTCACAATCAGACTAGGCTGAATCTGGTTTACGATCTGTTCGATTCGCGCTTTCGGCAAGTCTGGATCAAGCGGGACATAGTAACACCCAGTTTTGAGGATAGCTAGCAGTGCAGTAATCATTTCAGGGGAACGATCACACATGATAACTATCGGTCGACCTGCATCTGTCACCTCCTTTTGCAGAGCCCAAGACAGGCGATTGGCTTGCTCTTGTAACTCCTTGTAGGTCACAGTCTGCTTTCCTTGTACAAGCGCAACTGCATCCGGTGTTTTTTCTGCCGCTTGATCAATCAACTCGTGCACGCAGTAGTTACTCGGAACTGGCACGACCTTCATCTGTTCCTCGATCATCTCGTGCCGCTCATGATCACTGAGCAAGGTAAGATCACGAATCTCTTGATCCGGATCAGCCGCAATCTGCTCGAGAAGGCTCAGATAGTGAAGCGCCAGGCGTTCGATTTCCTTCGCTTGAAACTTCCATGCCTGGTAGTTGACATGGACTGTCCATTCATCACCTGGTGATACTTCCAGCACCATTGGATAATCGGTTGTTTCATGTGAAGTGATATTCTCCAGCTCGAAGTCAAGTTCCAATCCGGCCAGCGTCTTGTCGATCGGATAGTTTTGGAAAACGAACAAACTGTGCGCCAAAGGGGTTTGTGCGTCCATCTCTGAACAGTTTTTCAACTCAACTGCTGGCACGTACAAATGCGGGGCCATCTGGTGCTGTTCTTCCATCATGACACCCAGTAGATCTTTGACTGTTGTCGTTTCTGTCCGTTTGACCCGGAGCGGATACGTCTTGATGAAGAGGCCGACGATTTCCTCTACTCCGGTGAGATGGGCAGGACGTCCGGCGTACGCCACTTCAAAAAGGGCATCCCGCGTATCGCTGTATTTTTGCAGCAAAATACCCCATGCGGCTTGCAACAGTGTGCTGATTGTCACACGGTAACGCTTGGATGTTTCCTCCAATGTCTCCGTAAGCGTTTGACTGAGCCGAAGATGATAAGAAGAATACCGCGGCTCTTCGTTACGATCCCGCATATAGGGAAGCGGTGTAGGAGAGCTAATTCCTTGTAAGGAATCTTTCCAATACGATAACGATTGTTCTTTCGATGCTTCTTTTAGAAAACGCAGATACTCCTTGTATTTCGCTTTCTGTTTGATCGCAGGGGACAGCCCGGAGCACAATTGTCCATATGCTGTAAATATCTCTCTTAGGAGAATCCCGGAACTCCATCCGTCCATGAGTATGTGATGAAATGACCATATGACTTCATAACGATACAACTCCATCCTTACTACTTGAATGCGAATGGTATTGCCCAACTCAAGCGTGAAGGGTGTTTGCTTGTCCTGTGACAACAAGACAGACAGTTTTCTTTCCCGCGCTCCAGATGGTAACTCGCACCAATCGAAATAAGGAATCTCCAATGTCTTTTGCTTGAGAATCAGCTGGACAGGGGCTTGAAGCCCCTCCCAGCGAAAAACCGTACGAAGCATTTCATTGGCCTCAAACGCCATCGTAACAGCCTGCGTAAACAACTCCAGCTGAAACTTGCCACGAAGGGTTAGCCGATGCTGTTCGAAATACAAATTGGAATCCTTTTGGAGTCGGTAGTAAAACAGCATGCCCTCCTGCGTTGGACTTAACGGCAAAATGTCAGCTATATTGTTTTTGTCGATCTTGTTCATCACAATTTTTCTCTCCTGACTCCCTTACCGAACAGCTTCACTCGGCAGGTTTTCCACGATCTCCCCATCTGCATCCACGTACGGCAAACCATTGTGTTTGAACACATGGTCGAGACAATACATCTCTCCCTGCTTGTAGTCCAAAATCATCAGGTCTTCTGAACGGGTTGGGATTAATTCCTTCAACCGCTCTGGAAGATAGTCTGGTCCGACCGCTTGATGCCATTTCAAAACAATTTTTTCAGGGCGCTCAGCTGTCGGATAAAAACCACAAATCTCTAATTTTCCAAAGTCGTGTGAAGTAAGGAGTACCCCTTTTTTCTCCAAGCCACCCAGATTGCGTTTGGACTCGGCCACATTCCGGAACGCCTCGTCCAGTGGAATGGCATACTGCTCGACTCCCCTGACTGGCATAAACACTGTCAAATAATACGAAATGATTCGATTATCGAGAAACTTCCGTTGCAAGTCGATCAAGGTTTCGACAGAATCGTTTACTCCGCGAATAATGGCAGGCTGTCCGCGAATCTGTACACCGACAGATAGCAGCGCTTGTGTTGCTTGGATCGAAACGTCGCTAATTTCCCCGGGATGGTTGAACTGGGAAATCACACTTACCTGCTTGCCGGGTGTCTGTCTAACTTGGTCAAAAAACGCAAGCAGCTCTCCATCAAGAAAACGAGCCGGATCATAGGCCAAAGCCTTGGTTGCAAAACGAACGAGTCGAATACTCTTCACACTTAAAAGAGTGCTAATCAGCTTGATTAAGTCAGAGCTTTTACGGAAGGAAGCTGGATCTCCGCCAGTAAAGAGGACATTATCGATGTACGGATGAGCTTCCAAATACTGCACTGCCCTTTCTGCTTTTTCCATAATATTGGTATATCCAATATCCTCATGGCGGATTTCGTTCACTTTATAGCAGAACTGGCAGTTGGCAATACAAAAGTCGTCGATGTGAAGCAACAATGTCTTTTTGTACTTGTGCTGCAGGAAAGCTGTTTCATCCTGACGGTACGACTTGTTGCCATACGGATCAAAGCGCCCTTTATAGGGTTTCTCTCCCGGTGGCGGAAGCACGATATTGATCATCTGGGTACGATAAGGCTCTGATTGACTCGCAATCAACTCGGCATAATAGCGAGTCACCTTAAATGGCATATAAGACTGCTCCAGTAATGCACCGCGTTCTTCCTTCTCTGCTTCTGTAAAGCCGACAATTGTTGCGAACTCCTCAAATCCTTTTTTCCCCATTAATACCTTAACACTCAATGTAATCCCTCCTGTTCATTCATAAACACTCGTCATCTTTGCTTTCTCGAACACTCGGTCAACCATGTGATTCGCTTGTTAACCAAACAGCAAATCCAGTTCTTTTTGTGTCAATTCCACATCTTCGAAATCCGATGGAGTAAATTCTGGGACGTCCTGACGGCAACAATGATCTATGAGCTGCTCTAATTCATGGAAAAACAACTCGAGTAACTTCTCCATGGTCTCCTCGCGATACTTTCGCAAGCTGTACGTAACAGAAACCTGGAGTTCTCCTTGACGAATGAGAGCAGCCACGTCAAGCAGTGCTGTCAAATGATTACCCACTCCGGCATCAACAGCCAAGTTTCCTCCCATGAGAACCAGATCATCACTCAGTTGATTATCAACGGTTCCCAGATAATTGAATCGAACATGGGACTTTTCCTCTGCCCTAAGCAGATGAGGCTTTAGCCAACCAAACCCAAGCCCCCCCATCGGAATCTGACGCAATTTCTCCTTAACTGCTTTTAGGTGATCAGTCCGATTGGATGGATTCGTTTCGAAAAGAACAGGATACATGCTGGTAAACCATCCTACTGTTCTGGTTACGTTCATCGTATGAATAGCAGACTCACGCCCATGCGACTCCATTACCAGCAAGAGATGCTCCCTTTCAAACACGTCACACAATGTCCGGGTAAGTGCTGCAACCAATAGGTCTTGGGGACCTGTGTTGAACATTCGGTTGGCCGTTGTCAACAGTCGCGACGTTATCTCGGCTGAAAGTGTGCGTGTAGATGTAGCGCTGTATTCTACCAAGTCTTCGCCAAAATCGAAATCCGTAGGAACTTTGTCTTCCGGGATGGAAAACATGTCCCAATATGCTTTTTCTTTGATTGCCTGATCCGACTGGTAAAAGGCGGCGACTTCCTTTATCCAAGCTTGCATCGAATGTGTTTTATCCGGCAAGACGATCGGCTCATTCCGTTTAAGACTGGACAAGGCACTCATCAAATCTTCCAGGAGAATCCTCCAGGAGACACCGTCCACAACAAGATGATGGGCCGTCAGAAACAATCGCTGAGGTCGATCGGGACCTAATTCAAAGAGACAACCGGTAAACAGCAAAGATTCTTCCAGCTTGAAGCTCACAGCGCAAGCTCCCATCGCCTCAAGCATTTTACTCTCCTGTTCTTCCTGCGGTAAGGAAGCAAGGTCGACGCAAGACACTGACACTCGGCTGGTAAGGTGGCTCTCATTGTAAAAGAGCTTCCCCTCTTTTGCAGAGTAATTGAGTCGCAAACAATCGTGATGGTTAACCAGTGCAGATAGACTCGCTTCAAACTCCTCCAGCGTTACTTTTTCTTTGCTTTCAAGGAGCAACGACTGGTTCCAATGATCAGCATTGCGGAACTGTTGTGACAGAAACCAAGAAACGATGGGAGATGACGGCAACTCGCCAGTACACGGCTCTTGTGATATCTGTTCCACTCCCCAGCTCCAGTCACTTCTCGCTTTTAGTTCTGTAATCGTGTCATAAATCAAGATGTCTCTCACCGGAATCTTGATTCCTCGCTGATGCAATCGATAGGAAACCTGAATCGCCTTGATCGAATCCCCCCCTAGTTGGGAAAACGGGTCATGTAGACCAAATGGTGAACGACCAAGCACGTCCTCGTACACTTCTACCAATAGCTTGTCAAACTCGTCACGAGGACTGGTTTCATCCTCCGCACCTTTTCGCTCCATGACAGGTTCGGGAAGCTGTTTCCGATCTACCTTGCCATTTGAGGTCAGCGGAAACTGTTCAAGCTGCACGATTTGCGACGGGATCATGTAGGCGGGCAATCGACTTGCCAGTTCTTCGCGGAGCTCTTTTTCCCGGAAAGATGCTTCCGTGATCAAATAAGCACAAAGGTACTTACGCCCCCACGTATCCATGCGATCGATCACCACTGCCTCACGCACAGAAGAATGACCAAGTAGCTGCTGTTCAATTTCACCCAATTCAATGCGGTAACCATGAATCTTCACCTGATAGTCAGCCCGTCCCAGATACTCCATGACTCCATTTGGCCGATAGCGGACCAGATCGCCCGTCTTGTACATCACTTTTCCTGGCGAAAACGGATCGGGTAGGAAACGCTCTTGCGTCAATTCCTCGCGGTTAAGATACCCCCGTGCCACACTATCTCCCGAGATGAAAAGCTCTCCTGTCGATCCGATCGGAATTGGCTTCCCATATGAATCCAAAATGTAGAGCTGCACGTTACTGATCGGATGTCCAATCGGTACAGATCCCTCGACATCGATCTCTGGATCGTATTGATAGATCATGCACCCGACTACTGTCTCGGTAGGGCCATACTCATTGAGAATTTCGATTTGTCCGTTCCATTTCGCATGAATCGCCTCAGCCAAACTCACCTTCAAGTCCTCTCCGCCCACAATCACTCTCTTTACTGTAGTAGAAGGCAAAGCGATTTCTTGTAGCAAAAACAGATGGGCAGGTGTCAGCTTTACGACATGGGAGCGTCCATCGCTAAAGATGCGCGATAACACAAACTCTGAATCAGAGTTCGGATAGATAACCATCCGATTTCCCTTTACCAACGGGCAAAAAATGGACGTAACCGTCAAATCAAATGCCAGTGAGGAATAAAAAGCAAACGCTTCTTCAGGACAGGAGAGATAACGGTCTTTTGCCCACGAAATATAGTTGACTAACCCTCGATGAGAAACCATGACCCCCTTCGGATTTCCGGTAGAGCCTGAGGTATAAATAACATAGGCCAAATCCTCTGGCTGATTAACCGATTCCAGGATTGCCCCATCATTTAGATACAGGGACGGATCACCGAGCTCCAGGATTACTTTGGACCACGAAATAACCTCTGTTCGCGAGGTGTGGCGAAGCAACAGGTCCGCTCCAGAATCAGACAGCAGATATTCGATTCGCTGAGAAGGGAGTTGAGGGTCAATCGGAAGGTAAGCCCCGCCTGCTTTTAGCACGGCCAACAGCCCGATGATCATCTCTGGCGAATGATCTGCTAGAAGCGCAACAATAACGCCAGGGCCAACTCCTCGGTTACGCAACGACTGAGCGAGTCGATTTACTTGATCATGCAGTTCCTGGAATGTCAGCATGCGCCCCTCTGACTCCAATGCAACTCCCTGTGGCGAGCGTTTAACTTGCTCTTCAAACAACTGGACAACCGTCTTCTCGCTGGAATAGGAAGCAGCTGTATCGTTCCACGTTTTGAGCTGTAGTGCCAACTCTTCGTCAGCAAGGAAGTTCAGATTGGACAGTGGTACTTCTGGATTCGCGATCATTTGATTGAGCAGCCTTACGAGATGATCCGCTATTCGATCAACATCATTTTCCGTGTACTCGGCGATCTTATAATCCATTTCCAGCGTCAATCGTTCATCTGTAGCCCATTCCCTGATAATTACTTGGAGCGAATACAACTGGTGACCGTTGTAAAACTCCTCATTCGTCACGGAATACCCACCAATGGTGAAGGGCAGCTGCGTGCTGTAATAATTTACACAAATCTGAAACAGGCTGTCATAGCCATGTTTCTTCAATTCCAATTCTTGAGCCAGCAAATCGTACGGATATTTCTGATGAAAAAAACAGGAAGTCAATTCCCTGTTGACATGTTTAACATAATCGAAGGCATCCATTTCCATCGGAACTGCCAGACGAAATGGCATAGTGCTGGTAAACATCCCGAATATTTTGCGCTCCACTTTGCTTGAGCGATTTAACAGCGGCGTACCAATCACGATCTCTTCTTGCCTCGTACAACGCTGAAGGTAAAGACTGACGAGAGCCACAAACAAGGAATTTAGCGAGCATTTCATCTGGTCTGCAAATTGGCGTATTCTTGTCGAATCTTCACGGTTGAATGCATAGACTTTGCGCTTGCCCTCGGTCGTATCTGTTGCCTTTGCTAATGTCGTGATCACAGGCAAGCTCTGAAACTTGTCCCGCCAATATCGCTTGTCCTTTTCAAATCTCTCAGACTGAGAATAGGCATGCTCCCTGTCGACAAAAGCTTGATAAGCGTGTTCATCTCCTACATGAACGGTACCGCCTGCTAACAACGTGTCATAATAGTGAGCAATTTGTTCTGTCATAATGGAGATGGACCAACCATCAGCAATCAAATGGTGAAACTTTACAAAATATCCCGCTTCTTCGTCACTCAGTTGAATCAGACAAAAGTAGAATAGAGGCTCCTGTCCGATCGAAAATGGTTTTGCAAACAAAGCTTGCAGGAATTGTCTGCACCGATCAGGGGCATTCGGTTCTTGTCTGAAATCAAATACCTGCAATGGCTGCGGTTCGTACTCTCCAACAAACTGAAGGACTGTCTCTTCTTCCTGATAGTTGAGTCGCAAAGCATCGTTCTTTTGAATGAACAGGTGAATGGCCGCTTCAAGTACATCCAGTTTCACTTTTCCTTGAACCCGCACCATCCCCCCTAACGTATGAACAGGAAGCTGTGGATGTAATTTTTCCGTATACCAGATACGCTTTTGTGGATGACTTAAAGGATATCCGCCATTCCATTGCTTCTTATCCTGATGCAATGCATTTCCCCCCTTTCGGAATTGTGCAGATGTAATCACAATTCGAATATGGCAAAAAATCTAATTGATTACAAATACTTCCATCCCAACTATATCGATGACTCTTCTATAGTGTCAAATGAATTTTCCATTAAATGTTATTTCTGAAAATTAGATGAATTCCATCTCTTTTTTCCTTTTTCTAGCGCTGCATAGAATGGAAAAAATTTTGTGCACGCTATTGATTTTGGCTGTCTTTTCACGTAGGATAAAATGTAATATATTGGCAAAAACACCCCCTGGAAGGATGAATGTGATTAGATGTCTGTGACACTTCGTGAAGTAACCCTGGAAAACTGGGAAGAGTGTATTGAACTGGAACCTACTCCTGAACAGAGTGAGTTTGTTGCCCCGAACCTCTACTCCATAGCCGAAGCAAAGTTTCAAACTACATTTGTCCCTTTGGCCATATACCATGAGGACACGATGGTTGGCTTTGTCATGTATGGGCTTGACCCCGACGATGGAAACTACTGGATTTACAGACTCTTAGTTGATGCCAACTATCAACGCCAAGGCTACGGACGTGCTGCGATTTCGCAAGTCATTGATATACTGAAAGCAAAAGATGATTGCCAAAAAATTGTCATTGGTTATGCTCCAGCCAATGTCGCAGCCGAAAACCTTTACGCTTCACTCGGATTTCAAAAAAATGGCATGGTTCTGTTTGGCGAGACGATTGCAGAATTGAACTTTTAAGCCAGCTATTTTCGTTCCCCGAAAATGAAACAGCGGCGACCTAAGACCTAAAAATCAAGTCTTAGACTCGCCGCTGTTTGAAGTGTTTTCCGTATATGAAAAAAGCACACCTTCCATGTGTCTGTAAACATCATGGTTAGTGTGCATTCGTTTTTAATATGGTGCCGGTGAAGGGACTTGAACCCCCACGGTTTCCCTCACGATTTTGAGTCGCGCGCGTCTGCCATTCCGCCACACCGGCATGTGAAACTATGAAAAAATAGCACATCATCAATAGAAAATCAATGGTGGGGAGAGACGGATTCGAACCGCCGAACCCGGAGGGAGCAGATTTACAGTCTGCCGTGTTTAGCCACTTCACTATCTCCCCACAATATGTGCTGTCTTTCTTCTGCGTCTACTTTCTTCAACCAGAAGCGACATTTATTAATTTACCATGAACTTTGTTTGACGTCAATATATTTATTTGGATTGACTCTCTTTTTTCGCCAAAATCTCCTGTGCCCACTCGTGGAAGACGCGCAGTGCCTCGTCTACTTCTTGAAATATTGCTTCTTCCTCACAGGAGTATTCCGGGAAGTCAAGTATGCGGTTTTTACGAATCTTCACTTGCTCTTCTTCGCATTTTATCTCCAAGAAGTAGGGAACGGCTTCATCTATCCCATAGCTGTTTTCTAAAAACTCGTAGGTACGTACCCACTCCAGAATTCGAACTTCCGATGCCTTTAAACGAAGCACCTGTTCCAAGGACATAATGGTTTCATTCCCGTAGTAATGCATGTTATTCAGCCCTTCTGCATGAAAATGGACGGAGCCGTGACTCCGCCCTGTTATTGATGTGATAGATTAGATCGAGGAAAGCAGCTCTCTCAGTTCTTTGACAATCACTTGCTGGTAGCCAGTACCTTCTCCATATTGCTCGAGCATTTCGGCACGTGCCACTTTGATCTTGTCTTCATAATCTGAGGCGTTTCGATCCGGGTTTTGCTGTTTAAACGCCGTCATGACAGCTTGGACATGCTTCGGTCTCGGTCCCCATTTTGCCAGAACATGTCCGCCTGTGTCCGCGAAAATAACAACAGGAATCGCCCGACCACCCATCGTGAGAAACTCATCCATGAGATCGAGGTGTTCTTCCATCACCATAATTTCCACGGGCATGTCTGTTTCTTTCAAAGCATGCAAGACGACTGGCAAGTTGCGAACGACGTCGCCACACCAGTCCGCAGCCAAAATCAAGCATCTGAGGTCATCACGATGCTGGAGCGAAGCAAAAAATGCACGGTCTTGTTCATCCTCCCATGAAAATGCATCCGACCAATTTTGGTATGTATCCTGATTTTTTGTCATGCTTTCCACAAACGCCTGTGGCTTGAGCCCCGTACGTAATTTATGTGCTACGTTTGCCCCCATCTTTTCTCCTCCTTTTGTATCGCTCGCCTATTCTTGGTTTTTATTTGCTGCTTCGTTTGCTTCCTTTTCTTGATTAGCCAGCTCCATCATTTTTTGCAACAAGATATGCTGTGGCATGTGCATGAGACGCTCCAAAGGTACCTGAAGCGCTTCTGCCAGCTTGACAGCCGTCTCTGGTGATATTTGTAATGGACGCATGTCATTTTTGCCCCTTTCCCTTGCTTTTATCAGTCCCTTCAGTATAATACACAGCCGTTAAACCTGCCAGCATACAAGCCTGGTATTGGGGAGCCTTTAAAAAACAAGCTAACATCATGGATTAAAATGACATTAGCTTGCTAGGCAGCAGATGAATTTAGGGAGATTACGAATCCACATAGATGAAAAAGTCGTTTATTGGGTCTGCATTCTTTCATATTTACCAAAAAAGCATCCCCAGTATCACGTATTTGAATAAGACCAGCCTTTTCCTGGCTCGAATTCTGGGGGCAGAGGAAGCCCAATCTTTTCTTGGTTACCTTATCAGCCACATGGCTGTCATCCCCACCAGTTACACATCGTCATCAAGTACTTTGTGACATGTTGGCTCTACTGAACCACTTTTGTCACATTTACTCACCTCTCAACTCCTCATAAAAAATGAAAAAAGAGCCACACGAAGGGGCTCTCTCTCATAAACCCAATATTCCGCACATGGAAAAGGACGAGCTATGGCTTTTGCTTAGTGAGGATGCATGGTACACCTAAGCCGATCGCGCCGGGCTGGGACATCTGTTCCAGATATGCCAACCCTCGTGCACATTGCTGCTTGCATACTTGACATGTATGGGACGTTACGATTTTCAGCTGTACTTGATTGGGGTGCTGTCGCGAATTCTTCTTTTTGATCTTTTTGCCCTTGGCCATCCGTTTTCCTCCCTTTGCCCTAGATCACTCCAGTCTATGAAGGAGAACAACCCCGCTCTTTAGGCAAACATACAAAATCAAGATATTCACTTGCAAAATGGGCCTTGTCATACGTGTCTACAAATAGAAAAAGCCGCCGGAGAATTCTCTCCAAGCGACTTATGAGCCTTCCCTATGGCTTTGGACTTAGCAACTGGCGCAGTTCTAGCTCCAGTGTAGGAGCATCAACCATTCCGATTATCTTCTTTCGTACGATTCCATCTGTGTCAATCAAGTAAGTAGTTGGAAATGCCATCACCTTGTAACGGTTCGACACAGTACCAGCTACGTCCATTGGTATCGGAAATGTCAGCTTGTAGTTAGTGACAAAGGCCATAGCTGTTTCCGGGCTGTCATTGCTCGTGACGTTCACGCCATAGAGATCAACCTGTCCACCATATTTTTCGTAGACTTTTTGTAAATCCGGCGCCTCCAGCTTGCATGGTCCACACCAGGAAGCCCAAAAGTTCAAGACTAATGGTTTTGCCCTTTTTCCTTCTACCTTGTACGTCTGCTGGTCTAATCCTGTCAGTGTAAAATGAGGAGCCGCAAAGCCAACTTCCGGTTTTTGAACCTCTGCTACGATTGCGGCCGTTTCTTGAGGCTTTTCCCAAACAGCAAGTCCGACCCCCAATAATACGAGCACCGCGAGCAACAGCTTTTTCATTTTGTCACCTCTGCCCTACTGAGTTAGAATCCCGTAAAGCCTCCGTACATTTGAATAAGAACGCGTGTAATATCCGTCAGTTTATCTGTATACAGAAGAATACCAAACAAAATCATAATGGCTCCTCCGATTTTCATAAACAGGTCGGAATACTTCACAATCGCGTTCACCTTACTGATGAAGAACGTCATGACAAAAAATGGAATGGCGAATCCGAGCGTATACGCCAATGTGTAGGCCAAGGCGCTTGCAGGATTGGAAACACCCATGACGATAATGCCAGAAAGAATAGGTCCCACACAAGGTGTCCATCCAGCTGCATACGTCATTCCCACCAGTATGGACCCAGTATACCCCAATGGCCTCGATTTTAAATCGATTTTAAAAGAACGCATCATCCAATCCATTTTAAACACGCCAAGCATAACCAAACCAATGACAGCAAGCAAAATACCGCCCAGTTGACGAATCAAGTCCTGTTGGTCAGTGAACAAGCTTCCGATCCAAGATGTAGACAGCCCGAGCGCAACGAAAATGATCGAAAACCCGACTATGAAGAAAAAGGTATGCAAGAAGGCTTGCTTGCGAAAAACAGCTCTCCCTTTCTTCACTTCATCAACCGTAACCCCAGTTATGTAAGACAAAAAGGACGGATAAAGCGGCAGGCAGCAAGGGGAAATAAAAGAGAGAAAACCTGCTGCAAAAGCCAAAAACACAGTAATATCGCCAGTCATATGTACCTCCGGTGGGTATTTTATCCACTATCTTCTCATTGTATCGAATCTTTTCCCCCTTCAAAAGTAGCAATGACACTTTGTCTTAAATCCGTGACATTTTACTTTACATAATATTCATTATGTCTTAAAACTCAGCACAAACCGTAACAATTGGATGGATATATCTGGTCCACTTTAGAAAATAGATCAGATTTGTGACAAATGTGACATGTATCTTTCTCGGAAGACATGTAAATGATGAGCAGCATGCCCAAGGATAAAATAGACGAGTGCAGTTGCAGTTGTCTTGTCCTGAATAATCACGCCCGAACGACTCAACTCTTCTTCTGTAAGCCCTTTTACCAGTGCTCGAGTAGAAGAGCGCACAGTCCGATACTCCTCGAGTAGATCGACAAGCGGTCGACGGTCAAAATTCGTAAGACTGACATACATGTCCTGATGCCTAGGCAAGGGGGTCTTATCTCCGCGGGAAGCACACAGCAAGCGATAGCACATGATTCGCTCTGTATCCATAATATGGCCGAGAACTTCCTTTCCACTCCATTTATCTTCCTGATAACGGAACATGCTCTGTTCCTCCCCGCATGATCGAAAGCATGCAAGTATTTCTTCCTCCTGAGCGCACAGCAACTCATTCAGATTCCCTTCAGGTGCGATTTTGATATAGGTTTCAAACTGCGCAGGATAATCACCAGACTGTGGTTTGCGGAAATACAAAGGAATACCCCCCCTTTTGGAATAGTGAGACGAATACTTCCATTGTACACAAAAAAGAGGCGGATGTACTCCGCCCCTTCTCTGCTATTCTTTTTTTACTGAATCGTGACTTTGCCGCCATCTTGAAGCAGTGTTTGCCCTTTTACCACGATCTTATCGCCGGCAGACAAGCCTGTCAAAATTTCGATCGTATCACTAGAGGATTTCCCTGTAGTGACCTCGACTTGTTTTGCAATGTCACCTTCCAGCTTGAATACATACTGTTTACCATCGCGATCAAAGACCGCACCGCGTGTTACAACGATCGATTTTGCTCCACTTTCCCCAACCGTTGGGAAGGTTACATTCACTACCATATCGGACTTCAGCTCATTGGATGGGTTTGGAATCGTAATCTCCACTGGATATGCCTTGAGCTGCGTATCCATTACTGGACTCATCGCCGTTACTTTGGCATCAATCGTTTTTCCTGTCGATTGTACGTTTACTTTTACGGTAGTTCCTACTTTTATTTTTGTGATGTCTGCTTCTGACAGATTCGCTTTTACCAGAAGTGGGTTCGTGTTAACGACAACTACAACCGGCTGCTGACCTGCCATTTGACCAACTGCGCCGCTTACGCTGGAAATATATCCATTGATCGGAGACGTCACAGTCGCATTCGCTAATTGCTCACGAGCATTTTGCAGACTTACTTGCGCTTGTTGTACAGAGGCTTCGGAAACTTGCACACTTGTTTTTTGCCCCGCAGATTGCACTCCCTGCTGCGCGTTATCATAAGAGGTCTGTGCCGTTGTCAGTTGAGAATTTGCCTGTTCCATTTGCTGAGCGGAAATCGCTCCTTGTGAAAAGAGCTGTTGCATCCGCTGCTGGTTTACTTTTGCATCCTGAAGTGCGGTTTCTGCCTGCTTCAGGCTATTTTTCGCTTGAACCAAGCCTTGATCAGAGCTGCTGCCTGCTTGGTTTAAGCTCGCTTTTGATACGTTGTAGGCTGCTTCTGCTTGTTTGACACTGTTCACCAGATCTTTTTCATCGAGCTTGAACAATACTTGACCTTTTGTCACGTATTGGCCCAGTTTCACTGGCAAAGAAGAAATTTTCCCACCCATTTTCGGGGAGACTTGCACTTCCTCACTCGGTGCCAGCTTTGCTGTGAGACCAGAATCGGATACCACTGTGCCCGTTGCAACAGTTTCAATCTGTACAGGGGTTGACGCTTCCACTGTTTCCGTAGGCGGCGTTTCCGCTTGCGGGCTGGAGCACCCTGCCACTAGCGAGATGGCCAGCAGTGCCAAAATGACGGGTTTTTTATTTAGTTTCATGTATGTCCCTCCTCTTCCCACAAACGTCTTACGATTCCAAAGCGGGATTGATTGTCTTTTGTTTCTTAGCAAGTTTCTTTTCGAGTTTCAACTTTTTCTTCAAGCGTCTCTTTTTCCCTAAATCATCAAACCAGGAAGCAACGACAGGAACCAGAACCAGTGTAATCAGTGTAGAGAATCCGAGACCGAAAATAACCGTCACGGCCATTGGTGCATTCGTCTCAGATCCGGCACCGCCAGAGAATGCGAGCGGTCCAATCGCCAGAATGGTGGTGAGTGTCGTCATCAAAATCGGACGAAGACGAATCGGTCCAGCATGCAGGATCGCATCATACAGCTCCATACCTTTTGCGCGCAGTTGGTTCACGTAGTCGATCAATACAATCGCGTTGTTCACGACCAGACCGATCAACAAAATGTACCCGATCAAAACCCCAACGCTGATCGTTGTGCCTGTCGCCAATAGTCCAAGCAGAACGCCTGTAACGGTCGGTGGCACGGAGAACATGATGATAAATGGGGTGTAGAGCGATTCAAACTGCGCTGCCATTACCATATAGAGAAGCACAACTGACAGTACAATCGCGAGAGCAAGGCTAGTGAATGATTCCATCATTTCTTCACTTTGCCCGCCAAAATCGACTGTGTAGCCGTCCGGGAGATTCAGTTTCGAGATTTTCTCTTGCACTTCCCGTGTGACAGAGCTCAGGTCGCGCCCTGCCAAATCGCTCGTTACTTGAACTTCACGGCTGGAGTTGGCACGGTTAATCGAAACCGGCACATCTACCTTACTGATAGTCGCAACTGAGGTCAGCGCGATCTGTGCTCCACCTGGAGCGGAAATACGCATATTGTTCAAGAAGTTTATATCTTCCTGAAACTCTTTCGGCAGCTTGAGGTTGACGTCAATCTCGTCATCACCTGTACGATAATACGTTACCGTTTGACCTTGGAAGGAAGTGCGAACACTGGAGAGAATTTGTCCGGTCGTCAAGCCGTACAAGCTCGCTTTCCCAGCATCGATCTTCACTTCCAGCTCTTGTCTTGATTCTTCCAAGCTGGTTGTTACGTTACTCGTACCAGGTACCTTCTCAATTTCACCTTTAATGATACCACTAATGTCTTTCAATACGTCCAGATCATCCCCGCTAACCTTCAGTTGGATTGGGGAACCCGTAGTCATACCAGATGGTGCGCTTACCTTGATTTCAGGTCCAGCAATATCTTTCAGCTTTTCCTGGAGATCCATCACAACTTCATTGGAGGAACGTGTGCGCTGGTCGAGGTCTACCAGCATCAGACTGATCGTTCCCTGATTGGATGACAAGGTGCTCGCTATCGGTGATGCATTGCTACCAACCGAAGTCGCTACAATTTTCTTCTCCGGAACCGTGTTGACAATTTCTTCTACTTGTCGGGTAACTTTTTCTGTTTCAGCCAGAACGGTACCATTTGGCATTTTGATGGAGACATTTACTTGACCTTGGTCCATGGCCGGGATAAACTCTGCCCCGATCAATGGGGTCAATGCGAGAGAGCCCACCATCATGACGACCGAAGAAATCATGACCGTTTTACGATGGCCCAATGACCATTTTAACAATCTTTGGTAGCCTTTTTCTACTTTGCTAAATCCAATGTTAAACCACGTAACAGGATTGATTCCACGATAGTTCTCATGATGTGTATGCGACGGAATTTTGTTCAAAATTCTCGAACTCAGCATCGGCACGAGCAAAATAGAGAATACAAGCGCCGCAATATGTGAGTAAACAACCGTCAATGCAAGTGGTCCAAACAACTCAGAGGCAATACCTTCTGTGAGGGCAATCGGCAAGAATACGCAAATTTGCGCCAAAGCAGAAGCCATAACTGCCGTACCTACTTCTTTGGAACCATCCAAGGCGGCTTCCATCATGCCTTTTCCCTGTTCTCGATGGCGGAAAACATTCTCGAGCATAACAACTGCAAAGTCAATCAATGATCCCAATCCCAATGTCAAACCGGAGAGGGAAATCAGGTTGATCGTCTGTCCAGTCATGTACATCAGCAAGAACGTAGCAACGATCGATACTGGAAGAACGATGACCGCAATGACCATGGATCGCAAGCTGCCCAAGAAGAAGAACAGCAAGATCATACCGATACCGCCACCCAACAAGGCATGTTCAGCGGTGGTGTAAACGGAATCCTTAATGTAGATGGATGTATCCAGAGTCGTAATGATTTTTACGCCTTCTGGCAGCTCGCTTTTGATTTTCTCCAGCTCAGCTTTTACATCATCTGCTACCTCAATGGTATTTCCGCCAGAAGCTTTTGTCACTTTAATACCCAAGCTAGGTGTTCCATTTACGTAACTCATTTGCGTTACATCTTGATGCGTGTCTTTTACTTCGGCAATATCGCTGAGCCTGATGGAGTTTCCTCCCACAGAGATTGGTGTCAGCGCGATTTGTTCGATATCAGCAAACTCACCTTGTACACGGATGTTGAGCTTGGCGTCACCCTCGCGTACCGCTCCACCGGAACCTGACATGTTGCTGGTCTGGAGGGCTTGCTGAACTTGGTCAAGTGACAGTCCGTACGCCGCTAGTTTGGCTGGGTCGACTGTAACATCGATGATCCGGCTTTGTCCGCCGCTGATGGAAGCAGATGCGACCCCATCAATACGCTCCAGGCGTGATTGGATCATATCCTCTGCCATCTTTTTCAATTTGTTGATATCTTGCTCACCCGTCACCGCAAACTCAATGATCGGTGTACTGTTCGGGTCAATGCGCAGTACGCGTGGCGCTCTGGCTGAGTCAGGCAAAGAGCCACGAACCTGATCTACCTTCTCCCGCATGTCGAGAGTCGCCTGATCAAGGTCTGTCCCCCAGTTAAACATGAGGATAACCTGCGAAGCGCCTTCCATCGATACCGATTGTATACTATCTAAATCGGATACCGTTGCAAGTGCGTCTTCGATCGGTTTCGTTACCAGTTTTTCTACCTCACTCGGAGATCCGCCGTCAACGGATGTAACCACGACAGCAACCGGGAAGTTAAGATCCGGCATGAGATCAATCGACAAGCGAGGCAGTGAAACGAAACCAAAAATCATCATGGCCAGAGTCAACATAATCATGGTGACCGGGCGTTTAATCGATAGTTCAGAAAGATTCAATCCACTCACCTCTTCTTTATATATCTGCTAATTCTTTGTGAGTAATAGTTCGCATGACGAAATGAATAAGGTGAACCTCGTAGTAGCATTTCGTTTAACGAAATATCAAGGGATGAAACAAACCATTTTTAAACGGTTTGTGAATTTCCCCATTTCACATCTCGCTGTTGGTATACACGCTCTGTCAGTGACACCCACACAACTCGTCGATCTGATTGGTCTCGGAACCTGCGTACCAGGTTTTCCTGCTCCAACCGGTTAATGAGACCGGAAGTTGTGCTGTATGAAAGACCGACAGTCTTACTTATGTCCCCCATCGTTTTTGGCCCATTTCCAAGCTGCTCCAGAATCAAGACCTGTTGCCAAGTTACATCGCTTGTATCCAGCTCTTGCTCAGAAATCGTGGTAAACAAAACACTGGCTTCTTGCAGGAGTTTTGCCAACTGAATCAGTTCTTTCATGAGAACCTCCCTTGCCATCCTTACTTAACCACTTCACACCCATAACTAATCGTTTATTTCCCAAAAATAATTCTACTGAAATGTATATGTAGTGAAGTCTACCCAGGGGTAGATTTCTGACAGGGATTTATCTATCTGGAGATAGACGACAACGCATGCTAGAATGAAGTTAAGTGATTATTCGGCAGAGAAAGAAGGACTTCTCATTGTTGAAGATAATGATGAAAGCCATACAAAAACGTTTACTAATCATGTGGTTTTCCATCTTAATTGTATTAGCTTTGCTTCCTGATTCATTTAAACGGGAAACTCCGTTGCAATTTTCTCTTACCATTGTACTATTTATTTGTTACCTTGTGGTATTTTGGACTTCCAAGAAAAAATGGAAGCCTTTCCAATTCGAATTAGTGACAGTCGTGCTTGGAATTGTCTCGTTACTAAAATCCCTCATCTTGGGTGGAGAGGGCTTCGGCTTGATGCTCCCACTCGCTGTTTTTATCGGTTTTCACATTCATGGACGCCGTGCATTGGCTTATGCTACTTTTTTTGGTACGTGCAGTACGCTTTTTTTATATTTTGAAGAAAGCCTGAAATTCACGCACATCATCTCTTATATCCTTACGTATGTGGGTTGCTATATCGGCGCACGTGGCTATCGGATTCAAACTGAAGCGTACGAAACCAACCAACAGCACCTGGAGCAGTTGCAAAAAGCACATACAGAGTTGCAAGAGGCGCACTTACAACTTCAAGAAGCAGCACTTCATTCCCTTCAAGTAGCGGTTCTGGAGGAACGAACGAGAATTGCCCGTGATATTCACGATGCATTGGGCCATAGTTTGACTTCACTCATTGTCCAGCTACATGCCTTGAAGTATATGTTGCAAGATGGACCTGACAACGCACAAGAAGCCGTTCGCAACATGCTCGGTGTTGCCAAGCAAAGTCTGGAGGATATTCGCACGTCTGTCCATACATTGGCCCTGGATAAAACCTCCTTGGGGCTTACGCCTCTACGAGCTCTCTTATCGCAGGCTCAAAAGCATACAGGAATAAAAATGGAGTTGATATGCTCCGATCTGGACATTCCGCTCTCTCAAGAAATGACGATAACGTTTTATCGAATTTTGCAAGAAGCGATCACCAATTCACTACGTCATTCTGACGCAAAAGAAATTCTCGTCATCATTGAACAAAAGAAGGACATCCTTTTGTTGTCCATTCGAGACGATGGAAGCATCACGAGCGACCAAAAAATTAAACCTGGTTTTGGCCTAACTGGCATATCTGAACGAATTCAGTTATTGAACGGAACTCTCGCGTATCGCATTCGAGAGCCTCACGGATTCCAACTCGATTTCAGCTTTCCGATTCGCCAGACTGAACCTGAAAGGAGCATGCGAACATGACCGGTAAACAAAAAGAAGGAGCCATTCGCGTGGTCCTAGTAGATGACCAAACCATGATTCGCCAAGGGTTGGGTTATGTCATTCAAATGCAATCCGATATGGAAGTAATTGGGGAAGCTTCCGATGGCGTGGAAGCTGTTGAACTGATTGGCGCCCTCGCACCTGATGTCGTTTTGATGGATGTTCAGATGCCTAACAAATCTGGCATTGAGGCCACTAGAGAAATCATGCAGCAGCATCCTCGCACAAAGGTATTGATTCTTACCACCTTTGACAATCACAATTATGTGGTGGAAGGAATTCGTGCTGGAGCCGTCGGTTATATGCTAAAGGATGCCGACTCTCAGGAAATGCTTGACCTCATTCGCAGAGCCCACCAGGGAGAAGCCCTCTTCCACACAGTGACAGCTGCAAAAGCCCTTGCCGAAGCTCTGCTAGGTCAACGTGAGACACCTGATTCGACTACCTCTTCCCAATCAGTCTTGCTAGATGAATTGACGGATCGAGAGTTAGATGTACTTCAACAGATCGCAGATGGCTATCGAAATGATCAGATTGCGCAAAACTTGTTTATATCAGAAGGCACTGTAAAAACACACGTGCATCGGATTTTGCAAAAAATGGGTGTCGAGGATCGTACCCAGGCAGTGGCCAAAGCTCTACGGCACAAAATCGTGAAATAAATCAGACAATTTTAGGCAGGAGGACTAAGTGGAATCAAGTTTCCATCCTCCTGCTTTATGCTGATGGAAAACCCTCGGACCAGCTGTGCGCTGGACATCGCTTCAAATACAGCAGCAGCCGCTTTCTTCGTATCGATCACCCGGCAAATGACTGCCAACGTCCTCTCGCTGTCTTCCCCACCGTCGCTGTGGCCATTCCCAGTCTTTCCCAAGCATTCGTCCAACAGCTGTTCGATCAAATAGCGCATCTCAATCTCTGACTCACACAAATGGGGAAAGCGAATGATCATCGGATGGAAATCGTTCTCTTTCATGACCTGATATCCTTGTTCTTTCATCTCTTCTGCCCAGCTCTGCAAAACTTCGTCAGGCCTTCCCTCAATCTGCTCCGCTACTACAGCAAAATAGTCGCCAATTTCCCCTACATTTCCGTAATGAACGGTGTAAAGATGTTCCGTTTCCTCATACCAAACTTCCCAGTAGCTCCACCTCGTTTCGTTTCTTTTCAGCATCCGAATCACCGTTGTTCAACTCCGTTCAAATTGTAACCGTTTTGTAAATTATTCCACTGATCGACACACCTTGACAACAACTTACAAAAAGATTGATTCGAAAGACTTGCAACTTTTTCGCGAATAGGACCATCTACTCAATCGAACATAAAAAAAGACGGATATCCGATCCGTCTACAGTCACAATCCTTTTTTGTTTTTTTAAGAAATGGAAAGAGGTAAACGAATCTCAAAACGAGCTCCTTTTAGTTTCGGAGAGTTTTCCGCATAGAGTTCGCCACCGTGATCCGCGATGATTCGTTGTGTCGTAGACAATCCTAACCCCGTTCCCTCTTGTTTGGTCGTATAAAAAGGAACGAATAAATTTTGGAGGCAAGAATCTGATAGACCGGGTCCGTTGTCTTCCACAACAATGATGACTTGATTAAGAGATGAGTACACTTTCACTTGAACGAGGTTGCCTTGGGTCATCAAAGCTTCAAGGGCATTTTTCAAGATGTTCAAGATGGCTTGCTTGATTCGCGAACGATGACCAAACACATGCCACTCGCCTTGTGCAATGTCCAGCTCTAGCTTGATTCCTCTTCGATTCGCTTCTGGCTCCAGTAAACGAATGACTCCATGTAACTCATCCATCACTAAGAAACGTTCCGATACGATTTTATCATCCCTGTACCGGGCCAAAACCAGGACATCGTTCAATAGCCCATCAATGCGTTCAATTTCCGTTAAGATGACTGAAAAATAAGATTCACTACGATTTGCTTCCCCTTGCTCCCGCAACAACTGAATGAAGCCCTTGATGGCTGTCAGTGGATTCCGAATCTCATGCGCCATCCCAGCAGCCAGCTGCCCAACGGCTGCCAGCGCTTCTCGCTTGCTCAATTCTTCTTCGTACTTTTTGCTTTCCGTAACATTCCGAAGAACGGCGATCGCTCCCCACATCTCTCCACCGTAATAAATGGGGCTCGTACTCACTGTCGTCCATTTGCCTCTGTATTCCGCAACATAATGGCCGGACTGCGCGCGTTCAATTACCCACTGAACAAAACGCTCGCTTATATGCGGGCGAAGGGCATGATCAATGTTTTGACCTATAAGTTGATTCCGATCTACGCCAAATAAATGACAGACAGCGTAATTCGCTTCAATGACTCTTAACTGGCGATCGATCATCAAGACGGCAATATCGCTGGATTGCAGAACCAATTGAACAAGCTCCTGTTCAGCGAGCATGGTAACATCTTCTCCTTTGGCCGAAGTTGCAGGAGAAGTTTGTGTTTTTTCAACTGGAAATTGATGCGAATTTTTGTTGAAGACATCGTCCATTTGATGCAAAATGTAGTCCATCGATTGATAGAGACGAATCTGTCCTTGCAAAAGCTCTACTCGCTCCATTTCCGTCGTGGCAAGAGAAAATGAGTTGATATTCATTTCTTCCATAATAACGTCTCGACACTTGCGCAAAAATTGCTGTAAATACGTAAGATTCATTCCGAGTAACGAAAATTTATACGCAATTTCGCTCAATTCTCGTTCGAATGCATACGTGTCGATTACTTTTACTACTTCAATCCATTTCGTGATTTGCTGAACAAACAAAGCCTCTGTATTTTCGCGGTCTTCTAGAAGCAAAGCAGAGTAATGATGATCTGAAAGAAAGGAAAACGTCTTGGCCACCGCCGCAGGGACCAAATGAGTAAGATACTTACTTATTCGATTTTTCAAAACACTCTGGCTCCTTTTCTCCGTGCTTCATTGAGGCTATTTTTCCAAGTATGTATAGGCTCTATTATGGACGTAAATGAGACAAGATGTAAAGCGGCTTGATGATATCCTGGTGCAGAGAATGACACCATCCAATCAGGTTCTCTTCTTATCCTTACAGACAAACAATCTCGGCTAGCATCCTAATATCGCGCTTTATCTATTGCCTTTTTCGGACCCTTCACCTCCTGATCATGTTTGACTGAAAACGCTTTCCCAACATTTTCTATCATATCACGATCGAGCATAAAAAGGTAAAGGATGTTTATTATTCAATTATCCAAAAAGCATTTGCCCCCGCAGAGACAAATGCTTTCGCTTTATGAATGGGATTTGACAGCGTAATTGCGCAAATCCGATTTTACCGGGCTATTTGGGTTGGTTCCTGTATGCGCGCGCTTGAAAGCTTCGCTTTCTGTCCAATTTTTAAACGATCCCTCATCTGTCCATTTCGTAAAAACGATGTATTCGTCACCTTCCGTTGGTGCCAGGAAAAGGAACTCCAAAAAACCCGGAACCTCCTTCATCCGTTCTCCCCCATTACCAAATGCGCGTTCCAAATGGGATTGGTAGTCTGCTGGTACAGTCAGTCTGTTCATGGATACATACATGATGGTCACACATCCTTTTCATTGGGTTCATCTACCAACTACCATTATACTACTACTTTTGGTGAAAAACCTAATAACCGCAAACGCTATTCGCGCCTGCGGTTGATTTGTTGCTCGAGCATGATATCCATCAAGAGTGTATCTTGCAATGGATCTTTGGGGTCTAGCGTCAGAAGCGCAGCGACAGCGGCCATCGCGCATCGAACGGATTGGTAGGAATAAAAGGCATCTCGCTCCGATTCGCTGAACAAAGATAAATCCGATCGTTCTTGGGCCGGGTATGGGAAGTCAGTCTCGACACCAGCACGATCCAGAACAATGAGTGCCTGTTTAATCGCAATCAATGCCGCACTGACACTAATCCCGTATTCTTGGCGTAGATCCTCCCACACCTGAAAAGCTGATTTCTCTACCCTTTCCTGATTGGGGCGCGTAATGATTCCTGTTTTACGCCCTTCTTTCAATAACCAATCCACAAAAATATCATTGCGTGGAGGAAAAGCGTATACTTGCAGCTTCATTTCCATTTCTGTCGGGATATCCTTGGCAAAACGCGCGTGAGCCATTGACATTTCGTAGCGCCGAGATGGATGTCCAGGAACAGTGACAAATACCGTATCTTGTCGCACTGCTGCGATCTGCAGCTTGGTTCTTGCGGGTATCCTGCCTTGAGGTGCCTTTTCCCTGCGAATATTGCCAGGAATCAACTCTACTCCGAATTGATGGTACTCCAGCGGTGAATCTATCCAGGGGATGGGCTCTCTCGATTGTATTTCGTATAGCCCGTTAAACGTCACCCATTCACCCGGGCGGCGCTGGCTGCGAACCAAAACAGCATGAACTTCCTTTTCTGGTGGCAATTCCGTATCTTGATCCTCCGGTGGGGGATGCATTCGCTTGTGTTCGATAAGAATGCAATCGGTCATGAACAATCGCTCGAGCAATTCCCGTTTGCTCACCCATTCATATCCGATACGGTAAATCCGATTTTTCATCGGCTTCACCTCCTTTTGATCGCCAATATTGCATCATCCTGGTTTGTTTCTATTACCCTACCATATGTAATCGTCGCTTTGTCCGTGCTAACGAGATCGTACAATTCGCTGTAGTGCTTGCGCTGCTTCTTCAGGTGAATCGGCCTGGCTGATCGCACTGATAATCGCAACTCCATCAGCCCCGGCAGCAAGCACTTCAGCAGCATTTTCCAGAGTAATGCCACCAATCCCGACGATAGGCAAGTCATGACCGACTGCCTTACGGATCTCCTCTAGCCCATCTGGTCCGATAGGCTCGCCAGCATCTGCCTTGGAACGGGTAGCGAACATCGCTCCTACACCAATACAATCAACGCCACCGTTCTGGGCAGTGAGTGCCTCTTCGACCGTGCCTGCCGAAACACCGATGTACATCTCGGAGCCGACTTTAGCCCGTACCTCCGACAACGCCATGTCATCTTGCCCGACATGAACGCCGTCTGCCTGCAAGCGAATCGCTAGATCTACATCGTCATTCACAAAAAATACGGAATCATGGTCACGGCATAGCTGTTGCAGTTGTCTGCCCAGCTCATATTGTTCCTCAGCGGTCAGCTTGCTTCCTTTATCACGCAACTGAAGCGTGCCTACTCCTCCGCGCAATGCTGCTTCCACAATTTGCACGGTCTTCTCGCTGGAATACCCACAGTCCTGCGTACCAACGACAAAGTAGACACCCATCTTTTCCCGAAGTCTTTGTATATCTCGCATGCTTTATTTTCCCTCCCAACGATCCAATGCCTCTCGATAAGCGCTGGCTGCTGACTTGGCATCAGTTGCATCGGTGATCCCCGATAAGACAGCAATGCCCGCACACCCTGCTTTCAAAACTTGCGCCGTCCGGTCCGGTGTGACGCCACCGAGTCCGATGATCGGTGTATCCCATCGTGCTGTTATCTGCGCAAGTTCTGTTGTTCCTCTTGGCGCTAGACCTGGCTTCGAGCCACTCGCAAAAATATGCCCGTAGAGCAAATAATCGACTTGTGCGGCAATGGCTTGCTGTGCTTCCTCCACGGAATGGGCGGAACGCCCTATTTTTTGACCATTCTTCAGCACCATTCTCGCTTCCGCAGGAGACAGACTATGGTATGCCAGGTGAGCACCAGCACAACCTGACGCAGCAGCCACGTCCACCCGATCATTCACGATCAAGGCCGAAAGGGGGATGACATTCGCCAATGCCTTTACCCAGTCCATGCATTCCTTTGCAGTACGCTGCTTTTCCCGTATGTGTAAAAAGTTTATACCACCTGCATAAGCAGCTTCTGCCATTCGCAATGCCTCATCGAGCGAATGCCGACCGCTCGTAATCACATGCAGCTCACGAGTGCTCGACATCAGGTTGGACACCGCCTCCAGCGAGTGCTGTCACACACTCCTGTAGCCATTGCGTCGTTCGGTCTTCTTTGTCCGTCGGCGACTGAGCCAACAGCTCAACCACGAGCCGACGCAAGAAAAATGCCTGCTGCACGGTAAGTGGAAAGGTAATATTTTTCGGTTTGGCTTCCTGTTTCTCCAATGTCTCCACACCCGCCAGCAAAATATCACCGATGGACTCCACGAGTTCGTGAACCTGCTCATTTTGCTTCAAATCGTCATAGCAGCCATCATATAGTCTGCACAAAAGTAAAAATGCCTGTGACGACAAGGTCACCGGCTGTACATTCTGCATCGGTTCCGTCATACGTTTCCCTCCACTCACTAGAAAAAAACAAAACCTATTATATCACATCATGACCTGTATCAATGTAGAAAACCGCTGATTGCTCAGCGGTCTTTTGCCGTTCCTTCATTTCGATCATTATGGTTCGATTGTCGTAAATTTGTGTTGCGATCTTTTTCATCCAGCGTTTTGCCACGGTTTTTTCCGAGGTCCTTGCTGTTGTTGTTCTTTCCCAATTGATTCACCTCCTAAGTCGTTCATAGGATAGCGTAACCAATTCGGGTCACTTTATTAGCTGGTTGCGAGTAGTCTCTTGCGTTTGTAGATCGCGTACCCGATGGCGAACGGTACACGCCACCCGAGTAAAAAGGCCAACGTAATGAAATAAGTCACACCTGCAAAAATAAGCGTAGTCGGTACACCTGTCCACCAGGAGCGGATCAGTAAGCCAATTGGTGCAGCTACTGTCCACGTAATCAGTGCAGATAACAATTGTCGGCCCGCAGATTCATACGTTCGCTGTCCGTAGCTCTTGAAAAGCAGAATCGCGATGATCCATCCCACCAGGAAAGGGGCTAATGTTTCAATAATCCCCATGACCGTAACAGGGTAGTTATGAATGATTTTTCCGTAATAAACAAACAGCACAAAGGCGATCAGATCCCCGAGCAACAATAAATAGCCCGGTGGCGACAAACGCAGTCTCATGTATACCCTCTTTTCCGGGTCTTGTCAGAGTAAACCCTCTTGGTTCACCCCTATTGTACACATGCGCTGAACGCCCTTCAATCAATCCAAGCCTTTATTCACCAAACAGCAACAATTGCAGCTTTTGCTTGGCTTCTGGCCATTCACAGTCAAGTATGCTGAAGTATACCGAGTCGCGAATGTATCCATCTGGCAACACCATATGATTGCGCAGGACTCCTTCTCGAATGCCACCGATTCGGGCAATGGCACGTTGCGAATTCAAATTGCGCGAATCTGTTTTGAGCTGTACGCGTATACACCCCAGTTGTTCGAAGCAATGGCGCAGGAGAAGCCATTTACATTCTGTATTGACGCCCGTTTTCCAGACGGATGGGGTCAGCCATGTAAACCCGATTTCCAATCCGCGATCCTTTTTCGCTATCCCTAAAAATCTCGTGCTCCCGATGATCTGCTCATCTGCTTGGCGAATGATGACGAATGGTAATTCTGTTTGGGCTTGTTCATTTTCTAAAGCTTGCAGAATAAAAGCCTGAGCATCTTCTCTCGTTCGAATGGTAACGGACATATGCGGCCAAATCTCTTTGTATGCGCCTGCTTCCCAGATTCCATCCACATGTGTCATTCTGAGCGGCTCCAATCGGACCAGCTTGCCTTCTAAGATAACTGGTTCAATGTATAACATGTCTGTCTCTCCTCTACTGTTCTGCTTCATCCATCAAGCAGAACAGTTTCCCGAAATTTTTCCAATGATACGGGGTCGCGAGGACACTGTCAAGACAAATAGTAGGGTGTTACGCTTCTTCACTGATAATGACTTGCTTCCCTCTGCGCTTTAAGAAGAGAGGGATCAGCAACCACAGAAGCGCACAAACCAGAAAAGCAGCGGAAAGCGGCTTCGTGAAGAAGATCGAGAAGTCGCCATTCGAGGTGGTCAACGCTCTTCTCATGTTATTTTCAATCATCGGTCCCAACACAAGGCCGAGGACGAGCGGCGCCAGTGGAAAATCGTTTTTCGTCAGGAAATAGCCAGCTACCCCACAAATCACGAGCAAAATCAAATCAAACGTACTGATTTGCACAGCGTACACACCGAAAACGGAAATCGCGATAATGAGCGGAATCAGGAAATGGGACGGTGTTTCAATGATTTTGGCAAACACTTTCACTAATGGCATGTTCAAAATCAACAGCATGACATTTCCGATAAACATACTGGCAATCAAGCCCCAGGCAATCTGCGGATGATCACTGAATAATAGCGGACCCGGTTGTACGTTATACATCAATAATGCACCCATTAAAATAGCAGTGGTACCGGACCCTGGAATACCCAACGTCAATAGTGGAATCATCGCACCGCCAGAAGCAGCATTGTTTGCAGACTCTGGTGCTGCTACACCTGCAATCGCTCCTTTTCCAAAGCGGCTAGGATCTTTGCTCAGCTTTTTCTCAAAAATATACGAGAAGAAGGATGCGAGGGTAGCACCAGCACCAGGCAAAACACCAATGAAAAACCCAAGCAATGAGCCGCGTGTAATCGGTCCGGCACTTTCTTTTAGGTCTTGTTTGGAAGGCAGTACCCGCCCCACTTTAATAATTTCCTTTGTGGATTGATCGTCTTCGATAATCGTCTTGAACACTTCTCCAAGGGCAAACAACCCAACTGCTATCGTGAGGAACTCCAAGCCTTGGTACAAATCGGGAATATCGTAGGTAAACCGCGCCACACCCGAAACGGTATCCATCCCAATTGTCGCAAGCAAGAGTCCCGTGACTGTCATAATAAGGGCTTTGGTCATCGATTTCCCCCCCAGTCCGCTGACCGCACACAAGCCGAGAAGCATGAGGGAGAAATATTCAGCAGGTCCGAATTTCAAAGCGAGATCGGATAATGGATCAGCCAAAAACACAAGAGCAATCAACGCCACGAGCCCTGCGACAAAAGAACCAATCGCTGCAATCGACAACGCTGCGCCAGCACGTCCCTGTTTTGCCATCTGATAGCCGTCCAATGTCGTAACGACTGAAGAGGATTCACCCGGCGTATTTAACAAAATGGATGTTGTGGAACCACCGTACATCGCGCCATAGTAAACGCCTGCCAACAAAATCAGTGCGCTAGCCGCTGCACTTTCAGGAGGTAAGCCAGAAGTCAAAGAAGCCGTAACGGGCATCAATAACGCCACTCCGCTCATTGGACCGATGCCAGGAAGGACCCCTACCGCAGTACCGATCAGGACGCCAATAAAGGCAAAGACAAGATTATGCCACTGTAAGGCAACGAGAAAACCATCCGCCAAAAATTGCAATGCACTCATGCTAATCTATCCCCCTCCCTAGACGCCTAGCCAGGCAGGTAGTCCTGGAAGCGTACCTTTTAGCAAATGCACATAGATGACATAAACGCCTACTGAAAACAGTAAGGAAACGATTCCTGATTTAAGAATGTTTTTACTTCCCATCATAGTGAAGGCGTACAGAAGGAAAGCGAAGCTCGAGATGACATAACCGAGTTGCTCCAACACCAATACATACAAGACTGTCGCTGCCAAAATGAATAAAAACCGCTTGTATCGCAGTGGACTCTGTGACTCGGATGAGGAAGCTGCCACGCCCTTCTTGTAGGTCTCCCACAACAGTCGCAAGCTCAACAAGATCAGGATGACGCCAAGCCCAAATGGAAATATATTCGGTCCGACCTGACTTCCGTAAGCGCTAGACGAAATATTGCGACTTTCAGCAATAAAGAGTGCACCTACTAGCGCAAAAAACAGGCTGCCGATACGATCAAACATCAGGTTCATGTATACCTCCTACGGTGTGGAAAAAGGAGGGGATACCCCTCCTCTCCCTACTTCGACATACCAAGTGATGTCAACAGTTCTTTGACCTGCTTATCTTGTTCGTCCAGGAATGCTGAGAAAGCAGCAGCGTCCTTGTACTCACTTTCCCAACCGTTTGCAGCCAATTCTTTTGTCCATGTCTCATGCGTGGAAAGTTCTTTCAGCTTTGCATCCCAGTAAGCTTTTGCGTCTGCTGGCATATCAGCCGGACCGAAGACACCGCGCCAAATCGTGAACGTCGCATCAATGCCTTGCTCTTTTAACGTCGGGATATCTTTCAATTGGCCGCCGAGACGTTCATCAGAAGTAACGCCCAGTACGCGGATTTTACCTGCTTTCAGATATTCACCCACGCTGGAAGCATCTGTTGCAATGATATCTGCATTACCTCCTAACAAAGCTGCCATTGCTTCTCCGCCGCCATCATACGAGACGTATTTGACGCTTTTCGGATCAATTCCATATTTGGCTGCTGGCAATACCCCGATCAGATGATCCATCGATCCTGGAGCAGAGCCCCCTGCCAGTGTAATTTTGCTGGGGTCAGCCTTGATCGCGTCCAGCACGCTCTTGATGTCCTTGTGAGGTGAATCCGCTTTCACAACGAGGGTGCCGAAATCTTTCGTCATTTGCGCCAATGGTGTGACATTTTTGTAACCAAATGGGCTGTTCCCCTCTTTTTTGTTATTGTTAATCAAGATAGGAGGAGAGCTAACGAATAATTTATAAGGATTGCCTTTGTCTTTGCTTACATACTCAGCCAAGAACACGGTCCCCCCACCACCCGGCTTGTTTTCTACCGTGATGGTTTCCGTAACCAGCTTGCTTTCCGCCAACACCTTTGCGACCGAGCGAGCTGTCTTATCCCAGCCCCCACCTGCACCGGATGGAGCTACATACACGATCGGCTTTTCTGGGTATTTGGATGCCTCTGCGGCAGGCTGCGGCGCTTGCGCTGGTTGTGCTCCTGGACTTGCTGTTCCCGTATTTCCAGTACCTCCACCACAAGCAGCCAATGCTAGTGTAAGAAAAGTGGACACTGTGATTAGCACTTTTTTTCTTTTCATCAAACAAATATCCCCCTCAACCCGCTTATTTGTAAGCGCTATCACGCTTGAACATAATGTACCACCGCGGTCTCTAGGGGAATAGTTTTCGTGCATAAGGTCTATTTTGAAAATTAATCACTTTTTGTTCATATTGTTCATGGAACATTATGGAAGATAGCGATATTTTCTTTCCGGTCTGCCAACTGTGCCATAAATCAATTCAGCACGCGCCTTTTTTTCCAGGACCAAGTATTCTAAATACCGTCGTGCCGTTGTTCGGCTGGTTCCAATCTCGCGGCCAATTTCCTCCGCCGAGACCCCCTTGTCTCCCGTCTGTCTGATCGCCTCGATCACTTTTTCCAAAGTTAAAAGGTCAATTCCTTTTGGTGCAAACGCATCTCGATTTTTCGGGGCGACCAGCCTTCTGGTCAGCATTTGGTCAATGACTTCCTGGTCCACCTCGACAGCTTCTCTCGTCCGAATGACGTGCTCCCGATAGCTTTCTAACCGTTCACGAAACCGTTCGAAAACCAGCGGCTTGACGATGTAATCGAATACTCCGCCGCGCAGCGCTTCCTGTACCATTTCCATTTCCTTGGCTGCGGTGATCATGATCACGTCTACTTCGCGGTAATGTTGCCGAATAAACCAGACCAGCTCTGTTCCCAGCATGTCAGGCAAGTACACATCCAACAAAACGAGTTGAGGGCGGGTATAAGAAAGCAATTCTTTAGCATCCGTCCCATTCGTTGCTGTAGCAATAACTTCAAAACCTTCAATCTTGCTGACAAATCGTTTGTTGATATCGATAATCCGCATATCGTCTTCTACGATGAGAACCTCCAGCTTTCTCAAGACGCCACCTCCATTCTTTTGCGTAGGGATACTGTGAAAAGTGCACCTCCTAGCTCGCTTTTGCCAATGAGAATATAGCCGTCCAATTCGTTAATAATTCCATGCGCCTTGGCCAGACCAATTCCACGATCTTCGCCTTTTTTCGTTGAGAAACCGTGCTCGAATATTTTTTCTCGCAATTCTTCCACAACTCCCGGTCCCGAGTCCTCGATTTCGAACATGATCTCATCGCCCGTGTCAGATAAGTAACACTCCACTCGTTTGTACTCGACGCTTGGCTCATTGACCGCTTCCAACGCATTTTGGATCAGTGTCCCTAATAAAACCACGATCTGCTGTCGGTTGATCGTCGGTGGGAGCTCCTTCAAGTGACTGTCGTGATGGATGACGAATTGAATTTTCAACTCCTTGGCCCGGTTGTGCATGCCTAACAGCAATGCCCCTATTAACGGATCTGGAATTTGCTTCGCCAAAAACAAAATCATCTCTTGCTGTGCGGACGTTTCACTCGTAATCAGCTCGACCGCTTCTTGAATCGAGCCAAGCTGTAATAAACCAGAAATGGTATACAACAAATTGTGAAATTCATGTGTTTGGGCGCGAAGAACATCCGCATAACGCCTCGCTTGGGACAACTCAGAAGCTAGCTGGTCAATTTCCGATTTGGGACGAAAACTGCTGACTACTCCTACGACCTTCCCTCCGAACTTGATCGGAAGTCGATTCACAATGATTTCTTTTCCGCTCATAATGGACTCGCGATCTAATTGATGCTCACCTGATTCCAGAACTTCTGGCATACGACTGTCTGGTAGCACTTCCACGATATCTTTGCGATGAAACTCTTCTTCCGGTAGGTTCAGAATACGAATGGCAGCCTTGTTCATCATCGTGACGCGCTTATTGCGGTCAATCGCCACGATGCCTTCGCGGACTGACTCCAGTACAGCATTTCTCTCTACGTACAAGGATGCGATCTCCTCTGGCTCCAATCCCAAAATTAAGCGCTTTAAATAGCGACTGAGTGCAATCGCACCAGCCACACCACACAACAAGGCGAGAAGAGTCAGGATCAGGATGCGGTCTTGGTAGAGGTCAATGGCCTCCTCGATATCTTCCAGCAGGAACCCAACGGATACGATTCCGATGATGTCCCCTTTTTCATTTTTGATCGGCACCTTCCCTCTCAATGATGGTCCCATGCTGCCGACCGCCTTCGATATGTAAGATTGACCATGCGAGAGTCCTGGCTCGTTATCTCCTCCCACCATTTCCTTTCCAATCCGCTCCAGAATCGGATGCGCATACCGAATTCCCTCATGATTCCCCACGACCACAAACTCTGCTCCGGTTTGCATCCGGACGTTTTCAGCAATGGGTTGAATGAGCGCAGGAGGGTAATCGCTTGAAAAAGCACTACGCAGTTCAGGATCGCTGGCAACAATTTTCGCCACACTCAATGCTTTTTTGCCCACCTGCTCTTCGATCGAAGACGCAACAATGGAAGAAAATACCGCGCTAACTAACGAAACAATCAGAATAATTACAATAGTAATCAACAAGATCATTCTCGTTTGCAAAGACATTTGGATTTTGCTTGTCGTCACAGCTCGCTCACCCCTTGTTTCATCTTACCATCCCAATTAGGAAAAAAGGTAGAATCATTCCCATTGTCAATGGCGAAGCTTGTCGTTGCAGGTTGTCTTTTTACGACGAAAAATCAGGTATTAGGCCTTCTTTCCCCCAATATAATGTTACAACTTGTATTCAAGACAAACTAGGGCGCTTGTCCGAATACGAGACATCTTGAAAAGCAAAGGAGGGAAAGAAATGAAGACGCAGACGGTATCAAATGGAATTGTTACCCTGACGAAAGAAGGCGAAGAGGCAATCAAGAACAGTCCTCTTTATAATGAAGGTCTTCGGCCAACGAGGACGGCAGAGCACAACTGGACATCTTACAACTTCGCCAGCTTGTGGATCGGAATGTCGATCTGTTTGCCGACGTATGCTATGGCGGCAGGGTTAATTTCCTTGGGTATGAACTGGTGGCAGGCCATTTTGACGATCATTCTCGGTAACTGTATTGTCCTTATTCCCATTCTTCTCAACTCTCATGCCGGGACGAAATTTGGCATTCCGTATCCAGTTTTTGCGCGCCTATGGTTCGGCTCCAAAGGAGCGCACATCCCTGCTGTCGCACGCGGTTTGATTGGTGCTGGCTGGTTTGGCATCAACTGTTGGTTCGGAGGTGCTGCCATCGATACACTCTTGATGTCGATGACAGGCTGGGCGAATGTTCCCGGACATCTCTGGATATCCTTCTTTGGCTTTTGGCTGTTAAACGTATGGGTCGCTTATCGCGGTCCCGAAGCCATCAAAAAAATGGAGGCTTGGGCTGCTCCCATCCTGATCATCATGAGTTTGGCTCTCCTCGTCTGGGCGCTTACGAAAGCCGGCGGATGGGGACCGATGCTCTCAGCACCTTCGAAATTCACTACCAACGCAGAATTCTTGAAGGTCTTCTTCCCAGCATTGACGGGAGCCATTGCTTTTTGGGCAACAATGGCCCTCAACATTCCGGATTTCTGTCGGTATGCCAAAAGTCAAAAAGCACAAATCATCGGACAATCCTCTTCGTTACCAACCACGATGGGTTTCTTCTCGTTCATCGGAGTTGCTGTCGCTTCTGCTACCGTCGTGATTTACGGAGAAGCGTTGTGGGACCCTGCTGCCGTGTTGGCTAAATTCTCGCCTTTCGCCATTTTCCTTGGAACGATTGGAATTATTCTTGCCACATTGACGACCAACGTAGCGGCCAATATCGTTGCTCCCGCCCGAGCAGTGGAAAATCTGGCCCCTCGCCGTTTCTCGTATGAAACCGGCGCTATCATCGCCGGGGTCGTGTCTCTCTTGATGCAGCCTTGGTACATTCTAGAGAACTTCGGCAACTACATCTTTTTATGGCTCGGAACGTACGGTGCCTTGTTAGGCCCGATCGACGGAATAGCTATTGCCGACTATTGGCTCGTGCGCAAGCGGCGCATTCATTTAACAGAATTGTATAAAACAAACGGAATCTACGCCTACAAAACGGGCTTTAATGGCAGAGCAATCTGGGCGATGCTAATCGGGATTGCGATTCCTTTTATAAGTAAATACATTCCAGGATTATCCATTATTTGGGACAACGCTTGGACTATCGGGCTACTGATTTCACTCGTACTTTACACGTGGATGATGAAAAACGACGCTTCGATTTTGAGTGCCAAGGATTATGAAAAAATTACAGCAAACAATAAACAAACGATTGCTTCCTAATAGCAAGCTACAAAAAAAGACTGGCTGCCCCATTGGGTTTGCCAGTCTTTCGTTTCATTACTTACTCTACCATTTGAATTGACTGATGGACTCTTGCAGCTCTTGAGAAAGCTCATTCAGGTTCGCGCTGGAACGGGCGATTTCTTGCATGCTGGCAAGCTGTTCTCCTGCCCCTGCCGATACTCCTTGGCTATGTACGGCTGCTTCTTGTGCGAGGCGATTCATTTCATCCATAGCAGATGCGACTTGCTGTATGCTTGCCGACATTTGCTCGGTAGCAGCGGACACGTCCTGAATTTGACCCGCAACCTCCTGAGAAGACGCTACGATACGTTGGAAGGTGACACCCGCTTCTTGAACAGCTTCTGCACCTTTTTTCGCCTCTTGGGTTCCATCCATCATGACATGCACGACTTGCGTGGTTTCTTGCTGAATTTCCCCAATCAGTCTCGCAATCTCGCGCGCAGATTCCTCTGACTGTTCTGCGAGTTTACGAACCTCATCCGCTACGACAGCAAATCCCCTGCCGTGTTCTCCTGCACGCGCCGCCTCAATCGCTGCGTTGAGCGCCAGCAGATTCGTTTGGGAAGCAATTCCAGTAATCACATCAACAATTTGGCCGATGGCTTCTGACCGTACGCCGAGCAGTTGCACGAGATCCGCTGCGTGATTCACCGAGTCGGAGATCGTATTCATCTGATCAACGGCTTGCTGAATATGAATGCTTCCTTGCTCCGCATCCTCTGCTGCCTGCGCCGATGATTCAGAAACGGCTCCGGACGTATCGGCAATCCGCTGGATGGCAATCGACATTTCTTCCATGACACGAACACTTTCTTGCGTACGTTGCGTCTGTACTTCGGAGGCAGAGGCAATTTGCTGCACACTGCTGATCGATTGTTCTGTTGCATAAGCGGACTGCTCCGCACTCGCAGACAATTCCTCAGAGGAAGCAGCCACTTGCTCACCCGCCACTTTTACTTGTTCAATCAATGAACGGAAATTCGTTACCAATTCATTGAACGCAGTACCAAGTGTACCTACCTCGTCACGAGTCACGTAGGTGACGGGAGCAACCGCCATATTCCCACTTGCCAATTGCTGCATGCGGCTTGAAACAACCCGAAGGGGATCAGCGATCATGCGGGAGATGATCCACCCCAGTACACTACCGATCAAGATCGACAGTACGCCTACGACGATCAGGAATGTAATCGCTTCTTGAGTCTCATCTTGGTTTTCCTTTTGCATGTCGACTGCCTGCTCAGATTTGTAATTCGCCCATTCGAGCTGTTCCTGATTAATCCAATTCAGCGTCTTATCCGTTGCACGATAAAACGAATAGGCTTGATCCGCTTTCCCCGCCTGGATCATTTTCAAGACCTCGCCCTGGTCTTTGCGATACTGCTCGATAAGCTCCTTTAGCATCGTCACTCTTTCTTGTTCTTGGGCATCCAGCTTCGCGTTTTGGAGATATTGGAACGATTTGTCTGCTGTTTCCATCCGTAAGTCCAGTTCCGTTTTGTATTCAGCAAAGACCGCAGGAGATGGATCGAGAATCATTTTATAGACCAATCCGTCAATCGCGCGGATTTCTTGTCTCCAATCGTTAATCCACTTAACGGGAAGAAGCTGCTCTTCATACATGGCCTGCATGCGTTCACCTGAGACTTGCACATGAAAAAATCCGGTGAATCCGACAGCACACAAAAAGACGGCCATCATCACAATCAAGCTAAATAGTTTGGCTCGGGTGCTGAGGTTACGTAATAGACTCATCGTTGCGGCAATCCTTCCTCTGTCAAATAGGTAAGCTAGAAAAAGCGTGAATATTGTCTAATCTTACCAAAGTTTGTCGAATAAGTCGATAGTCGTAGTCGCTTACTCACACATCGAGCACAGATAGAATCACAATCTCTTCAATTTGAACGTCAGGCTCATAGCAAATATAATACGTTAGCTCCGGGCTGATCCGATACCGAATCCCCCGGTATCCACAGTCAATCAAATACGCACGCACCTTATCGCCTGTCCATTCCAGCCACTCTTCATAGCCCATATCATTCTGTCTCTGTTCGAGTTCCTCTTCTGAATAAGCAGCGCGCAATGCATCAATGCGTAGTTCATTTTCCCCATAGCGCTCGTCCAAACAAACGAGACCCTGCAAATGTAGCTGCTGGCTCAACACAACTGCCTTCTCCCCATTGGTCTCTGCATGACAAATCGCATACTGTGCGGCGATTTCCGGATTGCTCACCAAGTAAACACCAGCGCCAAACACTGCCTTTGCACTCGCACCGTTTGTAAAATGGCGACGTTCTGCCCTCTCATACTTTTGCGCTTTGACGACGCGTAGTCCCTCACCGTATTCGACCCCTCGATATACAATCTGCCTCATCCCTGAACGCTCCTTTTGACTCTGATGGAATCCTTCCAATGATGTGAAAAGGAGGAAGGCGCGTATCCGGCACCTCCCTCACTCTTGTATTAAGGTAATAGCTTTACCATATCTTCGTAAGTCTCCGGTCTGCGGTCCCGGTAAAATTGCCACGTATCCCGCACCTCATAAATTTTGTTACGGTCCATTACAGCGAGAATGACCTCATCCTGATCCCGACTCCCCAAGGCAACAAATTGCCCTCGCGGATCGACCAAGTAGGATTGTCCGTAAAACTCTCCCATGTTCCAAGGTGCTTCTGTCCCTACCCGATTGATCGCTGCCACATAATAACCGTTGGCAACGGCATGAGCAGGCTGCTCGAGCTTCCACAAGTATTCAGATAAGCCGGCGACAGTCGCGGACGGATTGAATACAATTTCCGCCCCATTCAGGCCCAGCAGTCGTGCGCCTTCCGGAAAATGGCGGTCATAGCATATATACACCCCGACCTTGGCAAAAGCGGTTTCAAAAACGGGATACCCAAGATTGCCGGGCTTAAAGTAATATTTCTCCCAGAATCCGCACCCGCTACTGCCCACTCCGACATGCGGAATATGCTGCTTGCGATATTTGCCCAAATACGTGCCATCCGCGTCAATCACAGCGGCAGTGTTGTAATACGTACCGATCCCCACGCGCTCGTACACAGGTAAAATGAGTACGGTTCCTAACTCGTGGGCAAGGGAAGAGAAAAGTTGCACGGTTGGTCCATTTGGGACTTCTTCCGCTGATTCATACCATTTCGGTTTCTGTTCGGCACAAAAATACGGGCCATAAAAGATCTCTTGCAGACAGATGATTTGTGCCCCCTTGGCTGCCGCCTCCCGCACCATCCTCTCATGCTTCTCAATGGCTTTTTCTTTGTGCAAATGAACCGGTTCGTCTCCATGGATATCGTTTTTCGCCTGAATCAAGCCGATGCGAATGATATCTGCCATAGTCGCCCTCCTCGCCTTTTTTGCGCTCGCATTGATTACGGTCTTGTAAAGGTCGATCGTTTTACAAAGCGTCCAGCCCCGGCTTGACCGACGAATTGCTGATCGCGAATGACAAATGACCCGCGCGAAAGCACCGAGATGATATCGCCATTCACCACTATTCCTTCAAATGGATTGTAGTCGACATTCATATGGTGAGTTTCAACGGAGATCGTGCGCTTCACCATTGGATCAAACAATACGATATCCGCGTCCGAGCCTACTGCGATCGTTCCTTTTTGCGGGAACATCCCGAACAGTTTGGCTACTTTTGTAGAGGTCATATTGACGAACTGATTAAGGCTGATCTTGTCCTTTGCTACCCCTTCCGAGAAGAGGAGACGCATCCGGTCCTCAATGATTGGTCCACCATTCGGGATTTTCGTGAAATCCTCTAGCCCCAGCTCTTTTTGGCCAGAGAAATTAAAGGAACAATGATCGGAGCCAATCGTTTGCAAAATGCCATTTTTCAACGCGCTCCACAGGACGTCCTGATTCCACTTTTCCCGAAGCGGAGGGGACCAGACGTACTTCGCTCCTTCAAAGCCCGGCTTCTGTAGATCCGTAATATCGAGTACCAAATATTGCGGGCACGTCTCCCCGTACACATTCCATCCTTTTTCGCGAGCCTCTGCGATTCGGCGCACAGCTTCAGCACACGATACATGCACGACATACAGCTGGGCATCTGCCAGTGCAGTCAGTGCAATCGCACGTCCCGTCGCTTCTCCTTCTGCTTCAGGTGGGCGGGTATAAGCGTGGTACACGGGGTCTGTCTGCCCTTTTGCAAGCGCCTGCTTGATCAAATAATCCAGAACGTCTCCATTCTCCGCATGGACCTGTACAAGGGCACCTAGTTCCTTCGCCCGAACCAACGTTTTAAATAGCGTCTCATCATCGGCCATCAGCACATTTTTGTAGGCCATGAATACTTTGAGCGAAGTAATCCCTTCATTTCGTACGACTGCTCCTAATTCCTCGAGTACTTGATCGTTCGCATCGGAAACCATCAGGTGGAAGCCGTAGTCAATGACCGCTTTGCCCCTTGCTTTTTCGTGCCAGGTCGAAATGGATGAATGCAATGGCTCCCCTTTATTCGTCAGGCAAAAATCGATGATGCTCGTCGTCCCGCCAAATGCTGCTGCCTTCGTGCCTGTATAAAAGTTATCGGAAGTAACCGTTCCGCCAAAAGGCATATCGAGATGGGTATGTGGGTCAATCCCACCTGGGAAAACATAGTATCCGGTAGCATCGATGACCTCGGCATCTTTCCCATCTAGATTGGAGCCGATTGCGACTACCTTTTCCCCTTCGATCAAAATGTCCGCCTGATACGTGTCTGACGCTGTCACGACTGTGCCATTTCGAATCCATTTTTTCATCCGATGATCATCTCCCCTTCAACCCGTCACCGAGTAGACATGCCTTCCCTTGTACACGCTATGCCCCCCACGCCGAAATCATGACTTGCTTTACAGCTCGCAGCTGCCACCTGCAGCCAAAGCAGCCTGCCGCTGATTCCAGCTGAGAGGGGCTTTGGCGCTCGGAATCTCGACCATCTCGATCGTTCCTTCCACTGGACAAACGATGGAGCACAAATTACAGCCTACACAATCTTCTTCTCGTACGACTAAGCGCTCTTTGCCCGTCGCTGCATCAGCAACAATGTCAATGCATTGATGGGAAGTGTCCTCACAAGCGATATGACACTTGTTGCAATGAATACAGGTCTCTTCATGGATGCGCGCCACGACCTTGTAATTCAGATTCAGATGGCCCCAATCCGAGTACGTCTGTACCGCTTTGCCGACAATATCCATCACGGACGCAATTCCACGCTGATCCAGGTAATTGTTAAGCCCATCAATCATATCTTCGACGATCCGGAATCCATGATGCATGGCAGCCGTACATACTTGAACACCCGTTGCTCCCATCAGCAAAAATTCAACGGTATCCCGCCAATCAGATATTCCGCCAATACCTGAGATCGGGATACCAACCTTGGGATCGCGTGCACATTCTGCGACCATGTTCAGGGCGATTGGTTTGACTGCTGGTCCACAATAGCCGCCGTGCGCCCCTTTTCCATCTACATGTGGGATCGGCAGCCATTTGTCGAGATCAACCCCCATCAAGCTGTTTATGGTGTTGATCATACTAATGGCATCGGCCCCCCCCTGGCTGGCGGCCCGCGCTGTAAAGCGAATGTCCGTAATGTTTGGGGTAAGCTTGACGATGACAGGGGTTTGGGCGACTTCTTTTACCCATTCGACCTGTTGCCGGATTAAATCTGGATGCTGACCGACCGCAGAGCCCATCCCGCGTTCTGCCATTCCGTGCGGACAGCCAAAATTTAGTTCCAGACCGTCTACGCCGATTGCTTCCACCTTTTTGACAATCTCGTGCCATGCTTCCTGTTTATGTTCAACCATGAGCGACGCAATCAACGTGTGCTTCGGAAAACGGCGCTTCGTTTCATCCATTTCCTTCAAATTGACCTCAAGCGGTTTGTCCGTAATCAGTTCAATGTTGTTGAAACCAAAGACGCGCTGTCCACCGAAGTTCAGTCCTGCAAAGCGGGAGGTGACGTTGATGATCGGCTCTCCGAGTGTCTTCCAGACCGCGCCACCCCAGCCCGCTTCAAAGGCACGTTGTACTTGGTAGCCTGAATTGGTCGGCGGCGCAGAGGCCAACCAGAATGGATTCGGGGATTGGATTCCCGCCAGATTAATGCTGAGATCTGCCATGATAGAGCTCCTCCTTTATACCGGCTGTTTTTGATCACTGAGCGATTGATGGATGGCATGAGCCGCTCGTTTCCCATGATTGGCTGCGTCGACTACCATCGCATCTGTCTTGCCTCCACCAAAAATGACATCGCCCGCCGCATAAACTTTGACATGGGAGGTTCGATAGGTGCCTTCCTCGACCTCGACAATCCCATTTCGGTGTTGGAGCCCAAATGATTCAATCAATGACAGGTGTCTGTTTTGTCCGATCGCTTTGACGACATAATCGACTTCAATGACAAAATGACTGCCTGGAATTTCTACTGGACGCTTTCTTCCTTTCTCATCCCGCTCACCTAGCTCCATTCGCACTAGTTCTAATCCCTTCACTCGGCCGTTTTCCTCCAATACACGCGTTGGGACAACGAGCCAGCGGAACTCTACGCCATCCTGCTTGGCGAATTCGTACTCAAACTGATAACAGGACATCTCCTGAACTGTCCGTCGGTACAAAATCTGAACATTGTCTGCACCCAGCCGTTTCGAACAGGTGGCAGCGTCAATCGCCGTATTCCCCGCACCGATGATGACGACTTTTTTGCCGAGCATTTCGTCTGATAGTGCCTTGGTCTTGGTGTCCTCCACCAGTGCGATCGCATCGAGGACACCTTCCAGTTCTTCTCCCGGAATATGCAACTGAGGGACATTGCCCATACCAGTTGCCAACAGGACGGAATCATACTGTTCCAATAACTCTTCTGGCGCTACATCCACACCGATTCGCGTATTGGTACGTATCTCTACCCCCAATGCCTCTACTTGCTCTACTTCCCATAGCGATATTTCCTGTGGCAGACGGAAAGAAACGATGCCGTACGTGTTCAATCCTCCCGCCTTTTCCTTTGCTTCAAATACCGTAACCGCGTAGCCAAGACGCGCAAGCTCACGTGCTGCTGATAATCCCGCTGGGCCCCCTCCGACGATGGCTACCCGTTTTCCATTTGCTTCGCCTTTTGAAAAAAGCGTTGCTTGATTTTGGATTGCCCAGTCTGTCGCGTGACGCTGGAGAAGACCGATCATGATGGGCTTGGAAGCTGAATTTAGTACACAGGCACCTTCACACAGCTCCTCGGTTGGACATACGCGCGCACAGCTCGCCCCGACAGGATTGGATTCCATGATAGTCCGGGCTGATCCGTACAAATTCCCGGTCGCAATTTTTTTGATGAAGGAAGGGATGTTAATCGACGTGGGACAAGCCTTAATACAGGGTGCGTCGTAGCAATACAAGCAGCGATTTGCCTCATGGATGGCTTCCATCGGTTTTAGGGCAGGCACGACTTCTGCGAAATTTTTCGCGAGCTCATTGGGAATGCTCATCTGTCCACAACCTCCTCACCAGATCTAAACATGCTTGCTATTAATCAATGTGCGAAATCGTTTTTTTATGATTGTTACATTTCGTATTTGCCTAGCAAGGAAACGAAATCAATCTGCTTGGATTGACATGAATGATTTCATGTTCGAATAGGATAAAAACAAACAAGGAAGAAAGGGCCGTCCCGTATGAAGGATTACGACCTGGAGATCAGGGTATTGAAACAAAAAATCGCGGATGCACATGCGCTTCTCAACCAATTGGAAACCGAGCGCAAAAACTACCTGACACAACTCGAAAGGCGCAAAGCGTTTCTCTCTTCACGTGAAATACTAGACATCCTGGAGACCAAAGCTGGTCGTGCTGGCAGTATGGCTACCGTCAAACGCTGGGCAGATCAAGGCTATTTAGGGGATTGGATAGACGAACGGGAGACCTTCCCCCTTTTGGTCAGTAAACAAGGAAACAAACGATTTCTTTTTCCTCGAGAATCCGTGCTCACTTATCTATATAAAAAAGGGTATCTTCGCCCGAGCTACGAGGTTTTGGATCGAGTCCAGCTCACAAGAGATAGCACTTGCTGCTGGGGAATCATCACCTCCGTCGAGCGAAGCGATCAGCACTTCACCTACCAAGTCCAATTGGAAATAACGGGAGAAGTATTGTTGTCGGTATCAGAAGAAGAACTGCTCATCCCGTAAGGAGGCACTATGGAACTGGCCGTAATCACGCTGGAAAATACAGTTGCCAATCAAGAGAGATCACGACAAATCCGCGACTTGCATAAAAAAAAGGGCCAGACCCTCGCCATACGATTTAGCGAAGAACTGACCCATATTATTTTAGAAGCACCATGCTTGTATTTCCCCGACCAGGAATGGTTGAACGAAGCTGTTGTCATCGAAGGAATCGTAAAAAAATCAGCGGAGTACTACGAGCTGCACCCGCGAACCAAAGGGAAGACTGTCAACGTTCACCTTGATTCAGAATTGGTCGCTGAGCTGGAGCTCATTCGCTCTCTCGTCAGCAGCAAAACGCAGCAGGAAGTCCTTCGTGAGTTGTTCGTTCGAGGCATGCGGTCGTATCTGGCCGAAAAGGAAGCAGCCAGCACGCCCATCATCGCTAAAAAAGAACGATAGTCCCTGCTCTCTACCAGGTAAACGTGATTTTGTCGCCCTTGATTTGATAGCGAACCGTGTAAGTCTGATTCTTCTCTTTGAGGCTGACTTCAAACACAATTGCTTTTTTTGTCAGATCAGGCTTGACTGTATTGACATCCAACATTTCAAACGGCTCGTTTGCCTTTTTCTCCATTCCTACAATTTCTATCTTTTCATGGGTAGTAACATGATAAACTCCCACACCCATCATTGTCTGATACAAGATCCAGTTGTTGTCCAGCCATGTTACTTCATCGATAAAATAACCTGGAAATAGTTGGGCTTGCGGTGTGTAGTCTGGCTGATAGAAGCGAATATTCGCGGTATTGTACAAATTGTCTGAATCAATCACCGCGATTTTTTTCTTGTCTGGTGATGGGATTCCAGCTTTTTTCGCCAATTCGGTTTTTTCTTTTTCCGTTTCGATTCTCAGTTTTTCGATCAAGAACAGGGAATCTTCTTTGGAAAAGACAATGTTTTTTACGTCTTTCAAATCAGCGAGCTTGTCTTTGCTCGGAAAATTACTGTAGATGGTTAGCGTGGCATCATCTGGCATGCCATCGTAGGCAATCCCTCTGGATGGATACTCCCACGCGTATGTACCGATTCCTCTGAGGTGGTACGAAAAATCCGGCTTACCCCATGCACCAAAGATAGAAAAATCAGCATATTGAGCGGGTGCCCCTAATTTTTCACCATAGTCTTGCAAATTTTTAGCCATATCAACAAGTACTTTTGTATCAGCGATTTGATCACGACGATAAATCGAAATGGCTTTTACTTTATCCTGAGCAAACGTGAAAAACAAGTGATAGCCCTGTTCCGCATAACCAATCAACTCAAGCTTTTCATCGGAAAAATGCGGCTTACCCAAGACTCGGACGATCTCGTCTTTTCTAGTAGCGGTCGTAATACCTTTTACAACTTCGCCTTTATAGGAAGGTTCAACGAGAACGGCAAACGCTTGCTTGTTTTCGTCCCACTTCATGCTGATTCCTTGTGAATAATACACATAATCATCAAATTCTTTCACGGATTTCCCCAGTAGCTTCGTAAGCGAATCTTGTTTCCACTGATGGGAAGTGAAGGTATTCACGAGCAGCCCTTTTGACAAATCTGCTGGTGCCTGCACGGATTTTCCCGTACCGCTTTGCGGCGTGCTTGGCAATGTCGTTGATGCGCTTGCTGCGAATGCTGTCGAAGCAAACAAACAGCTGGACAACAGTAGCATTATCGCTTTCTTTTTCACTTCATTCCCTCCCAAACTATCAGCATGACTATACAACCATCGCCATAAAACAACGGTTATCCCTAAATTATACCAGAAATAGACAAGATCCGCTAAATGGATTTTTCAATCCATTATCCATGTAATAGAATAAAGCGTCCTTTCCCCGACTTTGTGAAGGGAAGGACGCTTTTCGATGCACGATATTTACTTCGATTCGCCGTTGAGATAATGAAAGAACGGTTGATCTACCCAAAATTTGTATGTCTCTACCTTTACTTTGTCATTCAGCTTTTGGAAGCCTTCCACGACTTTTGGTGATTCTTCATTCAGGGAGAAAGACTGCACGACATAACGACCATCTTTTAACACGTTGTTCGTAATGACAGCATAATCTGCCAGCTCCGTGCGGGAATGATAAAGCGGCTGCCACCAAGAAGCCTTAAGCAATCCGGTCATGTCCTCTTGATCCCGTTTGGCATATTTCAAGACAAGTGGCTGGAACTTCTCTTTTTCTTTTACACTGTCGAATTCCAGGCTGAGATCGTACTCCTTGGCGTACGCAATGTAGTTGCCGTTTTCAATCTGAACCACTTGATAATCGGCTGTTTGAACGGGCTCTCCCCATTCCTTCAAGTAAATGAAGGCAGATGTTTTCGGCTCAAATTGAACCTTGGCATTGACGCCTTCACTTTTTAACAAGCCGATTAATTGAATAGCGTGAGCGATATCACTATGTCCATACGTAATCGTGCGCTGTGGATCGAAGTGAGGATTGAATGCGGCATCCTTCAGATTGTAGCCAGTAATCAGGTTTTGCTTCAAGCCTTTGTCTACAAGCTCTTGCAATTCACCGGCTTTAATGATTTGCGATTCGTTCCACGCCTGTGCGAGCTTGCCAAAAATCTCTTCATCGGCGATTGTGCCCAGATAGTTTTTGGCAGAGCCATGGAACTCTGTTACTTTTGCTAGCAATTGACTCGCAAGCTCTGCGGATACTGCCCCTTCTACAGAAGCTGACTTCAAAGCATTGGCGGACACAAGCCCCGTGTCAATAGCTACAGCCAGCTCTTGTGCCGCCTGCAAGGTAAGCGTGCCGCCTTTTTTATACGAAATCCCTGCTTTTTTCAAGGCAGCCGCTACTTTTTCCTCACTATATGTATACCCGAGTTCTTTTAACTCAGCAGCTTTTGCAGCAGCACTTACCGCTTCCCATACAACCAGCTTGGAGGCATCTTTGGATTCAGGCAAGAAAGTTTTGGCTGACAAGTCTTTTTCCGATATACTTGTAGTAGTAGATACGATCTTGAGCAACGCTTTCTCAAATTGCTCGCGAGTTACCGTCTTGTCAAAAGTCACACCGTATTGCTGCTGCAAAAAGCTGTTCCACTCTACGTGTGCTTCTACCGTTGTTTTCGTTGTTGCACCAACTGCAGTTGGAAAAACGAGCGCCGCTGAGAGTACAGCAGCTGAAGTGGAGAGTTGTAGCCATTTCGCTGATCTGTTCATGAAGAATCCTCCTGACGTATGAAGACGAATCATATTAATATTATTCCTATGTGTTTACTAGGTATATAATCAACTACATTAACACTCCTACATTCATCCTGTCAATAACTAGAATAACCCGAAATCCTCCCACAATTGGAGGCTTCGGGTTATTTTTTACTCGTTCTTATTTTTCCAGTTCCGACCATTTGTTTACTTTCACTGGCGGTGTGTAATCTCGCATACGATCTAGCAAAATAGCGGGATCACTCTCACACAGGATCAATTCGCCCTGCATAGCGGGAATAAATCCGGCTTCAGTCGCATGCTCCACCATTTGCATCAACGGTGTATAGTAGCCATCCACGTTCAACAGTCCGATTGGTTTTTGGTGAATGCCAATTTGACCCCAGCTCACCACTTCAAAAATTTCTTCAAAGGTACCCAATCCGCCCGGCAAAGCAATGAAGCCATCAGACAAATCGATCATTTTCGCTTTGCGCTCGTGCATCGTCAGGACCTCATGCAATTCTGTCAGCCCTTTATGTACGATTTCTCCACGGAATAATCCGGTAGGCATGACGCCGATTGCTCTGCCTTCACCTTCCAGAACTGCATTTGCAACGCGTCCCATCAATCCCATGCTAGAACCACCATAGACCAATTCAAGATCACGAGCGACCAGTTCTTTTCCCAACTCCTGTGCGTACCGTTCAAAAAGTGGATTTACACCCGGATTGGAACCTGCATAAACACAAATACGTTTCATGTCATCCTCCCAAAACTTGTTGAAGTAGAATGGCTTTTCCAGAATTTCTTTGCGTGTAATATAATTATACTAAAATCAGGAAGGGACAGATACATATGAATATAACTGAGTTTCAAAAATGGGTCGGAGATTTTTATCAAGAACGTGGTTGGACTGGGTATGGTCCGTTTATTCGTGTGGGATTTTTGATGGAAGAAGCTGGCGAGTTGGCAAGAGCTGTACGCGCCATTGAAATTGGCCGAGATCGTCCTGATGAAGGGGAAAAACCCGCAGACGAAGCTCGGCAGGAGCTGGTGGAAGAGCTGGGCGATGTACTCGGGAATTTAATCTTGCTGGCAAACCAATACGAGGTTCCTTTTGAAGAGATATTGGAAGCACATCGAGCAAAGCTGCAAAAGCGCTATCAAAAATCGGAGACTGAGTAAGAACATGCAGGAGGATTATGACCGAGATGGAATCAGCTACTTGATAGCTATGGAGCATCTTGTTTTCATTTCCAGCTTCATCGTTGAATGAATACAGCGGCAGCCTAGGTTTTTCGCATCTCCTAGTCTGCCGCTGCTTTCGTCTTTTCGTCCAAGCTACTCCTACTCCAATGTATCAAAGGCTTCTTTCATAACCTGTGCAATAAAATCGATATCATCACTCGTCGTGGTAAACGGGGGCGAGAGTGTCAGCACATTATTGAAGCTCGGAATAGTGTCGCCATTGCGACCGATGATTAGCCCACGCTTCTTGCACTCGGCAATCACCTGTGTTAATTTCGCTGGCGCCGCGGGTTCCTTCGTTTTGCGATCCTCTACCATCTCAATCCCCATCAGGAAGCCAAAGCTACGAATGTCTCCAACGTATGGATGATCTGCGAGAAACGCCAGCTTGGCACGCAATTCTGCACCGAGCTCCTCCGCTCTCTCCACCAGTTTTTCCTCTTCTAAAATTTCGAGATTTTTCAGGGCAAGCGCGCATGCCGCCGGATTGCCGCCGAACGTATTGACATGACGGAAATGCAGATTATTCCCCTGCTCATTGAATTTGTCTGCGATTTCTGCCCGCACAGCCGTTGCGGAAAGTGGCAGGTAGGCACTCGTAATACCTTTGGCCATGGTCACGATGTCAGGCTTGATTCCGAAGTTTTGGTGGCCGAACTTTTGACCTGAGCGACCAAATCCGCAGATGACCTCGTCTACGATCATCAACACGCCGTACTTATCGCAGATTTCCCGCACTTTTGGCATGTATTCGGGCGAAGGAACGAGGACGCCTCCCCCGGTAATGGTCGGCTCCATGATGACCGCTGCCACTGTCTTTTCGCCTTCCCAATTGATCACTTGATCGTAATATTCGGCGCACTCCAGATTACATTTGCCGTACGATTTTCCAGCCGGACAGCGATAGCAGTAAGGCGGCGGTACATGAAGGAAGCCTGGTGCTAATGGCTCGTATTTTTCCTTGCGTATGGATTGACCCGTTGCAGCAAGAGCCCCCATCGTATTTCCGTGGTAAGCCCGATGTCGCGAAATGAATTTGTAACGACCCGACTCCCCGTTCTGGTGATGGTATTGACGAGCAATCTTGAATGCGACCTCGTTCGCTTCAGAGCCGCTATTGGAAAAGAAAACGCGATACTCCTCGCCAAGCCATTCGCTGATCTTCTCGGATAGACGAATAGCAGGGACGTGGCTTTGTGTGAGTGGAAAATAAGCCAATTGCTTCAACTGCTCGTAAGCGGCGTCTGCGAGCTCATGTCGGCCATAGCCAACGTTGACACACCACAAGCCAGACATTCCATCCAGGTACCGGTTCCCATCGATATCCGTGATCCACGACCCGCTCGCTTCCGTTACGATCATCGGATTGGGATTGTAGGGGGACATATGGTGCCACATATGCGAACGGTCGGCATTCAGCAAGCTCTCTTTATCAAAATCTTTCGTCACTTGTCCTTGCTCCATCGCGCAATCCTCCTTATTTTTTCGTAAGCGGTTATTTTACAAAAACTTTTTGCGAGCCGATGCTGGTATCTCCATCTTCGAACCATCTGGATGTGACCGTTTTTTTCTTCGTGAAAAAGAGGACGCCATCCTTTCCATTTGCATGTAAATCACCGTAAAAGGACTGCTTCCAGCCTGAGAAAGCAAAGAAGCCCATCGGAGCAGGCACTCCTACATTGACACCGACCATCCCCGCTTCCACCTGCTGAACGAATTCTCTGCCCCATTTTCCATTGTTCGTATAGATGGTCGCCCCATTGCCAAAACGCGATCGACTAATCGTCTCCAAGCCCTCTTCAAAGTCTTTCACACGCATGACACTCAAGACAGGCGCGAAAATCTCGTCTCGGACAATGACCATCTCGGCATCTGCCTTGTCAAAAATCGTTGGCCCGAGGAAGTAACCATCTGGCAGCCTTTTCGCATCCTCGCGACCATCCCGTACCAGCGCGGCGCCAGACGCAACACCTTTTTCAATGTAGTCATGTACTTTGGACAAGTGCGAATCACGGATGACTGGCCCGAGATCGATGCCCACCTCCAAACCATTCCCCATTGCGAGAGCATTGGCTTCCTCGATCAGATGCGTGATCAGCTCATCGGCAATCTCTTCAACAGCTACTACAGCACTGGCTGCCATACACCGCTCTCCTGCGCAGCCGAATGCTGAGCTCGTAATTGTTTTTGCCGCGCGCTTCAAATCCGTGTCAGGCATGACCAAATGGTGATTTTTCGCCCCAGCCAGTGCTTGCACACGCTTCCCGTTCGCCGCTGCTGTCTTGTACACGTATTCCGCAACCGGCTGCGAACCGACGAATGAGATCGCTTTTACGTCCGGATGCTCCAACAAACCATTGACGACATCATGCGCTCCGTTTACGACATTGAATACACCGTCTGGCAGCCCTGCTTCCTTTAGCAGTTCAGCAATTCGAATCGAAGACAGCGGCGTACGCTCTGAGGGCTTCAAGACAAAAGTATTTCCTGCGGTAATCGCAATCGGGTACATCCACATCGGGACCATCACAGGGAAGTTAAATGGTGTAATCCCGCCGACTACCCCCAAAGGAAAACGGATCACCTGACTGTCGATGCTGTTTGCGATATTGGGCAATGTTTCTCCCATCATCAGTGTCGGCATCCCACAAGCGAACTCTACCATTTCCAGCCCACGCAATAGCTCTGCCTGTGCCTCAGGCAGATTTTTGCCGTTCTCCATGGTGATCATCCGGGCGAGTTCATCCTCGTGTTTTACGAGAAGACTATGAAAACGAAACATAATGCGCGCACGATCCACGACAGGCGTAGCACTCCAGCTCACAAACGCTTCCTTTGCAGCAGCAACAGCCTTGTCCACGTCTTCTCTCGTCGATAGTGGCACGCGTGACAACAATTCTCCTGTTGCTGGATTGGGTACATCCTCAAAGCGTGTCGTCAGTGAATCTATCCACTGCCCCCCAATGTAGTTTTTCAACGGATTTCCAACGATAGCTGTGTTCATCTCTTCAACTCCTCACGTTCAATTCATTGACAATTCCATTTTATCCAAAAACAATGCCTGTCAGCACTAGACAAAGCGTAACGCATTACGTAGGGTTAATCATACAGAGTGTAAACGGAAGAGGTGATCCTGATGAGCAACGATTTGCGCCTGACCATTGCAGAAATCATCAAGCGTCCATTGTTTCAACATGCTCAAGTGGTGGCGGGGCATCGCGGCCTGTCCCGACCTGTTCGCTGGGTTCACGTCCTGGAGACTGCCGATACGGGACAGTTTTTAAATGGCGGAGAGCTGATCCTATCTACCGGGCTAGGATTTGGCGAAGAAAAGGAAAAGCGACTTGCGTATTTAACAGAGCTCATTCGGCGAAAAGCAGTCGGGCTGTGCATCGAGCTGGGACGTTACATTCCCTCCATCCCTGAAGATATGCTAGAGTTGGCGAACCACCACCAGCTTCCGTTGCTCGTCTTTCATCAGCCCGTCCGCTTTGTGGACATCACGCAAGATTTGCACGAGTATTTGATCCATGCGCAGATGCAAGCACTTCGCAATCTCGAAGCATACTCTCGCAGTTTGCAACAGCTCAGCCTGCAGGCTGCGGGCATACCCAAGCTATTGCAGCATTTTCAGGTGGCAGTTCAGACGCAGGTCTTCTATTACGCACCAGATGGCTCCACACAATTTGCCCCGGTGGTACCGCATGATGTTGCAGTGGAGATGAGCGATTTGATGCGGTCTCATTTTTCCGAACTGGATAGTAGTGAAGCTGGCGTCCGCTTCCTTTCTCTCTCTGCGACCAGGCAGCTTGCCTATCAACCAGTGATGGCAATGGGTCACGTGCTCGCTTATGTCGGCATTGTTTTGTATGAACGCAGTCCGGATGAGTATTTGCTCCTGACCTTAGACAATACAGTCAGCGCGATGGCCCAAATTTTAATGAGGAAAATGTTTGTGGAGGAACAGGCGCTTGCTACCGAAAACCGGCTGTTTGATGATTTGATTGCCAACCGCTCCATACCTGAGGAACAAATGCGTTCCTTACTCGGTATCACAGGCAGCGGTAAAGCATCGGCCTATCACATGATTCTTTTATCGTTTGAGAAGCCGAAGAACCTGGCCGAGGACTCCCTTCCGCCGCACGATCTGACAGCTATCTTCCGTTCCCTATTGGCTCGTCATCGCTTTCGTCCTTTCATACGTTGCATGGGCCATCGCTTTTACTTTTTGCTAATCGAGCAGCAGCCGCTTGCAGATTCCCGTCGTACCCTGGAAAAAGCCTTTCGCGACGTCAAAAGAATCATGACACAAATGCTAGGAACGGATGTTCAAATATGGATGGGGGTCAGTCGAACCGGAAAACGGTTGTCTGACGCTGGACGACACCTCGCAGAGGCGGAACAGGCACTGGCTTTTTTCCAGGAATCATCCAGTCCGTTTTTCGCTGATCTCGGATTGTTCCGACTCCTGTTCCACGTACCTAGTGAGCCTGTGTTAAAAACCTTCATAAGCGATTACCTAGGCCCGCTGTTAGCCCATGACCAAGCACACGGCTCCTCGCTCGTTCATACGCTGCGTGTCTATTTAGATGTCAACCTGTCCAAGCAGGAGGCTGCGGAAAAACTGTTCATTCATCGACAAACGCTCTATCATCGCTTGGAAAAAATCGAAGAAATTCTCGGTGAGGATTACATGGCAACGCAAAACAGGATTTGCCTGGAAATCGCTCTGCGAGCGCGGGAATGGTTAAGGAAAGAAGAGCAACATCAGTAAAAAAAGACACAACCTTTCATCCGATCAAAAGACGAAGGTTGTGTCTGTTATTTATTTTCCTGGCTTTTTCATATATAGGCGATACTTTGCTTCTTTTCCATCCGTCAACACAACGCGAATATTGTACAGACCGGATTTTTCAAGATTCACCGATAGTTGTTCTGGTTTGTCGGTGCTTGTTGCAGCAGCAAGCTCTTGTGAACGACTGTTATACACGTACAAATCAATATTTGCATCCTCTTCCCACTCTACGGATAATTCCAAATCACCAGGCTCATTAACGCGAATCAAATACTCCATGCTTTTCTGCTTCTTCGTCAGTTTCCCTGTTCGAGCAGGTTCTTTGTCTACAACTGGCGGCTTTTCCTCTTCCTCGTCATCGGCCTTTTGCCATTTTCCCGTTGTTGCTAGCGCATACGGCTGAGGTCCTTTCGGTATGTTATAGCCTTCGACCGTCACGGTGTAGGTTCCCTCTTCCGGCTCGGTAATCCATACTTGCTCGACGTTGTTGAGGTTGTCCACTTCGTCGTTGTACGGGGCCTCAAAAAAGTCGTTGCCGTTCAGTTTTTCTCCACTCGGTGTCGTCACCTTCAGATTCAAATCGTTGACGAGCGCACGCTTTGCGACAATGGCAGCAGGATAATCCGTCCACGCAAGTGTAATTGCCAAAGGCTTAGAATCATCCGAGACCTTGACCTTATATGTAACTTTTTCACGGGTGCGAATGCCGTCCTTCTCGTCCTTGTAATTCGTTTCAATCGCCTGCTCCAGATTGGCTCGGCCGAAGCCTTGCTCTCGCATGTCTTCATCCAAGTTGTCTGCACTCGTCAACAGCATGGCTTTTACTAATGCACCACTCGGATTTTTTTCCCCTTCGTCCTGTAAAAATTCCCGGATTTGTGCCACACCGCCCGCTAAAATCGGCGTAGCCATGCTCGTGCCGTTCATATACGCGTAATGCTCATTAAAACGCTTGTAGAAATTTTTGCTCGGTGCCAGTGAAGAGCGCGTGGACAAGATCGCTGAACCAGGCGCGACAATATCAGGCTTCAAACGTCCGTCGTCCGTTAAGCCGCGACTGCTCGATACCCACACGTCGTCCGCTTTATCGGAGCTCTTCCCCAAGTTGGGCCGAATATTTTCCGTGGCGCCAACGGCGATGACGTTTTTAGCAGTGGCTGGGCTCCCAATCGTTTTATAGCCTTTCTCGCCATCGTTTCCAGCCGCAATTAGCACCGTCATATCTGGATGCTCCCATAAAAAGCGATCAAACAGAAGCGATGACAGGCTGTACGCTCCCCTATCATTCGTTCCCCACGAATTGGAGTGAATACGGGCTCCCTCTTCGTATGCTTCCTGCAAAATCGTCTCGACATCCGTGTTGAGCTTCCCTTTCGCATTCTCTATCGAATGAAAAACGAGCTTCGCACCCGGTGCCGTTCCTTTATACTGTCCATCTGATGCTTCTCCTGTGCCCACAATGGAGCCAGCAACATGCGTACCATGACCGTGGACGTCACTCGCATCATTCGGTCGGCCAATTGAAATGAGCTTCTCAATCTGGCCTTTAAAATCTGGATGCATCGTTTGAAGCTTACCTGTATCCAGTCCGGTATCGGCGACTCCGACAATTTGTCCCTTGCCTGTGTACCCTGTCGAGGTCAGCTTGTCCGAACGAATGATGGTAGCTGCCACATCATTGTGTAGCTTGTTTTCTGGCACAGGGACGACAGCAATAACATCATCTGATTCGACCACTTGTTCAATCGTTTGCTGATCCATCTTTGCGATAGATATATGCGGAGCATCTTCCGGCGTTTGAATGTCGCGTATATCTTGATCCTCCGTCATTTCCGTCATCGCTCGAAACATGTCCACCCGTTGATTGAAACCGATGACGGCAACCTCGACCCGCTCTCTATTGCCTCCTGAAAAGCGAAGCTCTGACGATACTTTGGACTTCGGTGTAAACGCCATGACGTCTTCGACAAAGGACAGCTCCTCGACTTCCCTTCTTACCTGTTCATCCTCAATTTTCGCGATGAAGGCATAATCCGGTATGTAATCACCAAGCGTGACGCCGATATCTTCCAGTTCTTCTTTCCACTCCTCACGAACAGGACCAGATAACTGAATAACGACGAGCTCGGACTCTCTCTTTTTCGACGTAAGCTTGTCCAGTGCAAGACCCTTATCGACTTCGATCTGGATATTGCCCCGACGCTCTCCCTCTTGCTTGGCATCCGCTGGAATGCCTTCCAGCGAAAGTGTCAGAACAAGTGTCGTGCATAAAGCTGCCTGCCATTTTTTTCGCAAACCAAACACCCTTCCCCCATGGCGTAATGTAACCATTTCTATCCATTATAAGAGAAAGGGTGAATTGTCAAAAGAGTAAGAAGGCATAGAGATGGGACAAAAACTAATTTTTTGCCCCATCCTCTTCTACCGTCCACTGTAATAGCGGTTGAAAATCGGCCCATGCCAACTGCATCAGCATTTCTTGATTCCATTCTTGCTTCGGAATATCCATCAGTCGCACAGCCTGGTTCTGGATCGCCTCTTGCAATAGATTATGGCTAAAACGACCGTTGCCATTCAATCGATGATCACTGACTGCTTTATCCAACGACTGCGAGATCATTTCCAGCACGTTCTTCTCAATCGCATACCCTACATCGCATGCAGCCTGTTCAAGAATGTGCACGAGTTCCTTCACGGTGTAGTCGGGGAACGCAATATATTTTTTAAACCGCGACAAAAGGCCAGGGTTGCTCATCAATAATGAATTCATTTCGAGTGGGTAGCCTGCGAGGACCACGACCAGATTCTCTTCGTGTTTGGTCATCTCTTCTACGAGCGTGTCAACCGCTTCCTGCCCAAAATCCCGCTCTCCTCCACCGAGCAGCGAATACGCTTCATCGATAAACAAAACGCCGCCCAAAGCTTCTCGAATTTTTCTGCGAGTAAGCGCTGCGGTCTGACCGACATACCCCGCTACCAAGTCGGCTCTACTCGCCGTAACAAGATGACCACGTTTCAAATAGCCGATTTCTTGCAAAATCTGCGCATACAGTTGGGCAACCGTCGTCTTCCCTGTGCCTGGATTCCCAGTAAAGACGGCATGCAGCTCAATCGGACTTTTCGGCAGGCCTCTTGCTGCACGTTCTTGCTGGACGGACACATACGCAGCGATTTTTTTCAGCTCCGTTTTCACTTGAGCAAGACCAATCAACGCTTGCAGTCTAGCTTCTGCATTCCTTTCTTTTTGCGGCGGATCGAAGCCACGGACATCCTCGGGTTTCAGAATCGTAAAGTCATCCCATTTCAGTTCCTTACCATCTGTCTCGCGTCCTTTGGCAAAGATTGCATCGAGCACGATATTTGTAACTGCCCGTGCATTGCCAAACGTCTCGTCTACTTGCGCTTTTTCAATGCGCTGGCGCAGCGTAATTTTTGCCGCCTCTGTAAGAGTAAAATCGTTCCGTACGGCTACTTCTTCTGCGATTTGCACCAGTTCGTCCGCCTGATAGTCCGGCAGTAAAAAGTGGCCCGTCTCTGGAAAACGGCTATTCAGCCCAGGATTGGCGTACAAAAAATGACGCATTTCTTCGGGATAGCCCGCCAGCATCACGACAAAGCGTCCTGCATACTCGCCACTCGTCATAGCGGATACAAGCGTGTCAATCGCCACTTGTCCGTAATCACTTCCGGAGCTATCTGGGCGCTTCAAGCTGTATGCCTCATCGATAAACAAGACGCCGCCGTCTGCCTGCTTGATTGCTTCCATGACGCGCTGTTCTGTCTGTCCCACGTAAGCGCCGACCAACTGAGAACGATCCACTTCGATGAGCTGTCCCTTTGCCAACAATCCGAGCTCCTGATACAGCTTGGCGATCAAGCGAGCCAAGGTCGTCTTCCCCGTTCCTGGGTTCCCCATCAGCACGAGATGAAGAGGGAGCTGGTCTTTCATATGCCAGCCCTTTTCTTCGCGAAGCTGGCGATACTGTAGAAATTGCGCTAGCTGCCGAACCCGATGTTTGATCTCGTCCAGGCCGATCAACCGCTCCAATTGCTCTAATGCACTCAAATCTTGTTGAGGCGCTTTTTCGCGATCTTCTACCCTTTCGTTCCTTTGCGGCAGGAGATTTTCCTTCTGTTCTTGCTGGTTAGTTAAAGCCCGAATCGTCTCTTGCAATTGGACGAGCATTTCACTGGAGTAAAAGACCCCGGATAAAGACGCTCCATACGCTTGAACACGTTCTTGCAATTGAATTAATAAATTTTGTCGTTCCGTGTATAACAGCACGAGGCCAGCAGCCGTAGCTTCCGTCTCCGCATCGTTCCATTTTTGCGCTGCCTGTAGCGTCTCTTCAGCAAGAGAGCGCCACTTCGTGATGTCTGCCAGCTCATTGGTTGCCTGCTCTTCCAGCACCTCAACTGTTCTCCTGCGCATGACGACGTTATCCGTTTCACGCACGGACTTGAATTCAGTGAGAAAGGCATGGGATCGCAACTGTGAAAAGTACAGCTCGAGCTTAACTTCTCCAGCGTAGCGAAAATCAGGGGCTAGTTGAAGCGCACGATCTACCCATTCAGCTGCCAGCGTATGGCCTCCTGTTTTGTGCATCCGCAAAGCAGACATTCGCGTCAACACCATCGCTTCCATCAAATCAAGCTCTTCGCCTGGATGTTCTTGGCGATGCTGTTCGAGCATTTGCAGGAATGTCAGGCATTCGCCTTCGGATAGTGACTGGATGCTGGACGGATTTTCGCTAAAACCTGCAATCAGTACCCTCGGGTCCCGTTCTTCTTGATGCTGCATCTTTTGATTGCTCCTCCCGCTCCATTGTTTCATCCCTGTTGTAGCATATTTAGCCGAACATGAAAAGTCTGTCCGAACATTAGAACTCCCCTTGCATGCTCGATGCGGTTTTTTTCACCTTTTGACGCGCGAACAAGATCGCCAAAGTGATGAGGATACCGGCTATACCAAATTCAAGCCAGACCCCGCCCCATTCTAACAGCATCGCACCTACAACCGGACCTGCAGCCATCCCCGTATAGCGGATGAAATTGTACACACCAATGGACGTTGCACGCTCTGCTTCAAATACTTCGGATAGCAAAATCGTGTGTGCAGGCATACCTACACCTAAGGTTAAGGCAAACAGCGTACTTGTTACCACAAGCAGGAGAAAAGAAACATCAGCAGCAGTCATAAAAAGAAACATCGCCAAAGCATTTAAACTGGTCGTCACCAGTAATGTTTTACGTGCTCCCCATCGCTTTTGCAATACAGCAGACAGCTTGCTACTGATAATAAAGACGACTGACACGAGCAAGAAAACCAATCCGATTATTTCAACGGAGACTGCGTAATGGTTCGTCAATTGCACAGGGAGAAACAGCAGGAAGCAATAATAGGCATACATTTGGCTAAAACCGATCAAAATGACAGATGCACCAACTGGGTGGAGCAAAATATTACGGAAAGACCCTAGTGTAAAACCGCCTGATGATGTAGTTTGAGCCTTTTTCGTTTCGGGTAACAATACAGCATTGATGACGACGAGAAAGACTGCACAGATCGCCAAAAACAAAAAGACCGCAGAATGTCCGCCGATGCCGCCAATCCAGCCTCCTAACAGTGGACCAAGTGCCGGACTGAGCGCAAGCAGCATCTGATAAGTACCCATCGCAGATGCACGTTGGATTCCTGTAAATATGTCACCAATGATCGTTGCGGCTACGATCGGAATGGCAGCAAACCCCGCCCCTTGTAAAGCCCGGAAAAATAGTAGTCCATAAATAGAATCGACCAGATAGCATCCGATTGACGCGATCGTGAATAGGATCAGGGCAGGTATCATGACACGTTTTCGGCCGAACCGATCGATAAATGGTCCGTAGATGATTTGCATAATCGCGAGCATGACGGTAAAGATTGAAATGGTCCAATTTATCATGGTTGCACTCGTCTGAAACTCTTTTTGCATGGCTGGTAAAATAGGCATGAACAAATTTTGCGCGAACATACCTAGCATTAGCGTTATCCCAAGTAGGTACAGTACTTTTTTTGGATTCATGGTTGCTCTCCTCTTATCTCTTAAATATTGTGTCCTCGGAAACAATTTTCGTAAAAAAATAATGAACACCAGTTGTATAATTCCCCTAATCTTCTGTTGCTTCTCTTATGACCTCATCCAAAAATGCCAATTCAGCTGGAGAATATCTATCCAAAAATCGGTACATGTCCATCTCCAGTCGTTGATGGTAGTGTTCGTGAATCTCGTTTACCATTTCTCCTACTGATGTCAGCCGAAAAAAAACTTCCTTCTGATTGTCTTCGAGCTGATAGCGCTCAAGTAATCCTTTCTTCAAAAGCTTGACTGTTATTTTGGATATCGCACTCTTTGTTACCCCAATATGCTGTGCAATTGTCGTAACATTGACTCGATCTTTTCCCCCTACCTCTTGAAGGACGTGGAGCTCTGTTACGGATAACCTACCAACTTTATCGTAATCAGGTACGCTGCTTTTGATATCGCGCAATAGCATTTCTTCACGCAGCTTGCTGCGCTCCTCCTGTTTATGTAGAAAGGTGATCCAGCGATTCCAAAGCTTCTTTTTCGGGTCCAATGCAGCATCAGCTCCTCATCTATTTCGAACTTTGTTTCCAAGGAAACAAAGTAACCTTATCATGAGATTTCCTTTTGCGCAAGAAAAAACCGCAGCCCTGCATTCGCAAGCTGCGTTCCGAGACCAGTCTCTATCCATTTAGATTGCCCAATTCCTTGTCCGCACTGAAATGAGCACGAGCAGCCTCAAACACTTCACTTTCCGATCCGGCCGAGATTTTAAAGCTCGATACTACTTTCTTGCCGCATCGTACTTGAACATTATACTGTGAATCTCCATCATACGTTGACTCGAAATGATAATCTTCACCATTGACCTGAATGGTTCGTTCCATGGTTACACCTCCCACCTTAGTGTGACCAAGCAACATGGCAATCATCCAATATTTTGTTGCAAGGAAATCGTTTTTCCCGTTGCAGCTGACTCCATGGCCGCTTCGATAATCAAAAGAGCGATAAGCCCATCTTTTCCTCTGTCGTGATGATATGATGCATTTCGTTCGTCGAGCAGTCGCTGATCGCTTGAACCTCAGGATGATGAACGACCTCCTGCCAGCTAGCCGCTACCGTACCCCCGTACTTTGCAACCAGCTTCTGTGCACGATCCGGATTAGCCCTTCGTTTGCAATGAAACCGCAGCCAATAATCCCTACTTTTATGCTCATGATTGCTCCTCCTTTGTGTTGAACCCTTGACAGACTCACCTGTCGTAAAAGTTATTCGCTCTAGGAAGTTGTTAGAGGGCACAACGCTGGTTCAACAGCACTGTGCCCCGTTTCCCTTTTTACAAATCAGCAATGCGATGCGCTTTTTTTCGAGCTACTCTCTTTTCACGAATTCCCTCAAAGATCGAATAAAGAACGGGAACCAAAACTAGCGTTACGAGTGTATGGAAAATCAACCCTGCAATTACCCCGGTAGCAAGCGGTGCCTCTAGTTCCGCTCCTTCCGCAACTGCGAGTCCCATCGGCAGCATACCGAGTATCGCTGTCAGCTTGGTCATAATCACCGGACGAACACGATCGCGCGTGCCCTGTACAATCGCTTCTTCCAACCCCATCCCCCGTGAGCGGAGCAGATTGATTCTGTCAATTAACAAAATCGCATTGGAAACAACAATTCCCACCAGCATGACGAGCCCAATCATCGCCATCTCACCAAAGGTTCGCTGCGTGATCACGAATCCGAGAATGACTCCCACCAAGGCCATAGGCAGTGACAGCATGATAATAAACGGCTGAGATAATCTCCCAAACTGCGCCACCATAATCACATAGATGAGGGAGACGACTGCTACCAAGACGATGATTCCCTGGGTAAAGGTGTTATTCTGTTCCTTCAAATCTCCAGCGATCTCGATCTTGTATCCAGCGGGCAATTCCACAGTGCCCAGCTTCTCATTGATTTGTCTGCCCGCCGTACCAATGTCCGTGCCCAACAGTTCTGCTGACACGGTGATGATTTGTTCTCCTTTTTCATGCTTGATTGTGATCGGAGATTTGCTGAAATGGAAATCGACCAACTCGTGTAACGGCACCTGTGCGCCTGTTTCGGTTCGAATCATCGTGTGTTGGAGTTGATCAGGATGTGTCACCCATGTCTCTGGAAATCTGGCAACAATAGAGGTTTCGATACCATTTTGACTGATTGTGGATAGGGATTGCTCCCCAAGCAGCATACTGATTTGGCTGTCCAATGAATCTGAGTCAACCTGTAATTGCGACATTGCCTCCTGATTTGGTGTCAGCGTTACTTTTTCCTTCCCTTTTTCAAAGTCATTCCGAATGTTGACTACACCGGGGATGCTCCCCAGCATTTCTTCTACTTTTGTGGAAACCGACCGGGAAACCTCTAAATCTTCGCCCGCGACCTGCAACTCAATAGGTGCCGATTCACCTGAGAAGCCAAATGTCAAACTCGTCCGTTCCACTCCGTCAATGGCATTCAAGCGCCCGTTTACTTCTTGCATAAATTCTTCTTTCTCTTGTGTTCGTTGCGATTTGGTCACTAATGTAATATTTAACTCGACGGTCTCTTTCTTTGCCGTAAAAAAGACTTGATTGACGTCGGACAACTCTCTCAACGCTTTTTCCGCTTCAACTGCCGCTGTTCGCGCCTGTTCCAAGCTAGTGCCATCGGGCATCGTGAGCGTGGCAAAAATTTGATTCTCATTGGCATTCAAGCCATTTCCTATTTTTATCAATGGGAAGAGACCCAATGCCCCTACAAACACCGCAAGAGCCACCAGCAATGTGAGAATTCGATGACGAAGGGTTACCAGCAGTAATCGCTGAAAGAGAGAAACAATCCGATTTTTCCCTTTTTCGCTAGGGGACTGCAACTGTTTATCATGTTGAAGAAAACGCTCGGAAAAAATTGGAACAAATAGAAAAGCTGCAATCGTTGACGCAAGAATGGTAGAGGTAACGGTAAACGCAATGGTATGAAGAATAGGCTTCAGCCACTGTTCAAAATCCGCGACCACAAGCGGTAAAAACACAATAATCAAAGTTAATTGGGAAGCAAAAACAGGTGCTATGACTTCTTTTGAGCCCTGAACGATGGCCTGTTTCAGCTGCATTCCCTTTTCTCTCAAATGATAAATACTCTCCAGAACAACGATCGCGGCGTCAACAATCAATCCGATTGACAAACTCAGTGATATCAATACCACCATGTCAATGTTATATCCGGCAGCTTTCAAAGCGATGAAAGTCATCAGGATGGAGAGAGGCAGCGTCGTTGCAATGACCATTGTCACACGCCAATTTCGCAGGAATACCCAGAGCACGAGGATTGCCAATATTCCCCCAATGACAACATCTCGACTCAAATTGGTGATCGCTTTTTTAATAAAGGAGACGGATTCAAACATGACTCTCATCTCGTAGTTTCCGCCCGCCTCATTATTGATTTGCCTCACAACTTCCTCGACTTTTTTCTGTGTAGTGATCAGGTCACTCCCTGCAGCACGCTTTACACTGATTTGTACAAAGAGGTTTCCTTCTGTCATGGAAATAGCGTCCTTCACGCTTCCGCGTAAGTCACTCACCGTTGCCAATTGTTCGAGTGCAACCTTGCCCTTGGGTGTCTTGATCAAAATGTTTTTGAACTCTTCTACATTTTTTAAGCTGTTGTCAATCATCACAACGGTGTCGAACCCCGGATTCTCCAATATCCCCACTGCTTTTTTCCAATTGGCACCCTGAAGCTGACTAACAACATCCGCTGCTGTCGTTCGATAGGCAGTAAGCCGTTCAGGAAGAAATGTTATCGCAACCTTATTTTCAAAACCGTCCTCGGATATGACCACTTCCTTCACACCCGGGACGGATTCTATTCGATCCTTAATGGTCGTTTTCAGCAAGGTGAGCATGGTCTGTGTATCGGTACCCACCATTGCGTAGTCGATTAAGTCCTCATCACCTAAATTGGTTTGCGTGACCGTAACGGTATCCACTACTTTGGGAAACTCGTTGCGCAGCCGATTCACAATATTTTGTGTCTCTTGTTTGACCTTTTCACCTTCCCCATCCTCTGCAAGGATCGAGATGCCAGAAAACCCCGTCCCTGTTTTCGATGAGAAATTTTTAATGCCAGCCACAGATTTCAATTCCTGCTCTATTTTTTTCGTGACCTTTTCCACCATCTCTTCAGGTGGCAGCGCTCCTCCTGAAATATTCACTTCGATCCAAGGCAAATTCGTTTTCGGCACGAGCTCCACGTGGAAGGAAAAGAGAGCACCGATTCCGGTAAGCACGATGAGGAATGTGCACAAATAGAGGATCACTTTTCGTTTCAGCAAAAAGAGAATGACCTTGTCCATCGGTTACTCCCCTTTCACCGTAACGTCTTCTCCTTCGGCGTAGTACGTTATGCCGGAGATTAGGATTTGATTGCCTGACTGAAGACCTGATAGAATCTCGACGTTATTTCCAAAAATTTGCCCAACTTCCACGTCGCGTCTCTTGATTACACCATTCTCGACAACCATGACGAAGCGCTGTGTTTCCTTAATCCCAACGCTTTGGACAGGAACGAGCATTCCATTCACTTTGCGTGACATCTCTACAGTCGCGACCATCCCCTCGATCAACACGTTGTCTTTATTGGAAACAGCTATCTCTACAAGATACTTTCCCGTTTCCTGGTTAAGTACAGGTGAGATAAATGTAATGGTCCCTTTACTTTTGCCCTTTCCCTCCACTGCCACAGGCACCGTGTCCCCTTGCTTGTAGTTTTCCATCACATCTAATGGGACATCGACCTTCAGCTTCACTTCCGAGCTATCAACCAGGTGAATGATACTTTCACCTGGCTGGGCAAGACTACCTGCCTTTTGGGTCACATCGATGACCGTTCCGCTAAATGGCGCGACGAGTTGCGTTTCTTGAAGGGTTTTCTTTGCGAGCTCTACTTCACTGGCCGCTTGTTTCAAATCGGCATCTGCACTGGCAATCTCGTTGACTTCCGCACCCTTTAGCAACTTCTCCAACGTAATTCGCGCCTCTTGTAGCGAAATCTCGTTTTGCTCTTTTTCCGACTGTACACTGTCCAGCTCACTCTGCGAAATAGCGCCGCCCTTAAACAGCTCTTGGGCTGTCTCCCATTTCCGTTGCGCATCCTTCATGCGCTTTTCCTGGCTGTCCACTGCCAAGCGTTGTTTGCTGATGAGATCGGCGCTTGCTCCTTGCAACGTTTTTGAACGCAACGCAGATGCGCTTTGAACCTGGCTTTGTGCCGCTTCCAGCCCTTTTTGATAATAGTTCGTATTTAATGAACTTAATACCTGGCCCTGTGTCACCTTTGCCCCTTTTGTTACGTTCATTCGTTCAATCGTACCAGAAGCCCCAAAGGCTAAATGGCTCTCCTGTTTGTATTCAACGAAAGCAGTAAGTGGTATCGGCAAGGAATCCGTCTGTTTTACGGTGTGCACTTGCACGTTCTTTTGTTTGGTTTGCTCCGTTTCCTGTTTCGTTTCCACTCCACACCCCGTGATGAACATCAGTACAACGGTCAAAACGACATAGTGCATACTCTTCACGTAGAGTCCTCCAAGTAGTTTTGTCATTGTCTTTTTGAATGAAGCTGACATCATATTCTCTCTCTCGTTATCGTGACCTTGCTCAAGCAGACTTGTCTGTCGCAACCACCTGTTCTTCTTTTTTCTTAAAGTATTGACTCACTTGTTTGTTCAGATGAGCGATCAAGGCGATCACGAAAATGACGGCACCTGAGGCCAACAAGAGATACGGCCAGTAAACGGCCTCCAGTAAAATACCGTACAACCAGATCCCAAACGGTACGGCCACTCCGGTAAAAGTCCCGACCACGCCAAACATGCTGGCACGCAAATGCTCAGGCGTGTTCAATTGAACAAAGGTAAAGATCGGGATGTTCCCCATGGAGTTGAAGATGGCGGAGACCAATAAAATCCCGACAAACACGCCCGTAATGATCCACGAGGCGTTACTCATTTCCGGAACAAAAATCGGAAAGATCCACGTCATCAAGAGAATCCCTTGCACTTGAATCAAAAGGAAGATTTTATTCTCAACGTATTTGCTCACCTTTTTCATAGAGACAATAGCCGCTCCGATAATGATCCCGATAAACCAGGAGGACTGAATAAAGGAGAATTGCTCCATCGATACTTTTTCCACTCGATAGGCAATATGCAGCAGCCCTACATACATGAGCGGAGGGAAAATAAAGTTGAGCACAAGGAAAATCAGGAACAAGTACTTGATGACGACCTGTTCACGGATATATTGGAAGACTTCCTTGATTGTTTCTATATAGCTTTGCGTTGTCTCCTGTACAACCTCGGTCTTGCGGAAACGGAGGAACATCTGCATGATCCCTGCTCCGATAAAAGAAAGGCCATCAATCAGCAAAATCATTTCCATCCCGACTAACCCGTAGGCAACCGCCCCTACCAAAGGACCCGCTACATTGAGAATGGCACTGATCGCTTGATAAATAGAGTTCATACTTCCTACTCTTTCTTCGTCTACCAGCTCAGGAATGGATGCTTGCAAAGCGAGATACGTAAAGGCCTGAATGGTACTGATCACGAAGGCGTATCCGACAAACAGCCATAGATTCGTGGGAAACTGAAGGAAAAACAGTAAAAACAAGAGAACGAGCGCACCGCTTAGCAGCTCGGTGACAACCATGATTTTTTTCTTGTTGTGTCTATCAATATAGGCGCCTGCAAAAATATTAATCAGCACCCCTGGCAAGTACGAAAAGCCCAAAACAGTTGCAAATGCAGCGGAAGAACCCGTCACATCCGCAATGTACAGAGCAAGAGCAAATTTGTAGACACCGCTACCTAATTCTGTGATAAAACGAGTAAAAGAAAAGAGAAAAATATTTAATCCGTATCCGTATGATTGGTTGCCCATCTTAACCTCCCTGAATAGTAATCCCTCTAGGTGAAGATCTATATTTCGGCAAGATGAACCCGCTACACCCCACGGACAATAAATCCGGAATAGAGCGGAATCCATCTGCCGATTTCCAATACGATTCCTAGGCGATTCTTAGCGTATGACTAGAGGCGATCCTATCAATTTTTTCGCTTCCTCCTCCAAGATCACTCGCAGCTTCCTTTCATCCTCGCTATATGGCAAAGCCATAAAAATAGTCATTTTGCCCATGGATGCATAGGAAGCCTCAAAGAGAATACGTTTCTTTCCTTTTATAAACAGGTGATCGTATTCACTTGGTTGACTCTTGTTCTGCTCACCCAGAAAGTTACAAATAATAGGCGTCATCTGCATGGATTGGATGAGTGAGTGATTAGAAAGAGGATAGTTTTCCGTTACACCATGATTTTGTACGAGATTGGTGAAATGAATGTTCCTCTCCTTTGCGAGATCCAACCGAGCTTTCACATACGTTTCCAACTCATCCAGACTCGACGCTGGATCAATATGAAGCGGAATATGATCGATGCACTCGCCAAGCACATCGAAGAAATGGTTCCCCATAAAGGATCTGCCAAAGTTCATGAGGAAGATGGGTGCCTTTTGGACTCCATAACTTCTTTCGCAAAATCTGGCTAAAAGAGCAATCGGAATCCGTGCATTTTCTGTCTCCTGCGGGTTGTCCATATCCAGTTCGCAGGTAACAATCGTGTAGCCGTCCAAAGCGGATGAAGATGCGAGCTGTCTTTCTATGGACAAAAGACTATTCTCAAATGCGTGAAGTTCAAATTCCTCCATGAGCTGTTGATCTTCGATTCCGATTGGACCTTTGGTAATTTGCTGGACGAAATCCCAATACGTATTCCGATCATTTTCCGAGAGCTCTGTACCATTCTCCAACGCTTCGTAATACAGGTTCATGTCGTTTTGCAGAACCTCACTGCTAATAAAATCAAAAATGAGATGCGATGCCGGGAATAGGAACGAGTACTCTTTCTCGCTCTCTTTCAGCAAGATCACTTTGTAAGACAAAGAACCGATCGAATCATGCTGCTTGTAAAAATATTCGCTCAGTAAAAGTTGGCGCACCGCTTCTTTTCTGTCATCCGAGTCGCTCGATACATCAACAACAGGGAGCGCAATCTCACTAGGGCAAGGATATTCTTTCCAATATGGCTCTTCTTCTTCAAAAGCCAACGTGCATCGCAGTAAATGATGCCGCTCCAGGACTTTACGAAATGCCTTTTCCAGTGTCTTAGGATCGATCATCCGCTCAAAGCGAATCACTGTTCCAGAAATGTCCTTTTCCTGTACATGATAGCGCTGTGAAGGTGACAGCGGCTGTCTGATAAAAGTCTGCTGAGTGACGATCGCCTCCGAATAACGGAGGAGCTTCTGATCGAGTTCGTTGACGAGTCGCTCCTGCCATGGCAACGATTCATTCTCATCTAGTGCAGCCTCTTGGATATCATTCCTCTCTTTTTCCCATGCTTTTTGCGAGAGATCCAGATATTGGATTGCGTGCGGCTGAATTGCAGGATCACAAGACTTACGCAATACGGACAGTATTTCTTGGTGTTTGTCCCGCGCATTTTCCTCCACGTACAGAACAGCTCGATGCTTGTTGCCGAAGGGCAACTCTACATAGTTGCTTCGCACTTGAAAATGAGCGTAAATCAAGGTTTCCAGCTCTTTTTTATCTTGCGCTTTTGTGGTGCGAACTCGGTTTACTGTATCTACATATCCTGCTAGCGCTCTGACTGTGTCATATTGGAAGATCGTTTGAATCTTTACTTCTATTCCTTCCTTATGAAGTCGCGCTACCAGTTGGATCGCTTTGATAGAATGCCCGCCCAGATCATAAAAATGGTCATCCACACTGATTTCCTGTAGGTCGAGCACTTCTTTCCAAATTTCCGCCAGCCTAATCTCCTGCTCTGTAACAGGTGGATTCATCTGCTTACTTGCCTCCCTGATCATGGCAGGCTCAGGTAATGCTTTCCGATCTATTTTTCCGTTTGGTGTTATAGGCATTCTCTCAAGGACGTGGATATACGTTGGTACCATATAGGCCGGAAGGGTGGCCAAAAGCTCCTGACGCAAATCTCTGTTCCAATCAGGCTGTTCCCAGACCAGATAAGCGATCAAGCAGGCATCTCCTCCCTGCTCTTTTTTGGCCAACACGACCGCTTCCTTCACTCCTGCCTGGGATAGGATCACGTTTTCAACCTCATCAAGCTCGATACGAAAACCACGTATCTTGACCTGGTTGTCCATTCGCCCCAAATATTCCAGACTTCCATCCGCAAGCCATTTCACCATATCTCCCGTCTTGTAGAGCCTCGAACCGGCCATAAACGGATCTGCCACAAATTTCTCGTTCGTCAATTCCTCGCGATTGATGTAGCCATCAGCGACACTAATACCCGCGATTGCCAGCTCACCAGGAATTCCCTGGGGCTGCAAATGACCGTGCGCATCTAACACGTATACTTTTGTGTTGGCAATGGGCTTTCCGATTGGCACTTGCTGCGGCAGCCTCTCTTGCCCTTCATACGTCCAAGTCGTCGCACAAATCGTTGTTTCGGTTGGACCGTATGCATTGATGTATCGGCAATGCCCGCTCCATTTATGGACAAGCTCCCAGTTTGCCGCGGAGCCTGCGGTGATTAACGTTTTCAATTTCGGGAAATTTTCCGGCTCCAAATACGTAACAAAGGTAGGTGGAAGCGTCGCGACTGTTACTTCATGCCGTAGCAGATACTCACTGAAAGCCTGCGGATCGAGTACGACATCCTTTGAAACAATGACCAATCTCGCCCCAGTCAATACCCCCATCGTAAACTCCCAGACAGAGGCATCAAAAGAGATGCTGGCAAACTGCAACACCTTGTCCTTTTGGGTGATCCCGAGATCGTTGATGAAAAACTGCTGGAGGTTGGCGATTCCGACGTGGTGCAGCCTTACCCCCTTTGGCTTCCCCGTTGACCCGGATGTATAAATGACGTAGGCCAGGTCAATGGAACGATGAAGGATCTGTAGAACAGGTGAAACATCGTTGTATACGCTCCTATCATCAAGATTGATCAATGTTGCTGCTGGGAGAATACGCTCTGCATACGATACCGTCGGATCATGGACCAAAACAATACTGGCCCCGCTATCTTCGATCATATAGCTGATCCGTTCGCTCGGATGGTCGGTACTAATTGGAAGAAAGGCACCGCCCGCTTTTAAAACGGCCAAGATGGCGAGGCTGTATGCAGTAGAGCGCTCTACCATCACAGCAACAATGCTGCCTGGTTTTACCCCTTTCTCACGCAGCACGTGGGCCAGCGCATCGGATTTGTCATCTAATTCCTGATACGTGTATGTTCCTTCCTGATCTACCACGGCAAAATGATCCGGTCCCTTTTTGACCTGTTCCTTAAATAGCTGGTCAATGGTTAGCGTTTGATCAACCAGCATCTCTGTGTCATTCCATTGTTGCAGAATGAGAGCCTGCTCCTCGTCTGTGACCATTTGCATTTTTGCAATCGGCTGATCAGGATTACGGACGATACTTTGAATCAACTGATTCATGTGCGCCCGTACTTTTTGCATATAGGTATCGCTGTAAGCAAGTGCATTATAGATAAAGTGAATTTCTAATTCCTTTCCGGGAATAATGCACAAGTTGAAGTCGTAGCTGGTTTGCTCATATCCTTGGACATCCGTGATTCCGAATAAACCACCTTTTCCATCTTCGTCGAATGCCTCTTCCGTCAATGGATAGTTTTCAAAGACCATGAGATGCTGAATCAGGTTTTGTTTTAATGCGGTTTCGGACTGAATATCCGCCAGAGACAAGTATTGGTAGCTGCTTGTGGCTGTGAAAAACTGTTGCACCTGCCGAAGCAACTCTGAAAATGTCTGTTTGCCTTCACTGCGAATTCGCATTGGGATCGTGTTGACAAACAATCCAACCATTTCTTCTACGCCAACGAGCTCAGAAGGACGTCCCGAAACGACTGATCCGAAGACAACATCATTGGCATAATTGTATCGTTGCAACAACAATCCCCAGAGGGAATGAAAGATGATGCTCAGTGTTACATCATTTGATCTCGCTAACTGCTCCAAACGGGCAGTCGTTTCCCGATCCATGCGAAATACGATCGATTCTCGTTGGTACCCCTTACCGGTTGAAATCGTTTCAACCGGTAAAGGAGATTGCTGATCAAATCCATCCAAGCTATCTCGCCAGAACGAGAGTCCCTCTTGTTTGTTTTGCTTGCCAAGCCAAGTGACATAGGTACTGAAAGAATACGGTGGAGCCAGCTCAGCCTTCTTATTTTGAAGATAAGAGCGATAGATATGGAAAAAGTCTTTTGCGACAATCCCCAGGCACCAGCCATCCATAATAATATGGTGGAAGCTCCACACCATCTTGTATTTTGATTCGCTCAATTTCATAACGGTAATCCGAAACAACAGATCTTTTTCCAGATCAAATCTCTTGCCCCGATCCCTTACAAGAAATTGCTCCACAAATGCTTCTTGTTCATCCTGAGTCAGGTCAGAGATGTCCTCGATCTGAATAGCTGCTTCTCTTTGCTTCAACACGATCTGCAGAGGCTTTTTACTTTCTTTATAGTGAAAGACTGTTCGCAGGATATCGAATCTTTCAACGAGGTCGCGAAAGCTCTGATCAAGGAGATCAAGCCGCAACGACTCCTCCATCGTAATCACCGTTTGTTCGAAGTGAACCTCTGATTCAGGATGAAGGATAAAGTGATACAGCATGCCTTCCTGCATAGGTGTCAAGCGGTATATATTTTTAATCTGAACACCATTCAAACCTCATCACCATCTATCATTGAATTTTTTCACCCAGCAGTTGGGAAAGATGATCTAGTTCCTCAATGGACAGCTCATCGTATGTGAAATCTGTTGGGCTTTGCTCGACTGACTCTTTCGATAAGCAGTGCGTAATGATTTCTACGATCTTTTCTCGGTAGGCATCCACGAGGCGCTGAATGGTTCCTTCTTCAAACTCTTCACGATGATACGTAAAAGTAAGTGTCAGCTTGCGATTCACCACCATTCCATTCACATCAAGCGCAAAGGATCGAATGGCGGACGGACTGATTTCTCGGCCCGGTGAAAGAGAGGAAGTCGTTATGCTGCCAGATTCCAAGTCTGTATCGAACTGTCCCAAATAGTTAAAACTGATCTCGGGCTTTACCTGGAACGTTAACGGAACTTCGGTTTGTCTCGCAGACAGATACTGTAAAATACTGTATCCAATACCTTTGTTCGGCACACGTCGCAGGCTGTCTTTCACCATTTTGATCTGGTAGCCAACAGATTCTGATCGGCTCATATCAAGTACGAATGGATACTGGGCTGTAAACCATCCGACCGTGCGTGAAATATCCATGCCCTTCACGATCTCTTCTCTGCCATGTCCCTCCAGATTGACGAGCACATGATCTAACCCCGCCCACTCTTTTACTGTCAAGCCCAACGCCGTAAGCAACAAATCGTTCACTTCCGTGTTATAAGCTTGGTGGCTTTGCTTCAGCAGCTTTTCTGTGTAGGCTTCATCAACCTCGATGGTGACCTCGGTTGTATCTTGCATCAGCGGTGCTTCAATCGTTTCCGCCTTTGCCAGAGGAGAGAACGGCGTTTCCTCTACCTGCTTCCAATATCCGATTTCCTGTTGAATCTCGCTTCCCTGCGCATATTTTTGCAATTCTTCTGACCATGTTTGATAGGAATCGGTTTTCATAGGCAAAGTAGGCTCTTCTTGCTGCTGCAAGGAGTCATACACCGTATGGAAATCTTCTAGAAGAATCCGCCATGAGACACCATCGACTACGAGATGATGAATCACGATTAACAAGTGATCTCCTGCTTCTGTTCGGAAAAGGCCGAGATTTGCCAACGCAGTATCCGTCAAATCGATCCCTTCCTGTATGAGTTGCGCTGCTTGCTCCATTTCCACTACGCTGTGAGCCGGAAACTCTCTGATCATAATGGGGACTTGGCACTCGTCTAGTTCCCGATGTTCCTGCACAATGTCTGACTCGTTCAATTGGAATTTCATTCGCAAAGCATCATGATGCTCAATCAGCTTCATAAATGCTTGTTGAACCAGCTCTGGATCAAAGCCAGCTTCACTGAACAACATGACAGATTGATTGTAATGATGCGGGTTCTGATGGTTTTGTTCAAAGAAGTTCATCTGGATCGGTGTCAACGCTACTGCTCCCATTACAGGCCCTTGATCAATTTGTCTGGTCAGCGTCTGGAGATATCTTGCTGCACTGCGAATACGTGGGTTTTGGAACAAGTCTTTCAATCGGAGCTCATACCCATGATTCCTCAATCTCGCTATCATCTGAAGAGCTTTAATAGAGTCTCCCCCAAGCTCAAAGAAGTTGTGGGTCACACTTACTTGCGCAAGCCCCAGCACATCCTTCCAGATGGAGACCATGATCTGCTCCTGTTCATCGGACGGCTCGACGATGTGTTCCTCCACCAAGAGGGAGCGATCAGGAAGAGGGAGTTTTTTCCGATCCACTTTTCCAACAGCGGTAATCGGCATAGCGTCTAGTCGAACGAAGAAAGACGGGATCATGTAATCGGGCAAATCTTTCGCGAGCAGGTCTCTCCACTCGTCAGCGGCAAGCTCATGCTCTGTCACAATATACGCGCATAAGTACTTGCTTCCATTTTCTTCTTCTCTGGCGATCACGATTGCTTCTTTTACCTGTTCTAGCGAAAGCAGCTTGCTTTCAATTTCCCCTGGCTCGATTCGATATCCCCTGATTTTAATCTGGAAATCCCTTCTGCCCAGGAAATGGATGTTTCCATCCGGTAAATAGACAGCCAAATCCCCTGTCTTATACATTTTTTCATAGCCGGGTTCCACGTATGGATTATCAACAAAGCTCTGACTCGTTAGCTCCTCGTTATGCAGATAACCTAGTCCAAGCGGCATGCCTGAAATGTAAATTTCTCCAGGGACACCTATCGGCACTCGTTTTCCGTACGCATCGAGTAGAAGGATTTTCGTGTTGAATATCGGTTTTCCAATCGGGATGCGATCTTCCTCTCCCGTAATTTGATAGGCAATGCATCCGATACTTGCTTCTGTCGGGCCATACAAATTTGCCGGTGATACATACTGGAATATTTTCAGAAATTTGGAAACTGCGGACGGAACGATTTCCTCGCCGCCGATAATGATCTTTTTGAGCGATTGTAATTTGCCCTGCAGCTCGAGATTTTCAGCTAACTGATTGACGATCACATTAAAGACAGATGGGACGAAATCAGTTAAGGTAATTTGTTCGTCTTCAATGATTCCAGCCATGTAATCAGCCGAGACTGTCATCCCCGTAGTAGGCAAGACCGTTTTTCCGCCATTCGTCAGCGGCCAGAAGAATTGCCAAATGGCACTGTCATATACATGGTTGGTAGTCTGAAGGACAGATTGCGCTGCGTCTTGTCCAAAGTAATCATCCATCCAGTTAAAGCGGTTGACAATCCCTCGATGCGGTACCACGACTCCTTTTGGTTTGCCTGTTGAGCCAGAAGTAAAAATGACATAGATGGGGTCTTCCGGCGATACGGATAAATTAGGATTTTCGGTTTCTGTTGTCAGGTGCCCCAGATCAATCGCAACCAAATTCGCTCCCAAATCCGTCTCCGTAAAGGAATGGTCAGATTCTACGAATACGAACTCGCTACCCAGCTCGGCAATAACAGACTGGAGTCGATCGACAGGCCACTGAATGTCCAATGGTGAAAACGCTGCTCCCGTCTTCATTACACCTAATAACGATACGACCAATTCCAGACTTCTTTCCATCAGCACAGGTACATACTTGCCCTTTCCTATACCGCGGTTCAGCAGATCAGAAGCGACTGCATTGGCTTTCTCGTTCAATTGTTGGTACGTGATTGTCGAGCCTTGATAGGAAACGGCAATGCGATTCGGATAAAGGCTAGCTGATTCCTCGATGGCAACATGGATCGGTTGTACCACAGGATAATCTCGCTTCGTATCATTACTGAGCTTCTCCATAAACTGCACTTCTTCCGGAGACATGAGGTCAATCTCGCCCACAAGAATATCCATGTTAGCAGCTACCTGCCGCAGTACGTTGGTAAAATGGCTGATAAAACGCTCCATCGTCTCAGGCTTAAATAGGCTGGTGCTATATTCGCACTCTACAAAAAAGCTTTCATTTCTCGTCTCAACATTCATGACGATGTCTAGCTTGGATATTTTCGTTTGGAATGGATAAAGGCTGACCTCTACCCTGTTCCAATCAAAGGCCGTATCTGCCACATTGTCATAGGAGAACATGGTGTCAAACAACGGATTCCTGCTTGGGTCACGTCGAACTTGAAGCTTCTCTACTAGGTCTTCCAATGGATAATCCTGATGTTCAAACGCCAGAAGTGCCTTCTCACTTAGCTCTTGGACAAACTCGCGGAACGTTTTGCTGCCTGCTGGATGATTTCGCAGTGCAAGCGTATTTACAAACATCCCCACTACATTTTGAACATCGGTGTGGTTACGTCCTGCCACTGGAGTCCCTACGACAATGTCCTCTTGCCCGGTATATTTGGACAGCAAAACGTTGTACGCCGCCAATAGAATCGAAAAGACTGTGACATTCGCTTCCTTCGCCAAGTCATGCAAGCTACGGGATACATCTGCCTCTATCTCGCTTTCGACCGTACCCCCTTCAAAGCTTTGAAACTGCGGTCGCTGATAGTCCGTAGGTAGATTCATGACAGGTAGCTCCCCGCTGAATTCATCTATCCAGAACTTCTCCTGCCTATGCGACTGGCCCGTCGTCTTGAGCTGTTTCAACCAAGCCGAATAATCCTTGTACTGAATGGTAAGTGGTTCTGGATTTCGTCCGTTATACAGTTGATTCAACTCATCAATCACAATGCTCACCGATGTTCCATCTGCTATGATGTGGTGCATGTCGATCAGGAGCAAATGCTTGTCCTCAACCAGTTTGACCAGCTTGACTCGCAATAATGGTGCCTGGCTCAGTTCGAATGGTTGAATGAACGTCCGAATGTGATTTTCTATACTCTCAGGACTGTCCTCTGCGCGAGCATGATCGATGGCAAAACGGACAGAGTCATGGACAAATTGTTTCGGCTCACCATTTACGTAGTCGAAGGACGTACGGAACGCCTCATGCCTTTGAATGAGGGACTGGAATGCGTTTTCCAATGCCGCAGAATCCAGCTGCCCGGAAAGAATCAGAGCGCCTGCCATGTTATAGGCAACACTCGTTTCATCGAGTGATTGAACCGTGAAAATCCTTTTTTGCGAAGGAGAGAGCTCATAATTCTCTTGTTTTCCAACCAACTGAATCAAAGGCTTTTCGGTCAGTGTCGATTCAGAAATGACGTGGGCAAAACTTCTGACAGTAGGATTTTGGAAAACGGCTCGCAGCGGAATTTCTACCTGCCACTCCTTGTTCACTTTGGCAAGAAGAATGGCGGCATGCAGCGAATGTCCACCGATTTCAAAGAATCGATCCAGAGCGCCGACTCGCTCGATCCCCAAGACCTCTTGCCATATTCCTGCAAGTTTTCTTTCATTTTCTGTCGCTGGTTCTACGTATTCCTCGGATATTAGCTTAGAAAGATCGGGTTCAGGCAAAGCATTACGATCGATTTTGCCGTTTGGCGTCACAGGCAACTCTTCCAATTGGACGATAAAGGTTGGCACCATGAACTCAGGCAGGGAATCGGCTAAAAAGCCCTTGATTTCGGATGTACTTACTTCCTCATCCGTCGTGTAATAAGCGCACAATACAACGGATTCATCTCCCCTTGTCTTCGGGAGCACAATGGCATTGCGAACCTTTTCATGCCGTAACAGTTGATTTTCGACTTCGCCCAGCTCCACACGGAATCCACGAATCTTCAATTGGTAGTCCGAACGACCAACAAACTCCATATTTCCATCTGCCAGCCAGCGCACAATATCGCCGGTCTTATATATGGTCTCGCCAGGACGGAAAGGGTTTTGGATGAAGCGCTCGCGGGTTAATTCCTCTCGGTTCAGATAACCACGCGCAACACCTGCTCCTCCGATATATAGTTCTCCGTACACGCCCACCGGCTGTGACCGCCATTGGGAATCCAACACATAAAATTCTGTGTTTTGCAGCGGTTTTCCGATCGGAACATTTCCGGTTGTCATTTCGGTATCGCCAGCCATTTCGAAGTAGCTGGAATCAATAGCAGCCTCTGTGACTCCATAGCTATTGATGATTTTGATCTGCCCGAAACGCTCGACCAAGCAGACAAACGCTTCACTTTGGCATGTATCTGAACCAAGAATCAGCAGTTTCAGATGAGTGAGCGACAATCCATTTTGATAAATGTACTCCATAAAAGGAAGAACAAGAGCAGGTGTTGATTCAAACAAGGAAATTTCATACCGGGTCAACCACTGATATAGTGCCGGAAGATCAATCCTTACATCACTTGGACAAATCACCAAATGTCCACCATGCAACAGGGCCCTGCACAAATCCCCTGCAAACACGTCAAAAGAGAAACTCGCCATCTGTAAGAGATTCACATTCATCTGTTCTAGTTCGTACTCATAGCGCCATGTATTGGCTACACTCACCAGATTGCGATGCTCGATCATGACCCCTTTGGGTTTGCCAGTAGTGCCGGACGTATAAATGATATAAGCGAGATCGCTCGGTCCGGAGATGGCGTCGAGATTGGACGAATCCTCCCTGTAACTGGCCTCTGCGTCCAGATCGATAATAGCGCCGCTGAAGTCTAGTCCGCTCTGTCCATTTTGATTGACCAGCATGACCTTTGCCTGACTGTCTTCCAGCATGAACGAAATGCGGTCCTTTGGATACTGAGGATCAATCGGAACATAGGCTCCACCCGCCTTCATGACAGCCAGAACAGCGACGACCATGTTAATCGAGCGTTCTGCCAAAATCGCAACGGAGCTGTTTGGCTTTACACCCTGATCACGCAGAGTCCGTGCCAAGCGGTTTGCTTTCGCATTGAGTTCCTGATAGCTGATCTGCTCTTCCCCGTAAGAGACAGCGACTTGCTCTGCATGGCGTATTGCTTCTGCCTCAAACCATTCATAAAACGTTGGATAGAGAGGAGCGGGTATTTGCTTTCTCGCTTGATTAAAGTCGGCAACAACCTGCTTGACGTCCTCGCTGGACAAGTACTCCAAATCAGCTAGGCAACTCTCATTAGACTGCAGAATGGAGTGAAGAATCTTGGCAAAGTGATTGGCCATTCGCTCAACCGTATCGCGTTTAAACAGATGAGTGCTGTAATCAAATTGGCAAGTGAGCGTCGTCCCATTGTCATGGACATCAAGACTGAGATCAAAGAGGGACACACCTTTTGGATATTCATACGTCGTGACGTTGAAATCATCTGAGGCCACGTCGTCAAAGGATTCATAATGGTAATCAAACATGGTATCAAATAGAGGATTGCGGCTCAAATCTTTGTTTAATTGAAGAGCATCAACCAGTTTTTCAAACGGGTACTCCTGATTTTCAAAGGCACGTATGGCATGATTTTTCACTTCTTTCAGGAAATCCATAAAGGTCTTGCTTCCTGTCGGATAGTTTCGGATGGCCAACGTATTTACAAACATGCCCATCATTCGTTCCAAATCAGGGTGTTGTCTTCCCGCCACAGCAGAACCGACAATCAGCTCCTCCTGCCCTGTGTATCGATAAAGCAGTACATTGTAAGCAGCAAGCAATACCATGTACAAGGTCGTGTCAGTTTCCCTAGCCAATTGGAGCAACTGCTTCCTGACTTCCTCACCGATCCCCATCGTCAAGCGGTCACCTTCAAAGGATTGAACCGGCGGTCTTTGGTAATCAATCGGTAGCTTCAATACCGGAAGTTCTCCTTGGCTAAATTGCTCAAGCCAGTACTCCTTTTGAGCCAAGAGCTGTTCTGACTGCTCCCTCTCTTGCTCCCATGCCACGAAATCTTTATACGTCACACCGAGCTCAGGCAGTGATTCTCCTCTATACGTATGGAGCAGCTCACGGATAAACAGAGAGACCGAATAGCCGTCCGAAATAATGTGATGCATGTCCACAGCCACAATGAAGCGTTTGGCTGACACTTGGAAGATTTTCGTCCGAATAAGCGGTGCTTTGCTGAGATCAAATGGCTGGATAAAGGTGCGAATCGCCTCATTTACATCCTCTTCGGCCAATTGTTTGACCTCAATATCCAATGGCAGATCGTCATGTAAAACTTGAACGACTTCATTATCTCTAATCACAAAGTTGGTTCGGAAAGACTCGTGCCTTTGTACAACCTGCTGCAAAGAGTGAATCAGACGATCGAGTTCCAGTTCCCCATCCAATTGTAAGTAGCCGGATAAGTTATAGGCGGTTCCTCCATCCAGACCTTGGAGGATGTACATTCTTTTCTGTGCGGAAGAAGACTTATAGTATGGCTGCAACTCGCATGAGCGAATGGGTGTAAAAGCTTGATGCTTGGACGAGTCTACATATTTGGCTAATTCACGTATCGTCTGCGATTGAAAAATTTGATGCAAAGGAATTTGCACGTGGCATTCCTTGTAGATTCTGCTGAGCATGACAGTCGCTTGTAAGGAGTTCCCGCCTTGTTCAAAAAAATTATCATCCAGATACATCGGGGAGCTTCCCAAGATTTCTTGCCAAATGACTCTGATGGTCTCTTCGGTCACCGTACCAGCCGGCTCTACTTCTCTGCCTGCCGTGCTTCTTTGCCCTGCAAGTCGATCGGATGAATGGATGATTTGGATTTCTCCATTTCCTAGTGGAACAGCCGTTTTCGTTGTTCGCTGCCAATGAGACGGGTCTGCATGCTCGAATCCCCCATCTGCCATATACACCTGTCCGACCGCACCCACAGGGGCAAATTGCTGATACTGATCCAGGACATAGAGGGAAGCTCGTCCTACTCGATCATCTGGCACATCCTGCAAAAGTTCTGTCCATTCCGCTGCATATTTGCCCAGGTTGCCACTGGATTCGCGTATCATTCTTTCCATCTCATTGGGCTGTAAAAGTGACAGTGCATGAATTTTTTCCTGATCGTCTTCTGCAATACGATGCAAAAGATTGGCAAAGTAGACGCCCCACTTGCGAAGAATCTCCGTGGTTACTACCCCGCTTCGTGCATCCACATCCACCACAAGCTCTCCGCCCACTTCTGTCACGTTGACAAAAAGATCGTACTTGCTGTAAATGATCCGATTGGGCAACAGCGTAGCCTTCATTTGAGCGAAAGTCAGGTTGTGAAGCGGTCGATCCATATTGAACAACACAGAAATCTCTGGCAAGTTCTGATGCGGCAAATTCTCAGCTAATGCTGCAAAGGAGTAAGCTTGATGCTTTTCCATCTCCGCAACCGCCTGTTTCACCTGGGACAAATAATCCGCTGCCGTATCATTGCCGTCAATCTCCGTGCAAACCGGCAACAGATTGACGCAGTTTCCGATCAAGGACATTTTGCCGATATGGGATTGACCCGCAGTAGGAATCGCAACAACCATTTTTCTATTCCCAAGAATGCGATGAAGGAAGAGGTTAAAAGAAGCCAGTAAGGTAATAAACAGACTGTTCTTGTTTTGAATGCTTCTTTTTCTTGCCTTCCTTGTGATGTTACTGTCGATCTTGAAGGTAATTCGCTCGCCTGTAAAAGTTGGTTTTCCCACTTCACCTTGCTCTAAAGGAAAAACGAGCTTGGGGATTGGATCTGCAAATTTTTCGTTCCAGTACGTGAGCGCGTCCTGAAACGCTGGATTCTGCATCTGATCTTCTTGCCAATTTCGGTACGTAGAAAACGGTGTAGACGGCTCGAGCAATATTGGTCGTTTCTGTGTAAGGGCCGAGTAAATATCATCCAGCTCTTTTATAAATATAGCCATGGACCACCCATCCGCAATCATGTGATGGAAGGTGTAGGAAGTCAGGAATTTGGCGGTAGCCAGCTTGATGACACTTACCCGATACAGGGGGGCCTCAGAAGACAGGTCAAATGGCGTGCCTGTTTGTTCATCCAATAGCTGATTCCTTTTTTCTTCCTGTTCCTCGGATGAAAGATTGCTCAAATCCACGAATCGAACACGTATGTCCCTCTTGGGAAGTACCACCTGATACTCCCCGTTTGAATCAATGATGGTCCGCAATGCTTCATGACGATCCACCATGGTTTGGACTGCCCGCTCAAACACAGGGATATCAAGCTCACCATCCACCTGAAGGGAGATAGTCTCGTTAAAAGCGGCGGATGCTTCCTCGCGATATTTGACTGCAAACCACATTTGTTTCTGTTCAGGGCTAAGAGGAAGCTTCAGTTGTTCCCCCCCAATTTCCACAGGCGTTGCCTCTGGCTTTTGTCCATCCGGTCTCGTAAAGTTTGTCATTTCGACGACTTGGTTTTGTTTCCGTCCACCATTCGGAGAAGTTGGGGGTGGCTCCGGCAAAAAACCTCCTCGCCTCAGATCATCAATACTTTCCTTCACCGCATGGATCAGTCTCTCAATATCCTCATCGGAATGGGCTGTGGAAAGGAAGCAATTTCTGCCCTCCCATATATAAATGCCCTTGCTAATCAGATGATAGAAGAACAATTCTATATCGGTAAACGATACGAAGCGGAACAAGGAACCGCAATTAATCATCTGGATTGGAATCTGTTCGTTCTTAAAATACGCGTTAAGTGTTTCTACCAAGTAGAGGGTCTTTTGAGTCAACGCTTCCTGAAGCTTCGGCCCCTGTTCCTTCAAATATTCCAGAGTAGCGATCGCAGCGTGCATCGTCAGTGGATGCGTACAAAACGTTCCGCCCACAAACGTCTTTTTCTCGGCATTTACCGGGTAAGAATGATCCCCAAAATTCCAGATTCCCCCGTCTACTGCATCCATGAACGCAGCTTTACCGGCTACAACACCGATCGGCATGCCACCACCCGGAACTTTTCCATACGTAACGAGGTCTGCTTCTATTCCGTACCACGCCTGTGCGCCACCAAGATGTATGCGGAATCCTGTAATGATTTCGTCAAAAATAAGGGCAGTGCCTGATTGGCTTGTAATCTCTCTGACTTCCTTCAAGAATTCCACTGGCTGCAGATCTGGACGGCGGCTTTGAACAGGCTCGACTAATACTGCGGCCAGTTCATGTGCATGTTTTTTGATCAGCTCGATTGATTTTGGATGGTTGTAGTTTAAGACTAGGACGTCATCCACCGTATGCTGGGTAATACCTGGTGCCATTGGTATGGCCTTCCCGTCCTGGGACTCAGGATCAGCAACAGTCAGAACGCCGTCAAATGTACCGTGATAGGAGCCGGAAAATAATGCGATTTTCGAACGGCCGGTAACAGCTCTAGCCAAGCGCAGTGCCACCATTACTGCCTCTGTCCCCGAATTGTAAAAGGCGACACGCTCTACTCCGGATAGCTCGCTGATTAATTCTGCTACCCTTCCAGCTACATCCGACATAGGACCCAGCGGAGGCAGATCAGATTGAATCTGTTCCTCCAGCTTTTTCATGATAAATGCGGGATTATGACCGAGCAGGTTTACACCAAACCCCATCGTCAAATCGACATATTCATTCCCATCCAGATCCCACATTTTTGAACCAGCTGATGCTTGTGTAATGATTGGATAGACCATTTCCTTCCAATAAGAACGGAATCCAGACACATTGCGATTGTTTGCATGAACAAATCGGTGCTCTTGCGTATATTTCTTAGAGTGCTTTGTCTTTTCCGTATAGCTTTGAATGAATGCGTTCAGATACGCTCTTTGTGTCGGTGTAAAATCGCCTCGTTCACCGATCATCAGTGGCTGATACGGTATAAATGGCTTCTGGCGTTCCTCTTCATTCACCTTGACGGGTGGTTTACCTTCGGGTTTCTTGCTCTCGGGAGCTACAGGCACAGATTCAACTTGTTGCTTTGGTACAAAGCTTTGTTCTTGATTCAACAGCTCCAATTGCTTTTGTAACAGCGTAGCCATTTGGTTTTGGTGTTCAGACAAGAGCGAAATCTGCTTTTCGATAATGGTTTCAACCGCCCCTGTGCTTCTCGAGACTGGCATTTTCATGGTTTGTTCAATCGGCTCTGATTGTTGAATATGGTGAACGTCATTCTGTTCCACAACCATGCTTGCTCTCGGTTGCTCGATTGCCATCCATTCCATTTGTTTGGCAGAAGCCACAGCGGGGCTACTGGATAGCTCCTGAGCGATGTGGGCCGCTAGCTTGTCCACACTGGTAATGGTTTCAAACAACTCTTGGGCCGGAATGACCACTCCAAACTTTTCTTGAATTTCACGATTGATTTGTACGAGCATAATAGAATCCAAGCCTAGCTCCAGAAAATGAAGGGATGGATCAATTTCATCTACAGCAAAACCTGAAGCATGATGAACCAACTCTTTCAGAACTTTTGCGATTGGCGCAGTTCCTATCTCTGACACAGTAGCACCTCTATTTCCGCTAATAGTATTCGTCTGTTCTGGAATGATGCTGATCACATCATCTGTAATCCAAGAGCGATGCTGATCGAAAGGATAGACCGGCAGTGGCATTTTTCTTCTCTTTTTGCCATCTCTGTAGAACTCATCCCAGTCAACCGTAGCTCCCTGTACATACAAATCGCATAATGTCGTGGCATACGAATACTTCATCTCTGTACTCGCCTTGTGGTACTTTTCTTGAACATCCCGAGCGGATTGACTCAACAGATGAACGGTTTCTTCTGGAACGCGCTTTTTACCAGGTGAGTAGACGAAAACATCTCGATCATTTTCAAGCCGGACCGCCAATCGGTCGAGCTTTTGTTCGAAATCGCTGCGACTATGCAAAATGAGTGCAATCCGATAGGGAAGCGTTTCTCTCCCGGTATTTGCCGTATAGCACAAATCAGACAGAGAAAGCGGTCCGCTGGAAGAAAGAAACTCCCGGTACTTTTGAATCAGACGTTGAAGGGCTGACTCGGATTTGGTCGACAAGGTAAATACTTGCACCTCGTCTGAGACTGTCATCTCCGTTTCATTAACTGGCACATACTCTTCCAAAATAACGTGGCTATTGGTCCCGCTAAACCCAAACGAGCTAACCCCGCATCTCCTCGGATGTCCATCTGTTTCCCATTTTTCCAGTCTGTTTTGTACATAGACTGGCGACTTTTCAAATGCAAAATTCCGATTCGGCTTCTGGAAATGGACGAGGACCGGCAGTTCTTTGTACTTTAACTGCAAAGCAGCCTTAATCAATCCAGCGATTCCCGCTGCTTCATATAAATGTCCAATATTTGCTTTGACAGTGCCGATTCCACAAAACTGTTTCTTCTGTGTATATTGTCGGAATGCTCTCTGAATTCCATCCAGCTCAACGGGGTCCCCTAGTTTTGTACCCGTTCCATGCGCCTCTATATAGCTAATCGTTTCAGGGTCGATTTGCGCATCCTCCCAAGCGTCTACGATTAATTCTGCCTGGGCCTGTGAGTTCGGTGCGGTAATCCCGACTGTAACGCCATCTTGATTCACAGCACTTCCCTTAATCACAGCATAGATGTGATCCCCGTCCTCGATGGCTTTTTCCAAAGGTTTTAACAGAACAGTAGCTACGCCTTCCCCCCAACCCGTTCCATCAGATTGATCGTCAAACGCCCTTGAACGGTTGTCAGAGGATTCCATTCCAATTCCAGCCTTCAGCGCCAGCAGGATGGTTTTGACTCCACCTGCCAATGCCATCTCACAATCTCCGTTTTGGATAGCCTTGCACGCCATATGAACTGCAACCAAGGAAGAAGAGCAGGCTGTATCCACGGTGACAGCAGGGCCACGCAAATCAAGCAAGTGCGAGATGCGGCTTGCAATAACGGAAGGAAGGTTGCCTACTGCATAAGAGGGCAAATCCTTGGGACTTACCACTGACAAAAGGCGTTCGTAATCGTATCCCAACTTGGAGAATCCGACATACACCCCTACTTTTTCCCCTGAAAGCTTGTGTCCGCCATAGCCTGCATCCTCTAGCGTATTCCAAGCATTTTCAAGGAACAGTCTTTGGTTGGGGTCCATTAGTTTCGCTTCTTTTGGGGTGATCGAGAAGAACGAATAGTCAAACTTATCAATCTCCTCTAAATAACCACCCTCCACAAGGCTAGGATTGCCCTGCTCGCCTCTGACTAGCGATACATATTGTTCTGTGTCCTTTCGTCTCTGACCATGAAGCTCATGAATACAATCCTTTCCTCCCCGGATGTTTTGCCAAAATTGATCCACATCCTGAGCCTGCGGGAACTTACAAGAAATCCCGATAATCGCGATATCCTTTTGTTTCTGTTGGCTCGTATCTGTCTCTTTTATGCGATCAGTCGCTTGATCGTCGTGGAAGAGACTGCGAGAAAGCTTGGAGATCGTCGGATAGGCAAACAAATCGGTAACCGCCAATGTGATCCCCATCTCTTCTTCTATCCGCCCTGCTAACTGGGTCAACTGCATAGAGGACACGCCTACGTCAAAATAACTGTCGTTTGGTCCCAATTTGTCTGATTGAAGCACCTCGCGGCAAATCGTAAGCAATTGTTTTTCTAATTCTTCACGTAACTGAGGTGATTGATCGGTTCTCTCCTCTTTTACCTCTTCGGTGATTAGGCGTTGCATCTCCTCGGTAACATCGCGGAATGCTCCAGACTGATACTCCCTAGCCACTCTATATCGTTCGACTTTTCCACTCGTGGTTTTGGGGATGCGCTGAATCGGCAAGACCTCGCTTATTCTCCATCCGGTTCGCTCGTTCAAATGCGTTTTCACTTTCTTAGAAAGCTCAATGAACTCGTCTACACTTTTCCGATGAAGGACAAACACAAGAATGTCTTCTTCTTTGCTTTTCTCGTTGAATACCCCGCAGGCAACGACCTTCCCAAGCTCGACTCCTTCAACTTCTTCCGCAATCCGCTCAATATCATGCGGATAAACGTTTTGACCATTCACGAAGATGATGTCTTTTTCACGCCCCGTAATGACAAGACGTTCGTTTCGCATAAAACCCAGATCCCCTGTTCTGAGCCATCCATCAGCCGTCATTACATTTGCGGTGGCAACAGGGTTGTTGTAGTATCCAGCGGTTACATTCTTCCCTCTAATATGGATATGGCCAACCGAATCGCTTGGCAGCTCGTGATCCTCGTCATCACATATTCTTACCTCGCAAAAATCGATGGGGTAACCCACTTCTACTAGGGTGAGCGCTTCTGGATTTGTTTGATCCGTCATCTTGATTGGCTTTCCTATCTGGATAAACCTACGATCCAGAGAAATCGTTGTAAAATGCAAGTTTTGATCAGGTATCGATACTCCCACAGAGGCTTCAGCCAATCCATAGCATGGGAGCATGCTTGTTTTCTTCAATCCATAAGGGCTCATCTGATCCAAAAAGTGATAAATTAATTCTGAAGCGATGGGTTCTGCACCATTTAGAATCGCGCGGAGCGTTGACAAATCCCACTCTTCTGCCACTTCTGGTTTAAACCTAGACAACACATATTTATACCCAAAGTTCGGAGAAGAAGTAATTGTCGCCTTGTGCTCGCTTGCTTTCTTCAGCCATAGCGTAGGTCGCCTGATAAACAGTGAGGTATGAATAAAATAATGCTGAACTCCTGCGTACAACGGGGATAAATGGAACGCGATCATCCCCATGTCATGAGTTAAGGGCATCCAGCTTAGAAATGAGTCAGACTCAGTCGTTTCAAGTCTGTTATTAATCGCAAGCACATTATGGACAAGGTTTTCATGCGTCAGGGTAACCCCTTTTGGATCCCCTGTAGACCCCGATGAAAATTGAATAAAGGCCACATGATCAGCAGAAGGGTAATAGATGGTGCCCTTCTCTTCATTTTTCCCGGTCTCCTCAAGCAGGAAAGACTTCGACTTCAATGATTCCATTTCCGTCAGGTAGTTGTGTTTACTAAAGAAATCCTCCAGTCGTTGCCAGACGCTGTCCGTCGTAATCAGATACGGGTTGATTAACGTCTTCCAAACCTTTAAAAGCTTCAGACGATGCTCTTCGTTATCCCCAACAGAAATAGGCACAGCGATAATTCCACCGAGTAAGCATCCCCAGAAAAGGCAGACAAAAGTTCGGAGATTACTATCCTCAATTTGAAAAACGACCTCATCACCAGGCTTGATTCCATTTTTTTGGAGGACAAATAAATAACCGAGGGCTTCTTCATACAATTCTTTATAGGAAACAAACACCTCATTCTGGTCTCCCAAAATGAAGGTAACGCCTTTATGGTCCTCGTTCTTCCACAATTCCAGCGCTTCTACTAATGTCTGAACAATATGCAAAGCGTTGTTCCTCCCTTGTCCCGTGTTTGATAGTTTCTCACACTTGCCTGGTGAGCATAACCACTCCAAATGCTCCCTCTTGCTCCCCACGTGCATACAAGAGAAGTGAATTTCCCCACTATGTGACTCGCTGTACGAATCGCCTGTCTCCCGCTTTCTATTCCGGGCTTCACTTAGGCTCGTACCCGATATAAGCAAACAGTTATTTCATTCTGAATATTAGGAACTTTTGCCCGGAACCATATCGCCACTTACCCGGAAAAAAAGGGCAGCCCATTTTTTTCTTTCAGTACTTTGGAATGCAACGAACGGGTATACACACTTTACTTTTATCCCATTTATTGATTTTTATTGAAGAGTCAACCAGTAAGAAACCATCGTCATAATGAGATGGGTGATTCTTACCTTTTTCCAGGAATAGATGTATCGATCAATCATTTTTTTAAATGGCTGGTTCTTTTGTCTTTTCTAGGAGTGGAATAAGGGCGATGATTAGAGTAACGGTCACATTGCAGCGAGTATAGCAGGGGAAATTGGTCATTGATTTGCAAATATTCACGTGGGCTAATATGATGGTGAACAATAAGAATATGAGTGATTTGGGAATATTTTACTATCCCATATATTGGAATACAAGCCTTAAATTATTAATTTTTGCAATTTATTTGAATAAAAATTCATTACAATCTTACTCTGAACTTATCTTGACGCATATCAAAAAGGCTTTCACCCGCTCTTTGGAAAGAGAGGTGGAAGCCTTCGTTCTTGTTTTATTACTCTACCGAGTAAACCTTTCGGCTAGGCAGTTCCAAGCAATGCAGACGGCCGCCGTATACGGCCCCGCCGTCAATGCCGATGATTTTATTTTCTCCGTAAAACACATCATGTTTACCGTGCAAGTAACTGGTTGGCGTGTGACCAAAAATAACAGTCTTCTCACCCTGGTAACCTTTATGGAACTCATCACGTATCCACATCAGCAGGTACGGGTCAGTCTCTGCAACTGGAGTCTCGGGATGTACACCCCCGTGAACAAAAATATAATCATCGGTTTCATAATAGCAGTTCAAGCCAGCCAAAAATTCCAGATGCTCTTTGACTGAAGAGGTGATTTCCAAGGCCTCCGGTGCACCAGACTCCGTATCTGCTGCGGCATGACCATAGCTCGCTAACGTCTTTTGTGCGCCGTTTCGGAACCATCGTTCGATAAAGACAGGGTCTTGCTCGAATGATTTAACCATCATATGATCATGGTTGCCCATCAACACGATTGCTCCTTCTGCATGGAGCTGTTTTACCTTGTCGACGACCCCCTTCGACGCTGGTCCACGGTCTACATAATCACCTAGCAGGATCAATTGATCGTCTTGTGGATCGTACTGAACTTGCTCCATCAACGATTCCAGTTTGTCCAATTCCCCATGAATATCGCTGATTGCCAACAATCTTTTCATCCTACACCCTTCTTTCGCTCGTCTGCAGCTTCTCTTTCGTTACTGTCCCATCACCCTATTGTACGCCCCATTTCACCTGATTGCCAGCATGTCTGTCCCTCGAAAGCTTGTAAACGTGAAAAAAGCCCAGGCCCAAAATCATATATCAGGCCAAGGCTATTCCATTTCTCCATGCTTATTTACTCGGCATTTCATTCCAGAACGTAATTTCTTCTACATCCAGGCGAGTAGTCGGATGACCAGGCTCAGCCGCTTTGCCAACTGCAATCAACATGACCGTTTCATATTGATCCGGGATTTGGAAAGCTTCTTTGAATTTCTCGCTGTCATAGCCTCCCATTGGCACCGTGTCATACCCTCTTGCCTTGGCAACGAGCATCAATTGCATCGAGACGAGACCTCCGTCTACCAAAGCAATTTCCTTGATGATGGCTCGATCCCGATTCTCATAACGCTTGTTGATGTTGTCGATGAGTGTAGCTTTTACTTCCTCTGTCATGTAGCCTGCTTCGACGGCTTTTTTGTAAATGCTCCCGGCTTGCTTGTAGCCCTCATAGTCTGCCAGCACTGCAATAATCGCAGCAGCCTCAACCACTTGCTTTTGGTTAAATGCGATGGGGAGCAGCTTCTCTTTCAATGGCTGTTCATCGATAATCAAAAACCGCCATGGCTGGAGGTTGGAGCTTGAAGGTGCCAAGGTCGCTTCCTTAAGCATTTCCTTTAGTTCATCCCGCGAGATTTTTGCTGTTGAATCGTAATGACGTACGGAACGACGCTCCCGAATGACGTCGATAAAAGCCTTTTGGTCGATGACTTTTTCCATGATTCCATCCTCCAGTGATAAGTATGCAAATCCAGTAAGTTACTAACTTTATTACACAACAACTCGTGTTCAAACTGTATCACATACTCCAATTCGCTGGCAATCTTTTTGTATGCAAAAAAACGCTTTGGCAAAACGACTCACATCCTGTCATAAATGCAAGCGCGTCACCAAAGCGTTTATTTGTTAAACCGGAGAAAAAGCGGATAGAACGGCTGGCTGTCTCACGGTGTCTCCATTCGGGAGCTCGACAACGAGATAGCCACTCCCTTCGTCCTCAGCTGCTTCCCAACTCAATGAAAAAGCTTTCCGGCTAAATGCATCCTCTTCGTCCAGACAACTAAGCATCGTCGTCAATGTGTCAGACGTAATCGGCACAGGCACACTTACTCCTTGGTCTTGTGGAAGAGAGAGCAGTTTCGGAGCGTCTTCGAAATATTGCACAGTATCGAGGAGCAGAGAAACCTGCTGCCAGCTTAGCGGTGAAACAAAGGCTTCAAACGCCATCTATTCATCATTCCTTTTATTCACGATGATTTCCATCGAACAGGCTAGCCTGGGCATTAGGCGTTTTCTGTTGTCCTGCTGTGCCAGCTCCGTCTCCGGAGCCTTTTGCAGTCGCTTCATCCTTCGGTTCATCTGACGGCAAAATGGTTTCAAAAGCTACTGCTTTTACCCCACCCTCCACCAGTTGTCGGCCGATGCCACCTTGCTCGTTGACGATCACTTGCTCTGTCTCGACAGGGGTCCATTCGTTCTGCAACGTCCAGGCATAAACCGTTTCCTCGATGAACATCGCAACAAGCTCATGCGGATTATTTTTTCGTTTACGAATCAACTGTACGCCTTTGCCTGCGCGAGCCTGGAGTGGGATTGCAGCAATGGCTGTGCGTTTTACAACCCCTTCAGCCGTCAACAAGCTAAAGGCACGTGAATCGACTTCCTCAATTGGAAGCATCGTGATGACAACATCGCCAGGAGCAAGTGCGATTGCTTTTACCCCGCTCGATGCTCTACCCGTTGCGCTGACTTCACTGCGCTGGAATCGAATGCCCATGCCATCTTTTGTCGCACCGAGAATCGCCCCAGCTTCGTCAGCCACAAATACATTCACAAACTCGTCATCGTCTGCTTTCAGCTTCGCAGCTACCAACGCACTCGAACGATTCGTTTCGTATTCGGACAACGCCGTCTTTTTCATCAAACCATTTTTGCTTACATGGTATACATATAGCGGTTGTTTGAAGTTTTCTACGATCGTAAAGCCAACAATCCGCTGATTCTTCTCCAACGGGATAATGTTGACGAGGGCGGAACCAATATCCTTCCACTTATCGTCTGGGAAGGCGTTGACCAATGTGGCGAAGTATTTACCGTCCTGGGTAAAGAAGAGAGCAGTGTGAGACGTATTCGCCTCCATGAAATAGTGGACACGGTCTCCTTCTTTTACCCCACATGTCTCCAACGTTCCCCCCACTGATTTGAAGGAGCGCGGGCTCGTCCGCTTGATATATCCTTCGTTTGTGAGAGTTACGATGCAATCCTCAGCATTGATTTGCATCGCGATATCGATTTTGATTTCCTCGATCTCACCCTGGATTTCTGTCAGGCGCTCTTCTGCGTATTTTTTCTTGATCTCGTTCAGCTCGCCTGTAATGACTTGAATCAGCTTTTTCTCGCTTGCCAAAATCGATTTCAATTCCTCGATTTCTTTTGCCAGTGTAGCCAATTCTTTTTCCAGCTTGACGATATCCAAGCGAGTTAAGGAAGCGAGCTGAATGTTCAAGATCGCATCTGCTTGGTTTTCGGTGAAGCCGTATTTCTCCATGATGTTTTTCTTGGCATCTGCACGGTCTTCCGAATCCATAATCGTATCGACGATCTGACGCAAAATGGACTTGGCACGAATCAAGCCTTCCACGATATGCTCGCGGCTTTGCTTGCGATTCAGATCATATTGACAGCGATTCGTGACGACTTCTTTTTGGTGGTCGATGTACGCTCCCAACAGAGCCTTGAGTCCCATCTGGCGGATGGTCCCCTCATGAATCACGTTCATGTTGTAATTGTAATAGATTTGCAGATCCGTATTTTTGTACAGGTAGTTGAGAATCGCCTGCTCATCCGCTTCCTTGCGAATATCCACTACGATACGGACTTTTTTCTGCTCAGCCTCTTTGCGACCAGTTTCATCGCGAACCGCCAGCGCCCCCTCGATTTTGCGCTCCATCACAAGCTCATCGATTTGGCCGACGAGCTTCGACTTGACCACCTCGTAAGGGATTTCGGAAATGACGATTTTTTTGACTTTGCCGCCTTTTGGCTCCTCTACATGGGTCTTCCCGCGAATGATGAATTGACCACGGCCTGTCTCAAACGCCTTTCGAATTCCGGACAGCCCTTGAACAATGCCGCCTGTCGGAAAATCTGGACCTTTGACGTGCTGCATCAGCTCATCCAGCGAGATATTCGGGTTCTTCATTTGTGCAACAGCCGCATCGATGACCTCGCCCAAATTGTGAGTAGGGATGTCCGTTGCAAAACCAACCGCAATCCCGGCCGCACCATTCACGAGAAGATTAGGAAACCGTGAAGGCAATACTGCCGGTTGTTGAGCGGAGTTGTCGTAGTTCGGGATAAATGTAACCGTATCCTTTTCAATATCACGCAGAAGCTCATTGGCCAATGCCGACAGTCTGGATTCGGTATAACGCATAGCCGCTGGTGGGTCTGCGTCCAAGCTACCAAAGTTTCCGTGACCTTGAATAAGCACCTGCCGCATTTTCCACCATTGCGCCATCCGTACCATCGTTTCGTAAATCGCCGAGTCACCGTGCGGATGATAGGTACCCATCACATACCCGACCGTTTTCGCTGATTTCCGGTATGGTTTATCGTTCGTGTTGCCTTCTTGGTACATGGCATACAAAATACGGCGCTGTACCGGTTTTAGTCCATCGCGAGCATCCGGGATCGCGCGTGAGAGAATAACCAGGTTGGCATAGTCCCCGAAGCGCTTTCCCATAATCTCCGCGAAGCTCTGATTAATAATTTGATTGGACAGCATGCTTATTCATCCTCCCCCACTTCAAAGGTGACGTGGTTCTCGATCCACTCACGCCGTGGTGGGACTTTGTCACCCATCAAAACGGTTACCAGCTTCTCACAGTGAGCGAGGTCTTCCAGTTCAACCTTGATGAGCTTGCGCGTCTCAGGGTCCATAGTTGTTTCCCAGAGCTGATCGGCGTTCATCTCACCCAAACCTTTGTAGCGCTGCACTTCAGCACCGCGTCCAGCCTTTTTCAATGCCTGTTCCAGCTCGTAATCGTTCCAACAGTAGATCCCCTCTGTCTGCTTACCCTTGCTCTGCTTTTTCACCTGATACAAAGGCGGTTGGGCAATATACAAGTGACCAGCTGCAATCATCGGGCGCATGTAGCGGAAGAAGAAGGTCAGCAGCAGCGTTTGAATGTGCGAGCCGTCCACGTCCGCGTCAGACATGATAATGACTTTGTCAAATGCACAGTTTTCGATGGAAAACTCTTCGCCAATATCCGTTTCAAGCACCTCTAGAATCGTGCGGAACTCTTCATTCGCCAATACCTCGGAAAGCTTTGCTTTTTCCGTGTTCAACGGCTTCCCCCGCAGGCTGAATAAGGCTTGGAACTCTGAATTACGCGCCTGTTTTGCAGAGCCACCCGCGGAATCCCCCTCGACGAGGAAGAGCTCATTACGCTTGGAGTCTCTGTATTGTGGTGGAGTAAACTTTTCTGAAATCGATTTGCGCTTTTTGGCGGTTTTGCCTTTCTTGTCGCCGCGCAGTGCTTCACGTTGTTTGCGCAGCTCTTCGCGAATCTCAGCAGAACGCAATGCCTTGTCAATCAGCAGCTTGCCTATTTCCGGATTTTCCTCGAGGAAGAAGCCTAGCTTTTCGGAAACAATCTGTTCTACGATTGCCCGTGCTTCTTCGTTCCCCAGCTTGTCTTTTGTTTGGGACTCAAACTGGACGTCAGCCATTTGCAATGACAATACACCGAGGAAACCTTCCCGCAAATCGTTTCCAGTCAAGTTCGGGTCTTTATCTTTCAAGTACCCTTTTTTCCGGGCAAATTCGTTAAAGATCCGGGTCGTACCGTTGCGGAAGCCCGTGACATGAGTTCCGCCATCCGTTGTTACAATCGAGTTGACATAGGACACCAGTGTCTCTGCATAGCCGTCATTGTACTGAAAAGCCAGCTCGACGTAGATATTGTCCTTTTCCCCTTCGAAGTAAACGATCGGATGGAGCGTATTTTTCCCCTCGTTCAAGTAAGAAACATAGGATTTCAAGCCATCTTCGAAGTAAAACTCTTCCCTTTTCTTTTCAGGCCCACGTTCGTCAATCAAAACCATGCGCAGCTTTTTCAGAAGGAATGCCGTCTCACGAAAACGATCACGAATCGTCTCATAATCAAAGCGAGCATTGCCAAACACCGCGTCATCCGGCAGAAAACGTACGGTTGTTCCTGTACGTTTGGTGTTCCCTGTGATATCAAGACCGGTAACCGGTTTACCGACATGCTCAATTCCATTTGCATCCAGCACATATTCAAAGCGTTGCTTATGAATTTTGCCTTCCCGGTGGATTTCGACCTCAAGCCATTTGGACAAGGCGACAACGACACTGGAGCCTACCCCGTGCAAGCCACCACTTTTTTTATATCCGCCGCCGCCGAATTTACCACCAGCGTGGAGCGTCGTAAAAATAACTTCTGGTACAGGTCGGCCAGTCTTGTGCATACCCGTTGGAATTCCGCGTCCATGGTCTTCCACACTGACACTGCCATCCTTATACAAAGTGACGATGATGCTATCGTTAACGCCGGCAAGCGCCTCGTCTTTGGCGTTATCTACAATTTCCCACAGCAGATGATGCAGGCCACGTGAGCCCGTGGAGCCTATGTACATCCCAGGCCGCTTTCGAACGGCAATCAAGCCTTCTAAGACCTGAATATCTTCTTCCGTATACGTTAGTGTTTGCTGTGTTTCTGTATCCTTCAATCGCGCTCTCCCCTCTACTCTTCGGACACGTAGAAAAACGATCATGCCTTTTTACTGATGGCTAGCGTCGTATTCACCTTTTTTGAAAAACGCCGAGATGATTCAATCCCCATGAGAGGAACGTTTTCCTAATAAAAGCGAACACTTAATCGCTATTGTACCGTATGGTTCCCATAGTATTCAACGCCAGTAGCAAAATGGGGCAAAAAAGCCACCTCGCCCCTAGCGAGATGGCCGATTCTTCTCAGTATTCCTCGTTTCTCATTTCGAACTGTACTTGATATGCATATTCCATTAATTAGTGTAGCACTAATGGTGAAGATTGGTCAAAACGAAAAACCAAAACATCTGTTTCCCTTTTCTCTATTTCTTCCCCCACAAGCGTAAATCCTGCTACTAACAAGGAAAATATGCCTCAGGTATTTCCATTCATCCACGCTTTGGCTTTGGGTATCCTAGTAAGGCATCGATTCCTGAGGCCAAAAAGGGGGGAATACTTTTGATCAGTGCTACCAAGCCGTTTGTCAAATTCCATAAGTATGATGCTGAGCTAGCTTCTGACGTTCATGCGTTAAATTCTGCTGGATACAACAGTGATGACATCTGGGTTTTGAAATGGAATCCTGATAAAAATCACTCAAATCAACGAAACAATTTTTATAAATACAGTACCCACTTTGAAAGTGCCGTCGGTCACATTGACAGCATGGCGCATTTCTTTGACAATGGCGGTAAAGAACTCCGTACTCGTCTTGAAAAGCTAGGTCTTACCAAAGATGAGTGCTCGGCATTGGTTCGGGAACTGCAAGATACGGACTATACATGCCTTCTCGTTGTACGAGACCTTAAGGATAACATTATTAAAATGAATGACTGATCGACCGCAAGAAAAAGCCACTGCTTGGGTTCTAACGCCAGCAGTGGCTTGTTTCATTCATCCGGGGATTACTTGTCTTCTTTAATGAGTTCGATGCCTTCCAGCACTTCGTTCAGCTTCGCGTAAACTGTGCTCTCCTCGTCCTCTTCCAATGGTACCATTTCGCCGCCGTCTACTTGGAATACGAAGATATCCACTTCTTCATCTTCTTCGCTTTCTTCATCTTCCACAGCTTCAGCCAAGGCAATATATTCTTTACCGTTCAGGTCGAACATAGCCAATACTTCGAAATCCCCCAACGGTTCACCATTTTCATCGTCCAATGTAATGATATCGCCCAATTCGAGGTCTTTGTTCTCTTCTGTCAATGTGTTCACGTCCTTATGCTGATATTCGTACTCTGTTCCATCATACCGTTTTTTTCCGGGAGAAGCAAACAGGCGAATGACTTTATGCCTTGCCTGTCCATAAAAAACAACCTACCACTTTAGGCAGGTTGTTAGCTGATTACTCACTATACTCTTGAAGAACACCTTTTTCAAGCAAAAATGCTTCTTCTGCCTGAAGAATAGTCACGATCGCTTCGCGTTTGACATACATCCCCGCAGATGCCAGACGGCTCTCAATCGCACGAAGCAGTTCTTCAAAATCAATGATCTGTACATCTTGATCGCTCACAAAAAAACCTCCCTTTTCCCATGCACCTTTTTCATTGTACACGAACAGGTCGTTTCTTCCAACTCCACCATTTTCGGCGGATTGGTTTTAACAAATAAGCGCTCCAGATGACGAGCACAAAGGAAAGAACCACGTACACACATGAGAAAAACAACCACGGTGCAAAAGTGATGTCATCCGATTGATCGAATGACTCGCCTAAAATATCGGACAAAACGATAATAGGGTTCGTCCCTGCAAGCATCTGTAGCTCATACATGCTCCAAACATTTGAATTGACGTATTGCTCTGGATACGTCTGTTGCAAAGACTCACCGATGAAAAAGAACAGCAATCCAGTACCTACCACAAAAAAGAAGGCAATGCCGTATGTGGTGACCGTCGAGATCGACGTTCGTTTAATCCAAGTGGAGCAAAACAACCCCAACGACCCAAGAAAAAACATATTCACCGCAAGAAAAAGGACGAGCTGGGCCATTTGTTCCGGGGAGACGCTTCCGTACAGCATTACGATACTGTACAAAGGCATCGAGGCAACCAAGAGCAGTGTGGAGAACGCCAAAGACGTAATCAGCTTGCTCAAAATAATCGTGCGCGTTGACAGCTGGGTCGTCAACAAAATATGCAAGGTCTGGCGTTCTCTCTCTCCACTAATCGCTCCAGCAGTCAGAGCAGGTGCCACAAAACAAACCATCGCATAGTGTATCCCCGCGGATATCAGAAACAGATCCCGGTTATCCCCTAACGATTCGGCCTTTAAGGGGTCCATGAGCAAAAAGCCCATCGGTATTCCCCCCATGACAAACAAGTAAACCGCTAAAATGAGCATGGTCTTTCTCGAGCGGAATCTGTCCCGCATTTCTTTTACCAAAAGAGGATTGAACAAGAAGTCGCTCACTCCATACCGACTCCTTCCGTAATCGCTAAGAAGACGTCTTCTAAATCTTTCTTGGAATCGCCATAGTAGACGACTGCGACCTGCTCATCCAGCAGTTCTTGAAGCAATTCAGCTTTTTGTTGCTCCGTCCCTTGAAAGTAGAAGCGATAGCCTCCCATATACTCTGTCAATTGATGTACATACGGAGAGCTCGCTAACAGAAGTCCCGCTTTGTCCAAGTTCCGCAGGGCTCTTAGTTGCATCCGGCTCTGTCCTGTGTCCCGATTGCTGACCTCATGCACAGAACCATACGCAATTAATCTACCTTTTTCGATGACACCAATATCATCACACAGCTCGGCTAGCTCCGGCAAAACATGGGAGCTGATAATAATCGTCTTGCCCATTTCGCGTAGTTGCTTCATAATCTCGCGCAATTCGATACGGGCTCGCGGGTCCAGTCCTGACGCAGGTTCATCCAAAATCAGCACGGCCGGATCATGTACGAGACAACGTGCTAGCCCCAGGCGCTGTTGCATGCCTCGAGACAAAGAATCGACGAAAGCGTCTGCTTTGTGAGACAAATTCACCAGTTCTAAAAGATCACCGACAAGTGCCCGTCTTTTGGAGGCTGGAATTTTGTACGCTCCGGCATAAAACTCCAAATACTCCACGGCTGTCAAATTGTCATATACGCCAAAAAAATCGGGCATGTAGCCAACAGACTGGCGTACACTCGCAGGATCTTTTCGAACATTGTAGCCACATACAAATGCTTCCCCTTCACTCTGTTCCAGAAGGGTAGACAAGATAAGCATCGTGGTAGATTTTCCGGCACCATTTGGACCAATGAAACCGAACACCTTACCTGGCTCGATGGAAAGGTTCAAATCCGCCAACGCTTGTAGATTGCCGTATCTTTTTCCTAAATGAACGGTTTCGATTACCATTTCTGCACCCCCTCTACCTGGAAAATTGGCTCTGGTAGAGCTAATCGCGACGTTCCATTGTGGGAAAAGCGAAGCAATAATGTTTGATTTGGCGTCAATATTTGCTGGAGTTCCTTATCGAGGACAAGTCTCGTCCCGCGCTCAACAGATATCCACCTACCGCTCTTTTGGTGGAAGTATTCGATCCGGAAAGGTTTGAATGAGCTATGATTCAGCGGTACCGTTAATCGCTTCATATTGATCGCCGCTTTATCCGTACGCAATTCAAACGTAATGCTGCCCTTCCCAAGCTGCCAAATGTAACCTGTACTGTCGAAGTCTCCTGTCATTTCATACATCTCGGCATCAAGCAGACCATATGGAAAAGTCACCAGCCCTTGTTCATTCGGCTGGAATTGAATAGGCTGCTGGATGACATTCCAGTAATGCGCTTGGTGAGGCACCTGCATCGTCATCAGAGGAAGAGGCTCTGTCGTTGTACCGATGATACTTACTTGATTCCCCTCTTCATATTCAACGACTCTTTCCTGCATTTCTTTGATTCGTTCTTCCATCGTTTGCAATTCGTTTGTTGCTTGTGGTTTTCTTGGCATAAACAAGGGCTCAAGCACACTGTCAATCTGCTTTTCTTCTCCCTTTTTCAATGGCCCAAGCGGAATTCGCTGAAAACCAATTTCAATATAGGTCTGATCGTAGGCGAACTCCGTATTGTTTTTCACGTGCCCTTGCAGACGATTCTCATTAATTCGTAAGGAAGCATCAAAAGCCCCCATGTCGTGCTTTACCCCGATACCGATTGCCTGTTTTGGTGTCAAATAGGGGAGATTACGGAAAGACAGAACCTCATCGCCCTCCATGAGTCCCTCTGGTCGATAATCATTTCGTCCGACTGTCAAAGGCAAAGCAACGATCGAAGGTTCAAGTTGAACATCGTATTCGCTTTGATCCACCCCCAAAAACGTTGCGGCTGAGCGAACATGAGCCAGAGACTCATCTAATATGTCGATCTTGGTTACGGCGTAGCTGGTACTCGTTTTCACAACAGCAGGCTTTCCAACCGCGAAAATAGCGACGGTCAAGAAAATTCCTCCAACTGGGATGACCCCCCACGCCCATTCAGGTTTTCTCAATCTTTTCAGAACGAAGTAAGTCAATGGTGCGAGTACAATTACATATCCGCCCCACAACGCCACCATCCAGATGGGTGGAGGAGTCTGTACTTCAGGAATCTTCTTGCTCAAGTCAAGAAAAGGCCGTGTCATTTGATCCATATAAAGCTTCTCTTCAAAAATCTTCTTGGCACCATGCTGGATCATTGCATTCTGCCACAGTTGTGCATTAAACTGCCACGATGCCAACGGCTCTGCTGTCACATCATAGTTGACAAATAGAAGTAGCCCTCTACCGTACGATTTTGACACAAACAAGGGCAAATCTCGGTTGTATACACCGATACTGCCATTCGGTGCTACTTTCGCAATGTCATACTCACTTAATGCTTGCTGTAGCTCTCTATTACCAGCTTTTCCGGCTTCTACAGGGAGTATATCAGCGAACCGCTGGATCATCCCATCTTGATTAGGACCTGCGGAAACAACCACGATACCCCCTAACTGGATCCACTCCTTGATCGCTGCCATCTGTTGATCATTAATCGTGGAACCACTATTGCCTGCCAGTGCTAACATGTCTATGTTTTCGTAAATCCACGATTGGTCAGGCAGCATTTGTTCCGTGAGATTTTGAACGGACAAGGGTCGATTCATTTTGGATTGTGATTGATTGATGGCAAGGAAATGAAACGCATTGCCCTCTTCGCTGATCACCCCAATAGTGCGCCCGTCCGTTGGATAAGGGATACGCAGCTTTTCGCTTTTGATAACTTGACCGTTTTGCGTCACCTGGACGTACCAATCATCGAGCAATATTTGGGAAGGCATATCAAAGTACACGGTTGTACTCTTTCCTTGCTCGAGCTTTATAGGACGCCGAAGCTTAAATTCATTATTTTTTTTGACTTGTCGCTGCGACAACTCTACAGCCCCTGTGAAATCCTGTTCTTGGCTGGTTACCTTTACGTTTAGTCTCATCCATGATTCATATTTGACGATACCACTTAAAGGTATCTCGAATTGTATGTCGACGTTGCTCTCTGCCATAGCTGGGCGTATCGAAAAGCTAAGCCATGTGATGACAAAGATTAACACCCATTTCCATCTCATGCTTGTTCCTCCGCTCATTTTCGTGACGCCAAAGAGATAACCAGTTGTTGCAACTGATCATGGCGGGAGATAAGCAGTAAGTGCTTACCTTTGTTTGCCCAGGTGCCTTTGATCAACTCTTCAGATGACTGGTTTCGCAATGGTAGCTCGCGTGTCACAAAAGGCTCTTCACTCACGTTTACTTCCATCAGCATTCCATTTGGGTGTGTATAGGTTAATCTCGTATCGGAGCTCCACGATGCCCATTGTCCCACTGCTAGCGAGGTGACTTTCCCCGTCCGCATTTCCATCAGCTGTACTTCACCGACTTTATTGAAAGCAAGCAAGCTACCATCTGGTGACCATTCAGGCTGAGAGCCTTCTACAAGCTTCCATTCTTGGAACGATACTGTGCTGCTCACCCAAATTTCTTCGACGCCATTTTTAGAGCGGGTAAAGGCAAGCGAATCATCATGTTCAGACCAGCTTGGTGAAGAGTATAATACCCCGTCTTCTTCCTTCAGCAATCGGCTGCTTCCCATACTGTAAGCCGTTGGCATCTCCACAATCCATATCCGTGATAATTTTTTACCTTGCTCGACGACTGCAATTTGCTTCCCAGAATTAGACCATGCTACCCCGGTGTATTTTCCTTCGGTTTGTGGCAGCTTGATCGTGACTGGCTTTAATTCCTCATCAATGGGAACGGTTTTCAGCTCTGCATTATTATTGATGTATGCTAGCTGAGCGGCTTTCCGATCAATATCAACAAGCTCCACAGTTGCTTGTGCTGGCAACTTAAATATTTCATTCTCTCGAACGGCAAGAGAGGAATTGTTCCACCACACAAATCCGCCTATGGCAAGGGTGAGAGCAGCAGCAGCGATTCCACTCCAAACCAATCTCCCCCATTTTTTGGGTGCGGCACTTGGAACTTTTGCCTGTTTGGCTTCGTGTTCTCTCATTTTCTGAAGCAATTGTTTTTTGAGGTCTGTTTTTAACTGATAGTTGACAGGAACCGATCCGCGCATCTGCTTCAAATGGGCTAGGAGTTGGGTTACGGTCTGATCATCCGATTGATGATCCTGGGGGTGCTTCTCCTCTTCTCTCATTCGGAGTCCCCCCTCTCATACATCTTCTGAAGTTTTTGTAATCCGCGATAAGAAATCATCTTGATACTCGATTCTGTTTTGCCGAGCACCTCAGCTACTTGACTAATTTTGAGGTCAGCAAAGTACCGGAGCATCAACACGTCCCTTTGATCCTGCGACAACAAGTCCAGACGATCACGAAGCAGACGAACCTCTTCATTCGTCAGCGCCTGCCGTTCCGGCTGCCATGTGTCGTCCGGTTCTGCTCCTAAAAAATCTTCCTGGTCGACCGGTAACTCCCTGTTTTTCCGCATAAAATCCACATATGTATTGTGAGCAATACGAAAAATCCATGATGCGAAAGGACTTGTTCTGCTATATTGCTCGAATTTTTCTAGCGCTTTTAAAAAGACCACGGTGGTCAAATCATCGGCATCCCACGTACTTTGAACCCGGCATCGTAAATACCGGTTGACGCGATCAAAATATTCGTCATACAGTTCCGTAAATGGACGAGATTCATAATAATCTCCGGATGATGGCCCCGACGGTTGCTTCATAGCCATTCCCATTTGCGTTTTCCTCGGTTTCTTCCAGACTGAAGCATGCTCTCAGAATGGACTTTCTCCACTACATCCTGAGACTACTCTAACTAAGTATTACGTATTTCTTAGGTAGAAAGTTTCATAATGCGGCAAAGTTTTTTGAATTATTTCCCTAATGCGGCATCTAATGCTGACTGAATGTCTTGAACAGCCTCGATTCCTACCGATAAACGTACCAATCCCATCGTGATTCCCGTTTCCTTGCGCTGCTCTTCAGAAAAAGCACGGTGAGACGTCGTAACAGGATGAGATACACTCGTCTCCACACCTGCAAGGGACGGAGCCAACTTGATCCAGTCAAGTGCCCGGTAAAAGTCGTAGATCTTCGTCTCGTCTGCCAGAACAAAGGATACCATTGCCCCCTGTTTTTGCCGTAAAAAAAAGAAGGTATCCGTAGGACTTGGGTAATACACTTGTCCAACTTCAGGATGCTCACGAAGAAACGCAGCGATCTGGCTGGCATTATCGCATTGACGCTCCATTCTCACTGCCAACGTTTTCAAACCACGTGATGTCAACCAGGCCTCAAAAGGACTGAGCGATACACCATAGTTGGCTACGACCTCTGTGGCACGCTTGATTGTCGCCTGTGATCCAACCAGAACACCTGACGTCACATCGCTATGTCCACCTATGTATTTGGTTCCACTATGTACCACGAGATCTGCTCCGAATGAAATGGGTTGTACCAAATACGGGGTCGCAAACGTATTATCCACCATGACGGTTAAGCCAAGACTTTTTGCTTTCTTGATCCAGTAAGGCAAATCCGCAACTGTCAATAACGGATTGGTGATGGTCTCCAAGAAAAATAGCCGCGTAGTTGGGCGAACATGATCAGCAAGCTTTGTCATTTGACCAAGCTGGATGCACTCGAGCTCGATTCCAAATCGCGACAGTTCCTTGTGCAGTAGAGCATAGGTACCACCATAAATTTCATGGGAAGCCAGCTCGTGATCTCCAGGAGAAAGAACGGCAAGTAAACCCGCCATGATTGCTCCCATACCGGAGGCAGCACTAACACCTGCTTCTGCGCCTTCTAAAACAGCGATTGCACGAGCCAGCTCCGCTTGGTTGGGATTGCCATTTCGGGTGTACAAGTATTCTCCCTCGCCGACGTAGTACTGTTCTACTTCCTCCAAACCATCGAAAGCAAAAACGGAGGTTTGATAAATCGGTGTAGATTTGCTCTTTACTCCCCGCAAAGGGTCATGTCCAATATGTACCGTTTTGGTCTCAAATCGCTCTGCCACATTGATCCACCCTTTTCTCCCAATCATACCACGCGAGATTGGAAAGGAAACTAGCGGATTGGCAAAAGCTCGACGATTTGTGTTATAATTCGAAACCGAACCACCCAACAGTATGAAACAAAGGAAGGTGCATAAGATGAGAAAGTTGATCACTACTCTGTTTACATGTCTGACGGCAATCGCCTTGGTTACGGGTTGTTCTACAGGAAGCAATGAAGCTGCTCCTAATCAGCCGACTACGCCAGCAGAGAAACCAGCATCCAAAGAGCCAGCTAACCCACCGGGTCCAACGGGAGAGAAGAAATACGAGAAGGCTCCGGCTATGCAGCTTGACAAAGCAAAGGATTATCAAGCAAAAATCTCTACTTCTATGGGAGACATTACGATCGATCTGTTTGAAAAAGATGCCCCAATTGCTGTCAATAACTTTGTTTTCCTCGCAAAGGACAAGTTCTATGACGGCATCACGTTCCACCGCGTCATCAAAGACTTCATGATTCAAACAGGCGATCCATTGGGATCTGGCATGGGTGGCCCTGGTTACACGTTTGAAGACGAATTGAAAAATGGTCATAAATATGAAGCAGGCGTAGTTGCCATGGCGAATTCCGGTAAAAACACGAATGGTAGCCAATTCTTCATTGGTTCTGGCCCTGACGTGACAGGATTGGACAACTCTCCGAATTACACGATTTTCGGAAAAGTTACGGGTGGCATGGATGTCGTTCAAAAAATTGCAGGAACGAAAGTAAAGAAAAACCCACAAACGGGTGAACCAAGTGTTCCTGAGCAAACGATTACCATTAAATCCATTACGATTACGGAAAAATAAGAGCAGCCTCAAACTGCACACGAAAGCCACTTTCTCAACGGGAAAGTGGCTTTTTTTATTTAGAAACATCCGTTCATGAAAACACTTTCATAAATTGCGTGATATTGTAAATAGTTCTATGGAACCAATTCCCTCTTGAACCATTCCAATAAGACCGATAGACTTGCAAAAGACCTGATTCGCTTCCGCAATCAAAACGCAAAAAGCGAAAAGGAGTGGTTCACACCATGTTGACACGAGAAGCGCCAACGCGTTTTTTCTTCTTTTTGAACAGTTTTGGCTTGATGTTGTTATGCTTATTTGTCACACCGACAAGTGCAATGGCACCACAACCAGTACAATTCCTCCCTGTTCTCGGTAGTGCAAAGGCGCCATCGGAACAAGTTTCAAAGAAGGAAAAGAAATCAACCCTATCTGCTACAGCAGTAAAACGCGAGTCTGTGCAGGTTAGTCGTGATAGTCGCCCAAAAGTGGTTCGCAATGGAAAAGTGAAGGTTTCACAGAGGGATATGGAACTGCTCGCCCGGTTAGTGTATGCGGAAGGCCGGGGAGAACCGTACGAAGGACAGGTAGCGATTGCTGCCGTTGTATTGAATCGGGTTGCTTCAGATGAATTTCCAAATACGGTACGGGAGGTTATTTATGCTCCCAATGCGTTTTCGCCTGTCCATGACGGCAATTTGACACATAAATCAAATGAAAGTACGAGAAAAGCGGTCCAGGACGCGGTGAATGGAAAGGACCCGAGCAATGGTTCCCTGTACTTCTTCAATCCGGATACGGCTACATCCAAGTGGATTTGGTCACGTCCTGTAACGGTTGAGATCGGTAACCATCGTTTTGCTCGTTAACGCGATACTTACAGAAAAAGATTTAATAATACTTTATTTTTATTTTATTGATGTTTTACTTTTGCTTGCTATGTTGTAGGTGTAAGCACTTTTTCAACGCATTGAGAAAAAGTTCGATTATCTTCTTTGGATGACTTTTTAACGTAAGCATGTTTAGATCGATCATTCAATCTGAGTATGCCTACGCTAATAGCTTTGATTGATTGACTGTTTTGGGTGAGAGCAAACCAGTCATAGAACAATCAGTCGTTCTTTTTCTCAATCGCCCCCAATAATTAGGCATTCCCAACTGGGAATGCCCCTTTTTTTATTAGAACCCGTATATAGACATACCGCCATCAACCGAAATCGTTTGCCCCGATATGTATGAAGCTGCATCAGAGGACAAGAAAATCGCTGGTCCTACCAAGTCCTCCACATCCCCGATTCGTCCACTCGGCGTTCGCTGCAACACCTCTTGGACGAACGCTTCGTCGCTAAGCAAGCTCTCCGTTAGTGGTGTACGGAAATACCACGGCGCGATCGCATTTACGTTGACACCAAACTTGCTCCATTCTGATGCCAGCACTCGCGTCATCTGGATGAGTCCAGCTTTGCTGGCACCATACGCGACACCCGTACGAAGTGCTACTACACCTGCGACCGAAGCAATATTGACGATTCTGCCATAGCGCTGCTCGCACATGATTTTGCCAGCAGCTTGACTCATGAAAAATGCTGCTTTCAAATTCAAATCCACTACTCTGTCCCACTCTTCTTCCGTTACTTCATGTGCTTTTTTGCGGATATTCATTCCTGCATTGTTGATCAGGATATGAACACCCCCTAGCTCTTCGACTGCTTGCTTCACAACACGGTCCGCTGCATCAGACACAGTCAGGTCAGCCTCGAAAGCCACTCCACCTTTTGCTTCAATCTCCGATACCACTTCTTGCAAATCGGAAGCTGTTCGCGAGACTACCGCAACTTCCGCACCCGCTTCTGCGATTCCCAATGCTAGTGCCTTCCCAATTCCTCTTCCTGCACCTGTTATGATTGCTTTCTTTCCATGCAAATCAAAACGTGTCATTTTCGAACCGACTCCCCTTTCGTTTCTTTAGAGGATTCTGCATCCATCGCCTTTTCCCTTGTCTTTTGCTACAATATACCTGTATGGAAAGGGGGCAGTCCGTTGCGTTTGTACAGTCAAATGACACTCGCCGAGCTGCAGGAGGAAATGGAGCGCCTGCACGTCGAAGCGAAAGAGAAAAAGAAGCTTGGTGATCACTCACAGCTTGCGATCATTACACAAAAGTACTTTATGGCGAAATCGTACTATTTAGGAACGGATGAGTTCCGAATCGGCAGCATATACAGCGTGCCTGATTACGATCAGCCGTTTACAATTGATTATTTCAACGGCGTATTTGCTTGGGGACGTTTCCCTGATTCGGACGAGCAGACAGGTTTTCCAGTCGGAATGCTGGAACTGTGGTTCGACTAGAAAAAAGAGATCGGCACTCGCACTCTTGTGCATGCCGATCTCTTTTTTCTTGCCCGTACACATGCCGCAGCAGCATGGATATACTAAGAAAAACGAAAGTGAGCCACCCCGCATATGGACTGGATTTCTATCATCCTTTTGGTACTATTGGCACTCGGTGTCATTGGCAACAACGCCACCGTCTCCATTGCAGTTGCGATCCTTCTATTAATGAGGCTCCTGTCGTTGGACCGATATTTCCCACTGCTCGAGCAGCATGGCCTACAGCTTGGGATCATAATACTGACGATTGGAATCATGACTCCGCTTGCTAGCGGCAAAATCGATCCGTCCTCTATCCTTGAAATTTTTACGAATTGGCGTTCGATACTCGCGGTTGCTGTCGGTATGTTTGTCGCTTATCTGGCTGGAAAAGGAACGGTTTTAATGTCGCAAAACCCTTTGATCGTTACAGGCTTGCTGCTGGGTACGATCGCTGGTGTCACTTTTTTCCGCGGTGTTGCAGTCGGTCCATTAATTGCAGCAGGAATTCTCGCCTTTATTTTGCAATTTCTCCCGAAGTGATTAGCTCCAGCGCTCTTTCAACTGAAGACCATAAGCCAAAATTTGCTGTGGCGTAACCATACGAAAGCCTTGCTGCGCACGATAATCAATCGTAAGCAATTCAGACCCGATATAGGCAATGGTTTCGCGATCAATCACAAATGTCAAAGAATCGACCTGGTAGGCTTCATCCTCTGGACCTTCGGTATCCCACCACAACGCAAACTCTACATTCATCCCGCAGCCACCGACTAGCTCACCGTTGATCCGAATGGGCTTGTCTGTACTGGCCATGCGTTCTGCTGCCTCTTTTGTTACTTTCACGATCATGTTCTTGGTGCCACCTTTCTCATGATTTTCCAATATGCTGCATGCATCATCTCTTCCATGATAGCATACAATGCTTGAAAGGCAGCAGAAAGGACGATCTTCTATGAACATCTACGAACAAGATGGGATTTTTGTCGCTGAAACGGAGTTCCAATCGGAGCACGTTGTCATTTTTGCGAATACATGGGAGGAAGCCAAAGAAAAACTACTCGTTCGGCTTCTGGTACTAGAAATGATTGGTTGAATGAAAAGCGGGTCGCCAACTGGACCTGCTTTTTTCAATCCCGAAACCATAAGGAGCTATCCATGGCATACAAAACAACTACGACAATCGACGAGCAGCACCTGGTTGCTCAAATCAGACAAGCAACAACCAAAGCCAATCGCAACAATATCACCCGCACACAAGCATACCTCGCCTTTTATCTCGAACACCAAGAGGTTCACTGGGCGTTATTGGCCCATCTGGTCTCACGAAATGGCGGGTGGAACATGACGGATTTAAAAGGAGAGTGGCTACCGCTTATCATGGATGCACAAGCAATCGAGCCCTTTTTTTGGTTTTTGGAAAGATGTAACTGGCTGATTTTTCACGATGCCTATCCGCAATTACTCCTGTATGCGGAGATGAAACGAACGGGGACAGATTTAACAAAGCTTTTGGCGCCACTTGGTGTTTCAGTCTTTATGCAATCGTATTGGCAAGAGTTCCTCGCATCTAAAGACAGTGCGCGCATTACACATGCACTCATCGTCAATGAACAGCAGTATATCGAACAACGCGTCGTACAGAAGCCATTTACACTGAATCGTATATTCGCTTCGTTTGCCTTCGTCGCCCAATCAGCTCTCTCGATGAATCAAGTGCTCATTCCTTATAAAGCGCATCTTACTGACCGTCGACTTAGCTTGATCGGATTGAATGTCCATCATTTTCCCGATGTCCTGTACCGCATTCAAGTCGGAAAGACTTTGTATCAGCTATTGTTTGGGGATCGTTTTCGTTTTGAGAAAATGCTCTCCTATTGTTCTCGCATCCCTCATACAGGTTCACGAGCGGATTATTGGCCGCATTTGTTCACACCTCATCATACTCCGCTCACCGCAGAAGTTGAGTATCAGCTGCGATTGGATGGACATGAGTTGCTAGAAGGAAATCCGAAAATATATAGCCCACGTCTTCAAGATGCATGGGCTGATTATGGACACGATCCGGCAGATGGGGTAGATTGGTTTCGAGACGAAAAATGGCACAAGGTCGTGAAAGAACCAGCTTCACTGCCTTCCATCGATAGTGATTCCTATGTGCGTTCCTTGCAATGGATCGAATACGGTGTCAAACTCGTTTCAGCAATTACGTAGCTTGGAAGGAGGCAGCCTCATGGAAAAATGGATGCAAGAAATGGCGTTGAATCAAACAAGTTTTTTGCTATCCTGCCAATTGCCGAGCGGTACCTTTCGCCTTAGTCCCAAACGTGATCAAATCAATCCGTACTTCACCAACCTCGGAATTATTTCCCTCATCCGCATGAAGGAGGTAGATGCTGTTCGCGGTCATCTCGATTGGTATTTGCGGAACCTGAATGCGGACGGCTATATCAATGATTTTCGACTTGAACAAGGCAGAGAAATCGATACCGGCACAAATGATAGCGAAGATAGCTACCACACCACCTATTTCAGCCTGCTTGCGGAATGGATACGAGCAACGGGGCGTATGGACTGGTTACATGCCAACCACGCGAAGCTCTTATCCCTTCTCCAAGCAGTTGCCCGCCTTCAACAAAAGGACGGCCTGACCTGGGCGAAGCATTCGTATCGTGTCAAATATTTGATGGACAATTGCGAAGTGGCCAAGGGGCTGGCAGATGCTTCGTATTTATTTTCGTTGATCGGAAATGTGGAGGCTGCCGAGGAAGCAGCTGCACGCGCCAAATCCTGCGAGCTCGGCATCAGTGGCATGTACAGTCGGATTCGCAAGTCGTATGCAATGTATGATCGTACGTACCCCGGCTGGCAAAAATGGTACCCGGACGTCACCTCGCAGGCTTTTCCCATTGTCTACAGCTTGACAGATGCCAACACCGCCTCGCTGCTCTACCAGAGGATCACAGCCGCTTTCCCGCAATTTGATACGTTTCAGACTGGTGATTTATATCCGTGGATGACGATGGGGGTATGCGCGCAGTTGATGGGTGATAAGACACGAGTGAAGACAATGCTCGTGACCGCAACAGACTTGTACATACACGGTCCTAGGTACCCGTACTGGCTGATTCAAGATGCCGGGCGCTATATTGAGTTATTATTGGAAAGGCAATCGTGAGGTTTTTCTAGGAGTTGCTTTACCCAACGATAGCAACTCTCCAGTTGTTCGTCCGTTACTTGTTCGGAGCGATGCTCGAACACGATCTTAACATGAGGGTTTTCCTGGCGGATAATCGTCAGGTAGTCCTCGATCGGAGCCCAGCCTTCATCCGGTTTGCATTCGGGAAGAACCGGATAGTGAACGAATTCGACCGTATCAGCAGTCACCTTCATACTCTTCAAATGAATGCTCCACGCATATTTCGTATACTTTTGGATGACTTGACGGGCATTGAAATACGGGTCGATTTTTTCTTGTAGGAATAATCGGCCGGTATCGAGACAGAGCTTGATCGTTGGATATTTCTGTAGCAAGTGCTCTAAAAATTCTGTCTCATACACATATCGGTTGAGTGCATCGAATTCAAGGACAGGTGTGAAACGAAAATCCTTGCCTTTCTCAGCCAACCACGCAAACAGCTGCTCACTACGATATTGAAACTCTGCTTCCTTGTAGGCATGCTCCCATACATAGTCTCGTGAATCATGAAAGCGCCATACACTCCAGTCGATGCGATCGTCCAAGATGACTGGCTTCGGATAATGGAATAAGACATAGGTTGGCTGTAGTGACGCCATATACGCCAATTCCCTGTCAATCCATTCAAAAGCCTCTGCTCTCGTCTGATCATTCGCATCCATAAAAAGGGCATCCCGCAGTTCGGATTGACCTGCACGGAGCGAAAAATGAACACCAATCGCAAATCCTTTTGCTTGAGATTCACGCTGTAGGAATTGGATATCCTCCTCCGATTCAAACAAACATGCCTCTATTCCGTAAAAGCCCTCTTTAAAATCTCGTGCGTATTTTGCCTGATCAAAACCTCCATATTGACCAATCATGAAATTTTTCATTCGAGGGTTTCCTCCTCTTTACCAGCGGTATAGAAAACGCGGGAAGACTATCCCCGCGCTTGCTCTACTTTCTTTCAATTTTCGTACCCGAGTCGTGCGTCACCACGAGAAATGGGATCAATTCCCCTTCCTCCCAATAAAAAGGCAAGACAGAAATCGGCACTTGCCCTTTCGATGCAAAATCATAGGTGATACGCGCTAACAGGTGTGCCCCGGCTTCTCCTGTCATATCCGCCACGATCAGCACATCCTGATGCGGAATCGCGACACCGAGCGAGTCTCCTTGCTTCTTCTGATCCATCTCCGCCAGAAATGAATCAAGCAAAATTCGGCTGGCCGCGTATCCATCTGTCGGACTGATAAAATGGATGCGCTGACCCCCTACCTCTTGTGACTTCACTGAAAAGGGGAGCTTTCGCAAGTTTTCCATCGCGTATGAATGAAGCTGCTCGCTCGTCCAGCCTGCTTCCTGCAGCATCCGCTTCTCAATCAATGCGTAGCCTTCTCCTTGATCTAGGGCGTACAGCACGTGCGTATCAGCTGTATGCTCCTTCACCACCCACCGCTCCGGGTACTTGTTGATCATAGAGGCATGACGCAAAACCGGATAGATGTTATGCTCTTGGCCGCTTACTCTTAGTTGTCGATCCAACTCCATCACTCCCTTCCCTTCGTTTATTACCAAGGTGGATTATCATCGTCCTCTGTAGGCGTGCTCACCGGGGTATAGGCAACGTTCTGGCTTCTCTCTTCGATTTCTTTCATGATGTCCGTCAATGCCTTTGGCTTTAAAAACTCAACAGGGGACATGCCACGCTCGAACTGTAGCTGCTCGCCTTCTAATAGCACCAAATAACGCCCATTCACTTTGGCAATATGCAGGCTCGTGCCGTAATCGGCCAATAACGTGCGGATCTGCATATGATCCAGCTTGAACTTCAGCTCGACCTCTGGTTGGCGATCTGTAATGATTTGCATCGCTTCCATCACGGTCTCATGCTCCCATTTTTCTGCGAGCTCCCGCTTCGGACTTGCGGCAATGAGTTCGATTGCTTCCTCTTCCCGTATCCGCTCTTCGGACTCTTCGGGATACGTATATTCGATGTGCTGTCTCGCCAATGAAATGACTTCTTCAGAGACGATCTGTGTCATCGTCTGTGGATACTCGATAAAGCGCAGAAATTCCTCGAAATACCTCGCGTGGGAGAACTGATGAATTTTCACGTGATACGGGTCATTCATCCCCGATTCGATCATGTACGGATACATGAGCGATTTCATGTTTTTGGCATTAATCGCCATGCGTACATTCGATATGAGGCTCTTCTCATCTGTGATGACCGCTGTTTTTTGTTCGAAATCGCATTTTAAAATAAAGACGTAGCGCTCGTCAATCAGCTCTAACCTCGTCCGGACCACAATCATGACCCCGCCTCTCACCTGAGAGGTTCGCAAATACGACTGAATCAGCTCCTGACAAGGCTCTTTGCTCTCCCCTGACGTTTCCGCTGCCAACAATCGATTCAAGAGGGCATAGTTGGGGTTCGAGTCCAATGGATGTCCAGGCTCCAACACAAATTGACCCAGTTTTGTCGGCGTGCCTTCTGTCTTCGGATTCATCTCGACTTTTCTTTTCGCAATCCGGGCGAATTCCCCATCGAGAAAATCTTTCAGCTCGCTTCTCAGATATTCATCATGGCTCAAATAGCGCGTCATCCGCACTTGTTTAATGCCATCCTCTTCTTCAGGCTGTTCCATTAGATAAAAGGATAACCAGTCAATTGTAAAATTCATACCCTTCGCTCCTGTCTGCATGTAACGAACTGATTATAGCAAACCTATTGAAAAAAAGGTCAGCTTTTTCAAATCATGATAAGATGAAGGGAGGAGGGGAAAATCACACAATGTGGATTCGTATGAAGTCATGGTGGAACGAAACGATACGCGATAAACCGTATCAGCCCGGCCACCTAGCAGGTCAGTATGAAATAACAAAAGTGCTAGGGATGGGAAGCTACGGGATCGCTTATCTCGCCACGCACACCCCTACAGGTAATCAGGTTGTACTGAAACAAGTGAAACCAAGCCTGCGGCACACTCCAAAAGGAGAAGCCTTGCAAGAATATGAAAAAAAGGTGCTGATGTCCCTCTCGCATCCGCAAATCCCTCGCTGTCTGGATTCCTTCACGTATCGGCAAGACTCGTTTATGGTTATGACTTATATTGCGGGCCCGACACTCGAAGACATGTTGTTTGATCAAAACATCGTGGCTGATGAGCAAAAATGCGCCGAATGGATCCGCCAAATCGGGGAACTCGTGGCTTACCTCCATGAGCAAAATGTGATTCACCGCGACGTACGCATCCCCAACGTCATCTGGAAAGAGGACAAGCCGTACCTGATTGATTTTGGCCTCGCACGGTTTGTTGGTGATCGCCCGACTTACTCAGCTGATACCCTTTCCGCCTATCCGGCTGAAAAACAATTGAAGCGAGAAGTTGCTCCTTCCAGTGATTTGTATGCATTAGGGCATTTCTTTTTATTCTTGCTCTATTCCGGGTATGAATCGGAACCGGACGCACCTGAAAAAAGCTGGGAAGAGGAGCTCTCGATATCCCCTTCCATTCGCATGATGATACGGCGTTTGTTACAAATGGACGCCCCTTATGAAAGCGTACATGATTGGCTAACAGACCTGGACCTCTATTTGATCCACTACCAAGAAAAAAGAGCAGGGCATCCGTAGACTTCACGGATTCTCCCTGCTCTTCTTCGTCATTCATTCTGCAATCGGCTCTTGTTTCGCCTGTTCCATCTTTTCTTTCAGTTCCCCTGCTTCCTGGCGCAGCACTTGTCTTTCGTGTTTCGTCAAAACTTCTCCACCAACCGTGCCATTTACCAGCAAATCCTCTTCATATAAGCGATCTTTGCGCATGGAAACCTCCTGCAGACAAGTTGTGTACTTCTTGTCCTACTTTGTTCCAAAGCCGCCCTTCTTATGTGCACGATTTTGATTCCGTTTTGCAGGGCTCGTATTTTTGGCTGGAGCTCCTGACTTTTGTGCTGGCGCGGGTTTTCGTACAGGACGCGGATCTTCCAGCGCTCCGTGCGTCATGAATTTTTCAGCAATAGGCAAGCCTGTTTGCTTGGAAAATTTTTCGATGATAAAACGTTCCTGTGTCGTAATGATCGAAAATACCAGTCCGGCACGCCCCATTCGCCCAGTTCGGCCACTACGATGAATGTACGTGTCAGCGTCCGATGCAGGATCGTAATGAACAATACATTCCACACCTGGAATATCAATGCCACGTGCCGATACATCTGTCGTAATCAACACGGGGAATGCTCCATCTCGGAATTGTTGCAGGGTGCGGGCACGCTCTTCTTTTGAAGCATCACGATGCAGGAATCTGCACGGCAAATGGTGGTAGTTGAGCTTCGATACAATCTCGTCCACTTTTTCGATTTGATTGACAAAAACAATCGAAGAACGAACATTGACGAGGCGCAACAAACGACGGAGCGTGTCCACCTTTTTGCGTGGGTCGGTGACCAAATACATGTGTGCTACTCCTGCTGCGCCTTCTGGTGCTGCTGCGCGGATAACAGCAGCATCTTTTGTGAAAATTTCAGCCGTATGTACGACTTCCTCTGCAATTGTCGCTGAGAATAACAATCGTTGTGTATCACGCAGTGTTTTTTTCATGACCTCTTGAACTGGCTTGCCAAAGCCCGCATCCAGCATCCGGTCAGCCTCGTCGACCACAACTGTCTTCACTTCATGGACCTTTAGCTTACGCTGATCAATCAGCTCCAGCAGTCTACCTGGTGTTGCTACGATCAATACAGGCTTCTTTTTCAGTCTCTCGATTTGGCGTTTCACATCGACTCCGCCAATAATGGACATCACGGCCGTGTCCTTCCCTGGCAGTAGACTTTCTGCTTCCCGCGCAATCTGAACAACGAGCTCATGCGTCGGTGCGAGTACAATGGCCTGTACATCTTTTTGCTCCATATTGATTTTCGATAAAATCGGCAATAGATAAGCAAACGTCTTGCCTGTCCCAGTCGGTGATTCAATCAAAGCATCTCGACCAGCCATAATCAACGGGATGGCTTCACTCTGAACAGGTGTCGGTGTTTCCATTTTTCGCTCTCGCAATATAGTCAACAGCGGTGCGCTAATTTGTAAATCTGCAAACGTGGTGCTCACAAAAACCCTCCTGGCATAAATTCGTGCATTGGGTAAGCTTACCACACTTTGCAGGTAGAAAACAGAGGTAAGCCAGTCCTCGTGAGGCAAGGTCCGTCAGAGATAGAGAAAAACAGGCGAAATCCGAAATGGACTTCGCCTGACCTTCCATCTACCCGTTATTGGAATCGATACGGGTTTCCTGCTTCTCACCCTGGTCTTGACGGTCCCGGCTGGTGGTTTGGTTACGTGTCCCTTTTGGACTTTCCATGTACTCCTCTACTTCCTTTTGAAACGCCTCATCATAGTCACGCACACCTATCACCTCCTGTCCTTTATTTTGACCAGGGTGATCACATATTATTTTCCTGAAACCTTTTTCCCGATCATACGTCTCTTCATATAGGAATGATAACCCTCGTACAATTTGTCAAATGGATGTGAATATGGAATGGAGACGTTATCGCGCACTCGCACTCGCACACACAAGCGAGCCAAGCGCAAGAGACCATGGCGTTGGGTTAAGAAATGGATGCTCGGCACGGCCTTAACCTGTACAACCTTAGCTCTACTAGGAATTATTTTTTTATTTGGAACGAAAAACGGAGAAGAATTACGTGAGTGGGCGGCAGGCACTTTGCTGACAACACAGCATGATTACTGGGCCCCCTATACGTTTTTACCTGATGAAAAACTAAAAGAACTAAAACAGCAAATTACACATCCGACCGTTATCAATTCCGAAGGCACAGGCACGGCAGGACCTCCTGTTCCGCCGAAATCGAATCTGGTAACCGTCACACTTCCGGAGAAACCAAAGGAACTAATCGAGATTGAGGAAATAGACGTCTCAAAAGGCAGTTATTACTTTAAAGGAAAAATCATGTACATTAGCGACCCAAGCAGAGTACGGCTTGTCGTCACGAATCGCAAGGACCGTGGAGATTTGCTCGATGAGTTTGTAAAGAAAACAGGCGCCATCGGGATCGTCAATGCGAGCGGATTCGCTGATCCAGACGGCTACGGCAAAGGTGCGCGTGCCTACGGCGTTGTCATCCACGACGGGAAGATTTTGCAGGGTTACAATCCGAAAAGCGGAGAAACCGCGTTAGGGCTTACCTATGACGGTAAACTCATTACAGGCAGCTACTCGGCTGAACAACTCGTAAAGATGGGCGTACGTGACGCTGTGAGCTTCCGTCCGCAGTTGATCGTAAACGGAAAAAATATGTTTGAAGGAAAGCCTGCCAAGAGCTGGGGCATTCAACCGCGTACCGCGATTGGACAAAAAGAAGACGGAACGATCGTATTTGCTGTCATTGACGGACGCCAGCCCGGCCATTCCATCGGCGCAAGCATGAACGACATGGCGGAAGTATTGGCAGAGCGCGGTGTGGTAACGGCAATGGCCATGGACGGCGGTTCCAGCTCCATGATGCTGCACAACGGTGAAGCCATCACGAAGACATCTTCTCCTTATCATCGAGGCCGCTATTTGCCAAATGCATGGGCTGTTTTTTAAGGAAGTGTTGAGGGGATAGAGGAGGTCACTGATTTATGCAAAGACTTTTTCATTATAGTGAAGATCCGACTATTACGATATTTCAGCCTCGCGCCCATCCCTCCCACCCCACACTTGCTCCCGCTGTATGGGCGATTGATGAAGCACGAGCGCCGATGTATTTTTTACCGCGAGATTGCCCGAGGATTTGCTTTTACAAAAAAGCAGATTCCGAGTCAGTAGACGTTGAGCGCTTTCTTGGCTTGACGAGCGCCAACATGGTTATGGCTATCGAAAGTAAATGGTACTCCGTGCTTACACAAACAAAGCTATATGAATATACCTTCTCACCAGAATCTTTTGATTGCTGGGACGAAGGCGCCGGCTACTATTTGTCAAAGGAAACCGTTACGCCACTAGACGTAAGACCATTAGGAGACCTCGTGCACTGCCTTAGCCAAGCGGATATTGAATTGAGAATCACTCCTTCGCTGTTGCCGCTTCGAGATTCATTGCTACAAAGCAGTCTGCACTTTTCCATGATTCGTATGCGAAATGCGTCGCTCACATAAAAAACAGGCAGTCTCACCCAATGGTGGCTGCCTGTTTTTGCGTTTACAATTTAATCGGTGTTTTTGCCTGCTCCAAGCTCCATTTCTCAACATCCCACGTCTGCGTAACCCAATCCTCATAAAATTCAGGTTCGTGACATACGAGAAGAACGGTCCCTTTGAACTCCTTCAAGGAGCGTTTGAGTTCTTCCTTGGCGACGACATCCAAGTGGTTCGTCGGCTCGTCAAATACCAGCCAGTTGCTTTCGCGCTGCAGTAATTTACAGAGACGAACTTTTGCTTGCTCTCCCCCGGACAAAGCATTCATATTCCGGTTGATATGCTCGTTTTTCAAGCCACAACGTGCAAGCGCTCCGCGAACCTCATGGTTATTCATGGAAGGGAAATCATTCCATACATCATCGAGTGCGGTAATTGGCTTCGCCTTTACCTCTTGCTCGAAGTAAGCAGGATGGAGGAAATCGCCTTTCTCCAGCTTTCCATCCAACGGAGGAATCACACCCAGCAACGTTTTCAACAGGGTAGACTTACCGACACCGTTCATGCCGACAATTGCTACTTTTTCACCGCGCTCCAGCTTCACACTCAGCTTCGGCAGCAAAGGATGAGAATACCCGATTTCCAAGTTTTCAGCTTCGATGACAAAACGGCTACTTGCTCTGGATTCCTTAAAGATAAACGAAGGTTTGGCAGCTGTTTCCGGCTTGTCGATTCTGTCCATTTTATCAAGTTGCTTTTGACGGCTCTTCGCGCGACCGGTAGTAGAAGCACGAGCTTTATTGCGCGCAATAAAGTCTTCCATTTTCGCGATTTCTTCCTGCTGCTTCTCGAACGCATCAAAATGCTGGCTGCGTTTCGTCTCGGACTGAGCCAGGAAGGATTCGTAGTTCCCTGTGTAACGATTCAGCTTGGTAAATTCCAAGTGATAAATCACATTCACGACTTCGTTCATGAAGGTCGTGTCATGGGAAATCAGCATGAAGGCATAAGGATATTCCTTCAAGTAGTTTTTCAGCCACACGATATGCTCTTCATCCAAGTAGTTCGTCGGCTCATCCAGCAAAAGAACAGTTGGTTTTTCCAGCAACAATTTTGCCAAAAGAACCTTGGTACGCTGACCACCAGAGAGCGATGCTACATCGCGCTCCAAACCGATTGCACTCAAACCCAAAGCGTTGGCGATTTCATCTACTTTCGCATCGATCAAATAAAAGCCGCTTGTTTCCAGCTTGTCTTGAATTTCGCCCATGCGCTCCAGCAATTCTTCCAGTTCCTCAGGAGTTGCCTCGGCCATTTTTTCACCAATCGTCATCAGTTCAGCCTCTTGCTCCAACAGTGGCAGGAAGGCGTCCTTCAGTACGTCACGAATCGTTTTACCAGCTTGCAGCTTGGTATGCTGATCCAAATATCCGTATTCGATTTTGGGCATCCATTCAATACGACCATTATCAGGCAAGTTTTGGCCTGTCAAAATCCCCATCATCGTTGATTTTCCTGTACCATTTGCGCCTACGAGTCCGACACGGTCATTCGGTTGCAAACGGAAAGACACATCGCGAAACAACACTCGGTCTCCAAAACCATGGGACAAATTCTCTACAATCAAAACACTCATGCTCTATTCTTCCTCCTGATCTGTTTCCTCTATGAGGCTTACAACAAAATTCTTTCAAAAAATGCAGGAGCGTACCGTGCCACATAAGATTCGCCCGTAAATACCAATTCGTCCAGCCGTACACGCATATCCTGGAGGTTGACACGTTCCCCGGCGATATTTAAAATCGCGGCTCGTGTCATCACCCTCAGAATATTGACTTCTGTAGCCAACTTGTCACCGAACAACTTGCCACTATGCACAATCTCTGAGCGATGATTGTACGATTTTTTTACAAACTGTGCAATCCGTTCACGCTGTAAGGCGGTTTCTCCAAAATAGTACGCCATTCGGACACGCAATTTATAGGTAATCTCGCCTTTTTTGCCATCGGGAACAAACAATGATTCCAATGCAATCCACAGATCCAACAGCTGATCCTCATAGTTTTTCTTCTCCAGTGAAAGCGAATAGCGACGAAAAGCAAGGGATGGCAGCTTCTGTTCGACTAATGAATGAAAAATGCCCGCAGTTTCATCATCAAATGTGTACTTGTCACCATCAAGCGATCGCTTCAAATACGTAATGCCATACATATTGCCATTGACGGTGATGATGTAAGGAATCGAGCAAGTCCCCGTTGTAGACGCTAGATTCAGCTTACTTTCGATTTCTTCAATCCATACCCGATCATCCGTTATTTTCATCTCTTCGTGATCCCCAACTAAAAATAAACTGTTGGGATCTACACGCAAATCAAAGGTTCGCTTGTTCTCGTCCATTTCATTGCGCAAAAAACGAGACGCGATTTCATATGGCTTCTTTGCGCCTGATATGAGCGTGTACGAATTAGGCAAATCGATCCGAACGGGCTGTGCTGTTGTTGAATTGAATACGGGGGCGATTAAGACCGGCATAGTTCTCGCTCCTTCCAGACCAGCAGAGCTCGTTTATTGTTTACATAATAAATATTATGTTCTATAAACAGTATCGTGCCATTCTGCAGTTTTGACAACATATCAATTCCTTCTAAATGTGGACATGCTTCCTCACCATACGAGTTTGGAACAACCTCATTATAGAATACCAGCATTTCCTATGATTCGTCATCATGTGTTTACGCCAAACTAGGTAAAGAAGGAGTTGATTTTATGGAAAAGGACCATATTCTAGATGAAAATCCGCATCAAACTTACAATAATGTAGCTCGGCCGCTGGAACAGACTGGCGAACCCCAGCCCGGCTCTAAAAAAGTGAAGCAGCAAAATCATTCACGTTCCATTCAAACACGCGAAGGATAAAGAATGGCACCCGGCTCCATTGCAGTCGGGTGCTACTGCCCTTCCTTTTTTTTACATCGAAAAAGATTGAATTGTCCCACAAGGATGCACTATGATAAATTTAGTATCCTTGATGGAGGTTAAGTGAAGATGATCACCATTCCACTTCCGGGCAACCATAGCCCTCTTTCCAATTTGATCAGCTATAGTGTTTCCCCGCTATACGAGATGGCTGCTAGTTTGCATACACTCGCCCAAGAGACACCTCCCAAGCGATTTGCGTATTGGACCGAAGAAAAGGTAGAGCAGTTTGAGTCAGCCCGTCTTTTAAAAGAATGGGGTTATTTTGTCCCCCTCTTTCGATATGGGATCCCAGACTCATTTGACCCCCTACATACAAAAGGTGTGATGGCTGTCGATGATCAGTATGAGTACTTCGTAACACTTCCCACTGATCATTTTGTGCGTAGCATGAAACCGATCTTGGAGGAGTGGATATCGCATCACGATACTCCTGTGGTTGCCTTCGATTTAGAAGAGGATGCCGACTATGTGAAAGGCCGTTTCAGCCTGTTCGTTTCATCTTATTGGCAGTTATTTTTTGAGGCGAATTGGGAGGCGATTGCTCCAAAATTTGTGCGTGAAGCAGAACGGATTTATTACTCTTTACAAGGAATCCATTCCCTTACCACCTATCTGCAATCCATTTCTCCCGCAATTACCTATGACACAGAAACTCATCAGCTAACCTGTCCGAGTAATGGTCCAAGCTACGATGCGCAGCATCTCATTCTTTATCCGAGCTATTATTATGCCCAAGAACCCACGCTTACGAAAAAAGGCTGGAATGCCCATTTGCTGTATTCCATCTCGGAAGTTCCCACTCAACCAAAAACGCCCTCATGAAGGGCGTTTTTCATGTTGCATATGAGCGACAATCAATTTATCTAATTGTTGGCTGATTCTCACGATTTCAGGGTCAAGAAAATTGTAACCTGCATCTTTTGCTGCGCGCTCTAGTTTTAGTCGCAAGTCATCAATCATCTGACTCGTAATTTCCATGCTGCAGACCCCCACCTAACGTTGTCTCCCACTATTTTACATTATATAAGAACAGGTGGAAAGGGTAAGATGTGGAAGAAAAAGCCTTGTACCCATTTCCGGCACAAGGCTTTTCCCACTTCCTATTTCATGACGTGGATCGGACGACCCAGAGCCAATTCAGCAGCTTCCATTGTTACTTCACCCAGTGTTGGATGTGCGTGGATGGTCAGCTCGATATCTTCGAGTGTTGCGCCCATTTCGATCGCCAATCCGATCTCTGCGATGATGTTGGATGCTTCTGGACCAACGATTTGCGCACCCAATACGAGATTCGTTTCTTTTTCTGCAATCAGCTTCACATAGCCTTCGCCTGCATTTACAGACAGAGCGCGACCGTTTGCTGCGAATGGGAAACGACCTACAACGTAATCGATGCCTTTTTCTTTTGCTTCTTTCTCATTGATTCCTACGCTTGCGATTTCTGGATCGCAGAATACAACCGCTGGAATCGCCTTGTAGTCTACTTCAGCTGGATGGCCAGCAATTGCCTCAGCAGCAACCTTGCCTTCGTAGGAAGCTTTGTGAGCCAACGCAGGACCTGCTACGATATCCCCGATCGCGTAAACGTTAGGAATGCTCGTGCGACCTTGCTTGTCGACAACGATCAAACCACGGTCAGTCACATTCATGCCGATATCGCGAATACCGAGTTCATCTGTATTCGGACGACGTCCAACAGTAACGAGTACGTATTCCGCCTCGATTTTTTGTTGCTCGCCTTTTACTTCTGCAGTCACGATCACGCCGTTTTCTGTCTCTTCCATTCCTTGTGCCAGTGCTTTTGTATGGATGGTAACGTCGAGCTTTTTCAGCTTGCGTTCCACCAAACGTGGCATGTCTGGCTCAAATCCTGGCAAGATTTGATCGGAACCTTCCAAAATCGTAACTTTTGTACCAAACTTCGCAAACACCGTACCAAGCTCGATACCGATGTATCCGCCACCGATTACCACGAGGCTCTTCGGCAGTTCAGTCAAGGACAGCGCTTCAGTAGAAGACATTACGCGTTTGCCAAACGGGAATGCAGGCAACTCGATTGGGCGCGAACCAGTTGCAATGATGCAATGCTGGAAGCGATAACGGTTGACATCATAACCGTGGAATACACGTACTTCATTTTCACTTACGAACAGTGCTTCACCAGGGATTACCTGGATTTTGTTGCCTTTGAAGAGGGAGCCTACGCCACCAGTCAGTTGCTTCACGATGCCGCTTTTCCACTCTTGTACTTTGGCAAAATCCACTTTTACATTTTCCATGGTGATACCCATGGATTCTGTATGTTGTGTGTGCTCATATGTGTGTGCAGCGTGGATCATCGCTTTGGAAGGGATGCAACCTACGTTCAGACATACGCCACCCAGCTCACCTTTTTCCACGACAGCTACTGTTTTGCCCATTTGAGCAGCACGAATCGCTGCAACATATCCACCTGGACCGGCACCAATTACGAGTACATCAACTTCTGTAGTAAATTCACCTACTACCATTGTCTCTTATCCCTCCATGACGAGCAGCGTTGGGTTTTCGAGGAGCTGCTTCACGTAGTTGACGAAACGCTGTGCAGGTTCGCCATCAACCAAGCGGTGGTCAAAGCTCAAGGACAGGTGCAACATTTGACCAACCACGATTTCTCCGTTTTTCACAACTGGTTTTTCGCTGATGCGGCCAACACCCAGAATAGCTACTTCTGGATGGTTAATGATAGGCGTGAAGAACATACCACCAGCAGAACCGATGTTTGTGATGCTGAAAGTGGAACCTTTCAACTCATCTGCAGTCGCTTTGCGGTCGCGTGCTTTCTTCGCCAGATCGCCGATTTCACCTGCGATTTGGAAGATGGATTTGCTGTCAGCGGATTTCACAACTGGAACGAGCAAGCCGTCTTCTGTCGAGGTAGCGATACCGATGTTGTAGTACTTTTTAAAGATGATTTCTTGTTTTTCATCGTCAATAGAAGCGTTGAGTTCTGGGAATTTCTTCAGACCAGCTACAACTGCTTTCACGATCATAGGCAGGTAAGTCAGCTTCACACCACGCTCTTCAGCAAGTGGCTTCGCATCTTTACGCATAGCGACAAGCGCTGTAACATCCACTTCGTCAAAGATCGTTACGTGTGGTGCTGTGTAAGCAGATTTCACCATTGCTTTTGCGATTGCTTTACGCATACCTTTCAGCGGAACGCGCTCTTCCAGTTCGCCTGCTTGAGGTGTGTGGTGAACAGTTGGAGCCGCTGCTGCTTGTGCTACACCTGTAGCTGCTGCTGCAGGAGCCTCAGTTGCTACTGGAGCTGCCACTGCTTGTGCAGTTGGTGCTGCTGCTCCGCCAGATACGAAGCGATCTACGTCATCGCGTGTGATGCGACCCAATTTGCCTGTACCAGGTACATTAGCCAATTGAATGCCTTTTTCGCGAGCGTATTTGCGAACGGAAGGTGTAGCCAACACATGCTTACGGTCAATTGGTGCCGCTACTGCTGTTGCAGTTGCTTGTGCCATTGGCGTTTCCAGAGCTTGGTTCGCATTTGCACTCACTTGGGAACCGATGTCGCAACCTGGCTCCATTTTGTCTGCAGCTTGAGGCGCTGGTGCCGCTTCAGCAGCGTGGGAATCGCCATGACCATGGTCTGGCAGGTTCGGAATTTCGCCTTCTACGTCAAACTCGATCAGTGGATCGCCGACTACAGAAACCGTACCCTCAGTTACTTTCAGATCGATAACTTTCCCTTTAACAGGCGACGGTACTTCTACAACCGCCTTGTCATTTTGTACTTCCATGATGACTTGGTCTTCTTCTACGGAATCTCCGGGCTGTACGTGCCATTTGACGATTTCGCCTTCATGGATACCCTCGCCGAGCTCCGGGAGTCTGAATGTAAAACGACTCACAGTATCTCCTCCTTGTAAGCATTTATCATAAATTTTTACTTACTATCGCTAGAAAGAAGGCGGAAAGCTTTCAACTTTTCCGCCATTATGTCCGTTTCTCAATTAAAAATCGAGGACTTGAGTCAGACCATCTACTACGCGTTTTACGTCAGGCAGCCATACATCTTCTGCTTGTGCAAACGGGTAAACGGTATCTGGTGCTGTAATACGCAGTACTGGTGCTTCGAGGTGCAGGATCGCACGCTCGTTGATTTGCGTGATGATTTCTGCCGCAACACCAGACGTTTTTTGTGCTTCTTGAACGACGATCGCACGGTTTGTTTTCTTCACAGAATCCACGATGGTATCGATATCGAGTGGGCTGATGGTGCGCAGGTCGATTACTTCTACTTTTGCTCCACGCGCTTTCTCGATTTCTTCTGCTGCTTTCAGGCTGGTATGCACCATCGCACCATAGGTGATGATGGTAACATCGCTACCTTCTTTTACTACGTTTGCTTTGCCGAGTGGAATCGTGTACTCGCCTTCTGGAACTTCTTGACGGAAGGAACGGTACAGCTTCATGTGCTCGAGGAATACAACTGGATCGTTGTCGCGAATCGCGGAGATCAACAGTCCTTTTGCATCATACGGGTTGGAAGGGATAACTACTTTCAGTCCCGGAGTTTGCATCATCAAGCCTTCCAAAGAGTCAGCATGCAACTCAGGCGTTTTCACACCGCCACCAAATGGGGAGCGGAATGTAACTGGGCTCGTGAAGCGACCGCCGGAACGATAACGCATACGAGTAGCTTGAGATGCAATAGCATCGAATGTTTCAAATACGAAACCAAAGAACTGAATTTCTGCTACTGGACGGAAGCCGTTTACGGAAAGACCAACAGCCAAACCGCCGATTCCGGACTCAGCGAGTGGCGTATCGAAAACGCGTTGCTCGCCGAACTCAGCTTGCAGACCTTCTGTTGCACGGAACACCCCGCCGTTGTTACCTACGTCTTCACCGAAGACAAGAACGGTTTCATCGCGCTTCAACTCTACGCGCATTGCATCCGTAATGGCTTGAACCATTGTCATTTGTGCCATGGCTTATTTCGACTCCTTCGCCAGGAATTCTGCCTTTTGCTCTTCGAGTGCAGGCGGCAGTGTCTCAAACATTACATCGATCAGTTCGCTAACTTTCATCTTAGGTGTTTCGTCCGCTTTTTTGATTGCGTCCGCAACAGCTGCTTTCGCTTCTTCGATTACAGCTTCTTCGTCTTTTTCGCTCCAGAGGCCTTTTGCTTCGAGGAACTTGCGGAAGCGGATCAGTGGATCGCGCAGTTCCCACTCGCTTTGCTCTTCACCTGTACGGTAACGAGTTGGGTCGTCACCAGCCATGGTATGAGGACCATAACGGTACGTCATTGCTTCGATCAGAGTCGCACCTTCGCCATTCACGCCGCGCTCTTTTGCTTGTTGAACCGCGTAGTAAACTGCGAGAATATCCATACCGTCAACGCGTTCGCTAGCAATACCAGCCGCAACTGCTTTGACTGCGATATTTTCAGAAGCCGTTTGTTTTTCGAACGGCAGAGAGATCGCATAACCGTTGTTTTGGGAGAAGAAGATAACAGGCAGCTTGTATACACCTGCAAAGTTCATCCCTTCGTAGAAGTCACCTTGGGAGGTCGCACCGTCACCAAAGTAGTTGATCGCAACTTTCTTTTCACCGCGCAGCTTGTAACCCATTGCAACACCTGTTGCTTGTGTACATTGAGCCGCGATGATGATTTGTGGCATCAATACGTTTACACCTTCAGGAATTTTGCCGCCCTCGATGTGTCCGCGGGAGTACAGGAATGCCTTGTGCATAGGGTAACCATGCCATACCATTTGTGGAATATCACGGTAGCTAGGCAGGACAAAGTCTTCTTTCGAAAGAGCACCCTCGGAACCGATCATGCTTGCTTCTTGACCAGCTACTGGTGCATAGAAACCAAGACGGCCTTGGCGATTCAAGCTAATTGCGCGTTGGTCCCATACACGGGTAAATACCATTTTACGCATCAGTTCACGTAATTCATCATCGGAGAGCTTAGGCATCAAGTCAGGACGAACAACCGTACCATCCGGGGCAAGAATTTGCAGCGGGGCGTTGTTCTCTGTTTGTTCAACAGCAGTGGATACGCTCATCACATTCACCTCGTCACTAGAATAAGGGACTTCCTTTTCCCGAGTTGCCCTTTGTCGACTTAATCTGAGCATCTGCTCGATGAGCGACGAGTACAATTCGCGGCGGAAGTGACCCTGATAAAAACCAGAAGAAAGTTGCCTGGTGCAAGAAAGGGCTTACAGCCCGTTTGCAACACCCTGTTATATTGCAGTCAAAATACCTGTTTAACGTGTTATAGTATTGATATTACAGGGTTTATTTCCTCTCTGTTATCATTTACTATATAAGCTGTATCAGTTTTTTTCAAGGCTTAGTTTTTCAATTGAGCAAACAGGGAGTGTGAATCGATGTCTGACTATGTAAAGCGAACCATAATGAAAGAAGAAGTGCCCAGCATCCACGTGGACACTCCCCGTTCGGTCAAAGTATACCTACCACCGGGGTACAATGAGCTTCTTTCTTACCCTGTTGTGTATTGCCAGGATGGGAACGACTTTTTTACGATGGGGCGAATCGCGACCATCTCCAATCAATTGATTCTGGAAGAAGGTATCGAACCCTACATCGTCGTCGGTGTCTCAGTCGATCGCAACAAGCGCACGAGCGAGTATTCTCCATCGGGGTCGAGAAACGCAGCTTATCAGCGTTTTTTCACTGAAGAGCTGATTCCTTACATAGAGGAGCATTATCCTGTACGCCGTGATCCTGCTTCACGTGTGCTGGCAGGAGACTCTTTAGGTGGAACCGTTTCTTTGCATCTCGCATTGGAAAACCCCGACCTCTTTCCACAGGTACTCGCGCTATCCGGGGCGTTTTTCCAAACGACACTCGACCCGCTTTTGAATCAGTCCAGCTTATCCTGGCTGCGAATCTGGATGGTCGTTGGCCTCGATGAGACAGCTGTGGAAACAAGTGCGGGTACCTTCGATTTCGTGCAATGGAATCGCGAGGCAAAACAGATTCTTGAGGACAAACAAGCTACCTTGTCCTACCGAGAAAAACCAGGGAATCACGTCTGGGGTTTGTGGCAAAAAGAGCTGCCTGACGCCTTGCGTTACTTCTTCCCCCCTCCCCGTCTGTAACCATTACGAGCCATTGATTTCTTTAATATCCTCGTACCCGTAGTAGCGGCCATCCACCAGGAAAATGCCTTGGTGGTTGGCTTTTTCAATTTCGCCCGCAACCTGATTGGCGTCGTTGAGGACGATGTTGACAATCTTGCTCTCGTCCCGTTTCATTTGATTGAGAATGCGTTCTCGCTCTTTAGCCGAGATCATATCCATCCCTCTTTTCCCCTATGTTGGATAGCTATAGTATTTCATTGGCGGGTCTGAATTACACACAAGCGAGTCAACCGAATGGAACCAAAAAAAGCCTTGCCGCTCTCCCATTTTCCGGACACGGCAAGACTTTGCTACGTCTTTATTTATTGTTCGATGGTTGTATATTTAAAATCTCTACCACCAAACGGGTTGATCAAAAATCCTTTGACCTTGTCATTTTTTATATAGGGTCTTGCGCCATAGTACACAGGGGCAATTGGCATTTCCTCCATTAAGATGGTCTCTGCCTCACGCATGATCGCATTACGCTTCGTCGGGTCTTTTTCCAAGTAACTCTGTACGATTAGCTCTCGGTATCTAGCATTTTCCCAAGCAGCATCGTTCGTCCCCACTGTTTTGTCCTTGAAAATTTCCAGGAAATTGATGGGGTCGTTAAAATCAGCACCCCAATTTCGGTAGGCAAACTGATAGTTTTTGGAGCGCTTGTTTTGTAAAAAAACTTTTTCCTCCAAGCCACTGATTTTCACATCAACACCTAGGCTTCTTTTCCATTGATCCTGAAGAGCTTCAGCCAGCTTTTTCTGACGATCATCACCTGATCCATATGTGTAAGTCACTTCTGGCATCGTCGAAAGCCCCAGCTCCTTTAACCCTTCCGCCAATAACTGTTTGGCTTTGTCTACATCCTCTTGAAAATAGTCATTTCCGCTGAGTTGCATAGAGGGCGGAACCCATGCAAAAGCGGCAGGCACCCCTGTCTGTACGATTCCGTCTACGAGAGGCTGCCGTTGGATGGAATACGAGAAGGCTTGTCGAATCTTTTTATTCGTAAAAGGGGGCATGGTTGTATTAAAGGTGACGGCAACTGTATTCGGATACGGCGCCATTACGATTTTTCCTTCATCCTGTAAAGCGGGGATCACATCGACGGGCAACACGTAGGTTGGATGCCCTCCCCAATCCAAATCACCAGAATCAAACAACGCTTGAGCGGTGTTGGTATCGGTAATCATGCTCCACACGATTTTGTCGAGCTTCACGGTATCTTTGTCATGATACTTCTCGTTTTTCACAAGAACCAATTTGTTTTTATGCTCCCACAGCTCCATTTTGAATGGGCCGTTGCCCACGTAGTTGTCTGGAGACGCTGCCCAATTCGGATGTGCCTCCAAGGTCTTTTTATGTAAAGGAAACAATGTCGGGAAAGCCGTCAGCTCGTAAAAAAACGGAGCTGGCGAATTGAGCTTGACCTCTAGTGTAAAATCGTCTAACGCTTTGACCCCTACGTCTTCATGCGATCCTTTCCCTGTGTTGAATTCCTCTGCTCCTTTAATGAAATAAAGCATGTAAGCATATTCGGATGCTGTCTTCGGATCGAGATTTCTTTTCCAGGCGAACTCAAAATCATGGGCGGTTACCGAATCTCCGTTGCTCCATAACGCATTCGCCTTCAATTTGAACGTGTACGTCGTCAAATCCTCGGATACCGTATAACTGTCGGCAATTGCGTTGGCTATTTTTCCATCCGGTCCATAGCGAGTTAATCCTTCAAAACAGGCAGTAATGACATCAAAGGAAGTGCCATCGGAAGCAAGTCCAGGATCTGCTGTCGGAGGCTCTCCACCGTCTGCATTCCAATTCAGTACCCTCTCTTTTCCTGTTGGCTGCGCTGGTTGAGATGCCTGATCATTCGGTTTGTTCGTTACCGCCGTTTCACTTGTACTACAGCCCGCTAAAACTTGAAGTAGCAAGAAGCAGCTCAAAACGAAGCTCATCCTCTTTCTCATTGAGACCATCCCCCTTGATTCCATTCGATTCCATACACCAGTAAACGCTATCGCTTTATCACACTACCATGATAACGCAAGTGTAGACGAAACAAATCAGACGGTATGGCGAAAAACAGAGCGCATATAGACTCTTATTTTGTACAAATTGTCTAACTATTTAGAATCAACTGTTGATACAAATAAAAAAGCCAGTCTTCCCTTCGACTGGCTACAAGCGGTTGAAACGATTACACCGTTTCCAATAATTGCTCAACTGCTTCCACAACGGTCTCGATATGTTGATCGCTAATGTGTCGATGCGTCGTAAAGCGAATGACGTACTCGTCAAAATCAACAGCGAGCACTCCTTTTTCCTCCAAACGCTCCAAGAAGGCGACAGCTGTTTGTCCAATCGAGTCTGTATTCACCAGCACGATATTCGTCTCGACTTGCTCGACCTGAAGCGATAGCTGGCGCAAGCCTTTTGCCAATTGCTGTGCCCGTTCATGGTCTTCTGCCAATCGTTCGGCCATCTGTGTCAGAGCGATAATGCCTGGTGCTGCCAAATACCCTGCCTGACGCAGCCCGCCTCCTACTTTTTTTCTCCACCATCTCGCTTCTTCGATAAACGCACGATCTCCAGCCAAAATGGAACCCACCGGAGCACTCAGCCCTTTGGACAAACAAATCTGAACGGTATCGGCAAAAGCGCTTAGCTCACTGACTGCAACACCTTGAGCCACAGCCGCATTGAAGAGACGAGCACCGTCCAAATGAACGGGAATACCGTGTTTTTGTGCTGTATCATAGACACTCTTCATTTGCGCAACAGAGATTACCGCCCCGCCAGCGCGATTATGCGTATTTTCGAGACAGATCAATTTTGTGCGAGGAAAATGGATATTGTTGCCCCGAATCGCCCTCTCTACATCTTCTGCACGTAGAGCACCACGTTCTCCAACCAGCGTCCTTGTTTGTACGCCAGCCAATGCCGACATAGCGCCGCCCTCATAGTAAAAAATGTGCGAATCCGCTTCCGCAATGACCTCGTCTCCGTTAACACAATGCGTCAAAACAGCGACCTGATTGCCTTGCGTGCCACTTGTTACGAACAGAGCAGCTTCCTTTCCGAGTATTTCAGCCGCGATCGCTTCTAAACGATTGACCGATGGGTCCTCTCTATAAACATCATCACCAACCTCCGCTTCCACCATTGCTCGAAGCATCTCCTCGGTTGGTTTCGTAACGGTATCGCTGCGCAAATCGATTTTCATAGATGACTCTCCTTCCACCGTATTGTCATTCTCTAGACATATCGTAACACTTTCAACATTGCATCCTGTTTTTCCTCTTGCTAAGATGGAGGGGTAACTTACATACAGTTAGGGGATTTGACCTGTGAAACTAAAAATCACTCGTAACGCTGCCAAGCAATTGGCTCCAATCATCGAGGCAGAAGAAGACAAAGAATTGAAACTGCGCGTTTATATTACTCACTCTCACGGTGATCATGCACACTACGGACTCGCTCTGGACAAGCCAACAGAAGAAGATGTTGTGATCTCGACCGACAAAGAGATCGATGTGATTGTGAAAAAGGATGAGCCATTGCTGGAAGGCATCATCATTGATTACCTTTTCTTGCCACAAGAAGGTTTTGTTATTACCAACCCTTCCAAAGGTAACACAGGCGACCACTAAGCATGATACAGATAAACCCTCTGCTTTTTTACAGGCAGAGGGTTTTCTTTGATGATGAGAATCTTATTCGTCAGTAGACATACTATACAGCGCTGTCGGTAAATCTTTCAGCAACGGTGAAGATACGTCATCAACCTGCGTCATAACAAGACGATGGACAGGACGTGTCATCGCGACATACAACAGTTTTGCGTCCCATTCATTATTTTGATAGGCGTCTACATCCAGTAGAATGACCACATCAAACTGCAAGCCTTTTGTTAAGAAAGCAGGCATGATGGTTACGCCACCCGGAAATTGGTTATCTTTCGTTCCTAACAGGGTTAAATCAGCTATTTTGTCTTGCAGGCCTTTATGTGCTTTTTTACTCGCTTGAATGGTTTTCGCTACGATCGCAATCGTTTTGAAGCCTTCCGCCTGGTAGGCTACCACACGCGAAGAGATGTCCTCCCACAGTTGCGCTCGTGAGCGAGCCTTGACCATGATTGGTTTTTCACCATGTCGCAAAACCGGTTTTGCCAATACCGTCTCGGGCAAATCAATTTGCCGCAACACTTCATTGGCACAGCGCATGATCTCAATGGTCGAACGATAGCTTTGTGACAACGTATAATAGGAAGGAAATAGCTGTGCAAAAATCCCCTTCGTCAACTCTTCCCAGGCATGAATCCCCCGGTAGCTATGAATACCTTGCGCAATATCTCCCACGATCGTTAGCGAGTTTCGCTTAGTTGCCAATGCAATGACGGCTATTTCTAACGCACTCAAGTCTTGTGCTTCATCCACGACCGTATGATCAAAATGCTCTGCCTTATTCATTCCTTCAACAATATGCTGCAAGTATAGCAATGGCGCGATATCTTCCGGCTCCAATCTCTCCTCTGCAAACAATGCAGCGCTAGACTGAGTCACATCACGGACAACTTCGTCTGAAATGTCAGCAGGTACGAGCTTGCGCAGCAATTCCTCGTCAGCAATCAACTCGCGATAAGCTGCGAAGATTTCCAGTCTCGGAAACGAAGTCAGGTACGTATCTAGTATCTGCTCCAGCATTTTCTCGAATTTGTACAAGCCTTCTTTGTCCAAATCGACTTTTCGCTCTCGCAAATGGGCAAACAATTGCTTGTTCATTTCTTGTTTCAAATGCTTGCGAAGCGCTTCTACCCGTCGATGATACGGCATATTGGCGAATTGCTCCAAGAAGCATTGGCGAATAAAATCACCCGGAATTGAAAATACTTGCTTCGTTTTGTTGTATAAAAAGCTGAGCTTCTTGAAAGGAATTCTTGTTTCGACGATATGCCGAATGTATTGCTCCAGGGCCTCCCGACAAGCGAGCGATCCTTTGAAGCGAAGCCTGTTTCGTGTCATTTCTTGCTGGCGCTCATCCTGCCCCTCTTCGAAGAACAATTGAAGAGGCTTATCAGGACTCACGATTCTCCATCCTTTTGGCAGCAGAGGCTTCAGAAGACGCGCTGCCCAATCTACAAAAGTAGACTGTTGAACATCATCGACTCCCAGCTCAGGCAAAACCTCGGATATATAGGTAAGAAACATCCGGTTAGGTGCAAAAACCATGAACTTTTTGGACATCATGGAATCCTGGTAGTTATAAATCAAATAGGAGAGTCGGTGCAGAGCAATCGTTGTTTTTCCGCTCCCCGCTACTCCTTGCACAACAATGGGCCGTTCTTTTTCCGCCCGGATAATATCATTTTGCTCGGATTGAATCGTAGCGACGATGTCTTTTAGCCTACTATCGTTTGCCTGATTCAGATTGGCTGCCAAGAATTCATCAATGAAGCCCTCTTGCAAAAATTCGTCGGGATGCCCCATCTCGCGGTTAATTGTTTCTTTTACCGCTCCATCATAGATGCCGACGATCTTTCCGTCTTCGATCGCAAAATTACGCTTTAGTCGAACTTCACCACGCACGATCTCGCGTCCCATCCGGTAAAACGCTTCTTTGCTCTCACCGGAATAATAAAGACTGGCGATAGGCGCGCGCCAATCCACGACGACAGAATCAAACGTATCGCTGCGTACAATTCCCCGTTTTCCTATGTAGACCTCATCCAGCTCGTAGATTTCATCTTTCAAGAAATCCACTCTGCCGAAATATGGCTTCTCTCGACCCTGATCTTCCAGGTAGCTCAATTCCTTAGCCTTTTTATAGTTAACAACCTGTTTGACATAATCATCTGTTGCCTCGCGAATATCATTGCGAAGCTGCTCCATTTCTTCGTCGATCGCTGAAATTGTTTCATCCAGCTTTTTTTGTTCCCATTCATAATCACGATGCTGTGTACTCACATTCATTCCCCCTCACATGTATCGTGTCATTGAACGACTCAGGACCATTGCCTGGCCAACCATATTCCAACCGCACAAGAAAGTAGACCGACTCCCAAACTAAGCAGAGCGTACAAAGTGCCACGTAACAGGTGGCCTTCTCCCCAAAAAGAGACTACTTCCAAGGAGAAGCTTGAGAAAGTCGTAAATCCTCCCATGACCCCCGTTGCAAATAAGAGGTAGAGTGTCGGAGATAAAAAGCCACGTTCTTTCCCCAGCACGAACAAGATGCCGATGATCAAAGATCCACAAACATTGGCGATCCAGGTTCCCCACGGCCATCCCGGCTGATTCGCGAGCAAAGACAATAGGTAGCGCAAAAGAGAGCCAACTGCTCCTCCAACCGCCACAGCTATCCACGCCATCGCTTTCCCTCCCTGGCTATCACAGCTTATGTATGTCACAGAAAAAGACACCCTAGCGTCAAGCGAGGATGTCTGTCGTATCAGTAATTGTTATCTTACTGTTTTGGCTTATTTTCTTCAAGGTCTTCCACATAACGGATGGAATCCAAATTTGCTCTCAATGAAAGCTTAACGGCGTCAATGTACTTTTGACGCAATGCTTTTTGTTCGAGCTTTTCCTCTTCGGTCAAACCTTCTTCGCGCGATTTTTTGACCAATTCGTTGATGCGTTTAATTTCTGCGTCAGATACCACTGCTGGTTCCTCCCACTCTGTAGTAGTGCCGCTTCATTATACCACATTCGAATGATCCCGCAAGACAGCCGAACACTTACGGAGTATCAGGAAGGATGAGAGTCTGACCTGGGTAAATCCTGTTGCTCTCTAAACCGTTCGCATCCTTAATTTCTATTATATAGTCCCGAACATCCATCTGATCTGTATTGTATTGAACAGCTAACGACCACAGGCTATCTCCAGATTGTACGGTTACTTCTATGCCTTGTGGCTCCTCCATTGGCGAAGAAGCAAACACTAGTTCGGTTAACAGGTAAAAAAAGAGAGTAAATGTAATAAGAAACAAGAGAGCTTGTCCTCTCGTGATACCAAAACGAACACGACGTTCTTCTTTTTTCTCGAAACGATTACGTACTGTCAATGAATTCATAATAATAGCCTCCTCACAAACATACGTTCTGATCACTTGTAGCCTCATAATAAATGAGAACATATGTTCATGTCAACAAATAATCGAACTTATGTTTGTCGAACGCAAGCTCCCATGGTATAATATAGGAAAATATGTTCGAGAAATCAGGGGTGTCTTTCTATGTCAAAATTATCGAGTAGACAACAAGCCATCATCGAGTTCATACGAAAGGAAGTTCGTGATAAAGGATATCCGCCATCTGTACGTGAAATTGGGGAGGCAGTTGGACTAGCTTCCAGTTCAACTGTACATGGGCATTTGGCACGCTTAGAGAAAAAAGGCCTCATTCGTCGAGATCCTACCAAACCTCGTGCCATCGAATTGCTATCAGATGAAGATCGTTTTCAAGACAATTTCGAAGACTCTGTCGTCCGTGTGCCAGTAATCGGAAAAGTAACCGCTGGACAACCGATTACTGCCATTGAGGATGTAGAAGAGTACTTCCCGCTTCCAGACAATATCGTGACTTCTGACAAGGTCTATATGCTGCGCGTCTCCGGGAACAGTATGATTGATGCCGGAATTCTCGACGGAGACTACGTCATTGTTCGCCAACAGCACGTAGCCAACAATGGTGACATCGTCGTAGCCATGACAGAAGAAGACGAAGCGACCGTTAAAAGATTTTTCAAAGAAAAGAATCACTTCCGTCTCCAACCGGAAAATGCCACGATGGAACCGATCATCCTGGAGCATGTCACTATTCTCGGTAAAGTCATCGGTGTTTATCGACTCATTCACTAGTTCCCACGTAAAAAAGGACAGCCGAGGCTGTCCTTTTTGTTTTCTGTCTATTATCTGGCGATAAAAAACCAGATGATCATCGTAACTTGCAAGATGACTTTTACGACTGCACTACCCAAAAATCCGATCAGTGAGCCTATGCCCGCTTTCACTGCTCTCTCCATCGACTGCTTCTGTACCATCAACTCTACGAGAACGACGAATACGAACGGCAAGATCAGCATACCAAACGGTGGGAAAACGAAAATCCCGAGGATAATACCGATCGCAGCAGCGATGGACGACCATTTGGACCCTCCGTACCTTTTTACGAAGTACATATTTGTCAGCAAGTCAGCACCGTAAAGCAGAATGCTTAGAACGACCATTCCCCACCAAAAGGATGCCGGCAATCCCGCTCCCGGATCTGCAATGAAAAAGTGATAGAGCAAAAAGCCCGCCCACAGTAATATCGTATCAGGTAAAACAGGTAAGAAAATTCCTGCGATGCTTAGCAAGAACAATAACACAACCACTACCCACAAAAATATTTCCATCTACTACACTCCCTTCATTTAGGTATACGAGTGATTATCGATTTCGTTGCGTACTTATTCACTTTTGTCTAAACTATTTTAAAAGAAAGCAGACATGGAGGTAGTCTCATGAGAAATTGGCATGATCTCTCCTACTTGGGCAGAGGGACGATTCGCCAAAAAGCAGCGTGGGAAGCGATTCAACAGACGAACATCATGGAAGTACTATCCGATTACCACCCAGTGCTTGCCGGAACCATCCCATTGGACATTGATGTTGTGCAAAGCGATCTGGATATTATTTGCGAGAGTCATGATCTGGAGCAGTTTGAGCAGGCTGTTCGTACAGCATTTGGCTGCTTGCCCGGATTTGAAGTGACACACTTAGATGTAAGTAGTACTCCCACGTGCGTTATCTCGTTTTTCACAGCTGGCTTTTGGTTTGAATTGTTTGCTCAACCGGTAGTTGTCGAAATGCAAAGCGCCTATCGTCATATGGACATCGAAGCACGATTGTTAGACATAGGAGGCTTGGATGCGTATAAACATATCAGGACTCTGAAGCAAAGCGACATCAAGACAGAGCCTGCATTTGCTCGATACTTTCATATCCCGGGTGATGATCCATACGAGGCTTTGTTGCAATTGGAGCCGTTAACAGACCAGGAATTACGACAAAGAGTTCAACTGCTGCGAAAGGATTAATCTTCGAGCAAAGAGCCAATCTCTACTGCTTGAATGTAGGCTTTTCATTTAATGTCTCGGTAAAGTATCGGTCCAGCTTATTAAACTTCAGGAAATAAAAATCCCGTATTCAATAATGGTCAAGACCCCGTTTAGCGGACATTGAAAAAAGCCCTAGGCAGCAAGTTGGCGTCGGTACTAAACCGGCGTCAGCTTGTTTAGTTTTCTCTGTGGACGAGCATGGTTGTAAAAGGGAATGAACTCCTCAATTCGCCTTTGTGCCTCGTCTAAA
>NZ_PXZO01000020.1 GCF_003013475.1 Brevibacillus porteri
GTCCGTCCCGAGGAGCCATATATACGGAGAGTTACCCAAGAGGCCGAAGGGGACGGTTTGCTAAACCGTTAGTATGCGCAAGCGTAGCGAGGGTTCGAATCCCTCACTCTCCGCCATATGTTTTAATCTCATAGCTTCATGGCGGTGTAGCTCAGCTGGTTAGAGCGTTCGGTTCATACCCGAAAGGTCGGGGGTTCGATTCCCTCCGCCGCTACCATATTAGTTGCGGTCGTGGTGGAATTGGCAGACACACCATCTTGAGGGGGTGGCGGGGCGACCCGTGCGAGTTCGAGTCTCGCCGACCGCACCATACTTCATAATCCTGGCCCGTTGGTGAAGCGGTTTAACACAGCAGCCTTTCACGCTGTCATTCAGGGGTTCGAATCCCCTACGGGTCACCTAGCAAAATGCCCTGCAAACACAGGGGTCCTGGAGGCTTAGCTCAGCTGGGAGAGCATCTGCCTTACAAGCAGAGGGTCGGCGGTTCGATCCCGTCAGCCTCCACCACTTATATTAATGGACAAGGAAGGTCAGCTAAAAGCGCCACGTCCTGTGGCAACACTGACACTCAGTCGTCCTGATTATCGCGGGATGGAGCAGCTCGGTAGCTCGTCGGGCTCATAACCCGAAGGTCGCAGGTTCAAATCCTGCTCCCGCAACCAAATATGGAGCTGTGGTGAAGTTGGAGTTCACGCCGGTCTGTCACACCGGAGGTCGCGGGTTCGAGTCCCGTCAGCTCCGCCATTTTTATTAAAGAATGGCGAAAAGTAATCATAAATGGCTCGGTAGCTCAGTCGGTAGAGCAGAGGACTGAAAATCCTCGTGTCGGCGGTTCGATTCCGTCCCGAGCCACCACTAATTAAATTCAACAGCGCCGGTATAGCTCAATTGGTAGAGCACCTGACTTGTAATCAGGGGGTTGTGGGTTCAAGTCCTATTGCCGGCACCACCATTGGGGTATAGCCAAGCGGTAAGGCAACGGACTTTGACTCCGTCATTCCTAGGTTCAAATCCTAGTACCCCAGCCATTTGCGAGCCATTAGCTCAGTTGGTAGAGCATCTGACTTTTAATCAGAGGGTCGAAGGTTCGAGTCCTTCATGGCTCACCAGTTTTTTTTTGCTGAATAAGCAAAGCTGCGTGATAGTAACAGTAATGCCTTTTCTGTTCTAAGTAAAATGCGGGTGTGGCGGAATGGCAGACGCACCAGATTTAGGTTCTGGCGGGCAACCGTGGGGGTTCAAGTCCCTTCACCCGCACCATACTATAACAGAAAGCTTTGTCCTCAGTACAAACCACATAAGATGTAACATGCGGACGTAGCTCAATTGGTAGAGCGTCGCCTTGCCAAGGCGAAGGTCGAGGGTTCGAGACCCTTCGTCCGCTCCATTTATTTGTGCCCTTAGCTCAGCTGGATAGAGCGTTTGACTACGAATCAAAAGGTCGGGAGTTCGAATCTCTCAGGGCACGCCATATTTCATATGAAACCGAAGAGTAGGAATAGATCCTACTCTTTTTTTTATAATGACTTGTGTATTTTTGCAAATTTTAAGCATTTTTCCCTTGTATCTCCTATTTGCATCCATTACTTTAGAATTACGCTGAAAGCATGGAGGAACAGCTGTTACAAACCTGCGGAAGAATATCATGGAACAGGAGTTGTATCAACATGAACCCTATCAAATTGGAACAAGTAAATCCTGCAATAGCCAGTTTAATCGATAATATAGAAAAAGTATTGATTGGTAAACGCTCCGTGATTGAGTTGATGGTAGCCGCTATTCTAGCGAATGGTCACGTTTTGCTCGAAGATGTACCAGGCGTTGGGAAGACCATGATGGTACGGGCATTGTCCAGATCAATCAGCGGTGAGTTTAAACGTATTCAATTTACCCCAGATTTGTTGCCAACGGATGTGACAGGGGTTGCTATCTTTAATCAAAAAAGTCTGGAGTTTGAGTTCCGTCAAGGGCCGATTTTTGCGAATGTCATTCTTGCAGACGAAATCAACCGGACTTCGCCAAAAACACAATCTGCACTTTTAGAAGCAATGGAAGAGCGCTCAGTAACAATCGATGGGGCTACGTATCGATTGGCAGAGCCGTTTTTTGTGATGGCTACGCAAAACCCATTAGAGTATGAAGGGACCTTCCCATTACCTGAAGCTCAATTGGACCGATTTTTCATGCAATTAAGTTTGGGGTATCCAACGGTAGAGGAAGAAATGCGGATGCTGTCCAGATTCTCGGCAGCGAATCCATTGGAAGAGCTTCAGCCGGTTATGACCACAGCCGAGCTGGCGGAACTTCAACGCCAGGTGTCGACGATTAAGGTATCGGAAGGAATAAAAGAATACATCGTACGTCTATGTCATCGTACGCGTGAGCATCATCATATCTATCTAGGCGTGAGCCCGCGCGGTTCCCTTGCTCTTTTCCGGGCTGTTCAGGCGTTGGCCTTCGTTCGTGGACGTGACTATGTCATTCCAGATGACGTGAAGGAACTAGTTCCAGTTGTGTTTGCACACCGTATGATTGTGAAACCAGAAGCAAGACTGGAAGGAGCAACCGTAGATCGGGTGTTGGCTATGATCTTGTCTGAGACCCGTGTCCCGGTAAGCTAAGGCGGTGATTGCAGATGAGACAGCAAAGGTGGGGTAGGCTCAAGGCGATTGCATTAGTCCTGATCACGTATGCATTCGCAAAATTTCAAGGTGGCTTCTCAAGCTGGTTTCTTTTCTATAGTAGTTTGGTGTTTCTCCTGTATGAAATTGTGGCTTATGTACTCATGTTCACGAAGCTAGAAGTCGAGCGTGAACTAGATCGCAATCGTCTACAGGATGGGGAAGATGTCATTGTAACGATACGCTTGCGCCGGAGGATTTGGTTTCCGCTGGGATGGCATATGATTATGGAGCCATTGCCGGCGAGGCTGGCTGGCGTGTATGAACCGCATCGACAACTGATATTCCCATGGTTCAAAAGGGAAGTCGAGTTTCGGTATGTCATACCCAATGTACCGCGTGGATACTATCGTCTGGATGAATGTGTAGTGAGCGGCGGGGATTTTTTTGGATTTTTTGAGCGTCGGAAGGTTTATTCGATTTCTCAGGAGTTTCTCGTTTATCCAAAATACAAAGAATTGACCCATTGGGCCCTAGGTGACGGCAGCTTTAGTGGGACGGTGCATGTTTCCCATCGACGCTCTGACGACGTAGCAGCAGTACGCGGCGTAAGAGACTATCATCGGGGCGATCGGTTGAGCCAAATTCATTGGCGAGCTTCCGCACGGGGGATGGGTCTGAAGACGAAAGAGTTTGAGCATCAGGCGATGAATCAGGCTGTCTTTTTCCTTGATGTGGAGAAGGCGAGCTACCAAGGGAAGCCTGTGCACTTGTTCGAAACAGCAGTGAAGCTAGCTGCGAGTCTGATCGCTTACGCCAATCGGAATCAATACCATTATGGGCTCGTGTACAAGCAAGCAGAACGTATATCGATACCAACAGGACTGTCCCATGCTCATTTCCTCAGAGTTTTTGATCAATTAGCTCGTGTCGCACCAGAAGGACAAGAGTTATTTGCAAGAATTGTGGGAAGAGAATCATTGGAGCAGCCTCAAGGTGTCACTTTGATTATTATTACACCGCATGTAGAAAAAACGCTGATCAGTCGTTTGGTCACACTGGCTCAAAAAGGTAGACGGGTGCAGTTGTTTCTCATGCAGAACGAGTCAACGATTTCGCATGAACAAAAACAAGCGTTGCAGCTGCTTGGCGCAAACAAAGTAACATGTACGTCTATTCACATGGATGATCAAGAGTGGAAACGGATTGGAGGTGCATAGACTCATGAGCGTTTGGAAGCGTCCAACGATTTGGGAATGGGTCTTGGCCCTTTTTCTGTTCCTGATGTTAAGAGAGTGGCTTCTTCCTCTACAGACATTAACCGATACGGGCATTCTGTGGCCGTTTTATGCGATTGTGGCTGGAGTCATTATCATTGACCTGTTGATCCCTTATCGGTGGCTAACCTTGCCGATCAAGGCTCTTGGGCTAGTGGTGCTTTTGCATGCTACTTTATTTGACAAACCGTTTTTTGACACGGAATGGATTGGCGAATTGTACGGGCAGATGATTCACGATCTTCCGTTAGCGTTTCAACAGGATTGGGCCAGCATGTCGATCTTGTCGCGGAATACGATGTTTGATCTCGTTTTGGTGTTGTTAGCGACAATGTTAACGTATCTTGTGCTGGAACAACGGCAAGGCTTATGGTTTGTCTTTTTGACGGAACTGTATTTGGCTGTGTTGGATACGTTTCTCCCGTATGATGCCAGTGCAGGGGTTGTACGGACGCTGATCATTGGTTTCCTGATGCTGGCCATTAGCCATCTGATGAAGATGACGAACATGGCAACACTGGCAGGGAAGAGAAGCCGAATCATGCTCAACTCACTGCTGGCTTCGGTGTTGGTCATTATGGTCTGTATAGGCATCGGTTATGCTGCACCGAAGTCAGGACCGTCATGGCCTGATCCGATCGCCTTTTTAACAGGGAAAGGAAACGATACCCCTGTTGGTGTGATGAAAAAAGTAGGATACGACAACAACGACGAACGGTTGGGCGGTCCTTTCATGCAAGATAACACATTAGTGTTTATTGCAAAGACGAACGAGCGCAGCTATTGGCGAGGTGACTCGAAGGACGTGTATACAGGAGTTGGTTGGGAAAAAGGCGATAGAGAGTACGAGTCAATCCTGGACCCGCAAACCTATACATGGGAGAATACGTTGTTCCAAGGGCTTGAAACGAAGAAGGTACAAGCAACATTAGAATTTAAAGGCCCGCAGCAATTCCCTACTGTCTTTTATCAAGGTCAGCTGAATAAGGTGAGCAACTACGCTCCACCAGAGGCAACCGTTGTTTATGACAAAATGAATCAGCAGCTCGAAGTACGGGCAGGAAAAATCAACTTGGTTCAGCTGAGTGAGAAAAACGGTCGGCCAGAGTACGGCCCCAATCCGCTTTTGCTCAAACTGAATCAATATAAGGTCGAGACAGAAGTACCGATTGTCAGTGAAAAGGCCGTGACGAATGCGGGGACGAACTATCCGGATGATATCAAAGAGCGCTATTTGCAAGTGCCAGCCTCGGTGCCTCCGCGAGTAAGAGAGCTTGCTGCAACGATTACGAAGGATGCCAAGACTCCTTATGATAAAGTGAGAGCGATCGAGAATTACTTGCGCTCAAGTGGAAAATATAAGTATGAAACGAAAGACGTTCCAGTCGCTGCAGAAGGTCAGGATTTTGTCGATCACTTCTTGTTTGACAGCCTTCGAGGGTACTGTGACCATTTCTCCACTTCGATGGCGGTTATGCTTCGTACCTTGGATATCCCAACACGTTGGGTCAAGGGCTTTGCTCCAGGTGAACGAGTGGGAACGGATGCGTTTAATTACGAGACTGTAGAAGTGCGCAACAAGGATGCTCACTCGTGGGTAGAGGTATACTTCCCGGAGGTTGGTTGGGTTCCATTTGAAGCGACGAGTTCATTCATGTCACCTGTTCGTTTTAATTATGATCTGGTCACCTCACAGCCGCAGATCCCCGTTCCATTGCCAAACATGGAGAATCAAACGAATATTGATCGTGGGGATGGACGTTTCAATGAGCTGGAAGAGGGCGACAGACCAGCAGGCAGCTGGATTAAGATTCCATGGCAAGTAAATGCGGGATTGGCTGTAGCCGCTATCGTAGCAGGAATTATCGCGTGGCGCCGCAGACAAGACATCCAGCTATGGTGGATGCGCAGGCAACTGAATCAACAGCGAAGCAGTGAGTTCCCGGATCGGTACCATCTGCTGATGCGAATGATGGAGCGAGTCTACACGCGCAGACAGCCAGGAGAAACATTGCGAGAGTATGTGGGCAGGATGACCCTGCCGGCAGACAAGCGACAAGACCTGCGCTATTTGACGGAGCTGTACGAACGTACCGTGTATGGCTACAAACAAATGGAACAAAAGGCGAGAACAATAGCAGAGCAAATACTCGAACGGTTAATCCGTCAATTGAAGCCTTGAACAATGCCGTTCCATCTGCTAGAATGACGATCAATGAGACTCGTATAATGATCAGGAATAGGGCCTGAAAGTTTCTACCGCTAGACCGTAAATTTGGCGACTACGAGGAGAGCACATCGGATTTTTGTACATGCAAACCGCACATGTGTACACAAGCTGGGACGTTGCCTCCGTATTGTTTATCGGAGAAAAGCAGTCCCGGCTTTTTTGCAAATATGCGACAACTTCGCATGGCATGCCGACACTTGCACGTCCTGTATGTTACAGGAGAAGGGGGATATGATGGACAAGTCAATGGAAATGGTCGTCGTACTCGATTTCGGAGGCCAGTATAATCAGTTGATCGCGCGCCGTGTACGCGATCTGGGTGTTTATAGTGAACTGATAGCGTTCAATACACCTGTTGAAAAGATTAAAGAGATGAATCCAAAAGGGATTATTTTCTCTGGAGGACCTGCTAGCGTGTACGAAGAGGGAGCACCAACTGTAGACCCTGCGATTTTTGATCTAGGCTTGCCTGTATTGGGTATTTGCTACGGTATGCAGTTGATGAGCCATTTGACGGGCGGAAAAGTAGAACGCGCGGGTAAACGCGAGTACGGAAAAGCTGAATTGCGGATGCAGCAAAAACACAGCTTGTACGACAAATGGGATACGAATGAAATCGTGTGGATGAGCCACTCTGACAAAGTAGTGGAGCTCCCAACCGGATTTGTTATTGATGCGGTAAGCGACAGCTGCCCGGTAGCTGCGATCAGCAACCCTGAGCGCCAGCTGTACGGCGTACAGTTCCATCCAGAAGTAGTTCATACCCAAAAAGGTACTGAGTTCATCGGAAACTTCCTGTTCAACATTTGTGGATGTGAAGCGAATTGGAGCATGACGACGTTCATCGAAGACGAGCTGGTTCGCATTCGTGAAACAGTTGGCAATAAGCAAGTACTGTGTGCGTTGAGCGGCGGTGTGGATTCTTCCGTAGTAGCAGCGCTGATTCACAAAGCGATTGGCGATCAATTGACGTGCATGTTCGTTGACCACGGTCTTCTGCGTCAAGGGGAAGCAGAAGGCGTAATGGAAACATTCGCTGAGAAATTCTCCATGAAAGTGCTCAAGATCGATGCGCGCGAGCGTTTCATGAGCAAGCTCAAAGGTGTATCTGACCCAGAGCAAAAGCGCAAAATCATCGGTAACGAGTTCATTTATGTATTCGATGAAGAAGCAGCCAAGCTGACAGATATGGATTTCTTGGCACAGGGTACGCTGTACACCGATATCGTTGAGAGTGGAACAGCAACTGCGCAAACGATCAAATCGCACCACAACGTAGGCGGTTTGCCAGAAGACATGAAGTTCACGTTGATTGAACCATTGAAAACCTTGTTCAAAGACGAAGTACGCAAACTGGGTAAAGAGCTGGGCTTGCCAGATGAGATTGTTTGGCGTCAGCCATTCCCAGGACCAGGCCTCGGCATTCGTGTTTTGGGTGAAGTTACGGAAGAAAAACTGAAGATCGTTCGTGAATCCGATGCGATCTTGCGTGAGGAGATTGCCAAGGCAGGTCTCGATCGGGAAATCTGGCAGTACTTCACGGCTTTGCCAAACATGACGACCGTAGGTGTAATGGGAGATGTTCGTACGTATTCTTACACAGTAGGGATTCGTGCGGTAACGTCCATTGATGGTATGACTGCTGACTGGGCACGCATTCCATGGGATGTATTGGAGAAAATCTCTGTGCGTATCGTGAATGAAGTAGACAATGTTAACCGCATTGTATATGATGTAACGTCCAAACCACCAGCAACAATTGAGTGGGAATAGGAACAAAAAATGACTCTCTTTTATTTGCGTGATTTGCGAATAAAAGAGAGTTTTTTTATGACCAAGAATTATCTCGTTCCATACATCATGAGAAGCTTCCCATTTTCTTTGGCTAGAGCAATATAAATGACCCCGCCTAGCCATCCCGGAGGAAGAGTTCCTTCGATAATCCAAGCTTCTGCAATCGGGTTATAGCTGATAGCGAAGGGAGCTTCCTTTAAAAACGGAGAATAGTGCTCCGCTAAATAGGAGAAGATTGCAGTGGCAACTGCGTGTTCATCTATAAGCTCACCAAAAGCAATTTCATCTCCAAACCGATCTTGCTGGAGAAGAGTGTCGCGATCGGCGAAATAGAGTTCAAACCTTCCATATAAATTCTCATCATACAAATCACGTTCTACAAAGCCATATTCGATGACCTTTTCCTTTTGCTGAACGTTGCGTTTGCTCTTTTTCTTATCGTCGACCCGTAGGGTGATTTGATTGACTCGAAGCCGGTCACGTTCTCGCTCCTGCTCCGCTATTATTTGCTCCCAAGCATCCATATAGCTCATTTTGGACCACCCTAAAAGAGATTGTTGAGATCTGGAGGAATCTATGCAAGTATAACACAGGCCGTATTAGAAAATATCCGGATATTAAACTCTTTCCAAAAATGAATGTTCGTATTTTCGTTGACATTCCCTATGTCACCTGATACACTTCTCAATGTGAGTAGGTAATATAGGAAGGTTCGTATATTCTTGAGAATATGGCTCGAGAGTTTCTACATGGTCGCCGTTAACGACCTGGCTACGAACAAAATGTCATCGGGATCTGATTTTGTTATTATATTTGGAATTATTCCCGGAGTGTTTTGTTTGAAGGCCAGGCGCATGATAAGAGCGTCCGGGCCTTTTTTTGTGAAAAACGTCTCAACGTTTTTCATTAAATAAGATGTGACCGTTTACGGTCGGCAAAAAACAGTCTATCTGTTTTTGCAACAAGATTAGTATGGGGGGACTTATAGGTGCGGAAGTATTTTGAGTTTGACAAGCTAGGCACCAATTACCGTCGCGAAATTATCGCGGGTATCACTACTTTTTTGGCAATGGCTTATATCTTGGCTGTCAATCCATTCATTCTCAGTGGTGCTGATCTGCCGCCAGATTTAAAAGCGAACTACCCTGAATTTGGCGCTGTCTTTACCGCAACGGCTTTGGCTGCTGCTCTCGGTACACTGTTAATGGGTATTCTCGGACGTTTGCCGATCGGTCAAGCTCCGGGTATGGGATTGAACGCATTTTTCACTTATACAGTCGTTCTGACGATGCAAATTCCTTGGCAACAGGCTTTGGCTGGCGTATTCCTTTCTTGTACGATCTTTTTGATTCTGTCCCTGACAGGTGTTCGTGAAGCGATCATCAAAGCGATTCCACAAAGCTTGAAATACGCAGTTTCAGCAGGGATTGGACTTTTTATTGCCTTTATCGGTTTGAAAAACGCGGGTATCATCGTAGCAAATGATGCCACCTTCGTAGCATTGGGACATCTGACCTTCTATCACGAGGGTATGAAGCCGGAAGAAATTTTGGCAGCGAAAAATGCATTGCTCGCTGTGTTTGGTTTGATCGTGACGGTCATTCTGCTTTCTCGCAAAATCAATGCGGGTATCTTTATCGGAATGTTGATTACAGCGATTACCGGGATGTTCTTCGGACTGGTGAATCTGCCTGAGCAAATCGTCTCTGCACCACCGAGCCTTGCTCCTACATTCGGTGCTGCATTCCAATATCTCGGTGATCCATCCGCATTGTTCACCATGAATATGCTGATTGTTGTTTTGACTTTCTTGTTTGTAGACTTTTTCGATGCGACGGGTACGCTCTTGGGTGTAGCGAACCAAGCTGGATTGCTTCGCGAAGACGGCAATTTGCCACGTCCAGGAAAAGCACTCGCTTCCGATGCGATTGCAGGTATGGCAGGTGCGGTACTTGGTACATCTACCACTACAGCTTATGTTGAGTCGACAGCAGGGGTAGCGGCAGGCGGACGCTCCGGATTTACCGCAGTTGTCACAGGGAGTATGTTCCTTCTGGCGTTGTTCTTCTCGCCGATTCTCGCAATTGTGACACCAGCGGTTACGGCACCAGCGCTCATTATCGTCGGTGTTCTGATGGCTTCTCACATTGCAAAAGTGGCTTGGGATGACCTGGATGAAGCGTTCCCTGCATTCCTGACGATTTTGTTGATGCCATTGACTTACAGTATTGCAACAGGTATTGCGACGGGCTTCATCGTTTATCCGGTGATGAAGGTAATGAAGGGCAAGGCTCGCGAAGTGCATCCGGCGATGTATGTGCTGTTCTTCGTCTTCCTGGCGTACTTCATCTGGTTGCGCGAATAGAATTTTTTGGGAACGGGGCTCTTCGTCTACTGGACGGGGAGCTTTTTTTGCGCTATGATAGGAAAAATCTTTTTTGGAAGGATGGACCGATCAAAATGACAGGTCTCACTATGTTCCTTCAACAGCATCACCACACGTAGAGCGTTTGTATCTTCGGAAATTTTTCCGCAGGTGCAAGCGCTTCTTGTGCTTCGTGCCTGCGGTGGTGTATTTAGGAAGCCATGCGGGCAGGAAATTGCCTTGCATGGCTTTTTTGGTTTTCTTTATCTGAAAAAAGAAAGGGTGTTCCTCATGGAAAACGAAGTATTAAAAACGGTAAAAGGCACAAAAGATTTCATGCCGCAGGAGCAAATGCAACGAAACTGGATACGACGGACACTCGAAGCGGTATTCGAGACATACGGCTGCAAACCGTTGGAGACGCCTATGCTACAGCACTACGAATTGCTGGCATCCAAGTACGGTGGCGGGGATGAAATCTTGAAGGAAGTGTATCGCTTGAACGACCAAGGAGATAGAGAGCTTGGGCTACGCTATGATTTGACCGTACCATTGACGAAGGTAGTGGGTATGAATCCTGAGATGCGGATGCCGTTCAAGCGGTATGAGATCGGAAAAGTATTTAGGGACGGTCCAGTAAAAACCGGGCGTTTGCGCGAATTTATTCAATGCGATGTCGATATCGTGGGAACGACATCGGTGCTGGCTGAAGCAGAATTGCTCAGTATGGCGTTTGAGGCATTCAAGCGGCTGGGGCTCGACGTGTACATTGAGGTCAACAACCGCAAGCTATTGTCTGGGGTGCTTCAGGAGTTGGGAGTCCCCGCTCTGCGGGCCGGGGATGTCATGTTGTCGCTGGATAAGCTCGAGAAGATCGGCGTGGACGGAGTGCGTGATGACTTGCGGGAGCGAAACGTCGAAGAGCCACTCGTTTTGGCGATTACGTCTTTCCTGCAAGAAGGTGTGATTACCCTGGATCTGTTGGCAGAGCGCTTTGTGTCCCCGCTAGTTCAAGAAGGTATTCAGGAACTGCGCGATATGCTTGCCTATGTAAAAGGAGCGGGTGTGGGTGGGGAGCTTCGTTTCGCGCCATTTTTGGCAAGGGGCTTAGGGATCTACACGGGAATTGTGTATGAGATTTTTTTGCAGGATGGAAGTCTTACGTCCAGTATCGGCAGTGGGGGACGTTACGATCAGATCATCGGTCGGCTTTTGGATGATGGACGAGAGTATCCCGCTGTAGGGATTTCGTTTGGATTGGATGTCATTCTTGCAGCGTTGGCAAATCGCAACAAGGGAGAGCAGAAGGCTGCCGATGTACTCGTCATTCCCCTCGGGACCGAAGCATCCAGTCTTGGTCTGGCCAATCGATTGCGAGAGAGCGGCATCAGAGTCGAGCTGGAGCTGACAGGTAGAAGGCTGAAAAAAGCACTCGATTATGCAAACAAAGAAGGCGTTGCTTTTGCCTTGATCTATGGGGAAAACGAAGTGAACAGTGGGCAGGTCGTCGTCCGAGATATGCGAGAGGGAACGGAACAGCCGGTTCCTTTGGAGTTGGTTGAAAAGTGGCTGTCCGACAAGCTGTCAGGGTAAAGAGGAAAGATAGTCTTTTCCTTCCATTTTTTGTACAGTAGAGAAAAGGGGGAGATGGCGTGAAGAAATGGGTCTCAATGGTCGGTTGTAGCTTATTGTTTTTGACGTGGATGTTGCCTGTAAATGCTGAGGAGGGTACTGCGCTTAAGCGTAAACCACTCTATCAGGCTGATGTGCGAATTGATCCAATCAAGAAAGAAGTAGCAGGAACCGTAACAATTACCTTTTGGCCAAAAGACCCTACTCGTGCCTATCTCCATCTTTACCCGAACGTATTTACAGAAGAGCATCAAGGCATGCTATGGGAGGAACTTTTAGGCAATGGACCAACGCTTGGCTCATATACTAATAAAAAGCTCTTGGTTGATGGAGTAGCGGTTGTCGGCAAACAGATAAAAGACCTGAACATCCTGGAAGTGCCTCTAGAAGGACAGGCGGGACTACGAAAGATTGTGATGGAGTTCGAGATGACTCTTCCGCGAAACGACGGCAGGATGTCGTACGATGACCAATCGATCTGGCTGGGGAACTGGCTCCCAGTTCTTGCGGTGTACGACAAGGAAGGGTGGCATCTCGATCCATACGAGCCCGTTGGTGATCCATTTTACAGTGAGAACGCAGATTATGAGGTGAACGTGACGCTGCCAAAAGACTATCAACTGGCGAGCACAGCGTCAGACAGGGCTGCGAAGCAGCTTTCTACTAGTGAGGGAGAAAAGACAATACAGCTGGATGCAGAAAATGTGAGGGATTTTGCCCTAGTCGTCATGGATGACTCCTATCAGCAAACGGAAACAAAAGTGGGCGAGACAGTCGTCCGAACATGGTGGCGGAAAACAGATGATTCGGCAACTGCTGAGCAGATTCATGAAGCAGCTGCGAAGTCTCTCGCCTATTTTCATCATCAATTAGGTGCCTATCCATATACCGAATATGATGTGGTAAGGACTGGTGGCGCGATTAATGGGATGGAGTACCCAGCATTGGTCTTTCTCGACGGACGTCATTTCTTTGCTGGGGAAGAAACAGGTATCGTCACGGTTGTCCATGAGACGGCACACCAGTGGTTTTACGGCTTGCTCGGAAATAATCAGGTAAAGGAAGCATGGCTGGATGAGGGATTCACGGAGTACGTGACGCTCTCGTATTTATCTCAGCAAGACCCGCTGTTGGGAGCAGAACGGGTGCGCAGACGGCTTGCGCAGGGCACCTCTGTTCAGTATTACGTGGCAGAGGAACTGCGTCCTTGGCAAGCACTGTCTGCATTTCCTGATAATCAGAGTTATAGCGATCTCGTCTATTCCCGTCCGTCCTCGATGCTGTGGCTATTGCAGGGAGCGTGGGGGGAAGAAAGGGTACATGACGTTTTGAAACAGTATGTCGAGAAGTACCGTTATCAGGTTGTGACCGGAAAGGAATGGGGAGCTTTTCTATCTGAGATGGCAGGAGAAGATGCAAGCGCCTTCTTGGATTATTGGTTGAAGGTAGACATGTCCCAGCAGGAACAGGCAGCAGCTTGGCTGGAGCGCCAACGTCTCAAGCATCAGAAGAAGTAATCGAAGGCAGGGGATCACGATGTGGCGGAAGCATTGGGTGGTCATCGTGGCAGTAGGAGTCGTTTTGACTGTATACTTGACCGTCCGTCCTTGGATAGGGAAGGCAGGCCTAGATGCTCATGAGATTGTGCCGATTGATCACAGGCAGGCTGCAGTTACTTACAAGGCCGACGTACAAATCGATATGAACAAGCACGTGGTGAAAGGCATGCTGACGGCTCGTTTTGTCCCAAAAGATGACCAAGCTTTTTTTCATCTATATCCCAATGCTTTTTCTGCAAATGCTGCTCTCAGTGGTGAAAACTGGGAGGTTGTGCTGGGTAAACAGCGTGAGCCTGGTGGTATCAAGATAAGCGACGTACGGGTAAACGGAAAAAGTGTCGGCGTACAGTATGCAGGAAAGACCAATACGCTTTTACAAGTGCCCCTTCCTGCAAGAGCAACGTCTGCTGAGATGGTGGTGGATATGAATTTTCAGATCGAGGTCCCTTATAACAATGGGCGAATGTCTTACCATGATCATGCAATGTGGCTGGGCAATTGGCTGCCGATTCTGGCGGTCAAGGACGCAGGAGGCTGGCGGCTCGATCCTTATTCCGCGATTGGCGATCCTTTTTACTCGGATATGGCGAATTATCATTTGCGTGTGCAGTTATTAGAGGGGTACCAGCTTGCTACGAGTGGATTGGAGAGCGTGGCTGTCATCACTGAGACGAGACCGCAACGGCTAAAAATCTATGAGGTGGACGCATGGAACGTTCGGGATTTTGCCCTAGTCGTCATGGACGATACGTACCAGCCCATATCTGGTAAGGTAGGGGAAACTATCGTACGTACGTGGGTGCAGAAAAGTGATGACTCGCAAAACGTTGAACGAATACATGAAACTGCTAAGGAGTCACTCGACTATTACGGAAAACAGTTCGGGGTGTATCCGTATAAGGAATACGATGTTGTCAAAACAGGCGGCTTCTTTGGGGGAATGGAATACCCGAGCCTCGTCTTTATTGCTCAAGAGTATTTTGACCGTAGCGATGCCATGGGGGAGGCGGTCGTAGCGCACGAAACGGCACATCAGTGGTTTTATGGGTTGGTCGGAAACGACGAGGTGCGAGAGGCTTGGCTGGATGAGGGACTGACGGATTATGCGACGATGGTATTTTTGCAGCAAAAGTTCCCCGCACGTTCAAAAGCGTATATTCAGATGCGACTAGGCCAAGCACGTGCAGCGGAAGGATATGCGAACCAAAGAGTCACTGCGAAGTCATCCGTGGAAGCTTTTCCAGACTGGAGGAGCTACAATGACCTCGTTTACGGGCGAGCGGGTGCCATGTGGTGGAACTTGAAAGAAGAATGGGGAGTCGAACGACTGCATCAGGTGTTGCGCCAATATGTACGAGATCATCAATACAAGCAGGCAAATGGGGAGCAAATCACAGCGCTATTGACTGCAGCTGCCGGGGCGGATGCCAGTCCCTATTTGGATTATTGGCTTCGGGTTGAGCTAGAGAAAGCCGAAGCGGCAAACAAATGGGTAGAAAAAGGCAAACACGAATAATTTTTGATCTTTCATTTTTAAATGTTCGGAAACGAGGTTGACAGGCAAACTTTCTCCCTGCTACACTGAATATGTTGAGTGAAAACGAGTTCGAATAGCCCAGGCGATGAGAGCGGCGCGAAAAGCCGTTAGTCGGTTGGGTTTTCTTCTGATGTTACAAAACGTAGGGGGCGAATGGTTCATGCTACAGCCTTTGGTAGGAGTCATTATGGGCAGTACGTCAGACTGGGAAACAATGAAGGAAGCTTGCGCAATTTTAGACGAATTGCAGGTGCCGTATGAAAAGAAGGTCGTGTCTGCACACAGAACGCCAGACTTGATGTTTACGTATGCCGAAACCGCTAAAAGCCGCGGCTTGGAAGTCATTATTGCGGGTGCGGGCGGTGCAGCCCATTTGCCAGGAATGGTGGCTGCTAAGACAGAATTACCAGTCATTGGTGTCCCGGTGAAATCATCCAACTTGAATGGTCTCGACTCGCTTTTGTCGATTGTGCAAATGCCAGGGGGCGTACCTGTGGCGACGGTTGCGATCGGAAAAGCTGGAGCCATCAATGCAGGGTTATTGGCTGCGCAAATTTTGGGGATCAAATATCCAGACGTACAAGAGCGGTTCGTGCAAAGACGTGATGATGTACGCAATAAGGTGCTGGAGGCTAGTGAACTCGAATGACGACCAAAGACCGTAAGCAAATCAAACCAGGATCGACCCTAGGAATACTCGGCGGAGGACAGCTTGGACGGATGATTGCTCTTGCGGGACGAGCTATGGGCTACCGCTTTGTCACAATGGACCCGACAGCAGACGCACCATGCGGCCAAACGGCTGATCGGCAAATTGTTGCCAGCTACGATGATGTAGAAGCAGCGATGCAGCTTGCATCGGTCAGTGATGTCATTTCTTATGAATTTGAAAATGTCGATGCGCAGGTGGCTGAAGTGTTGGAGAGCCGCGCTTATGTGCCGCAGGGCAGCCGTCTTTTGCGCATCACCCAAAACCGGATTCGGGAAAAGTCCGCCATTCGCGAGATCGGCATTCCTGTTGCTCCGTTTTGTGTTGTGAATAGCTTGGAGGATTTGCAGAACGCCGTGCGTGAACTGGGACTGCCTGCTGTAATGAAGACCGCAACCGGTGGCTATGACGGCAAAGGGCAATGGGTGTTGAGAAGCGAGGCTGAGCTGGCGGAGGCGTATGAAACGTTGTCCAAAGCAGGTACAGAGCTGATCGTGGAACAATTTGTACCATTCCAAATGGAGTTGTCTGTTATTGCTGCACGCAATCCTGCGGGAGAACTGGCTGTTTTTCCTGTGTCAGAAAATATTCATCGGGAAAATATCCTACACCTGAGCATTGTTCCAGCTCGTATTTCGGCTGAAGTAGCAGCCCGCGCGGAAGAAATTGCCCGAACGATTGTAGAAAAGTTGGATGTGGTCGGCCTCATTGCCGTTGAGCTGTTTTTGACCGAAGATGGTCAGTTGTATGTCAATGAATTGGCGCCGCGACCGCATAACTCCGGGCATTTTACCATGGATGCTTGTGTCACCTCGCAGTTTGAGCAGCATGTTCGGGCGGTTTGCAATCTGCCTTTGGGATCTACAGAGTTGCTCTCGAGCGTCGTGATGGTTAATATTTTGGGAGAGCATCTACAGCCTGTCATCGATCAGATCGACAAGCTGCCGCGCACAGCCAAGCTCCATTTGTACGGAAAAGCAGAGAGCAAGGCCAAGCGAAAAATGGGGCATATCAATGTGCTCGCCCCTACTGTAGAAGAAGCGCTCACCCTGATTGATGAGCTGAAAATCTGGACGAATACATCGGAGGTATTATCATGATCGAACGTTATTCCCGACCGGAAATGCGCGCCATTTGGACGGAAGAAAACAAATTCAAAGCGTGGCTGGAAGTAGAAATTCTCGCGTGTGAAGCATGGTCCAAGCTGGGCGTCATTCCTGAGGAAGACGTGAAAAAGCTGTGGGATAAAGCTACTTTTGACATGAACAGAATCTATGAGATCGAAGAAGAGACACGCCATGATGTGGTGGCGTTTACCCGTGCAGTATCGGAAACCTTGGGCGAAGAAAAGAAGTGGGTGCATTACGGACTGACTTCTACAGATGTAGTGGATACTGCTCTGTCTTACCTGCTGCGTCAGGCGAACGAAATTTTGGAGAGTGATATCCAAGACTTCATCGAGATTTTGGCAGACAAAGCTCGTGAGCACAAGGATACGGTTTGCATGGGCAGAACGCATGGTGTACATGCGGAGCCTACGACTTTTGGCTTGAAGCTGGCCCTGTGGCATGAAGAAATGAAGCGCAACCTGGCACGTTTTCAGGCTGCGAAAAAAGAAGTGGCGTTCGGCAAAATCTCTGGTGCAGTTGGAACATACGCAAACATCGATCCGTTCGTGGAAGCGTACGTGTGCGAGAAGCTGGGGCTGTCGGCAGCGCCTATCTCGACTCAAACTTTGCAGCGTGATCGCCACGCCGAGTACATGGCAACATTGGCACTGATCGCAACCTCTTTGGAAAAATTCGCGACAGAAATTCGCGGTCTGCAAAAGAGCGAAATGCGCGAGGTGGAAGAAGCATTTGCCAAAGGTCAAAAAGGTTCTTCCGCCATGCCACACAAGCGCAACCCAATCGGCAGCGAAAATATTTGCGGACTGGCTCGTGTCATCCGTGGACACATGCTCACTTCCTATGAAAATGTTTCCCTCTGGCATGAGCGGGATATTTCCCACTCCTCTGCGGAGCGCGTGATTTTGCCAGATGCGACGCAAGCGTTGAACTACATGCTGCGCCGTTTCATGAACATCGTGAAAAACTTGACGGTGTTCCCTGAGAACATGAAGCGCAATATGGATCGTACCTTTGGATTGATCTACTCGCAGCAAGTGATGCTCAAGCTGATCGAAAAAGGCATGAGCCGCGAGCAAGCTTATGACACGGTACAGCCTCGTGCGATGCAGGCGTGGGAAGAGCAACGCTCCTTCCGTGCGATCGTCGAGGAGGATGCGACGGTCAGCTCCACACTGTCCAAGGAAGAGCTGGATGAGTGCTTTGACTATCGTTACCACCTGAAGCACGTGGATACGATCTTCCAACGTCTTGGTTTGATGTAAATACAAGGGCCCTCGAATTTTTCGGGGGCGTTTTTTTATACAGTAGCCGTAGTGGGGAGAAGCGCATTTCCAGTCTACGCTTCGGCCTACGCCCTGCTGGGGGATTGACTGTCCGCGCAGGAATAAATGGCGGGAGCGCTTCAAACGTAGAAATTTCAATGAAGGATTCCATAAGTGAAGCTTAAATTCCCCGCCATTTATTCCTACGCTGGGGCGGGCTCCAGAGGCACTTGGACTGGAAATGCGCTTCTCCTGCGCAGCTTCTATATAAAGAGCATGAAAGTGGATTCAAGACTGTGATATTACTGCTAAGAAGTCGCATGATTTAGCATGAAAACTGCTTTGAAAGACATGCAGGGCTTCTCCCCGGCCACAAAGGTTTGAAGACAACTTAAAAAACTCCTTAAGAAATTCTTAAAGATTTCTTTTGAAAGTTGTAACCGAAATGAAACCTCTTCCGTACCTACTTGTGCGAGCTTACAACGAGCCCATAAGTACCTTACAAAAGTGTAAGCTTCCTGAAATATAACTCGATGGTTCCTGCTTCGTTTCGACCGTACAATGAAATCAATTCATACGGATCACGAAACGGGAGATCGATTATGACGACAGCAATCATGTATCCAAAATTAAGTCACCAACAAATTTACGAAGATTACTCTGCTAAAATATATCGCTATTTCCGCTACCGCGTAAAAAACGTCTGGGATGTGGAAGACCTGACAACGACTGTGTTTATTAAGGTGTACTCCAAGCTTGAGCAGTACGATGGCCGCCATCCTTTTGGCGCCTGGATTTTCCGAATTGCGCACAATGCTTTGATTGACTACATGCGCAAGAAGCGGGAGAGCCCGGTAGATCAGGACACATTTAGCAATATGGTCGCAACGGATAAGCTGCCGGAGGAGTGCCTTCTGAATCAGGAGACAACCGAGGGCTTATGGGATAAGGTGCACACGCTGACAAAGGATCAGCGCAATGTGATTGCCCTGCGTTATCTCGGAGATTTGCGAATGAATGAGATCGCGGAAATTTTGGGTAAGACAGAGGCTTCGGTGAAAATCCTGCACTTCCGTGGGATTAAGAAGCTGCAGCAATTGATGGAGGCTCAAGCATAAAGGGAGGGACAACAGTCCTTCCCTTTTTTACTGCTGTAGTGGAGAGAAGAATATTTCCAGACTAGGCTCCAGGCTCCGTCCTGCTGGGGGCTAAGACTGTCCGTTCGGTAGGACTTCACAAGTCGCTACGCCTGGAAATATTCTTCTCTGTCTCTACTGATGACATCCTTACATTCTTTTAAGTCTTTAAAAAAACGTTTAAGTAGGAAAGCTCGTAGAGGAAACAGGAGAAATAAGCGAAGATCTTAGGGACACCGACCGAGACGCAATGCAAAAAGCGAAACACGCCCTTTAGCGTCCACCTCTGAAACACATCCTGAAAGGACAACTTTGGACGCGGTTTCGGTTTTTGCATGGAGTCGGGCAGTCAATCCCACAGCGGGTGGCCCTAGAAGCTGAGCGTTTTCTCCTGTTTCCTCCCCTCCACAACAGTAACGCACAAGCCGTTCTTTCAGTAGATATCTAAGTACGAGAAACGCCAAATGCTTGGCGTAGTCTAGTTTTCTAATGGTATAGTAAAGAATAAAATGGAGGAGACTCAAGACGAGAGGAGTATGAGTGATGTCCACAATTATGATTGTAGAAGACGACCCGAAAATCAACCAGCTGCTGCAAGAGCAACTGGAAAAATACGGATTCGAAACAGTCAATGTTGAACATTTCGATAGAGTCATGGAGGTCTTTACCCAGTCGCGCCCTGATTTGGTTCTGTTGGACGTGAATCTACCGAAATTTGACGGATTTTATTGGTGCCGGCAAATGCGCCAAGAGTCCAACTGCCCGATCCTGTTCATCTCTGCACGAGAAAGTAAAATGGACCAGGTGATGGCCTTGGAAAATGGGGCCGATGACTATATCACAAAGCCGTTTGACTACGATGTGGTTTTGGCCAAAATCCGCAGTCAGCTACGTCGGGCTTACGGACAGTATGCTCCGCAAGAAGGGGAGCGTACGGTTGAAGTGGCGGGACTCAAGCTGTTTTTGGAGCGAATGGAGCTATCTATGTACGATACCAAAATCGAGCTGAGCAAAAAGGAAGCGCTACTGCTCGAAGCCTTGATGAATCAACATCCGCGTGTCGTCAGCCGTGAGCGTTTGCTAGAAAAGCTGTGGGATGAACAGTTTGTCGATGAAAACACGCTGAATGTCTACATCACACGCGTGCGCGGCAAGCTGAAGGACTTAGGCTTAGAGGGAGCTGTCGAGACTGTTCGCGGTTCCGGTTATCGCTTGCGTGCAACTTGGGAGGAAGAGCAATGAAGCTGTTCCTTCGAGATCAATGGCCATTCGCAGCGTTTTTTCTAATCCAATTGATCTTATTGATTATGATTTTTGCGATGGATGGGTATTGGAATGAGTCATTGATGATCTACGTTATGTTTTTATCTGTTTTTTTTGCGGGGGCTTTTCTCGCCATCCGTTATTTGTCTCACCGCACAATCTATCAGCGACTGAGCAAGCCGGTAGAGTCATTAGAGGAACTGACCCAGACATACGGGAATTCGCCGTTGTGCCGCGCGATGGATGATATCAGTCAGGAGCAGTACCGAATCTACAAAGAACAGCTGCATGCCTATGAAAACAAGCAACGGGACCATACGACGTTTATTCAGCAGTGGGTTCATCAGATGAAGACGCCGATTTCGGTTATTCATCTGTTGCTGCAAAATGAAGACGATCCAACAGCTGAGAGCGTCCGTGAAGAAGTGGACCGGATCAAGCGAGGACTGGAAACCGTTTTGTACATAGCTCGCCTCGACCGATTTGAACAGGACTTCCTGATTGAGCCTGTAACTCTGCGTTCCTTAGTGCAGAATGTGTTGGCTGAAAACAAGCGGCTGTTTATCCGCAACCAGGTGTATCCCGAGGTAAAAGTGGATGAAAATTGGCGAGTGGAATCGGACGATAAGTGGCTTGCTTTTGTCCTCAACCAATTGTTGACGAATGCCGTTCGTTATTCAGCAGGAAAAAGCAACAAGGTCACCATTCGTGCGTATGAACGCGGAGCACATGCCATACTGGAAGTACAGGATTATGGAATCGGGATCCCTGTCGAAGATATTCGCCGCGTGTTTAAGCCGTATTTTACGGGAGAAAACGGGCGCAAATACCCTGAGTCCACCGGGATGGGACTGTACTTGGTGAAGGAAATTTGCGGGCGGCTCCATCATGGGGTGGAAATGGAATCAGAAGTGGGCGAGGGGACAACCGTACGGATCGTCTTGTCTGCCGTCGTACCAACCTTACAAGAAAGTAAGATAGCTGAAAGTTAATTCGATAGCTGGACTATGCGCACTTCCGTATAGTTGAATTTGGAAGTGCAAGAAAGGGGAATGGCGCATGGAAATGCTTGCTGTAAATAGCTTGAGTAAAATATACGGGGGCAAGGTGACCTACCGCGCGCTGACCGATATCGATTTTTCGATTCGCAAGGGCGAATTCGTCGGTATTATGGGCCCCTCAGGCAGTGGCAAGACTACGCTATTAAACATGATCTCCACTATTGATACACCAACCTCTGGTGCGGTTCTTTTGGACGGTACGAATCCGCATCATTTAAAAAAAGATAAACTCGCTCTGTTTCGTCGCCGTGAGCTCGGTTTTGTGTTTCAAGATTTCAATCTCTTGGACACGTTGACGATTGGGGAAAATATCGTGTTGCCGCTGACGCTGGATAATGAGAAAGTATCGGTCATGGAAGAAAAGCTGCAAAGTGTTGCAGAGAAGCTAGGGATTCAGGACATTTTGGAAAAGCGGACCTTCGAGGTGTCTGGGGGGCAACGCCAACGGACGGCCATTGCCAGAGCGATCATTCATTCCCCATCGCTTTTGCTCGCTGACGAGCCGACAGGAAATCTTGATTCCAAGTCTTCACGCAATGTGATGGAGACACTGGAAGCGATCAATAAGAGAGACAATACCACCATGATGATGGTGACGCATGATGCTTTGGCGGCCAGCTATTGCCATCGGGTGATTTTTATTAAAGACGGACAGCTCCATAACGAGATGTATCGCGGTGAGAGTCGACAGGTATTCTTCCAGAAAATTATTGACTCGTTGTCGTTTTTGGGAGGGAACACTTATGACCTTTCGACAATTCGCGTGTAATAACGTTGTACGAAATAAACGGATGTACGCTGCGTTTTTTATGAGTAGCGTTTTTTCTGTCTTAATCTTCTTCGTCTATGCGATGTTCATTTTTCATCCGGAAATTATCGGACAGGAGATTCATGAGTCCGTAGCCACTGGAATGATGGCGGCTGAGTACGTCATTTTTCTGTTCTCCTTCTTTTTTCTCTTTTATTGTGTCGGTGCTTTCCTGAAAAAGAGGGAGAAGGAGTTCGGCATCCTTTTTATCCAGGGCATGACACCGTTGCAGCGGAATACACTGATTTTTATGGAAAACATGCTGATTGGCATTGTCTCGATTGCTATCGGGATTGGGCTCGGTTTGGTTCTCGCCAAGCTGTTTTTCCAATTCGCCGGATTTTTGCTGGATGTAAAAGCACTCGGGTTTTACTTCCCGTGGAAAGCGATCGGCTTGACAGTGGTGGCGTTTCTCATCTTGTATGCAGCCATTTCGCTGTTTACCGTCCTCGTGCTGCGAAGCCGCAGTCTGTTGGATCTGTTGCAAGGGAGCGGTCGGCCTAAGCGTGAGCCGAGGGCATCGTTAGTGCTGTCTCTGGTCGCAGTAGCTTTGTTGGGAATGAGCTATGCCTTAGCCCTCACGGCTGACGGCGTGAATGTGCTCGTGCTGATGCTTCCGGTCATTGCGCTGACGACTGTAGGAACGTACCTGTTGTTTACTCAGCTGAGTGTCATCTTCATCGATTTTCTGAAGAAGCGTCGCGTTTTCTATTGGAAAGGTACGAATCTCCTGACGCTCTCTGATCTGGCCTATCGGATGAAGGATAATGCACGGATGTTCTTTTTGGTCAGCATCGTCTCTACCGTTGCTTTTTGTGCGATTGGCACGCTGGCAGCGTTGGCTGGATCGATTCAGATTACGGTGATGAAAACACATCCATTTGCGTTTGAATACCAGTCCAAACAAAGCGATGCGGAGAGAGCGAAGCATCTGTCGTTAATCGAAACGAGCTTGCAGCAAAGTGGCTTTTCCTTCGAAAAATATCAAGTGGCTATGAGAGTTTTGCCAGAACTGGTTCAGGAGGAAAGGGTTGGAGTAGTCAAGCTGTCTGACTATAACCGGCTGGCGGTAGCGTCCAATTCGACTGTACTCGAAATGACGAATAAAGAGGCCTTCGTACTGCTCAATTGGATTGGTGATTCGGTAGCGAGCAAAACGCTGCAAGTGGGGAAGGCACAGCTCGCAGTCAAAACAGATACGAATATGACTCCATTGATCAGAGGGATTGAATTTGAGCGCTTGGTTGTCGTACCGAATCAGGTGTTTGACCAGCTTCCGAAAATGAAGGAAGAAGAGCGCTTTGTGTACGAGGTGCCAAGATGGAAGGAAACGCAGGATCTTAGTCTCAAGCTTCAGGAAGATATTAGTCATGTCGAAGATAATTACTCGTTTTCAGCTCGTGCGCCATACTACCACTCCATGAAACAAATGGCGAACATGGGACTCTTTATCGGGTTGTTTGTGGGCGTGTTGTTCTTTGTAGCCGCAGCAAGCTTTCTCTATTTCCGTCTGTACACGGATCTGGAATACGACAAACGGCACTATGGTTCGCTTTCCAAGATCGGACTCACGGATGCGGAGCTGACGCGTATCGTGACGACCCAGGTTGCCCTGTTGTTCTTCGTGCCGATTGTGGTGGCCATTATTCACAGTATGGTGGCGTTCGTCTCCCTGCAAAGCTTGTTGAAGCTCATTCTTGTCGCGTCTGTGGTTAAACCGACTGCGATTGTATTGTGCAGCTTTGTCATTGTTCAAGGTGTGTATTTCTGGATCATTCGAAACCGTTACTTGTTCCATTTAAAGCAATCGATGAACCGCTAGTGACTTTTCCAGCATGTCCAGATAAGCAGGGACATAGGATAAAAGGAGAAGGATGCGAGGGGGCTAGCGGATGGAACGGGAGGTATGGATGGGTCAAGCCGTACAGATTGCGTTTGAAAATGTACGTGAGAAAATAGGCGGACCGTTTGGAGCTATTGTCGTGAAGGACGGACACGTAATCGGACGAGGACGCAATGAAGTGACAACGAGCAATGATCCTACGGCACACGCCGAAATCCAAGCGATTCGAGAAGCATGTCGTCATCTCCAAACCTTTCAGTTAAACGATTGTGACTTGTATACGAGCTGTGAGCCATGTCCGATGTGTCTGGGAGCCATCTATTGGGCCAGACCGCGCAATGTCTATTACGCTTGCACGAAAGAAGATGCGGCGCATGTCGGTTTTGATGATCAGTTTATTTATGAGCAGATCGTTCTCCCTCATGAGGATCGCAGCATTCCTTTTCAGAGAATCAATCTTGCGAATAGACAGAGTCCATTTCAAGCATGGTCTCAATCTCCGGACCGTATCGAATATTAATAGAGAGCCTCTCCTAGCGGAGTAGGCTCTTTTTTTTCGTTTTATTTATAGTAAGAATAGGTAGAAAGAAGAAAATAAAATGAAAATGCTTTCAAAATGAAATTTTCAGATAAAGTATTGCACTATGTCGATAATCGTATTATAGTAACAACAATCATTATGAAATTCGACCATATTTTCTTAAATTGAGACGTAACAAGGTTGAATATTGTTGAAAAAAGACGAATAAAGGTGTGTTTATATGGAAGAGACTTTTCGTAGATCACTTTATCCTGATTTAGATGACATCGACTACGGGATCATTCGAGCCTTGCAAGGAAATGCGCGCTTGCCGTTTACTCAGATTGCAAAGGATCTTGGGGTCACGGAAAAGACGATCCGCATGCGCGTCCAGCAATTGCAGGACGAAGGTGCCCTGAGTCTGGTCGGTATTGTCAATCCAGTCAAGGCAGGGTTTCATGTACAGGCGATGATTCAAGTGGCTGTGGATGCGGAAAAGCTGGACGATGTGGTTGCTGCATTAACGGACACCGTTGAGATTAGGCTCATCGTACTCACTTCTGGTGAATATCAGCTTTTCACACAGGTGCTCGTAACAAGTAACGAAGAATTATCGCAATTTTTACTCAAAAAACTGCACAAGATTCCTGGCATCTCTAAAACGAATGTGATTAACGAATTGAAAATACTGAAGTCCAAGTATAACTTTATCCGTTAGGCATGGGTGACCTTGGAAGGGGGAATGCCATCGGGCGAAAATCCGCTGGGATTATGAATGCCGAACGATTCTGGGAAGAAACCGGAGAAAAAACGAGAGAAAAGGGGTCATCCTATGTTTTCGACCAAAGTGAGCAAAGCAATGCTCGGTGCTGTTCTGGGGACAGTTTTATTGGTAACAGGCTGTGGAGGAGGAAATAGTGCGAGTACAGATAACGGCAAAGCCGCAACAACATCGCCAGTCTCCGGGAAAAAAGTACTGAATATTGGGTTAAAGGCAGATCCGCCGTCAATGGACCCAAACACCTCGACATCGCTGTACGACCGTCAAGTATACGCGAGCCTCTATGACAAGCTGTTTGATATCGACTCAGAAGGAAAAATAGTGCCAATGCTGGCGGAATCGTATGAAGTAACGCCAGACGGCAAGACCTATACATTGAAGCTGAAGCAGGGTGTGAAATTCCACGATGGCACCGAGTTTGACGCTGAGGCAGTGAAATTCAACTTCGAGCGTAACATGAACGATGAGAAGTCCCGTCGGAAAGGCGAATTGAAATTCGTAGATTCCGTTGCCGTAGTGGACAAGAATACCATAAAAATCCAGATGAAAGAGCCTTTCGCTCCATTCCTGTCCGTCTTAACAGACCGTTCGGGCATTATGGTATCGCCAAAAGCAGTGAAGGAACATGGCGATCAATACCTCAATCATCCGGTTGGTACAGGCCCATACGTATTTGTTGAACAAGTAAAAGGCGACCACGTGACACTGAAGAAAAATGAAAACTACTGGAATGGTCAAGTGAAGATCGATGAAGTGAACTACAAAGTATTTACGAACGGAACAGCGAAGGTGCAAAACCTGCGCTCCGGCATGCTGGATATCATCGATGATACACCTGTAAAAGAAATTCCTGCAATCAAAGGCGATGCGAACCTGCAATTGGTGGCGGAATCCGGCATGGGTTACCAAGGGCTTTACTTGAACAACTCCCGCCCGCCGTTTGACAACAAGTACCTCCGTCAGGCTGTGGATCGTGCCATTGACCGTGATGCTCTAGTAAAAGTGCTGTTTAACGGCTATGCGGCACCGGCTCGTACAGCATTTACAAAAGGCAGTCTGGCTTACAATGAAGCACTGAACACACCGAAGCCGCCAGATGCAGCGGAAATCAAGGATTTGCTCGCGAAGGGCGGTCAACCAAACGGATTTAACTTTAAGCTGTACATCTCTACTTCTCCAGAGAATGAGCAACTGGGTGCGGTACTGCAAAACATGCTGAAACAACACAACATCAATGTGACATTGGAAAAATTGGAATATGGACAATTGATCGAAACGGGCGATAAAGGTGAATTTGAAGCGATGCAACTGGGCTGGTCTGGACGTCAGGACCCTGACCAAAACTTCCATGACTTCGTCGTAACAGATACATCTAACAACGATGGCCGTATTTCCATTCCAAAGCTGGATGAACTGGTTATCAAAGCACGTGGTGAGCTGGACGAAGCAAAACGCAAGGCGCTGTATGACGAAGCTGCCACATTGCTGCAAGACGAAGCGGGCTATGCCTATATGTACCACCAATATGTACTGCTCGGCATGAACAAGAAAGTAACTGGCTTTACTTATGTTCCAGATGGTTTGATCCGTACAGCCAATTTGGACAAGCAATAGGTAGCGCAACACTATAACAGCAAGAGCAAGGAGGAATTGTCATGATGTTCATAGTCAGGCGTCTATTGCTGACAATCCCGATTCTCCTGCTGGTGTCGATTATGACATTCTCTTTGATTCATATGATCCCGGGCGATCCTGCCCGGGTCATTTTAGGAGAGGAAGCGACACCGGAAGCCTATGCGGCATTGCGAACCGAGCTGGGGTTGGATCAGCCGATCGTGGTGCAATATTTTTCCTGGCTAGGAAAAGTGGTAACGGGTGATTTGGGAATATCGATTACGGACCGTGTGCCGGTCGCAGACTTAATTATGCAAAGACTACCAGCTACCGTGGAATTGACGATCGGAACGTTCTTGGTAGCGATTCTGATTGCGTTTCCTGCGGGAATTCTCGCGGCAGTGCGACGCGGGACCTGGATTGACTATACAAGTACCTTTACTGCGCTAGGCGGTATGAGTATCCCCAGCTTCTGGCTGGCGATGATGATGATTATTTTCTTTGCCGTGGAAAATCAATGGCTGCCTTCATCTGGTTATGTACCTTTTTCCGAGAATCCTACACAAAACCTGATGGCCATGATCCTGCCCTGTTTGGCAACGGGCTTGCGGGAATCTGCCGTATTGATGCGAATGCTACGTTCTTCTTTGCTCGATGTCGTGAGCATGGACTTTATTCGGACAGCGAAAGCGAAGGGATTGAATGAGGCTCGCACGATTCTGGGGCATGCGCTGAGAAATGCGATGGTTCCAGTGGTAACGACCTCGGGTTTGATGATCGCAGGCTTGTTGGGTGGTCTGGTGATTACCGAGTCGATTTTTTCGATTCCTGGCTTTGGCCGTCTGATTGTGGAATCTGTCTTCAAACGTGATTATGTAACGGTTTAAGGAGCTATTCTTGTTTCTGCGGTTCTCGTTGTCTTGGTGAACCTGATTGTCGACATTTTGTACGCTGTCATTGATCCGCGCATCAAGGCTGGGAAAGGAGCAGGTGAGTGATGAAAACCGTGGGCAAATTTCTCCGGAATGGCTTGGGCGTCATCGGAGCGGTGATTATCCTCGGATTGATCTTCGTGGCGATTTTCGCGCCGCTGATCGCACCCTTCGACCCCAATGCACAAGACTATAACAAAATTTTGATATCACCAGATGGTGAGCATTTGTTTGGGACGGATGATCTCGGTCGGGATATTTTCTCCCGTGTTGTTTACGGGGCGCGCATTTCCATTCAGGCAGCGCTGATCTCCGTCGGTATTGCAATGCTGATCGGGGTGCCGATTGGACTGTTGTCCGGTTACTACCGCGGCTTTTGGGATGAGTGGATCGTCATGCGGAGCGTCGATGCGATGCAAGCCTTTCCGTTTCTCATTTTGGCTCTGGCGATTTCGGCGGTGCTCGGTTCAGGCTTCGGGAATGCCATGCTAGCGATTGGGATTGGTTTTGCCCCTGCTTTTATACGGATTACACGTGGTCAAGTTCTTTCGCTTCGAAATATGGAGTATATTCAAGCAGCACGTTCGGTTGGGGTAAAGGATGCGCGCATTATTTTCCGCCACATTTTGCCGAACGCCATGAACCCCATTGTGATTCAAGCGACGTTGGCAATGGCATCCGGGATTATCGCAGAAGCATCCTTGTCCTATCTCGGATTGGGTGTACAGCCGCCGACTCCCTCCTGGGGAAGCATGCTAAACCAAGCACAAACACTTATGTCCGTCGCGCCCTATGCGACATTTTATCCGGGGATTGCCATCTTCTTAGTCGTGCTGGGCTTCAACTTGTTGGGGGATGGTCTACAGCAAGTTCTGGACCCACGCGCACGTAAATAATGAATGCCCTACACGGGAGAAAAGGAGTGGAGCAGATGACGACCATCTTGGAAGTGGAACAGCTAAGAACCCGTTTTCGCACGGACAGCGGTGTCGTCAGTGTCGTAGACGGCGTCGACTTCTTTATCCGTGCTGGTGAAACGCTTGGCGTCGTGGGCGAATCCGGCTGTGGGAAGAGTGTAACCAGCCTGTCGATCATGCGCTTGCTGCCGCCCAACGGAAGCACGGAAGGATCGATTCGCTTCAATGGGAAGAACGTGCTTGCGCTGTCGGAAAAAGAAATGCAAGGTGTACGCGGTAATGAAATCGCGATGATTTTTCAAGAGCCAATGACATCCCTCAATCCGCTGCATACCGTAGGCAAACAAATTGAGGAAGCAGTCATGCTGCATCGCAAGGTAACGAAGGCAGAGGCAAAGGAACGGGCGATTGCGATGCTAAAAGCAGTCGGAATGCCTCGTGCAGAAGAGATTTACGGAGAGTTTCCGCATCAGCTATCAGGAGGGATGCGCCAGCGTGTAATGATCGCGATGGCCATGTCCTGCGATCCGAAGCTGATTATTGCAGACGAGCCGACAACGGCACTGGATGTGACGATTCAGGCGCAAATTCTCGATTTGATGCGCGATTTAAAAGAAAAAACGGGAACTTCCATCATGCTGATTACGCATGATTTGGGTGTAGTAGCCGAGATGTGTGACCGAGTGATCGTCATGTATGCCGGGCAAGTCGTTGAAGAGACTGATGTCGATACGTTGTTTGACAGTCCGAAGCATCCGTATACGATCGGTCTGATGAACTCGATTCCGGAGCTGGACGAAGAGCGCGAATATCTGGAAACCATTCCAGGAGCAGTTCCCCTGCCGTATCAAATGCCAGTGGGCTGCCGTTTTGCCCCGCGCTGTTCGCAAGCGATAGCGATTTGTCACGAAAAGCCCCCTGAACTCTTGCAACTGGACAATCAAAAATGTCGCTGCTGGCTGTACGCGAAGGAGGGAGAACAGGCATGACGACACCTCTCTTAGAAGTAAAAGGGCTGCAACAGCATTTTCCCATCAAGGGTGGATTTTTGAAGCGGACAACGGGACATGTAAAAGCAGTCGATGGTATTGATCTGACCGTGTATCCCGGTGAAACGCTTGGGATTGTAGGGGAATCGGGCTGCGGCAAGTCTACGACGGGCCGAACGATTCTACGCCTCTTGGAGCCGACAGCAGGAGAAGTCTGGTTTGACGGCAAAGATTTAGCGAAACTTCCAAAAGAAGAAATGCGCGTCATGCGGCGGAACCTGCAAATGATTTTTCAGGACCCATACGCTTCGCTGAATCCACGGATGACGATCAAGCAGATTTTGATGGAGTCGCTGATGGTGCACAACATCGGGACAAAGGCAGAGCGGGAAAAAGTCATCGAAGAGATTATTCAGGTCGTTGGCTTGCGAAAAGAACATCTGAACCGCCACCCACACGATTTTTCCGGTGGGCAGAGACAGCGGATCGGAATCGCCCGCGCACTGGTCGTAAAACCAAAGCTGATCATTGCCGATGAGCCCGTATCTGCATTGGACGTGTCGATTCAATCACAGGTACTCAATTTGTTGAAGGATTTGAAAAAAGAATTCAATCTGACCCTGATGTTCATTTCGCATGATTTGTCGGTCGTGAAGCACTTGTGCGACCGGATCGCGGTGATGTATTTGGGACGGATCGTAGAAATTGCTGACAAGCGGACGTTATTTGAGAACCCGAGTCATCCGTATACACGGGCGCTGCTCTCGGCTGTTCCAGTAGCGAAACCACGGCAAAAGCGCGAACGGATCTTGTTGACAGGCGATTTGCCGAGTCCAGCAAATCCACCGAGCGGCTGCACTTTTCATCCGCGTTGTCCATATGCGACAGAGACTTGCAAGACGCAGGTGCCCAGTTTGTCAGACATCGGCAAGGGCCAACTGGTATCCTGTCATTTGGTGCAATCGGGCGAACTTATCCGCTAGCTTGGCAAGGATGGAGGTACAGCTATGATTTACTGGCAATTATTTCTCGCCTTTTTCCGCATCGGAATCTTCGGGTTTGGGGGAGGACCTACGATGGTTCCTCTCTTTTACACCGAATGCGTGAAAAAGTACAAATGGGTGACAGATGAGGACTTTTCCGACAATCTGGCGCTCGGCAACGCTCTTCCAGGACCGATTGCGACCAAGCTGGCCGCATTTATTGGCTATCGGGTAAAAGGCTGGAAGGGTGCATTGGTGGCAAACATCGCAGTAGTGATGCCAATCGTGCTTGTGATGATCGGTTTGCTGCAAGTCATTTATCAATGGAAGGATGCGCCGGGTGTATACGGCATGATCCAGGCAATCGGTCCCGTAATCGCAGTCATGACAGGCGTCCTTACGTGGGAATTCCTTTCAAAGAGCTGGAAGGGAGCGTCCAGCAAAGCAGGTGTGAGCCTTTCCCTTGCCCTCTCACTCGTAGCGTTGCTCTTCCTTGATTGGCATCCGGGCATCGTAGTAGGAATTGCGCTGGCCGTTTCATTTGCCTACTCTACTTGGTCTGTCCGCAAGCGCAAGGACAAGGATGGCAAGGAGGGAGTAGCATGATTTACCTGCAATTATTTTGGGCCTTTTTCATCTCCAACATTTTGGGGTACGGGGGAGGACCACCGAGCATCCCATTGATCCAAAATGAAGTGGTTGACCATTACCAGTGGATGACTGTACAGGAATTCGGAGAAGTACTGGCGGTAGGAAATGCGCTGCCCAGCCCAATCGCGACCAAGCTCGCTGGGTACATTGGCTATCAGGTAGCGGGTGTACCGGGTGCAGTAGTCGCGTTATTGGCAACGGTTGCTCCGACAGCGATCGCGATGGTCTTATTGATGGGTTTTATTAATTTATTTCGCAGTGCTCCACAGGTAAAAGCGATGACCCAATCGGTACGGCCAGTCGTTACTGTTTTGCTTGGAACGATGACGTATCAATTCCTGATGGGCGCAGTCGAGGGGATCGGCTGGATGCAAACAGGGATTTTGACAGTGGTATCCTACCTTCTGCTCGAAACATGGAAGGTCCATCCCGCTTTTGTCATTCTGGGAGCGATGGCTTACGGGTTTGTTTTCATCGGCTAACAAAGAACTACTTAAGGAGGCATAAATCATGGTTAACTATGACGCAATGGAATACCCATACCCATCGAAGCGTGTGACGACTTTTGCCAAGAACGGCATGGTGGCGACCTCGCAGCCACTGGCGGCACAAGCAGGTCTCGATATATTGAAAAAGGGCGGAAATGCGGTGGATGCGGCGATTGCAACAGCTGCGTGCCTAACTGTAGTAGAACCGACCTCGAACGGCATCGGGGGAGACGCATTTGCCCTCGTGTGGATCAAAGACGAGCTGCATGGACTGAATGCAAGCGGGCCTGCTCCACAAGGAATCTCCATTGAGGCATTAAAAGCAAAAGGTCTGGAAGAAATGCCGACCTACGGCTGGACACCTGTCACGGTACCAGGCGCACCTGCTGCGTGGGCCGCCTTGTCCAAGCGTTTTGGACGTCTTCCGCTGACAGAGGTTTTGCAGCCAGCGATTGATTATGCGGAGAATGGCTATCCGGTATCGCCAACATTGGCGCATTATTGGAATGCCGCACACAAAAAGTTTTCCCAGCAATGCAAAGGGGAAGAGTTCGCACATTGGTTCTCCACCTTTACGCCAGATGGCAAGGTGCCAAAAGCGGGCGACATCTGGAAGTCGCCGGGTCATGCTGAGACGCTGCGTCAAATCGCGGAAACAAATGCAGAGAGCTTCTATCGCGGAGAGCTGGCAGACCAGATTGACGCGTTTTCCCGGGAGTGTGACGGCTACTTGCGCAAAGAAGACCTAGCTGCCTATGAGCCGGAATGGGTGAAGCCGATCAGTGTCAACTACCGCGGCTATGATGTGTGGGAGATCCCGCCGAACGGGCAAGGAATGATCGGTCTGATGGCGTTGAACATTCTGAAGGGCTTTGATTTTGACGCAAAAGACACGACGGAAACGTATCACAAGCAAATCGAAGCGATGAAGCTGGCATTTGTCGATGGATTGAAATACATCACAGAAGAGAGCAAAATGAAAGTTTCCAAGGAAGCATTGTTGTCAGAGGAATACGCTGCCACTCGCCGTGCACTGATTGGTCATGAAGCCTTGACGCCGGAGCCTGGTCAGCCGAAGACGAGCGGCACGGTCTATCTGGCGACTGCTGACGGTGAGGGCAACATGGTGTCCTTTATCCAAAGCAATTACATGGGCTTTGGTTCTGGGGTCGTTGTGCCGGGGACGGGGATTGCCATGCAAAATCGCGGTCATAACTTCTCGCTGGACCCTGCTCATGACAATTGCTTGGAGCCAGGCAAAAGAACGTTCCACACCATTATCCCGGGCTTCTTGACGAAGGATGGAAAAGCAGTGGGGCCATTCGGCGTAATGGGTGGCTTCATGCAGCCACAAGGACACGTACAGGTGGTCATGAACACGATCGACTTCCACCTCAATCCGCAAGCTTCGCTCGATGCACCACGCTGGCAGTGGATGGAAGGAAAAACGGTGGAGTTGGAGCGTCATTTCCCGGACCATTTGGCACAAGCCTTGGAGCGCAGGGGCCATACCATCAAGTGGGCGCAGCTCGGCAATTACTTCGGGCGCGGTCAAATCATTTGGCGTGATGAAAATGGTGTGCTGAGTGGTGGTACTGATATGCGTACGGATAGTTGTATTGCAGCTTGGTAATGAAAGAGGAGAAGGGAAGAGGATCCAAAAGAGCCGAAGCGATGCTTCGGCTTTTTGCGTTGGAACGAGAAGACCCACGAACCGCTATTCTTTAACCTTAGATGGAATTGACGATAGACAAGATTTTTTCGTCCCTTTCTGAAAAGGGATCTGTTCTCGTCTCGGGGCTAAGATAAAATATCAAAACGTTTTTTGCCGCAAATATTTGCGGTATAACCATGTTCAATTTTTCCGTTTGGTTAAAGAAATCCTCCAATCCCTTTTTGGCATCTTCTTCTGATGCAAACACATAAATGTACAGGGGATTTCCGTTCACTGCATATTTTTCAGGGGATTGACCGTTCAGGACAAAGTAATCTGCGTTTTCGGATTTCGTCAAAGGCAGTGTGTTCGAATCAAATGCTTGAACAACGGCTTGCAAGGTGATGTTTTCGACCGGTTTTTCATTGCACCCTGAGAGGAAGAGCAGTGCAAGGAGTAGTAGAATTTTCTTTTGTACCATGATTTTACCTCCGATTCTATCCAATTCGGCGAACGATTTGATTTGGGGTGTAAATTATCTTCTCCGAAAATATAGTATTTACAACTTGCAGAAATATTCATACAATTGGTATAAATTCCAAAAAAAGGAAAAAGAGGTGTGAGTCATGAAGAGAAAATTTACTAGCTTAGGTATTGCAACGCTCTTATTGATTGTTCCTATTCAGTCTGCACTTGCTGATTACTGGCAGGGAGGAAAAACATGGGGAGGGACTACGGTATATGAGTTTGATTCCTCCGTATACAACTACTCCTATGACTACGAGAATGTTTATAACCAAGCCATTCGTAATTGGGAAGGCATTTCATCAAAGGTTAGCTTTGTTTCACGGACGCATGAGAATTCAGATAAATACTATGTAGGAGAAACGAGTGTTCAAGGGTTGTTAGGAAGGATGGACCCGTATAATGGTACTCGGATGGCAAATATTAATGGTAATTGGAGCTCCACCAAAGTTCATATATTTCACAACAATATGGACGCGTTTAATATGAACGAAGCTGAAAGAATTTCGAATGCTACACACGAAATTGGACACAGTCTGAAATTGGCACATCCTGTTGGCAACGTAACTTCTGTTATGAAACAAGGGATACAAAGTAGAGGACCGAGCTCCTATGATAAGACAGAATTAAAGAATAAATGGGGACAATAGAAAAGAGAAATAATATAAAGTCAAAGGAGAGGTTTTTGGATGAATCTGAAAATGAATCGATTGTATATGAAAATAGCAATTGGAATCATGTTGACTGCCATCGTTTTTGTGTGCGCAGCTTTCAGCACCTTTTCCAAAAAGAATGAGCCAATGGAAACAATCTCTTTAGAAGCACTTTATATGACATATGAAAGTGCCGAGGAGTTGGATGAAGCAGATTTAATTCTGATAGGGACTCCAACCTCTGACTTTTCAGATCGAGAACATAAGACCAGTTATTATGAAGATGGTAGTTTGCAAGACTTTTATACGTTAACAGAGATTGAGATAGATAAAATTATTAAATCTCCGAATGACTTTGATTTAGAAGAATCTGAAACACTTTCCATAATAGAACCTGTTGGTATGATCGAGTTAGATGGAACGAAAAAAATCACGATTGATGAATATAAAGAAATGGAACAAGGTGAGAAGTACATTATTTTCTTGAACGATAATGGACATGGACAGTACAGTGTAATTAACAATGATTTAGGAAAATTTAATTTAGATTCAAAATCAGCAAAAAGTGAAAAATCACTGAGCAAAAATTCAGGGATTACGTTAAAAGAAGATGTTCTAGAAAAATATAGTGAGTTCATTGAATAATTTCGGGAAAAGAGAACCGAATAGAAAAGAGAGTAGAGCCGAAGCAGATGCTTCGGCTTTTTTTATTTCCCAGTAATGGAATGGACGAAAGGTATGTAGTTCTTCATGCCTGTTTCTTCTTGTGACTATTCTGTGCTGTTCAGAAACTGTTTAGATGTTCCTAGTAGAATGTAGAAAATGGTCAGATTATGTCATTTTTGCGTATAGGAAACCCTTTATGTTGGTTTGAAAGTCGCGGTATAAAAGATAGGAGAAATCATTTTGGATGAATAGCATTTTAATTGTTGATGATACAGCGTTTACGAGACTCGTGCTCCGTCACATGTTTGAGAAATTAGGTGTTGAGGTAGTTGCAGAAGCTGATTCAGGGGAGGAAGCTGTTAGAAACTATTGTTTGTATCGACCGTCACTCGTCATGATGGATATTACCATGCCGGGCATGAACGGTTTGGCTGCTTCCCGAAAAATCATGGAGCTGGATAAGGATGCGAAGATCATTATTTGCTCCGCAGTTGCACGACGCGACACTGTCATCAAAGCGATCCAGGCAGGTGCACGTGATTTTATCGCAAAGCCCTTACAGTTCGAGAGGATTGAATGGGCTGTTCAAAATTTGTTGGAATCAGATACTAGGTGAAACAGAATAGCTGTGGTGTTGCGTGAAGGCGGAGCTTTCGCTAGGGTACATGGAAACTGGGATGACTCGTAGCGAGATTCGTTTGTTGAAAAAAGAGAAAGAGAAGGTTCGGCGAAAAAAATAGTGTAAAAACATGAAGAAGAACAGGGAAAAGCTGCCGTATAGGTATCTGTCCCTGTTCTTCTTTTTATATGGCAGGGGAGCGGAGACATCTGATGGTCTTTTTGACTTTTGTTCAGAATTTGTTGAGATGATCCTAGTAGAATAGGAAAAGCTACATGTCGGGGGTCTTTGTGCCTACGGAAAATGAAATTTGTAAGACAGTAACTTTGGTTGGTAGTGAAATCGGGAATATATTACTATAATAAAATAATCCAAAAGATATAGATGGATAGGATAGGAGATAGCGTTTTGGATGAATAGCATTCTGATTGTTGATGATACAGCGTTTACGAGACATGTGCTGCGCAACATGTTTGAGTCGTTAGGACTACATGTCATAGCGGAAGCTGATTCAGGAGAGGAGGCTGTTAGAAATTACTGCTTGTATAAACCATCACTCGTCACGATGGATATCACCATGCCCGGCATGAATGGTTTGACTGCTTCACGCAAAATCATGGAGTTGGACAAGGATGCCAAGATCATTATTTGCTCAGCGGTGTCTAGGCACGATACCGTCATCAAGGCGATTCAGGCAGGTGCGCGGGATTTTATAGCGAAGCCACTGCAGCTGGAGCGAATCGAATGGGCTGTCCAAAAAGTGCTGGGAACAGGGGTAAATGTTCGTCAGGGAGATAGACAGGGGAAACAAATAGCTGAGGTGTTAGTATGAAAGTTTTGATCACAGGTGGTTATGGGTTCATCGGTTCTTTTGTCGCAGAGAGATTTAATAAGGAAGGCTATCAAGTATTTATCCTCGACAATCTCAGTTCAGGCAATCAGAGGAACGTCACATTTCCGCATAAGGCATACGAGCTGGATGTAGCGGATAAAAAATGCGATGAAGTATTTAAAAGCAACAAGTTCGATGTCGTCGTACATTTAGCGGCCCAAGTAAGTGTTGCTGCATCCATGGAAGACCCCCTGCTGGATTCGAATACGAATATTCTTGGACTCATGAATATGCTGAGGCTATCGAGCAAATATGGCGTGTCCAAATTTATTTTTGCGTCATCAGCCGCTGTTTACGGCATGAATGAAAATACTCCTTTACACGAAGATTCAGTGTGTGATCCGGTATCTGTTTATGGAATAAACAAGCACATCGGTGAAATGTATTGCCGCAAATGGGCGGAAATGTATGGCTTGCGAACGGTTGTCTTTCGCTTGGCGAATGTGTATGGCCCGAGACAAAGCGCAGTCGGGGAAGGCGGCGTCATCTCTACTTTTTTAACCCAGATCAACCATGGAAAAGAAATAGTTTTGCACGGGGACGGCAGTCAAACGAGAGATTTTATTTATGTAGAGGATGTAGCTGACGCCATTTTCCGTTCCGTTACCACGGATGATACCGGGGTGATGAATTTGTCTACCAATCAGGAAAGCAGCATTAATGAGCTTATTGACATTCTCGGGGCGAACCAGCAGCTCCAGGGAATAGTGCGAAGGGAAAAGCGCCCAGGAGATGTAGATAAGTCGGTTTTGGACAATACGCGGGCAAAGAGAAGACTAGATTGGATCCCGATGTATTCATTGCCGGAGGGGCTAGAAAAAACGGCGCAGTGGTATCAAGAGACCCTCGCAGAGAAAGAACAAGAGCAGGAAAGCGAAGCGAAGAAAACGATCAATTGGCTCCGCTCATGGGATGCAAGGCCGTACATTGAGAACATTCTCGCTTTTCTTGTGGTGGTTTTCGCTACAGTTGGAACGGTTAACAGTGGTGTTTTTGATCTCAAGCTGATTTACATCGTGTTGATAGGCGCGATTTACGGAACGAAGCAATCGCTCTTGTCTGTCATCCTGGCCTGTGGACTTTTCATCGGAGAAAGCCTGCATAACGGGCGCGATGTCGTATCGCTCTTGTATGACGCCAATGCTCTGTTTCATATCGCTGTCTATTTTATTATCGGGATTGCTGTGGGGTATTCGATCGATAAACGCAACAGGGACATACTGTCTAAGGAACTGCAAAAGCAAGCGCTGGAAGACAAGTATGACTTTTTAAAAGACATTTACAACGATGTCCTGATGGTCAAGCAAGAATTGCAGCAGCAGATCGTGAATTCGGAAGACAGCTTCGGAAAAATCTACAACATCACCAAGGAGCTGGACAGCCTCGAGCCGGAACGCGTATTGCAGAAATCGGTCAAGGTGCTGGAAAGAATCATGAAGTCCGATGAGATCGCAATTTATACGATGAATCAAAATGGCTCCTTCTTGCGATTGATGGCTAAATCAAATAAAGCGGGCTTTGATCTGCCACGCTCGTTGAAAATGAGTGAGCATGCTTATCTTACTGAACTAATGATAATGAAGAAGATCATCGTGAATAAAGAGCTGCGTCACGACATGCCTCTTATGGCAGCTCCCATTTTTGACAATGGCAAAATGGTGGCGGTCATAACGCTGCAACAACTTGGATTCGAAAATTTTACGATGTACACCCAAAACCTTTTCCAGGTCGCCGTTCAATTGATCTCTTCCGCATTGTCGCGTTCACTTCGTTTCTTAAACTCCACACAAAAGGATCGCTATCTAGAAGACACCTCCATCCTGATTCCAGCCTATTTTTCGGCTATGTTGAAGAACAAAAGGGACGCCAAGCAACAGTTGAACACTGACTTTACACTCTTGGCAGTGGACGCTGCGCAAATGGACCATCATACGCTCTCTTCCTTTATCGCCAGCTCTCTGCGCGAAGCGGATTATATGGGAATGGACGAAGCAGGAGACATCTATATCATTCTCTCCAATTCAAACGAGCAAGAAGCCAATATCGTGATTGATCGGCTTGGTAGACTCGGCATGGCAGCGAGAATTGTACAGGAAAAAGACCAGGATCGCTTCTCCCTGAGGGATGGCGCCTATGCTTAAGTTTGTCTTCCTCCATGTATTGGTGACTGTTTGTTACAGTTTGATGCAAAGCCACGGCCGTAATAAGCAAATGCTGATCGTGCGAATGCTAGTCGCTGGCTTTCTTCCCATTTTCGGTCTTTTATTATTAGCAATTACCGATGTGTACAAGCGCACATCGAAAAAGAATGTGAATGAGTTAATGCTGGAGAGCGATTTGTTGAAGCTCTCGGAGGGATCAAATATTTTTCGAAGAACGGACATGGAAAAGGAAATGAACATCGTTCCAGTTGAGGACATTCTGTTTTTGAATGACACCAGCACGCGGCGAAAGATGCTGATCGATGTCCTGAAAGAGCAGACCATTTGGCAGATCGGCACATTGGAGACAGCCCTGCAAAACGAAGATTCGGAAACGGTTCACTACGCAGCAGCCGCTTTAACGGAAATGCGACGCAACCTTCAGCTTCAGCTGCAGGATTTATCGGTGAAATACGAGGAAAACAAGCAGAATCTTGAGGTTTTGCGCGCCTACGCAGACGTATTGAAGAAGTACTTGGACAGTCCACTTATTGATCAACGAACCTATGTGAAATACAGCTATACGTATTCCTTTGTGCTGGAGTCTTTATTGGACATCTATCAGGAAGAAGAAAGCTATTTTGTGGACAAGATCAATTGTGAGCTAGTGAACCAGTCCTATGAAAAAGCCGCACAGTACTGTCAATTGTTTCATGAGTATCATCCAGAAAGCGAACAGCCATATGTCATGTCGCTAAAGCGATTCTTTACGATCAGAGACCATGCAGGGTTTGCGGCAGAAATGAATCGATTAAAAGGCTCGGCGGTTAAAATCTCTCACGCTACGCTGATGATGATTCGCTACTGGAACACCCTAGAAGCTGATGAGCAAGACAGTACTTGGAAGGAAGTCGCTGCTGCACAGGAAACAGGTACGAATTCGAAAGAGATGAGCGATACAAAATGAGAATGACAAGGAACAGGAGAAAGAAAAGAGACAGGGAAATGGATCGAGAATGGAGCCAGTCGAGGTCCAACGACATTCCTGTGAAAAAAAACATCTACCTCATTCTGATCTTTGTGGCGATTCTGGGGATCACCATAGAAGCTACCCGATCACAGTTCATCCTCCAGGTGAGCAGTAATAAATCGGGAGGCTCGGGAGTGCAGACTGACGAGCCGAAGCAAAACGCAATCAGCCAGGAGGAAATCGCCAAGCTTGCAAGGGAGCGGTTCCTCGTTCTGCATGATTCCAAGGATGAGAGCAGTATGGCAATCGCGAGGAATGTGGAGCAAGTGCTACGGTACATGAAAAAGGAGTACGATCTCGCAGACATTAAGCAATTTTCGAAGCCCGATCCCCAATACATGACGGTCATTGTCACTGTAGAAAATCTGGGCTTGCTAGCCGATCTGGATGCAATGATGCAATATGCGCACAATGGGGGAAATGTGTTCCTTTCTCGTACGCCTGAATACAATGACAGTTTATATCGCATTTACCGAAAGCTAGGGATCAATTCCATCGATCTCCCCATCGTGACAAACGGCATTCAGATGAGATCCAATCTCTTGATCCAAGGAAAAAATGCAAAAATCGGGGGAGAGTCCATTGTTAATTCCTCGATTCCCGTAGAGCTGGATAGGCAAGCGAAGGTACATGCTGTTTCTGCCGACAATATGCCACTGCTATGGGAGGCTCAGCATGGACAGGGAAAGTTCCTGGTCTATAACGGGACAAATATGCAATCTGCCATGAACAGAGGACTGATTGCTGGTGGCATCAGTTTACTGAATCAAGATTTCATGTACCCCATTTTCAATATGAAAATCACGTATATTGACGACTTTCCTGCTCCCTTTCGCCAGGGAATCGAGCCGAGTATTTACCGCGAGTACCGCAAAGATATTCCCAGCTTCTTTCGGGATGTGTGGTGGCCCGACATGATCAAGCTTGCTGCTGATTACGATGTGACCTACACGGGAGCGATTATCAAAACCTACAATAACCGAGTTTCCGCCCCCTTCGCCGATGAGGAAGGAACAGATTCGAACAATCTGATTACGTACGGCAGGGATTTGGTGAAATTGGGTGGCGAATTGGGCATCCACGGATATAATCATCAATCGCTGGTTACTGATCAAGCGACAGCGAGCCATTACGAGTATAAGGCTTGGCCTGATGAAGCAAGTATGGCCGAGTCACTTTCGTACCTGAACGATTATATCAAGAAGGTCTTCTCGTCATATGACGTACAGGTGTATGTCCCGCCTTCCAACGTGTTGGGAGCCGAAGGGCGTCGAGCGCTGAAAACGTCCTTCCCTGATCTGAGAGTCATTGCCTCCTTATATGCGGAATCAGACAGCACGCACGAATACATCCAGGAGTTTTCCGTGGCCGAAGATGGCATCGTAGAGCTGCCGCGTATTACCTCGGGATACAGTCGCACAGACATTCATGATTGGTACATAGCGAATGCGATCACATCCATCGGTGTCTTTTCCCATTTTGTTCATCCAGACGATGTGTTGGACAAGGAACGAAGCAATAACAAGTCGTGGCCGGAATTGGCAAAAGACTTTCAACGTATGATGGAAGAGCTTTACCAGCACTATCCATGGCTGCGCAGCCAGACTGCTTCCGAAGCTGCAGCAAGCCTTGAGAGCTATTTGCAGACGGATGTGTATATAGCGCATACGGATAAAAAAATGACAGGATACATGAACAACTTCTCCGACGAAATGTATTACATTTTGCGGACAAATAAAAAAATGACGAGCTTAGTAAATTGCACGGTAGAAAAAATAGAGGAAGGCGCCTATCTCGTACGTGCAACGGGTGCAAAATTTGAAATAGGACTGGAAGAGTAAGCGATGAAAATTTGTCTGATTGCCGAAGGATCTTACCCTTTTATTACAGGGGGTGTCTCTAGTTGGATTCATTCCTTAATCGCTAGCATGCCAGAGCATGAGTTTATCATTTATGCGATTGGTGCAGAAGAGAAAAATAGGGGGAAATACGTCTACCAGCTCCCCGCGAATGTGGTGGAAATCAAAGAGGTATTTCTGGATGCCTATCTCAAAGAAGATGCTGCACTGGGCAAGCGTCTGGGGCTAACTGAGGATGAGCAGCAAGCGGTGCTTTCGTTGCTTGATGGCAGTAAGGGCGACTGGCATGCTCTTTTTTCCGTGTTGTCGGGGAGTAAGGTGCCATCCGTAGCCGAGTTGCTTACAAGCAAGGACTTTTTCGAGGTAATCCAGCGGCTTTGCGAGCAAAAATACCCGCAAATTCCCTTTACCGAAATGATCTGGATGATTCGCTCGATGGTGTTGCCACTATGTCTAGTCATTCAAAACGGCATGCCGCAAGCGGATTTGTATCACAGTGTTTGTACGGGATATGGCGGTGTAGCAGGGAGTCTCGGGAAGTATCTGCATGAAAAGCCGTTTTTGCTGACGGAGCACGGAATCTACACCCGCGAGCGGGAAGAAGAAATTATCAAGGCAAACTGGATTAAGGGTCACTTTAAAGATATTTGGATTGATTATTTTCATAACCTTTCTGCATGTGCCTACTCTTATGCGGATGAGGTAATCACGTTGTTTGAGCGAAACAAGGAAATTCAGATTGAGCTAGGCTGTGATCCTTCCAAAGTATCAGTGATCCCAAACGGTGTAAAAGTGAGCGATTATGTAGACATCGTGGAGGAAAAAAAGAACGATGCAATAACGATTGGCGCTGTCGTCCGTGTGGTACCCATCAAGGATATTAAAACAATGCTGCACAGCTTCGGGCTCGTCAAAGAACAAGTGCCACACGCACGCTTTGTCATCATGGGTCCGACGGATGAAGACGAGGAGTACTACACAGAATGCCTGCAATTGGTCGAAAGCCTGCAACTGGAGGATGTGACGTTTACGGGTGCGGTCAATGTGAAAGAGTATCTCGGAAAAATGGACATGCTTGTTTTGACCAGCATCAGTGAAGGACAACCGCTCGTTATTTTGGAAGGAATGGCATGCAGAAAGCCCTTCGTCACAACGGACGTGGGAAGCTGTCGGGAATTGTTGTACGGCAATGGCGACAACTATGGCAACGCAGGGATAACGGTACCCGTCATGCATTTTACTCAAGTTGCTCAAGCGATCATTACGTTATGCCAAAACGAGCCCATGAGACGGCGAATGGGCAGATGTGGCTTCCAGAGAGTATCAGCTATTTACACACATGAGAATTTCTTGGCGGGATATCGCAATATGTATCGGAAATACGAGGTGTAAGAAACATGGCGGGCATTGGCTTTGAACTGAAGAAAATGTTTCGGAATAAAGGGTATTTGTCCAGTGTGAAGGCGTATGCATTTTCTTCGTTGGTCACAGTCGGACCGATGCTGATTTGTATGGTAATGATTACGGTGCTACAGCAAATTCTTCTTCAATGGAATGTCAGCTATTTGGAAAGGATGTCTTTTTTAGCAGCTGTCGTTTATGCATTCGTGTTTTCTCTGTTAATTACCTGCGGCTTTTCCATGGTCATTTCTCGCTATATCGCAGACAAAATTTACTTGCGTGAGTATAACGACATCATTGCGTCTTTGTATGGAGTTATCGCTGTTTGTCTAGGTTTGGGGGGAATTCTCGGCGGTGCCTTTTACTGGCTCGCGCCTCTACCGTCTGGCTTTAAGCTCGTAGCCTACCTTCTTTTTGTGGAACTGATCGTCGTATGGCTGCAATCTGCCTACTTGTCCGCATTAAAGGATTATATGCGCATCATTCGTGGGTATTTGGCTGCTGTTGCCGTTACGCTTCTGGCTGCTTTTCTGCTGTTGAATCTGACTGAGCTGGAAAAAGGAATCGCGATGCTGATTTCTTTGGATCTCGGCTTTTTTACGATGATCGTCCTATCTATGCTTCATCTGGAGAGTTTTTTCCCAAAGCGGGAGAGGAATTATTTTGATTTCCTGAAGTACGTGAAAAAGTACCCAAGTCTGCTTGGTGTGGGTCTCTTTTGTTCTCTCGGTTTTTATGTGCACCATTTTATTTACTGGCTGGGGAGTCCGCTGCAGGAGATCGTGGCGGATACTTACGTGATTGCGCCTTTTTACGACGTGCCAGCGTTCTACGCTTCCTTGAGCATATTGCCTACCATGGTCATGTTTGTGGTATCTGTGGAGACTGCTTTTTACGAGAAGTATCGAGCGTATTACGGAACGATATTGGGCACAGGCTCGGTGCAGGATATCAAGCGGGCGAAAACTGACATGATTCAAACGTTGATGCAGGAGCTCAGCTTCATGATGGAGGTGCAGCTGTTCTTTTCCTTCGTTGCACTGGCTTTAGGCATTACGCTGCTTCCGCACATCGGTTTTACGTCCGATCAAATGGAGCGGTACAACATCTTGGTCATCGCGGGATATTTGTACGCTGTTATGTTTGTGATCGTGCTGATGTTGCTCTATTTTGACGATCGGAAGGGGGCGTTTGCGGTGACAACCTTATTTCTCATCAGTACCGTTGTCATCACTATAGCGATGTTGCCCCTTCAAAACTACGGTTTTTCATTTTTTATTGCTTCGTTTCTTGCACTGGTAGCCGGTCTCGGCAGGCTGATCTATTACTTGAAAAATATCGATTATTACACCTACTGCCTACAGCCGCTCTTTGTCAAAGGAAAACGAATGGAATAGACGGGGATGTATAGATTGAGGAGGACATAGGTTGAAGAAAAAACGATTCGTACTGAGCCTGTTCGTTGCATTAGGAGTTGTATCGACTGGTTGTACACAAGATGCGCCTGAACAGCCAGTGTCAGACAACTCGCCAGCAACGAATCAGGTGGCGTCAACTCAGCAGATGAACGAGGATCTGATTGAAAATAGAAGCGTATACGATCAGGATGTTGATGGGAGCATTGTCCATTTATATGTGACGGTAGTCAACGAAGAAAATTCGAAACTGAAAACGACCACCTTTACGGAACTCAATCTAGCTCCTAGTGGACGGAATGAAAAGGGAGAAGATCTCCAGGCCAAAGTCATTATGCAGGAAGGGACGGCGGAGGGGCCAACCCAGGGGTACTTTGGTTTTGGCGAGTCGAGAGCGAACGGAACGATTGAGCTGCGGGGGGAATCGAGCAGAAGAGCGGAACAAAAATCGTACAAAATCCGTTTGTTCGACAGCGCCGGATACTGGCGGGATCAGCGCAACATCAACTTAAGTAAGCATAAGTCTGACATGACGCGTGTTCGACAAAAGCTTAGCTTTGATTATTTCGAGCAAATGCCAAATATGACCAGTTTGCGGACGCAGTTCGTTCAAGTAAAAATCAAGGATTTGACCAAAAAAAATCCGGACCGAGACTTTGTTGATTACGGTTTGTTCACTCAAATTGAACAGCCAAACAAAACATTTTTGCAGGCACACGGATTGGACCGAAACGGAAATTTGTACAAGGCAATTGATTTCGAGTTCCACCGTTACGAGGAACAACTCAAGCTGGCAACAGACCCTACCTACGATAAGAAAGCCTTTGAGAAAATTTTGGAGATCAAAGGCAGTGAGAATCATGAAAAGCTCATTTCGATGCTGGACGATCTTCACAATCCTGCGATCAATACGCAAGACTTTTTGGACAGGCATTTTGATCGGGAGAACTACTATACATGGCTGGCATCCAACCTGTTGATGGGGAATCACGACACGGCTGTTCATAATTTTTACTTGTACAGCCCTAGCAACTCCAACAAGTGGTATTTCCTACCGTGGGACTATGACGCATCGTGGGGATTTTTTGAAGAAGAGCTCAAGCGAAGCCCGGAAAAAGGGCTTGGACAATGGCAGTTTGGCATTTCCGACTACTGGGTGTCGAATTTGCATCGCCGCATCTTTAAAGATCCCGAAAACATCAAAACGCTTAACGAAAAGGTTGAGGAAATCAGCAAGATCATTACGAAGGAGCAAACGGAAAAATACTTGAAGAGCTATTATCCGATTGTGAGTAAATATGTGCTGCAACAACCTGATTTATATAACTTACCGCTGGATGTCTCCTATTTTCACAATGAGCAAGCACTTCTATCTGGTGAACCGGAGCGTAACAAAAAGAGGTACTATGAACGCCAAGAGAATCCGATGCCCTTTTTTATGGGGGAGCCAAGAAAAGAAGGAGATAAGCTCATTTTTGCCTGGGACCATTCCTATGACCTGCAAGGTGACGATCTGACCTACGACTTTACCGTCAGTTACGATCCTGCGTTTACGAAGATACACGCGCAGGCCAAGGGGCTGACAGGGGTCCAATACACGATAAACGATCCGGGTAAAGGCCGCTTTTTCTGGCGTGTGATTGTTCGGGACAGCAAAGGGAACACACAGACGGCATTTGACAGGGTAGAGTCCGAGGATGCGCTTTATCATGGGGTGAAGGAGTTCGTATTGAAATGAAAGGAATACAGAGCACGGGCATCCAGCTCGGCAACAAGCGATTGCGGCATGAGTTGAAGTATTATCTTCGGGTGAGTAATTACGAGCCGCTGCGGCAGAGATTGCGTCTGATCGCGACTCCTGACCCTTATTCTGTGAGTGAGGAAGGGTATCATATTCGTAGCCTGTACTTTGACGACTTTCACGACACGGCTCTCTATGAAAAAAACTACGGGGTTTTTCAAAGAAAAAAGTATCGCATTCGCATCTACAACAAAAGTGATGCAGTCATCAAAATGGAGCGAAAGAGCAAGTTCGGTGGATACATTTGCAAAGAATCAGCGTCGATCACACGAGATGAGTATGAACTGATTTTGGCAGGCGATGTTGAGTTTCTGCGAGAGACAGAAAGTGCTGTGCTTCGAGATTTTTATTTATCGTGCAAAAATCATCTGTTTCGGCCTCGCGTCATTACGGATTATGTTCGAGAGGCGTATTTGGTGAGAGAAGGGAATGTCAGAATTACGTTTGACAAGTATTTGAAGGCAAACGTCAATTCACTCGATATTTTTGACGAAAACATCATGATGGTCAGAGCCATTCATCAGCCCATGATGATCATGGAAGTGAAGTACGATCAATTCCTGCCGTTCAATATTAGACATTTGCTACAAAACCTGAGTAATCAGCGATCGGCTATCTCCAAATATGTCATTTGCAGAGAGGAGACCAAAAAATACTATAATCTTTAGTGTGAGGAGAAGTCGGGAAACTATGGATACTACCAATACGATTAATTTTCAAGATATCATCAAAAAAAGTGTCTTAAAAATGGATCAATTTGCCAGCATCTCGATCATTGATACCATCATAGGGCTTGTGCTATCGGGATTGCTAGGTTTGTTCATCTACTATATTTACAAAAAGACGTTTCGCGGTGTTGTCTATACACATACCTTTAACATTACGCTGGTGGCAATGGCGATGCTTACTTGCCTGATTATCATGACGATTAGCACCAATATCGTGCTCTCTCTCGGGATGGTCGGAGCGTTGAGCATCGTGCGGTTCCGTACTGCTATTAAAGACCCGTTGGATATTGTTTTCATGTTTTGGTCGATCTCGGTCGGTATTGCGACGGGAGCGGGTGTGTACCCGGTTTCCGTCTTGGGATCACTGGTGGTGGCTGCTGTCATTGTCGTATTATCCAAGCGGCAAATGAAAGATGTTGCCTATCTGCTCATTATCAACTATCACGATCAAGCCAATGACGGGGTTAAATACCAGTTGAACAAACTGAAATACGCCTTGAAGTCAAAGACCGTACACAAAGAGATGGTGGAATTGATCGTGGAAGTCAAAATCAAAGGAGATAATACGGCATTTGTTCAAGATATTTCAGAGGTAGAAGGTGTGAAGAACGTATCATTGGTAAGCTACGATGGCGATTATGCACCATAATGATTAGAAGAAAAAATCCCTTTCTGACTCCTATACAGGTGGTCAGGAAGGGATTTTTTTGATGGATCAGTCTCGTACTTGGACCGTACCTAACGTATATCTTCCGTCCGAGCGTTTGCCTTCCATGGCAAATTGAATGCCCGGCTCTTCTGTATGGGGATCGAGGATTGCTACACAGAGAGTGTATGTTCCTTCAGGAAGATTATCCGGAATTTCCAAGCTTTGCTTGACGGTTTTCTTGCCGGGAAGCCATTTGCGGATGTCTTCGTCCGTGTTGGTCTTGGTTACGATCTCACCGTCTTCATCCGCGAGTGACAGCTCGAGAATCCACGGGAAGTAAAATGGAGCAGCACCGCGGTTTTGCCAATCCATCGTCACAGCGAGGCTGTCTCCGGGCTCGACTGCTTTTGCATGTGTCTCTTTGGTGATGGAGAAGCGGTAGCCAATCGTGTTTAAAAAGCGGTCCAAATATTCTTGTTGATCGCCGTCTTTTTCGAAACGTACGGGTGTATTTGGGCCAAGCCAGCTAATATGCGAAGCTTTGGCTTGTGAGATTACCTGGTTAATCGAGGAGCGAGTAAAGTAGCTAGTCAATGAGTCGGATGGAGAGAATTCTCCGCCGCTTGGCGCATACTTCCAAAAGTCGGGCATGGCAGGCATTTTTTCTTTGGTCAGCCAGGAGACGTAGCCTTTCTGTATCCAGGACAGGTAGCTGTTTGTATCTTCTTTATTGCCGAACATGTCGTTAAACAGCCCCAGTCTGTACTCCTTGGCAACTGGGTGTGGTCTGCGCATCAGCAGCATGGGATCAGGGAAGTTATCTATATACGGTTGTACGTACTGATCCGTGATTTCTGTTGCAGGGAAAGGAATAGACGTGTCGGTGTGCCATTCTCCCCAGTGACCGACGCTTCCCAGTTGTATGAAAGCAATGCGGGGATCGTCCTTGTAGCGCTCTCCCAGAGCGTCAATCAATTCCTTGTGGTACTTGATGATCAATGGATTACTGTAGTTGGGACTGTAGCCTTTGCCATAGTCGTTTCGATACCACTCGCCATCATCAAAATGGTCATTGTCCCCGCCGATCTCGTTGTATAGCCAATCCGGTATTTCCATGTCCGATTTTTTATCAGGAAGATCCATAACGATGCGGAGGATGAACTTGACGTCTTTTTCTGTCCATTCTTCAAACCGGATCGTATCTTCGACCTCATCAAAAGCATAATCTCCTTTGGTTGGCTCGAGCATCCTCCAGGTTAGATTGGCATAGACGAGGGTGTGTGCTTGCTCATGATTACTCGTCCGTGAATCGGGAGCCAGTCCCATATAAGGGTTTTGTAGTACGTCTTGGGATTGCTTTGGCGAATAAGTCGCCGTTCCATAACTGGAGGCGGCGGCAGAGGAAGGTAGAATGCAAAAAGCAGCGAGAAGTACGCTGTATAGACCACTTCGGATCTTCATGAGTGCCCCCTAGATCTAGTGAGAGAGTATCATTACTTTTGTTCTGTCTCCTGTTTCCATATGTGATACCAATTGGTGATATGTTCGTTTACAGTAGAGCCGAGTTCAATCTCCCATCGAGAGGTCAAGAGTTGATACTGCTCTTCTACAGCCGCTTGATTATCCAAGGAAGCGTACAACTGCATCAAGATCATGTAGCTGTCTTCTTCAAGCAGGTGCAAATGCTGAATGCGTTGGTTGACGTTGATCGCCTCTTGGACTCTGCCGTGTCCCAAATAGAAGCTGCTCATTGTTTTGGCGAGCTGCAGCCACATCCTGCGGAGTCTTTCTCGCTCGTACTCTGCCCACAAATAGTCGTAGTCTCCGAAATAATCACCCGTATACGTCGCGAGCACTTGCTCATACTTTTGCATATTGGCAAGAGAGAGGGGCGGTAACTGTTTGAGACGATTCTCCCATTCTTCCACATCGATCGCAGCTGAATCGATCGTCAGTTTATAGCCGCCTTCTAAATTGCCTTTGTTGATCGATATCGTTTGGAGACCATAGCGTTTCAAGGTTTGCCGGATGAGGTAAATCGTCGTATATAGCTGGGTTACGCCTTTGCTTCCATCATAGTCCGGCCACAAAAGCTCGATCAGCGAATCTTTGTCGAGCATCTTATTGCGGTGATGCAACAAATATGCAAACAGCTCGCGGGCTTTATTCGTGCGCCACTTGATCTCTTGCGGCTCCTGATTCGACTGGTGAAACAAAATACTATTGAAGCATTGGATAGAAACGAATGATTCTTCTTTAACAGGCTCGGCTTCTTGCGCGGACTTGATTCTCTCATGCAGTCGGTCCATTGTCTTTTGCAAGCGTTGAAGTTGTACGGGCTTCATGATGTAATCCAGCGCGCACAGCTCAAAAGCATCAACGGCGTACTTATCATACCCCGTGACAAATACGATCTCCGGAGAGTTATCGATTCCTTGCAGACGTTCTCCGATCTCTAGTCCACTGATGCGTGGCATATTAATATCTAAAAATACGACATCTGGTTGAAGGGATATTGCTTGGTCGATCGCTTCGAGAGGATTGGTGTAGGCTCCGACTACCTTAACGCCGCCAACATCTTTTTCTAGCAATCGTTGCAGATGCATCAAGGGTAGTTGCTCGTCGTCTACCAATAAGGCTCTCATCCACTGTCTCTCCTTCAAAAAACGATAAAATGCAACAGATTGTCTTACGAGTCTGATTTATCCATACTCTCTACTCTATCATCAAAAGAGAGGTTATCCAAATCTTTACGATGGAAGGAAATGTGAATTTTTAGCAAGTGATGGAGGTCAGAACACGCTCCAGCTCGTCAAATGATACAAACCGGGCTTGCCGAAACACTTCTTTTCCAACCACAAACAAGAGGATCGCTGGAGCAGTAAATACGAGATACTCCCCAGAAAGGGTAGGTATTTTTTCCATGGATACCACCATGCTTTTCACTTGTGGAAATTGTTTCAGCCGTTCTACTGTTCTTGCGTAGGTGACATCGCAAACACCGCAGTTTGCCGTTTTTATAAACAACAGACTAATCGGATGACGTTCAATCTCTGCAAGTAGTTCAGTCAGTTCGAGATACTCCTGAACGGTTCGGTACTCCCACCTTTCGTCGCCGTATTTTTCTACTAGAATAGCACAAAAAAAGTTTGCCTCATGAAGCGACAACAGATGTAATCTCCGAGGAAATGAAAGCGCTTTTCCAAAAAACATCCAAAAAAATTGGATATTATTGCAACAAATTTCCCTGATATGGAGTCTGTAATGGTGAAATTTTCCTCAAAAAGCAGGAAGGAGGACATATGGTGTTATCTTGGTATGTCATCATTCCCATTCTTTTCGTAATGGCAGTCGCTATGTATACCGACCTACGCCGCCGTCTCATTTACGACTGGCTGACGCTTCCGGGAATTGTATATTTTCTCGTTCTGCATGCATACCTTCATCCAGAGAAATGGCTGACTTATGCGATGGGAGTAATTGTGCTGGGAGGAATTTCATTACTGATGGCGGTGATCAGCAACGGTCAGATGGGCGGAGGAGATATTAAGCTGCTCGCTTTGGTCGGCGCAGCGGTTGGATGGCAAGCGGGGTTGGTCGTGCTCATGCTTACGTATTTGCTTGCGGGAGTCAGCGTGCTTCCTATGTGGGCCATCGCCAAAATGACAGGCAGGATGAAGCTCGGGCGAGAGATCCCGTTGGCTCCATTTGTTGCGGGTGGGACCAGTCTCATGCTGGTCATGATCATGTATTCCTAGTGCCTTTCTCATAAGGTTTTCGATTTGGAATATTTGGCAATAAAACGACAGTGTATGAACATGAATGGATTTTTCGAAAAAGAGAGGGAATCTTCTGATGTTGGAATCAAAACGTAGGGCAATCATTTTCCTTGTATTATCGTTCCTACTTGCTGCACTTGCGGGCTTTCTGTTTCTGCAAAAAATCAAGGATTTGAATGCGCAACTGGGCGAAATGGTGGAAATATACGAAGCAAATGCAGATATTCCATCTCGGGCACTGATACAACCCGATCAATTGACGGTAAGGGAAATCCCCAAAAAGTACGCGGATGATTCGTACGTCATCGATAAAGCTAGTTTGAAAAATCAAGTCACGATCGTTCCCTTGTCAAAGGGAGACATCATCACGAAAAACATCATGAAGCCAGCCAATGTTGTACGGGACCAAAACAACAGGCTCGTAACGGTGTTTACATCGAGCAATGTCGTCTTCGACCAGGAGCTGGAGGCGCTAGACCGGGTGGACGTCATCATTTCGCATGAGGAAAACGGGAAGCCCGTGACGGAAGTGTTCATGAAAGACGTGCCAGTCGCCATGGTGGCCAAATCGGAGAACAGCTTCAAGGGGGTAGCTCTCGAGCTGCCGTTCGAGGAAGCGCCGAAATTCATTCACCAGCAGCATTATGCTCAGATGGTTCGCATTTTGAAAGCGAATGTGGGCAAAGGGGACTTGGGTATACCCGATCCGTTTGTGGAACCCAAGCCGGAACAGACAAAACCGCCTGGCAAACCTGCTGAAGCGAAATCTGCGACACTGCCTGTCACACCACCGGCAGCAGGGCAGCCAGCCGTACAGACACCACCGACAGTTCCGGCCCAGCCTCCAACGAAACCAACTTCGGTACCACCGCAGCCAACTAATCAACCACCGAAAACCGGAGGGTAAGTCATGAACAAAGATATGAAGATTCTCGTCGTTGCGGATTACGACTCTGTAAAAGACATGCTGAGGGACATTTTGACTCCGTATGAGCAAGTACGCTACACGACTTCCAGCGAAGTGAAAAAAGAAATTGACCGGATTGGACCGGATGTCGTTTTGCTTGTGCAGCCGGAAGACGGAGCAGGAGTAGAGCTGGTGCAGTACATACAAGGAGAGCTTCCGGAGGGCATCCTCATTTATCTCACAGAAAAACAAGATTTTGTCCTGCTGCGAGATGTTGTCCGCGCGGGTGCGGTGGAATACATCGTGATGCCCGATGAGCTGAACCTATTGTCCGATCGTCTCGACAAAATATCAGATTTATCCCAGATCAAACAGAGAAAAAAGGGCACGGATGCATCCGGCAAAGCTTTTGTGCGAGGTCGGGGAAAGGTGTACTCCTTTTACAGTGGAAAAGGGGGAAGTGGACGAACGCAGCTGGCAACGGGCTTTGCGCAAGCATTGAAGCTGGAATCTACGGCCAGTGTGCTGCTCATCGATCTCAATCTCCAATACGGTGGAATCGAAACCTTCTTGTCATTTGACAACAACCGTACATTAGGAGATCTCATGCCGGTTATGGATGAAATCAACGAATTTCATATTCGCAATGTGGCCCAGCGGGAGGACCATTCCAAGCTGGAGGTGCTGGTCAGTCCGCGTGATGCTGAGACGGCGGAGAATATGTCCGAGGCATTTGTCACCAGGTTGATCCGTGCTAGCCGCCGCAGTTATGACTTTGTGATTATCGACCTGCCAACGCATATGAACGAGCTTACCTTTGCCGCTTTGTCAGAGTCGGACATGATTTATTACGTGATGAATCTGGACACACCGTCCGTTCAAATTTACCGACTCGTGGAAGACTTGTTCCGACGTCTGCGCATTGATACCGCAGGCAGGCTCGAAGTGGTCGTCAACCAGGTAGGAAGGGATAACGAACTGAATGTATCTGATTTGAAAGGATTATTCACTGCACCGATTACTGCTGAAATCAGCAGAGATCATCAAGGCGTGCAAGCGGCTGTCAATCAAGGCCGACCGTTGCAAAAGGAAGCGAATGAGAAGAAGCTCTCTCCTGCTGCGAAAGACATCCGAAAATGGGTACTCAAGAAACTGTCATAAAGAGCAAGTTCAAAAAGGTGGGAGTTAGATGGCTTTATTCCGACGAAAGCAAGAGCAGACAGCGCCAGGGGATGAGGCAAAACAGACGACACTCGCTGCCACATTAGCAGCTCCTTCCTTCAATCCGTACATCGACGAGCTGGCTGAGCATTACAAGACCCGACTCTTGCGGGAGACCAATCTGGAGAGACTGACCAGCCTTCGTTCAGATGAGATGCGCCTCGCAATCGAACGTCTCGTCTCCCAATACATGTCGGAAGAAAAAGTAGTCATTCCGCGAAATGAAAAGGATATCCTGCTGACTCGTTTGATCAATGAATCGGTGGGGCTTGGTCCACTTGAACCGCTGCTCGCCGATCCGGAAATCACGGAGATCTCGATTAACGGACACAACCTGGTATACGTTGAGAAACGAGGAAGGCTGGAATTAACCGATTTAAAATTTCGTGACGAGGAACATTTGCGGCATATCGTGGACCGGATTGTGGCACCGCTTGGTCGACGAATCGATGAAAGCTCGCCGATGGTCGACGCCCGTCTGAAGGATGGAAGCCGCGTGAATGCCGTCATCCCTCCGATCAGTCTCAATGGCACACTCGTTTCGATCCGTAAATTTCGCAAAGAGCCGTTCTTGATGGATGATCTGATGCAATTTGGTTCATTCAGTGAAGCAATGTCCCAGTTCATTCAAGCCGTGGTGGAAGCCAAAATGAACACGCTCATCTCTGGGGGGACTGGTAGCGGAAAGACGACATTGCTCAATGCGACAGCAAAAGCCATTCCGCACTATGAACGTGTCATTACCATTGAGGATTCGGCCGAGTTGAAGCTAACTCACCCCAACTGTATCGGGATGGAGGCACGTCCGCCCAATATGGAGGGAACAGGGGAAGTCACGATCCGTCAGCTCGTGCGAAACTCCCTGCGGATGAGGCCAGACCGCATCATCGTCGGGGAGGTACGGGGTGCAGAGGCATTCGACATGCTTCAGGCCATGAATACTGGGCATGAAGGATCACTTACCACTGTCCACGCCAACTCACCACAGGATGCTTTCAACCGTTTGGAAGGGATGGTCGTCATGGCCGGGATGGATTTGCCCTCTACGATTGTCCGTGAATATATCGTCAGTGCGCTGGATATCATCGTCCAGGTCACACGCCTGTCAGACGGAACACGTAAAATCGTTTCGATTTCAGAAGTAGCGAAAACGGAAGACAAACGGGTGGAGGTCAACGAGATTTTTCGTTTCCAGCGGAAGGGGATCGGCGCGAAAGGGGAAGTCCTTGGCTACTTTACGGCAACCGGGGTCATCCCGCGGTGCTTGGAGAGGCTCCAAGTTTTTGGAATCAATCTGGATGAATCCATATTCAGGGCGGAAGGAGGGAAGCAACGTGACCATGCCCATTCTGTTTAGTCTCGCGGTGTTGTTTGGCATCTGGGGCATCTACGAGTATCTCGGTTATCGGGCCAAGAAGACCGAATGGAAAAAGAAAGCGGAAGAATGGTTCGAAGTGAAGGGAAAACGAAAAAGCGTCGTCATCGTTTGGGGAGATAAATTTGACCAGACGCCCTATGCCAAAGAAATCCAAAAAAAGCTGATCAAAGCGAACTTTCCGCTTGCTCCCTCGGAGTTTTACGGAATTTTGATCGTAGGTACCATGGTGCTCGCCTTCTTGCTCAGTAACATCGTGAATATTTCTTTTCCTTTTAACATTATGATCGGGGCAGTGGTGATGTATCTCATACAGAACGTGCTGTTCTTTGTCCGACGCAACAAGTACCAGGAGCGATTGAATGAACAGTTGTCCGAAGTGTGTCGCCTTTTGGCCAACTCGCTGCGTGCAGGTCTTACGCTCTCGCAGGGGATCTCACTGGTAGCCAAGGAGATGAATTATCCCGCTGGTGATGAGTTTAGTCGCATGGCGCGTGAGCTGCAGCTAGGCGTCAGCTTTGACCGAGCGCTCTCTGACATGGAAAAACGAATACCGACACGAGAATTCCGTATCTTTACTGCTACCCTGCTGATTCAACGGCGTGCAGGGGGGAATTTGAGCCAGGTGCTGCAAGAAATGGCGGAGACATTGGAGGATCGTCGCATCGTGAATCAGGAAATCAAGACGATGACGGCGGAACAGCGGTACGTCTCTATCTTGGTGCCGATCATGCCAATAGCCCTGGTGCTGATGATGAACATGATGAACAAAGGCTTCATTGATCCGTTGTTTTCCGGATTTGGTCTTTTTCTTCTGGGGTTGTTTGTAATCGGAACACTCCTGTCCTATATCCTCGTCAAGAAAGTGACCAACATAAAGGTGTGAAAACATGGATGCTCTCATAATTACATGCGTGTTCTTGTTTCTATTGCTGTTTGCGATCTGTCTGAAGGAGTGGTATCGCTACTCCATCGAGAAGCAAAAACTGCTCGCACATGTCCATGAGATGAGCGGGCACAAAAACTACGGTGTGCGCAAGCAGGAAACCTCATCCGAGCGCCTGGTCAAACGATTGCTTCGGTATGGAGATGACTATGCTGTCATGGGGCAGCGCATCAACTTTTTCAGTGAGTCGCATGAGGTTGAGGATTGGTTGCTAAGGGCTGGGCGGCCGCTAGATTTGACCGTCGCCCAATTCCAAGGGGTCAAAATTTTCATGGCTTTGCTCGGCATTATTGCCGGCACGCTGTTTTTCATTCTCCGCTTTCCCTTATCGCATCTAGGTTTGATCGCCTGGCCGTTGATTGGCTACTTTTTGCCCATCCTTCTGTTGAAGAAAAAAGCGCGCGATCGTCAACATCAGCTTCGCTATGACCTGCCAGAATTTCTCGACACCGTAAGCGTGACGCTTCAGGCGGGGGTGAGTCTTGATCAGGCTTTGCGCGAAGTCATCAAGTTTTTTGATGGGCCGATTCGGGAAGAGTTTTCCCGATTCAATCAAGAGCTGGATCTCGGTGTACAGAGGGAAAAGGCGTATGAACAATTGCTGCGACGCAACGACAATCCGGAGTTTCAAATGCTGATCAAAGCGCTCATTCAGGGGATGCGCCTGGGGGTGCCGATTGCCGTCACGTTCAAGGCACAGGCGGAAAACATGCGGAGAATCCGCAAAGAGCTGATCAAGGAAAAGGCGGCCAAGGCGTCGCCAAAAGTAACCCTGATCACCACGTTTATCGTGACTCCTACAGCGATTATCCTGATTGGCGGTTTGATGGTATTGAATATTTTGGAGAACGTCAGCTTGTTTTCCGACGTCATGCCATGATCCATGGCTTCACTTTTAGGAGGTGATGCCCGTCAGCGAGATGGGAGTGCACAGTTCTTTATTTTTTCATTATCCAAATCATGAAGGGAGTAGATTTTATATGAAAAGCATGATGCTGAAATGGTATGTAAAAGGTCAGGGAGCTCTTGGAAACGAAAAAGGAGCACAGGCGATTGAGTGGATCGCGTTGGCAGGTGTGGTCATCGCTGTGTTTGGTGCGGTTATCGCCTACTTTGATACCGACCCCGCACTCGTTGGAGAATCCATTGGGGATACATTGAGCAATATCATCAAAAAATTAGACGGAAATTAATCAACCATTGAATGCTTTATTGGTGATGAGCATATGGAAAAGAGGTGGTGGAGGAATACTTCTTCACCACCTGAACCATATGGCGCTTCATACATAGCAAGTCGAAATCAAGCAGGAGGTAGCACTTTGATGAGACTCGTGAAGGGAATAATTGCAGTGATCCTCCTGTTGAGCCTGTTAACGGCGTGTTCGCAGGAGCCGGATACACCTCAGAACACAGAGGGGCAAAATCCTTCTGTACCACCAAGCGCGGAAACACCGCCTGCGCAAGGCCAACCGCCAGACCAAACAGGAGAGCCAAATGCCGAGATGACGCGAGAAGAAAAGGTAAAAGCGTTGGAGGCAATGGCACAGGAAGGAATGCCGCTAAAGCGGGAAACGACAGAGGACTTCGTCAATTCGCCGCCAGGACGTTTTTCCGGGGTTTCGTATGACAACAACAGGGAAGAAGTATTGCCTGAACTTAAAAAGTTCCCTACTGTTGAAAATCCGGACGAAGAAATGATTAACAATTACTACCTTGCCTTGTTGGGGCTGTATGCACAGAGCTACCCTGATCCGCAACAAATCATGGATGAACTGAAAATGGCCTCATTTGGGAATCCGGACATCGATGATCCACGGTTCAAGTTTAAGGAAAGCTACAATGTTGAAATTATCTTGGATGCGAGTGGCAGCATGGCGGCAAAATCGAATGGCAAGACGAGGATGGATGCTGCCAAAGAAGCGATTCAAGCCTTTGCTGAATCTTTGCCGAAACAGGCGAATGTCGCTTTGCGCGTATACGGGCACAAGGGCAGCGGGAAAGAGTCGGATAAAGCACTATCTTGCAGCAGCAGTGAACTGGTATACGGAATGCAGCCTTACAACAAAGAAAAATTGCAGCAATCTTTGAATCAGTTCCAACCTACCGGATACACTCCGATTGGCTACTCTTTGCAGGAAGCGAAAAAGGATTTAAGCAAATGGCCTGGAGATAAGAACACCAATATGATCTTCCTCGTCAGTGACGGAATCGAAACGTGCGATGGTGACCCTGTCGAAGCTGCCAAACAGTTGGCCCAATCCGAGATTACGCCGATTATTAACGTGATTGGATTTGGTGTAGACGGTCCGGGACAGCAGCAGTTGAAAGAAGTCGCAAAGGCAGCGGGAGGCCGCTATGTTCTGATTCAAGATCAGAAGGAGCTACAGGAAGAATTCAATCGTGGGAAAGAAATCGCGAACAAGTGGAAAGAGTGGAAAGCCAATGCATCCCATCAAGCCGTATCCACTCGTAGTTCTCGATCGATCGACATTAGTCACTTTGCTTTGAAATGGAGCCGTATCGCCAAACGGGAAAATCATGATCTAACATCTGTAATCATGACTATGGATGCAAACAACATCATTTCAGATGAGTTCGCCGATCAGCTGCGGAAGCTGAACGATGAGCAGCTGGAAATCGCACAGAAAAAGGCAGATGAACTGGAGCAATTCCTGGATACCTTGAACGAGAAGTCCTATAAGGAAGCCGTGGATGCGATCAACGAGAAGTTTGCTCAACATACGAAAACGAACTAGAGACGAAATCTCCAAAAGGAGGTTTGTAAAGTGAGAAAATGGGTAAGAGGCCCAATGGCAGCGGCGACTTTCGCTTTTCTGATTCTTATGATGAATCTGTTTCCAATGGTGGGCCTGGCAGCTTCCATTCAGTATCAAGGGTTACAATACGAGGCCCCGAAGTGGGATCAGCCAAATCTTGAGTCGCCACAATGGGAGCAGCTCAACCCACAAGCGCCGCAGTGGGAACAAATAAACCCACAGGCTCCTGATTGGGAAAAGCTGAACCCGCAGGCGCCGAGCTGGGATCGGACGAATCCGCAAGCACCAAATTGGGATCGGATAAATCCGCAGGCACCTGATTTGCAGGGGCCAAGCGTCAATCACTCGAACCCGCAAGCGCCAAATGCAACCGCACCTGCACCAAATGTACAAATGCCTGCTTCTCAGCAGCCTGGCGTCGATCCAGATAGCTCGAAGCCGATGACGGAGACGCTTGAATACGGTGCAGTCAAATGGACGTTCAAGGACGTCATGGGCGGAACGCTGGCATATAGCGCTGATTTGCTTATGAATGGCGAAGTAGACATGGCAGCGGGACTTCGTGGCAAAGGCTTGTTCTTGGGAGATCTGGCGATAAAAGGTCTTGATCTTGCCTTCAAGAATACGCCGTATGTAAACACAGTAACAGGCTTAGGTGTCGATTCACTCGACGGGATGAATGCGTGGGCCAACTATCAATTTGTGTTGGCACAATTGCCGAATAACAGTTTTCGGGATATTTTCCAAGGCGGTCAGCTGACGAATTCGGCAAATCCATCCGGCGTCAGAATGCCGGGGATCGTAAAAGGCTTAAATGTGGGCGTAGCAGCGATCAGCCTTCCGTTTGACATCATGGATACGATCGGCAGCTTTGGCATGGCGTTTGATCCGAGCCAGAATGAAGCTACACAAAATGAGAAATTTGTGGATGGCGTCGGTAATTTCGGCAGTGTGCTGATGGACGGAGGGGTCATTGCTTCCATCATACCAGGTGGGCAGGCGGTAGGCGGTGTGCTTGTTGTCACCGGTGCGGTTTTGTGGGGGTTGAGCAAACTCGTGAAGTACGCTGATAAGCTAGCCGGAGGAGCGATTACCCGTGGAATCCGGGATGGAGTCGGAAAAGCTGTTGGCTGGGTAAAATCCTTATTTGGGTAACGGAGGTCCTTGCTTATGAAAGTCGTGAATACACCACAGGTTCAGGCTCAGATCGAGCGGAATAAGCGTTTTTTAGAGAGGACAGAGCTGTATAATTACCCGGCCTACGTAGACGGAGAATATTACTACCATGTCGCGTACTGGAAATGGGGAAAAAAAGACGCTGTCGGGTACTTGGTGCTGCGACCGGATGGTGAAGTGGTTCGCCGCAAGGAAGCAGAGCCCGTCGTGAAACTATTTTTGGTGCATGCACATGCGGGGCGCAAGATTAAGAACAATCTGGCCATTGATAAGGATAAACCGATCGAGATGTACGAGCAAAAATACGAGTTTTTGAGGGCGCTTTTGCCAAGCTACCAGGATAAGATGGACACGGTGCTTCGGCAAGATGCAGAGAAGCTGATCGACATTTGTAAAACCATGATGGAAAGCCGGGACCAGCTGCGTGCCATTTATGATCGAGGGATGGATCTGCTCAATCAATTTTTCGCGCGCAACTACGTCATCGCGGGAGAAGAAACGGCATTACGGGATGTGTTATTTGAATCTGACTATATTTTGTATGATCGCATTCGCAAGCAGGTGCTGATCAAAGACTCGGTAGACCGGCTTTACCAGTTTTTCCAATCCAATCGAGTAGAACTGGATCGGGTACAGGAGCAGAAACGAAAAAAGCTGAGCGACTTGCTCTCTGTATACAAAGACAAAACACTGCGAAATATTGCCGATGAATCCGTGAAAAGCTTTGAGACGCATACGACAGGGAAGCATGAGTCTTTCCATACGGTTGAACAGTTGCGGGAAGCCCACGAGAAGCTGAATAGGACCATCTTGGAAAACGGGCTGATGGATAAACTGCGAAACCCTTAACAGGAAAGGTGAGAGAAACCCATATGCATCCCTTCAAAGAAAGCATTCGGTTTTATGCACGGAACATCGAATCTTTGCTGCTCTTGTCCGCCGTGCTCGTTGTTCCATTTTTTGTCATCCACAACTTTACGCTGAACTACTTGAATCTCATTGCCGCGATCACGGGCGCCAAATTCGTAGCAAGCTTTTTCAATCTGTTTTTACTTCTTCTGTTTTTGCTGATCCTCCAGATCCCTTTTGCCCAGTATGTCCAAAGTGATCTGGACGGCGATGAGCGTCCGATTCGAAAAGCATTTCGGACATTTTTTGAACACAGCTTTTCTGTATTCGTATTTGGGATCGTGTTTAGCTTTCTTGTCTCTACAGGAATGATGCTGTTCATGATACCCGGGTTGATTCTTATGATCTTGTTTTATTTGACGCCGTTTTTTGTGGTGCTGAAAAAACAATCGGCTTGGCGTTGCTGGCGATCTGCCATGGAAATGGGCAAAAAGCATTTCTTCCCAATCCTTGGCCTATTGCTACTGGTGAGCGTGGTGGAATGGCTAATCAGTATGGCGGGCTTGTTCCTCGTCACGTCTATTACGGCGACCTTTGGGGCGGTTATGTTTATTGAGTTGTTGCTCAATGTGATTGTTCTCCCGTTTTTTGCGGTCATGTTCATGATGTACGTGAATAAATGGAAAGACGAGGCGGCAGGAGCGGAAGCGGCTGTGGCAGGGGGATTGCTGCTCGATGAAAGATAGCTTGCAAATAAGTTCGAGAGGAGATGAGCGAAGAATGCGCCTGAAGAAGATCGTTTCCAATGAAAAGGGCTCGGTTACCGTAGAGTTTATCGCCATACTGCCGTTCGTCTTTCTGATCATGCTGATTTGCTGGCAGTTTCTTGTGGGCGTCTACGGCGTCATCATCTCTCAGTCGGCAGCAAATGAGGCAGCGAAGGTGTACGCCATAACGGGGAATTCGGGTGAAGCCATACAAGCTGCCAGAAACGTGGTGAACGCGGCAGGAGGCTATATTTCCTTCAGTGACGGCGATATCAGGTGGGATGGTGACGGATATTTTACAGCCAAGGTCGGCGTCCAGATGGAGCTGGGTTTCCTTCCTGACTGGCTCTCTATCAAAAAGGAAGACCGATATATCTCCTTTGATCGGGAAATGAAGAGCAGGGTGATGAACTAGATGGTACGTATACTGCGTCACTTGCAAAATGAACGTGGAAATATGACGATCTTCACCCTGACGATTTACTGGTTTATGTTCATGCTGGTGTTTGTTGCGCTGTTCAACTTTTCGACCATTTTTGTAGACAAGGAGCAGGCGTCGAACAGTGCGCAGCAGGCGAGTATTGCGGCGGTGAAGGATATTTATGATGAGATGGATGATGCAATTAAAATATACGATGCGTCACCCAATCGGTATTATAACCAAGATTATCTCACACCCAGAATAATAGCTGCTGAGAGCTCCCTGAGAGCGTCGCACCCCGATTGGTCTCATAGCGAAATTGAGTATGGCGCGATTGACTCGGTATTGAGCAACGCATTGCCAGGCAATGTTGAGTTGCAGGGATATGTAAGTCTAGGGTTGAGAAACGCGGCCAGCCAAATTCCTGGGGTGGTTGCCAAAGTACTGTCGGATAACCATGCAACGCTCAGCGGTTCGTCCGTCAAATTGTTCAACAGTGACAATCGGATTGAAGTAACAACTTCTGTAAAGTACGAATCGGAATCGATGGGGTTTGACTTCATTCCTGCCTATTCCGAGCAAATCTACCAGACTGGGGAAAGCAGACGGATCGATTTTATTGATGAGGTGAACGACTGGTTTTACATCAATATCCCGATTCTTGGATGATGATGGTTGGAGGAAATGGCATGACAAGAAGGCTACAAAAAATGCGGATGTCGCTCTTGATCAACAGCATCATGATCATGCTGCTGCTTTCTGGCTGTTCACTGGGCGCAATAGGTGTGGGTACAGGGATCCAGCAAAATCAATGGCCGCAGACGACACAGGAGTTGATTGCTTCACAGCCCGGACCGCTTGCTGGCACACAATTTTTCCATGCAGCTTATCCGCATCGAGCTGAGATCATACAGGTTTTGGATAAAATGCCTACCCTGGTCGATGGGATGAATGATGCTTACTTGGATTTGTACTGGAATCAATTGCTCACCCTGTTTGCCGAGGATTACCTCAGTCCCCAAATGGTTGTCGACCGTTGGAGAATGGCTTCGTATGGGAGTCCTGACATCGAGGACGCCCGCTTTCAGTTTCGGGAAAATTTCAACGTAGAAATCATCCTGGATGCAAGCGGAAGCATGGCTGGGAAAATCGGGGACAAAACGAAAATGCAGCTCGCTAAGGAAGCGATCCAGGAATTCGCGGAAGCACTACCAGAAGAGGCGAGAATCTCGCTGCGCGTGTATGGACATAAGGGTAGCAATGCAGATGAGCATAAACAGCTCTCCTGTGGCAGCAGTGAGATGGTCTATCCATTGCAAGCCTACGATGCGAAAGGTCTTGAACAAGCACTTGGCATGTTTGAGCCGACGGGCTGGACATCCATTGCGCACTCCTTGCGTCTCGCTCAGGAGGATTTGGCGGGATTCGAAGCGGACAAAAATACGAATGTCATCTATCTAGTTAGTGACGGCATCGAGACGTGCGATGGCAATCCGGTGGCAGTAGCCAAGGAATTGTCCCAGTCCAAAATTATGCCGTTGTTGAACGTCATTGGCTTTGATGTGAATGCAGAAGGGCAGAAGCAATTGAAGGAAATTGCCCACGCATCAGAAGGTCTGTATGCAAATGTGACGAACCGTGAGCAGTTCAAGCAAGAGCTGGAACGCGCGAAAGAAATTGCCCAGAAGTGGGAGCAGTGGAAACGGGATGCTTTGACAGAAGCAGACGCTGTGCTGATCGACCGCAAAAAATGGGTGGATGCTTACGACCGGGACTGGTACGAGAAAAACTGGCGGGAGAGTCTGAACATCGGAATGGCGATTGAGCATTTGTCTGCAAGTGGCAAGATTGGCAATGAAGCGAAGGAGTACCTTACTGGGAAAAGGCAAGCAAGAGAAGCGTTGGCTACACAGTCCAAGGAGGAGCTTACCAATTACTTGGTAAGTCTCACAACCGAGACGTATCAGGAAATGAGAGAGGAAATTGAGGATAAATACAGCGGAAACTAACAGCAATGGGTTCTCCGTTACAAAAGCGATTGCGATTGCGGTCGCAACGGAGAACCCACTGTAAATGTAAAGGATTAGGGTGCGTCAATCATAGGTAAACGTAACGACCTGTTGTAGGCCTGGGTCCACTCCGATTGCCACATCATGTAAGCCATCTGTGTAATAAAAGTAACGCTTGGCGTCATTGGAATGAGCGTCAGAAGCTTTAACCAATTGGAAGTCGTTCGTCGCAAGCAGGTTTTTCGAGCGGATGAAGTCTGATGCCGTCTTTTCCAAATCTGCTTCTGTCATCGTTTTTGTCGCCATTTCTCCGTTTATTCCAATAACGTCAATCGACAGGGAAAGGATTTGCTTTGATCTCGGTTCGATGATGGCGTGAAAGCCATGGACATCGCCACTCACAGGTTCGCGTTTTAGTACGGCGTGAACAGGGACTCCTCTGTATACCGAATTGGTTGGGTCCTCCAGCGTGATTTCCCGATCCGTCGTATCAACATCCATCTGATAATATTGTCTAACAGCGGCTGCAGCGATTTGCGCCGCTTCTTCTTTTCCAAGCCCTTGCACTGCATCTGGTGAGCTGGAGGAGCATCCCATTAACAGAAAGACGAGAAGCGCCGTGCCCAGCCATGTGAACTTTTTCATTGTGAACCCTCCAGCCATCCCAAGTCATACGTGTAATCTTTTTTTATCCTAACAGGGATTGTTTCGACTCCCTATCGATTAACCTTTCCATTACCTTACGATGTTGTAAGTTTTGAGAAAAATGCAGGGAATGACAGGACTTTGGGCAAAAAAGACGAAAAATTCGGAGTATGAGTGGTGTAAGTGAAAACGAGGGGGCAAATGGAATGAACGCCATCGAGTTAAATCAAGCGCTTCAAATGTATGTGAGGACCGAGACCTTTCCTGTAGGAGTTAGCATCCGAAAAGAAGAAGCCGCTCTGCCGTCAAAGGCAAAGCGACCTGTTCGTGATCTGGGTTATCCGATTACCATTTGCCAAGCTGTCGGTTTTTCACGGCGTTATGGCTGGAGTATCGCGATGAATGGAGCCGATCTGTCCTGTCCGATCGCGCAGGTGGCTTTTGGCTATGAAGAGCAGCCTGCGTTTTATACAGAGGGTCATCTCGCCTGTGGGATGTATACAGATTCATTGGAAAATGGGGCGAAAAGCGAGCTGGATGTCCCGAAATTTTCAGCAGAAGAAAGCGGCTACTATGTATCATTTCCGCTGGAGCGGGCAGAGATCGAGCCAGATGTCGTCGTGATTTACGGCAATGCGGCACAAGTCATGCGATTGGTGGCGGGGATGCTGTACAAGCGCGGTGGATCGATTCCTTCCACCTTTTCCAGTCGGGCTGACTGTGCAGACATCGCAATCAAGCCGATCCAGACGGGACAGCCGCAAGTGATCGTACCGTGTTATGGAGACAGATTGTTTGCCCAGACACAGGATCACGAGATGGCCTTCAGCTTTCATTTTCGCGATGCTGCCGAGCTAGTGGAGGGATTAGTGGGAACGCAAAAAGGCGGAATCCGCTACCCGATCCCGTCCTTTTTGCGCTATCAGGCAGAGTTTCCGCCGACTTATCAGAAGCTCGCGGGGATGTTTGGAGAAAAAAACTAACCCTTCAGTCGGTTGAGCTGGAGCAGGTGATGGCGATAGTGCATTTCTACGACGGCAAACCATTCCATTGCCGTCAGCGGACCGAAGGCTGGGTGAGCCACCGTGTGATGCGCAGGAATTTCGTCCAAAATCGCTTCCAGCTCTTTCATTTGTGTGAGCACGCTGATGAGTCCATCACGCAATTGCTCCTTGCTCTCTGGCTGTGCAGGTGTGTACTCCGGGGAGGCAGGGACTTTCACGCGAATAGGCGGCAAGGAGCCTTGAGCAAATATCGTCTGCCCGATCTCGGATTTTTCGGTACCTGCTTCTGTGACAGCAGGACCTCCTTGTCTACACTTCTCGATACTTCCCAGTTGAAAATACCGGGCAGATTGGATCAAGTGAAGGTACATTTGACCGATCGACCATTCCTCTTCACTTGGTTTTTGCAAGAGTTGTTCCATGGTGAAGTCTTCTAATTCATGCAGGTAGTGGTTTGTCACGTCTTCAAATTTGTTCACGATTTCCTTTGTATTCATGGGCGAATCAGCTCCTCGTGGTTTTCTTGCTTTTATAATAGTAAAACGCTACTGACAGCAGTATGTCAGTAGCGTTCCAATAATTTTTTGGCTTCTTCGTGCATTCGGCTACGCAAGGATTCAGGAGTAAGAACAACCGCATCTGCCCCCAACCCAAGTACCCAAGACAATATTTCTTCGATTTGTCTGACGCGCAATCTGACGAGAAAGCCGTCCGGATGCTCCGTAATCTCTTCTATATAAAAATAGCCCGATTCTTTTACCCGATCAGCGACAGCTGCGGTGATGACGATCTGCACCTCCAGGGAACGATCGTCGAGAGGCTTGTAGTCATCAAAATGGAAATGGTCAGGGAGGATAAAGCGGTCTTCCAATACGATCAGGCCGCTCATGCGTGACAGGCGGAATCGACGAATATCCTGTCGCAGATCGCAATGAGCGAGAAGTATCCAAGAACCACGAACCAGCACCAGACCATATGGAGCAACGTCACGCACTGTCTCACGATCGTCATCATGCCCAGGTGTGCCCCTCCGATAGCGGAACCGTACCTTCCGCTCATTGATGATCGCATCGTGGAGGAGTTGTGCATGCGCCTTTTCCTGCTCGCGCAGATTGTTTGCTCTGGGGCTTATGAGGCGAAAGGTTGAACGGATACGTCTTGCTTGTTCACCTACATCCGTTGACAGGATCGCTTCTACTTTGCGCTGTACAGCTCTTGCACTATTGCCAAAGTTTTGGTCAAATACTTGCTCAACCATGTCTGCACCGATCAAGAGTGTAACGGCTTCTTCTACCGAAAAGCTGACGGGCGGGAGAAAATACCCTTCCATTAATGAATAGCCCTGCCCTGGTGCCCCAACGATGGGGACGCCTGCTTCGCTCAATGCCTGCATATCACGATAAATCGTCCGAACGCTCGTCTCGAAGGTCGCGGCCAAATCTTCTGCGCGCAACGTACTTTTTCGCTGCAGCTCCAGAACAATTGCCAACAAACGGTCTGTTTTGTTCATGCTCTGACCCCCTCTCTATCCAGCTAGCATCTTTATAAAAATGAATGGCCAACTTTAAAATTATTTTATATTTACCCTACTTTTTATTTTAACAGTTTTCCCTATCCTACATGTGTAAGTGAAGGAGGAACTGTGAATGAAAAAGAGGGTTTTTTGGCTTGTGATGCTTTTGCTGTTTGGATATATCGTGATTCAAAAAATAGCAGATGGACCACCTAATGTTGGGGGACACACTGAAACGTTGGGAGAGGCTACCGAGGTGGAGCACCAATCGATACAAATAACAAAAGATCAAATTTATCAAGGAGACCTTCTCTTGGTCAATAAAGAGTATCCGGTTCATGAGGCAGGGGTAAAAAACGATGTGGTTCGATTGTCTGAGAATGAAGAACTGTTACAAGGCTATCGCTTGCAAGATCAAAGAATCGAAGTGTCAGAGAGTGTAGCCAAAAAATTTTTGGAGATGATCAAAGCTGCGCAGCAAGATAACGTGAGCCACTTTATCCTGAACAGCGGTTATCGAGGCAAGGAAGAACAAGATCAGCTATATGCAGAAATGGGGCCAGCGTATGCGATGCCGAGCGGTTACAGCGAACATAATGTAGGTTCCGCGCTTGATATTGGATCGACGCAAATGAAAATGGAGCGCGCCCCTGAAGGCAAGTGGTTGGAAGATTATTCATGGAAATACGGTTTTATTTTGCGCTACCCAAAGGACAAGGTAGCCATTACAGGAACGGAATTCGAGCCTTGGCATTTCCGATATGTCGGCTTGCCGCATAGCGCGATCATGAAGCAGAATAACTTTTCGCTCGAGGAATACTTGGATTACCTAAAAGACGAAAGAAGGATCTCCGTGACAAACGATGGGAAGATCTATGAAATTAACTACTACCCTGTCGATCAAGAGATGACGCTCAAAGTACCGATTGCTCGCAACTATGAGATTTCGGGTGACAATATGGGCGGCGTGATTGTAACAAGCTACGTGAACAAAGAAAGAAGGAGTGAATGAGTATGAAGAAATTGACTGTAGCGATTTTGTTTGGGGGATGTTCTTCGGAGTATGAAGTATCTCTTAAATCTACGAGTTCGGTGCTGGAGAGTTTGTGTCTGGAAAAGTATGAGGTGATTTTACTAGGAATTACGAGGGAAGGGCAATGGCTGCGATATACCGGCAACATCGAAAGCATTCGGAATGACAGTTGGCATCAAAGTGAGAAGTGCGTGCCTGCCTTTCTCTCTCCTTGCAGACAGATGCGGGGAATTGTTACACAGGAGAACGGTGCCATGACGATCACGCAGGTTGATGTGGCGTTCCCAATTTTGCATGGCAAAAACGGAGAGGATGGAACGGTGCAAGGGTTGTTGGAGCTCGCCGGAATTCCGTTTGTCGGTTGTCAGACACTATCCTCTGCGATTTGTATGGACAAGGATATCGCTCACACGCTGGCGGCAAGCTCCGGTGTAAAAACACCAAGATCCGTTACCGTTTATCCAAATACTGATCTTGCCACTGTTCAATCTGCCACCGAAGAACTGGGATTCCCTTTGTATGTCAAACCTGCAAAGGCAGGGTCTTCGATTGGGATTACAAAGGCATACAACACGCAAGAATTGGTTTTCGGTATAGAAAACGCCCTTCTGCATGATGACAAAGTAGTCATCGAGGAAAACATCGTGGGATTTGAGGTCGGCTGTGCGGTACTAGGAAATCGTGAGATCCTTGTGGGAGAAGTGGATGAAATCGAGTTGCTCCAAGGCTTTTTCAATTATACGGAAAAGTACTCATTGGAGACTGCTCACATCCACGTCCCAGCAAGAATTGACGAAGAACTCGCTGCAAAAATCAAGCAAACAGCCACCCATCTCTATCAGGTTTTAGGTTGTCGTGGTTTTGCTCGCGTAGATATGTTTGTCACTCCAGACGGAGACATTGTATTTAACGAAGTGAATACAATCCCCGGCTTTACCTCGAAAAGCAGATATCCAAGCATGCTGCGTGCAGCGGGAATTTCCTATAAAGAGCTTCTTGATACGTTGATTATGCTAGCGTTGGAGGAGGACTAATCGATGACACAACTTCACGTCTCTACGATTTCTTTGAACAGCGAAAATCTGCATCACGGCCATCTGATTCTGGTGAATCGCCAGTACCAGATCCGCTGGCAAACAGACGACAGTATTCTACTAAACCGCATGCGGCTGATTGATGGAACACACAACCAAATTATGCTGGAAAACACGGCTGCGAAGATGCTTGCCAAGCTGCTGAAAGCCTGCAACGCACAGCAGACAATCGTGCCAGTCAGTGGCTTTCGCAGCAAGGCCGAACAAACGGATATCTATGATCAATCCTTGCTCGAAAATGGACAGGTGTTTACCAGTAAATTTGTAGCACGTCCGAATGAAAGTGAACATCAGACCGGGCTTGCGATTGATGTAGGGGAAAAGAAGGAAGAGATCGATTTTATTTGCCCTTCTTTTCCCGATCATGGCGTATGCCGAATGTTTCGCCAACGTGCCAGTCAATATGGGTTTATCAAACGCTACGACAAAGACAAGGAAAAACTGACAGGCATTTCGGATGAGCCTTGGCATTTTCGGTATGTGGGCTATCCGCATGCCGTCTTAATGGAAAAGCTTCAGCTCTGTCTGGAAGAGTATATCGAGTATGTGAAAAACTACGAATTCCATCAGGAGCATTTGCTAGTGGATGAAGAGAGCATTGAAATCTACTATGTAAAAGCTACCGATACTGTTACGCACATCCCGGTTGTGGATGGTGAGAGATACGAAATATCGGGCAACAATGTGGATGGATTTATCATTACGGTGTTTCATCAGGAGGCACGTAATGAACGGGGGTAGTGAAAAGCAGTATGGCGGGCTGGATCAATTCCGAATCATCGCAGCGATCCTTGTCATCGCAATCCATACTTCTCCTCTGCTGTCCATAAGCGAATGGGCTGACTTTACACTGACACGAACAATAGCCAGGGTGGCGGTTCCGTTTTTCTTTATGTGCACAGGATTTTTCTTCTTGCAAAAGCTTGGTACAGATCGCAACAGAAATGCGTACTTGCTGAAGCCGTTTTTATGGAAAGTAGGAAAGCTATATTTGCTTTCGATTCTTCTCTATCTTCCGGTGAATGTGTATGCAGGGTATTTTACGGATCAATTGACCGTGTTTTCGGTGGTAAAAGACCTCCTTTTTAACGGGACTCTGTATCATCTGTGGTATTTCCCAGGCATCATGCTGGGGGTGTGTATCAGTACCTTTTTGTATACAAGACTATCCGCATGGAAAACGTTTTGGGTGACCATGCTGCTGTATGGCATCGGGCTGTTGGGAGACAGTTACTTTGGATTTGCCCAGATGAATCCGTATGTGGATAGTTTCTATCAATCGATGTTTACCCTGTTTGATTACACGCGGAACGGTATATTTTTTGCCCCGGTTTTTGTAGTCATGGGAGGAATGATTGCCAATACCCGCAGACGGAAAAAGAAAAAGGTTGCACCGTATGCCATCGGGTTTGTTTTGTTCGGAAGCATGTTAGTTATAGAAGGCTTGCTTTTACACGCTTTTCAGCTGCAACGCCATGACAGTATGTATATTTTTTTGATACCGTGCATGTATTTTCTTTTTCAACTTCTGTTGTTCTGGAAAGGCAGAAATCGCCCAGCCTTACGAAAGCTGAGTCTGTATGTTTATGTCATTCATCCGCTATGTATTGTGCTCATTCGCGCGGCGGCCAAAGTAACGGGACTGACATGGCTACTTGTTGAAAACAGCTTGGTTCATTTTACGCTAGTCACGGTGCTGTCGTTTGTTCTTTCTGTGATGGCGATGAAGGTGATCCAGCGCTTTCGAGGTGAGAAACCGGATCAAACAGGACGAGCATGGGCGGATATCCATCTTCCTCATCTCCAACATAATGTCAGGGAAATCCAGCGGGTTCTTCCGAAGGATTGTGCGGTGATGGCAGTCGTGAAGGCGCAGGCATATGGTCACGGCGGGTGGCAAGTCGCGAGGTACTTAAACAAGCTCGGGATTGATCACTTCGCTGTTGCCACAATCGATGAAGGAATCGAGCTAAGAAAGAAGGGCGTAAAAGGGGAGATCCTGGTGCTTGGCTATACCGATGAGCAACGGATACGCCAAATCGCCCGTTTCAGACTGACGCAAACCGTAGTAGATGACGAATATGCCCAAAAACTGAATAGCTACAACGTGAAAATCCCTGTTCATATCAAGATCGACACGGGAATGGGGAGACTCGGGGAATCTTGGGAACACACGGAAAAAATTGCGGCTATGTATCGCTATAAAAATTTGCAGGTATGTGGTACCTTTACGCATCTGAGTGTGGCTGACAGTTTGGAAGCTTCGGATATCGCATACACGAAAAATCAAATTGCTCGTTTCCAGAAAGTGATCGAGCAGTTGAAAGAAAAGGGAATCGATCCACAGAGGCTGCACGTCCAAAGCAGTTACGGCGTGCTCAATTATGGGGAGCTGCAATACGATTATGCTCGGATTGGGATTGCTCTCTACGGAATGTTGAGCAAGCAGGGAGACACGGTAAAAACAAGTGTCGACCTACGTCCTGTGTTATCACTAAAAGCAAGAGTTGTGCAGGTGAAACAGGTGGAAAAAGGAGCCTCCGTGGGCTATGGCCGAGCTTACACAGCACAGCAAGACAGTAAGATGGCCATCGTATCTATCGGGTATGCTGACGGGGTTCCACGTATGCTATCACACACGGGCGCTATCTGCCTCATCAAAGGAAAAAGGAGACCGATTATCGGCTCTGTCTGCATGGATCAACTTTTTGTAGATATTACAGACATGGAAGGGGTACAAAAGGGAGATGTTGTGACCTTTATCGGCAGAGATCAAGAAGAGGGTATCACTGCCGAGGAAATGGCCCTTCCATGTAAAACCATTACGAACGAGTTGGTTAGCCGTTTAGGAGAACGTGTCAAAAGAGTCTATCATGATTGAGCACTGGACGGAAGCGAGTATAGGGAGTGGTTCATTTTTTCCATGATGAAGAGGAGATATAGCTTTCGTTCCAAAATGATTGAGCTTCTTGGGTTTGGCATGCTTTTGGCCGGTCTCGTAACCTACCTGCTCTATAAAGTGCTCCAGTTTTACTATCGGACGGAGGTCAAGTACGAAGATCCGCTTGCCCTGGTTCGCCGTTACATCAAGGAAATGGGAGATATCAATTTCTTTTTGCTTGTTTTTGCTCCCATTGCGATCTTGTTGTTCTATCTCCTGACCAAACGGTATGTTGGCTATTTTCAGGAGATTTCCAAAGGCATTCATTATCTGGCAAATGGAGATTTTACGCACAATGTGCATATTTCTTCCCATGATGAGTTCGCAGATATCGCCAAGGATATCAATCTGGCAAGTGAAATGCTGCAAAAGGCGGTAGAAAGAGGAGACTTCGCGGAAAGCAGCAAGGATCAGCTTGTTTTGAATCTGGCACACGATTTACGCACACCACTGACATCCGTGCTGGGTTATTTAGATTTAGTTTTAAGAGACGAGCAGATGCCACAAGAACGGATGCGGCATTATGCGACGATTGCCTTTACCAAGTCGCAACGATTGGAAAAGTTGATTGATGAGCTCTTCGAAATTACCAGAATGAATTACGGCATGGTCAACATCGAACAAAAGGTCATTGATTTGAGTGAATTGCTGGTTCAGTTAAATGAAGAGATGTATCCTTCCTTTGAGAAAAATGAGCTGGTCGCGCGGTGTACGATTGCTGCTCAATTAGTGATCGTGGGGGATGGAGAGCTGCTGGCGCGCGTATTTGAGAATATCCTGACCAACGCGATACGCTACGGGGGCGATGGCCATTTTATCGATTTGAACGCTTACCGGGAGGGCGATGAAGTAGTTGTTCAAATCATGAATTACGGTGACCAGATACCTGAAGAGGCGCTGCCGCATATTTTTGAAATGTTTTTTACGGGCGACAAAGCGCGAGCTCATCAAGGGGGAGGCACTGGACTCGGCTTGTTTATTGTAAAAAATATCGTCGAGAAGCATCGGGGAACGATTTCTGTTCAAAGTGATGTGATTCGAACGTGTTTTGAGGTCAGGTTGCCGTATGGGACAATCATTTAATAGTGCTGTTGACTCGCGAGTAAAAGGGTGCACGCACAAGAAAAACGATTTGTCACAAATGCCGCAATTGCTGTGATTATTCTGATATGCCAACGTAAGTCTCTTCATCATGGGAGGCTTATTTGTGCTTGATACGAAGTTGTTTGCGGGTTAAGAGTTTGGTCCACCTTGCTGAGAGAAAGACTGTTGCCAATTGCTCCGACTGAAATTTGATTTCGAAAGTCGATTCATGTTATGGCTATCAGCAACATCACGGGTAAATTATACGAAATTTTAAAGTGTTCAAAGTTTCAACAAAAGTAATTTGACAAACTATATTTAGTGAAATAAACTAAAATATGTAAAAAACGAAAAAGGTGATCTTATTATGAATAAATACATTAAGTGTTACCTAGTTGTATTATTAAGTTTTTCTCTATTAATGTTAGCAGCTTGTGAACCAAGCAATACGAATGCACAAGTTACCAATAAGATTGATGTGCAAACGTTCAACTCAAAATTCTCACTTTTAAAAGAGAATTTTAAACCGGAGGGTTATGTTGAGGTAACTGAGGATTGGAATATTAGAAATATAGTACCAGCTATTAATGATGAGCCTAAAGAGTCACTAGAGCAATTTCATGATAATAATAAAACTTTAGTTTATAAAAATGAAAAAAATGGTGTAGTAATAATGCTTGGTGTGGCACCAGGTCCTGAGGGAGATTTTCAATGGACTAATTCAGTTAGTTATTCCCCGAATTTTTACAACTCCAAGGACGAAAATAATGGTATTACTAAGGCGTATAGTGATAAATTTCCTAATACTTTTGTAAATGTATATAATTTTTCGGGAAATGGGCTGTCCGTAAGCATGGTTGCTATGACGTTAACATCACAGGATGTAGATGTTCAAAAATTATATTCAGAATTCTTAGTGATGTTACTGAATTATTTAAATAAGAAATCTTAATTTGGTTTTATAGCCTAGTAGGTTATGAAATATATGAATTTTGGAGGACTGATTATGGCATTTAAGAGAAAAGCGTTATCTACCTTTATTTTAGGATTTTCTCTCCTATCATCTAGTATTTTACCAACTACTTTTGCATCTGGAGACATTACAACCTACACACCAGCAGGCCCAGATAAATATGATAGTCGAGTGGTGGGGTCCTATGGAGAAGATGAAGAAGAAGGTTCTATAAAACCCTTAGATACTGGTATTTCCTACTATAGAGATGGGTATGTAAGAGGTACTGCTACTTACGAGTATAGTAAAGATGAAACTAGACATTTTTTAGTATACAAAGAGTATATTACAGTTACGGATGGTACTGAATTAAGTGCAAAATATACATCGAGTACAAAAGAAACTGTTCAGAGTACTCATGATTGGGCAGCAGGTGTAGAATTTCCCATAAAATTAGTAAAGGTCGATTTGGGATACAAGTTTGTTTCATCACAAACACATGAAGTCGTAAAAGGACAAGAAATTAATGCTACCTTTAAAAAGCCAGGTTCGTATGTTATCAGACTGTGGGCTGTTGCTGAGGTATACAATATATATGCGGATTGGCGTGCTAAAGTTTATCCAGGAGAAGATACAGTGGTAAAACAAAGGCGTATTGGAAGGATTAAAGTGCCAACACCATTTACACACACAGAAGTGAAAGAATCAAAATAGGAGTTATTTAATGTGCGGAATTTACAAAATAAAAAGTGATCTCCCTATTTACTAAGGAGATCATCTTTGGGAAAACTGAGTATTTCTCATTCTGAGAATGACTCAGTTAGATCGTTGACTACCACCTCAACAATCTAAACGTTATTTTACTGATTTATTGTTAGTTAGTAAAGTCACCCCGTTAGATCGTATGTAAGAAATGGGGTTCGTAGTGAATCTTATTCAAAAAAGGGCAGGGAGCCTCGTCCCTGCCCTTTTCGCTATTATGGCACTTTTTAAATCAAATTCTCCGGGTTCAAGCCTTCCAGCTCTGGCAATACAAAACGACCGTCTTTTCTGATCAGCACATCGTCAAACCAGATTTCGCCGCCGCCGTATTCAGGGCGTTGGATTTGGACCAAGTCCCAGTGAATGGAGGAGCGGTTGCCGTTGTCTGCTACTGTGTAAGCATTTCCTGGCGTGAAGTGGAAGCTGCCCGCGATTTTCTCGTCAAACAGGATATCCAGCATCGGGTGGAGGATGTGCGGGTTGAAGCCGATCGCGAATTCTCCGATATAGCGTGCGCCCTCGTCAGTGTCGAGGATATCGTTCAATGCTTTTGTATTGGAGCTGGTCGCTTCCACGATTTTGCCTTCTTTGAAAGTGAACTGAACATCATTGAAGGTAATGCCGTTGTAGATCGATGCCGCGTTGTAGAAAATCGTTCCTTCAACGGAATCGCGCACAGGAGCGGTGTATACTTCGCCATCCGGGATATTGCGTTTGCCGTCACATTTGATGGCATTGATTCCTTTAATGGAGAAGCGCAGGTCTGTTTTTGGACCGACGATGCGTACACGATCGGTGCGCTCCATCAGCTCTTTCAACGGAGTCATGGCAGCGGACATTTTCGCGTAGTCCAGATTGCAGACGGAGAAGTAGAAGTCCTCAAAGCCCTCGAGACTCATTTTGGACAGCTGCGCCATCGACTTGTTCGGGTAGCGCAGTACAACCCAGCGTTTGTTCGGAACACGCTCGTTCGTATGTACAGGTTGATACAGGACGCGAGCGTAAATGCCCATTTTGTCTTCCGGTACGTCGGCATACTCGTTGATGTTGTCGTAAGCGCGGATGGCGATGTAAGCGTCCATGTCTTTCATCCGGTCATACTCGTATTTTGCCATCAGGGCCATGTGTTCTTCGCTCGTGCCTTGATAGAGTGCACGCATGACTTCCTGATCTTTCAAGGTGACCAAAGGCAGAGCCCCAACTGCAAATGATTCACGCACAAGTGCACGAACGAGTTCAGGTTGCAGGCCTGTATTTTCGATCAGAACTTTTTCGCCTTTTTGCAAATGGAGCGAGTAACGGACGAGACGGCTTGCCAGTTCATTAATGCGTGGATCTGCCATAGGTGGTAACCTCCGTAGTAAAATAATTTTGATTAATGATTAATTTGTATTATTACACAACTAATCGAGGGCTCGCCAGTGTGTTTGATGCTCCGATTACAGGCAAGCCTCGTAGATCGCGATCACATCAGATTCATTCAATTTTCGTGAGCTAGGCAGATACCCGATTCCGCGTCCGCCGATGCGAACCGCTTCTTCAGCCATTTGTGCCAACGATTGTTGGGTCACGCCGAAGTCAGACAGACGTTCTGTGATTCCCATGCGCTCATACCAACGGCGAACGGCTTCAATCGTTGCTCGTGCTGCTTCGCCGTCGTCCTCCACGGTAACGCCAAAGCAATGACGTCCCATACGGGCTAGTCTCTCGGGACGGTCTTGCAAAATCACCTGTTCAAAATAAGGAAGAGACAGGATCGCCAGTCCCCGACCGTGAGCCATATCGTAGATTCCGCTCAGCGGATGTTCAACTCCGTGCAACGGCATACCAGCACCACGACCGCCAGCAGCGAAGGGACTGATGCCCAGCGTGCTCGCCCACAAAAGGGTGGATCGTGCTTCTGCATGGTCTGGTTGCTGAAGCGCTATGATGGAGTGCTCGACGACGAGACGAATGAGTGTTTCGGAAATACCGTCCTGGACGTGGGTTCCTTCCGCGCTGATCAAATAGTTTTCAAACAGATGCGAAAAGATATCGGCGCAAGATTCCGCTGTGACACGAGCCGGAACGGTAAAGGTGATAGACGGGTCAAGAATGGCAATCTTCGGGTAAAGTGCTGGACCGTTGATCGAAGATTTTTCATGCGTGTCCCAATGAGTCAGGACGCTGATATGGTTTGCTTCCGAACCTGTAGCGGCTACTGTCGGAACGGTCATGATTGGCAGTGCTTCCTGAACGGGTACCAGCAATTGACCAGAGCCGCTAGGATTTCCTCGCATGTAATCGTAAATCGGGCGTCCGGAAACCGCTGCCGCCGCAATCGCTTTGGAGGCATCCATCACGGAGCCGCCACCGATAGCCAGGATGAAGTCACACTGATGCTCACGAGCAAGAGCAGCTCCAGCATCAACCGTTACCGTACGTGGATTCGGTTCGATTTTGTCAAAAACAATATACGCCACCTGAGCTTCCTGCAATAGAGCCTTGGCGCGGTCCAAAAGTCCTGTACGTTTGGCCGCATTGCCGCCTGTGACGAGCAATGCTTTTTGGCCCATCGATTTTGCTTCTTGGCCCAAACGTTCCAGTTCGCCCATGCCAAAGTAAATTTTGGTAGGAAAAGACACTTCAAATGGAAACATCTGAAATTCCTTCTTTCACGTATTGGTTGTACCAACGACAAGTTTACCATAAACAAAAGAGAAGAGTCTGCTCCGTGGGCGGGCTCTATGTGCATATGAGGTAGTTTGGATAATGAGTTTGCGAATGTTAGTGAGGTTGAGAAGGGAAATATAATGTAAATCCCGAACGTTTGTCGAAGTGTATTCCATCATTTTTCGTTGATAAATGCGTATGTTTGTGTTTTAATGTAGTTGAAACGTTCGTGAATTAACCGAAACTCAACCTTTTTGACTGGGAAGGTGACTCCTACGGTGGAAAAACAGGAACAACTCTACGAAGGTAAGGCAAAACGTATTTATCGGACATCTTTGCCTGATCAGTACTGGGTAGAGTACAAAGACGACGCAACAGCATTCAATGGAGAGAAACGGGCGCAAATCACCGGAAAAGGTGAGCTGAACAACCGCATTACGGCAATCTTTTTCACCATGCTGAAGGAGCGGGGCATCGACAACCATTTTGTCCGTCTGCTGTCCGCCACAGAGCAAGTTGTTCGCAAAGTGGAGATTATCCCTTTGGAGGTAGTCGTTCGCAATATCGCAGCAGGCTCATTGGCCAAGCGTCTTGGCATGGAAGAAGGGACTGTGCTCCCGCAGCCAGTTGTCGAGTTTTACTACAAGGATGACGCACTGGGAGATCCATTGGTGAATGCCTCCCATATCAAAGTGTTGGGGATTGCGAGTGAGAGTGACCAAGCGACATTGGAGCGCATGGGTCTTGCTGTAAACGAGGTCCTCGTGCCTTACCTGAGCGAGCGCAACATTACTTTGGTCGATTTCAAACTGGAATTCGGAAAAACAACGGACGGGGAGATTCTCCTCGCCGATGAAATATCCCCGGATACATGCCGTTTCTGGGATTCGGTAACAAATGAAAAGCTCGACAAAGACCGCTTCCGCCGCGATTTAGGCAATGTGGAGGAAGCTTACAAAGAAATGCTTACGAGACTAGGAGGAGACGTACATGTTTAAAGCTGTTGTTTATGTAACATTGCGCGAGAGTGTTTTGGACCCGCAAGGACACGCTGTAAAAGGTGCTCTGCACACCTTGGGTTTTGATGAAGTAAACAATGCGCGCATCGGGAAGTACATGGAGCTGGAATTGAACACTTCTGACCGTGCGCAAGCAGAAGAACGTGTACGTGAAATGTGCGAAAAGCTGCTGGCCAATACGGTGGTAGAAGACTATCGCTTTGATATCGTGGAGGGCTAAGGACATGCGAGTAGCCGTTATTGTCTTTCCAGGCTCGAATGCCGACATCGATTTGTTTAACGCAGTTGAAGATGTAATGGGAGTGCCAGTGGATTACGTATGGCATTCCGATACGGATCTTTCTAAATATGATGCGATTCTCTTGCCAGGCGGATTCTCTTATGGAGATTATCTGCGCTGTGGTGCAGTCGCTCGTTTTTCACCCGTCATGGAGCAAGTGGTGAAGGCAGCAGAAGAAGGCAAGCTGATCATGGGAATCTGCAACGGCTTCCAGATCCTGACCGAGGTCGGGCTGTTGCCAGGAGCACTTTTGCGCAACCGTTCACTGAAATTCCGTTGCAAGCTGTCCGAATTGCGTGTGGAAAACAACGATACCTCCTTTACCCGTGATTTCGCGGCAGGGGAAGTCATCCAAATTCCGATCGCACACGGCGAAGGGAACTACTACTGTGATGAAGAAACGCTGGCGAAGCTAAAAGCGAACAAGCAGATCGTTTTCCGCTATCATGGCGAGAATCCGAATGGTTCACTGGAAGATATTGCAGGCATTTGCAACGAACGTGGAAACGTACTTGGCATGATGCCTCACCCGGAGCGTGCCGTCCATTCTTGGATGACTTCCGATGACGGACGCCGCATGTTTACCTCGATCCTGAAGACTTGGAGGGAGCAGAACAGTGCCACAACTCACGCATAAAGAACCGACAGCCGAACAAATTGCCGATCAAAAGCTCTACAAAGAAATCGGTCTGACTGACGAAGAATATCAGCGTGTCGTAGAAATTCTCGGCCGCAAACCGAACTGGACGGAGACAGGTCTGTACAGCGTCATGTGGTCGGAGCACTGCTCCTACAAAAATTCCAAGCCTGTCCTGCGTCGTTTCCCGACAAAAGGACCTCGCGTTTTGCAAGGACCGGGGGAAGGTGCGGGTATTGTCGACATCGGTGACAATCAGGCGGTTGTTTTCAAAATCGAAAGCCATAACCACCCATCTGCGATCGAGCCGTACCAAGGGGCTGCGACTGGTGTGGGCGGTATCATCCGTGACGTATTCTCGATGGGCGCGCGTCCGATTGCGCTGCTCAACTCGCTTCGATTCGGAGAGCTCAAGTCTCCTCGTGTCAAATATTTGTTCGAAAACGTCGTTGCAGGTATCGCAGGCTACGGGAACTGCATCGGGATTCCGACTGTGGGTGGCGAAGTGAATTTCGACCCTACGTATGAAGGAAATCCGCTTGTCAACGCTATGTGCGTCGGCTTGATCGACCACGAAAAGATTCAAAAAGGGGTAGCGTCCGGTATCGGCAACCCTGTTATCTACGTTGGTTCCAGCACAGGGCGAGACGGTATTCACGGGGCGACCTTTGCGTCTGAGGAGCTCACGGAAGAGTCGGAGAAAAAACGCCCGGCGGTACAAGTCGGCGATCCATTCATGGAAAAGCTCCTGCTGGAAGCGTGCCTGGAGTTGATCGACACGGGTATCGTTGTCGGCATTCAGGACATGGGAGCGGCTGGCTTGACCAGCTCCAGCTCCGAGATGGCGTCCAAGGCGGGCAATGGTATCGAAATGAATCTGGACCTGGTGCCACAGCGTGAAGCTGGCATGTCTGCATACGAAATGATGCTGTCTGAGTCTCAGGAGCGTATGCTCGTCGTCGTGGAAAAAGGTAAAGAGGCAGAAGCGATTGCGATTTTTGATAAATGGGGCTTGGCATCCGCTGTAGTGGGTAAAGTAACGGAAGACAGCAAGCTGCGCCTGGTGCATCAAGGTGAGGTAGTAGCCGAAGTGCCAGTAGACAGCTTGGCAGACGACGCACCTGTGTACCATCGTCCATCTGCGGTGCCGGCTTACTACGAAGCAAACGCGAAGGTAGATGCAGTGGCTGCAATCAGTGAACCGAAAGATCTGAATGTAACGCTGAAAAGCTTGCTGGCTCAGCCAACAGTGGCGAATAAAGCGTGGGTATACGAGCAATATGATCACATCGTGCGTGCAAACACAGCTGTAAAGCCTGGTTCTGACGCTGCTGTTGTCATGGTGCGCGGTACTCGCAAGGCTCTTGCCATGAGTACGGATTGCAACGGTCGCTATGTATACCTCGATCCAAAAGTGGGCGGTGCCATTGCGGTTGCAGAATCTGCACGCAACGTCGTCTGCTCCGGTGCAGAACCGCTGGCGATTACGGACTGCTTGAACTTCGGAAGCCCGGAAAAGCCTGAGGTGTTTTGGCAATTTGAAAAATCGTGTGAGGGCATGAGCGAAGCGTGCGTAGCACTCGATGCTCCGGTCATCGGCGGAAACGTATCCTTTTACAATGAACGCAGTGGTGACGCGATCTATCCAACCCCAACGGTGGGAATGGTCGGCTTGATCACTGATGTTGACCATATTACGACGCAGGATTTCAAAAATGAAGGCGACGCGATCATCCTGTTAGGTGAGACCTTCGCTGAACTGGGCGGCAGTGAGTATCAAAAGATGGCTACCGGCAGCATTTCCGGACGTCCTCCACAAATCGATCTGACCAAGGAAGCGGCAGTACAAAAGCTGGTTCTCACAGCGATTCGCCAAGGTCTGGTGAACTCCGCACACGATCTGTCCGAAGGCGGTCTGGGTGTTGCGCTGGCTGAATCTTGCTTCGGCAAAGGCTTCGGTGCGCAGGTGGCTCTTGCGTCCGAGCTGCGTACTGACGTGCTCTTGTTCAGTGAATCTCAATCTCGCATCTTGCTCAGTGCTTCTGGGGAGAAAGCAGCGGCGATTCTCGCATTGGCAGGTGAACATGGCGTACCTGCTGAAAACATCGGTACGGTCGGCGGCAATCGTCTGGTAGTAAACGTGAACGGTACAGAAGCGATCAACGCTTCGACTCAAGAGGTGAAAGCAGCCTGGAAGGATGCGATTCCATGTTTGATCGGCTAATCTGGGACAAATTGAACGAAGAATGCGGCGTCTTTGGCATCTACAACCACAAAGAAGCATCCCAATTGACCTATCTGGGTCTGCACGCCCTTCAACATCGCGGTCAGGAGAGCGCAGGTATCTGCGCCTCCGACGGCGAGAAATGGTATAAGCACCGCGGAATGGGTCTTGTGTCAGAGGCTTTTGGCAAGGGCGATCTGGAGAAGTTCAGCGGTCATATCGCGATTGGTCATACCCGTTATACGACTGCTGGTTCGAGCAAGATTGAAAATGCCCAACCTCTCTTTTTCCGCTATGCACAAGGCAGCATGGCTGTTGCCCACAACGGAAATCTCGTGAATGCCGCCGTGCTTAGGAAAGAGCTGGAAGCAAAAGGCTCTATTTTCCAGACGACCAGTGACACAGAAGTGATCGCACATCTGATCGCCCGCTCTGAGTGCAAGGATTTGCCGGGAGCGGTAAAGGACGCCTTGCAATACATCAAGGGAGCGTATGCCCTTCTCGTAATGAACGAGAATCAGCTCGTGATCGCCCTCGATCCGAATGGCTTGCGTCCGTTGTCATTGGGACGACTCGGAGATGCGATCACTGTCGCGTCCGAGACTTGTGCGTTCGATATCATTGGCGCGCAATATTGGCGTGACGTGCAACCGGGTGAGCTGATCGTCATCGACAAGGATGGCATTACCGAAAGCAAGTTTACAGAAACGACACAGCGTTCGATTTGTACGTTTGAATACATTTATTTTGCCAGACCAGACAGTGACATCGACGGAATCAATGTCCACATGGCGCGCAAACGTCTGGGCAAGCAACTGGCATTGGAATCCGCGATTGATGCGGATGTCGTCACAGGTGTACCGGATTCGAGTATCTCAGCTGCTATCGGATTTGCTGAAGCGACAGGAATTCCGTACGAAATCGGCTTGATCAAAAACCGCTATGTCGGACGTACCTTCATTCAGCCGAGTCAGGAGCTGCGCGAGCGTGCTGTCTATCTCAAGCTGTCTGCGGTTCGCAAGGTAGTGGAAGGCAAGCGCGTAGTTATGATTGACGACTCCATTGTTCGTGGTACGACGAGTAATCGGATCGTCCGTATGCTGCGTGAGGCTGGCGCCAAAGAAGTGCATGTGCGTATCAGCTCTCCGCCTGTTATGAATTCTTGCTTTTATGGCATCGACACCTCGTCGCGTGAGGAACTGATTGCATCGACCAAATCCGTAGAGGAAATTCGTCAAATCATTGAAGCTGATTCGCTGTCGTTCTTGTCTGTTGAAGGAATGATCGATGCAATTGGCCGCACCGATTCGGCTCCGAATAGAGGACACTGCCTCGCATGCTTTAACGGAGAATATCCGACTGAGATTGAATTCGAAGAAGCGCTTCCTGCGCTCAAATGCTAATACAAGCACCTCTTGCTAGGGGGAGAAACGATGAGTGAAGCATATAAACAAGCTGGTGTAGACATCGATGCGGGCAACGAAGCCGTCGAACGCATGAAAAAGCACGTCAAACGAACATTCCGCCCGGAAGTTATGACGGATTTGGGAGGGTTCGGAGCGCTGTTTCGCCTGGATACCAAAAAATACGAGAAACCGATTCTCGTTTCTGGCACAGATGGAGTAGGAACCAAGCTGAAGCTCGCTTTTGCCATGGACAAACACGATACAATCGGCATCGATGCTGTCGCTATGTGCGTCAATGACGTAGTGGTTCAAGGGGCAGAGCCGCTCTTTTTCCTCGATTATCTGGCAGTAGATAAGGTCATTCCGGAAAAAATCGAAGCAATTGTCAAAGGGATCGCGGAAGGCTGCTCCCAGTCCGGCTGCTCGCTGATTGGCGGGGAGACTGCCGAGATGCCTGGCATGTACGCAGAAGGCGAGTACGACATCGCAGGCTTCACCGTAGGTGTCGTGGACGAGAGCAAAATGATTACGGGAGCGTCCGTGGCGGCAGGCGATGTACTGATTGGTCTGGCTTCCAGCGGCGTGCACAGCAACGGTTTCTCGCTCGTTCGCAAGGTTCTTTTGGCAGACAAAGGCATGTCCCTGCATGATCATGTTGACGTATTAGGCAAAAAGCTCGGCGAAGAGCTGCTGACACCGACCCGCATTTACGTGAAGCAAGTGCTATCCGTTCTTGAGTCACATGAAGTGAAAGCTCTGGCACACATCACAGGCGGCGGCTTTACTGAAAACATTCCACGCGTGCTTCCAGAAGGAATGCAGGCTGTGATCAACGTTGGTTCCTGGCCGGTGCTGCCGATCTTCGAGCTGGTACAGGATGCGGGTAACATTTCATACCCGGATATGTACAAAACGTTCAACATGGGCATTGGCATGATGCTTGTCGTGAAGCCAGAAGACGCAGTAAGTGTGATGGAAAAGCTGCAAGAGTTGGGAGAACAGGCGTATTTGATCGGACATATTCAAGCGGGAGAGCGCAAAGTCGTATACAACGGGGTGGAATGGTGAGAAAGCTGGCCATTTTCGCCTCAGGCAGCGGCTCCAACTTTGAAGCGATCGTGCAGGCTGTACAGGACGGTAGGCTCCCAGGTGTAGAGGTTGCCTTGCTCGTGTGCGACAAGCCTGGCGCCAAGGTTTTGGAACGGGCAGAGCGTTTAGGGATCGACACCTTTGTTTTTCAACCGAAGGAGTATGCAGACAAGGCTGCGTTTGAGCAGGAAATAGTGGCGCAGCTCCAAAAACGCGATATATCGCTGGTTGTGCTGGCAGGCTACATGCGGTTGGTGGGCGACACTCTTTTGTCTGACTACGAAGGAAAAATCATCAATTTGCATCCGTCGCTTTTGCCTGCTTTCCCAGGAAAAGACGCGATTGGTCAGGCACTCGCATACGGGGTAAAGATAACGGGGGTAACGGTACATCTGGTTGATGCCGGTCTGGATACAGGGCCGATCATTGCCCAGATTCCCGTAGCGGTGCAAGATGCAGATACGGCTGAGACTTTGGCGGCTCGTATCCATGCCGTGGAGCATGAGCTTTTGGTGAAGGTCATTGGCTATTTAGCAGAAGAGAGAGTGAAGCTGGAAGGAAGGCTTGTCCAGCTGACGTAAATCGAGAGATAAAGAAGAAACCGACATCCTTTTATGATGTCGGTTTTTTGGTCATCCGTTTTAGAAATACCTCTTTCTCCAAAACAGGAGGGCTGTTACGGACGTAATAGCAGTGGACATGACCATAATGATCGTGAATGCGTGCGGATGATCCTGTAAAGGAAGCGGGACGTTCATGCCATAAAAGGTGCCGATCACCATAGGTAAGGTGATGACAATGGTAATGGCGGTCAACAGCTTCACTACGCGATTCAGATTGTTGGAGATGACGGAGCCAAAGCCATTCATGATGTTCCCTAAAATGGCGGTATAGATTTCCGTCATTTTGATGGCCTGCTTGGTTTCGATTTTTACTTCTTCCAGCAGTTCCTTATCTTCTTCGTACATTTTCAAATAACTGCCGCTCCGAAGCAGGGAGATCAACAGACTGTTCGTTTCCAGGGACGTCGAAAAATAAACGAGGCTTTTCTGCAATTCAAGCAAGGTAAGCAGTTCATTGTTTTTCGTCGATTGTCGCAACGATTTTTCCATCGTTTCTGTCTGCTTGTTGATTTTTTTCAAGTAATGCAAATAATCATGCGACGTATTCGATAAAATTTGCAGGACGAACCGGTTTCGCATATGCGTGTGAAAGTTTTTCACTTTCCCTTTGACGAACTCATTCATGACAGCTGTTTCTACCAGGCAAACGGTTAAGATATAATCTTCCATCACCATAATTCCCAACGGAACCGTCGTATAGTGGTCCTTCGTCGCTTCCTTCGTGGAGATCGGGATGTCCACGTAGAGCATCACGCGGTTTCCGTCCTTGTCGATCCGTCCGATTTCTTCGTCATCAAGGGCATCCTGCAAAAAATGAAGGTCAATCGACAATTCCCTGACGACTTGTTGCTTTTCTTGCTCAGAAGGATCGGTCAGATGGATCCAGCAGCCTTTTTCAAATTGATGCAGCTCTTCTATTTTTCCCATGGTATTCGTTTTGTAAATGTTCAACATGGTTTTCTCATCCTTTCGCAAATAAGGATCGGAGGGATACGACCATGTTGCGCAAGCATGTCTACATAAAGTTACTTACATACACTCGTCCCATAAAAAGGGAGAATGTCAAATAAGGTATGGGGAACATGCCGCAGCGCCACAAGGCCGGAAAATTCTCCGTACACAATCTTGATTGCAGTTATTCATTCGGTACCTTGGACTACTGTCCATTAAAACGTTCCCCCCTTTCAAAATAAAAACCCTCTAGCGGGAATCTAGAGGGTTAGAAAAGTGCACAAAATAACACCACTTTTTCTCCCCCTACCAGAGCTTTGGCACTATACAACGTAAAGGAAACATTCCTTAGCCACCTTAAGAAAAGCCTTAGTTCGGCAGTTCCTGTTCTACCCATTGGCATCTTTCGATATTTCCGGGCAGTGGCCTATGTTTGTATAGGAGCCTCACCTAACGAGGATGAATGATTGACTTTGTCATCGTATTCCTGTCACTAATATTTGTCAATCATATTTTCTCGTCCTACATGCATGTTATTCATGTCCTTTCATACGGTGTCGGCTTCTAACTATGACCGACTCACCCTATTTTGCTGCGAGGTTTGCCAACAACCACTCACATTCGGTTGCTGAAATAGGTTTGCTGAAAAAATATCCCTGGAAAGTGCTGCAGCCAAGTGAGCGTAAAAATTCCAGCTGCGCTTCTGTCTCCACGCCCTCGGCTACTAGAGAAAGACTCAAGCTATGTGCCATGGCAGCAATCGCGGACACGATGGACGTGTTGGTGGACATGTTACGCATGAAAGACTGATCGATTTTCAAAGAGTTGATCGGGAGCGACTGCAAGCAACTTAACGAGCTATAGCCTGTCCCGAAATCATCGATGGAAATATGGATCCCCATGTCTTGAAGTGCCTGAAGACGCGGGATGACTGTATCGAGTCGATGCATGGCAATGCTCTCGGTAATTTCAAGCTCAAGGTAAGCAGGGGCGAGACCTGTCTTCTGCAACGTTTGCTGGACCATAGTCACCAGATGCTTGTCTTGCAACTGGCGCATGGACAAGTTCACGGCGAGACGTACAGGTGGCAAGCCTTGCTGCTGCCATTCCACGCATTGTTGGCAGGCCTTTTCCAGCACCCATTGACCGATTGGGATGATCAAGCCCGTTTCCTCGGCTAGGGGAATGAAATCAAGAGGGGACACAATTCCGTATGCAGGATGCTGCCAACGAATCAAGGCTTCCAGGCCGACAATCTTTTCATGATCGTACTGCGGCTGGTAATGTAGCTGAAACTCGTTGTGATCCAATGCGGTTCGAAGACCGGCTTCCAGCATCATTTTTTTGGCGAGAGCAATATTCAGTTCGGGGCAAAAAAACTGATAGTTGTTTCTGCCGTGTTCCTTGGCTTGGTACATCGCTGTGTCCGCATTTTTTATTAATGTTTCAGCGTCAGTTCCATCTTGAGGGAAGAGACTGATGCCCATACTGGTAGTGACCACGAAGCTTTGGTTGCCCAAAAAGATCGGCGAGATGAGCTTTTGCATGAGCTTTTCAGCAAAATGCATCGCTTCATCGTGAGCCATTCCTGGCAGGATGATGGTAAATTCGTCCCCGCCTAGACGGCAAACAGTATCATGAGGACCGACGCTGTCTCGCAAGCGCTCGGCAACTTGCGTAAGCAGATGATCCCCGGTGGAATGGCCGAGTGTATCGTTAATGTATTTGAAGCGATCCAAGTCCAGAAACAGGATCGCAAGCGGTTGTGCTTGGTGAGAGGCATGGAGTAGCGAATCTTCCAGCTTGCTTTGGAATAAGGAGCGATTGGGCAGGCCTGTCAGTGTATCATGGTAGGCAAGGTAGTGAATCATTCTCTCGGTTTCTTTGCGCTTGGTAATATCTTTGGCAATGACAAAATAGCCGACATTGGTCTCGTTTACGACAATAGGGACGACGGTGGCGTTTAGCTCAATGCGCGTTCCATTTTTATGGAGCACAGACAGATCGTAATTATCGGATACGCCTTTTTGTGTATGACGTGACATGGAGAGGACGCGCTTGACGCCTTCTCTGTCCAGCAACTGTTGAAAAGACTGGTTGCGAAGATCGTTCAGGCTGTAGCCAGTGACGACTTCGAACGCCGGATTCAGATTCAAGAACTTGCCTGCCAGATCCAGCCAGCACACGATGTCCGGGTTGTGCTCAAACAGTGATTTGTAGCGCTGCTCGCTAACCTCCAGCCGTTGCTCAGCCCATTTACGCTCCGTAATATCGTGTGTAACGATCAGGGCACCAACAGGTTCACCAGATACTTGGGTGAGGAGCTTCCCATTGGCTACGAGAATCGAAACGGCTTTTCCGCTCGGTTGTGTCCACAATTCTTGGCCATTGACGATTTCCCCGCATAATACTCGAACAGACGGCAACTCCTCAAAAGCTACAGGAGTAATGCCGTCTGGATGATAAAAGGCAGAAGAGCCGTATGTTTGCTCGTGCAGATTTATCGGTTCGGACATGCCGAAGTGTTTGGCAGCTTTGTTGAAAAAAAGGACATTGCCGTCAAGCCCGTAAACAGTCACCCCTGCTTCCATATGCTCCAAGATTGGTTGTAAAAGGGTTTCATGTAGGGTAGAGGACGACAAGCCACCCAAAGAACCGTCAACAGGCGGAGAAAACAGAGAATTTCCAATAAAGTTCATATGGGCCCCCGGACTGTTGGATTTTGTTGGTATCATTTAAATGTTATAGGAAACTGAAAATTATTGTCAATATTTGGACAGCGTTCCTTCCTCCGCGAATCATGACAAACCAAATCAACTCTTGTGACATACAGTAAGAGAGGGATATTCCCACAAAGGGAGGGGCCGACTTGAGCGGAGATTTTGTTTCGAACTTGCTCGATAAGCTAAGCCAAAAAACAGGGCGGCAATGGACGCTTAACGATATTATGAAGCTAGCGGAAAAAATGCCGAAGGGCGGAGCCAATGTAGATGCACTGCTCGATGAGCTGGGAAACATGGGATTCGAAGTGCCAGAGGAGACGAAAGAGCGCGTCAGGGATCGTGTAAAGGACGGCGAATCCATCTCTATGGAAGAGTTAGGGAACTTAATGCCCAAAGAAGTAAAGGCGAAGAGCCGCAAGTCGAAGAAGCAGATCAAGCCAATCAGGGCGAATGCCAAAAGCAAATCAGTCTCACTGTCAGGTCGCATTAAAAAGCTATCAGGCAAAGGCAAGAAAAAACGATAACTTCATCAAAGCAAATGCAGGTGTATGCAGTCGCAAGTGCCGAACAGGCATGGGCGGCTGCGTTTGTTTTCCTGACGAAGTTGTTGATAATAGCGTACAATTATTTTATAATATGTAAGTATTGTTCGTGTTTTGGTCAATAGTTACTCATGTTTTCACTAAAATTCAGGAGGTTCTATCCGTGAGTGTGAAAAAAGCGTTGATCAGCGTTTCTGACAAGACAGGATTGATTCCGTTTGCCCGTCGATTGGTAGCCGCCGGGGTACAAATCATTTCTACCGGGGGTACGGCTTCTCTCTTAAAAGCAGAGGGAGTTCCCGTCATTGGCATTTCTGAAGTGACTGGATTTCCAGAAATTCTGGACGGTCGCGTCAAAACGTTGCATCCCAATATCCACAGCGGCCTCTTGGCTGTAAGGGACAGTGAAGCACATGTGCAGCAACTAAAAGACCTTGGGATTGAAACCATTGATCTGGTTGTCGTGAACCTTTATCCTTTCAAGGAAACGATAGCGAAGCCAGACGTGACATATGAAGATGCCATTGAGAATATTGATATTGGTGGACCAACGATGCTGCGCTCTGCTGCGAAAAATCATGCGTTCGTCAGTGTCGTAGTCGATGCAGCCGATTACGAAAAAGTAGCAGAAGAAATTGAGGCAAATGGCGATACTACGCTAGAAACCCGTCGCAAGCTAGCTGCAAAAGTATTCCGTCATACGGCTGCCTATGATGCCTTGATCTCTCGCTATTTGAGTGAGCAGGTGGGCGAACTGTTGCCTGAGAGCTACACGGTGACTTACGAGAAAGCACAAGATTTGCGCTATGGGGAAAATCCACATCAACGTGCGGCATTTTACCGTGAGCCGTTATCGGATCAGTTGAGCATCGGGAATGCTAGTCAACTGCAAGGAAAAGAGCTTTCCTATAACAACATCAATGACGCAGATGCAGCGTTGGCGATTGTACGCGAATTCGCTGAGCCTGCTGTCGTTGCGATCAAACACTCCAACCCTTGTGGAGTAGGGATCGGTACTGATATTCGCGCCGCTTACCAAAAAGCTTACGAAGCAGACCCTGTCTCTATTTTCGGTGGGATCGTGGCTGCAAACCGCTCGATTGACCGTGACACCGCACTCGCGATGAAAGAGATTTTCCTGGAAATTATCATTGCACCAGACTTCACCGAAGAGGCGTTGGCTGTTCTGGCTGAGAAAAAGAACCTGCGTCTCTTGCGTATTCCTGCGCTGAATGAACCAGCCAAAAAAGTGGACAATCTGTTTCGCGTGGCTCCTGTTGCAGGCGGGGCACTCATTCAAGACTTCGACTACAAGCAGCTCGAAGAAAGCGAGATTCAAGTGGTCACAGACCGTAAGCCTTCGGAAGAGGAGCTGGCACAGCTGAAATTCGCTTGGAAAGTCGTCAAGCACGTCAAATCGAATGCGATTCTCTTGGCAAAAGACAATATGACCATCGGCGTGGGTGCAGGTCAGATGAACCGCGTTGGGGCAGCGAAAATCGCCATCGAGCAAGCAGGTGCATTGGCAAGTGGCGCGGTTATGGCTTCGGATGCCTTTTTCCCTATGGGAGATACCGTGGAAGCGGCAGCCAAAGCAGGGATTACCGCTATCATCCAGCCAGGCGGCTCCATTCGCGACCAAGAATCGATTGATGCTTGCAACCGAGTGGGCATTGCGATGATCTTTACCGGCACTCGTCATTTCAAGCACTAAAAGAGGCTATTCGGGAGTAACGTTCGCTTTTTATCACGTACTTAAGAGTGGATTACCTCTCACACAGGAGGAAATACGATGAAAATATTAGTGATCGGCGGTGGCGGTCGAGAACACACGATTGCCTGGAAGCTGTTGCAGAGCTCTAAAGTGACAAAGGTATACTGTGCGCCAGGAAATGGGGGCACTGCCCAAATCGCACAAAACGTGCCGATTGGCGTTTTCGATTTTGCTGCACTGGCTCAATTCGTCAAAGATGAGGGAATTGATCTGACAGTCGTTGGCCCGGAAGATCCTTTGCTGGCGGGGATTGTGGAATTTTTCCAGGAGCGCAATCTGCCGATCTATGGCCCGAACCAAAAAGCGGCAATGATCGAGGGCAGCAAGTCTTTTGCGAAAAATTTAATGAAACGCTACGAGATTCCGACGTCTGCCTATGAATCGTTCCTGGATTACGAATCCGCGAGTGCGTACGTGCGAGAGCAGGGAGCTCCTATCGTTGTCAAAGCGGACGGCTTGGCAGCGGGGAAAGGGGTCGTTGTCGCAGAAACAGTGGAGGAAGCGGAAGAGGCACTCCGTCAGATCATGCAGGAAAGCGTCTTTGGTGAAGCGGGAGCGCGCGTGGTCATTGAGGAGTGCATGTTCGGCGAAGAGCTGTCGCTGCTGTCTTTCGTCGATGGAGAGACAGTTAAGCCGATGATTACTTCTCAGGATCATAAGCGAATCTTCAATGATGACCGAGGTCCCAATACAGGCGGCATGGGAACATACGCTCCGGTACCGCAAATGTCTGCTGAGCTGGTAGACGAGATCGTCAAAACGATTGTCCAGCCGATGGCGTCAGGGATGGCTAAGGATGGCATTCCGTTCAAAGGCATTCTCTACACAGGTCTGATGATTACGGAGCAAGGCCCGAAAGTCGTGGAATTCAATGCGCGTTTTGGCGATCCAGAGACACAGGTGCTCTTGCCGTTGCTCGAAACAGATTTGCTCGATATTTTTGTCGGGACGATCAATGGTGAGCTTGATGCAGTTGATGTGACGTGGCAAAAAGGAAGTGCTGTCTGTGTCGTCATGGCAGCCCCGGGTTATCCGGGAGAATATCCAAAGGGTGCGTTGATTCAGGGACTGGGTCAGGCAAACGAGGGAGCTACGGTGTTTCACGCAGGTACGAAGGCAACCGAGGAAGGCATCGTTACGAGCGGTGGCCGTGTGCTTGGCGTCGTGGCAACCGGAGCGGATTTGGCGCAAGCGCGTGAGACAGCGTATGCGAAGGTCCAAGGGATCTCGTTTGATGGGGCGCAGTACCGCACGGATATTGCGGCACGAGCGATGAAGTATCAGCAAAAATCGTAACAGCAAAAGAAACTGTTCCTTAGTGGGAAATTCTACTAGGGAACAGTTTTTTTTTTTTTTTGAAAGACAAATGAGTTCACATTAGCGTCAAATTTTATTGATTTAAACTCCTTACTTATATAACTTAATTTTCCAAAAAATACAAAGTTTATTTACCGAAGATAAAGAATGTAGTATAAATATATATGGTAATATTTAGTTTATTTACCAATAAAATAATTTAAATGCAGGGGGTGGAAGGTTGAATACTACAAAATGTAGTATCAACTGAATTTATGTTTAAGAATCAAAGATGGATAACAGTTTTTATGGTAATCGCATTGTTATTCGGAAATGCTACTAGTATTTTTGCAAAGACGAGCGACGAGAAAGACGCCTATATGCAGCGAAGTGAAATTGAGCAATATATAGACATATTGTCAGAAGAGGGTACAGAAGCTTCCATAGAATTGAGTAATAAGTTAAAAGAATATTTGGGGGATAACGAAGATTACTTGTTTGAAGAGATTGTTTCAATTGTTGATGAGTATGCAGATAAGACAACGCAGTCTGAGAACAACGATAATAATATGATGGATATAGATCAAGAAGATTTACAGAGGGACTTTGAGCGTATAGATGCGCTTGCTAAAGAATATTATGATTACTATCAGATCCACAATGAATTCCCAGAAGAGGTGGAGATCAGAAGTATAACGACTAGCCACGCTCTAACAGTATTAGAAGAGATTGGGATTAAAATAACCGAGAAACAGTTACTTAAACGCTTAGCAGCATTGGGAGTTATTGCTGCGATTGATGGCCCAATACCTGTTGGGGATTTTATAGCTCTTGTTACAGGAGCGGTAATAACAGGTGAATTTGTAGGTGATTATGTTGCAAACCAAGGAGCCCTTGCTAAGGAAATAGGCGAATACTTTGGTAGATCTTTTATCAAATTTGTGACTAAAAGTGTTACAATGAGTGAAGAAGTTGCATATCAAATAAAAAAGAAAAAAGAAAAACATTTTAAGGCTTATTTAAACTCCGATGGTGGAATAATAGTTTCTGAACCTCTAACTCTCAGTCAGGCTCAATTAGAAGCAAGAAGGGGAAGGGAAACCTTCAGTGTTAACAAAAATTATGCAGAAAAAGTTGTAACGCAGAAGAACTATAATTTTGAATACGAAGACCCCCATTATTTTGATCGGTATGGTAGACTGATGGTAGCTAATCTTCCTCATTTCCATTTAACAAAGAAGGTTGATGGAAAGTGGGAAAGATTAGAGGGACATCATTTCTTCCCTTGGTAAAAATATAGGTTAATTGATTCGGCGTAACACTATTTTCTGTTACGCCATTTTTATATAATTGCTGGAAAATGGGGAGATACCGTGCGACTAAAGGTTGTTGACGTTGAAGCATTTTTTATAGTTGGTATTGAAGTAGATTGTTACTATGATCCGGACGAGTTCATGCAAGCGCCGGATTCCAGATTGTGTGAAATTAAAAATGTTGTCGACAGTCATTTATACTATGAAGTTTGGAATTCGATTACGCAAAAGCAAATGATAGGTAAACGAGTAAGTATCATCACTCATGTTCCTGACGGGTGTGTCGTGGTGACGATTCCCTCTGGTCCCTTTGCAATGCTCCATAAAAGCCAAACCAATGATGTGCATCATCTGTTTGCAATGACGAATTATGAGGATATCGAAAGGGTTGAATTTAGAACTCTCATGCTAACAGACGAGTCTGCAACTCCTGTACACATATATCGTCCAGTTGAGTATAGAGAAGATGTATTGAACATTCGTAACATACCAATCCTTTCTAAAGAAGTGTCAATCCAGTTGAGAGAGCAGTACATTCATAAATTTCTCAACGTCAAGGGTGATTGTGTTAGGGATTTTTTTTATAAACGGTACGTAAAATTAAACAAAGGTTATTTGTGGCAATTTATCCGGGGAGAGATAGCCACGGGGTTAACAGCTCAAGAAGCAAAGGATTATCTTCATGACAAAGAAGAAGTATTATTTTTCTGGGATTCTGTTAGTTCGATTGGAAGAGACTTCACCCGAAATAAAGTATTCAGGCTGAGTACCAAGCGATTATTACAATCATACACCCGCTTTACTTTTGATCTGTATATCTTTGACTCTACATTGACCTGGACGATTATTTTTCATCATGAGCCGGATGCAGAAGGCTACAAATGCAGTCTACTTACTAGTCCATAGATTTTGAGTAAGAAGCGATTCCCCATGAAGCTATTTGTTCATAGGGAGCAGCTTTTTTGGGGAAAAATAGGTTGTTTCAACTACATCCCAACGTTTTCACTCGCAATGGCCGCCTTTTTCGCTTTTGCCGCAACCAACTGCGAAAGGAAATAAACGATGAGGAACAGCAGCAAGCACGCTGCCGACCAGCGGTACATGACAGAGTAGCTCGAATGTGTCGCGATGACTCCGAGGAGCACAGAGCCGACTGCGATACCGAGATCGATGGAATTAAAGAACAGTCCGTTTGCCATGCCGCGTTGCTCAGGTGTGACGACCTTCACCATCCACGCCTGAATAGATGGCTGAATCATGCCATAGCCAAGTCCATAGAAGGCAGCAGAGACGAGAAGCAAGGACTCTGTCGTTGTTAGGGACAGGAGCAAGAGGCTGATCCCGACGAAGATCGCACCGGGAGGCAGGACGGCAATGTGCCCTTTGCGATCATACAGCTTGCCGGAAAAAGGGCGAATCATCACCATTGCCAGTGCATTCGTAAGGAAAAACCAGCCAACATTCTCAATGTGGGCTTCTTTTCCGTACAAGGCCAAAAAGCTGAGAATCCCGCCATACGTAATGGATAGGCAAAAATTCAATCCAGCTGGAAGCAGCAGCTTTTTATCATAGAACCGGCGAATGCCTGTGACGGAGGGCGTGTTTTCGGTCGACACAGGAAGTCGATTATACGCACGAATGAAATGCATCAACGGAAAAATAATAGCAACGAGTAGCACGAGAACCATGAGCATCCAGCCAAACCCAAACGAGTTCAACAGTCCAAGTCCAATCATCGGGCCGAGCGCCATAGCCAAGCTGGTCGATAAGCCGAAATACCCCATGCCTTCGCCGATCCGTTTGGCAGGAATCACATTGGAGACAATCGTCGGAAAGGTCGTGCTACCCATCCCAAAGCCGATGCCGACCAAGATTCGCAACAGAAGAAAGAAAACAATGCTTCCCGCCCAGTAATAGCCTGCGCTAAAAATCGCGACGAATCCAAGTGCTACGATCGCCAAGATCTTACTGTTTTTCGTTTTCAATGCTTCCCCAGTAAACACCCTTGCGACCACTGCTGAAAGTGAAAACAAGCTAATGACCAGGCTGACGACAAAATCATTGGCCTGATACGCTTCCTTCACATAGGCAGGGAATGTTGGGGTCTGCATTTGAACAGTGAGAAACAACATTAAATTACATACCGTTAACAGGACAAAATCTCTCGTCCACAGTCTCTCTCTACTCTCTCCCAATGCTGTCACTCCTAGTCTGTCGTTTTTCTATTGATGTTCTCGTTAATCTCCAGCAAGATTTCCCGCAAGAAGGCTAGCTTTTCAGGAGAGATCCCTTCCAAAATGTCTGCAACGGCATGAGCCTCTACGGGAATCGCCTGCTCAATCCATTCCCGTCCTTTCGGGGAAAGGGTAATGATGTAGGCACGGCGGTCTTGTTCGCTCAATGCCTTTTCGATAAAGCCTTTTTTGGCGAGTGTATCTAAAATGCGTGTCATGGAAGGCTGATCCTTGGCTGAGCGCTGGGCCAGCTCTTTTTGATTGATGCCCTCTTCTTCTCGTAGCCGATACAGGACGGCAAACTGCTCTGTGGTCAAATCAAATTCCTTTAAAAAAAGGGAGACATAATGAATCATTCTCCGGTATGTATTTCCAATGAGGAATCCAACCGGTTCTTTTTGCCAATGATCGATCAGGGGAATGACCCTCTTTCGTTCAAAAATACTTGCAATGACAATTATATGCATAACAAGTAATTATGTAAATGGAAAAAACCGCCCGATGACAGGCGGTTGGTTGCTTTTCCTTTACTGACGATACCTTCCTTTTCTTCTCGACGTTCGAAAGAAGTAATATCCCATCACGCCGATGACGCCAATGATCATGGCAATGACAAAGAAGTTATGCGACATCCATTCATACATCTGGGAGCCGACAAGCATATGCAGTGCCTCCTCTCCTTATGTGTACGTGGGGTAGCGATTGCTGCTGTTGTTATTTTCTTGGGAACGAAATGAAATGAACTCTCTTGCCGCCTTTTCGAGAAGTTGATCCTCGGGAGTAAGCTGCGCGTTTTGCTGATTGTCGATAGGTTGTTTTTTCTGGTTCGCTGATGATTGTGGGCTTGCAGAATACTGTATGTTTGCCTTATTCGTTGTCGCTGAAGTGTTGCTCGTATCATCTTGGTTGTCGTTCGAGTCTTTGATGGGCGCAATATTCATGGAACGCGTGAACTGATTGACCGCCATCTGCACGCCTTTTTTCTTGAGCTGATCCATCATGCCCTGCATGCCATTCCCTTTTGTCGTATTGATGCCCATCGCTGCGTACATCGGACAAAAGCGCGTAGCCCCTTCTGCTACTTTCATTGCTGAAAATGCCATGAGCAGCCATGGAGCATTGTATGGGCGACGACTCATTCTTCCGATGCCGTATGCCAAGCCTAACAGACCGCCAGTCATACGAATCATGGCATCCGTTCTACCTACGTTTTTATGCATGAGAGTTGTCCTCCTGTCGCAATGACTTCTATTCGATAGTCTGCGATGAAGGACGACAAGACACCCGTGGGAATTGTTACTACCATCACCAAGCTTGCAGGGGAATGTTTTATGGGCGGCGAAGCTGTAGAGAGCAATGAATGATCGTTCATTTTTTGGAAACATCGGCAGACCAGCAAGGAGAGAAGAAATGATGCGCGTACGAGCCATATCAGATCGTGATTACTTGAACATGATTCGCGTGAGCAGACGTCAGGCACCGGCAAGCCTCTGGATAAAAGGGGCAAGCGTTCTCAATGTGTACACAAAAGAATGGCAAGAGCATCACGTCGTAGTGGCAGGAGAACGTATTGCTTATGTAGGAGAAAAAGAGCCATTGATCGATGACCAGACCGTGATCATGGAGGCGGCTGGGCAGTATCTCGTGCCAGGATACATCGAGCCACACGCGCATCCGTTTCAGTGGTATAACCCTTACACGTTGGCTGACTTTGCTCTGCAAACGGGAACGACTGGAATGGTGTCGGACTCACTGATGCTGATGCATCTTCCTTTTTCGCAAACGGCAGCGATCATGGATTCTCTGGCAGCTCATCCGGTGAAGCAATTTTTCTGGGGCAGACTCGATCCGCAGACAGGGAGGGCTCATCCGGCGTTCACCAAGGAAAGCTTGGCGCGAATGCTGGAGCATCCAAGAGTGATCCAGGGTGGGGAGTTGACGAATTGGGGCGGGGTTTTACAAGAGGATGAGACGCTGCTTTTTGGTTTGAAGCATGCGCGGGATTTAGGCAAAAGGATGGAAGGGCATCATCCGGGAGCTTCTTACGAGACCTTGAACATTGCCGCAGCAGCTGGCGTAACAGCTTGTCATGAAGCCATCCATGCAGCAGATTTGCTGTCGCGCATCCGTTTAGGCATGTATGCGACACTGCGCCATTCCTCCATTCGCCCTGATCTGCCGGAGCTGGTGAAAGGGTGGCTTGCGCTGGGGGTGCCGTGGTCATCACGAATGATGCTGACATCGGATGGAAGCACACCGCCGATGCATCGTGACGGGTTCATGAATAGTACGATCCGTGTGGCCATCGAAGCGGGGATGCCGCCAGAGGAAGCATATGTCATGGCGACGTTGAACCCGGCTGTCTATTACGGGCTGGACGCTGAGGTCGGAGGAATTGCGCCGGGGCGAATCGCGGATATGCTATTGTTGACTGCAAAGGATCAACCGACACCATCCATCGTGATTGCAAATGGACAACTGGCAGCAGAAAATGGAAACTTGCTTGTTCCAACGGTTCAGCCACAATGGGATGAAGCTTCGTTGGAATTGCAAGATCCCTTGGCGAAGAGAGCCAATCCAGAATGGTTCCGTCTACGGCCAGATGAAGACAGGAAGGCCCCGGTCTTGGAAATGCTGAATGCCGTTATCACGCGGTTGTCGCTAGAGGACATGCCCGTTGATAAGGATGGTTATGTAACTTTGCAGCATGATCCGCAGTTGGCGCTGATCGCCGTCATCGATGCGACTGGCGGCAATCGAACATTGGCAGTGCTTCGTGGCTTTGGTGAGCAGCTTGAAGGGTTGGCCAGCACCTACTCCGCGTCTGGCGATTGGATCGTAATCGGACGCAATCCCCAAGCGATGGCGCAAGCATTGGAGCGTATTCGGGAAATAAAAGGCGGGGTCGTACTGATCGATGAAGGAAAAATGATCTGCGAATGCCCATTGCCTCTTGCTGGAAAATTCACGTCTGCGCCGATGGAGGAAGTGATCAGCATGGGTGAAAATTTGGTAAATCAGCTCCGTGCCAAAGGCCATGTCCATCTCGATCCAATTTATTCAATTCTGTTTTTTACCGCTACTCACTTGCCATATGCGCGTCTGACGGCAGATGGCATTGTCGACATTAAGAGTGGGCAAATCGTCGTTCCGGCACTCCCTTTACCATAAGGGAGTATTTTTTTTGTTTTTTTGTTTGTGCATCAATGATATATGTACATAAAAAATATTTTACTTCTTGTAAATTATCAGATTTATTTTAAAATAAAAGCAACCAAGCCTCATCTATCTTTATCCCCGAAGAGTCATCATTTTTGAAAGTCGCAACCTGGCTAACGAGGTAGATGGACTGGGTAACAAGAACAAAGAATGATAAAAGGGGGATTCATTCTGAATGAAAAAGCGTTCTTATGTCGGGGTTTTATCTGCGGTATTGGCTGCGAGTATGGCATTAACAGGTTGCGCAGGAAACAGTAATTCAAGCGGCGGTAGTAACGCAAGCGGGGGGCAAAGTCAATCTACTCCAGGCAACAGCAGTGGCGGAACGACAGAGGGTGGTCTCATTAAAATTGCCACACAATCCCCTTTGTCTGGGAGCAATTCCGCTGTCGGAGATGCGATTAAGACTGGCGCGGGTTACGCTCTCGAAAAGCGCAAGGAAGAGTTTAAAGCACTTGGCTTTGATCTCCAGCTTTTCCCTCAGGATGATCAAGGTGACCCGAAAATTGGGGTATCCAATGCGGAGATGCTTATCTCTGATCCCGATGTGTACGGTGTAGTTGGGCACTATAACACAGGTGTTGCGATTCCATCGTCTGTGAAGTACGAGGAAGGCAAGCTTACCATGGTATCCCCAGCCAATACAGGGGTGAAGCTCACGGAGGAAGGCAAGAAAACTGTCCATCGAATTTGTGCTCGCGATGACGCACAAGGACCAAAGGCTGCTCTTTATGCAAAAAATACACTTGGCGTAAAAACGGCCTATATTATCCATGATAAGACAGCATACGGCCAAGGTCTGAGCGATCAAGTGAAGATGCAATTCGAAAAGGACGGAGTCCAAATCCTTGGCTTTGAGGGCATTACTCAGGGCGAAAAGGACTACAGCGCGGTACTTAACCAGGTAACGGTGAAAAAACCGGACATCATCTTCTTCGGGGGTCTTTATCCAGAAGGTGGAATTATGGTCAAGCAAGCTCGTGAAAAAGGATTTAAGGGTTATTTTATGGGTGGCGACGGCTTGGATTCTTCTGATATGATAAAAATAGCCGGTGATGCTGTCGAAGGTGTAGTCTTTACGTCAGTAGCAGGGGACGTAACGCAAACCGAAGAGGGCAAGAAATGGGCTGAAGAGTACAAAAAAGCCACAAATAAGCCTCTGGAAACCTATTCCGTCTACGGTTTTGACTCCATGAACGTCATCCTCAATGGTGTTTTGGAAGCGACCAAAGCGAACGGAGGCAAAAAACCAACCCGCGAGCAAGTCCTCGATGCAGTTCACAAAACCAAAGATTTTCAGGGTCAATTCACCAAGGTTACCTTTGATGAAAAAGGTGACAACACAAATGCAGATGTATTCATTTACAAGTTTGACAAGGACAAATCCATTTTCGTAGGCAAGGCCGAGTAATCACACCACACAACGCGCACACACTCCCATGCCTCATATCAGGATAGGGGGCTGCACGCCGGTGTTGGCCCCTTTTCCACGAGAAAACAAGTCCAGTCAACGGAATGGATGCAGAAAATTTGTACAAGTCTACAAGAGAAATGAGGGATGGGAAAGCATGATCAATATTTTGCCGCAGGTGTTGGTTGACGGATTGACACTTGGATTTATGTACGCAGTGGTGGCTTTAGGCTACACAATGGTTTACGGGATTTTGGAAATTATCAACTTTGCCCATGGAGACATTTTCATGGTCGGAGCCTTTATCGGTACAGAGGTATTATTGATCTCTGATGCGCTAGGGGCACTTGAAGGTATGAATCCATTTGTCGCACTTTTCATAACACTCATAATTGCCATGGTATTAACTGGTGCTTTGGGGGTAGGAATTGAGAGGATTGCCTATCGACCATTGCGCGGAGCACCACGTCTTGTGCCGTTGATTTCGGCGATTGGCGTATCGTTTTTGCTGCAAGACCTCGTACGTTTTACAGAAGCACTGGCTCGTAATGAGTTTTATCTGAACAGTCCCGCTCTTTTTACAGGTTCGATTCCATTAGGAAGTATTGCTACGATTCCAACAAAAGGATTGATCGTAATTGTAATTGCGATCGTCATGATGATTGCGTTGACGTTATTTGTGAATAAAACAAAATGGGGAATCGCCATGCGCGCCGTCGCACAAGACCAGAGTACGGCTTCGCTGATGACCATAAATGTAAACAAAGTAATCATGCTTACGTTTTTGATTGGCTCCAGCCTGGGTGGCGCTACAGGTGTTCTGTTTGCGCAAAACTACGGGACGATCGATCCGTATATCGGTTTTATTCTTGGATTAAAAGCATTTACAGCTGCCGTACTCGGCGGGATTGGGAACCTGCGTGGTGCGATGATCGGTGGCGTACTCCTCGGTCTTCTGGAATCCCTGTCCGGTGCCTTTATGGGGCCGTTGACCAACGGAGCCTTTGGTGCAGAGTACAAAGACGTGTTCGCGTTCAGTATTTTAATTCTCGTGCTTCTCTTCAAGCCGGAAGGACTGTTTGGCGAAGCTGTAAAAGAGAAAGTGTAGGTGAAATAAATGGCAAATCTCGCTTGGAAATCGTTTAAAGGCATTCCGCTGGTATTCACGTTGATTTGGATTGTAGCTTTTTCTGCCGCGTTGTACCTTATGGATAAATCGGTCATTGCGTTTCTCGGTATTCTTTCTTCCATTGTGCTTGTCTATTACACCAATACCTCAAAGACGATCAAGATGGTGATTGGCGCTATCGTTCTCCTCCTGATCATTCCGTTGGTAGCCGGTGAAAACCGTTACTACATGGAGGTAGCATCACAGGTAGGCATTTATGTAGCGATGGCTTTGGGCCTGAATATCGTAGTAGGCTTTGCTGGTCTGCTTGACTTGGGTTACGTCGCGTTTTTTGCTGCTGGGGCTTATGCGTACGCGATTTTCTCGACTTCGCAAGCGAATGAGTTTATTGCAGGGAACCTGTTCCCGCTATCCGGTGAGTGGTTTTGGCCATTTCTCATAGTCGGCTTGATTGTGGCTGCTGTTTTCGGAATATTGCTAGGATTGCCAGTTCTCAGAGTAAAAGGAGATTACCTCGCGATCGTGACCTTGGGCTTCGGTGAAATCATTCGCATTGTTTTCAACAACCTGGATAAGCCCATCAACATCACCAACGGTCCGCAGGGAATCACGCCGATTCCGTCTCCAGAGTTGTTTGGGATCAAAATGGGGACGCCGTTTTACTTTTACTTCATCGTGTTGTTTGTGATTGCCTTTATCGTTTTGGCGAATATACGCTTTGAGCATTCTCGTTTGGGCCGTGCATGGATTGCGGTACGTGAGGATGAGCTGGCTGCCCAGTCTATGGGGATTTCCCTGTTGAATACCAAGCTGGCTGCATTTGCCTTGGGTGCTTCCTTTGCTGGTGTCGTCGGTGTTATCTTTGCGGCCAAGCAGACGTTTATCGATCCGACCTCCTTTACGCTGATGGAATCGATCGGGATATTGGTCATGGTCATTCTGGGTGGTAGTGGCAGCATACCAGGGGTTGTGCTTGGTGCCGCTTTTGTCACAATCTTGCAGGTACAGCTGTTAAAAGAATTCTCCAACTTCCTGCACGGTCTGCAAAATGCGGGGATCATCAGTTTGCCTAACCAGTTGGACCCATCCAAGTTCCAGCGACTCATTTTCGGAATTATGCTCATTCTCGTTGCCTTGTATCGCCCTAACGGATTGATTCCGGCCAAACGGAAGAAAAACGATCTCGATGCGATCAAAAATAGCGAGTTTGGCAAAGAAAAGCTGGGGATTCTCGGTAAACTGTCCCAATTGGCTTCTGGAAAACAGTCATAGCGGACGAGGAGGGAAATGAGCATGGCATTGTTAGAGGCAAAAAATTTAACGAAGCGCTTTGGTGGCTTGGTAGCCAATCAAGACGTCTCGATTGGGATCGAAAAAGGTAGCATTACGGCTGTCATCGGACCGAATGGGGCTGGAAAAACGACTTTTTTCAATATGATTACCGGATTTTACGAGCCAGACGAGGGAGAAATCCTACTGAACGGCAAAAGCATCAAGAAGCTTCGTCCTGATCAGATCGCGAGTCGCGGTATCACCCGTACTTTTCAAAACATTCGTCTGTTCAAAGAAATGACGGCATTGGAAAATGTCATGGTGGGCGTGCATAGCCGCTTATCGGCTGGAATTCTCGGAATCTTGTTCAACTCCAAACGGGTACGCCAGGAGGAAGAGCGGACGCGCGTCGAGGCTTATCAGCTCATGGAGTATGTCGGGATCGCGCATATTGCCAATGAAGCAGCAGGGAGTCTGCCTTACGGGTTACAACGAAGATTGGAAATTGCCCGGGCGATGGCGACCAATCCGCAAATCATTTTGCTCGATGAACCAGCGGCAGGGATGAACCCTCGCGAGACGGTTGAGATGACGGATTTTATTCGTCGGCTGAAAAAAGAGCTCGATTTGACGATTATCTTGATCGAGCATGATATGAAGTTGGTCATGGGACTTAGCGAATACATTCACGTGCTGGATTACGGGAGAAAAATTGCAGAAGGAACACCCGAACAAATCCGCAATAACCCTAACGTCATTGAGGCCTATCTCGGAAAAAGTGCGTCGGACGTGTCGTAGAAGGAGGAAAATCGATGGCATTGCTAGAGCTGACTAACGTTCATACGTATTACGGCGGCATCCACGCATTAAAAGGATTGAGCATGACGGTAAACGAGGGCGAAGTGGTGACACTGATTGGTTCCAACGGGGCAGGTAAATCGACCACGTTGAAAACGATATGTGCGCAGACTCGTGCCAAAGAAGGAAAAGTTATCTTTAATGGCAAAGATATTACGCAGATGCGTACACATGATATTGCCTTAGCAGGAATCGCCCACGTTCCGGAAGGTCGCCGCATTTTTCCTAAGCTGACCGTACGCGAGAATTTGGAGATGGGTGCCTTCAGTGTATCTGATAAAAAGGTGATCGAAGAAGGAATCGAGCGTGCCTTTGCTTACTTTCCACGGCTGAAGGAACGGGTAAATCAAAAAGGTGGCACGATGTCCGGGGGCGAGCAGCAAATGCTGGCGATTGCTCGTGGACTGATGATGAAGCCCAAAATTCTCATGCTCGATGAACCGTCGATGGGATTGGCGCCTATTCTGGTGGAGCAGATTTTTGACATCGTTACGGAGCTGAACAAGGAAGGCATGACGATTCTCTTGGTCGAGCAAAATGCGAATCAGGCACTGTCTGTCGCGCATCGCGGTTATGTGATTCAGACAGGCGAAATTATTTTGAAAGACGACGCCCAGACATTATTGATGAATCCGCAGGTAAGAGAGGCGTATTTGGCGTAATAGAAACGTGAGTACCGATGGGGATTTTTGTCTCCGTCGGTTTTTCATTTCGTCAGCGAGGAGGATGTAGCTTGCTTGATATTAGTCCCCGCTTTGTAGAAGGGAGCGAGCCTCTCTATCTACAGCTTTATCGCTATTTTTGTACAGAAATACAAGGGAGGCGCTTGATCTCCGGGACGCGTCTGCCCTCTGTTCGGGCATTGAGTGGATTTTTGCATGTAAGTAAAACGACAGTCGAAAGCGCGTATCACCAGCTCATGGCAGAAGGCTATATCGAGAGTCGGGAGCGCAGCGGATTTTATGTGGTCGATGTGGATTGGGATGGGCCAATGCCTGTACCCACAGGGAAAGGGCAGCCACCAGTTAAAACGGTTCACGTCCAAACGCCTCCACCTACGACCTCACCAGTCCCAGTTCAATATGATTTTCACCAAGCACGCGTAGATGCCGAGCATTTTCCTTTTGACCGATGGCGCAAGTACACCAATCAATGCATGCAGGAAGAAAACAAGCATGTACTCTACTACGGTGACCAACAAGGCGAGCCGCAGCTGCGGGAGGAGCTCTCACGCTATCTCGGACGTGCTCGAGGTGTACAAGCTACGCCGGAACAAATTGTGATCGGTGCGGGGACGCAAGTGATGATCAGCTTATTGGGGTTCTTATTCGGGACACGAGGACAGGCTGTTGCGATGGAAGAGCCGGGCTATCACGGTGTTCGTGCCGTGTTTTCTCATTTGGGCTATGATGTACGCCCGATCAGGCTGGCGGAGGATGGGATTGATGTGGAAGCGCTCAATGAGAGTGGAGCGCAGCTGGTTTATATCACTCCGTCTCATCAGGACCCGACTGGAATTGTCATGCCGTATGCCAAACGGCTAAAGCTGCTACACTGGGCGAATCAGACAGGGAGCTACATCATGGAGGATGACTACGATGGTGAGTTTCGCTATCATGGCAAGCCAATTCCTTCCCTTCAAGGGCTCGATACGCAGGGACGCGTCATTTATTTAGGGACGTTCTCCAAGGCGTTGCTGCCGTCGATTCGGATGAGCTATATGGTTTTGCCACAAACGTTATTGGCGGTGTTTCAGGAGAAATTGGCGGATTTTGACCAGTCTGCTTCACGAATTCATCAGGAGACGCTGGCCTTGTTCATGAAAAATGGCGATTGGGAACGGCATATTCGCAAGATGCGGACGCTTTACCGCAAAAAGCATGGGGCTCTACTTCAGTGCTTGCAGGAACACTTCGGGGCGTACATCCAGATCAAAGGTCAGGATGCCGGGCTGTCCGTAACGGTAGAAGTGAAAAGTGAGAGCACTCCGCAACAGTTGAAGCAAATTGCGGCTGCATCAGGCGTTCGTGTCTATCCAACCGCACATAAATGGGTTCATCCGCAGGAAAATGGACTTCCGGCTTTTCAGTTCGGCTTCGGGGGGCAGACCATCGAGGAGATTGAGGGTGGCGTTTGTCTGTTGAAACGTGCATGGGAGCCTTATTTGCACAAGGACATGGGCGAGGAATAGAACAGGGAGAATCGCGAATCGTGCGATCCCGGTTTAACAAAAGAGAAAAAATGAAAAGCAGCATCCCAGAAAGGGAATGCTGCTAATAATTAAGGGACGTACTGTTCTGTAATTTTTGTGATGATTCCATTCGTTACTTCAATGTGGAATGGTAGATGATAAGGAATTCCCTTGGATAGCACGAACTTTTTAAAAGTATCGGTGTTTACTGATTCATTCCAATTGAAATTGTCATCTTTTATAGAGTTGGTTTGAAGAGTAAAGGAAGCTTTTGGAGAAACTTCAAACGTTCTAATTTTAGGACTGTTATTACGAATGTAATAGGGCATTGGATAGTCCTCTTTTTCTAATGGATGATCTTGGCGATAAGCTTTTGCTCCTGCCTCACCGAAAAACCATTGAATATAGTCAAGCGAGACAAATAGTTTTCCATTTTTCACTTGTAACGTTTTCACATATGCCATTGATTTTTCATGGGTATTTCCGTATTTATCCTTGCTATTTGTTGGAACAAGTACTTGGGGAGGAACAGGTGCAACCGCTCCTTGGGGTGAAACTGCATGAGCGTCAGTAACAAACAATGAACAGAATAGCAAAGAAGAAAGAAGCAAATATGTTTTTCTCATAACAGGATGTCATCTCCTTTCTAGTTACATGTAACACAATACACAATTAGTAAGACGAAAAACTGACTAGACCGTTTCGCCCCAAGATGAAAAATTTAACATAATATTTCTAGAGTGAAGTATAAGGAGCCGATGCTTTAAAGTGGAGCATCAGTCCTGCAGAGTTAGTTTTCTGGGTGTGACAGGTCTTCTTTTAACACTCAATAGGATAAGTTTACTAGGCTTACACTTAGTTACAAATGTTTACACTCCAAGCAAATTCAGCGAGAGAACAGGACTTCCTGATAAAATGGAGACAAGCAAATAGGAAATAAGCCACTCGGGGCGCCGGGTGGCTTTTCTGTTTGCATTCTGGTCAAAATCTTCCAACGGATCAGATAAAACACAGGTCGAAGGAGAGATAGTATGAGTAAAAAAGAACTGCGGAACAGAGATTGTTCTAAAAAGATTGCCCAGCGTTATATCGTTAACTTTATCGACGGGGTTAGTGAGAAAGAGCAAGACAAGATTATTAAGCAATTTGGAGGTAAAGTACTAAAAAAATTCCGTACACCAGCCTTTGATCGTTTCGCTGTAGTTCATATTGATGATGAACAGGTTGAACAACTGCTAGCACACAACCTTGTTGAGAGTATTGACCAAGACACCGAGGCAGAAAGTCCATCTAGTACTGAAGTAGAAACGTGGGCACATGCTACAGCTCAAGCATTTAACTTTTGGAATGCTGGCTACACTGGTGCTGGAGTAAAGGTGGCAATTATTGACACCGGAGTAACTCCTCACCCGGATCTACCGACGCCTCTTAGTACATGGAACGTGGTAACCGATTCTACTGATGCAACAGATGTTAGTCCAGATAATCATGGACATGGTACTTGTAGTGCTGGTGTAATTGCAGCTCGCAATAATGGCTCCTATGTAAAAGGTATTGCTTATGACTCTGACATTCACGTTATTAACTGTTACTACCAAAAAGAAGGAGATACTCAAGATGCTTATACAAATCTTTCCTATACAGCAGAAGCACTCCAATATGCTGCGACTTTGGATGTTGACGTTGTACTTTGTAATGTACAATTGAGCTCTGGAGGCACTTCTCTACAAGCTGCCTGTGATGCACTAGAGGCCAAAGGTATTCCCATCTTAGCTGCTGCAGGTAACTATCCAGATAAAAATGGAGATGTTACCAAGGACACAGTAAGATACCCTGGACATTACGATAAGGTCGTTGCTGCTGGAGCTGTCGAGATATACTCTGACGCTCCATACTTAACCCGAGCAAATTATTCAGGTACTGGACCCTATTTGGATATAGCAAGCTTTACAGGATTGGTGACTACTAGTAAGTCTGGCGGTTATAATTACCACTATAGTGGAACGTCGTGTGCAACTCCGTTCGCTACTGGTGTAATGGCGTTACTAAAACAGGCATATCCGAATTACACTGCAAAACAACTGAGGGATAAATTGTATGAGGGTGCCACTCCTTATGGGACAACGAACGAGTATGGTGTTGGGCTGATTGGCCTTCCGGCATCACTACTACCATCAAACACACTAGAATATCCGGTTCTGACAGCATCTACAACGGAAGATTTCTCTGATTCAAACTTTAATTTTAATCTTTCGGGTGATTTTGTAATCGGAACTGATAGTGGCCGGACAGTATTAAGAACTCCCGCATATTCCAATACAGGAACGGGTATTAGCCGTTTCACTTTCCAGGTGCCAGCAAATGCAGTGAATCCTCAGATTAGCATTACACATAGGAGTGATTGCAGAGCGACTGATAATATGCTTGTGACTGTTAATGGAAGGCCTTTAACATATGCGAGCAGAATTAAGTCCAACTATGAAACTGATACGCTTCCCTTACAACCAAGCGGAAAGTATCTCGTAGAACTTCGGTGGGATAAGTACGAATCCTATTCGCTAGGTTTAAATGCGGTATTTATTGACAGCATTTCTGTAAACTTTACTACTAGTGGAAGCGGCGGAGGAACTCTAGGAGATTCTTTTACCAACCCAATAGTGGTTTCTGGAACAACTGCAAGCGGAACCTTGCAGGATACAAAAGATCTATACTTCAAATACACTGCATCAAGCACAGGAAGTTATAATTTCACAACATCGGCATCGTTTGATTCTTACATGCAACTACTCGATAGTTCCCAAAACATCTTGGCACAAGATGACGACAGCGCAGGCAGTTCGCAACCGAAAATCACATATAATCTATCTGCTGGTCAAGTGGTATATTTGAAAGTCTACGGATATAACCATGGAGCAGGTAAGTATGGACCAATTACGCTAAACATTACAGCTCCATCCGTTGGTTCTGTCCCGAGTACAGCTAGCGTATCAATAGGTTCACCAAGTACATCTAGCCTGACACTTAATATGTCTGCTACAGGTGCTACAAGTTTTAATGTATACCGTAGCGCATCACCGTCTGGGACGTACTCGCTTGTTGCATCTGGTGTAACCTCTCCATACACAAATACAGGGTTATCTTCTAACACAACATACTATTATAAGGTTGCTGGTGTAAATAGTTATGGAACAGGACCACAATCATCATATGCTACTGGTACAACAAATAGTAGTGGGGGAGTGACACCAATTACTATAGTGGAGGACTTTTCGGATGGTAGTTTTGATCCGCGATTGAACCTATCACTTGGTGGATGGGAATATGATTCTTCTGTAGGCTCTATTTCAGCAATTGTTGCTGATTCCACTGGCTCAAAAAGTGTAACACTAAATGTAGATATCCCATCTGGAACTACCTCGAGAACTTTGAAACTTGACCACAAAGGAATGCTTTTTGGAGGTAGTAGTGGCGTTTATCATACTCAAGTTTTCGTTAATGGAATTTTGAAACACACATTTACTGAATCAGACGTCCAATGGAGAACACAAACAATAAATCTTGGCACGGGTAACCAGGCTATCGAAATTCGAGCTTCTTCTACTTCGAGTACTTGGGTTACGGGAATAGATAATATCGTTGTCAGTTGGAGGTAAATAAACGATTCTTGAGTTTTATAAAATATCTAATATCTTTATTTCTGAGCCCAATTAATCTTGGGCTCTTTTTCTATTTACATAACATAACTATGGTGGTGGTGATGTAATGGCAAGAGCAAGAGACCTGAACCGAAAGTAGGGCTTTAGAGATAATGAAGCGAAATTTGCCGCTATCGGTTTGATTTCGCACGGAATCGTGGACTGGCTGATTCTCGTCTCGCCGCTACAGTTTGGCATTTTGAACAGCGAGGAGATGAGCAGGAGCCCGCTGTGCGTCGGGCGCTTTCATCTACAGCGGGTGCTGGGTGAGTCAACATAAAGAGAAACCTCCTATCATCAGAGCAGCCTAATGAACAGGAGGTTTTTTCATGGCTTCTTAAACTGATTTCAAGACATTCGATACCCTAGCTGTGCCGACATCGCACGTACCGTCGCGAGCGTTTCTTGTAAAATCTCGTCTTTTTTCGGCATCACGCGGTCAGAGGGACCGATGACACTGACGGATGCAGTTATGTGTCCAGTCGAATCAAAAATCGGGGCAGCGATTCCGGTCACGCCTGTGTTACGTCGATTCGAGCTGATTTCATAACCTCTCTCGCGGATCGTCACCAAGTCCTCTTTGATTTGCTCGACCGACGTGTACGAATGAGGCGTGTAGCTTTTCAGGGGATGTTCCTGCAATATCTCGTCCTGAAACTCCTCCGGCTGATAGGCGAGCAAAACCCTGGCGGCGGAGGTAGAGTAAAGGGGAAAACGCCGGAAGGATTCTACGGTAAACCGAACAGGGTGAAGTGAATCCTCTTTGGCTACATAAATCGCGTCCTTGGAATCTTGTACACATAAGACCGCCAATTCGTTTGTCCGTGAGACAAGCTGGTCTAAGAACGGTTTGGAAAAATCAACGATATCGTGATTCGTGAGCACCTTAGTGCCCAGCTCCAAAAGCGTGTAGCCAAGCGTATACTGCTTGGTTTTTTCATTTTGGCGGATAAAGCCTTCAGACTCCAGCGTGGACAGGAGCTTGTGAACGGCTCCCTTGGACAGCTGGAGCTTTTTGCTGAGCTCCGTTACCCCGAGTTCCTTTGGCGAATCGAGAAATATTTTTAACAGCCGACAGCCATTTCGAACAGAAGACAATACTTGGTCCATACAAACGTCTCCTTTGCTTACATTAGCCTTATTTTACGTGTAAGAAACAATGCTGACAATCTCGCAATTCGGGCAATGATGATGCTATTACGACTACCTTGAATAGTCTGTATCTTTATGCTAGTATAACATTATCGTTCTCTAATAGGAAACGATGTTCTCTATTCGTGAACAAAACAGACAATCGGGGGTCGAACTTACATGAAGAAAAAGGCATTATCCGTCTTGTCCATTTTCGCTTTGACTGGTTCCTTGCTGGCTGGATGTGGCTCATCCGCACCACAAACATCTGCTCCTGCACCGGCTGCTGGCAACAAAAGCGGCACCGAAGCACAAGCTCAGCTGGAAGACACTCTGGTAGTAGCAGGAAACGGCGCAACCGTTGAAAAGATGATGAAGGATGAAGTCTTCAAGAAGTTTAACGAGAAATATCCGAATGTAAAGCTGACCTATGTTTCCGGGGTTTCTACGGACATCGTAGCGAAGGTTAAGGCACAAAAAAATGCTCCGCAAATCGACTTGACCATCGTTGAGGGCGGCGAGCAAGAGAAGGGTCGCCAAGAGGGCTTGTGGGAAACCGTATCCGCAACAGATATTCCGAACATGAAAAACGTACCGGAAGATTTGCATGTGACGGAGGATAGCGGTGTAGTCGTAAACTTTACGCCGATGGGGATTTCCTACAATGCGGACCTGGTAAAAGAAAAAGGCTTGCCTGTACCGAAGTCATGGAATGATCTGGCGAAGCCTGAAGTGAAAGGCTACATCACGATGACAGACGTAGCGAGCAACTTCGGACGCTCTGCGATGATCATGCTGGCGTACGCAAATGGCGGGTCCGAGAAAAATATGGAACAGGGCTTCAAACAAATGGAAACGATTGCAGGATACATGCCGACCTTTGCAAAGAGCGCAGCACAGCTTCAGCAAAATCTGCAAAACAAGAGCGCAGCGTACACCACTTGGACAATGGCGCGTAGCTTGACACAAAAAGAAGCAGGCGTACCATTGGAGTTCGTTTTCCCTGAAGAGGGCGGAAACATCGTACCGAACGTAGCTACGCTGGTAAAAGGTTCGAAGAGTCCAAAAGCCGCTAAAGCATTCGTCGATTTCCTTTTGACAGATGAAATTCAAACGATGTACGCAACGAAGCTGTACTACAATCCGGCAACATCCGTGAAGCTGCCAGACGATGTAGCGAAAACATTGGAATTCGATCGTACAAAGGTAGTCGATTTCGACTATAGCGTAGTGAGCAAGGAAACATCTGCTTGGTTGGATCGCTTTAACAAAGAAATCGCACCTAAAACAGGAAAGTAGGTATTCACGTGACCAAGGTGATTGACGTTGAACTGCGCGGCATCATGAAAAAATTTCAAAGCAATGTCGTGGTTCAAAACTTCAACCTGCAGGTGGAGCAAGGCGAATTCATCTCGTTTCTCGGCCCATCTGGTTGCGGTAAGACCACGACCTTGAATATGATTGCTGGTTTTTTGGACCCGGATGGCGGAGACCTCTTGATCAAGGGGCAGCGAATGAATGGCGTGCCTCCGTACAAAAGGGAACTGGGAATGGTGTTTCAGACGTACTCGCTGTTCCCGCATATGACTGTGGCAGAAAACATCGCCTACGGCTTGAAATTACGCAAAGTGAGCAAGCAAGAAATGCAAGAGCGTGTGAATCGTGTACTTGGCCTGGTCAAGCTGCCAAACGTAGCAGACCGCTACCCGAAACAGCTCTCTGGCGGACAACGTCAGCGGATTGCGATTGCACGGGCGCTTGTTATTGAGCCGTCGCTCCTGCTTTTGGATGAGCCGCTCAGTAACTTGGATGCCAAACTTCGGGAAGAGCTGCGCGATGAGTTAAAGCGCTTACATCACGAAATCGGCGTTACGACTATTTTCGTCACACATGACCAAGAAGAGGCGCTCGCGCTCTCTGATCGCATCGTGGTTATGAATCACGGATTCGTGGAGCAAATCGGTACACCGCTGGAGATTTACAATCAGCCCGCATCTGAATTCGTACATACCTTCATCGGTAAGACGAACCGTTTGGAAGGGGAAGTCATCGGAATTGACGGGGATGTACTTACGCTGCGGACGACTGGTGGAATGCTCGTGAAGGCGGCAAAGCAACAGCGAACAGTGGCACTCCATGAAAAAGTGATCATTTTTATCCGACCAGAGAAAATCAAGCTGACTGATACAGCGGTCAGTGAGGAAGCGAATCGGGTAAAAGGACATTTGCAGCTTGCCTCCTTCCTGGGTTCGTACACAGAATGTGAGGTCAAGGTCGGGGAGCATACGCTTTCGGTAAAAGTCCAAATGACCGATAGTTCGGTGGACCGCCAAGAAGGTCAAACGGTTTACTGTCAATGGAACGCGGACGACGTACTGGTCATGCCCGCAGGAAGGGGATGACGGATGAGCAAGCGTCTCTCGGTTACATTGTTGACAGCACCTGCGATGATTTTGCTGCTTGGCGTATTTATCCTTCCGATGCTGATGATGCTTTTGCTCAGCTTTCAGGATGAGAATCAGGCGTTCTCTTTTCACAATTATTCATTATTTGTACAAGATCCGTACTACTTGGAGATTCTTTGGCGGACAATTCGCGTGAGTCTCTGGACGGTACTGGCGTGCCTCTTGCTTGGATTTCCTGTAGCGATGTACATGGCGCAGGCCACAGGGAAAATGCGTGGAATCGTCACGATGCTGATCCTAGCCCCTCACCTCATCAGTGTTGTTATTCGCAACTTCGGTTGGGTAGTGGTATTGGGGGAAAAAGGGTGGATCAATGAAACATTGATGAGTCTGGGGTTGATCGATCAACCATTGCGGCTGTTGTACAACGAGCTGGGTATTGTGATCGGTCTGACGGATTCCTTTATTGCCTACATGGTTCTGGCGATTGCAACCAGCTTGTATGCCATCGATTCGTCCTTGAATAAGGCGGCATCGATTTTGGGGGCTTCCCGCGCACGTACGTTTTTCAGTGTGACATTACCCTTGTGCTTGCCGGGGATGATTGCTGGTACGACACTGGTGTTCAGCTTGTCGATGAGTGCTTTTGTAACACCTGCCTTGATGGGTGGAACGTCCGTGAAGGTCATGCCTGTCATCGCCTATGAGCAAATCATGGCGACACTGAACTGGCCTTTGGGTGCGGCACTTGCCTTCCTGCTTCTGGGTAGCACGATTCTATTGGTGACTTTGTATACGAAGCTGATTGAAACCAAGCGGTATAAAGAGGTGTTTGCGTCATGAAAAAAATAAACGTACTCGGACTCATCACATTCTTTGTGCTTGTTTTGGTTAATCTGCCGTTTCTGGTCATCATCCCGAGCTCCTTTACCGCAGCAGGATATCTCGGATTTCCGCCGGAAGGGTTTTCGTGGCAGTGGTATGAAATGATTTTGGATCGACCGGAGTTCATCGATTCGCTGTGGTTCAGTCTTAAGCTAGCTACGGTAACAGCAATTTTGGCGACTCTCATAGGGACATTGGCTGCATTCGCGCTGTCCAAATACAAGTTTCGTGGGAGCGGCATCATCAACGCTCTGATGCTTTCACCGCTTACTGTTCCTTCGCTCATTATCGGGATTTCCGCGCTGCTGTTTTTCACACGAATTGGTATCGCGGGGACGTTTACGGGGCTTTTGCTGGCGCACATGCTGATCTCGATTCCGTATGTCGTAAGGCTGGTGCTCACAGGGCTTAGCTCGTTCGATTATACGTTGGAAAAAGCGGGATACATGCTGGGGGCCCATCCGTTTCGGGTGTTCTGGGATATTACGTTGCCACTGTTGCGTCCGGCCATCGTGTCGGGGATGATCTTTTCGTTCTTGACGTCGTTTGACAATGTGACGGTTTCCTTATTCTTGGTGGCACCGGATACGACGACGCTGCCACTCGCGATTTTCACCTATATGCAGGAAACACTTGACCCGTTGGTGGCTTCGATCTCCTCGGTGGTCATCCTGTTGAGTCTGGTGTTCATCGTCTTGTTGGAAAAAGTGTACGGACTAGAGCGCCTGTTCGGACTCAATTCACAATCTCACTAAGGAAGAGGCACTATGTCAATCCACACTTATGTACAAGAGAATATGTCCCACTATCTACAGCTACTCGAAGAGGCCGTCAACATGGACTCGCCTTCTCGTGACAAACAGCTGGGCGACCGCATGGCGGGCTGGTTCGCTTTGCAGTTTCAACGGCTGACAGGGGGAGTAGCAGAGCTGATCCCGAATAAGACGTATGGCGATCAGGTGCGTTGTACGCTGGGCAACGGAGAAAAGCAAATCCTCATCATTGGCCATTACGATACCGTATGGCTAGAAGGAGAGGCAGCTCGCCGACCATTTGCGATCCGGGATGAGAAAGCGTACGGGCCGGGCGTATACGATATGAAAGCGGGCGTTTTGCAAGCCATGTTTGCGATGCGGGCATTGGTAAAGCTGGATCGCCTGCCTGCAGATAAAAAAATCGTGCTCCTATTAAACAGTGACGAGGAGATCGGCAGCCCGACTTCTCGACGACTTGTAGAAGAAGAAGCCGCGCGTTCGGTGGCGAGCTTTGTGTTGGAGCCACCAACCGAACCGAGCGGCGCACTCAAAACATGGCGGAAGGGAAGCGCCCATTTTACCGTGGCAGTCAGCGGCATTTCCTCACACGCTGGCGTCGATCATCAAAAAGGTGTCTCTGCTATTGAAGAGCTGGCGAGACAGGTGCAATTTCTGCATGCCCTGACCGATTACGAAAAAGGAACTACGGTCAATGTGGGCGTCATCAAGGGCGGGATTGGCTCCAATGTTGTAGCCGACTCGGCAGAAGCAGAAGTAGACGTGAGATTTATCTCGATGCAAGAGGCATTACGTATTGAGAAGGTAATGAGTGAACTCACGCCAGTGCTCGCGGGAACAAACATCAGCGTAAAGGGAGGCATTCGCCGACCGCCAATGGAGCGTACCGAAGAGACAGGCAAATTATTTTCCCTTGCACAATCGATTAGCATCAATGAACTAGGGATGGCTTTGGAAGAGTCGGGTACGGGTGGAGTCAGCGATGGCAATTTCGCTGCTGCTTGCGGAGTCCCGACACTGGATGGACTTGGTGTAAAGGGTGGCTACGCCCACTCGCCGGATGAATGGATCGAACTGGGAGAAATATCGACGCGCGCTACCTTGTTGGCGCGGTTGATAGAGGAAGTATAGAGAGAAAAGAGAAAAGGCACCTGCCCTGATGCGTGTGAAGTTGCATCTGGGAGGTGCTTTTTGTATATAGATTAGATATCAGACATAGTAGAGCAACTGAAAAAAATAGGAACAGCCCCATTAAAAGAGATGGCAAAGGAACTACTTGTAGATCTTTGCAAGATGTTATCAAGTGCTAAGAAATTAAATGAGCCTGTCTGGATTGCAGATGAATGTTTCATATAGCTCTGAAAATCGAGATTGTATCAAATAACTGCTTACTCCCACTACGAACGAAAAAAGTAGAAGTAAGCTTCTTTATGTATTGAGAGGTGGCTATATGAATCTTATAACTAAGTCACACACATCATTATTTCAAGAAAGATTAAATGCAAGACTTTCATTTGTGCTACAGAAGTCATTTCCTAAAATGAGGACCGCATATCTCATAGGGCACACCTGAGCAAGGAGAAGGCTTTGCTCTTGATTTAGCACAAAGAGTCTTAGAAAACAATTAGGTACTAGAGTATTTCAAATTTGAATCATGCGCTAGTATTGGGAGCCCATGAAATTTCCACCCAAATAGGAGATAATGGAAGAGCACTCCTATTATGAAAAGAGGTCGATCACAATATGAAATACTACCGACTCGGTGGCAGTGGATTGAAGGTATCAGCATTGGGATTAGGCACGAACTCATTTGGAGGGCGTGCGGATGAGCAAACGTCTGTAAACATCATTCATACCGCAATCGAAAGCGGGATTACTTTTATTGATACGGCAAATATTTACACGCAAACAGAATCGGAGCGAATCATCGGGCTGGCGCTAGAAGGAAAGCGGCACGAGGTCGTTTTGGCGACGAAGGCTGGTCTGGTAAAAGGCGAAGGACCGAATCAGAGAGGCTCATCGCGCTGCCACCTGATGCTGGAGCTGGAGAACAGCTTGAAGCGTTTACGCACCGATTATGTGGACTTATATCAAATTCATACGTTTGATCCAGAGACGCCTTTGGAAGAAACACTCCGCGCACTAGATGACATGGTTCGATCTGGGAAAGTGCGTTACATCGGGGCTTCCAACTATGCGGCTTGGGAATTGATGAAGGCAATTGGCATCAGTCAGCGGGAAGGGCTGAATCGCTACGTATCGACGCAGGTTAGCTACTCGCTGGCGGATCGAACACCAGAGCGTGAACTCGTACCGCTTTGTCTTGACCAGGGGGTGGGGATCATTCCGTACTTCCCACTTGCTGGCGGCATTTTAACAGGTAAATATACCTCCGCAGAACAGGCCCCAGCTGGTTCGCGGGCGGACAAGGAGCCGCGCTTCGTGCGGTTGCTGAGTGAAGACAAGCTGGAGTTTGGACGCAAAATTAGTCAGGTAGCGGCGGAGGTTGGTGTATCCTCCAGTGTGCTGTCCTTGGCTTGGCTCATGCACAAGCCGGCTGTCTCTTCGGTGATCGTGGGCGCGACCCGTGTAGAGCAGCTTACGGATAATTTGCAAAGTGCAGCTTTGACGTTGGATGCAGCGACCTTGGCAGAGCTGGACCGATTGAGTGACACGTACCGAAACGGGGAACCATTTGCCGTATATCGTCTGCCGTAAAAATGATGTCAGTTGTCGACTAATATGACCAGTCCCGAAGCCTCTGAAGTGCACCCCTTAGAAT
>NZ_PXZO01000021.1 GCF_003013475.1 Brevibacillus porteri
CAAAAGATTTTACAGTCTCTTTCTCGTTAATCTGGAAGAGGGGATGCCCCCTCTATGCTAGTTATCGTCTGCTTCTGCTTCTCTGTCTATTTCTTCAATATCTTCGTCGGTAATATCAAAATGTTTTTTTAAGTTCGATAAAGTTCTATTTTCAGGCTGATTACTATTCAGCCACTCGTAGAAATCATCTTCTCCGATATAATCAATCAATATTTGCTCAATGAAGTACTCGGGATCGTCAAAGTTGTCATGGATAGGGGAGTGATCGCTATGATCACAATGATCACTTTCATTGGACATTAGTGCAGAATTTTCAAAAATTTTTGGCCAAAAATACGCTGGGTCGATTGTATCTGAAAATTTTGGGTTCTCTTTACCTTCGTTATTTATATCAAAGTGAAGGTGGTAGCCTCTTCCTTTGTCTTCTCCGGGTGCTCCTGTGTTCCCAGATGTACCAATTCTTTCGCCTCTAGAAACCACTTCATGCTTTTTAACTATGTATTTATCTAGATGTAGATACCTTGCTATCAGTCTATTCCCATTAGGATCTTTATCGTCATGTCTAATCGTCACATATTTAATTGGCAACTTTGTATATACACCAACGTCAAGAACTTTGCCATCAGCTACTGAATAAACTGGTTCTAACTTTACTCCAATATCAATTCCTTTGTGTTTAGTACCACCTGGCTCTTCGTCTCGGTAATGTCCAGTAATTTCATTACTTGTAGTTGGCCACCTCCACCCCAGCGAAGAGTATGGATCATCAGGAGTGGACATAGTTTTTACATCAGTGGCTTGAGCTAAAGAAGTACTACTAATACTTAGTGAAATTACTGTAGTAAGTAATCCCAAAGTAAATCGTTTCATTGATTCAGAATCCTCCCTTTTTTGTGCGAAAATGTAAATATTATACAAATTAATTCTAACATTAATAATAAAAAATTCAATATATTTTATGGTCATTTATTTTTAGATTTCTTAACGGAAGGGTGGATATTTGGTAGCGATTATGCTTTCCCCCGATCATGTACCATTTCAGTTTCTCACGAAACACCTGGTCTGCAAGGGCCAGTTCAACAACAAATGCCTGAGCACTCCCCAGCGACCGATTTCGAAATAAAGGCCCTCTCCAACTAATGGAAAGGAGAGAGGGGTCTTTAAGTACATATCATTTAACATAGAATAAAATCCGTGACCCCGTTACAGGTGAGGAGATGAATCCAGATGAGCGCCTGATGCGTTCCATCGAGGAGCAAATCGGCATCTCGGAAAATGCCAAGCGGGCCTTCCGTGAAGAAATTCTCATCCATATCTCGGCCTATGCACGTAAAGGGAAGCGTTTTGACTACAGCACGCATGATCGTTTGCGGGAAGCTATCGAGAAGAAGCTGTTTGCCGATCTGAAGGATGTCGTCAAGATTACGACCTCGAACAAAACACCGGATGAGCATCAGCTCAAGAAAATTAATGAGGTTACCAAGCGTCTTATCGAAGAGCATCAATATTGCCCGGTTTGCGCAAATGAGCTGCTGCGCTACGTGGGAAGCCTGTTGAACAGATGACAGAACGTTGGCGACATGAGGGGCACGTCATAATCATATTCGGCGCAGATAGCGCCAGTTGCTAGCACGAAAAGGCATACTATATCGCATGCACGCTTTTAGTAGCAGTTGGATCGATTTTGACACAAAAAGTAGTGAGAGATAATGCAGAGGATCGAGCAATTATTGAGGAGCAGGAAAGAGAATTTAACTGGAAGGTATCGAAAGTGGAGAAAGAAACGCCGAAATAGCCCAATAAAACCGTCAGAGTCATGCCCTGACGGTTTTTCGAATGAGCTCGATAAACTCCTCTGCTTTCTCGATATGTGGAGAGTGCCCCACATTTTCCATGACTATCTCCTGATAGGAACCACCAGCGCGCTGATATTGTTCGAGCACGTTTCGAATTTGGGAGACCATCGGCTGCGGAGGATATTCGTCTTCCCCCGGCCATCCGGGGACATAGCCAAGCTTGCCCAGTGTACCGAAATCAGCAAGCGACTGATCCGAGATAATGGCATCATCCGCACCGCGAATCCATAAAATCGGACACTTCGGCTCCATCTGGACAATACCGGACAAATTTACGTATTTGGGAGAAATCGCATTCGTAATCCCTGTTGTCCCAGGAGCAACACCGGGCCAATCGTTTACGTATTCAAAGGCACCAGGGTAAAAGCCCTCTCCCGTTCTCGTAGAGATTATCGCGCTCACATAACGGTCTTCCTGCTCTGGGCCAACCTGGAACGGCGGTTTGAAATAAAGCTGGTTCATGACATTGCGAGGACTGGAAGGGGATTCATTGCCCATATCTTTGGCAGCTATCCTTTTGACCAGCTCGGAGTTGACAGCTCCTCCACCTGAGCCTGAGAAGCTGCTGTAGCACGGGGTGCCAGCTATATCCTTGATTCCACCAAAGCCGTAAGGAGACATGGGGGCGATTAGAATCAGGGAGCGTACTTCCTGCGGGTGATCGATGGCAAACTGCATCACGATCCCACCGCCCAACGACCAGCCGGCAAGATGGACGGGTGTTGGCAAGTCCAATGCCCGAATAAACGAATGAAGGTCATCCGACCAGTCTCGCAAACCGCGTGTCGCATCGATGGGCAATGCTTCACTTGCTCCATAGCCACGCATATCAGGTGCGTACACACGGTACTGGTCACATAGAGCCGCAATGGTATCATCCCAGAACAAGTTGGCTGATGCATTGCCGTGAATGAGGAGGAGCGGTTCTCCTTCTAGTACGCCAGCTGTAAGATAAGAAACGAGCAGTCGATCGGTCTGAATCGTTTTTGTTTCGATTCGTGCATCCATCCATGATGTGCTCCTTTCACTGTATAAGATTATAAATATCAGAATATTTACATTATATATCTGTTCGGTTACAAAATGAGAAAAGAAAACAACCGCCCGTGAAAGGCGGTTGCAGGAAGGTTACATATGGAGACCACGCATCTGTTGTTCGATTTTCTCAAAGCCGCCAGAAACCTTAACGACTTCGTCTTTTTGTTCAGAAACGAGAACAAGCACTTCTTCCAGGCTCTCTTTGTTCTTGTCGGTAATATCTGCGTTGACTTCAACTTTTGCGCCGACTTCTTGAATCATACTGTGAACATGGATAATGAACTCTTGCAGGTTTTTCGTTTTATCCGCGAAGTTTTGCATGTAGTTGTCTACATTGGTGAACATTTCTTGTACTTCAATGATGCCCTCGCTATTTTTCTCAAAAGAAGTCTGTGACTCAGAAATCATATCTGATACGAGCTTCATTTTTTCGCGAATGGTCATGAGCAGGTTCGAGATCGACTCAGAGGATAGCTTGGAGGATTCAGCCAGCTTGCGTACTTCATCTGCTACTACAGCAAATCCTCGGCCGTGTTCGCCTGCGCGAGACGCTTCAATCGTGGCATTGAGTGCCAACAGATTGGTTTGTGCAGAAATCTCGGAAATGGTTTGAATGATTTTCCCAATCGATTCGGTTTCTTTATTGAGCTCTTGAATCAGCTGGTTCGTACCTTGGATATCCTTGATGAATCGTTCAAAGTCATTGCCGATGTTGCCGATGCGTTTGCCGCTCTCATTAGTGGCTTCTTTGGTCGATTCAACGTAATCATGCATCTCCGTAACAGAACGGGTCATGTCCTCCACTTGCAGATTCGTAGAGCTCATTTCCCGACGCAGCTCGTCCGTATTGCTGGTCTGAACCGTAAAGGACTCCATAATGTCTTGCAGGGAAGCGACAGTTTCGACTGCGCGAATATTTACACCGTCCGTCACCTTGTTCAAATTCTCTTGATAGTCTTGCATAGAGGTGAGTGATTCATTGATCTGATCCAGAACACGTTGCAACGATTCCTTTGAGGCAATCGCTTCTTGTTTTTGTTGCTCACTTTCCTCTTGCAGCTTGTTATTGAATACAGCATGCATCATGCTCGTGACAGAGACGAAGCAGAAGGTAAGCAAGAAGTACATCAGATCAAGGTTGTTTGTCGAATGGAAAATCGTTTCTCTCTGTGTCAGGAAGTAGTAAGAGACAATGCCCAATGTCGATACAATCGTCAAAATATTGATGAGTCGGTTTTGATAAATCCCCATGACTGCTACAAAGAACATAATGGTCATGATATTGATCATATGCGGGTCCAGTCCAACTACGATGAACATAAAAATTCCGATTACGGCGAAGTTGAAAAACTTCATGAAGGGCGCTGCTTTTTCACGGAACCTCGGGCGATTGGAGATGTAAGTAAAAGGTGCCAGCACGCCATACAAAATACCCAGTATCGTGAAAACGAATGTGTACGATACGCCTAGAAAAAGGTTTAGGACCTGAACTACCGTAATAATACTTGCGAATACGATTACGACCCAATTGTTTCTTCTTCTCAATAGATCAATGTTATCCATGTTACCCACCTACCTCGACTTTTACTTGGTTGGATGACGACGAATTGTACCAGGAATATTTCGGATCGTGCTTATTGTCATAGACATCTTTTAGATGGAAGAGGGTCGGAATGGCATCGGCCCCTTTGTAAAAGACGATATCTTTGGTCTGAGTCGCCTTTACTTGATACTTCTTGTTAATGAACGTAAAAAAAGTCGGATCTGCTACCCCGATTGCGTGGGTATAACCGTGCTTTTCAGCGTAATCTATCATCAAGCAAATTCCTTTTTGCCCTAGTTGTCCGCGGTATTTCGGCAAAACAGCGAGACTGTCTACCTCCATTACTTTCATATCTTCTGTAACAACATCCTGAAAAAGTGATTTCATATAAGCACTTGATTTGGAAAAGGGCGTCATTTCAAATGTTCCACCTGCTTCACCATCTTCGGCAAGTAAGAGGAACTGAGCCGAGCCTTCTTTCGCATGCTCCATCTCGAAGCCCATGCTTGTCCATACTGTTTCTTTGATTTCATGAAATTTTGCTAACTCTTGTACGGTTTCTACTTGTTTGTACATAACTTCTCCACTCCATCATTTTCTCTGATTGAACCATGTTGTGTATGTTTGACGTCACTAAAGTTATGTTTTTCCATCCGATACGAAAATGAAAGTGCTTTCATCCTCCTTTCAAAAATGTAAACACAAAAAAAGGCCGTTCCATCGAAATGGAACAACCGAAGCTACCAACATCGAATAAATGGTCTCAAGATGATGGCAACCCGGCTATCATGGTCAAAGACTGTAGACCCGTGGTTTTGCGTCGCCACCTTTCGATGACTTTGCCTTTTGCATTTTTTAGCAGAAGTTGTAAAGATGTGTCGAATTTTGCTAGACATAATCATGCAAAATATAAGCCAAAAGATATATTCTTGTCAAGTTTTGGTAGGGAAAATAAACTAATTGTTCATAAAGCATAGACGTAGAAAAAACCAGTTGTGTGATCAACTGGTTCTTCGTTATATAAGCGTTAGGGTAGGGTACGCAGAATGTCTAAAACTTCACTAGGCTCCATGCGTTTTTTGTAATCAGGATCTAAGCCTGCTGAACGGATTACGCCCTGGTTGTCGAGGATATAAGTAGCAGGTATGGGGAGTGTCCATGAATCTTCGCTATTAAAACGATGGAGATCAATATCCAATGATCGGTAGGTATCATGTAAAAAATCAGGCAGTCTGAATCTGAGTTTATATTTTTCTGCTACTTGGTTATTGGTATCGCATAACACGGGAAAGCTCAGCCCGTTTTTCTCTTGCATAGTAAGAGAGTGTGCAGGAGATTGTGGACTAATGGCAAACAATTGGGCACCCAGAGAGGTTATCGTATCGATCTGTTTTTGGTATGCTTGCAGCTCCAAATTGCAGTAGGGGCACCATGATCCACGGAAAAATGTGAGGACGACGGGACCTTTTCCGATTTTTTCCGACAAGGTAATGGTTTTGCCAGTGTGATCGTTCAACGAGAAATCAGGTGCAATCGAACCAACCGGCAAGCCCTTTGCGTGTCCAGAGGTCCGCAGCTCCTCGATTGATTTTGTAAATGCATCTGTTACTTCACGAGTGAGGAAGTCTGCTATTTGTATGGTTGTAAAATCTAGCTCTTCGCGCAGGCTCTGAAAATGTGGTTTATCCATATGTCGTTCCCCTCTTTTTCGAAAGAATAGTAAAAGCCATAGCTTTACGATATCTTTCTTTTGGAGGGAAAGATGTAACCTGGATTACATTCTCTTCAAAATTTCGTCCCGATGAATGGAAATGGATTTAAAGCCTGTTTGAATCAGTTCTTCTCTTACTAAAGCACGTAATGCTACCGTCACAGCTTCCCTGGATGCCCCGACAAAATGGGCGAGTTCTTGATGGGAAAGAGGTATGTCAATTTGTTGAAATGCCGAACTGTTAGGAGTGCCAAATTGATCGGCAAGCCTTACTAATGTGGAAATAATGCGATCTTGTAAAGGGAGAAGAGCAAGATTTTCGGCTGCCTGGATGATCGAAACCATTCTATCGCTAATGATCTTCATGATCTTCATCATCAGTTGCGGATGTTCGATTATGTAGCTCTCAAATTTTGCTTTGCTCATTTTACAAATGAGGCAGTCTTCGATGGCTTCTATATACATCTCCCGTGTACCTAATGAGAGGAGATCCACTTCTCCAAACACATTGCCTTCCCCGAGGATATCGAATGTGAACTGCCGCCCATCCCGATTTACTTTATATAAACGTACTTTCCCCTGTTTGATGAAGTAAAAGCCCTCTGAAAAAGTTTCTGGTGTTTGAATGCACGTATTTTTGGGAAAAGGGGATAAGGAGGTTAATTGATCGATTAAGCGCAAACTTTCCTCGGATAATGAATTTAACAAATAAAATTGAGATAAATATGTGATTTGGTTCATCATTTCTGTTCGGTTTGGGTCTTCAGAATCGTTCTTTTCGCTTTGGTGACAATTCTTTTCGTTTCCTTTGTATCAGAGATTCTTAGCCAATCGTCACCCGTTTCTTCTAATTGATCAACAAGTTGAGAGAGATAAACATGAGGCAGAACGCTTTGTACCAGATGAATATGATCAACAGCCTGCCATTCAGTCAAATTGACGCTTTCTAATTCTCCAGCATGAAGGAGTGCTAAAACATTGTCAGGGATGAGCGAGGCTTTACTTGCTCCTTTTCTCGTGTGTACCGAATCCGGCATTTTCAACAAACCCCTTTTCACAGAAATGGTAGACATTCAAAACGGAATAGCTGCAACAAAAGTATACCTAAAAAATCACCCATAACAAAAATTTTCCAACCATCCGATAACTAGAAGGAATAGGAGGGGATTTTATGAAGGAAGTAAAGGTGATTCAATTTTACTTTTCCGGAGGCGGTGAAACGATTAGCGTTGAAACGACGGAACCGGAAGAGATCATTCAAATGGTCGCTAATCAAGACGGTGGATGGCTACAGTACGATGATGTTGTTATCAACGTCAGAAATGTTTCGTATATCAAAGTACGCAGTCAGGCGTAAGGATAGGAAAAGCGCGTCAAGCTCTTCAGGAAAAAGCTCTCCTTTAAATGAGGAGGGTTTTTTCGTGTTGGAGGTAACGCCGCTGGTTATCCTAATTAATAGAAGAAAAAGGAGGGTGACAAGATGACGCTGGAAGAAGTCATGCAGAAGCTCGAAGCGATGGGGACAGAGCAGACGAAAAAAACGTTATTGCGGCATGGAGCAAAAGAGCCTTTGTTTGGCGTGCGAGTCGGCGATATGAAAAAGCTGGTCAAGGAGGTCAAGCGTGATCAGCAGCTCGTCCAGGCGCTGTACGATACGGGAAACTACGACGCCATGTACTTGGCCGGATTGACGGTTGACCCAAAGAGCATGACAAAAGAGCGGCTGCAGACTTGGGTCAAGGAAGCGTCTTGGTACGCGCCCGCCGAATATACGGTTGCGAGTGTAGCGGCTGAGAGTCATTTTGCCATGGAGTTGGCACGAGAATGGATCGAGTCAAAGGAAGAGATGGTAGCCACATGTGGGTGGAATACGTATTCGAACTACTTGTCGATTGCTCCCGATGAACAGCTACATAAAGAAGAAATCAAACGGCTCCTCATGAGAGTGAAGGAGACGATTCATCAGGAACAAAATCGCGTACGGTACACCATGAATCAATTCGTTATTTCAGTAGGGGCGTATGTACCGGAACTTCATCAGGAAGCGTTGGAAGTGGCCGCAGCGATTGGCAAAGTACATGTGGACGTCGGACAGACAGCGTGCAAAGTTCCGTTGGCTACGGAGTATATCAAAAAGATAGAAGAACGAGGGAGTGTCGGAAAAAAGAAAAAGACATGCATCTGCTAGTCGGGCATTTTACTCATTCATTTGGCGTATATTTCTAAGGTGCTTTTGTTTGCTAAAGTATCGACTATTCCTTGCTAATGTGCTATCATGATACCTTGTTAACGTATTACCACTTTATCAGAGTAAAATATAGAGTAGGGAAACGAGGGGGATCATCACGATGAAGAAAATAGCATGGATGTCTTTGTTGTTGAGTGCGATGGTTTCATTGGTAGTGGGCTGTTCCAGCGCAAAAACTGGTGCTGACGCGAACAAGCTGATTATCGGAATTGATGATAAGTTTGCACCAATGGGATTCCGGGATGAAAAAAATGAGCTAGTCGGTTTTGATATTGATTATGCGCGTGCAGCCGGCGAAAAAATGGGAAAACAAGTCGAGTTTCAACCAATCGATTGGAGTGCAAAAGAGTCTGAACTAAATAGCGGTCGTATCGACTTGATCTGGAATGGATATACGATTACAGATGAGAGAAAAGAGAAGGTTCTCTTTACCAAGCCTTATCTGAAAAACGCGCAAGTAGTGGTCACGATGGCAAATAGCAACTGGACCAAGCTGTCAGACTTGGCTGGTAAAGCAATTGGTTTGCAAAAGCTGTCTTCCGCAGCTGACGCTGTCAATGCAAGTGACATGAAAAATCAGGTCAAATCAATTACAGAGTATCCTGATAATGTACTGGCATTGAGCGATATGAAGATTGGCCGCGTGGAAGCAGTTGTCATCGACCAGATTGTAGCCGATTACTACATGGCAAAAGAACCTGGAACCTTTAAGCTGTTGGAAGAATCACTTGCACCTGAGGAGTATGGAGTGGGCGTCAAAAAAGGGAACGAGGCGTTATTGAACGAACTGCAAAAAGCCTTGGATACCATGAATCAGGATGGAACAGCAGCTAAAATATCAGAAAAATGGTTTGGCGAAAATCGCGTGTTGAAATAAACGGAAGATACGATGGCTTCGCCGAATGATTGGCGAAGCCACGCTTTATTATAAGGATTAGGAGCATACCAGATGAGCTTAGACTATATTATCTCCATTACCGTGCCCATGCTAGAAGGGGCGCAGATGACGGTGTTGCTGTTCTTCATCGCTATTCTGGCATCGATCCCATTGGGATTTCTCATTACCTTAATGGCGAATAGCAGCAACAGAGGTCTGTCTTGGTTCGCGCACACCTATGTATATGTCATGCGTGGAACGCCTCTATTATTACAGCTATTGTTTTTTGTCTTTGGTCTCCCACTCTTGCCAGTGATCGGAGAATACTTGGTTATGGATCGATTCGTAGCTGCATGCCTCGGCTTCGTGCTGAACTACGCAGCGTATTTCGCGGAGATTTTCCGTGGAGGACTATTGTCGATCGACAAAGGACAGTACGAGGCGGCGCAGGTCCTCGGCTTTAGCAAATGGCAGACGACCAACAAGATTATTTTGCCGCAAATGTTTCGCGTGGCTTTGCCTGCCGTCGCAAATGAATCCATTACTCTCGTAAAGGACACAGCGCTGCTCTATGCGGTTGCCGTCCCAGAATTGCTTCACTTTGCACAAACGGCTGTGAATCGCGACTTTACCATCGTTCCGTTTTTTATTGCCGGAATCATTTATTTGTTGATGACGCTATTGTTGACGTTATTCTTTAAGTGGCTGGAGAAAAGGTTCAAATTCGAATAAAGGGCTGGCGCAATATGGATATCATTCAAGTATCGAATCTAAAGAAATCGTTTGGCAATCAGGAAGTTTTGCGAGATGTCTCGTTTTCGGTGAAAAAGAACGAAGTCGTGGCGGTCATTGGACCGTCTGGCTCCGGCAAAAGTACAATGCTACGTAGCTTGGTCAATCTGGAGCAGGTGAATGGTGGCAGCATTCGGGTGCAGGATGATTATTTGGTGAAGGACGGCGTTTACGCCAGTAACCAGGAAATCAAGCAGATCACATCGAGAATGGGCATGGTATTTCAGCATTTTAATCTGTTTCCTCATTTGACGGTGAAGGAGAATCTTGAGATCGCACCTAGAGTGGTTAAAGGGGAGGCGGCGGAGGACATCCAGCGCATGAGTGCAGAACTCTTGGAAAAGGTCGGCTTGTCTGATAAGGCAGGCGCATACCCAGCAAGGCTCTCAGGCGGACAGAAGCAGCGTGTGGCGATCGCCAGAGCATTGATGATGTATCCGCAAATCTTGTTGTTTGACGAGCCTACGTCTGCGCTCGATCCCGAGCTGACGGGTGAAGTCCTACAAGTCATCAAGCAGCTTGCTCAGGAGCATATGACGATGATGGTTGTGACGCATGAGATGGGATTCGCGCGCGAGGTGGCGAACCAAATCATGTTTATGGACAACGGGGAATTCGTAGAGTCGGGGACACCTGAGCAATTGTTTACAAATGCTAAATTTGAGCGGACCAAATCATTTTTGCATCGCGCATTAAAATAGAGAAGATCAACAACAAATGCCCTCAGTGTCGAGAAGACAGACTGAGGGCATTTTGTATAGACAGGCTACATCACCTGATAGTTCAAGTACCGTTGGCTGATGAACGAATGAAAATGATCGCTGAACGAGTCAGCATTTAAAAACGCATTGTAAGCGTAAGGAGTGACCCGACAGTAAACGACCTCGCGTCCATCGTGAAAACGGATGTAGAGGTGGTTTGTAACCAGATCGTACCGAGCAGCTTTGATCAATTTCGAATCCAGTTCCTTGTAGGTAATTTCTTGGGGTTGATTCTGACGTGGCAGAAATTGGCGGAAAAAAGATCTCAATGTACGTGCAAACTCCTTTATCTAAAAATCGGCTTATCTATTTCTACGAGTCTTCAGTTTACGCAAAAATTTGGATTCGGAATACAAAAATAGCACACCAATTGCAAAATAGGCTAAGAGAACTGCGTTCAGAACGATCGATGAAAAGTCGGCAAGCATGTAAGTGCCTCCTGTTAGAGAGAATGAAGTCACGAATTGAAAGGAACCTGCTCCATAAAAGGGAAGATCTTCTTTTTGGTTCATTCTATGGGCCTATTATCTAGTTGTGTTTTGAAAAGAATGATCATCAAAAAGTACGTAGACTCATGAAAAATCTTGTCGAATATAGTCTATATTACCTATTTTGATATTGTCAATAATTACATAGAACCAAATGCATTATCCGCAAATTTCCTTGATCAACTACCTTGTATCACGAGGTATAGTGTGGTAATCTCTAGGCATGTCACAGGGAGGAGATGCTTTTGTGAACAAAGAGTTGTTGAAGGGAAGCATCGATCTATTGCTACTCTCGCTGATCGCACAGAAAGATCAGTACGGCTATGAGTTGGCCAAGAAGATTCGCGATAAAAGCGATGAGCTGTATGAAATCGGTGAAGGCACACTATATCCTGCCCTAAAGCGATTGGAGACGCAAAAGGCAGTGGAGTCTTACTGGGGGGAAGCCAATGAGGGCGGACGCCGTAAATATTATCGGATCACCAAGACAGGCCAGGGACTTCTTCAAGACAAGATGAAGGATTGGCAGAGCTTGAGCAAACTCATTACGCTCGTCAATGAGGGAAGTGAGTAAGCGAATGAAGCTGGAAGAATACGCAGAGCGGGTTGTCAATCGTTTGCCGTGTTCCAAATGGGAAAAGCAGGATGTCAAGGATGAGCTGATGGATCATTTAAGGAGCATGAAGAGTGAGCTGGTCGAAGAAGGCTACGGGGAACAGCAAGCCGTCTCTCTGACCATTCAACGATTTGGACCTACGGGGGCAATCAGCCGGGAACTGTCTGAATCGATGCCGCTCATTGATAAATACTTCCGCAAATGGTTCATGACGTTGTTTTTCTTGTATGTAGCGATCTCCAGCTATCTCTTGTTATTGTCGCCTGATCGCTTCCGGCGCAGAGCTTTTACAGTGGAATGGAAGCAGAGGATGATCGAGTACGGCGTCCCGCAATATACGCATCTTTTTCAAAATACGAAGCCATTTCAATCCTTGGTGGATTACGTCTTCCATTATGATCATTACAGCTTCGGTACGGTGATGTATAACTTGATAGGGAATATCCTTATTTTTTTGCCGCTGGGATTGTTTTTGCCGCTGTTATTCTTGTCCTTTCAAAACATGCATCGCGTGTTTTTTCTCACATTGTCTGCCAGTCTTATCATTGAAGCGTTGCAGCTTTTGCTTGCATTAGGAAGCTTTGATGTCGATGATCTACTGCTGAATGTAATTGGGGGACTGATTGGTTATGGCATGTTTCGATTAGGAGCAGCTATGATACACAGGCGAAGGAAAAGTATTCGCTTCGATGATGATTTGTCCGCTACACCCTCGTAAAAAGCAACATAAGTCGAAGAAGCCTCATGGACCGAGGTCGCCGGGTTGTAAGGTGACCTTGGACAAGGTTTTCGATGACTTTTTATGCATATGTACATCGTAATACGACATACATAGTTATTCGATCTAGGAGGATTTCATGAAAAGAAAAGCGATTTTACTCATCGTGTTCGCCCTCATGCTCCAAGTAGTAGTTGGTTGTGAGAGCAACCATGCTAACGGGCAAGTGCAGGCGAAGCAACACGCAGATTTTACTTTTGATGTGAAGCCGGAGACCTTCGAAGTATTTGTAGAGAAAGACGGAGTGAAGGAAAGCGCTTCTGAGCCTATGCCAGCGCGTAAGGTAGCGAATGTACAAAAAGGTGAGCAAGAGATTACCTGGAGCTACCCAGACGATAAGCTGGACGTCTCGCTTCAAAAGAAAGAGGATTATTTGCAAATCACTCTAACCTCGACAGGGACAGAGAGCTTTTCCTGGCCTACCGTGAAAGGACCTAGCTATATGCTGCCTTTGGGGGAAGGAAAGTGGATTCCTGCCGCCGACAGAGAGTGGCAGTCCTTTTTCAAAGAGGAGAGTCTTACTTTCGCGGAGTCATTCTCCATGCGCTTTTTTGCTGTCAATAAGAACAAGTACGCGCTCATGTACGTGGTGGACAACTTGTTTAACAGTACAGTTGATTTTGCAGTCGATCCGACGATTTCCTTCACGTTCTCGCATGAGTTCCCGACGATTAATTCAGACAAGACCTATGGATTCCGCTTGTATGTGACAGACAATGATCCAGTCAGCATTGCAGGCGTGTACAAGGATTATATAAAGGAAAAGGGAGAGCTGCTGACTCTGGCTGAAAAAGCGAAAGCGAACCCGGATGTGGAAAAGCTGTACGGAGCTCCTCATTTTTATTTGTGGAACAAGAGCTTCCTGACTGCTGAGGATGTAAAATGGCGTGCATTGAAAACCAAACTGGACGCGAACTTCATCGGATGGATGGAGCAGTTCTTGCAAAGCAGCGAGGATGGAAAAGAGAGCATCCAGCAATTCCGCGAGATTCAAAAACAGGATTACGTCGCGGACTACCAGAAGAGAGCGATCATCAGCGGGTTCAACTATGCGTTGCGCTCGCGTGAGTTTTACAATCCGAAGCTATTTACGAACGTCGATGAGAAGACAAAAGAACTCATCGGAAAAGGGATCGACAAGCTGACGGAAGCACAGCTGTACGACTTGAACAAACAACTGCTGAAAAGTGTATTGCAGGATGCCGTTCCACCGGTAGAAAAGTGGGGCAATGCGGATTCTACTGATCTGCTCAAGGACATGAAAGCAGCCGGAATTACGAATGCATGGATCGGCTTGCCGGACTGGACTGCCGCTTACATGAAGCCAGCATTCATTCAACAGGCGAATGATACAGGCTATTTGATCGCCAGCTACGACTCGTACCATTCCATTCATAAGGAAGAAAATCAGGATTGGAATACGGCCATTTTCAAGGATAAGAGCTTGTATGAGAATGCGACAATCACGAAGAAAAATGGAGAAAAGAAGGCTGGTTTTCTGCAACGTGGCAGATTGCTGAATCCAACCTTATCGCTGCCAAGTGTGAAGCAGCGCATGGATGAAATCATGAGGAACGATGTCGCTTTTAACTCGTGGTTTATTGATGTGGATGCAGCAGGAGATTTCAACGATGATTATTCGCCTGAGCACACGACGACAGAAGCACAGGATATGAAGGCGAAGCTTGCGCGGATGGACTATATTCGTGATGAAAAGAAATTGGTCGTTGGCTCTGAGACGGGCAACGACTTCGCTAGCAGAAGCATTGCTTTTGCCCACGGGATTGAGACGCCTGTCATCAAATGGGCAGATCCAGATATGCGAAAAAACAAGCAAAGCCCGTATTATGTGGGAGGTTATTGGTCCCCAGCGGGTGAGATTCCAGAGCGATACAAGAAGCAGGTTCCGATCAAGGAAGAGTACCAGCATGTGTACATTGATCCAGCATACTCCTTGCCGCTATACAAACTGGTGTACAATAACTCGGTGATCACAAGCCATCACTGGGAGTGGGGGAGCCTGAAGATCAAGGGAGAAGTCGGTACTCGTATGCTCAAAGAGCTGCTCTACAATGTTCCGCCGCTCTATCATGTGGATAGAAAGATGTGGGATGCTGAACAAGAGTTGATCATGAACTATCTGAAGGTGTGGTCTCCCTTCCATAAAAAAGCAGTGCAGCAAGAGATGACCGATTATCGCGTGTTGTCTGAAGACAGACTCGTGCAAAAGGCAGTTTATGGGGATGATTTGCAAGTGATCGCCAATTTCTCACAGAAAGATTTCACGTACGAAAATCAAGTGGTGAAGGCTAGAACGGCTCTCATCATCGATGGTAAGAATAAACAGACATTCCTTGCTCCAGCGCAGTAAGAATGAATAGAAAAAGGCTGTCCGCGAAAATAATGCGGCAGCCTTTTTGCTTACTAAAGAAGCGGGGAGTATTTCTTGCTTTTCAAATCGTATTGGAGTCGATTGATAAAGTTCATGGAAATGCGGGAGTAATGCCGTTCCGCAGAGCGGACCCAGCCATAATAAATAGGTTGTTGATAAGGGATATCTAAATCAAGGGTTCTCGTATCGGAGTCTTGCAAATGTGGTTCATGAACAAAAGAGTAGTCCAGTCCGATCGTAACAGCGAGATTTTGCCGGATCGCATTGCGGAGGGCTTCTGTGTTGTTACTCGTAAACAAAATGTCGACAGGACCATACGTAGCGGCAAAATCCTCTACGAACCATTTGACATAGTCGTCGTTGTACAGGACAAAGGATTGCTTGCGAAGCTCTTCGGGCGTAACGGAATCCTGATAGGCAAGGGGCGAGTTTTTGGGGACGCCGACGACCATTTTCCCCTCTAGCAGCTGTTCGAACACCAAGCCAAGTCCCTCGCTCTTTTTGAGCAGGTTCTCGTGGATGATGACTAGCCCGATGTCCAGCTTGTCATGAAGAATGTCCTCTAATATTTCCTGCGTGCCTTTTTCTGCAATTTCGGTACGGATGTGAGGATAATCTTTCTTAAAGCTCGCGACGGCATCGACTAGTAGATTCATGGGCCCGGGAATCGTAGCGAGTCTCAGCTCACCCGTCAACGTGTTCGTGTAGTTTTGTGCTTCCTCCCAGATCTCCTGGATTATTCCCAAGGCTTCAAACGCTTTTTTGATGATGATGCGCCCCTCAGAGGTCGGTACAGCTCCAAGGCGCGAACGTGTAAACAGAGTAACGCCCAGCTCTGCTTCCAGACTCGCGAGTGACTGGCTGATGGCGGAGAGGGTCACATGCTTGTTCTGGGCCGCTTTGGTCAGGGAGCCTGCCTTCGCTATTTCTACGATATATTCAAGCTGTTCCAGATGCATAGCGTAGTGTCACATCCTTTAGTCGTACTTAAGCAAGGGTAAGTATGTTTACATATTTTTAAATATAAAAGAGTCCTATAATGAAAGCAAGGCAAGGGATCAGATACAAGAGAAGAGCGAAATGGAGGCGTTTGCAATGGCAAGACTCGAAGGAAAAGTAGCGGTTATTACCGGTGGAGGAACAGGGATTGGGAAAACAACGGCGATCCGCTTTGCCAAGGAAGGTGCGAAAGTAGTCGTTACCGATATTAATCTGGACAGTGCCTCGCAGACGGTAGCGGAAATCAAGGATGCAGGTGGAGAAGCCATCGCGATTGCGCATGATGTAAGCCGCGAAGAGCAATGGCAGCAAGTAGTGGCAACCACCGTTGAGCAATACGACAAAGTAGATATCCTGTTCAACAATGCAGGCATTTATATCATTAAACCGTTGGCGGAGATTACCGTAGAGGAATGGAATCGCCTCATGGCGATTAACGTAACGGGTGTCTTTTTGGGAATGAAGCATGTGATGCCCCTCATGGCAAAACAACAAGGTGGTTCTGTCATCAATGCCTCTTCCATCGCTGGGCTTTTTGGTGCACCGGGTCACGTCTTGTACGGAGCGAGCAAGGGAGCGGTTCGCATCATGTCCAAGGATGCAGCGATGGAGTATGCGGCACACGGTGTGCGCGTGAACTCGATTCACCCTGGCTATATCGATACAAACATGGTGTCCTATGCTTCGGAAACGACAAAGCATTCCAAATCAGAGTTGGCACAAGCGACTCCAACAGGTCGACTCGGAACTGTTGAGGATGTAGCCAATATGGTGCTGTTCCTCGCTTCTGACGAGTCTTCTCATGTCACAGGGGCGGAATTCGTCATCGATGGCGGCGCAACAGCGAGATAAAACGGTATGAATACCATTTTTGAAAATAGGAGGAGTTACCCATGAGACTCGAAAATAAAGTAGCGATCGTAACAGGTGGAGCAAGCGGAATCGGAGAGACGACCGTCCGTCTCTTCGCAAAAGAAGGGGCGAAAGTAGTGATTGCTGACTTCTCCTCACGTGGTAATGAATTGGCGGAAGAGCTGAATCAAGCAGGCTTCGATGCGTTGTTCGTGAAAACGGACGTAACGAAAGAAGACGAAGTGAAAAACATGGTGAACGCCACTGTAGAAAAGTTCGGAAAGGTAGACATTCTGTTTGCCAATGCGGGTATCGCGAAAGACGCACCAGGTCATCTGTTGAGCATGGATGATTGGCAAAGAACGATTGATATCAATCTGACTGGCGTGTTCTTGTGCGATAAATACGTTATCGAGCAAATGCTGGCGCAAGGAACTGGCGGCGCGATTGTCAACTGCGGCTCGATCCATAGCCATGCCGGAAAAGCTGGCGTGACCGCATACTCTTCCGCCAAAGGTGGAGTGAAGCTCCTGACCCAGACACTGGGACTTACGTATGCGAAGCAAGGGATTCGCGTAAATGCGGTTTGCCCGGGCTATATTGACACGCCGCTGATCGCTGGTCGAGATGAAGCCTTAAACGAGCACCTGATTGGATTGCATCCGATGGGGCGCTTGGGTAAACCAGAAGAAGTCGCCAAGGCTGTTCTGTTCCTTGCCAGCGATGATGCTTCCTTCGTCACAGGGACAAGCCTGCTGGTCGACGGCGGTTATACCGCGCAATAAAAAGGTCTTTCTCCTCGCGTAGATTTGTCTACTCGGGGAGATTTTTTTTTCGCAAGACCACATCGGACAAATGCCCTCAACCATCGTCCAAGCGGGCGCAAAACCGTCCGAATATGATGGGAATAAGCCATTGCAGACGGGGAGGGAGAGGAATTGCCGACTTTTGTGGGAACTGTGACAATCAACAACAATGTCGGAAACATTAACTTTGGTGATACGGCAAATAACTCTCCTAAAAGCGTAACCAAAGCGTTTGCCGGTTCAGGTGGAAACAACAGTGGTAACGTGGTAAAGGTCATCAATGAAAATAGTCAAACCATCACATGGGTGGGTTCAATTACCCGTGGAATGAAGGAAAAAAAAGCAAAGAAACAAATCCGTCGCAAAGCCCGAAAAGGCAAAAAGAAAAAGTAGACTTGATAAAGGCATTTGCGAATGTGGACAAGCTTGTGGAATAGAAAAGAGATTAAGACTATTGCGAATTTATGTGAATTGAGATAAAAAAGATGAAAGACGATCGCAGAAAGGAAGCAAACCAGATGATGAAAACAAATGGGGAATCACTCTTATTTACCCGTGTGAACAAAGACACGCAGGCACTGCCGATTTCCATTGAGGATTGGGAGAAAAAGGCGCGAGAGGTGTTACCGGATGGGCCATTTGATTACGTTGCCGGGGGATCAGGGGCAGAGGAAACGCTGGTAGAAAACCGGACAGCTTTTTCCCGTTGGGCAATCATTCCGCGGATGATGCGGGATGTGACGAATCGCACACTTGGTATCTCGATGTATAATCAAGCGTTACGCACACCGATCTTCTTGGCTCCTGTGGGTATGCAGACGATTTCACATCCCGATGGGGAGCTGGCGTCTGCAAAGGCGGCGGCAGCAGCCGGAGTGCCGTTCGTAGCCAGTACGGTTTCCGCTCACTCGCTCGAACAGATTGCTGAAGTGATGGGCGATGCCTATCGTTGGTTCCAGCTCTATTGGTCGAATGATCGAGAGGTTTCTGCGAGCATGGTCAGACGAGCGGAAAAGTCTGGCTATTCTGCCATTGTCCTCACGGTAGATACCGTTATGCTAGGGTGGAAGCGCAGAGACTTCCGTAACGGGTATTCGCCACTGCGCGAAGGAAGAGGACTGGCGAATTACTTGACAGACCCTGTTTTTTGCTCGAGACTCCCTGAGGTAACGCCGGAGAATGCAGTGGAGGAAGTGTTGAAAAACATTTATCATCCAGCGCTGAATTGGAACGATATCGCCTTTTTGCGTGAGCATACTCGCCTGCCGATTTTGGTAAAAGGCATTTTGCATCCGGATGATGCGCGGCTTGCTTTAGAGCATGGCGTAGATGGAATCATCGTTTCCAATCACGGTGGGCGGCAGATGGATGGCGCCATTTCTACGCTGGATGCGTTGCCAGCGATTGCCGAGGTGGTAGCTGGCAAAATACCTGTCTTGCTCGACAGTGGCGTGCGTACAGGAGCAGATGTCGTGAAAGCAATTGCTTTAGGTGCCAATGCTATCCTGATCGGTCGTCCATTCCTGTATGGTCTGGCTGTTGCCGGAGAGCAAGGCGTAGCGAGTGTGTTAGATACACTCATCCATGAATTTGACGTCGCGATGGCGCTGTCTGGCAGCAATTCTGTCGCAGACCTCAATCGCAGCATTTTGGCCCGTTTGTAAGGGGTAGCAGTCCAATCATACCCATTGTTGAAAAAAGTGAGCCAGGCTACGTGTGCTGGTTCATTTTTTTCGTATGGACACCTCAAGAAGTTTGTAAAAATGTTGTTTCTACCGCAGTTGTTCTCGTTGATCTTTCGGAAAAACATGGTAAAATGGAACGAACTGTATCCAGAACGTTACGATCCTTCTGTAAGGATCATTTTTTTTGACTGTATTCGAAAGTATAAACAGGAGATTGAAATGAATAACCAAATGATATCTTCACTGACACCCCAAGATTGGGCTGGGCTACTACGCGAAAAAGATGGTGAGCTGAACATGGTTGTGAATGAGCTGGCAGATGTCAAATACGCTTTGGACCAATCCACGATCTTGGCAATTACGGACCATAAGGGGATTATTTTGCGGGCAAATGAGCAATTTTGCCGCATATCCAAATACGAACGAAGCGAATTGATTGGAAAAGACCATCGTATTCTTAATTCGGGTTACCATCCGAAAGGCTTTTTTAAAGAAATGTGGTCTTGTATTCGATCTGGCCAGGTCTGGCGGGGGGAAATTCGTAATCGCGCCAAAGATGGCAGCTATTATTGGGTCGATACAACCATCGTGCCATTTAAGAACCAAGAGGGCGAAATCTATCAATACCTTTCCATTCGCAGTGATATCACATGTCGCAAGCAAATGGAAGACGAGCTCAAGCGGAGTGAAGAAAAGTATCGCATTATCGCGGAAAACACATCGGATATCATCAGCATCATCAACCTGGATGGGGAGTTTCTCTATTTGTCCCCATCTCACAAGCGGGTATGGGAGCATACCGTTCCTGATGAGGAAATCCATAACCTGTTCGAGTGGATTGTGGAGGATGACCGAGATATTTTTGCTTATGCGATTCAGCATGCCTTCTCTACACGTAAAGAGTACATGGTAGAGTGCCGGATTAACACCCAAAGAAACGATGTTATCTGGACAGAAAGCAAAATCAATCCGATAGCGGATGAAGAAGGAAATGTGACCAAGCTGCTCCTCGTTACCCGTGACGTTACAGACCGGAAACAGTCCGAAGAGACGATTCATCACTTGGCTTATCACGATGCGTTGACAGACCTGCCGAATCGACGGATGTATGTTCAACAGCTCAGCAAGGAAATGATGCAGGCCAAGCGTTTCCAATCGAATCTGGCTGTGCTGTTTTTGGACATGGATCGCTTCAAGGATGTGAACGATTCGTTCGGTCATGATGTAGGGGATATGTTGCTGATCGAAGCATCAAAACGTCTACAGGCATGCCTCAAGCCAGGAGATGTCGTGGCCAGGTTGGGTGGAGACGAATTTACGATTATGCAGAACCATCTGCAAGATCGAAGCGAAGCGTCTGCATTGGCAGAGCAGATCATGAATCAGTTGCAGCGGCCGTTTGAATTGGAGGGTCATGTGTTCAACGTGTCGTGTAGCATCGGCATCGCCTTGTACCCGCAAGATGGGGACAATCCCGAAGATTTGTTGAAACGGGCCGATACGGCCTTATATACAGTGAAATCGCGCGGGAAGAATGGCTATGACTTTTTCGATCCGACGATGGAGGCGAAGTCGCTAGAGCGTATCTTGATGGAAAATGAGATGCGGAAAGCCATTGCACAAGAGCAGTTCCAAATTTACTACCAGCCCAAAATCGATATTATGACAAGCGCGATGACTGGCATGGAGGCGCTCGTTAGATGGGTGCATCCAGAGCTGGGCATCATCCCGCCGAATCGTTTTATTCCTATCGCTGAGGAGACAGGGATGATTCTGGCGCTTGGGGAATGGATTTTGAAACAGGCGTGCAAACAAAATAAATTTTGGCACGATCAAGGATATACCCTGAAGGTCTCTGTGAATTTGTCAGCGAGACAGATCTATCAAAAAGATCTGGTCGAGATGATCAAAGATATTCTTCGGGAAACAAATCTGTCCCCTGATTGGCTAGAGCTCGAGATTACGGAGAGTATTTTTGTCAAAATGGAAGAGGCGACGGCAGTCCTGCAGCAGATTCGGGACATCGGCATCCAAATTTCGATTGATGATTTTGGGACAGGCTATAGCTCGTTTAGTTATATTAAGAGCTTGCCAGTCGATACCATCAAAATTGACGCCTCATTTATTCGCGACATTCATCACAACCAAGAGAGTCAAGCGATTGTAAAAGCGATTGTCACGATCGCGCAAAGTCTCAATATGAATGTCATCGCAGAGGGAATTGAGCTCCATGATCAAGTAGCGGCTTTGAAGGAAAATGGCTGCGACCATGGTCAAGGCTATCTGTTCAGCAAGCCGCTTCCGACAGATGCTTTCGACCAGTTCCTGCGCCAAGAGCTGCAATAATATGGCAGGAAGCAAAGCCGGGTGAGAACATCCGGCTTCTTCTTTTGTGTGGTACTATAAGAGGCGGACAAAAACAGAAGAGCAAGTGTGCAGCTAGAAAGGGAGGCCCCTCGTGGGAAAGTTTTCGGGTAAGACTGTTGTCGCTATTGCAAGTTTGGTATTGATGTGGGGATTAAGCTGGTCGATCTACAAAATGTCACTCGCCTATACGCCACCGATTTTATTCGCAGGAATGCGTTCGCTGATTGGCGGACTTCTGCTCGCTTTATTCATTTTACCGAAATGGAAAAAGATCAACTGGCGTGAAAACTGGTTGCGCTATTGTATATCTGCCTTTCTGAATACCTTGTGCTTTTACGGCATTCAGACGGTTGGACTCGTATATTTGCCAGGTGGATTATTCTCTGTGTTGGTGTACTTCCAGCCAATCTTGATAGGACTCTTTGCTTGGTTGTGGCTGGGTGAGAGCATGACGGTCCTCAAGGTCATTGGGCTGATCATGGGATTCCTCGGGATACTTGCGGTCAGTGCAGATGGACTGACTGGACAGGTTTCCATCGTTGGCGTCATTTTAGGTTTGTTGACGGCTCTTACGTGGGCGCTGGGCGTGATCTATGTGAAAAAAGTCAGTGCCAAGGTAGATTCGCTGTGGATGGTTGCCATGCAATGCATCATCGGTGGCGCGGCCTTAACTCTTTTGGGGACAGGCGTAGAGAGCTGGTCCGACATTGTCTGGAATGTTCCGTATCTGATCGGTCTCAGCTATGGCGCTACATTTGGGGTACCGATTGCCATTGTCATTTACTTTGGGCTCGTGAATGCAGGCGAGGCGAGCAAGGTGGCCGCCTTTACGTTTCTTGTGCCGCTCATCGCAGTCGTCACTGGCACCATTTTTATGGACGAGCCGATTACGTATTCGCTCATTGCTGGTCTGGTATTGATCGTGTGCAGTATTTACTTGGTGAACTATCAGAAAAAGATAAGACAGCCTGCAATTGCTAATACTCTCAATCGTTGATGGAGACGACAAAAACAGCCGACACTTCTCAGGTTCGGCTGTTTTTCTTTTTGGATTTATACGTAGGGCTCTTTGTAAATTCCTTTTTCATAAATGTACTGAAGGCAAGCATCCGGCAACAGGAAGCTGGGGTCTCCGCCTTTGCGGATTTCGTCTCGGATATAGGTAGAGCTAATTCCCATGTTGATGCCTTTGCTCATAATGAGAAAATGCTCGTCGTGATTGCGCAGCAGCGCGTCCTCCGCAATCAGGTCAGCGGTCGGATAGCCTTCGCGCGACATCACGATGAAGTTGAAGCCTGCGACCAGCTTTTCAGCGTTGCCCCAGTTCGACAGCCCCTCTAACAAATCCGATCCCATAATGAAAAAGAGCTCGTCGTTCGGATACTTCTTTTTCATGTGAATCATCGTATCATACGTATAGGTTTCACCTGGCAAGGCATCCATCTCGACTGTAGAAATTTCGAAAAGTGGTTCGCCATACTTGTTTGTTTTGTGTGTACTGCTTTCCAAAGCCAGTTTGAGCATGTGCAAGCGATGGACGTCCTCTGTCTGCAATTTTTTATCATGACGCTTTGAAGAGCATGGTACGAAAATGACTTTATCCAGTCGTCTCCGATGAGCGACGGTCGCTGCCGTGAACAAATGGCTGTACGTGATGGGATCAAAGCTGCTGCCATAAATGCCGATTCGCATGAAGATTGCCTCCTATTCGCCATGAGCCTGTTATTTTTTGCGGACAGTCATACCAAGCTGGTTCTGAAAATGACCGAGAGCCCATTTGTGACCTTCTGGAAGAAAGCTCGCTACTGCATCCTCGTGGATGACGACAGAAAAGCCATTATAGAAGCCTTCAATCGCTGTATGCAATACACAAATGTCCGTGCAGACACCTACCAGATGAATCTCAGTGATACCTCTCGTACGCAACAATAGCGCAAGGTCGGTGCCTTGAAAAGCACTGTAGCGCGTCTTATCCATCCAGTGAATCGTATCTTCGAATTCCTCGTAAATCTCCTGAATGCTGCCATACAAATTCCGGCCAGACGTACCGATAATGTTATGCGGAGGGTAGAGGCCTGTCTCAGGGTGGTACGGGTCCTGCTCGCGATGAGCATCGACTGCCATGACGACAAAGTCGCCTTCTGCGAGGAAGTCGCGGATCAATTCTCCAATGCGTCCTTCAATAGCCTGACCAGGCTCACCACAAGTCAATGCACCATCTGTCGCGACAAAATCATTTGTGTAGTCGATCACAATTAAAGCTTTCATGGCAAAAACCTCCTGAATTTGTGCGTTCAAAAAGTCAGCTGTTCAGCACCGAGAAAGTGTCCTTGCTCAGTAAATCATGGCAATTGGGGTAAAGCCAGTAAAGCGATAGAGCTTGGCTGGCGAATTCGAAAACTCGGTCGAGTAGACAGGCTGTCCGTCAGCGGATAGAACTGGCTCGAGAAGTCCTTGTCGTCGGGTTGTCGCAAGCAAGCGACGCTCAAAATTACCGCGATCTTTTGCCGAAAAGGATGGAACGACAGTCTCAATCACTTGCAGCAGCTCACTCAAGGTAAACTCATCTGGCAAAAACGCTTTGGCAATAGTCGTTTGCAGCATCTGCTCACGAACTCGCTGTAAGGCGTCAGTTAAAATTTCACGATGGTCAAAAGCAAGGTTGAGGGCAAAGGCTTCCTCAATCGGAAACAGCTGCGCGTCCGATGCGTCATCATTTGCCTGTGCGTGCTTCAATAAATCTTCATGAACGAGGGAGACATAGGCAACACTCGGGATCCAACCACGAGGGTCTCTTCCCGGCTTGTAGTACGTCTTCAACTGCTCGATGTGTACATCGCGGTCAATATTCGTCTCTTCTTTCAGCTCACGATAGGCGCATTCGTCCAGTGTCTCCGATTCATGGGAAAACCCGCCAGGCAAGGCCCATTGCTCTCCAAATATATCGCTTTTTCGCTTGATTAAAAGAACGGCCAATTGCTTGTGTGGCAGCGATTTTGTTTTCGTTTGGCGCGGGATGGAAAGGATCGTAAAGAGGCAAATATCTGTTGGAAGCCCATCCGGCGAGCGGTACTTTTTGGTCCGATAGTGGATGCGTTTGGCTCGAAGGGGAGACGTACTCACAAGATCATCCTTTCCGTTTGCTCGAATCTGTTATCATGCTTTTATGGTATGATATCGAATTAACAATGTCAATATCACAATGTAAAAATATGTGAAAAAAGACGTCTGTGAATGTCAGACGTCTCTCGAAGCAGTTCCTGCGAAAAGCGAGTGATTAAACAGCATCCAGCGCGAGTCGCAATGTAATGTTAATGTTTTCTTCCGTTTTGGCCACGATTGTATGAGGGCTGGTCAATCCGAAGTCACCAAACGTTACGATGGATGTTCCTTCCAACTGTAGCTTGCCTTGGGAATAAATCGCGTCAGCATTAATTTTCACGTCTTTGGCAATTCCTTTTACGGTCAGGACGCCATTGATGGTGAACGAAGCCTTTTGTCCCTCTGTCCATGTGGTTGGCCAGTTCTCAAAAGATTTCGCTTCAAAAGTAGCAGCTGGGTGCACGGCAGTATCAAAGTAATCAGGAGATTTAATATGGGTGTCGCGCTTTTCATTACCGGAGTTCAGCTGATTCAAGTCAGCGGAAGCTGTTGCTTTCATTTGATCTGGTGCAGAGAGGTTCACATCCCAGCTGCCGGTAATCCCGTCCATTTCAAAGTTTACCGTTTCTTTCGACGTCGTTACGGAGAAATAGACTTTGGACTGGTCATTAATCGTCCATTTTTTATTCAGTTGATCTGCTGTCAAAGCCGTTGAGGAAGCGGTAGATGAGGCTGTGGTTACCGCAGCTGCAGGCTGAATCTCCACATGGTTTCCCACGAAATAGTCATAGAGCATGTAACCTCCGATACCGACCACGAGCGTGGCAATTGAAGCTGTCAGGATAACCGAATTCTTTTTCATTATTGTATAACCTCCATGTTTTTGAAGTGTTCAGATTTGAGTCGTATGTATTTGACTACGCAGGGATCATTATGAGAGAGGAAGCTGAGTGGGTCTTGAAAGCTGGCTGAAAGTTTGTTGAAAGTGCAATGGTAAGAGAATTATCAACGTTTTTTATATGAAATTTACATTTTTTGGTTTGTTATTCTGTAAAAAGCTTTCAGCTCGTACTCAGGGCATATTCAGCAAACATTCAGCTACTCTTGGCCTGTTCAGGTAAAATAGAGGTGAGGTGAAAAAAATGAGCCTAAACAAAGGCATTAAAATATTGCTTGTCGATGATGAACCGACCATCCTGCAATTTTTGGAGATGGGTCTTGAAAATGAAGGCTTCCAAGTATTGACGGCACAAGATGGGATGACCGCGGTGACCATGGTGAAGGAGCATCAGCCCCATGTCGTCATTCTCGATGTGATGATGCCAGGTATGGACGGCTTCGAGGTATGCCGGATGCTGAAAAAGATACAGAATGTAGCAACGATCATGCTAACAGCCAGAGAAGACGTAGAGGATCGGGTAAAAGGGCTGAAGTTGGGTGCTGATGATTATATGATCAAGCCGTTTAGCTTTGAGGAGCTGCTTGCCCGTATCCATGCTCGCATTCGCAATCATTACCCGCATCTGCTCTCCAAGGTACATCTCGGCCCCTTCCAGATCGATGACAGACGAAAGGAGATTAGCTACGAGGACACGCTTCTGGAGCTATCGCCAACGGAATACTCTTTGCTGAAATATTTGGTGACGAACCACGGCTTGGTGTTGAGTAAACCCATGATTCTGGATAATGTGTGGGGCTATGATTTTGGTGGGGAGGAGAATATTGTCGAGGTGTATATCCGCTCCCTGCGTGACAAACTGAACGATCGTCAGCATCGGATCATTCGCACATTGCGCGGTGCGGGCTATCGGGTTGATTTTGTATGACGATGAATCGAAACAATCAATGGGCCGCCTTCCTAGAACCGAACTCTTTGCGCTACCAGCTGTTGTCACGTTCGTTATTTATCTTATCCGGGTTGCTGCTTCTAATCGGCATGATTCAATACTTATTGATGGAGCAGTTCTTATATCGCAGCAAAGCGGAAAGCCTGTTAAATCTGGCAGTTACCGTTCCTTATCAGGTCTTGGAAGACACGGAAACGCTCCCGAAAAACGATCAGTATGTCAGCGCGTTGCTTTCCTTGCGTACACCCGATATCAAGTATGCCTTTATTGACAATGACGCCAACGTGACGGAGCTGTTTGCGAATCCGACCGAAGGGTATTCCCCGCGCTTTCCTGAGAGTTTATACCGCGAGATCTTAGCTAGTGGTGTATGCAGTTTTAAATACAAAATTTTGGAAGGTAGCACTGGGAAGGATTATTTGGTCGTGCTGGCACCTATCAAATCACCTGAACAGCTGCAAGGAATCGTACAACTGAGTACACCTGTTGGCTCGATGCGGGAAGTGCTCTTTCCACAGTTGATCATTTTCTTCTCTGCGTCTGCACTCGCCTTGCTCATTGGTTTGTTAACCTATGTGCCTGTGCTCCGTCGTACGCTGAATCCACTTTCGCGTATTGAGGTTACAGTTGAACGGATCAATGCGGGTAATTTGGATGAACGACTGCCGATGGATCAAGGTCAGATGGAGATTGATCAATTATCGGCGGTCTTTAATGGAATGCTGGAGCGGTTGGAAACCTCCTTTAAAATCGAACAAGAAGCTGGAGAACGGATGCGACGCTTTGTGGCGGATGCCTCTCACGAATTGCGAACACCGCTGACATCCATTCATGGTTTTTTGGAGGTGCTGCTGCGCGGTGCGGCGGCAAATCCCGAACATTTACAGAAAGCATTGAAAAGCATGCACGGCGAGACAGAGCGGCTGAACAAACTCGTCAACGATTTGCTGTACCTGGCTCGGATGGATCGGGAACCAGCTTTCTTTTTGCAAGAAGGGCAGTTGGACGCGGTCGTGCACAGTATGGAATCGCAGCTCATGGTTCTGGCCGGTGACCGAAACGTTCATTTCCGCGTAGAACCGAATGTTTCGGCTACTTTTGATTGTGACGGAATGAAGCAAGTCATTCTCAATCTGTTTCAAAATGCGGTGCAGCATACTGGACCTGTGAACGGTGAGGTCGAGCTTACATTGAGAAAGCTTTCCAATGGGATTGAACTGACGATTAGAGATAATGGGGCCGGGATCGCACCGGAGCATGTCCCGCATGTATTCGACCGTTTCTACCGGATTGAATCCTCACGCGCACGCAAAAGCGGAGGTGCTGGCTTGGGGTTGTCGATCACCCAATCCATCGTAGAAAATCATCGGGGAAAAATTGACGTACAAAGCAGCCTGGGAACAGGGACGGTGTTTCGCGTCTGGTTGCCTATCGGTTTGAAAGAGGTCCAGAAGACAGAAGTTGTTGGTTGACAATGAGAGAAAACCTCATTTATAATCTGAGACATTCAATAAAACAACCAACACAGCCGTGAAAAGGAAAGTAAAAAAGGGATTTTGACGTCCAGAGAGTTGCCTGTTAGCTGAGAGGGCAGCCGCGAACTCTTTTTGAAAGCCACCTTGGAGCTCTGCTTTTGAAAATGCCAAGTAGAAAGCAGCGGATGGCCCACGTTATGGGGCGCATGTCTTTGTAGACAGCACAAGTTTGCCTTTTGTGAGAGAGGCAAAAAAGCTGAGTGGTACCGCGATACCTTCGCCTCAGCAATCGGATTCATGGAAATCATGAGTCTGGTTGCTGAGGCTTTTTGCATGATGCCGTTGTTCAAAAAGTCGACTACTTGAACACGCACTTATGTACAAAAAATAAAGAGAAAACTGGAGTGGTGGGGCATGGATCGCTTGAAGCAAAGAGAGCTGTTGCACCTGTTGGAAGAAGACAGTCGCATGAGCGCTGAGCAAATCGGAAAAATGATCGGAGAGCCGACCGAGGTCGTTGAGCAGACGATTGCAGCATTGGAAGCCGAGAAGGTCATTGTTAAATATCCAGCGCTGGTGAACTGGGAGCGTGTGGATGATCATCCGTACGTGAACGCCATGATTGACGTGAAAGTCACGCCGAAGCGCGATGTTGGCTTTGATGAAGTGGCGGAGCGAATCTGCCGTTTCCCAGAAGTGAAGGCTGTTTACTTGATGTCTGGTGCAAGCTATGACTTGTCGATTATTTTGGAAGGCAAAACGATGAAAGAGGTAGCCACTTTTGTTTCGCAAAAGCTGTCCACTCTCGATTCAGTTGTCTCAACAGCTACACACTTTATTTTGAAACGTTACAAGCACGATGGTATTGAGCTGGAAGATCGTGACGAAGATCACAGGATGGTGGTTACACCGTGAGTACACAAGTCAAAGTCAAAAACCGTTTATCCAATACAGTTCAGTCGTTGAAGCCATCAGGTATTCGCCGCTTTTTCGATTTGGCAGCATCGATGGAGGGAGTCATTTCCTTGGGCGTAGGGGAGCCTGATTTCGTCACTCCTTGGCGCATGAGAGAAGCTTCGATTTCTTCCTTGGAGCGTGGACATACAGCTTATACATCCAATGCAGGTATGCTGCCATTGCGCGTGGAAATTCAGAAATACTTGGAAGAACGTTTCTCTGTCAGCTATCATCCAGAGACAGAAATTCTCGTGACGGTTGGTGCCAGCGAAGCGATTGATATCGCACTGCGTGCCATTCTTGATCCGGGTGATGAAGTATTGGTCGTGGAGCCTTGCTATGTCTCCTATGAACCAGTCATTCGTTTGGCTGGCGGGGTGCCTGTTTTCCTGAAAACTACGATGGAAAACGAGTTCAAGCTGACACCGCAAGAGCTGGAGACGCACATCACCGCGCGTACAAAAGCAATCATTTTCTGCTATCCAAATAACCCGACTGGGGGGACCATGACGGCTGAAGAGTGGAAAACACTTTTGCCGATCATTGAAAAGCACGACCTTATGGTGATCTCTGATGAGATTTATGCAGAGCTTACTTACGGTCGAATGCACGATAGTATCGCGGCTCTGCCAGGGATGAAAGATCGGACGATCCTGATCTCCGGTTTTTCCAAAGCGTTCGCGATGACCGGCTGGCGTCTGGGATATGTTTGCGCGTCGCCTGATTTGCTCGCAGGCATGCTGAAAATCCACCAGTACACCATGCTGTGTGCACCGACGATGGCTCAGATGGCTGCATTGGAAGCCCTGCGTCATGGACGCTCTGATATGGAACGAATGATTGAGAGCTACCGTCAGCGCCGCAATTATGTGGTAGATGGATTCCGTCAAATCGGATTGACTTGCCACGAGCCGGACGGAGCATTCTACGCATTCCCGTCTGTAGCTTCTACAGGTTTCAGTTCTTCTGAGTTTGCGGAGAAGCTGCTGATGGAGGAAAAGGTAGCTGTTGTACCTGGAGACGTGTTCGGCGAAAGCGGACAGGGTCATATCCGTTGTTCTTATGCAACATCGATGGAGCAATTGAAAAAGGCGCTGGAACGTATGGAGCGCTTGATGGGACGGCTGTCCTAACATTTTCCGGGAAATAAAGGGGGGGCGGCTTTCAAGCTGCTCCCTTTTTTATGAGTAGTTGTTGGGGGGAAGAAGCGCATTTCCAGTCTGCACTTCGGCCTACGCCCCAGAGGCGTTTGACTGGAAATGCGCTTCTTCTTACGCGGCTGTGGTAGGGGAACAGCTTGAAAGCTGGGGCAAGAGGATGTTTTGCAAGTAGTTCGAGGAGGGGGTTCCTAATGATTTCATTGCCAACCCAATTTACCCAAACAATTATGGGCATACATAAAGAAGCGGGACGTCTTTGGCTCGATTCCTTTCACGAGCTGATTGACGATTGCGAAGCACGGTGGTCTCTAAAGGTACTAGATCCGTTTCCACTCTCCTATAACTTTGTCGCACCTGTTGTGTTGCAGGATGGGAGAAACGCAGTGCTGAAGCTGGGCGTGCCTGGACTGGACTGGCAGAGAGAGCTGACGGCGATTCGGGCTTTTGCGGGGCGGGGGATGGTGCAGTTACTCGATGCTGACGAGGAAAAAGGGATCATGCTTTTGGAGCGCATCATGCCAGGGGAGACACTGGACAAGCTGAGCAGCGAAGAAGAACGAATTCAATGCTTGGCGGACGTGATTAAAAGGATGCATACCCCCGTTTCGAACGCTGGCAAGCTTGCGTCTACGTTTCCAACGATAGCGGACTGGGCTGTGGGACTGGAAAAGATTCGTCCACATTTCCAAGAGGGGATAGGACCGATTCCCGAGCAAATGGTGGAGCGAGCCATGCAATGGTACAAAAAGCTTCTCTCCACACAAAAAGAACAGTGCCTGCTGCATGGTGATCTGCATCATGAAAATATTTTGCGCGCAGAAAGAGAGCCGTGGTTGGCAATTGATCCAAAGGGGCTAATCGGGGAGACGGAGTATGAGGTGATTCCGTTTTTGCTGAACCATTTGCCAGAGGATGGGGTAGAAGAAGTAATGAAACAGCGGGTCGATGGACTGACGAAGGCGCTGTCTTTGCAAAAAGAGAGAGTGTTGACGTGGGCGTATTGCCATAGTGTGCTATCGGCTTGGTGGTTTATAGAGGATTTTGGTGTAGACGGTGGTCGTCTGGTGATGCTGGGAGTTTTTGAGAGGCTAATAAATGAGTAAAGGCTTCACCCTGTGGGATGAAGCCTCCTTTATTTTAAATGAATAGATGAGATCCTTCGTGATACGAAATATTAATAACCAGTCGACTGATTCAAGGTGGTAGCAGCGAGATTGTATTGATAAACCGATTCGATTGCTTTTGCTTCGGAGTCAAACAGGTTTGCTTCGTCTTCCATCAGTTCTTTCATCGATGCTTTTCCTAATCTATATTGATCGATTGTTGCCTGATAGCGCTCCAATGCGGTTTCTTTCTTTGTTGTACTTTCCTCTAATGCCTTTTTCGCTGTCAGTACCTTCGTATAGTTGTCACTTACTTCTTGACCGATTTTCTTTTGTGTTTTTTGTTTTTGCAGTTCCGCTTTTTTGTGCTCATTTTTTGCGATTGTACCTTTATGTGTGCTGAGTGCGGAATACTCTGCTGTGTAATCAATTCTTACTTGGGCAAAGTCTATTTCTGCTTGTGCTTTGATCATTTCAGGACGATTTTCATAAGCTTTTGCTTGCAATTGCTCTAAGGAAAGCAACTCGTGTTGGGTCAGATCAGTAGCGATGATTTTCCATTGTCTATCTGCTTTTTCATTCAATAAATCGTTGAGTTTGGCCAATGCTTGCTTGTAGCTGGTTTCAAGGGCAGCAAGATTTTTGTGAGCTTCTGTTTCTTGGGAGTCCAACCAGTACTGTCTTTGCAAGCTTTTCTTTTGTGCTTTGATTTTGGCGTCTAGTGATTGGGCTTCGAAGAATGCTTTTTGCACCTGCAATTGAATGGTGTTTTTTTGCGTATTCAGGGCGACTTCATCGACAACCACCTCTTTGACCGCTTTGGCAGCGTCTTCGAATTTCTTTTTTGCATCAGCTAGCGACATGATGTCGGCTTTTTTGATTTCTGCTTTTTCTCTCAATGTGATGGATGTTTCGTACTTTGTAATATCTAAGTCAAGCCGAAGCACCTCCAGATCAACGCTGTTCTTTATTGCCTGTTCGACTGCGAAATCTAGCGACAAAGGGGAAACATCCGTCTGTTCAGCAGTGGCCACGAGTGGTGCGGCCAGAGCCATATGGGCGCCACCTGTGAGGAGAGAAGTGACTAATGTTGTGCTGTAAATGTGTTTGAAGAGCCTGGATTTCATGGGGCAACCTCCTGATCATATATACAAGAATCTGATAACGATTCTCATTATCAAATCCATGAAAAGTATATATTTCCAATAGAGTTTCGTCAATAAGAAAATGTTCTTTCGCCATGTTCTTGGTCAGAAATCCAAAAGGTATCCCCTTCTGGAAACAGGCAAAGTGAGCATCTGCCTGTTTCCCCAAAGGGGATTTGTTCATCGTGACGGGAAAAGAACTATTCTTTGTCCCTGTTTTCTTTGTTTTCCGCAGCCGCCTTGTCAGTTTGGTCCAATGTCCCTTCCTTGGCTGTAAGAGAATAACCATGCATATTGCTTCCGTTATAACCCATGTCCGGTTTTTCCTTTGAGCTGCGATCAGTCATTTGCTTCCCCCTTATTTTGTCCAGTGGGTGTAGAGTCTTGCTGCACATACGGATTGTCGACGTCATTTGGTTCCTTGTCTAGATTGGTACGGATTGCGATTATGGGGCTAGTAGGAGGCTGAGCGATCAGTCTGTCATCCAGTTGTTTGAAATCAGGCAGGTCGTTTTCGCGATTGTCATACATGTTCGTCCCCTCCTTTACGGGTTAGTATGTCCATCAACTACACCAAAAAAAAGAGCCCCAGTCCCAGGGAAGTTCGGGAGGAGGCTGTGACCATCATCTTTGTGTAGTTAACTTGTTTTCTTGGTCAAGATCTTCATAAAAGAGGCAAGATTCGTTTGAAGCAATGGTGTGAAGGTAGAAAAGGAAGCATTTTCAGCGAGCGTATTCATTTGACGAACAAATTCAGTGGCGTCCTTTGTATTTACATTCTCAAAGCGGTTAGTGATTTTCGTATTTTTTAAATCGGAAAGAAGCGTAGCTTGTTCGTTCCGGTATTGAGAGATCCAGTCTGGTCGATGTTGCAGCTTTTTGACGAATTGAATCAGCATGCTTACTTTCTCTGTTTGATTGGTAGCCGCATGCATTTTTTTGTAGGCTTCCGGGTCATACCGCTCCATCAGCTTGGACGGGTTAACATAGTCGCTCGGCGCCCCATGTGGTTTTTGCGGAAGCTCTACGTAGCTGACACTGCCGGTTGCAGGGTCAAGCTTTCGTGTTTTGGCAACGCCAGCGAGCAAATGGAGGGTATCCAAAAATTCAGCAGCATTTTCATCAGCCATGTATTGGTCTGCCAAATATTTGCCTTGGGTTAGACCGACTTCTACCAAAGCAGCTCTTTCTTCATCGGTGTAGGTGGATGGGGAGTTGAAAAAGTTTTGCTCCAGGATGTGGTCAAAGGCTTTGCGAGCCTCGGGTGGTTTATCTGCAAAAATTTTATCCAAACGCTCATTAATCTCTGTGTTAAAGAAAAATTGGACACTGTGATGCTCGATGACACCAGCAGGGAGCTCGCGTGCCTTGTGAGAACGAAGGTCTACTGTATCGTGCTCGGGCAATCCTAGACGAGTTCCTGTCACCATTTTGGGTGCAAGTTGGTTAGTTGAAAGCTGGGGGGTTAGGTAGCGGGTATTCGATTGGATGTGCATGTTCTACTCTCCTCACATGGATTCATGTTCAGTCGTGATGGCAGGAGATCTGGTTACCTTATATCAGATGACTGGTATGAGTTGTGAGAACGGAAGGAAACGGATCTCAATGGCTTCTTGTCTATACTATCGGCAATTTTTGGGCAGTTTTTAATATGCCAACAAACATGAAAAAGGACTCCCGTTTAGATAACGGAAGTCCGTACTTATTTCTTCGATTATTTCGTGTGCTCATCCATGCTGAAGTCTACTTGTTCAAGAGGGACGAGCTCGGTCTTTTTGGTAATTTTATAAGCGAGCCAAACGATTAAGAAGAGTGGCAGGCCAATGTAAGAGACCAGGATGCCATACCAGTCAACCGTTCCACCCATGAATGCGGAGTAGTTTTGCCCAATAATAACGATACAGCAAATGATGAAGGCTAAAATCGGTCCAAACGGGAACCACTTTGCCCGATAAGGCAATTCGCTTAAGTCACGACCCTGAGCGATAAACGCTTTACGGAAACGGTAGTGACTAATGGCAATGCCCAGCCAAGCGATGAAGCCTGACATACCGGAAGCATTCAGAAGCCAGACGTACACTTCGCCTTCCCCAAACAGAGAGGACAGAAAAGCAAGGGCGCCGATGAGCGCAGTCAAGATCAAGGCATTGATCGGTACGCCGTTACTTGTTACTTTTGCGAACCATTTTGGTGCGTTTCCTTCTTTCGCCAAGTTCCACAGCATGCGTGTAGAGGCGTACATGCCAGAGTTTCCAGCAGACAATACAGACGTAAGAATAACGGCATTCATGACGGATGCTGCAAAAGCAAATCCGGCATTTTCAAAAACAATCGTAAACGGACTGATCGCAATATCCGTAATGTCGCCACTGATCAGATTTGGATTATCGTATGGAACCAACAACCCGATGATCATAATAGCGAGGATGTAGAAGAGCAGGATGCGCCAAAAAATTTGACGGATGGCCTTCGGAATGTTGCGGGCAGGGTCTTCGCTCTCCCCAGCTGCGACACCAACCAGCTCTGTCCCTTGGAAAGAGAATCCGGCAATCATAAAGACACCGAGCAGGGCCATGAAGCCGCCATTGAATGGCGCGTCGCCTTTGGTGAAGTTTTGGAGGCCGACTGCTTGGCCGCCCATAATGCCAAAAATCATCAACACACCAACAATAATAAAGACGATTACCGTTACTACTTTAATCAAGGCGAACCAATATTCAGATTCTCCATAGGCTTTCACAGACAGGAGATTCAAGGCAAACAGCAATCCGAGGAACAAAGCGCTCCACAATATCGCTGGGGTATCCGGGAACCAATATTTCATAATGAGTGCGGAAGCTGACAGCTCGACGGCAATGGTAATGGCCCAGTTGTACCAGTAGTTCCAGCCGAGAGCAAAGCCGAGAGATGGATCGACGAACCGTGTGGCATACGTCGAAAACGAACCAGAAACAGGCATGAAGGCCGCCATTTCCCCCAAGCTGGTCATTAAAAAGTAAACCATGATACTAATGGCGAGATAGGCAACTAAAGCTCCACCAGGTCCGGCGGAATGAATCGAGCCTCCGCTCGCGAGAAACAATCCCGTCCCAATCGAGCCGCCAATGGCGATCATCGTCAGGTGTCGGGCTTTTAAACCACGTTGCAATTGATTTTGTGACATAAGCTACTTGCACGACCTTTCTTGATTTTTGAGAAGGAAGGTCGGAAACGAAAAAACCGCCATAGCCAAAAAAATGGCATAGGGCGGTATCATCCAATCCCCACCAAGCCTTCACTGAAGATAGCTCACCACGCTTGCTTGGCATGCAAACGTGACAGTTCTGCCCCTTTCGAGTACAGCCCCAACCCAATCGCACAGAGACGCGATATGAGCTTCGGCGGATTTTCCTTACCTGGAGTCATTGATTTTCTCTGAATCTCGTACAGGATGATATAAAAGCCGCGACCTCTATCCTCACCGTGAAAGATGAGGATAACATGTATGAAATTATGTGATTTATCAACTATAAAGGATTGTTTATGATTAATCAATGTGAAATTTTGTTATTCAAATGAGCGTCTGGCAGGCCAAGAGCCTTGTAACTTGCGAATTTGGACAATTTGTCCCGTATGAAACGCATCATGCAGGACCAGACTCATCACGGTTTGGTAAATGGGCGTATAAGTAGCCGTCTGGTTTAAATCCTCATCCGTCAGCAAGGAAAGCTTTTCATGAATGTGGCGATGGACGCTTTCCGTGCGCAAGAGGGTAGCTTGCCAAGCGTCTTCGTCATCCGGACCGCCGGACGGGATGAAGGTATCATCGTTCGTCTCAGCCGAGCCAGGAAATTCAGTGCCCAATAGACGATGCAACAGGCGTTCTTTGTAATAAAGAAGGTGGCTGACGTTTTCCCAGATCGTGTTGGCTGCTTCTCCTACAGGGCGCCAGCTGGCCTCGGCTGCTGATACTCCGGAAAGCGCTTCTTTTAAGGGTGGATACCAGTCTTCCTTGTCATACGTACATTCCCATCCATGCAAAAGCAAGTCCTTCCGATTCATACGCTTCCTCCTCGTCTGTGAAACAGATTGATGAAACGCTATAATAGCAGTAAGAAATGAAAGTGTAACCAGTTAATTTAATTACGGTAGTTACAAAAAGATATTACCATATTCTGTATAGTCATACAAGAGAGAAAAATGTAGGGTTTCGTCAGGAGAGATAATAACATGGACTGGTTTTGTATCGATTTTTTAAATAGTGATTGGCGGGATTGGCGTGGTTCTGGTCGTGCGGAAAATCGTTTGGAGAACCAGGAATGGCTGTCATCCTTTTTACAAACATACAAGCTAACCGCTCCGCTTCCGATAAATGAGGAGTGTGCCGCTTCCCTTTTGCGGCTGCGCGAACGTTTGAGATGTATGCTGGAAGCTGTTGTCCGTGGAGACCGAATCCAAGAGGACGACCTTGCGGAATTGAACAGAGTTTTGGCTCAAGCCCCTTTTCATATACAGGTGTTGTATGTAGATGAGGAGGGCGTCTACGGGCAAAAGCAATCCAGCTCAACAGAGGGCTGGCCCCTCGTCATGGCACAAATTGCGGCTTCTTTCGCGGAGCTGCTTGCCCCGCAGCATCTGGAGCGAATCAAAATATGTGACAACGAGGATTGCCGCTGGGTGTTTTATGATGAAAGCCGCAATCGGGTGCGCCGCTGGTGTGATGACAAAATGTGCGGAAACCTGATGAAGGTGCGCCGTTTTCGGGAGCGACAGAAGGAAAAAGGCTGATGGAGCCATTACCAACGACCGTCGGGATTTTGTCTCTGACGGTTTTTTTCTAGGTTTGAGACATAATATATAGAACTATACATGGGAACGGAAACGAGGTGGGTAGGATGAGTCAAGCACGCAAAAAATGGTTTCAGGCACTCGTATTGGTGACACTTGGAGCGATTTGTCTGGCGATATGGTATTTGCAGCCCTATCAACCCGATCAGGCAGCATTAACGGCCATGCAAGGTGGTGAAGGGATTACGGTCATGGATACGAATGACTGGATTATTTTCCAAGGCGGAGAGTCACGCGAGCCGGGACTCATCTTATATCCAGGAGCACTGGTCAAACCGGAGAGCTATGCACCGATTGCCCGTGCTTTGGCAGGCTACGGCTACCATGTTTTTCTCGCACGAATGCCGCTGAATTTGGCTGTAAGTGATATGACGAGAGCCACACAAGTATTAAAGGCGTACCCGAATAAAACGTTTGTCATCGGAGGACATTCGCTCGGTGGTACTATGGCAGCTCAATTCGCAGCAAACCATCCGGACCGAATCAGTGGAGTATTTTTGCTGGGAGCGTATCCGAACAGTCAGGGGAACTTGAAGAAGGTGAATTTGCCTGTGCTGTCTTTACTCGGATCTCGCGACGGTGTGATCCATATAGAAAAGTTTGAGGAGAGCAAGCAATACTTGCCGGAGCGTACCGTGTACATGTCCATAGAAGGGGGGAACCACTCCCAGTTCGGAAGCTATGGATCTCAGGAAGGCGACCAGCCCGCTGCCATTACTCCGCAGGAGCAGTGGCAGCAAACGGTGGCAGCGATCAAGGATTGGCTGCTTAATGAGGTTACGATGATGAACGTGGAATAATACCGGATACAACACCTGTAATGCGAATGTTTTCCGAGGGGAGTAGCAAGGGGGTGTCTTGCTCGCGTGTGGTTGTAAACAGACATTCCAATGGATTGACGTCTGCTGCGATACGCACAAGGAACTGCCCCTCCTGTCGGATCAATACAGGTCTGTCTTTTACAGGTTCCATCGAAAAGTCTGAGATCAAGAGGGCGTCTCCGGGAAAAATACCGAGACCCCGAAGGCCGTCATCTCGCATGATGAGAGCAAAGCGGGCCACGTGATAGCTGGCTACCTGCAAGGAGGGTAACAGCGACAGCTCCTCGTCTTGGTCCAAGGCGAGATCAAAAAAATGAGTCGTGTATGCATCTCCGGCAATAAAGACTCGTTTCATCAGGTTTCGCCTCCTACATAATAGCGTCGTAATTTACCCATAGACGGGAAAGCCTTTGGCATACATACGGCTCAGTATGCGCTCAAAACGGGCACGGGCAAGAGGCATCGGTACCTGAAAGCGCTGAGCCAACATAGCTGGAGCGTTGTATCGAGAACAATCAGCAAGCAAGGGGCTCATCATGTAAATGGGAAGCAGCAAATGCTCGGCAAAATGATTCGCCTGCGATTCTTGCCAGTCAATCATCCATTCGCTGCTCTGGGGCTGAATGCCTTCATGAAGGAGCAAATGGCCGAGTTCATGCGCGATTTTAACCCGTTGGGTTGCCAGATCGAGTCGCTCGTCCACCGCAATGACATAACGTCCCGGCAAAAAAGGATGCGCGTGTGCACGACTCCTGCCGCAAATACGATGGATCTCGATGCCGTACGTCTCACACAGCAGTTGCAGATCGATTTGTTCGGGCGAATCGATGCCGTGATGCTGAAGCAGCAAGTACACGCGACTCTCGAGCCATGTTTGCGGTTCGCAGATTTCTTTCAAAAGGGAGTGAAGCATCAAGAACCTCCTAAATGAATGATGAGGAACGTACGTTCTACTTTTCGTTGAAAAGAAAACCCCGCACAGGGGTTATTTTTTTTTGATGTCTTCCGTGATGTCAAACAAAGACGGAGGTCTTTCTTCGCGTACTTTACTGACTTTCCACTGTTTCTTCAAGTCGTACCAGTAGCGGCGAATTTCTTTTTTCTCCTCTTCTGAAGCGTCCAGATACCCGTCTAGGAAATAGTAGTCGTCCGGGTCATCGATCTTTTCCTGCAAGAGCTCGTCCAACGAACGTTGATTTGTCTGCTCTGTTGTTGGGAGAATATAGGCCGTGACTTCATCTGTGCGACCCAACAACCAATCGGTCGTGACGTCCAGCACATCAGCCAATTGCCGCAGCATGTCATTCGGTGGTGTGCTGTGGTTGTTCTCGTAGTTACTGATCGTCCCCTTGGTCGTGCAGACATGCTCTGCCAACTCTTCCTGGGTCAGACCTTTTGTCTTACGAGCTGTGCGTAAGCGCTGAGATAGCATGAGCGAGCCAGTCCTTCCTGTGAGGATGTACAAATTTATTGTACTAAAAGAGAGAGAAAAAGAAAAGTATGGATATTAATTTTGTTTTCAACGAATTATGTACAAGCCTTTTGTACAAAATACAGATAAGGACGATGCAGGAACACTCGTTCTGTACAGCGACAAAAGGGGAGATCAAACATGGAAGATCAAGTAACAACCGTATTACTTCAGCAAGGGCCATTTGCTGCTTTGTTTGTCTGGTTGTTGTTTTATATTATGAAAGCAAATCGCGAGCGCGAGGGGCGTTTACAAGACTTGCTGGACAAATACAGCGACAAATATGATCTGATCCTCGAGGAATTGCGCGAGATCAAGGGAAAAGTAAAGAAATAACCCTTTTACTTATGTTGCCCGATTCCTTGAAGAGCTTATTCAGCAAAGGGGACAAATCGTTGCAGCCTGTACCAGACCTTGATCGGCCTTTAGCCATTCAAGGTCCTTTTTTACTTGCTGTGTCCTTTTCCACATCCACACGTCTCTCCTAATAAATGACCAATACTTAGCAAAAAGGAGCAGCATGACTATGCATCTACCCGTCGTCTACTCAACCATCTGTGAAAAAGCATTACAAAAAGTACTTCAGGAAGCATATCCAACTGAACAAATACAATCGGTTCACTACATGCTTCGAGGCATGAACGATACGTACCTCGTGGAGACGATCGATCAAAAACGAATATTCAGGCTGTATCGCAGCGATTGGCGAACAGAGGAAGCAGCAGTCGCTTTCGAGATGGAGCTGTTGCTCCATTTGAACAGACAAGGAGTATCTGTTTCTGTGCCAATTGCGGCCGGCTCAGGAAATCATGTCTTGAGACTGCAAGCAGCAGAGGGGAATCGCTTTGGTGCGCTGTTCACTTATGCCTGTGGCAAGGAGCAGGAGATCGATAGCGAGGAACTGAGCGCACGGTTTGGCAGAGCCGTTGCTGAGTTGCATGTCAAAGCAGAAGGTTTATCCACCCAACAAGCTCGCGAGGTGTGGGACGTCAAGACGTTGATTCATCGCCCGTTAGCCATCATCGAGCCACGTCTGCAGCATCGGAAGGAAGATTTTCAAATTCTCCAAAAGCTGGCGATTGAGCTGGAATCCAAGCTGAACGAGCATATCCGTGCGGGACTTGACTGGGGGATTTGCCACGGAGACCTTCAAGGGAATTTTAATACGAATTTTTGCGAGGACAACACCTATACCCACTTTGATTTCGACCTGTGCGGATATGGTTGGCGTGCGTATGATCTGGCTGCTTTCAAGCTGAGCCGAATATTGATCGAAGAAGATGACGAACTGGTGGAATTGCTATGGCGTGCTTTCCTAAAAGGATATACCGAGGTTCGTCCCCTATCTGAAAACGATCAGGCTGCGGTGTCTCTCATGACAGGTATTCGCCAATTGTGGCTAATGGGGCTTTGCATGCATGATCCTCATATCATGGGTAGCAGCGAATCAGATGATGCTTTCGTGAGGGAGAAGATAGAATTTTTCAGCAAATATTTCGCGTGAACGAGAAATGTTTTGCAAAGCGTTGTCAGAAAAACATGCGACCCGAAGTCAATGATAGGTAAGCCATACATTGACGAGAAAGAGGGAGAAACGCATGTTACCGTACATCGGAAGTGGCCACTACTGCTACGCAAATTCATCATCAATGCTTTTGGAGACAATTGGGGAGAAGGTATCGCCTGCCGTACTCGAGGTACTCTCCGGCGTAGGAGTTGGAGCCATCTGGTATGAGGAGCAGAAGGTCATTTATTTCGGACAAGTGATTCCTGACCGTGGTGTCAGTCATGCGCTAGAACTGCTTGGTTTTCGTTGGACGGAAAAGTCAGGAGATGCGGAGGGCGAGCCACCGTTGGCGGAATTACGGCGCGATTTGGAAAAGGGGCCCGTGTTACTCGGACCGCTTGATATGGGCTACCTGACTTATAACCCAAATGCTCAGTACTTGGGTGGCGCTGATCATTTTGTTCTTGCGTACCAGATGGATGATCAAGCGATCTACGTTCATGATCCCGCAGGTTTTCCTTTTGTCAGCCTGCCGTTGTCTCAGTTTGTCCTGGCGTGGAAGGCTGAGAAAATCTTTGATGGCCTCTTTTCCTACCATTATTGGACAGCACCAAAGCGTGTAGGCAATCCGACAGAGGAGGAGCTGGTTGCAAATGCGCTTCGTTTATACCAAGGAATCTATCAGGAAAGCGCAGCGGCGGAACCAAACCCTTCGATCCTATACGGAAAGGAAGCAATCTTGCGTGTAGTGAAGCGGATGGAAGAGGAAGGTGGACTTTCGCCAGCGGAAATGGGCCACTTATCCTATTTTGCTTTCCAGCTAGGGGCGAGGCGAGCGATGGATTTCGCTATATTTTTCTCGAAACATGAGCCGGAGCTGGCGGCGATCAAAGAGAAGCAAGCGAAGCAATTCGGACGTTGTCACACACTGACCGTAGAAAAGAAGGAGAAAGAACTCGCGGATGCCATGCGCATGCTGGCACATATTGAAGAAGAATTTCGCCAAGTGATTTGCGCCAAATAATATCGTTCCCCCAAGTGAGTAAGCAACGCTCATTGGGGGTTTTTCTTTAATTTAAATATTATTACTTTTTTATGATTCATGACAATCTCATCCCGGATGTGTTACCTTGTTATTCATTAGTCCATGCAAAAGAGACACAATCCATTCCACACGGACATTTTTGCCAACACGTAACGGGGGTTCAATTCATGAAACAGCTAGGTTTACTACCCAAAATCCTGATCGCCATTGTCCTTGGGATCGGGATTGGCTCCATTTCGCCGATTTGGGTTGTGAAAGGATTGGCTACATTTAGTGGCCTATTTGGAAATTTCCTCGGATTTGCGATTCCGTTGATTATCATTGGATTTATCGCGCCAGGCATCGGTGAGCTGGGCAAAGGGGCAGGGCGCTTGCTTGGGGTAACCACAGGGGTGGCTTACTTATCTACGATCCTTGCAGGAGCGCTTGCTTATTTGGTCAGTACGAGTATTTTTCCACACATTCTTGAGGTAGGTGGACTGGCGAATCAGTATGCCAACCCAGAGAAAGCACTGGTGAAGCCGTTCTTTACGGTGGACATGCCGCCGATTGTAGGTGTGATGACAGCATTACTGCTCGCCTTCACCCTTGGTCTAGGGGCGACTGTCATCAAAGGGAACGCCCTGCAAAATGTGATGGTAGACTTGAGAGATATCGTAGAGAAGCTCATTGCTTCCGTCATTATCCCGTTGCTTCCATTCCATATCCTGTCTGTATTTTCCAACCTGACCTATGGTGGACAAGTCACGATGATTTTGTCCGTGTTCGTTAAAGTTTTCGTTATGATTATTGCCTTGCATCTATTCTATCTGTTCGTGCAGTACTTGGTAGCGGGCCAGATGGGGCGCAAAAACCCATTCACGCTGATGAAAAATATGCTTCCCGCTTACTTCACAGCGATTGGAACACAATCCTCTGCGGCCACCATTCCTGTGACACTGAACCAGACCAAGAAAAACGGTGTGAGCGAAAAGATCGCGGATTTCGTTGTTCCACTCTGTGCGACGATCCATCTTTCTGGAAGCACGATTACGCTTGTCAGCTGTTCCATGGCAGTCATGATGCTAAACGGAATGACGACATCATTCGACGTGATGTTTCCATTCATTTTGATGCTTGGTGTAACGATGATTGCCGCACCAGGTGTGCCGGGCGGAGCAGTCATGGCGGCACTGGGATTGATGGAGTCTATGCTCGGATTTACTACCACGTTGACTTCGTTGATGATTGCTTTGTACATTGCGCAAGATAGCTTTGGTACCGCTTGTAACGTAACGGGTGATGGAGCGATTGCTGTGATTACAGATCGATTGAGTGAAGAGAAAGTAGCTTGATGATGTAATAGAAAGAAGTAGGGGAAAAAGACCTGTCCATTTTTGGATAGGTCTTTTTTTGTAGGATTCTGAGTGCTTATGCTATAACTCGACAAAGTTTTTGCGAGAAATTACACAAAACAACAAATAAAGGCAAAAAACATTATGTTTTTACAATTTTTGAATAAAATGGTATATTCCAATTATCCCATAATATAGGAGGCACTCATTGTGAAAAAAATCTTACTCGCATTGACACTAGTATTTGCACTATCCTCTTCCGCATTTGCTGCGAATACGGAAACAGAACCAAACGATACTATTGCAACGGCGGATACTTTAGAGGTTAACTCCTCTATCTCAGGGAAAGCAGATAACAACGATGTAGATATTTTTGTTTTTGTAGCAAACCAAACCGGAAAAATGAGAACGAACCTTACCAATAAGAACCAATCAGTAGCTCCATACGTTGTATTGGCTTCAGACAAAACTACCAGCCTTGCAGAGAGTTCCGGTGAAGCAGAATTTGAAGTTGTTGCTGGTGAAACATACTACATAAAACTCATTTCTTTTGGAAAGTCTGATTACACTCTCTCATTGAACAATCTGTAAATATTCTTGAAAAAATACAGATAGCTTTTTACGAAAGCAGATTATGGCTTGGTAAAAAGCTATCTTTTTATTTTGTAACCTGTGGCTATGATTGGGTGCTTCAAATTCCCATTTTCAACTAGTGAGAATTATATTATCATTGGGTATAATTCCATCATTCTACTTTTTGCGAAAAGGGGAATACATAACGCAATGTTTAACGAACGGAAAGCGTTACAAATGACATTGCAGGCCATGCTAGAACAGCGTATGGCACTGCGTCGACAGTATGTCGATCAGGACAAGCAGTTGGGAGCTGACATCAAGCAGCTTTTGAGCCGCATTCGTGAGTTGGATAACGAAGCCGGGATCGGAGACGATGAAAGCTCAGAAGATACAGCTATGCCGACAGAGGAATTTTCCGATGATCTGATGAAGCGAATGAAGGTGAGAAAGGCGCACATCCGTCACGATTATTTGGAAGTTGCAAAGCACATCGAAAACCTGTTACAGGAAGCGATGTCTCCGATGTCATTGGCTGATCTCTGTTCCGTGTTGAAAGCACGGCACCAGGTAGAGTTTGCGAGTCCCTACATTGGTGTACAGAAGTCATTAAAGTATCTACCCCAAGTAAAAGTAGAAAAGGACGGGCGGAAACTGATATTTTCACTTTAGGCAACCAGGGTGGATAAGCAGTTTCACGGGAGGCAAAACCCAAAAAAGGCGATGTGTCTATGCACAATCGCCTTTTGGTGTCTATTGATTTACTTGCTTATTGCAAGAAGGACTTGAGCATCCAAATGTGTTTTTCCAGGCCACTGCGGATTCCCAGCAGCATATCGGCTGTCGCTTCATCGTCAGCTTGGTCTGCCGTTTCCATAGCCAGCTTCAGCTCGTCTACGAGAATGGAGAAGTCTCTTGCGATCGTTTCTACCATTTGCTCAGCTGTTTCGCTTCCTTCTGCTTCGGTGATGCTCGCTGTGTTCAGACATGCAGCCAAAGTCGCTACAGGTTTTCCACCGATGGAGAGGACACGTTCAGCGAGGGAATCAAGATTCGCTGCTGCTTCGTTGTACAATTCCTCAAATTTTGAGTGGAGCGTAAAGAAGTGAGGTCCTTTTACATTCCAGTGAAAATTGTGTAGTTTCGTATAGAGGACTGTCCAGTTCGCTACTTGTTTATTTAGAACGCTGTAGAGTGTATTTTCCATCGAGAATCTCTCCTTGTTTAAAATGATTATTTATTTAAACTTATTATAAACTAATAAGGATTATTGTCAACACCCAGGAGGAAATTTATGCAGCAGCTGCGTATCGGTGCGGTTATTTTAGCGGGCGGAAAAAGCAGCAGAATGGGCTCGCCCAAGCAAAAATTACCGTGGAGGGACGGAACCTTTTTAACAGAGCTGGTAAAGGAAGTACAGGCGGTTGGTTTGTCTTGTTTCATTGTAGCGAACGATTTTTCGGACACTCAAGTGACACAAAAGGAACAAATTGATGAACAGCCTGTCACAATTACACCTGATCTGGTACCATCCTGTGGCCCTGTCAGTGGACTGGTTACTGCCTTTCGCGTAAGTTCCGAGGATGCTTTGCTGGTATTGTCCTGTGACCTACCTTTTATGGATCGTGGGCAAATCGCCAAACTTATTGAATTTGCGAGGGAGAGAAACGATTGGGATGTGATTGTCGCCCAATCAGAGGGACGAATCCACCCATTATGTGCAGTGTACCATCGGAGAACACAGACTAATTGGGAGCAGGCGCTGTTGTATGGACAGCGAAAACTGATGCGGACTTTAGATGAACTGCGCGTGGTGCCCTTGCCTGATGAATGGTTGGACCCTTGGGCTGTTTTTAATGTCAACACGCCTGAAGAGTACGAACAGGCCAAAATTGAAGAAGAACGCAGAAAGACAGGACATGCTTGAGGTATGTCCTGTTTTTTGTTTGGAAAAAAGAGGCTTTTCATAGAGGGCTATCATACAAGCGTTTCTCTGGACAAACCGTATAAATAGTAGTGATTGCTAATGAAAGGAGGGAATCGCAATGATAAGAAAGTGCAAAAAACAAGGCAAACACCACGACCACCACTGTTGCGGCAAAAAACACGACAAGCATCACGACCACCACTGCTGCTGCAAAAAACACGATAAGCATCACGACCACCACTGTAGTTGCAAGAAACATGACGATTACTACGAGCTTCACTGCTACTACAAAAAACACGATGAGCCGCATTGCTGCTGCAAAAAGCATGAACATTGCCACGATCACTGCTGTTGCTGCAAATGCCATGATTGCAAATGCCATGATTGCAAATGCTTTGAAAAACATGACCATCACTGTTGCAAGAAGTATGGAATCGATGATGAAGATGAAGAAGAGGACGACGACGAAGACGAAGATGATGACGACAACCATTGCAAGCATCACAAAAAGAAACATTGCTGCTGCAAATAAAAAATTCCCACGTACAAAGAACAAAAGCCCGAGAGATAACTCGGGCTTTGAGATTACCAACAGCTTGTCCCGCTTTTGATTGATTCCTCCTTTAAGGTAGGAGGATTCTCTGGGCTTGTGTATACACGTTCATTTTGTCATTGCGGATAAATCCGACAGCGGTGAGCTTCAGCTCATCTGCCAATTGTAGGGCGAGATCAGTTGGAGCGGACTTGGACAATATGATGCCAGCACCAATCTTGGCAGCCTTGAGCAGCACCTCAGACGAGATGCGTCCACTGAAGACAAGAATTTTGTCCGTGGTCGAAATGTCATCTCGCAAGCATTTCCCATAGATTTTGTCGAGAGCATTGTGACGTCCGATGTCGGAGAACTGAAGCAAAACTTCATCCGGTGTACAGAGAGCTGCATTGTGGACGCCACCTGTTTGGCGGTGGATCTCAGACGACGCTTGCAATTCTTTCATCAGGCGCATGCACTGAGCAGGGGTGACAGTTGTTGTGCTTTCAACGGGCTTTGCTGTGCGCGCATCGCTAAAAAAGTAAAAGGATTGTCTGCTTTTTCCGCAGCAGGAAGTAATTCTGCGTTTGGAGTAAAAGCTCTGCGACAAAATTGTTTCTTTATGCAAATCAACGTAAGCAAACCCTTGGGCCTCATTAATCGTAAGCTGTTTGATTTCCGAGTAGCTCTTGATAACGCCCTCGGCTGCGAGAAAACCGATGACCATTTCTTCCAGGTCGGCCGGAGTACATACGATTGTAGCGAATTCCTCATCATTGAGGAAAATGGTGAGGGGGTACTCGGTAACGATTTCGTCGTCTTCCCAGCCATGTTGGTCAGCCGAAATTTTCAACACAGGCAATCGGGTGGTGATGGTTAGTTCGGACATACGGGCCTCCTTTTTGTCGAAAATATGAAGTTTTTATGGCTATTTTGTGAGGAAAATATTGTCGAGTGAACGCTTACATGGTAGTATACTATGTGAGATGAAAAGTGTCATAAAATTTTCGTCTTTCCATGTATGCATAGCGTAAGGACAGATTGACACGGAGCAGCGACCCTGCCACCGATTATTTTGTAGCCTTGCAGAGAATTACATAGTGAACACAATGCTTGTTGATGCTGATGTAGCGTTCCTGCTGATGATTAACTGCTGTGTTTCATCGTAGCCCTCGTTTCCATTTGTGGAGACCTGGGTGAGTCGGTGAAATCAGCAGTTTTTCTTTTTTTCGAGAAGGCTGCTGATGGATCCACAGCATGCGAAAGACCATTGCGAAGGAGATGAATGATTTGGAACAAAAAGTGAAAAACCGCTGGCTCATCGCGTTGGCTGCGGTAGGCATCCACATCTCGATTGGATCGGTATACGCATGGAGTGTATTCACCAAGCCAATTACCGAGCAGTTCGGCTGGGACTTGCCAGACGTTCAATTTACGTTTAGTATTGCGATCTTGTTCTTGGGGCTGTCTGCTGCCTTTCTCGGTCATTATGTAGAAAAGCACGGCCCGCGCAAAGCTGGCATTCTCGCATCTATCTTTTTTGGAGTAGGAACTGTAGGGGCTGGCTTGGCGATTCAATTAAGCAGCTTGCCTCTGTTGTACTTATGTTATGGAGTGCTGGGTGGTATCGGACTTGGGGTAGGCTATATTACGCCAGTATCGACGTTGGTCAAATGGTTTCCGGATCGCCGTGGTTTAGCAACAGGTCTTGCGATTATGGGCTTCGGCTTTGCTTCCATGATTGCCAGTCCGATTATGAACGCTTTGATTGCAAATGTAGGTATCGCGAACACCTTTTATATTTTGGGCATTATTTATTTCGTTGTAATGTTGGCTTCGGCTCAATATTTGGCTCCACCTCCAAAAGGCTGGGTACCGGCTGGATTTTCCGCTGAGGGAAGAGCTGGCAGCAAGCAAATCAAAAAAGATTTGTGTCAATTGACTGCCAATGAAGCGATCAAGACACGCCGTTTTTACTGGCTGTGGCTGATGTTGTTCATCAATGTGACATGTGGAATCGCGGTTATTTCGGTAGCATCGCCGATGGCGCAAGAAATGGTGGGCATGTCTGTCGGAACAGCAGCTCTGATGGTAGGGCTAAACGGTTTGTTCAACGGTGGTGGACGCATCGGCTGGGCGTCTCTGTCTGATTTCATTGGACGACCAAATACGTACACAGCTTTCTTTGCCATCCAAATGGTATTGTTCTTCCTGTTGCCGAATTTGACCAATCCAATCCTGTTCATGGTTGCGATGTTTATCATTATGACCTGTTACGGTGGTGGCTTTGCATCCATTCCGGCATACATTGGTGACTTGTTTGGAACAAAGCAATTGGGCGCGATTCACGGCTATATTCTGACGGCATGGGCTGCTGCCGGCTTGGCAGGACCGATCTTTGCAGCATGGGTTCGCAAGACGACAGAAAGCTATACAGGAACCATGAGTGTTTTCGCGGGAATGTTCGTTGTCGCTCTGGTGATCTCGCTAATAGTCCGTCTGGATATCAAAAAACTGAAGGAAGAAGCCAAACAAAGAGAAAAGTCTGTTGAATTGGCTAGTTAATCAATGGTAAAGTTTAAGTAGAGAATGATTTGAAGTAAAGGTGATTTTCCTCGATGAATAAGTTCGAAGCAGAATTCAGTAATTTGGTCAGGGCTTTCCGAAAGCGCCATATGGGAAAGGGACCTAGCAAGATCAGCACCACGTTCTGCAAGAACTGGGCGATCTGCGAGATGGAAGGCAACCTTTCTCCGGTGGAAAAGTTCATCGCCACTTCGGAAGACGGAAAGCAGACATTACGAGCTGCCCGAACCGAAATGGTCAAAGAGATCTATCGGAAACACCAGCCAGTTGACATGGAAGCGTTTCTTGGAGCAAAACTCGTTGATCTTTTCGTCGATATTGACATTGAACGGGATTTTGGAATGTCGATCTTTGTTTTTGATCAAGACATCGAAAAAAGAATGAAAAACGAACCGTAAGTCTAAACGAAGCAGCGTTCCTGTTCACCGGCTTAGACGTAACGGAATTCGCGAAAGCAAACACGAAGTTGAGACTAGGTAGCGAACCTGCCGTAGACAACCACCGTGAACACGCTCTTTTCCTATAGGACAAGGGACGGTTTCATGGTGGTTTTTTCGTTTCAATGGAGTTTATTAGAGGGGAGACAAAAGAAATGGGCAAGACCAAGCATGGAGGACCAATTAAGCTGGATACTTCGTGGAAGCCTTCCTTATGGGCTTCACTGATGCCGATGGGACTCGGAAAAATCAAGCCGCATCACATTCGCGATACGATGAAGGTGGCCTATGACAATCGCGATAATTTGGGCTATGCGTATCGTATTTTGACACAAGGGGTATGTGATGGTTGTGCTCTCGGCGTATCCGGTCTCTACGATCAGACGTTGACTGGTCCTCATTTGTGCACCACGCGACTGAATGTACTGCGTCTCAATACTATGTCTGCCATGGATGCCAAATGGTTTGAAGACGTGAATGCGCTGCGCAAGCTATCTAGCGAAGAATTGCGCAAGCTGGGAAGAATTCCATATCCACTTTCAAGAAAGCCAGGCGAAAACAAGTTCACCCGCATTAGCTGGGATGAAGCGTTAAACCGCATCGCCACAAAAATTAAAAACATCAGCCCGAAACAGCTGGCCTTTTTCTTGACCGCTCGTGGGATTACCAACGAGGTATACTACACGGCAGCTAAAATGGCTCGTTTCCTCGGAACCAACAACATCGACAACGCATCACGTATTTGTCACTCGCCGAGTAAGACAGCACTAAAGCGTTCGGTTGGAATTGGTGCATCGAGCTGTAACTATCAGGATTGGATCGGTACCGATGTGCTCGTATTCTGGGGCTCTGTACCAGGTAACAACCAGCCTGTATCGACGAAATACATGTATGCTGCGAAAAAAGCAGGAACGAAAATCATCCTGATCAACCCGTACAGAGAGCCAGCGATGGAGAAGTACTGGATTCCATCTGTACCGGATAGTGCTTTGTTTGGAACGAAGATTGCAGACGATTTCTACCAAGTGAACATTGGCGGCGACATTGCATTCATGAACGGCGTGATGAAGATTTGGTTCGAGATGGAGGAAGCCAAACCAGGTTCTGCGATCAATCATGAATTCATCAAGGAGCACGCGAACGGAATCGAAGAGCTGCGCAAGCATGTGATGAATGAATCTTGGGACAAAATCATTCAATCCTCCGGTCTCAGCCGTGAGCGTATCAAAGAATTCGCGCAACTGCTCGCCAACTCCAAAAATGGCGTATTCGTATGGAGTATGGGACTGACTCAGCACAAATTCGGTACGGACAATATTTCTCAAGTAGCCAATCTGGCTATCCTGCGTGGATTCTTCGGTCGTAAGCACACAGGTCTCATGCCGATTCGCGGTCACTCCGGCGTACAAGGCTCCGGTGAAATGGGGGCCGATCCATTCAGCTTGCCTGGCGGCGACTTCGAAGAAAAATCGTGGGACCGCATTGAAAAGATCTGGAACTTCCCGATCCCGAAATGGCAAGGGGATATCGTGGGTATTACTTTGGAAAATGCAGTGTTGCCAGATGGACACGAGCGCAAGACCAGACTGTTCTACACGAGCGGTGGTAACTTCCTGGAGACGATGCCAGATCCGGACTTCATGGAAAAATGCTTGGAAAGCGTAGAGCTACGTGTACATCAGGACATCATTTTCAATACATCTACGTTGGTGGACGCGAAGGAAGAAGTGATCGTTCTGCCGGCAATGACTCGTTACGAGCAGCCGGGTGGCGGAACTTCGACTAGTACAGAGCGTATGGTCTATTTCAGTGCAGAAGTCGAAGGGCCACGTATTGAAGAAGCCCGTTCGGAATGGGAGATTTACGTAGACTTGGCGGCACGGGTAAATCCAGAGAAAAAGCATCTGATGCACTTCTCCAATGCGGCTGAAATTCGCGCAGAGATCGCCCTAGCGAATCCGAACTACGACGGCATCCAGCATTTGAAAAACCGTGGAGATGTCTTCCAATGGGGTGGCGCATGGTTGTGTGAAGATGGCGTATGCCCGACACCAGACGGACGTGCGAATCTGATCCCGATTGAGATTCCGGATTTGAACAAGCCAGAAGGCCACTTCTATGTAACGACTCGTCGGGGCAAGCAGTTCAACTCGATGGTCTATAGCAAGAAAGACCCGTTCAACAATGCGGACCGTTATGATATCCTGATCAATGCAGAGGATGCAAAAGAACTGCGCATTGCAGAAGGCGAAAATATCGTCGTTTACAATAAATATGGAACGTTCCAAGGACGGGCCAAATTCGAGGACACCAGACGCGGAAACATTCAAGTACACTGGCCGGAAGGGAACGTACTCATTCCGAAGGGTGTATACGAGACATACGCAGGTATTCCCGAATACAATACAGCCGTGAAGGTTGAAAAAGCGGACACTTTCCACGCCAACAAAGATTTGAAATACGTGGAGAGAGAAGTAGAAGATTTGGAAGTAAACGTCGGCTGACGAGCTGTAGCAATGGGTGGTCAAGATTAGGAGGAACAAGCCATGCGTTTTTCGCGACAAACACTCTCGGTTGAAGAAGCGATGAGCAAGCTGTTGGCAAAATTGCTGACAGGGAGAACGGAACAAGTGCAGATCGAGGAGGCATACGGGCGGATACTGGCCTCTGATCTATGTGCAACATATGATTTGCCGCACTTTGACCGATCGCCGCTGGATGGGTTTGCCGTGAGAGCTGCGGATACGGTTGGGGCCTCCGTTGACCACCCGATTACGCTAACAGTGCTAGAGACGGTTGCGGCCGGGCAAGTACCTACTAGAGAATTGAAAAAGGGCTACGCTACGCGGATCATGACAGGAGCGATGATGCCTGCGGGTGCGGATGCGGTCATCATGTTTGAGCAAACGTACAACCCAGCCGAAGAGGCGGATACTGTACGGCTCAAGCGTGAGATGAAGCCTGGGGAAAATGTATCGCGTCGCGGTGAAGAGATGGCCGCAGGAACGATCATTGCCAAGGCGGGCGAGCGGATTAACGCAGGTACTCTCGCCAGTTTGGCTACGTTTGGCTATTCGCAGGTTGAGGTGTTCTGCAAGCCGCGTGTCGGTCTGATTTCGACTGGAAGCGAGCTGCTGGAGATTGATCAGCCGCTTGCTCCAGGCAAAATTCGCAACAGTAATACGGTGATGCTGACTGCCTTGATTGCCGAGGCAGGGGGCATCCCTGTTTCGTTTTCAAGGCTGCCGGACGATTTGTCGGTGGCAAAGACGAAAATCAATGAATGCTTGCAGGGCGTGGATCTGGTCATTTCAAGCGGCGGTGTGTCCGTTGGGGATTTTGATGTGATCGCGGCATTAGTGGATGAGCCTGAGGTGGAGCTTCTGTTCAACCGGATCGCGATACGTCCGGGAAGTCCGACAACAGCGATGATCATGGAAGGCAAGCCTTTTATTGCCCTATCAGGTAATCCGGGTGCCTGTTTTCTCGGATTTGAGTTATTTGCGCGAACAGCGATTCGGCGCATCTCGGGAGAAGCCCATGTAGTGCAACAGGTGATTAAGGCGAGACTTGGCGTCGATTATACGAAGCCTTGTCCATACCCGCGTTACCTGCGAGGGAAGCTCCTTGAAAAAGACGGGGTTTTGCACGCGATCCCTGATTTTAATGAAAAGGCAGGGAATCTGGGGACGTTGAAGGACAGCGAATGCTTTATGATCATACCAGCCGGGGGAAGCGGGCAAAAAGCAGGAGAGCTGGTTGATGTTCTCACGCATACCGCCCCAACCTGGAGAAGAGAGGGATAGCGAATGGTTAAGCCACCTTGTGTTTTGCAGATTGTTGGTTATTCGAACAGTGGCAAGACGACGCTGCTCACCAAGCTCATTCCGATCCTCGAAAAGGCAGGGATAAGAGTCGGGGTCATCAAGCATGACGGGGGACATGATTTTGAGTGGGATCAGCCAGGGAAGGACACCTGGCGTTATCGTGAAGCCGGGGCATCGCTTGTTGCTATCACTTCGAAAACGAAGACAGCCATCGTGGAGCAAAAGCCGCAGGAGTTGTCCGTCCTTATCCAGCGCTTAGCAGACGCCGGGGCCCAGCTCGTTTTGGTAGAAGGCTTCAAGCGTGAAGGTTATCCCAAGCTCGTCCTGCTTCGCAGGCCTGAAGATCAGGAGCTTTTATCGACCGTTACTCATCTGGTAGGGATCGTAGGTTGGTCAGACAATCGTCAGCCGGGGTTGCCATTTTTCGATATTAATGACATAGACAACTTGGCCACGTTTGTAAGGGAACGGGTATCCGTTTGGTATTGTCAAAACTGATTAGAATAATTGAGATCATTCCAGCTTGGTTGGGATGATCTTTTTTTGTAGAACTTGCTGGCAGATTATCCATGTAATGAAAGATGTGGTAATGTAAATAAAAAATCGGCAAGAAATGATAAGGAGCAAAGAACATGAAATGCCCTCACTGTAACGAAGAATTAAATGAACTTCCTTTCTGTTACGGAATGGAAGCACCACATTATTTTTACATGGTACCAGAAGAGAAAAGAACAGAATTAATCAGAGACTTTTGTGTAATAGATGAACAGCATTTCTTTATTAGAGGACACATTGAAATACCAATAATGGATACAGATGAGAAATTTATATGGAGTGTTTGGGTTTCTCTTAGTGAAGAAAACTTTTTGAAATCGAATGAATTGCTGCACGTAGAAGGAAGGGAGAATGAAAAACCTTATTTTGGTTGGTTATCGACTGAACTTTCCATCTATCCAGAAACTACCCTATCCTTAAAGACATTGGTACATACACAAGAAGTTGGTGCGGTTCCATTAATAGAAGTAGAACAAACGAGTCATCCACTTGCAGTTGAACAAAGAGAAGGAATTACAATGGATAGAGTGAAAGAAATTGCTCATTTAATCCATCATACTGAGTAAATGGATTGCTTCAATCTGATAGTTTTGGACGTATATATTCACTCCAATGGCTGATAAACTTGCAGCATATTTCAAAATAATAGGAGTGATAACAATGGATGGAGTGCGTTACAAAATTAGAGAAGTATTGGATAAGAGCAAGATTGAGGCATTTTTGCAGCAAGCTAGAATCGGACATCTTGGAATGGTCGATGGTCATTTGCCGTATGTTGTTCCGCTCAATTTTGTCTGGACAAACGGGAAGCTATATTTCCATGGGGCCACCGGCGGGAGAAGAAATCAGGTTATGGATGCGAATCCAGAGGTCTGTTTTACGGTTTGTGAAGAATATGGAACGATTACTGATCCGGTGCCAGCTAAGACGGACACAGCGTATATGAGTGTAATGATTTTTGGCAAGGCACAGCCTATAGTCGATCTGGATGAAGCTACACACATGTTGCAAGAAATGATGAATAAGTATGTACCTGGCTACTTCAATCGGCCTTTACCCAAGCAGCACGTAGACAAATACCGTTCAGCAGTATTCGGTGGTCCGGTTCAGGTGTATCGAATAGATCCAGATCATATCACTGCGAAAGAAAATCCAATGGAAGAAGAAAAAATGTTCAAACCGGGTAAAACTGTGTAAATGCATTTGTAAAAACATGAATGCTGCCGTTATTTATGCGGCAGCATTTTGCATGATGAACGCCGTGTAATCTCCGCAAGACGAAGAATGCCTTCTTCAATGGTTGATTCATCTACTTTAGCAAAACCCAGCACCCATCCTTTTCGATCGCTTTTCAAACAATACTTGCTAAGTGGATAAACACGGATTCCTTTTTCGAGTGCTAGGTTCGTCTCGGCTTCTTCGACAAACGATTTATCAGCTTCAAGAAGGATATGCAACCCCGTTTCTACGCCGCTTAGTGTGAAATGTTCGCCGAGACCTGTCGTGATGATGGCCTTTGTCATGGCTTCATGTCTGCGCCGATATACATTTCGAACTCGTCTCATATGGCGCATGAAATGACCATGCTCAATAAAATGAGTAAGCGTTAATTGTTCCATAATCGGAAGATGACGATAGGTTAATTCATGGACTTGGACGAGCTGACGAATGGCTTCTTTGGGACCAATGATTGCCGATATTCGAATACCAGGAGCAATCATTTTGGAAAAACTCATCATATACAGCGTGTTCTGAGGTCGCTGACTGAACAAGGTTGGAAGTGGGTCGCCGCGATAGCGAAATTCGCTGTCGTAATCATCCTCAACAATCCAAAACTGCTGCTCGGCAGCCATGTGTAACAATTGTTGCCTGCGAGGTTCCGACATAATGACTCCAACCGCACACTGGTGCGATGGCGTAACATAGACAAGCTTGGACCCCGGATGAATATGGTCTACGCATAACCCGTACTCGTCAACTGGAACGGAGACAACTTGCATACGCCTATACTTCATTGCCATCCAAGCAGCAGGGAAGCCAGGATCTTCAACAGAAACGGTATCTCCTTCCTGTAAAAGGGCTTGGGCGATCAAATCAATGCTATGTTGGGCGCCTGAGGTTAACATGATTTGATCGATAGTTACATGAACGCCCCGTTCAAGTGACAAATATCGTTGGATCTGTTCACGTAGCGGTTGGTATCCATAGGCATTGCCATAAGCCCAACTGTCCAGATTCGTTTCTGTGGAAGCTTGTAAAAACGAACGTCTCCAATTCTTTTGAAAATGTTCGTCTAAATATGGCTCATGGGGACTGAAATCGATCTCAACCTTTCGACTATCTTTGTCTCCGAACCAACCGTGCAAATGACCGATTGTAGCGTTTAATAAAGGCAATTCGGGGGGGACAGGTCCTTCGGTCGCAACATCCTCTGATGGACGCGTTGCATACGTCCATTCGCTCACTCTAGTCCCGCCGCGACGTGAGGTTACCGTGTATCCGCGGCTGAATAACTCCTCATAAACAATCTGTATGGTGGAACGGGAAACGCCAATTAAAGAAGCGAGTTCGCGGGAGGGGAGCAGCAATTCACCTGGCTGCCATTTTCCAGTGGTAATATTATGGATCGCTTGGTCCAGCAGTTGCTGCCAGATTGGACGCTCGTCATCTCGGTTTACTGTTAGCATTCATTCACCTTCAGTGTTTTTGTTGGAATGATAGATTTGGCTGATATGCTATCATGGCAATCGTTTCTTTTGCAACAAGAGAGTTGGGGGACGACTTTTTCTTATGGTCTTTTGCAGTTGTCACAAATCGTTTCTATTTCCTGTGACCAGAATCACATGTGTAATTCTGAACCTCCCGTACACTTGAAATATAGAAAGAACGAAGCACTTCAAGGAGGTTCTACGATGTTAAGCCCAAAAACCATTGAAATCATAAAATCAACCGTTCCTGTGCTAGAGGTACACGGAACTGCCATTACAAAACGTTTTTATCAAATGATGTTTGCTAAGCACCCTGAGCTTCTCAATATTTTCAACCACGCCAATCAAAAGCAGGGAAGACAGCAAACAGCTCTGGCAAATGCGGTGTATGCTGCGGCTTTGTATATTGATAAGCTGGAAACGATTTTGCCTGTAGTGAAGCAGATTGGACACAAGCATCGCAGCCTGGGAGTGAAGGCTGAACACTACCCAATCGTCGGGGAAAACCTGCTTGCTGCGATCAAAGACGTACTTGGCGATGCCGCTACAGACGAGATTTTACAAGCATGGGCGGAAGCGTATGGCGTCATTGCGGATGCTTTTATTGGTGTAGAACATGAAATGTATGAAGAGGCGAGCGGGCAGCCTGGAGGATGGGTAGATTTCAGAGAGTTTATCGTCCAGCGCAAGGTGAAGGAAAGCGACGTGATCACTTCCTTTTATCTGGTTCCGGCGGATGGCCAATCGATTTCCAGCTATGAGCCAGGGCAGTATGTCAGCGTCAAGGTAGAATTACCGGGCGAGCAATTTACGCACATTCGCCAGTACAGTCTCTCAGATGCGCCAGGGAATGCGTACTACCGCATTTCTGTCAAACGCGAGGACGCGATGCAAGATAAGCCAGCAGGAAAAGTATCCGTTTATTTGTCAGAGGAAGTGAAGGAAGGAGATAGCCTGCAGCTGTCTGCTCCGGCTGGAGATTTTACCTTACAGCAAGAGGACAGCCGTCCGGTTGTGCTGCTCAGTGGTGGTGTAGGATTGACCCCCATGATCAGCATGCTAAACACACTGATCAAATCGGGAACAGACCGTCCGATCACCTTCATTCACGCAGTCAAAAACGGAAATGTGCATGCCATGAAGCCGGCAGTAGAGGAGCTGGCCGCAAAACATCCGCAGCTCTCTGTTCACTGGTGCTATACACAGCCGACCGAGCAAGATCGAGTGAACGGTGCATATCAAAAAGAAGGCTATATCGACTTGCCGTGGCTGCAAAAGGTCATCGATACAAAAGAGGCAAGCTACTATTTCTGTGGTCCAATTCCATTCATGAAGACGATCAACGGTGCTCTGTTGGAATGGGGAGTGCCAGCTGACGATATTCATTTTGAGTTTTTTGGTCCGGCAGCGACCTTGGCATAAAGAGTCTCTCACGAAAAAAAGCGCAAGCTTACTCGCGATTCGCAGCTTGAGCGCGCAGCAACCGATTTACCGTCTCGCGGCGAAGCCCGATGAGCTGACCGATTTCATCCTGAGTCAGCAAGTCTGAAAGCGAGGCGACAGGAATGAATGTCTGAAACCAAAGCTGGAGCTTGCGCAGCTTTTCAGCAGGAGAGACTTCGGTCAGTTGGTCGATACGCTGCTGCATCATCCGCAGCTTCCCTTGCAGCTGTAGCGCGATATCACGACACTTTTCAGGATTGTCATCCAGACGGCGATACCAATCCGGGGCAGACAACACTTCGACCTCACAGGTCACGAGAGCGATTGCTGTCCCGTAATAGGGATTCGGGCTCATCAACGAATGATGCGGGATGATCTCATCCGGAACGATGATGTTGACCAGCGTCAATGCTCCGTCTGCATGTACCCGAACGATTTTTAACAGACCGCTCTTCAAATGATAGAGCGGTCCAGATTCTCCTTGTCGAAACAGGACTTCTCCCTTGTGCAGGATCATGGGTTTCTCCTCGATTCTCTACGTTTTTCTCTAGCAATTATAGCAAGCTCGGCAGGAGGAAGTAAGCAAGTGTAAAAAGCAGTTTGCCGCTTTTTTAGGCTTGCTACAGCAAGGATGCCTTTTGCTATAATGGGGAAATCACAGCTAGATAAAGGGAGTTGTCTGATGCTCAACTTTGTTACATGGGTAGGCTTCATAGTGGGGGGACTCCTCATCGGATTGATTGGCTATGTGGCTTACCGCTACTGGTACCATATGGGGCAGCTTCCGAAGCCGGAGTTTCGTCATCTGGATACAAAAAAGCCAATGCCTGCCGACTGGAGTCATGATGAGGTTACATTTACATGGATCGGTCACTCGACGATTCTGTTGAATATGTTTGGTACGAAAATACTGACGGATCCGGTTTTGGGCGAGAAGCTGGGGATTAAGCTTGCAGGTGTCCATTTTGGTCCCAAACGCTTCACACCTCCTGCCCTCGACTTTGCTGAAATTGGCGAGGTAGATATCATCTTGCTATCGCATGCCCATTTGGATCATGTCGATCTGCCTACCTTGCAGAAAATAGCGAATCGCTCCACACATGTCATTACGGCGTACCAGACGAGCAAGCTGTTCAAGCATATGCCGTTTGGTTCGTATGAGGAAATGCAGCCGGGAGAAGCGATTACAACCAAAGAAGGAATGACGGTTACTGCGATTCCTGTTCGCCATTGGGGCAACCGCTTTCCATGGAATCATGAGTATGGCTACAACGGCTATATGATTGAGAAAAATGGCGTGCGCATTCTCTATCCAGGGGATACCGCTTATATCTCCATGGAAAATTTGCCGAAGCAATTCGGGCCGATCGATCTGGTGTTCATGCCGATTGGCGCCTACAAGCCAGACGCGTATCAAGCAGCGCATTGTACGCCAGAGCAAGCATGGCAAATGTTCAAGGAGACCCAAGCCAAGTGGCTGGTTCCTATTCATTGGAATACGTTTGTGCTATCGCGTGAGCCAGTTGATGAGCCGTTCGAGCGTCTGTTGGCAGCAGCGGGGGACGAGAGGGACAGGATCGTTGTTGAAAAACAAGGGGAGACGTTTTCGATCCCTGTTCAATCGATGTGAAAAGCTGGCGACTGCATACATGGCAGTCGCTTTTTACGTTGATATGAATAAACGGGGAAGGAATAGCTACCTTATTATAGAAATATTTTTATCGAAGGAGTTTTTGGAGGAGGGGTACATATGTCAAAAGCATTGCCACAACGCTGGGATATGGATGTGATTTTTCCTGGTGGTAGTGAATCGGAGGATTTTCTGGCGTTTTTAGGGACGTTGGAAGGGGATATTGCGAACCTGAAGGCACGGTTGGAGCAATCTGGCGCAGGTTTGCGTGAAACAGCGGCTTTTAAGGAAGTTATTACTCATGTCCAAAGCATTGCCGTGCGGGTGAGACAAGCAGGTGCATTCATTTCCTGCCTGACAGCTCAAAATGTAAAGGATGAGCCAGCCAAACTGCTGGGTGGGCGTGTAAAGAGCATCTCGGCTGCGTTTGGTGCAGTATTGACGCGCTGGGAAGAACAGCTGCTGGCTGTCGACGAGGCTGCATGGGAGAAGCTGTTAGCAGACGAAGAATTGCAACCGCTTGCTTTTGTGCTGAATGAGCGCCGCCGCCGTGCACAGGAAAAGCTGTCCCCTGAACAAGAAGTGCTGGCAAACGATTTAGCCGTAGACGGGTATCACGCTTGGCAAGATTTGTACAATACCGTCGTGGGACGTATGACCATTGAGGTTGAGGTCAATGGAGAGACGAAGCAGTTGTCCGTCGGGCAAGCTTCTAACCTGATGAGCAGTCCTGATCGTGCTGTTCGTGCCCATGTTTTTGAAAAGTGGAAAGAAGCTTGGGGCAAGGAAGCGGAGTTGTGCGCGCAGGCGCTGAATCACTTGGGTGGTTTCCGTCTCTCTCTGTACCGTCATCGCGGCTGGGATTCTGTCCTGCGTGAACCGCTGGATATTGGACGGATGCAGGAAAAAACACTCGACGCGATGTGGCAGGCCATCGACAATCGCAAGGATCGCCTGGTTGCCTACCTGGAGCGCAAGGCAAAGCTGCTCGGTGTAAACAAACTGAGCTGGTACGATGTAGGAGCTCCAGTCGGTAAGGTACATAAAGAAGTGTCTTACGATGAAGCAGCTGCCCTGATCGTTGAGCACTTCAACCGCTTCAATCCGAGCATGGCTGAGTTTGCGCAAAAGGCATTCGATGAGGGCTGGATCGAGGCAGAGGATCGTCCTGGCAAGCGCCCAGGCGGATTCTGCACGAGCTTCCCGGTCAGCAAGCAGTCCCGTGTGTTCATGACGTATGCTGGAAGCGCAAGCAATGTATCCACACTGGCACATGAGCTGGGGCATGCGTATCATCAGCAAGTCATGTGGGATTTGCCAGCACTTAACCAAAACTACGCGATGAACGTAGCGGAGACAGCATCGACCTTTGCAGAGATGATCCTCGCTGACGCTGCTGTGAAAAATGCAGCCAATGAAGATGAAAAACTGGTGCTCTTGGAAGATAAGCTGCAATCTATCATCGCGTTTTTCATGAACATCCACGCTCGCTTTATTTTCGAGAAAAACTTCTACGAGAAGCGCAAAGAAGGTCTCGTTAGCGCGGCTGATCTCGACCGAATCATGGAAGAGGCGCAAAAGCAAGCGTACAATGGAGCTTTGGCAGATTATGAGCCGCACTTCTGGGCATCGAAGCTGCATTTCTATATCACGTCGTATCCGTTCTACAACTTCCCGTACACATTCGGGTACTTGTTCAGCATGAGTGTCTATGCGCGTGCGCTTGAAGAAGGCGAGAGCTTTGCGCCGAAATACGATGCACTGCTCCAAGATACGGGCCGCCTGATGGTAGAGGACTTGGCGAAGAAGCATCTCGGTGAGGATATGACGACAGTTGAGTTCTGGCAAAAAGCTGTTGATCTGGCTGTGGCAGACATCGACGAATTCCTGCGCCTGACAGAAGAAGCATAAATCACGAATAAATAAGCTCCAATCAGCCTGTCGCTTTTCTGACAGGCTGCTTTTTCGTTGAGAGATTGTTAACATCGCAGACGAAATCTTCGGATAACCTTTACCTGCGGTTTATAGAATCCTCGCTATTTTTTCGTACAGTAAAAGAGAAGGGAGTACTTGCAAAGGGAGGCATCGTAATGGACACTGGCAGTCATCTTTTGTTGGGTGTCACACTGGCGGGCTTAGCTCATATCACGCCGGCAGTGGCACATGATCCGGCACTTGCTCAGGCGCTGATGGTCGCAACGGTAGTGGGCTCTCATGCCCCGGATTTCGACACTGTGGCCAGACTTCGCGGTATTTCTTTTTACATTCGTTTTCATCGGGGAATTACTCATTCGATTCCCGCCTTGTTTCTGTGGCCCCTCATCATCAGTCTTGCTCTTGCCTGGGGTTTTGGTCTCATCGGGCAGTTCGGGATTTTGTATGGTTGGACGCTGCTGGCTGTTGTGCTGCATGTTTTTCTCGATATGCTAAACGCCTATGGGGTCCAGTGTCTTCGCCCTATTAACAAGCGCTGGGTGCATTTGGATGTACTCGCGATTTTTGAGCCACTGGTGTTCGCGGTTCATCTAGCAGCGGCGATATGGTGGATAGCTTTTAACGGAGATGCCAGTGTGCTATTTCCGATAGCATATGGCATGACGTTCGTGTATATTGGTGTGCGGGCTTGGCAGCATCACCGTAACGTCAGACGGGTAGAAAGGGTATTGGAAACAAGGGGCATAACCCATGTTTTCCCTAGCATACATCCTTTTCACTGGCGATTCGTCGTAGAGACGGAGGAACTGTTTTACACAGGGAGAATCGAGTATGCACGTGTGATACTGGAGGATGTGTATCCGAAGCAGCAGCGTGATGCAATCATTCAGGCTACTGTCGGTGTGGACGGAGTTCGTGCTTTTCTCGGATTCGCTCAACGAATCCACGTCACGTGGAAGGAGATTGCCGACGGTTATGAAGTCACGTGGAGTGATGTGCGTTTTTGGTACAACCGCAAGCTGCCATTTGGCGTAGATGTTGTCTTGGACCGTGATTTGAATGTCGTTGATCATCGGTTGGGCTGGCGAAAAAAAGCGTGGGACCCGCCGTTTGTATAAAAAGGCTGTTAGCAATGCCCCGTCAGTGAATCTGGCGGGGTTTTACTGTTTTTTACAAAAGTAGCTTTGCAAGCTCCGGAAAGAATGATACACTGAAAAAAACTAAACGTTCGATGGTGATAGAATGAATGATATGTATTCGATCAGAGTAGAATGGTCTCCTGCGTATGAATGTATCATTAGCCTTTACACTTACATTTACGAAAAGGAGCGCAAGCATTATTTGCTTGGTACGGCTTGGAAAGAGGAGACAAAACGAATGCTTCCGGCGTCTTTTGCAGATGAACTCGCAGATGAACGCTGGGAGGTACTCCACCGTTTAGTTCTGCTTGTAGCGCAATCGCCCCAGACCAAATCCGTCGAAGAATTTCTTGGGTGGCTGGAAAGCATCCCTCCCGGTGAAATTTATGAGCGTCTCGCGCCATGGGTGGAGACAATCCCGCTGAACCTTGGGGAAATCCGTGATCACAGCTTGTCGCTGCTTACCAGGTGGAATGAACATTATTTTTCGAAACTGGAACCACGCATTTTACAGAGTTTGCAAAGGAGTGCCGATGAGCTGACGGCCCGCGTCAAAGAAATGCCTCCGATAGATTTGGTCGATCAAGTAACGAACGGTATCTGGATTGAGCCGATGGCAGATTTGCGAGAGGTTGTACTGATCCCGCAATATCATAGCGCCCATTCTTCTGTGCTCGACTTTTATCGGGGGCTTGCCACTTGCATGTATCCTGTCAAAGATGCGGCAATGACCAGACCACAGCCGCTCCTGGAGCTGTTACCCATCACACAGTGCCTGGCGGATGAGAAACGCCTGCAAATCTTGCGTTGTCTAGCGAAAAAGACTTGCACTCTCGGGGAATTGCAAAAGCAAGTATCACTGGCAAAAAGCACCGTCCATCATCATGTAACGGCGTTGCGCAGAGCGGGGGTGATTCGAGCTCATTATACAGGCAGTACGACGATTTCCTACTACAGTCTGCGCGAATCGTTCGTCGAGCGTCTTCCCGTCTTGCTTCGTTCCTTTTTTCATACACCAGAGTAAATTTGCTTACGGAAATGGCATGATTCTGTTGAGAGGGTAGGTTGAATCAGTATGAGCAAAATGAGGCAAGTGTGGGAGGCGTATCACCCGATTGTTCATTTGTTGATGGCAGGGACGGTGTTTGTTCAGCTCACGCAATCCATGAGCATTCCGTTTTTGGCCATCTATCTCGGTGAAACGACGAAGCTCTCTCATGCCTATATTGGACTTATTATCGGTGCAGGTCCCTTGGCTGGAACAGTCGGGGGATTTGCTGGTGGGATTCTCTCGGATTTATTTGGCAGACAAAAGCTGATGTTTTTTTCCTTGCTTGCTATGGCGTGCTCGATTATCGGATTCATCACAGTAGCGTATCCGATCGGTTTGCTTTTGATCAGTATGATAATGGGATTGTCGGCCTCGATATTTGCGACGGTTTCAAAAGCATTGATGGGAGACTTGACTCCCGAGCATAAGCGTTTTCGTGTATTCTCGAACCGATATCTTGCGAACAATCTTGGCTTTGCGATTGGTCCTATGCTCGGTGCTTTTTTGGGAATTTCCGGCAGCAACTTGGCGTTTTTTCTGACTGCGGTATCCTTGGTGAGCTTTGCCATCATTTTAGTAGTGGCATGTCGGAGATGTGGGGTAACCGATGATGGCGGGGGGAACAAAGAGGTAGAGAGGGCCAGTTTGGCTGAGATTTGGCAAGTGCTCAGAAAGGATGTCGTTCTTCTTACCTTTGTCACAGGTGGAGTCCTGTTAGTGACGGTTTACGGTCAGATGTCTGTTACGCTCTCCCAATACTTGCGGGAAAACTTTTCAGAGGGAGTCGCCTTGTTTGGAACATTGATGAGCGTCAACGGATTTACCGTCTTGCTTTTACAAATTCCAGTGACGAGGCTGGTTGAGCGTTATTCCTTGTTTGCGCGGATAGCAGGTGGCGCTGTGCTGATGGCCATAGGAGAAATCGGCTTTGCTTTTTCGCCAGACTGGGCTTGGTTTATTACGGCGATGATCATATTTACATTAGGGGAAATTCTGATTGTACCTGCGGAGTATGCGCAAATCGACGAGATCAGTCCCGCGAATATGAGAGGGACTTACTATGGGGCACAAAGCGCAACGATGCTGGGTAGCTTTCTCGGACCATGGGCAGGAGGTATGGTGCTCACCGCATATGGTGGTCCAGTGATGTTTTTGGTCATGGCAGTATTGGCGCTGGTTAGCTTGATCTTTTATTGGCTAGGGCGCAGGCTGCATGAAAAGCGGAAGCAGCCTAGTAATGCGATCGTAGAGACTGTCATGTAGCTTCTTGCCGATTGATTGCGAGTGCCGTATAATAGAAAGTATCTTTTCAAAAGGGGACGTTTTGATGTCGGTGTGTGTTCTTAACTAAGCAATTGGATAGGGTACTCCCATTCTTTTTGGCAAAAACCTCATTTTATGTGAGTTTATTTGCTATGGAATAGAGGAGGCCTTGATTGGTTAAGAACTTACGGTCATCCATCTACCCATTTGCTCGACTACGGGAACCGTGCTCTTACGCACGGTTTTTTTGCGTGACTATCCACGCGCACGTAGCGAACGTATGCCCTCAAGGCGGAGATGAACGAATGTTCATGCTCTGCCTTTTTGTGTGCATCGATGGGTCCATCCCTTTTGAAAAGAGGTTCTCTACATGAAAAATTATATCGAAGACACCTATAAACAAGTGCGTTTACAAGAAGGTCAACGAGTGATCGAACAGTTTCTGCTTGCGTGTTATTTTCATCCGGGTTTGCCTACGAAAGAGCTGGCAAGAAAGCTACTCTTGCCTATACCTGTGGCGACTGCCATTAAAAAAGAGCTGATCAAGGCAGGTGCCATACAGCAGGGGAGCGGGGTAAGATGCACCGCAGAAGGGGAAGCGTTCATTGAGCAAAAGCTAGGGTTTGGTGGGCTGGATCGAGAGTTGTACGAAAAGCTGATGAAAGACGACGAAGCTTGGAAAACCGAGCTGGTTGACTTAAAAACGGAGATGGAGACGATTTTTGCTGGGCGTCCGCAAGTCGATGTACAGATTGATCAGTCCAAATGCACAGTCGAAACGAGCTTGCGCAGGGCAATCTTATGCTTGCGGTATCAGAGCTTGGTGGGCAAAAAAATATTATGCGTCGGGGATGATGATTTAGTCAGCATCTCGCTGGGGCTTTTACTCAAGCGTTTGTTTCCAGGGAATCAACAACGACCAGAGCAAATTGACGTAGTCGATATCGATGAACGCTTTCTCCAGTACATTACGGATGTGTCCAAGCAAAAAGCATTGACCGTAGCCTGCCATCAGGCTGATTTGCGGCAGCCGCTGCCGAAGAAGCTACAGGGTGGGTACGATTGCTTTTTTACTGATCCACCTTACACGCTGCAAGGAATGGCTTTGTTTTTATCCCGCGGAATCAGTGGGCTGCAAAAGCAAAAGGGACTGTCCATCTTCCTGTCCTTTGCGCATAAATCCCCGGATTTCACGCTGAATATGCAACGGGAGTTCGTGCTGGCAGGCTTGACCGTACGAGAGGTGCTCAGTCATTTCAATGAATACGAAGCGGCGCAAATGATTGGCAATAAGGGACAGATGATCGTGCTCACCACTACAGAGATGACGGCTCAGACGATCAAGCATTCGTTTCTGGAGTCGCTATACACAGGTGAAGAGACTCCTTCCAAGCGTGAGTATCAATGCAAGCGTTGCAAAAGGTCGATCCAGGTAGGGGCACAGGCAAAAATAGTGACGATTGAACAATTGAAAAAACGCGGCTGCCCTCGTTGCAAGCATCAGAGCTTTGAGCTGTTGTCCCGCCGGAGAGCACAAGACTGATTGTACGCAAGTGGGCATATGGTAGTGGTGGAGGGGAGGGAGAATAAGAGAAGATGGCATACGAAAAAGCGTTTGTTTTATTACGGATCGGGACGGGAATCTTGTTTTTCATCCATGGCATAGCCAAGCTGCAAAAAGGGATGGCTGCTGTTGTGACGACGTTTGGTGATCTCGGCTTGCCGGGGTGGCTGGCGTATCTGGTTATGATCGTAGAACTGATCGGCGGTCTCGCGCTGATCATCGGAATCGGGGCGAGATATGCTGCCTGGGGATTAGCTGCGATCATGGCAGGGGCGATTGTGACGGTGAAATGGGCGAAAGGCTTTGTGGGCGGTTATGAGTTCAACTTGATCCTGTTGCTTGTCACGATTTGTGTGGGTCTAAAAAGGTGAAAAAGAGATCCGGCTGAACCAGTAAGCGGTCAGCTGGATCTCTTTTTTAAACAAACAGCTCGTAATACTCAGGAGAAACGTTCTCTAAAAATGGACTTTTTTCACCCGGATAGTAAAGATGCAGCTCGTGCATGGCTCGTGTGCATGCTGTGTAAAAAAGCTTGCGTTCGCTTTCTTCGCCATAGCATGCGGCGGAAGCATCATAAAGGATGACCGCATCGAACTCGACCCCTTTTGCCAAGTAAGCGGGAATAATCAAGATTCCTTTTTCGAAGGAAAGAGTGGCGGGCTTGATCAAGCGAATCGGCAATCTCTCTTGTAAAGCGTCATGAACGACTTGGGCTTCCTCTAGCGTTTTTGTGATAACAGCGATCGTCTGATGACCACGATCGGCGAGCTCACGTATGCGCGTTTCGATTTGATCGGTATGAGCTTGGGGTGATGTCACTTTGGTTAGAGTTGGCAAGCGACCGTCGCGCATAAAAGGCTCAATCATATCTCCGTTTCGCAAAAGTTGTCGTGTAAACAAGACGATGGGATAGGTGGAGCGGTAGCTTTTGGTCAGGACAAAGGTCTCCGTCTCTTCAGGCTCAAACAGGGATGTGACAGCCTCAAAGCTATTCTGGTGATACGCATGAGCGTAAATCGCCTGATTCCAGTCTCCCAGCACGGTCATTTTGGCACGGGGAAACAAGCTCTTGATGAGAGCGAACTGAAAGGCGGAGTAGTCCTGGGCTTCATCGAGAAATACATGACGGACGAGATTGTTCGTCTGCTTGCCCTCCAATCGTTCCTGCAAATACAAATAAGGAGGGATGTCTTCACATGCCAAATACTGTTGCTCTAAACGCTCTGCCGTCTGTTCGCACACGGCGGGCCAATTGTTCAATACATCGTGGTGGAGAGTATTTGGCGCAAGCGTCCCGAGCAAGTCAGGTGACAAGAAAAGCTGACGGTAAATAGCGCGAGTATCAATAAATTGAAGTTCCCGGATAAAATCGCGCAGAGGCTGAAACTGCTTTTTGACGATCCAGTTGGCTAAGAGCTCCTGCTCGCGTTCGAAGTCATCGAACGTATCCTCCCGAAACTGCTTTTTGCGGCGCAGCGATTGATAGGCAGCTACATAAGCGTCTCGGTCAAGTAGCTCCATTTCATCTTCGACCCATGGTTTAGAGCGTTCTCGCTGTTCCATTTTTTTCAGCTCTGTCAGCAGTGATTTGGCAACGAGTACCATCCGATTGGGGATCGGCAGACTCGTATCGAGAGAATAAAACAGCTCATGGATGTGGGCAGCACTGATTAGTGTCTGGTTTCTAAATGTAACGGGGCGAAACATGATACCAGATTCCTTCAGGTTATTCGCGTATTCGTCCATGGCTTGCAAAAACAAGGCGCTTGATTTGAAACGGATTCCTTCCAGACGCGCCTCGTATCCAGATTGATCACTTGCTGTCAGTACATACTCCATCTGTTCAAGCGGGTTTTCCAGGCGGAAGTTGTCACCGAGACGATGCTCCGCATATTCCTGAAAAGTCGTTTGCTGCATATTTTCCTCGCCAAGCTCAGGAAGAACGGTCGATACGTAGCTATTAAACAAGGAGTTGGGCGAAAACAAGACGATTTGCTCCGCAGTCAATGTCTTGCGATAACGGTATAACAAATAAGCGATTCGTTGCAAAGCCGCAGACGTTTTTCCGCTACCGGCAGCTCCGGAGACGATGACGAGTCGGCTGCGTTCGTTGCGGATGATGCGGTTTTGATCCCGTTGGATCGTGGCCACGATGCTTTTCATCTGCGAGTCAGCCTGTTTGCCGAGTACCTCCTGAAGCAGCTCGTCGCCAATCGTCACGCCCGTATCGAACAGGTGCAACAATTTGCCGTCGCGAATGATGTATTGTCTTTTGCACGCAATCTCTCCATTTACGATTCCACTTGGGGTATTGTACTCTGCTGGCCCCGGCGAATAGTCGTAATACAGACTGGAGATAGGTGCGCGCCAGTCGTAGACGAGAAACTCCTCGTCGTTTTTATCCAGCAAGGAAGCAATGCCGAGATAGATGGCTTCTGGCTTCGATTCTAGCTCTTCTTGAAAATCAATCCTGCCAAAATAGGGAGAGTGCAACAATCGCTGTAGCGTACGCAACTGATTTTGGGCATGGCGATGGATGCGTTCACGCTCGGACAGGACTTCTGCTTGCTGCTTGATACTGGCGTAAGTCTCGACAGCTTCGATGGCATCTTCGAAGTTGACTGTCACATCGTCCCAAAAATGCTTGCGAATTCCGATGATATCCTCGCTCACGACATTCACATGCTCTTTGAGGTCATCTATTCGGTTCTTTATCTCTGAGATGACTCGTTCAACACGTTGTTGTTCGTTTTGCCGATCTTGATCAGTCACGCTCATGGTACCGCTCCTTTTTCGTTCCCCATTTTTGATCTGATGGTTTGACAATCGAAAGTGAATGTGGTACTATTATATTGGAGATAAAATAGATACATATTAACAATTGACCAACAGACCAATTCTCATTGTATCACGTGAAAATTGGCTTTTCAACATGGTGTAGGAAAAATACGAATTGAAATGATAGGGAACTCCTTTGGGGGTTCCCTTTTTTGTTGCGACTAGACTTGTCCGTCAAGCGTTCCAGTGAGAGCTACCCATATACGGGTTGTTCCCACCAGTCTATTGAAAGGTAAAAGGCTGTCTTCTCACCAGTGTTTGGAACGCGAACGATGAGCGCCATTCCTGGTCCGAGAATCCACTGTCCGCCAGGGGTTGCCTCAACGGTGGAGGACGCCGGAATGATTCGCGTGGCGGTCTGAATGTGATCAGAAAAGGTATCCGTCATACCGGCGCCATGCAAAACTTGCCCTTGAGCGGCGGGACAAGAGGGGAGTTGAATATAACCAGAAGTCACTTGACGTGAGAGAGTTGCACCAGTGAGGGAGGAGCCTTTGCCAAACAAGAAATGTGCTTCTATCGGGTGCGGGGATGGATTGGTGACCATCCAGTGATGGACAAACAAATGAACACCGGAGCGTAAGGGATTCGACAAGGCAGCGATCCCGATAGCCCCATCGCTCACGATCATTTTTTCCGATTGCCCCATGAAGTATTTACATTGATCCGCCATCGACATCGCATACGGAATGTGAACACTCCGACTCAGCTGTTCCGTAGCAGAAGGAGTGGGAAACGGATAGTACCCCATCTGCATGTAGACATCCGGTATTCCACCATAAAAGTACGAGGGGCGTGTATAGGAGGGCTTTGTCATGATTTCCTCTCCTTGTGAGTGGGGTAACTGCTAACCCTACAGCATATGGCAATCGTCCATGGAGGGTGTCAGGAGCTGGCGTTATTGGCAGGCAAAGTTCCGCTGAAGTCATGGCGTGACGGATAGAAAAAAGGCTGGGAATGAAAATCCCAACCTTTTGCAAGCTTTTGTCTACGATACGGTTTTCCAGGCATGAATGGCAAGTAGCGCCCATCCTGCGAGGAACAAAACTCCGCCAATCGGCGTAATCGCACCGAGAACCTTAATTCCGGTCATCGCCAGCGTGTAGAGACTGCCGGAGAAGATCAACGAACCAGCTGCAAAGCACCAGCCCGCCCAGACGAGGCCAGAAGAATCCGGGTACCATTTGAGCAACAGGGCAACCAGCACCAGAGCCAGTGCATGTGTCGTCTGATAGGTCACGCCCGTATGGAAAATGCCCAGCGAATACTCGTCCAGTTTTTCCTTCAGTGCATGTGCTCCGAATGCTCCTAACGCAACCGAAAGAAATCCACTGATACTGCCAAGCATCAAAAACAGCTTCATGAGTGCGTCACTCCTTTTTTCGCATAACCTGTACACTTGTCTGTTCTCTATTCTAACTTAAAAATCCAAGTTCAAAAAGTCGACTTTTCAGCACCGAGAAAGTGGCGAGAACCTGAAGAAGGAGGAGCGGAGTGTAGGTATACTACATGAGCACCGGACTTTGAAGGTGAACGTCACTTTCGATGTCGAATAAGCATGCAGAATTACTTCGTGATCAAAAGTCGATTTTTTGAACAACCGCTAAAGCCCAATTGTAATTTGGTGAACATGCCTTGGACTACCGTACAGACCGCTTGTCAACCTCTAACATAAAGTAAAGTATCGCAGTGGCAACGCTTACAGGCTGCTGCGACGGGAGGTGACGTAATATGAACAAATGGATTTCCAACGTTGGAGGTCTCCTTGGTGGTTACGCATTGCTGAAAGCACCAGTGGATGGTTCCTTCCTGAATGGATTGGACCCGCTGGTAGATGGGGTTGGTCTCATCGCTGTGACTGTATTCGCGGGAGCTCTTATTTATTCTGGTGTACGCGACTGGTTTAAGGGTTAAGAAGTAAGATGGAAAACAAATCAAGGGTGTCTCCAATCGGGGATGCCTTTTTTTCTGGAGGAATAACAGAGCAAATTTACGGAAACAGCCTTAGTCCGAACTACTACCGGACTAAGGCTGTTTAGATAAATCCTATTTGTGCTTTACTTGATTACTCTTTTTATTCGAGATTAAATCCATTATAACGATCAAGGCCACTATAAAAATAGACTGCAATAGAGGTTTTACATAGCTGGATTGATCGTATATAAAGTAAGCTACTATCAAGTTGAGTATGAAAGTAATTAAGTACCCAAAAGTTTTAATTATCTCACCTCATCTCAGAACCAAGGGTCTATTAAAATGCGGATATACAACGTTAAGGAAGGATGAAGAGAAAAGAGACCCCTTCTCGAGGGACTCTCTTATTTTTATTAGTTCCAATTTACTTTTGATATTTTCCATTTAAAAGCCGCAGATATGAAATACAAAATTGAGGAAACAAAAAATAAAGTAAACATATCTCCTGTCAACAATAAGTAAAGACTTAGAGGTAAGGAGACCACAAAAGAAATAATGATAAGCGGTTGTTTTAGGAACGAGGCAATTAAACCAAATATCGCGGGAAGTAACAAACAAAGGGCGGTAAATACAGAGACAGTTGGTTTGTCGTAAAGCAAAATGTACCAAAGAATAATTGTTCCTACAGAAGCAAGCAAACCACATATCAGCGATAGACTAAACATAGAACTAGATTTCACGTTGCTCACCCTCTTTTCAAAAAAATGTAAATACCCCTTCTCTTTCCCAAGATATATATTATAATATATTGCTAAAATGTTAAAAAATAGTGAATAGGGAGAGGGAATCAAATGTCAAAAAAGTGGATAGTAGTTCCAGTAGTCTTATCACTTTCTTTTTTAAGCGCATTTACTGCTCTTGGTAAAGAGAACAAAGTCATGAGATTGGATGCTGAATCAGGAAGTGAAATCATCTTAAAAAAAGTAGAGTATCGTGAAACCGGAGATGGAGAAGGTCAAGTCACTATTGAAGGAAGAGCTACAGCAGACGGGATAATTGAGGCTTATCAAATTCAAATTGATACAGAAAATGGAACTTATATAACCAAACCATTAGATTACAAGCCAAGTGAAGAAGAGTTGATGGAAGAAGAATCAGAAGAGGAATTATCTAATGACGAAGTAGGTTCTTCTGAAAACCAACTTCTCGCTGCTAAAAGTTACTACAAGGGATGGTTGAGAGCTTCAACAGAAGATCCAGTTCGAATTGAAACCGCTGCATCCAAAATTTCGATGTCCTGGAGTGAAGATATTGACGGCCTGTTGGAGTGTTCGAGTAGTACCTTTAACACATGGGCAGCCAATCCTTCGGAGTTTGATACACACTGGTATAAAAATGGGCAATCGTTCCCTAAATATAAATACAACTCGGATAACTCAAAAATTACACAAACCGCTTGGGCTGCGTATTATAACTACGATTTTGGTAATGACGACCTCCGAACAGATGTAAAACACAACATGACAATGATCCCCGTTAATAAGGACATTGGTAGTGGCCAGTTTGATTATAAAGTAACAATGGATAAGTCCGGAGAATCTTCTGCATTACTTGAACTTAATGTAACAACGAATTAAAAAGTTCTTCCAAAACAGGAAGATTGGGTGACAATATAGTTATTATGTAAAGTAACGCTCGAATCCTCAAATTCGGGCGTTTTTCGCTATTATGAGTAATTAGCGTTTAGAGAGGTACCTCCAGAAAAATGGATTTAGTGGCTTCAGGAGGAACTTTTAAAGGATATATCACCTCTTGGTGGGAGCATATCAACTTTTTGGGCGAATACCAATATTATACGTTGTATTATGCTACATTATGATGGAGCTGACCTTAGAGGATTGACTCTTATGGAGCGTAAAGCTGTCCTGGACCGGGCAATAACGGACACTCCGACAATCAGCAAAATCGCGTACATTGACGGTCGCGGCGAAGACTTATGGGACGCAATTGTTGCTCGAAACATGGAGGGTATCGTTGCCAAGCGCAAGGACGGGAGATACCACACAGATAAGCGTACAAACGATTTCATAAAGGTAATCTACTACACGTATGCTGACGTCCATATTGCCGGCTGGCATAAAGGTGACTTCGGTTGATTGGCACATTACAACAGTCGACTAGTGGGCGTGATCGAACTGGGCGTATCCTTTACTCACAAGCAGGCGTTTTATGGAGTGGCGAAACAGTTGATTACTGGTGAGGATCGTGAGTATGTTTACATTCAGCAGCAAATAAAAGCACGTGTCAAAATGCGAAACTGGACAAAGAGCGGCATGCTTCGTTCACCAGTATTTGTCGACTTTATTTTAGCTGGATAGTAAATAACCAGTCTCCTCAACAGAGACGGGTTTTTCTCATTTCTTGATTATTGGCACTGTAACAGTAAAGCGAGTGACACCCTCTTGAGAATATACTTTTACTGTACCGTAATATTTTTAATGGACGTATCCCTAAAAGCAGTAGAGGAATTTCGCGCTGTTAACAAAAAAGATTTTTGAGACAAAAAGCAGATGAGTCAAATAAATCAATTGACATAAATTACCCATCAAAACGTGCCATATGAAGAACGACATCTTTTCTAAAAGGTGGCGTCTTTTGGCTGTTTCCCCCATATACATAAAGTAGACCGACGGCAAAAGGGGGAGGCGAAACGATTGACCAACGACGAGCGAAAAGAACTGGAGCGATCCATTGACGAAATTACCGAGATCGCCAAAGGGTTCAATCTCGATTTTTACCCGATGCGATACGAGATATGCCCGTCTGACATCATTTATACATTTGGCGCGTATGGAATGCCCACACGATTTTCGCATTGGAGTTTTGGAAAGGCAAAGCGTCAACTGTATGAAAAAACTACTCCATAACGTTCCACGTAATATTGACGGTTTTGTTTTTATTCAATGTCACTTTCTTAATTATTTTCCTCACCATCACTTTTTGTTCCTCAAACGTCAGATAGTCCCAGTCCTCACCGATTTGCTGAATCAAAGACTGAAACTCCTCCACATTCCTCTCCGGTACTTCCTCACCTATTAAATCCAATAACTGCGTTTCAATTAACTCCTGTTCTTTTTCAAGAGTTGCAATCCGATCGCTTACGGCATTAGCTTTAATTGCACCGGACTGAATAGCATCATAGAGATTGTCCAAACCACTGAGTACTTGCTTCTTTCGTTCCTTTAAGGCATCGATAGCTTCTTGATGATTTTGTCTGGATAGGCTCTCTTCCGAAACCTCTAAAACAATCTGTGGATCAAGAGCAATGCTTTTAATTTTGCTAATCACATAGTCCTCAATTGCATGTCGCTGACGGTAACCTAGCCAGCAACGTAATTCTTGTGAGCGCTCTTTAGGGCGGACATGTTGATTTTTACAAGCATAAAGCTCATACAAATATTCACGTCCACCACGTTTTTGTTTGCGCTTTACATGTACAACAATGCTTTGACATACGCCACATTCTAATAGACCAGTTAAAAGGTAATCACCGATTGGTGTTAGTCCCTTCCTGCGTCGCGATGTTTCGCGTTGCACTGCATACCAGATATCAGGATCAATTATGCCTTCAAATTTTCCGTCAACTAGCGCCCCATTGTTAATTAGTTTACCTACGTAGATTGGCCTTGCTAGGATGTCGCGTATTGCCCTGTGAGAAAATTTTCTTGCACTACTTCTTTGTGCAGCCCAATCCGCAATTGACAACGTGGATTGACCTTCAAGATAAAGTCGATATATCTCACGGATAAGGTGAGCTTCATCTGGGACGATTTCCATTATCGAATTTTCTGGACTCCAGGTGTAACCGAAGGGAATTCTTCCACCATGCCAAAGGCCCTGCTTAACACGCTGCCGACGTCCCTCGACCATGCGTTCAACGATCATATCGCGTTCCAATTGAGCAAATACAGCCAGTATTCCGAGCATAGCTTTTCCGAGCGGGGTAGAGGTATCAAATGGTTCTGTTGCAGATTTAAAGGCAACGTTATTCCTTTCGAACACGTCTTCAAGTAAATGCAAAACGTCTTTTTGTTTGCGGCCCAGCCGGTCGAGCTTATATACAAGGACTGTCTGAATTTCATTGGCTTCAATATGTCTTATAAGGCGTTTAAGTGCTGGGCGGTTCATGTTTGTGCCAGTATATCCATCATCCATGTATAGGATGTGTTCATCCCAGCCTTGTGACTTACAGAAGGCTATCAGCCTTTCCTTTTGAGCGTCTAATGAGTAACCTTGCTGGGCTTGTTCTTCTGTACTAACGCGTATATAAATTGCTACTCTCACGGTGTTCACCCTTCCCAAAAATAGCTCATTCACAATCGTTTAACATGTTATAATATTCCAAGTACAATAGAATCGGCTCCTCAAGGGTGGTCGGCTCACTCTCTCACATTTTATAGGGAGGGGGTGAGGCTGATGGAGGTTTATCAGGCGTTGACGCTGATGTTCATGTTTGGCATGTTCATCCTCGCTTTGCTGACATACCTCAAAAAGAAATAGACCGCCCTTGAGCTTGGAAGGCCAGGCGGTCTATTCCCCATAAATATTGAGCCGCCCCTTTGCGGGAACGTCTATTGTGCTTGACCGTTCGGTTGCAGCCGAACGGTCTCTTTTTAATATATGCTTATGTTTATAGATTACCACAAAAAGGGTGCTGTAAACACTTTTTTAGGGGGTAAATAACACCCAAAATGTATGTGAAAACCATACATGTGAAATATACAAGAATGCTTGTAGTGTAATTACACGGAGCTTTATACTGATTAAAACTGGATAGGTACAGGTGCAAACATGGATGAATTTCTTTTCGTTGTCTTTTCGTTCCTTGAATTCTTCGCCATATTTTATTTTATTTGTTCACTATTCCGTTTGAATCACATCGAATTCTTGTACGAAGCAATATTTGCAAGTTCTTTACTCACTTTTGTTTCCTATTTTTTAAGATTTGTTTCGCAGTTAGAAGTGATCGCACCATTTATTCAACTTGCTTGCTTAATTATCACTATAGCCGTAGTTTTCAGGTTCCATTTTTATTATTCAACGGTCATGTCTATAACGGGTTATGTAGGCTATGGTGTGTTACAAATGCTATATCTTATATTGGGAAACTGGATTTTTTCCACTGATGTTGCTACTCATGATGTATTAAAATTCTTTTTACAAGGAACTTCAGTCGTAACCATATTTCTTATTGGATGGATAATTGACCGAAAAGATGTAGGTTTTGATTATGTTATTTACGGGAAGTCAGTAACAATAAGATTTTCCAAAACTAAATTGTATCTAATAGGAGCAATATCTTCTTTTTTAGCGCTTTTTGGTTTTGTATATTTATTGGTTTCTGGACTTGTGTCAGATAATGGTCTGATGTTGCTGTTTTTGGTTGCAGTGCAAATATTTATGTTGTACAAGTTTTTTAAGAAAACAGGAGAATAAAATGATTGAATCATTAGCAGAAAAAATTGCTATAGCTATGAAGAGCGTCAATTCTGATCAAACAGCAAGTATTCCAACTTTAAAGTTCGGATTGATCATAGTCATAAATGGATTTTTAATAGTATTAGTTTCAATGGTGCTTGGGTCATTAACCGGAAAAGCAATGGAAACAGCTGTGACAATAATTGCATTTGTTGTGCTTCGTCTAACATCCGGTGGGATCCATTTACACTCTTCAACTGCTTGCACAGTTGTTTCTATTGGTACAATGTCAGTTCTTCCACACATCGCTATATCTGATAAGGTCAATGTTATTTTACTGGTGGTCGCAGCTCTTTTAGTTCTTATCTTTGCTCCTTCCAGAATCGAAGGACATAGCAACATAGACAAAAAATACTATCCAACATTAAAATGGATATCAATAGCAATCGTTTCGATTAACTTTTTCTTGCTGTCGCCAACGGTGTCAAAAGCTTTCTTTGTACAAGCTATGTCATTAATCCATATCAGGAGGCAATCAAAGTGAATCTTAAAAAGTACATCCTCGTACCAGTAGTAATGGCTTCATCTTCATTCTTATCTTTAATAGCCACGATGCAAGTTAATGTTGCGTCTGCGTGGTTTGTTCATCAGCCAGAAGTTCCTGAGGAGCTTCGCAAAAAGAAGTAATGAAAAGGGGCGCAAATTGCGCTCTTTTTTTTAGGGAGGCAGAACATCAAGATGAGCAACCGTTTGAAACTGCTGGTAATTGAGGATAACAAGGGGCATCAAAAGTCGATGCAGCTTGTCTTAGACAAATATAAAGACTCTATCCATAGTGTTGTTTATGCCTCGAATTCAGTAGAGGCATTTCATTTTCTTGAGAACCAGTACTTCAATGCGATCATTACAGACTTTGATTTGAATGAGAAGGCATCTGGTGTAGACTTTCTCCGCACCATCCATGAAAAAGGAATTAGGGTGCCTAGTCTTTTGCTTACGATTAATGACAACTTGGTCAATGCTGTACTTTTAAAGAAATATGGCTGTGTAGACGTGGTATCGAAATTTGGTTACGCAGAAACAGGGGCTCTAGATAAAGCGATATCCTTGTTAAAGAGACGTGCGCTATATTGTGATTTTGAAACAGCAGGGGGTTTTTTTGTACCAGCAATGTCTGAGGGTACATTTAGGCAGATTCCTTATTTTGAAGTCATCATGATTGAAAGTAAGATGCGCGGAGCCATTATTTATACTGATAGCGAGGAAGTGCGAACTGAAGGAGGACTATCAGAATTTGAGAAATATCTTTCAGATCGAAACTTTGCACGCTGTGGCCGATCACACTTAGCCAACTTGGAGAAAGTGGAGTCATTTGATGGCAAGAAGCTGTTCCTAAAACCTAACATACACAATCTTAATACAATTGCTATAAGCACCAAGAAGGCTATCCAGGATGATATACAGGCCCAATGGGATAGATACAGAGCTCTCCACGGCTAAAAGTGTCAATTGCAAATATTCGACAGATATTTTGCGTTTCGTCCCGACGAAATGCTTTTTTTATGCGTAAAATACTCTAAATAGTGAACTATTGGCAGAAATCGACAAATTTCATCCCGACAAAATGCCTTCTGATTCTGGAGTACTGGTAAGATGGACCCAGACAGCTACCAGCGAGAAAAACGAATGAGTTTATAGAAGGGGATGCTTCATGAATACTACAGAGAAGATCAAACAGGATAAAGGTTCAATTTCTAAAGAACACATCGACAAGATCACTTTTTTAATAATGCACATGAATAAGGATGAGAATGTAAAAAAACTCATAGATATGATCAAAAGCCGTTCAGCTTCATTGTGAACGGCTTTTTTCGTATTTGCGTTTTACTATCTCAGCTAAGGTATCGACTTGATCAAGGAATGATTTCCGTTCTGCTTCTGGAATGGATTCTAATATCTCTACGATTTGATCAACTTCAGCGCGAATATCCACATTTGTACTGGCGTATAAAGAGGTATCTTCGGCTTCTTTGCCTGTGATAAGCCAGTTTAGAGTAACACTATATTCCTCTGCTAGTTGCAAGAGAGTGTCATTGTCAGGTTCTGAGTGATTGTTTTCATACTTGGAAATCGTTGAAATATCGACACCAAGTCTGGTAGCCACTTGTTTTTGTGTTTTCTTTGCATTTTTTCTCGCTTGTTTTAGTCGTTGACCAAAGGACACAAGATCACCCTCATTTCCTATAGTCAATTATAGGATAGTTGAATAATGTTCAAAAGGTAGTTGAAAAAACTTCAAATAATCAGTTGACAAGTTGAATAAACTTCAATTATCATTGCATTAACAAGTTGAAGAAACTTCAACAAAAGGTGGTGAACTACAATGCCTAATCCAATGGTCATTGAAAATTATCGAAAAAAGCGAAACCTTTCTGTTAAAGAGCTAACAAAACTAATGAAGAGAACCCCGGGATGGTACTCAAAAATTAAGAACGGGCACTTTACATTGCCAAGTTACCATATCGAGCATATGGCAGAAATCTTTGGAGTTAAGCCTGCTACACTGGCAAAAGAGTATTTTTCTGATTCTAAAGTTGAAGAAACGTCAACATCTGATGGTGTAAAACAACAGCCTGCTTAAGTGGTAACAACAAGACGAGCAAGTTGAACAAGCCGTATGTCATACATTGTCAACAAGGGAGGGGATGACATGCAACCACAACCGCTCAAGCTCAACCTAAATCCGGTAGACGTGAAGTGGATTGTTAGAACCTTGATGGCTGCGAGAGAAAGAGCAAAGCAAAATGGCACTTATAAAGAACCCCAAACTCCTATCACCGAACAAACAGTGGCGTCTCTCTAACGAGGGATTGCCTTGATGGACAAGCTTCACACAACTGCATAGAGCGCCGAAGAGCGGGAGCGAGCGATTTGATCTGCGAAAGCAGGGAGCCGCGCCATAATACATTCCACCATTTCGCCGGGTAAGGGTGAAACAAGGTCAGGTGGAGGTCACTGCCAAGACTCGACGCTGCATGCAGTTGTGTGAAAGGAAAGTGAGGTGATCAATTTGTTAGATGAACTCGATCATTTGGTTAAACGCATTTGCTGGTACACAAAGAAAGTGAAGCAATTGGCAACATGGCCACGAGAGAAGAGAGAACGTAGGCGTCCAAAGCTTCTGGCTTACAAAGAAAGATTGCATGAGCTGATCAGAAAAAGAAAGCCCTCGGCTCATATGGCTGCCGAGGGAGAGTCTGGAAAGTGAGCTTAGGTTCATTGTACATCGAAAATCGAATAACGAAGGTAAGGATGGTGCGAACAAATGAGCGACTTTGGTAGACAGTTAGGCCAGTCACTTCATGAGGCTGGCATGACGCAGTTAGCTTTCGGTTTTGAAGCTAATGTAAGCCGGGAGGCAGTTTCTTCATACACCACAGGTCGGGCAGTGACGCCTCCAGATATCAAATCTAAATCGGTGTTAATAACGGATAACCCGTACCTTGCAATGGCGGCTGCCCAAGAGTCGACAGCTGGGACAAGCCCCGGAATCCTCGACGGCGATCGAATAGAAGTGAACCGCCACACCATACTGGATCGGACAGAACACGAAATGAACGAGCTGTTGAAAGTGATCCGAGAGGCTGAGGAAAGCCTTATCAGCGCGCCGCCGCGATCCTTAACAACACAGGAAAAGCAAGCAATTGAGACCTTAATCCAAGAGACATTGGATGTCGTCACTGCAAGCACCAATCTCGCAGCAATCCTTTGTAGGGAGTACAAGGTGTCATGGATTAAACAATGGGCTATCCACAAATCAAAGTGGATGAAAAACGGACTCATGAAAATGATGAAAGGGGTAGGGCTACATGAATAAACAGTTCATGGTATTTGATCAAGACCAGTTGCTTCTTGTAATCGGAGCATTAGTCGAAGAGAAGGTCAGGGTTCAGCAAGAGGGTAATGCCTGGCAAGCAAAACGGCTTATCATCACGGCAAATACTCTTATCGAAATGTGTGGTGGAAATCCTGGTTACTTGGATGAGGAACAATTGGAGCAAGCTGCCGGAGCGTTGGAAAGAGCGGTCGAAAGCCGGAGAGGACTGGCAAACAACAAGGCTTCACAGGCGTTATGGCTAGCTGCTCGTCTACGAGAGGTAAAGGCAAAGCGTGAGCGACGATTTCTTAAAGCGCCGTATGTAATGGTGAAGGGTAAGCGGCTAGCTGTCCTTCTGAAAGCAAGAGAAGTTGCAGCTTATTTGAAAATAGAAAAAACCGCCTGCAGCGAACAGACGGCTTAGAAAAAACTGTATTGGAAGAATACCATATCTTACCGAGGAGGACAAGCCCTATGAAGCCAGCACACATCCGTATTCAAGAATTGCAAAAAGAAGTAGCGAATTTGGCTGAACTACGTGAAGAAGCCCAATCAGAAATGAATAGCAATATGGACGAAGCATTGTACTACCGAAAAAAAGCAGATGAAGCAGAAGTTCGAATGTATGCGCGTCAGGAAGAAATTGACGCACGCCTTGCAAAAATCACCGAGTTGGAGGAACAGGAGGTGTTGGTGCATGCAGCAACTGCTTGATTTTCCGGAGCATGTGGAGAAAACGGAACCGATTCGACAAAAACAAATGGATACTTTGGCCTTTGATCAGGATTCCGAAACGTTGGAGAAACAAGTTCGTGACTTGATGCAGGAGCTTGAAGACATTCAAGAGGAAGTCCGAGGTATTTGGGAGTTTAGGCGACATTACTCCAACAGGGACAACCTTGAGGCTCTACAGGAGCAGAAGCGGAGGCTAACCAAATGGGTGAAGCAAAACGAATTGCCGAGTTAGATTTGAGCCTCTGCCAAGCTTCGGGAGAAATTGATTTGCCTGATAAGCTCATAGATGCAGCAAAGGCTTTCCGGGCAAGAGAGGCACTTCCCCATTGGATTCATCGAGCAGTTGAGGCAGAAGAAAAGCTCGAAAGAGTGAAGGGGAAACTTCAAGCTATTGCAAGTTTAGTCTCAAGGTCATCAAGTCAGGCAAGGATTGCGATGGATGCTCTTAAAGAAATGCAGTAACGCGGGCTTCGGCCCTGCGTGGAAAATTCGGTCGACCTTTCAAAATCTGAGAGTCGCACGTGAACTGAGTTTTCCACGGAGGTTCGAACCTCCAAGTAATACATAGCGAGGTCAAGACGTGGCGTAGGCAAGGAACTACAACGGCTGCCGTAGAGGTTGGGACGGCGGCGCCTCGCGATCAAAGTGAAAGGGGGTGTAGATAGTGGGGCAAGTGGCTGAATCGATGCTATCAGGGTTGCTTTGCCAAGTATGCGGTGCATATATGGACGACTTTGAAGAACCTGGACATCCAAGAACTTGCGAAGATTGCGAAGAAGAAAAGTAAAAGACCCAGCGTTGCAGCGCTGAGTCGTCGGTCTTGAAGCACGATTGGGAATCAAATTAATCGTAGCTGATAGACCCCCAAAAAACAAGTGGAGGTATATTCATGAAGCAAATCAGCTTGATGAAACTGGTTCTGCTCAACTTCAAAGGCATCAGAGAATTTGTCTTAGAGGTGAATGGTAAGAGTGTGAAAGTGTATGGTGACAACGCTGTAGGAAAGACGACCATCTTTGATGCTTTCACATGGGTGTTATTCGATAAAGACAGCCAGAACAAACAGGATTTTGGCATTAAAACACTTGATGCAGAAGGCAAGGAGCTACACCGTTTGTCCCATGAAGTTGAAGCAATCCTGCTGGTTGACGGGAAACGTAAAAGCTTGCGAAAAGTGCTGAATGAAAAATGGGTCAAAAAACGCGGCTTAGCAAGAGAAGAGTTTTCAGGTCACACTACTGAGTATTTTATCGATGGAGTTCCTGTGAAGCTCAAAGAATACAAGGAGCAAGTAGAAAGTATCATGAGCGAAGACTTGTTTAAACTCCTGACGAATCCGAGCTACTTTAACGAACAGCTTCACTGGGAATCTCGTAGAAAGGTTTTGCTCCAGGTATGCGGTGATGTGATTGATGAGGAAGTAATCAAGAGTGAAAAGAGCTTGGCACCTCTTATGAAAATCCTGAATGAACGGAGCATTGAGCAGCATCGAAAGGTGATTGACGGGAAATGCTCAGAGATCAGCAAAGAGCTCGACCAGATACCAGTACGAATTGATGAAGCAACCCGGTCCATGCCAGATACATCGGGCTTGAATGAAAATGAGCTTGGGGAAAGTATTAACGCTCTTCAAGAACAGATAACCAGCAAGGAAGCTGAGGCATTCCGACTGCGATCCGGTGGAGAAATTGCGGTAAAACAAAACCGCATAAGAGAGATTGAAGGAGAGCTACTACAAATTAAGAACGATGTGCAGGCTGGGACATTAGAAAAGGTAGCCGCAAAACGCCAGGAACTATCTAACCTCAATGGTCAACTCACTAAATTAAATCAACAAATCAGTGATGCGAAACGGGCGGTGGCTAGAAATGAACAACTAGCTTCTGACGAGTTAGCGGAAGCAGATAGACTTCGCCATCAGTGGCATAAGGTAAACGATGAGGTCTTGGAATATAGACATGATGACAATTGCCCCACATGCGGGCAAACATTGCCAGAAGAAAATATAGAAGCAGCACGAACAAAAGCGCTATCTGATTTTAATTACAGCAAAGCAGAGCGATTAGAGAAAATCTCAGCAAAAGGACGGGCTGCAAAAGAAGAAGCAACACGATTGAGCCAAGACAGTAAAGCAAAACAACAGAAGATTGCAGAGCTAGAACAATTGTTAGAGGAAAAATCGAATGAGATTCAAAAGGCAGAATCCGAGTTAGAAGCATCGCAAGCAAGCATAATCGATGTGGAAATGGACCCGAATTACATCACTAAACAAATGGAGATTTCCGTGATTCAAGAAGACATCGAACAGATACGTAAATCTGTCCAAGAAGCTGCTGCAAAGGTGGCTGGCGAAATCCAGAGTTTGAAAGCGCAGAAAGAAGCGCTGGAACAAGATAAAGCAAAATTCTCCTTGGCTCAGACCGTCTCTCAACGCATTGAGCAGTTGAAGACAGAAGAAAAAGAACTCGTAACCAAATATGAGGAGTTGCAGCACGAGCTATACCTAACAGAAGAGTTTATTCGGGCCAAGGTCAGCCTGCTCGAAACGAAAATTAATAGTAAGTTTCAGCATGCACGTTTCAAGTTGTTTGAACAACAAATCAATGGTGGATTGAAAGAACGTTGCGACACACTTTACCGAGGAGTTCCTTACGGCAGCGGCCTTAACAATGCAGCGCGAATCAATGTCGGACTGGACATCATCAATACGCTTTCCGAACACTACGGCATTACAGCTCCGATTTTTGTCGATAACGCAGAAGCCGTGACAAAGATGATTGAAATATCCACTCAGGTCATTAGCTTGATCGTTAGCGAAAAAGACAAGCAATTACGGGTTGTGGTTCCAGTCAATATCAAGGAGGCGGTTTAGTTGGTTGAAAATCAAAATGAGTTGGTAAAGAAAGAGATTTCGCAATCTGAGAGGTTCATGAACAAGGTTGTGTCTGAGTTTAATACCAATGTTGGAACGGTTGCATTAACGGATTTCCAAAAGCGTCTTGCTCAGAATTACTTCATTTCGCTGGATTCTGTTCTGAGGTCAACGGAAGAGAAGAGGCTGAAAAAGAGCGAGAAATACCGTGACCCCCTGCCAGTGACATGGGCGAACGTGAACATGGATAAGCTGGCTCGTGATGTTGTCTCTATGGCAAGAGTCGGTTTTGATCCGGCCCAACCAAACCATATCAACCTTATCCCCTTCAAGAACAACAACACGAACAAGTATGATATTGGATTCATTGAAGGGTATCGGGGAATCGAGTTAAAAGCCACTAAATATGGTTTGAACGTACCAGATCACGTCACGGTTGAACTTGTATTTAATACGGATAAATTCAAACCAATCAAGAAAGATCGGACAAACCAACATGAAGCATATGAGTTTGAGATAACGAATCCATTTGAACGCGGAGAGATCATAGGGGGATTTTATTATCACTCGTATACGCAAAATCCTACGAAAAATAAATTAGTAACTATGAGCATCAAGGATATTTTGAAACGAAAGCCAACCCATGCAAGCGTTGAGTTTTGGGGTGGCGAGAAAGACAAATGGGAAGACGGTAAAAAGGTTGGGAAAGAGCAAGTAGAGGGTTGGCATGAACAAATGTGCTGGAAAACCATTTATAGAGCTGCTTACAGCGATATCACAATCGACAGCCAGAAAATTGACGACGATTACTTACGTCTGAAACAAATGGAATCTGAGTTTGCAGATGCTGAGCTTGCCCAAGAGATAAACGATAACGCCAATCGGAAAACAATTGATATCGATCTGGACACACCCCCTATAAATCACCCTGTAAATACGGATACAGAACCACTCATGAACGGACAGGGTGCCGAACAACCTGACATGAACCACGGGCAACCTCCAAGCGAAGGACCCGATTTCTAATGATAGAGATAACCCCCCTGGCATCCAGCAGCCATGGAAACTGCTACCACATAACAGATGGCACAACCGCATTGTTGCTGGAGTGCGGCATCCGTTTTAAGGACATTCAACGCGCATTGCACTTCCAGACATCGAGTATAGCAGGCTGCCTAGTAACTCACGAGCACGGAGACCATGTGAAGGGCATAGCCGAAGTTATGAAGGCTGGCATCGACGTATACGCGTCCAGAGGGACACTGGAGACTTTGCAGGTTACAGGTCATCGGGCAGTTATTATTCAGGCCCAGAAACAATTCACATTAGGCTCATGGACGATCCTGCCGTTTGATGTACAGCATGACGTTACGGAACCACTCGGATTTCTTCTCGCGAATAGCTTAGGTGAGAAGCTGGTTTTCATCACAGATAGTTACTACTGCAAATACAAATTCAATGGACTAACGCACATCATGTTGGAGTGTAACTACAGCTTAAAAATTCTGGACGAAAACATAGCTGCAGGTCGAGTGCCACCCGTCATGAGAAAGCGCCTCTTACGCTCACACTTTAGTCTTGAAAACTGCAAAGACTTCCTACGAGCCAATGATCTGTCAAAGGTTCAAAGCATATGGTTGTTACACCTCAGCGACAGTAATAGTGATGAAGCACTTTTCAAAAGGGAGATACAAGAGCTTACTGGCAAGCCTGTGATTGTTGCACAAAAGCTATAAGTAACAAAGGCAACACAAGAGGGGGCAGGGGATGGGCATAGCAGAATACGGGACAACGGGGTTTTACGTCCTTCCCCGTTTAACCTTTCGGTGCAAAAGGGACAAATGGATCTTCCAAGAGATTATGAGCGAAGCGAATTTCAAGGACAACGAAAAGTGTAAACGTGGACAAGTTGTATTCATCATGAAGGACTACGCCAAAGAGACAAACTGGTCCGAGGATCAAATCAAATACTCGCTTAATCAACTAAAGACAATGGGATTGATCCAGTGGCAGCTCTACCGAGGGAACACCAAAAACGGATTGCTGATTACCGTCAACCACTATGATGAATTTCAAAATCTCGGTAGCTATAGCCGTCAAAAAGGGTCAAATTTTCCCGAAGAGAATCCCGAAGAGTTTCCACCTGAATTCCCGAAGAGGGAGGATGCTGAAAACCTTAATGTATCAAGGGATGAAGGGGTTACTGATGAACGGAATTCCCGAAGAGATTCGGAAGAGAATCCCGAAGAGATTCCCGAAGTATATAAGAACAGCAGTAAAGAACAGCATGTAAAACATAAAAAAGATTCTTGTCCCAAACGCAATAAGCGCGTTTATGACGAGTCAACAGACGCGTTCATTTTGGCAAGGTATCTCCGTGACCGTATCCTTCGTTGGAAACCTGACGCTAAGGTTCCTGAAGCCACACCAGTTGCACTCGCTTCATGGGCAGATGACATGCGAAAGATGATCGAGTTGGACAAGCGTAGCAAATATGACATACAGCTTGTCATCAAATGGGCAACAGACGATTCTTTTTGGCAAGTAAATATCCTGTCGGCTGGGACATTACGAAAACAGTACGACAAACTGGATGGAAATATGCGCAAGAAAGTTGTTCCCATGCCTCAGACTCGTGTGGATCAGCCATCAACAAATGCCCCAACAGGACATGGGTCAGACCATACCCATGCTGGATTTGAAAGGCGCGCTGCAAATGACTTGGCCTTCCAAGAAATGCTTTTCGGGAAAGGAGAGAGTACATGATTGATCGTCTACAGAACCTGCCAGCAGAAAAGGCAACGCTTGGCAGCATAATCATGGAGCCGATGATCCTCGACGAAATTGAATTGATTTTGTCGCCAGAAGATTTTTCACACTCAGGACACCAAGATATATACAAATCTTTGCTCGACCTTCGAGACAGAGGTGAAAAGATAGACCTCGTAGCACTAACCACCGAATTGAGTAATAAAAAACAACTAGATGCCATTGGTGGCGTACCGTACTTGACTAGTCTCGGTAGTGTCGTTGCCTCAGCCGCGGCAGTAGACCACCACGCTGAATTGGTCAAGGAAGCAGCAACGACAAGGAAAGTATTCCGATACGCGGAGTCACTCCGATCAAGAGTATTGAACGGGGATTATGATTCTGCTGAAGAGCTGCTGAACTTGGCAGAGGAGAGGGTCGCTGAAATTCGACCAAGTAAACGTGGAGGATTGCAAGCGGTAAAGGACTTTATCCTCGATCACATTTCCGTAATCGAAAACACTCGAACAGATAGCGGTTCCCTTCTTGGTAAGTCGTGGGGCATACAAAAAGCAGACATGCTTACAAGCGGAGCGTGCGGCGGTCAATTAATCATCCTGGGTGCAAGACCATCCGTTGGGAAAACAGCGTTCGCATTGAAGATGGCACGAACAACTGGCATTCAGCCTGATAGCGATCCGGTAGCGATATTCTCGCTAGAGATGAGAAAGGGAGACTTGTTAAACCGGATGCTCTCAGCAGAGGCCAAGATACCGCTTTTAAAAATTCGCCACAACAAGATGAGCGAGGGCGAATGGCATGTATTCACGCAGGCAAGTGACAAGTTTTATCGCTCTAACATTTACATGGAGGACAAGGGAAGACAGGCATTAAATGAAATTGTCGCAGAGTCTCGGGCATTAAAACGAAAGCACGGCAAGGTGGGAATGATTCTAATTGATTATCTTGGGCTGATCGGAAACAAAGGGAGAGGACGCCGTAACCGTAACGTAAACCGCGACCAAGAGATCGGGGAATACACCGGCACGCTTAAAGAATTAGCCAAGGAATTGAATTGCCCAGTTGTACTTCTTGCTCAGTTGAACCGGGATATTGATAAAGGGATTGTAAAGCGGCCGAACCTTTCGAGCCTTCGTGAAAGTGGAAATATCGAGCAAGACGCTGATGTGGTTGCTTTTCTACATAGGGATGACAGCGAAGAGTACGTAAATTTTGCAACAGGAGAACCAATCAGCAAGGTTGAGCTCATCATTGCTAAGAATCGAGATGGATCAGTTGGTACAGTGAACCTTGCCTTTCGGCGTGTGTTTCAGGAATTTATCGACTGGGATATGGCTCCAGGGCGACAGGTACAAGAATCGTTGAATACAGGTTCCTAAACCGGGAGGAGAGCAGACATGAAGCAAGGCAAACGACCAAATAGACGGCAAATAAAAGAATTGGAAGCATACAGATTAAACCCTGCGAATTGGCTTGTAGAACGTGACAGCACAACAGAATTCGTTTTGATTCATCGATTCACTGGTACGAAAAAGACGATCAAGAAAGGTGCATAACATGAAGCGTAGAGCCAGAGTTGCCACACAAGAATCAGATAAACCAAAGCTGCCCAAATATAAAAACAAGATCACCATTGTTGATGGTATCAAGTTCGATTCCAAAGCTGAGTCAGAGTATTACGTTGTTCTAAAAGAAAAGCTGGCTGCTGGTGAAATCCGGGACATGCGACTGCAACCCGTTTACGTACTTCAGGAAAAATGCCAACGGAATGGCAAGAATCTTCAAGCGATAACGTACAAAGCGGACTTTGAAGTCCTTCACCTGAATGGATCGCTGGAGGTCATTGATATCAAGGGTGAAGAGACGGAAGCCTTCAAAATCAAGGCAAAGATGTTCATGTACAAATATCCGAATCTGAAATTGACATTACTTAAAAAGGTTCAAAAATACGGCGGTTGGATCACCACTGACGAGTGGAAAGAGAAAAAACGCGAAGAGAAAAAAGCTATATAAACCAAGGGAGAGTGTGGAAAATGAGCAATCAAGCACAATTTACGGCAATGGTAAAGAAAATGGCAACGGATGATAAAAAAATGGTTTTGAGCTTGGAGTTGGTAGGGAACATCGAGCCAACTTCGCTAGTGAAATTGGTAGATATGATCGGTGACAAAGTGACTGTAAATCTTGGTAACCCACAAATGGCTATGGAGTTTGACGAGAATGAAAGAGAAGAACGTCGCGGTTTATCTGTCACAACCGATCCGTCTGGCGTGGTAACACAAGTTAGCGGAGACACTGGGGATGAGTATGACACTGATTACGAAGATACCGATGACCTAGAGAAAGATGGGGATGAGAGTGAAGGCCCTGAACACAATGAACAGGCTGGAGAAGAAGGAGACAAATCTCCGGAAGACGGGGAAGGTTCTGAAAACACTCCAATAGTGCAACCCGAAGAATTTGAGGAAGAACAGCAAAGCAATGATGAATCCAAAGACAATGAAAATGACGGTGATCAAGGACCTGATAATCAGGAAGATGCTGCTGCAACAATCGACAAAGAAGCGCTGGAAGCCTTCATCTTGAGCGGACAAGCTCCAGTATTCGATGAATTTACGTTTGATTTCCCGGAATTGCTACAGCGCAAAAAGAGTGGGGAAACATGGGTCATAATTGCTAAGAGTCTGGGTGTAAGCTCCACCAAAGTAGCATCCGAATTACGTGAATATAAAAAGCTGGTCGCAGAACATATGGCGAAGCAAAACGGTGAGGAACCGGGGGCAGCGTAAAGCTGCTCCTCTCCCCTAGAAAGGCGGGATCATATGACAGCCGTTAAGCCAGCACCAAACCATCCTTGGAGACGAAAATTTATAGCCACAAGTCAGGAAAACGAATATATCAAGCAGTCCATCGTTAATCCACAGGTTAACAACTGGAAAGTAGGCGGAGCATTGCCGACTTGGAACGGGAGGAAATAGCATGGTTGAACATACAGCAGCCGTTCTCTTTGGCGGAATCGGCGGGGCATCCGTTGGATATATGCGTTCGAAAATTGAATATGGCGGTAAGATTCATAAATTCCGTTTACTTTGCTCAATTGATTACGACCCTGTTGCTTGCAAGAATCACGACAACATAACGGGCGAAAATACCGCTGTCGTAATGGACCTTTTCACAAGAGAACAGTACATCGACTGGCACGGGCAAGAACCACCACCAGAATGGCAGGAAGCAACGCCATGGGATATGTGGGTTGCGTTCGGAAACCAAATTCCATATTTCCTCTTTACCTCTCCACCATGTAAGGGCCTGAGTGCTCTACTACCCAAAGAATCCGCTGAATCGAAGAAATATCAGGCTTTAAACCAGCTAACCTTACGCGGCATTGAGTTGTCCCTTCGAGCATGCTTGGAGTATGGCGGTGGGGTGCCAGCATTCATCCAAATGGAAAACGTTCCACGTATTCTAACGCGGGGCAAGGCTCTGCTCAAAAAAATTGAGAAGTTGCTCAAAAAATTCGGATACGAAGTGAATATGCGAGCTGACCACAACCTCGGGGAGATCGGCGGGTTGGGACAGAACCGAGTCAGATTCTTGATTCTGGCGCGGCATGAAGTACAAGTTCCGAATTTCGTCTACATTCCACCGAAGAAGGCGCTGAAAACAATAGGCGATATTATCGGGCCTCTCCCGATGCCAGGGGATACGGAAACGGGCGGGCCATTGCATAGACTGCCTCGCCTCGAATGGAAAACATGGGTACGCCTTGCACTGATTAAAGCAGGCGGAGACTGGCGAGACCTACAGAACATCCCATATGAGCAATACAGAATCATTCACGAGCCACGTAGTGGAGCTTGGGGAGTTGAAGACTGGAACGACACGGGGCGGACAGTAACAAGCACAGCAGGCCCCGGTAGAAGCAACGGTGTGTCTGCGTTATCTGACCCGAGGCTTTCGATTAACGGGGCGGGGAAGGCGAATCTATATCGAGTGCAATCGTTTGAGCAACCAGCGGATTGCATCACCGGAGCTGTGGGGCCATCAAACGGAGCTGCAAGCATTTCCGATCCAAAGCTCAAACATCGAGAAGGGCGACACCCGGGCGTATACCGAATTGTCGGGCCAAACGAAACGGCTCCATGCGTGACAGGGACAAGGTTTGGCAGTGGCGCGATAGCAGTCGCTGACCCGAAGGTACTTACAAAATTGCACCCCGACAGCTACGGAGTGCAGGAGTGGGATAGTGCTTCAAAAACGATTCGTTCTGCATCCCGAATTATGCAATCGGCTGCCAGCATTAACGATCCAAGAGTTGTTAATCAATATCACGATGGAGCCTATAAAGTGAACGAATGGGAAACAACTTCACCCACTGTTACAACGGGAAGTCCTTCAGCCGGCAGTGGCAAAATTATCAGCGATCCACGTATCTCCGATCGACCAGGACGTTATACGGATAAGTACCGCATGCAATCTATGGATCAGCCAGCGGCAACAGTGACAGGCGTAACGGATGTGCAGAGCGGCGCACAGCTCGTAGCGGACGTCCGGATGAATTGCAGCCCACGGTCAGGAACGATGGGAGTAACCGCTTGGGAAGAGACATCCCCAACGGTTACGGGCAGCAGTGACATACATTCAGGTTCCTCCGCCGTTGCTGATCCGCGACCAGTTCCAGTCGATACCGATAGAGGTGTCTGGATCATCATTGCCGGGGATGGGACATGGCATAGACCACTTACAACCTATGAGCTGGCTATGCTCCAAGGATTCGATACACACTTGCCTGATGGTCGTCCGTTCCAGTTGGAGGGGTGCAGCGATGCAAAGGCTCGGGAATATATCGGGAACGCAGTACCGCCAGCATCGGCAGAGGCTATGGGAATGGTAATCCTGTTGGCAGCAGCGAAGGCAGAAGCAAACATTGGGTTCGAATTGAGTTGGGAAGATATTTGGGTTGATTCTGACAGAGTAGAAGTCCCAGCATTAGTTCACTAAGGATATCGGCGTCCATGACTACCAAACAGTTCGTGGACGCCTCCATACACACGAACAGGAAGGTCTGGAAACACGATGGCAACATGGCCAGCATCGAGCTGTAGACGGTCAGAATCTTGTTCAATCACATAAGGTATCTCCATTGCATTCAGGGCCTCTTTTAGATAGCTGACCTCGGACCATTCGACTGAGTAATAAAACGACTTTTCCATAAGACCAACTCCTTTGTGGTCATTATGACATACGGAGTTGGGACAAAAAAGGAGACGGGAGAAATGCATCCGTTTGTGGCTGGTGATAAAGTGGACCACCCGGAATTAGGCCGGGGAGTGGTCATACAATGGCAGCCTGCCAAGCTACTTGTTAAGTGGGAGTTATCCGGGAAGGTGTCGCTAGTACCTAAGACAGAGGTACAACTGATTACGGAATAGGTCGCACGAGGTCAATTATGTTAAATGGTCAGAGCTGATATCTAATAGAATATGAGCAGATAAATAGAAAAACGACCATCCCTCAGCCACATTAGGGCTTTTGAGACAGTCGCTGTGGAATTATTTATGACCCCACGGGCAGAAGCATCCGTTTATTGTGTCAATGCACCAAGGAGGCAGGCAAGTGGAATATGGTTGCTTTGATCCTAACGCTTGAAGAAATCGCTTAAACATAGTTATTCACCTCCAAAAAAGGTAATTATTACCAATAATTAAAGCTTAACATATACAGAAAAATATATAAATACTAATTTTCACAATATTTTCGGACTGTGATTTAACAAAATGCTCATTATATTAAATTCATAATAAACAAGGTCAAACCCTTGGTATATATAGTTCTTTATATAATGTATAACATTATATAGCCATTTCTTTGCTAATAACAGCAAGGCAGCCATAAAGAACAACTAGCAATGGTTCTTTGTGCGATCCGTAACATACCAAATACCCACTAGTATGGGGTACCGCCAACAAAGTGCGGATTTTGTACGCTAAGCTCCGATTTCCAGAAAAAACACCGGTACCTGTACGATACAGGATACCGGCGTTTTCGTACCAAAAAGTTCCTTAGCGTATATTTTCGTTAAAATGTTGGCGCTCCCCCTTATATAAATAGTTCTTCTTGAAGACGTTGTATAGGGCGTTGTCTTTGTTGCCATAATGATAAAAATCATCTTCGAAAGGAATAAGTACCTATGTATTTTTTTTCTCGTTTTTACAAAAAATACCCCTCACAAAAAAGAATAAAAATGGGAAAAATGAATCAAATTCACGAGGAAACGGCTGAAGATCGTCTCATTAGCATCGAATTATTTCAGAATATCAAAGAAATAAAACAAAAATTCCCAGCATCTCCTGACTTAGTCATTCACCAATTTACAACTGGTTTAAAGCAGACACGAGTTGCCCTGGTCTATCTTGACGGGTTAACAGATAAAAATTCACTGAATAATAACATTTTGCGTCCGATGATGTACGACTCCAGAGAAGTAAATGAAACTCCGTTACCAACGATCAGCAGTTGTCGTACGGTTTCATCTTGGCGTGATGTGGAAAACGCTATCTTGCAGGGAGAAAGTGTGCTTTTTTTTGAAGGGCAGGTTGAAGTTCGGGTTTTCGATACAACAGGTTGGCCGCAACGTTCCATTGAAGACCCACAGTTGGAAAGCTCGTTAAAAGGGGCGCATCAAGGATTTGTTGAGACAGGCGTGCAAAATATAGCCCTGCTTCGAAGATATATTCCGAATCTCGAACTACGTATCAAGGAACATATAGTAGGGCGTCGGGGAAAAACGAACGTCTGGATCATGTATTTAGAAGACATTGCGCATCCAGAAGTTCTTAAAGAACTAGAAAAACGAATAGAACAAATTGATATTGATGCTGTGATCAATACGGGGGAACTCGCCGAATACATCGAGGATAATCGGTATTCACCTTTCCCGCAATTCATCTTGACAGAGCGTCCGGATTCAGCAGTTTCCCAGTTATTACAAGGCCGCTTTGTCGTTGTCGTTGATCGTTCCCCCAGCGTAATCATTGCACCAGCCACGTTTATCTCTTTCTTCCAAAGCGTGGACGATTACAGCATGCGTTGGCTAATCGCCTCGTTTATTCGTCTACTTCGTTTTTTGGCTTTCATGATTGCCTTGCTTTTGCCGGCCGTTTACATCGCCTTCCTCTCCTTTAATTACGAGGTTGTACCGCTTCAATTGTTCCTATCGATAGCCGAGTCAAGGGCACGAGTACCGTTTCCTCCGCTGTTGGAAGCCATGATGATGGAAATCATGCTGGAAATGATGCGAGAAGCTGGAATCCGGCTTCCTGCTCCCGTTGGACAAACAATCGGTATCGTGGGGGGCATCGTTGTCGGTCAAGCAGCCGTACAAGCAGGTATAGTCAGCAACATCATGGTTATTGTAGTGGCCTCTACCGCTATCGCTTCGTTCATTCTACCCAGCTACGATATGGGAACGGCTGTCAGACTGCTGCGTTTTCCAATGATGCTGATTGCTTCGCTGTTTGGAATTATTGGGATCGTCATCGGCTTTATGACTCTACTTGCCCATCTAGTTGCCTTGGAATCTCTTGGAACTCCATACGGTAGCCCTCTGGCTCCATTCCGTTGGCAAGACATGAGGGATACGTTCGTTCGGTTCCCATTATGGTCAATGTTTCGGCGTCCGGAAAGTACCAGAGCGATCCAAGAGATCAGGATGGGCCGAAAACGATCAAAGGAGAAGGATTCGTGAGTAAATATGCCATGAACGGAATCACCTTGATGCAGTATATTATTCTGATCCATGCTTCTCAAGTGGGAACCGGAATATTCTCGCTTCCGAGGCAGTTGGCTGAAACAAGTGGAACGGATGGATGGATGACAGTTTTGTTAGCTTGGATTATCAATTGTTTGGCGGGATGGATCATGCTGCTGACACTTAGAAAGTATCCGGACTTCACGCTTTTAGACCTGTTGTCCCACTTATTCGGGAAATGGTTGGGCAAACTATTAGCCCTCCCTTTGATTATCTACTTCGCTTCTTTTGGCTTGGTCATCATGGTCAATTCGATGCTCTACATCAAGTCATGGTTTTTGACGAAAACGCCAGCTTACTTGGTGGTGCTTCTGTTCGCTATTCCTAGTTATCTTGTTGTTCGCAATGGTTTACGCGTTCAAGCTCGATATATTGAGTTGGTCTTTTACATGACGATGTGGATGCCGCTTTTCATGTTGATTCCAGTAGGGGAAGGAAATACGCTTTTTCTGCTTCCCTTTCTCAAGGAAGGGTGGTTACCAGTGTTGCAAGGATTGCAGAAAACGGTTTTCGCTTACGCTGGTTTCGAGATCCTCTTTATTATTTATCCATTTCTGCAAAAAAAAAAATACGCCATACACGGATTTTTAATCGGGAATACACTAACGCTGCTTTATTATTTGTTTATTACCATCGTTTGTTTTATTTTTTATACACCTGACGGAATCACAACCTTAAATCAACCAGTGCTGAGCTTGCTAAAGAATATCGAGTTTCGTTTTCTGGAGCGATTCGATATGATTTTTCTGGCGATTTATTTGCTGGTGGTGTCAAAAGCCTGGATCATCTACATTTCCTGTGCGGTTTTCTCTACCGCTCAAATATTTAAGAAACAAGATCACAGCATTTTCAGTGGCATCTATTTTTTGTTTGCTGTCGCGTCTGTTTATGTCATGAACCCTACATGGAATCAAAGCGAGGAATGGACAAAGCTGCTAAGCAAGGCGGCATTTGGTGTCATGTACATGTTTCCTGTTGTTCTTTATATCTATGTACGAGGTTTTGAAATGTTGCGGAGGGGAAAAACTGGATGAAAAAGCTGTTGTTTGCACTCTTATCTCTGACTCTTTTTACGACAGGGTGCATGGACAAGATGAATATCGAAGATGTATCCCTGTCGCTCTTGATTGGTATTGACCTCGATGAAAATAACAACCTCATCTTTTCGACATCAAGCCCTGTATTTAGCCAGGAAGCAAAAATCAAGGAGGAAGTTTACATATCGCCAGCGATAACGATGCGGGAATCGCGGGAAGAAGACGACAAAACCTTTATGGCGCTGACAGTCGGCGGTAAAGTTCAGGCAATTTTGGTCGGGAAACGTGTGATGCAACACAAGGGCTGGTTAAAGTTGTTGGAGCCTTTACTCCGCGACCCAAAAAACTCGATCACTGGAAGAATCGTGATGGTGGACGGGAACGCATACGATGTGATAAGTTATTTGCCGAAAGATAAACCACGCCTCCCCCTTTACTTGACAAAACTGATTGATACCGCTCACCTTCGCAATATATGCACGAAAACAACCCTGCAAGATTTGCGTCGGGCTACATACGAGAGCGGGATCACCGCAAATGTAACCGAGATAAAAAAAGAGAAGAGGCTGTTTGTAACCGGAACCGCGCTGCTTGGTGAGGAAGGCGAGTACAAGTTCTCCCTCGCTCCCACGGAGAACAAGCTACTCCGCATTTTGCAGCATGACACCAAAGGGGAGTTTTCTTTTACATTTAAAAACCCTAACCAACCCGTCGGGGAGATTTTTCCGGCGACTGCCTACAGTTTTTCGACCAGTGGCATTTCCGTCAAAACAAAAACCGATTATGTGTCGGACAAGTTCAAGTTTGACATTAACGTACAAATGAGAGTAGTTCTAACCGAACGGCTTTTCAAATTGGATATCAGAAAAGAAGCGAAAAAATTGGAGCAGGAGATCGAACAGGAAATGACGAAACGAATGAAGAAGCTTATTCACAAGATTCAAACAGCTAAAATTGACCCTATCGGGCTCGGAATATATGCTCGTGCTTATGAGTATGAACATTGGAAACCAGTGAAGGAACGGTGGGGAGAAACATTAGCGAAAGCAGATGTGAAGGTAAGCGTAAAAGTAATTATTGCAGGTATGGGAATCAGTAAATAATCGGTTTTTATCATTGGGCAATTAGAAAAAAAGCTCACCACTCAAAATATAAAAACAGGTAACGCGGAGAACAGTGGTCAGCGGTATCTGAACATACTCTTGTCAAGTAGATAGATTTAAAAAGAGCTCCATAAAATTATTAAGTGCTTTGTTCCCCCCTAATACTTTAACAAAAATAAAGTCGGTGATTCCCATAAATGGGGGAAACCGGCTTTTTTTTCGTATAAAAAGTTCCTTAGCGTACAAAATCCGCACTTTGTTGGCGGTACCCCATACTAGTGGGTATTTGGTATGTTACGGATCGCACAAAGAACCATTGCTAGTTGTTCTTTATGGCTGCCTTGCTGTTATTAGCAAAGAAATGGCTATATAATGTTATACATTATATAAAGAACTATATATACCAAGGGTTTGACCTTGTTTATTATGAATTTAATATAATGTGTAGAGAGATAAATGCCGCTGCAGGAGTGGCCATGATGAGAAAAATATTTGTGCTTTCGGTGAAGTCCAACGTAGTCTTTACATTCAAGGCGATTGGTAAGAGCTTCTAAAGACGATGTCCTTTACCATACTCCCTTGCTACAAACGGTCCACCCATGAGCAGTTCTTCCAGCGGATCGTCAGCCGCGTTTTGAAGGTCACATTCGGAGATTTCGGCGGCATAAGCTTCGGCATTATCGCGGGGCTCGTAGCCCAATCGCTCAGCATCAGAGTTGATAAACCATGAGCGTTCATTGTCAGATACACCGTACAAAATGGAAAAATCGACCGTTTCGGCCAGGATGCAGCGGCGAAAAAGCCGGACCGCGTCGTCATAGCTGAGCCAGGTACTGAGGTGGCGCAGGTCTTGTGGGCGATCTTCAAAGCTACAGATGCGAATACAAACAGACTCTACGCCGTGTTTGTCAAAGTAAAGTCGCGCAAGATTTTCGCCAAATGCTTTACTCACGCCATACAGCGTATCGGGACGTTGCATGACAGAAGAGTCAATGGTCTCACTCCGCGGATAAAAACCGACTGCATGTATGCTGCTGGCGAAAATAACCCGCTGAACGCCGGCCTTTCTGGCAGCTTCGAAAACGTTGTATGTACCGGCAATATTCGCCTGAAGAATACGGGAAAACTCGCTTTCGTCAGGAATTCCGCCCAAATGAACTACAGTATCAATCCCTTGCATGGCGGCTTCCATTCCTTCTGTATCCGCCAGATCCAAGTGGATAAACTCCTCATCAGGCTGTAAGTCTTGAATCGGATTGATGTCGGTAAGACGCAAGCGGAATTCATCCCGTAAACGAGTTCTCAAAACTGTGCCAATGCGCCCAGCTGCTCCTGTAATCAACACCTGTTTCACCTAAATCCCCCCTAAAAGCTTTTTAAAATTACTATTCTCGCATAATCTGCGGAAAACCTTTTTCATGATGAAATCATCGTATACAGGTATCCGTCTTTTGTATATCTGCTTGCACGGCCGTTGTAAGTGTAGCTAATATCACAAATCGGTAATTAAGAAAAGAGAGGATGATTTACATGATAACAATTGAAAAGTATAACGCTGAAAAAGAGGACAATTATCGAGATATTCTCCGCAAAGGCGGATATCCAGAAGAAGTCCTATCGAAATTGACTGATGAAGAATGTGAAGCTGAATATGATGCGGTTGAAGTGATTGGCGGGTAGTTATCACAACACACGATTTGTTAAATAGGAGGCGCACACATGGAATTGACCAAGGAGCAGCTTGACGAGCTTCCAGACAACAGCATTGTTGTGATGGGGTGCCGAGACTGCGAGGGTGCAGAAGAACATAAAAAAGTAAATGGAACATGGATATGCCAATGGTGCAATTGACACAACAATCGATTTGTAAAAAGGGAGGCGAGGACATGGAAGGAAATCACATTTTCGATTGGATAAAGGATGTCATTGAGGGCTCTGGTGGTTTACTCGATTATGAACGTCATGAATGGGCGGTACGGAACTATTCGGACGAAATGACGGCTGCTATCTGGATAATTAAATGCCTAGGAAATCCAAAATGCGCGGGATCAGCCGAGGTACTGAAAGCAATCATGGATAGACGCAAGGAAATGGGTGAAACGACTACAATTTAACATTTCATTACTTGTGATAAAAATAACGGGAAACTGGCCGAGCTACAGCTAGATCCCCGTTTATTCTAATACTAGTAACATTGGGCGTTTATCATGTGTTATCAAAAAGGACCGTTTTAGTACCACTTCCCAAGGTAGCAAACAAGTTAAAATAGTAATTAGAGGAAGTGTCTAGCGTAAGTGGACCGTTCCAAGTAATGGAACCAAACTGGCTGCTGAATATGCCTGTTGGGCGGACATCCGAAAAAGCAGAGTTTACCGTAACATTGCCATTGATGTACGTACTTGTAATATTTGAATAACCGGCTACGTTAATTATCCCATCAGATCGGCTATCTACCATGCGTTGAATTCTCAGTCCAGTGTGTGTCATGTCATGAATCAGAGAGCCATACATGTAGGTGTTGAGAATACCCTGATGCCCCGCTTGAATGATACTGCCGACAACTTGTGTATTCAGCAGTTGAAATTCAATAGTGGTGAAGGGATCAGGAGGATTTAATGTAGTGAAGGAAATATTTCCGCTTATGATCGCACCGTTTGTGTAATTGGTATGGGTACTCACAGAAGTTCCGTTGTCAAAAGTGCCTATAACGGTAACGGGGCGGACATCTAGAGTGGTGGGATTTGGAATGATGTAGACATTTTCTGCCGCCTGACTAGTTTGGATGGTGACATTTCTCGGAACCGTTGAGACGAAGTTCGACAAAGCACCGTCTCCCAAAACCCAAGGACCGAGTCCGAGCAGTTGTACATGTCTAGCAGGTGGAATAGTAATATCTTCATCAAACGCTGAATTGGCTGCGATCAGGATGATGAGACGAGCTTTCATGCCGATCGCGACTGCCAAAGGGCTATTTGTTGCTGCATCTATAGCTGCTTGCAGGGAATTGAATGGATCAGCTGGCGTTCCATCACCCGGACCAGGAGCACTTGAGTCTGCCCAAAAGATACTATTTTCTCCCCAGATGAAGTTACTTGGCCCCGGAGGTCCCGGAGGTCCCGGAGGTCCCGGAGGTCCTGGAGGTCCCGGAGGTCCCGGAGGCCCCGGAGGTCCTGGAGGTCCCGGAGGTCCCGGTGGTCCAGGGATTAGCCGCCCTGGAAAAATATCTGGACATCCCCGAGGAAAATCCCAAGGGGGATAACAATTCTCCATACTAACTCCTCCCCTTAAATGAACATTACATTATTTTAATTACATGTAGTGGGAAAGGTGCGGAGAATGGAAATGATTGGGCTATAGACATGGCGCATTAGATGCCGTATGAGATAAGTTTTGTTGACCCTTTGCTGTCGAAACACTACTCCTTAACAAGGCGGGTGCCCCAAGCTTGCCGCTTGCGCTCTTGAAAACCGTGGGACGAACTACTTAACAAAAGAGAAAAAAGTGATTCCATTCAGAATCACTCAGCAAAAACCAATGGTACATTCTTCTGATTAGCAAGATGCATGAACTTCCCCAATTCAACAGGGTTACGAGAGATTCGCTCAGCACTATGGCAGATTACCTTGTTTACCAATCCAGCCTCTATGT
>NZ_PXZO01000022.1 GCF_003013475.1 Brevibacillus porteri
TGTTCTTTGCTTTATATTTTCAAATTATGCTTCTTTAAGATCGAAACGATCTGCATTCATTACCTTCACCCATGCCGCTATAAAGTCACGCACAAACTTTTCTTTGTTATCGTCTTGCGCATAAACTTCTGCAACGGCACGCAGAACAGAGTTTGAACCGAATACGAGGTCAACTGCAGTCGCTGTACGCACGACTTCACCTGTTTGGCCATCACGTCCTTCAAATACGCCTCCGTCTACAGGTTTCCACTGTACGCCCATGTCTAGCAAGTGAACAAAGAAGTCGTTTGTGAGTGTACCTACACGATCCGTGAATACACCGTGTTGTGTGCCATCGTGGTTTGTACCAATAACACGCATACCTCCAACGAGTGCAGTCATTTCTGGTGCCGAAAGATTTAGTAGCTGTGCCTTGTCTACCAGGAGCTCTGCAGGGCTTACACGGTACTGCTTCTTCTGATAGTTTCGGAAACCATCAGCGATTGGCTCGAGCACGGCAAAGCTTTCTGCATCTGTCTGCTCTTGGGTTGCATCACCACGTCCAGGAGCAAAAGGAACCGTTACATCAAAGCCAGCATCTTGTGCAGCTTTTTCGACTGCGGCACTACCGCCGAGTACAATCAAATCGGCCAAGCTGACTTTCTTGCCGAAGTCCTCTTGAATGACTCCCAGGATCGTAAGTACTTTTTCAAGTTTTTTAGGCTCATTTACTTCCCACTCCTTCTGTGGAGCAAGACGGATGCGAGCACCATTTGCGCCGCCACGCATATCCGAGCCGCGGAAGGTACAAGCGGAAGCCCAAGCCGTTGTTACCAGCTCGCTGACGGTAAGGCCCGAGTCTAATATCTGTGTCTTCAGCTCAGCTACATCTGCATCGGTTAACTCATACTCAGCTGCAGGTACAGGATCTTGCCAAATAAAATCTTCTGCTGGAACTTCTGGACCTAAATATCTTGTACGAGGCCCCATGTCACGGTGTGTGAGTTTGAACCATGCACTTGCAAATGCATCTGCAAACTCCTCTGGATTCTCATAGTAACGACGAGAAATCTTTTCGTATGCTGGATCCATACGCAAGGCCATATCCGCAGTGGTCATCATGGTAGGAACACGAACGGATGCGTCTTCTGCATCTGGTGCAAGATGCTCAGCAGCAGGATTTACTGCAACCCACTGGTGTGCACCTGCAGGGCTCTTGGTCAGCTCCCATTCATAGCCGAACAGTAGTTCAAAGAAACCATTATCCCATTGAGTTGGATTCGCAGTCCAGGCACCTTCAATACCGCTACTGATGGTATCGCGACCTTTACCGGAACCGTGTGTGCTCTGCCATCCTAAGCCCATTGCTTCCACAGGAGCAGCTTCCGGTTCTGGTCCAACAAGAGCAGCATCTCCTGCGCCGTGAGCCTTACCGAACGTATGGCCACCTGCCACGAGTGCAACGGTTTCTTCATCGTTCATTCCCATGCGTTTGAAGGTTTCGCGAATGTCGCGAGCGCTTGCAAGCGGATCTGGATTCCCATTCGGACCTTCCGGGTTCACATAAATAAGACCCATCTGAACAGCAGCAAGCGGATTCTCGAGATCACGATCGCCGGAGTAACGCTTATCGCCTAGCCATTCCTTTTCAGCGCCCCAGTAAATATCTTCTTCTGGATGCCAAACGTCCGCGCGTCCGCCTCCAAAACCCCTTGTCTTCCCACCCATGGATTCAATAGCAGCATTACCTGCTAGAATGTACAAGTCGGCCCAAGAGATCTTGTTGCCATATTTTTGCTTGATCGGCCATAGCAGTCGACGAGCTTTATCAAGGTTGGCATTGTCTGGCCAGCTGTTAAGTGGAGCAAAACGCTGTGTGCCAGTTCCAGCACCTCCACGTCCGTCACCTGTACGATATGTACCAGCGGAGTGCCAAGCCATACGGATAAATAATGGCCCGTAATGTCCGTAGTCGGCAGGCCACCACTCTTGGCTGTTTGTCATTAGATCATAAAGATCCTGCTTGAGAGCCTGGTAGTCCAACTTTTTGAACTCTTCTGCATAATTGAAGTCTTCGCCCATAGGGTTAGATTTTCTGTCATGCTGATGCAAGATGTTCAAGTTCAACTGGTTGGGCCACCAGTGTTTATTCGACGTAGCACTTGGGTTGTGATTCGTAGTGCTACCGTGCGAAAACGGGCACTTTCCAGTGTTAGCTGTTGCCATAGAGTCCATTTGTCCCTCTCCCGTCATTTAAATTAAGTATTAAATAATAATACTTCTAATTAATTTATATAGCAGTTAACAATAGAAATCAACATCTTTTTGCTTTTTTCTTCTTAAGGATTTATGGACAGTAGTAATTGGCATCGTATTGCAGGCAGAGAGGGAATCGTAAGAACACGATAAAATATATGAACTCTTTCATTTCCGAATGGCTGATTCTAACGTATGCAGGGACCGGCTAGATTATGATCTTGTCACCAGCTCGATAGCCTCTCTTCCATCACAAAAAGCCCACTATTCTCCTCTTCACGGAATGTGTGGGCTTTTTGTGCGTAATCGTTTCAACTTCGCATCCTTGTTTATGTTGATCATGTCTTCCTACCATGTGATCAAAAAGAATGGTTCGAGCACTATGACATGACATGGGATTCTCAGTCAGTAGAATCCGGAGAAATCACTTCCCATTTTCCAAACAGTGTGAAACCCGCTGCCTTCGCCAAGGCAGTAGACGCATGGTTATCGAGTTGGCATCGGTACTGTGGTTCGTATCCCTGACCATAGGCGTATTTACAGATGGAACGCACCACTTGGCGGGCGTGCCCTTTTCCTCTAAAGGACGTCAGCGTCAGTACGCCGAGATCCGCAATTTGCAGATCCACTTCCCATGGATACATACTGGCAGCACTAGCTAGGCAATTTTGCTCAAAAGAGCCGAACACCGCCCAGTGATCCAATTCTACATAAGCGTCGTCCAAGTCTTGTTCCGATGCGGAAGATGTGAACTCGGAGAAAACAGCCTCATCTTGCTCGGTAAGCCGGCGCAAGTTACCTTCCAGATTTTCATGCAGCAATACGTTCTTATCCGCTTTTGAAAAATAAAAAAGATAATCTGCGCCATGCAGTGTGATGCCCGCTTCATTCAATTTCTGGCGAAAGGTCGACTCAGACAAGGATTGTTGTTGAAAGAGACCTATCTTATCAGCCAGCGCAGGTGTCAAGACCGCCATAACACGCCCGTCGGAGGTTTCCAGCATCATGACCCGACTTACTTCGTCAAGTGTAGGATTTATGGCAACAGTAAAGGATTCATCGCTATAGAAGACGTCACCGTTCAAAAATTGCTCCTGCCAAAAGTCAGTGATCGTTTGTGAAAATACAGGTACACTACTTACTTGATCTGTCATTATGTACACTTCCTTTCATAAAGTCGATGGGATTTATTGCGTATTATAGTAAAGGTTATTTACATCTCTGATTCTTTTGAAAATATGGTGGATCATGAAATTGATCGAGATGCGGAAGCCCCAGTAGCTTCCGCATCATTTTCGTAATACAAGCTGAATAACATGGGCTAATCCATTGTGGGCCTTACCTGCCACACGCTCTTGTTCACCATAGAAGAAATGGATCACTTCATGACCTTCGCACCAAGCAAGGATATCTTTGGGATCATATAGCATTTCAAGTTCTGGAGGCCCGCCCGTACCATACTTTACTTGTTCCTTGGAGAAGACCTCAAGCATGAGAATTCCTTTGGGCTTTATCGCCTTTTTCATTTTATGAAGAACGGAGATCTGCGCATCTTTATGAAAATGGCCATATACCATAATCGCGACATCATATTCTTCGCTCGGCACATCCTCTTCCAAAAGGTCAATTTTTTGGGTACGTACGTCAACCAAATGCTTCTGAGCCAGTATTTGCGTTTTTTGCAATCCGCTCTCCGCATAGTCAATGGCTGTCACTTCAAGATTTCTTTTTGCTAAAAAAACTGCATTCCGGCCTTCACCCTCTGCAAACGCGATCACTTTTTGTCCTTGTTCTATCCGATAAGCCTGTTGTTGAATAAAAACGTTAGGTTCTTCCCCATAATAATATTCTTCCGAATGAAAGCGCTCATTCCAAATATTCGCCATACTCACCGGCCTCCTGTCATGAAAATCCATTATAGATTTATTATATCTACAATATCTCCAAATGCATGGATGTGTCAATATCGCGTGGTATCGAGAGCATCTACAAAAGAGCCTTTCTTTGAACGTACATCTTGACCTTAGGTCTGACCTAAGGTTTATGGTTGAGATATTCCACAACATCCATAGGGAGTAACGGTTATGAAGAGTGAAATTACCATTAGCGAATTAGCTAGGCTTATGAATGTGTCTGTTCATCAGATTCGTTATTTTGAAGAGAAAGGGGTTCTTCTACCTGCTTACCTAGATAACAATCAGTACAGGATGTACAGCATGGATCAAGTTTACCAGCTATCCCATATTCTGTTGCTGCGCAAATTGGGGGTGCCTGTCCAGTCGATTAAAGAATGCATGACATCCTATTCTACTGATCAATACGGGCAGCTACTCAATCATTCTTTGAAAGAAATAAATGCAGAGATACTTCGCCTTCAAGAACTTCAGCATTTCATAAACAGGGTATTGCATGAACAAAAGAATTTTATTTCGCACTCCAATGACTACCAAATAAAGTGGCGTGAAACCACCTATTTGGCACGTTGGATAGAAATGGATTCACAAATAACGCTAAACGCGAAACTGTTGACTGAACAGGCCAAGTCTGTCCCGAACTTGTTCGAATCGGACCTTCATTTTATCGAGGATAATTCCAGAACCATTACGTTATACACGGAAACAGAAGCGCCTGGCGATTTTTCATTGCCCAGCGGCAACTATCTGTCTACCCAGAGGCTGATCCATGAAGAGGATGAGCTTGAACAAGTGATTGAACAGTTTTACTCCTATGCCGCAGCACAGTCTCATGTTATACAGGGACCCTTGATCCTCATTGAAAGATCTTACTTATCCCTATTTAGTCAAAAACAACTGCACTATGAACTACAAGCTTTGATCGAACCGACTACCCATTCCGAAAGGGGAAACCGATCATGACTGGATCACCAATTACAATAGAACCGATGCATTCCACGTACAATCAACAGATTGGTCAACTTCTTGTTCACGGGTTTCGTGGGAAATTCCAAACTCTTACGAAGCTCAATGATGGCGAGCTCGCCCTCTTTTTCGAAAAATTATTTGATCATGTTCCTACAGATCGTGCGAGTCAACGAATGGTCGCGCTACAAGAGGGAGAAGTTATCGGGACGATATCCATCAAGTGGAAAACTGAATTTGATAGTAGGCAAATATTTCCTGCATGGAAGAACTTCTACCGTTTTGGCAGATGGAATCTCCTGAAAATGTTCATCGGGTTATCTTTCCTAGACCATAAACCACAGGCTGGAGAATGTTATATTACAGATGTTGTTGTCCATCCGAATCATCAAGGCAAAGGAGTTGGAAACCTGCTATTGCATTGGGCGCACAATTTCGCACAAGCGCAGCCAAGCCTAGACAAGTTAAGCTTGTACGTCGCAGGTAAAAACCCCCGGGCTGAGCAGCTTTACCAGCGATTATCGTTCCATACGCATTTGCGAGAAAGCAGCTTCCTATCACATCTTTTATTTAAAGAGAAAAAATGGAGTTACATGGTGAAGAGATTGAAATGAATCATGACAAAGGGCGAATCGTCTCTACTAGACATCCGCCCTTTCGAAAGTATCGCCTTTTCCCCCTAATCTACTTCACATAAAAATCTGATTAGTCGGCAGCTCTCTAATTCTTTCATTTGTACGTTGTTTATTATCTCATTCGCAGCTAAACGGCTGATAATAGGAGCTAGTGTAACAGCTGAATGCATAACGGTCAGATAAAGACCCTTTATTTCGTCATGAAATCCAACAATAGGGTAACCGTCTTCAGGCATGGGTCTCAAGCCTACCTGGATGCTTTCCAGCTCCAATTTCTCTCCGCCTTTTAGATTGTGCCGTAGAATTTCAAACGCCCGCTTTCCAACTGCCTCGGGTCCATTTTGTTCAGACTCATCGATATAATCTTCCGCTGCTAGTAACAGATCATCGGTTAGTTGTCTCGCTTCAAATTTAGAATTTGAAACTAAGGTGCGGATCAACTTTTCTTTCGATTTCATTCGGATCAGTATAGAAGGTGAAGGAGAGACAGGAACATCAAAGCCTAATGGCTTACAGAGTTCGGGTATAGCTGCGCCAGTGGCTACTACAATAACATCTGCTTCTAGAAAACCATTGGAGGTGTTTACCCCAACAACCTTAGAACCCTCTGTGATTATTTGCATCGCCTTTGTATCAAACAGTACGCTCGCTCCATTTTCTTCTGCTCTTTTCACCAAAAGTTTTGCAGTCAAAATTGGATCTAGTGCGCCTTCTTCGTACGCATAATAAGCTTCCTCGGGGTATTCCTTTAGATTCGGTTCTAATTCTATGAGTTGCTGCCGATTTAATGGTTGTTTACGAGACTCCTCATAATCTATGGGGACTTCCCAAGTCAGTGCTCCATCCCATTTTATTTCTAGATCAGGTATCTCTTTTTTTAATTCATGATATTCGCCTATCGATGCATCATACAAATGTCGAAAATTTTCTGATACCTGATACGATGAATGAATCCAACCGAAAGACTTATTAGTGGCTTCACATGCAGCAGTTGAATTCGTCTCTATTAAAGTGACATTCTGATTCTGCTTGGATAAGTAGTAGGCCATGGATGTACCAACAATACCTGCACCAACCACTACAATTTTTTGATTCTTCTTCATAAGCGCTCCCTCCTGACAACATCCCTTAAGCAAATTCTACCCGGGTTATCTCAAGTCTTTTTGATAGGAAGATGAGTTTTATTAAGGATACCCCGTGATCAGGATCTTTGCTCATACAGCTTAACGATTTCGATGATGGTGTTTACAGCGTGCATCATGTTGTCAACGGAAACATACTCGAACCGCCCGTGGTAGTTTTCCCCGCCTGTAAAAATATTCGGTGTTGGCAAACCCATGTAGGATAGCTGAGAGCCATCTGTACCACCGCGTATCGGCTGAATAATCGGCACGATTCCGAGGTTTTCTAGTGCTTGTGTAGCGATGTCCACTACTTCCATTACAGGCTCAATCTTTTCCCGCATATTGAAGTATTCGTCTTTGATTTCGAGCTCAATTCGCTTCTCTCCGTATTTTTTTTGTAGTTCTTCTACGATACGAGCTAGTTGGGACTTTCTCGCCTGAAACCGATTACGATCGTGGTCCCGGATCAAATAACGCAGCTGAGTTTGCTCGACGTCACCTTGTATGGAAGACAGATGATAGAAGCCTTCGTAGCCTTCCGTCTCCTCAGGAGTTTCATTAATCGGCAGCCTTCCATGCAGCTCCATGGCTATTTTAGCAGCGTTAACCATTTTACCTTTGGCCGAGCCAGGGTGAACGTTCTTTCCTTTGCAAGTAATGATAGCTGATGCAGCGTTAAAGCTCTCGTACTCGATCCCGCCAAGAGGACCGCCATCCATCGTATAGGCATATACCGCGTCGAAGGCGGACACATCAAATTTGTCTGGGCCTCTGCCGATTTCCTCGTCCGGAGTGAAAGCTACTCTCACTTTCCCGTGTTTTAGTTCTGGATGTCGAATCAGATAAGCCATAGCGGTCATGATTTCGGCAATACCGGCTTTATCGTCAGCGCCAAGTAATGTGGTACCGTCTGTCGTTATTAACGTGTGTCCTTTGTAGCCAGTCAGCTCTGAAAAATCGCGCGGCGAAAGGACAATAGTAAGTGCTTCATTCAAGACTATGTCTTGTCCATTATAATTTTCGATGACTTGCGGCTTCACGCCAGCGCCGGTAAAATCGGTGGCTGTATCCATATGAGCAAGAAAACCGATTGTTGGAATCTCTTTGTCTGTATTGGATGGTAGGGTTGCCATTACATAGCCGTTCGAATCCATCGTCACTTCCTGCATACCTATGGCTTGCAGCTCGTCCACGAGCATTTGGGCCAACACTAGCTGCCCTGGTGTTGAGGGGCAAGTTTCGCTGTTCTCATCGGATTGTGTATCAACTTGTGCGTAAGAGATGAATCTATTTATGATCTCCGTTTTCATGGTTTATCTCAGCTCCAATACAATTCGTCAAACCTATTCAAGAAAGAGGCCATCTCGTGACAAATTCTACCACGATCCCCATCGATTCTTCAATCCGTACGCCATATTGACGTGCTGCCACCTGGTTATATAACTGTAAAGTGATGAAACCAACGAAGTAATCTCCATTTTCATAAAAGTTGATTTTGAACTGACTTTGAATAATAAAACAGCGGCGACCCATGACCTGAAAATACAGTCTTTGGCTCACCGCTGTGATGATTGAAATAGCTAACCTCGTTCGTTGAAGAAGTGACATACGATCCTGAATATTATTTCCCATTCAAATGATAGATGAGTTGCACAACGCCAGAGGAGAAAGTTTTTGTATTCACCAAACTCAAATTCACCCTCTGCTTTATATCCATAAACAGCGGTTTTCCTTCTCCCAAAATAACAGGGTGAACAGATAATCGAAATTCATCTACAAGCTCTAAATGGATAAAAGTTGTAATAAGACTAGCTCCACCATATAGCCAGATGTCTTTACCAGGCTTATTCTTTAATTGATTGACTACTTCAAGAATATGATCGTTGATGAATATTGCTTTATGATCAGTCCCTTTTTGTGTCTTGGAAAACACATATTTTTCTTTACTTTGAACCAATCCCCAAATCTCTTTTTCCGTATCTGTATGTTCCATTTCTGGAGAAAATTGTCCCCATAAATCATAACTTTTTCTTCCATATAGAATCGTGTCAATTTGATGTAAGAAATGAACAAACCCCATTTCAGCGTCCATTATGCACCAATCAACTTCCCCATTCTTCCCTTCAATAAAACCATCTAAGGTAACGGCTAGATCTAAAATGATTCTTCGTTTCATAAATAGTTACTCCTTTCGTTGATCATCTACTTCCATTTTAGACCTTTAAATATGTCACCTTGTGTCTTATTTGTAACAGAAGGGTTTATCACTATGGGGCGTTCTCATGTCCATGCATCGGGCAACAAATGTCCTTCTGCTACCAGTTTTGAGTTGCCTTCCAAGTAAACGGATTCGGCAGCATAATCTGTGAGATGGTAAGAAATTTTAAGTGGTCCCCCTCGAGTAAGCACGTTCACAGAGGTGTCTACATGTCCTAAAATACCGGCAATGATTGCTGCAGCAGTCGATCCGGAACCGCACGCGTAGGTCTCTGCCTCTACTCCGCGCTCATAGGTTCTGATGCTAAGCGTTTGCCTATCAATCAGTTCCACAAAATTTACATTAGTACCATTGGGAAACTGCTGCTGATCATTTCTGATCATTCGTCCCCATTCTCTGAGCTGGTCGTCCGCTATCGCGATAACATTTTCGACAAACCAGACCGTGTGGGGAACTCCGACAACACCGTAGTGGTAGACGCCGCTCGGTCCGTCCCACTTATATGGTTGATTCAGCTTCAGCGCCTGCAATTGAACGTCGGGAAACTTGACATTTACGCCGTTCTGATTGAGCTCTGCCTGATAGATGCCGGCCATCGTTTCGAAACTCATCTTCGTCTTGGCTGCCCCGATGTGGTACGCAAAGCGCGACATGCACCTTGCACCGTTGCCGCACATTTCTCCTTCACTGCCATCTGCGTTAAAATACCTCATCTTAAAATCGGCGATGTTGGAGTTCTCCAGCAGCATGAACCCATCCGCACCGATTGAAGTGCCTCGCCTGCATACATTTTGGACAAAGGCTGAAAGCGCAACCTCGTTCAACAGGCCATCGCGATTGTCTACTACAATAAAGTCGTTGCCACAGCCATTCATTTTTTTAAACGGGATCCCAAGATCAAACATTTCTCTCCTCCTTTTATCCGATGTACCGTGCAAACTAAAGGTTCCAGAATTATGGAGCAGTCACCTTGCTTTAAGAAGGATCGATTGCGGGAAATGATTGATAGAGATGACAAGCGACCGATTGCCCTTCTATTTCACTCAGCTTTGGCAACTCGACTTTGCATATTTCCATGCTGGACCGGCAGCGCGGATGGAATTTACATCCCTTCGGCGGATTAGACGGAGACGGGAGATCTCCGGACAACACAATTTGCTCTCGCGTATCATCAGGATCGGTGATGGGTTTGGCTGAAAGCAATGCTTGTGTATAGGGATGCAGCGGTCGTCCAAACAGCTTCTCTTTCTCAGCATACTCGATGATTTCACCTAAATACATGACCGCCACTTTATCGGCAATGTGCTCAACTACGCTCAAATCATGCGAAATGAAAACATAGGTCAAGGAAAATTGTTCTTGCAAATCCTGCAGCAAATTAAGGATTTGCGATTGAATCGACACATCCAGTGCGGAGACAGGCTCATCTGCGATAATCAGCTTTGGTCGAAGAATCAGGGCGCGGGCGATGCCAATTCGTTGTCTTTGCCCTCCGGAAAATTCGTGAGGATAGCGAGATAGATGCTGCTTGCTCATGCCGACAATCTCAATCGTTTCTTCCAGTAGCGCTTGTCTCTGCTCTCGAGGAATACCGTGCGAAATCAGCGGCTCTGTCAAGATGTGCCCGATCGTTAGTTTCGGGTTCAATGTTTCAAATGGATTTTGAAAAACCATTTGCATATTTCGCCTTACTGCACGCATTTCGTTTTTGTTCATTTTTCCTATTTCTTTACCTTGGAAACGAATTTCGCCTTGGACCGGCTCCAGCAAACGCAGAATACATTTTCCCAATGTAGACTTTCCGCAGCCTGACTCCCCGACAATCCCCAGCGTTTCTCCTTCATAGACGCTCACATCAATCCCGTTTAAAGCATGAACATCATGCGGTTGTTGTAACCACCCTTTTTTCATGCGAAACAGCTTGCGCAGCCCTTTCACTTCCAGGATTGGAGTCGTCATCCACCTATCACCGAGCTTTCCTGTTCATGATCCTTGTCTTGGGTAAATAACCAGCATCGACAAGAAGAATGCTGATCCACTGGACGGAGCACAGGATTTCGCTCCCAACATATCGCCATCGCTCTATCGCATCGCGGGGCAAACCGGCACCCATTTGGTTTGTTTTCCGGTGTCGGCACACTGCCTTTTATGCTGTGAAGCCTCTTTGTGCGTTGCCTTGGTGTCGATTGGAGCAAACCTACGGTGTATGGGTGCTTCGGATTGCGCAGCAACGACCGTACGTCGGCTGTTTCAATCGCTTGTCCCGCATACATCACTATGACGCGGTCGCATACTTCAGCTACCACCCCTAAATCATGCGTAATCATGATCACTGACATGCCGATGTCCCTTCTGATTTTTTTGATCAGATTCAAGATTTGCGCTTGAATTGTCACATCCAATGCGGTCGTCGGTTCATCAGCGATCAATAATGACGGATTACATGCGATCGCCATGGCAATCATCACCCGCTGCCTCATTCCTCCTGACAAACGGTGCGGGTAATCCCTGTAAATCTCTTCCGCTCGGGAGATGCCCACCACGGTAAGCAAATCCAGTACCCGTTGCTTTACCGCCGCTTTGCTTTCATCCTCATGCTCGTGCAGTACCTCACTGATTTGTCGGCCGATCGTCAACACCGGATTTAACGAATGCATCGGTTCCTGAAAAATCATCGCCATTTCCTTGCCTCTGAGACTGCGCATCTCCGCTTCACTCAGCGCAAGTACTTCTTTCCCGTTGAATCGAATGCTTCCAGTCAAAGTGGCATTATCGTCCAACAGTCGCATGAGCGAGAGCGAAGTGACGCTCTTGCCGCACCCCGACTCTCCGACAATTCCCAGCGTCTCCCCTTTTTTCACATGTAAATCAAGCTGATCAACAACCGTAACCGTACCCGACTCTTTCGAGAACCGGGTTGTCAGCCCTGTCACTTCCAATACATTGTCCATAAATGGAGTCCCCCTCTCCAATCCGCTTATTGCCCATTTACTTTTGCGTACGAGGATCAAAAATATCACGCAAGGCATCTCCCAGCCGGTTTACTGCCAACACGACAATGGTGATGGCCAATCCTGGGTATGTCGCAAGCCACCAGGCATCGGACAAATAATCTTTTCCTTCATTCAACATGGTCCCCCATTCGGGAGTCGGCGGCTGCGCGCCCAAGCCGATAAAGCCCAATGCAGCCGTATCGAGAATCGCTCCCCCGACGAACAGTGTCATGTAAACGAACAATACATTCGTAATATTGGGGAGAACCTGGAAAAGAATGATCCACCAGCTCGGCGTCCCGATCGATCTGCTGGCTTCCACATATCCAGACGACATGATGACGAGCGTCGCTGCCCTGATCAGACGCGCAAAGCTGGGAATCGAAGAAATGCCGATTGCGATCATCGCATTAGTTTGACTCGGTCCAAGCGCCGCGACAATGGCCAAGGCCAAAATGATCCCCGGCAAGGCGAGCAAAATATCCATAATCCGCATGAGCAGGTGATCAATAAATCCTCCCATATACGCACTGATGACACCAATCATCGTTCCTGCCGATACGGTGATGCCGACCGCCATGACAGCAACCACAAGCGTTACGCGCGTTCCGTATAAAATACGGGAAAACAAATCGCGGCCGATCGCATCCGTTCCGAGAACATGCTTGGCAGACGGGCCTTGCAAAAAGGCTTCGTAATTACTTTCAGTAGGGTCATAAGGAGCGATCCAAGGCCCGACGATGCCGATCGCAGAAATGAGTAAAAGCACCACCAAGCTTAGTTTTGCTGCTCGCTGTTTCTTGATTTTTTCCCAAAAGGCAAGCTTGGGGAAAATCGGGGAATTGGCATGCGTCGCCCCATGTGCGACAGTTTTGCTCACCTCATTCAAGTTACCGCCCCTCCTTTTCCGTAATGAGGTCGACACGCGGATCAATCAAACCATAGAGGAGGTCGACCATCATATTTACCACAACATAGACGAAGCCCATAAGCAGCACAATGCCCTGAATCATCGGAAAATCACGGGCTGAAATCGCACGGATAGCCAATGCGCCGATACCAGGCCAGTTGAACACTTGTTCGATGATAACCGCCCCACCCAGCAGAGTCGCGATTTGCAAGCCTACCACCGTAACAACAGGAATCATGACATTGCACAAGGCGTGTCGAAATAGGATTATCGACTCCCTCAATCCCTTGGCCCGTGCCGTTCGAATGTAATCATGGGAAAGCACTTCGACCATACCTGAACGCGTCAGTCGGCTGATCATCGCGGAAGACAAAACGCCCAAGGTACAAGCAGGCAAAATAAGATCCTTCCATCCCGTACCGCCCGCGATGGGAAACCAGCCTAATTGAACGGAAAATAACATGATTACGATTAACCCCAGCCAGAAGCTCGGCAGCGATAATCCGATCGAAGCTGCTGCCATCAGCATAAAGTCCAAGAGCGTATTTTTGTATTTCGCAGCGATTATTCCCATCGTTAAGCCAATCACGACCGCGATGCCAATCCCAGCGAAGGCTAGCTTGGCCGTTGCCGGAAACCGTTCCATTATTTCCACGATGACAGGTCTTTCTGTTTGTAAGGAAGTCCCGAAATCCCCTTGGATGGCTTTTTCCATGTAGGTCAGGTACTGATGAGGAAGGGGCTGATTTAGCCCCATTTGCTCACGTAACTGTTCCACTTGTGCTTTTGTAGCCTTTTCCCCTAACATGATCCGTACCGGATCTCCAGGAATAAAATGAACGAGCGCAAACGAAAAGATGGAAATGCCGAGGAGGACAATCACTCCTGATAGCATCCGATTCAACAAATACTGTTTCATGATTCGTTCACTCCTCTCTTCCAAGAATGCGTATTCATTGCTTACGGCTAAACTCGCTTGGGAATTTGGCGATAGGAGCCCATCATGCGAATTACCGTTTGACTTCCGTCTCGTATAAAGCGTACGGTTTGATCCGAACCTTCAACGTTCGTGAGAAAAACGTCTTCGTCGATAGCTTTTAAAGAGAATGAGTCTGAATGATCGACCGTTACGATCAGCGTACCTGCATCCACGCTTACCTGAAGATGAATTCCTTCCATAGATCCGTACTCGCCCGCATATTCAAGCAGACGATCTGTCGGGAGGTCATATTCCTTATACGTGACATGCGTTGATTTCGCAGGACGATTCTCGATGCAGTGAAACGTGCCATGTGCCAATGCGGCAGCCGGCGAACCGCTGAGATTGGTGAGCGCCACGGCAGCCAACCCGTTCTCGGGGATGATGCTCATGTAGGCTTGGATCCCTTTCTCTCTGCCGCTATGACCCAGCATCACAGATCCGTAGAAATTGGGTGTAATCGCTACACCATACCCGTAATATTGGTGTTGTTCGCATCGGAAATAAGGGGTGGTCATCTGCTGCACACTTTCCGTGCGAAGAATTCGTTCCTTGCCAATCAAACCTTTCGTGCGAAACAGCTCGGTGTATCTCATCATGTCGGTGAGCGTTGATTTTAATCCGCCGGATGATTGAAACGGCGGTGTCTCAAATAGCGGTGTCCTATCCTCGTACCCGTGCAACTCTTCCAAAGAAAAGCAACTATGCTGCATTCCCGCTGGTTGGAGAATATGCTCCTTCACATACGTCGAATATGGCTTGCCGCTTGCCCGCTCAACAATTGCTCCCAGTAGCGTATAGCAATCATTGGAATAACTGAACTCCGTTCCTGGTGCGCCCAATAAAGTAAATTCCAGTTGTGCCATATAGGTCATTAATTCCTCATAGGTGTTCATCCCACGTTTGAGTGCTTCATCGACGCAAGATAATGGCGGCAAACCGGAGGAATGGGTTAGAAAGTTGTGAATGGTGATTGCTTCCGTTCCACTTCCCGTTTTTACATGAAACTCTGGCAAAAAACGGGAAACAGGATCGGCAACCGTCAATTTTCCGGCTTCCTGTAGCTGCATGATCGCAATAGCGGTGAACGATTTCGTAATCGAAGCGATTCCGAACAAAGTATCAACTGTCGCTACCTGGTCTTGCTCGGTATCACGATAGCCGAAGCCTTTGGCATAAACGAGCTGTCCGTTTTTGGCCACTCCAATTGCAGCCCCAGGCACCTTGCTTCCCATCATTGTTTCCCGGACAAACTCCTCATAACTCACGATCCATTCCTGATTGTTCATGACCTGTTCTCCTTGTTTTTTGTTTCCTCGTTTACTTAACCCACACGTCCTGATACAATTTCAGTCCGGATGGATCAAGCATCAGTCCCTGAACACGGTTGTTTACTACGACAAACCGTTTTTCCGTGTAAATGGGAATCCAAAACGCCTCCTCCACAGCGCGCTTCTGAAGATCTTCATAAATTTTCGCTCTATCGTCGCTCTTCATCGTCACCTGTCCCTTTTCCAGCAAGGAATCGATCGTTTTGTCATGGATGGCTGAACGATTCATCCCACCGATCTGAGTTGAATGCATGAACGGAAACAAGATATCAGGGTCATCAGCGACGTATCCATCCAGCGCCAAGTCAAATGTGCCGGCAGCAGTTAACTGGTCGACTGCGCTGCCTTCCAGAGTAATGATTTTCACGTCTACCCCAATCGCTTTGAACATTCCTTGCATCAACTGGGCAGGTTGAGACCATACTTCCATACTCAACAATTCGAGTTGAAGCGGTTTTCCTGCTTTCTCCCTTATCCCTTGTGCATTCAGTTTCCATCCGGCTTCTTCCAGGAGTTTCACTGCTTCCTCGGGGTTGTATTTGTATGCATATTGGGCAATGGATTGATCGTATCCGAACAAATTTGCTGGCAGCGGACCATCTGCAACAATTCCTTCGCCTTGCAGATGCGACTGCACGATAGCCTCTTTCTTTACTGCCATTTGCAACGCTTTGCGTACATTTTTATCTTGTAAAATCTCGTTATTCAAGTTCAGCTCGACAAACAGCCCCAAGCCGCGCTTTGTCTGCTCAAGTACCGTAAATCGATTGTTGTTCTTGAATTTCTTCGCGTCTTTCGCAGGCAGATCAGCGATGTCGATGGTTCCACTCTCCAAAGCAGCGACAGCCGTTTGCGGATTTCGAATCAATTTCAGAACTAATTTGTCCGGCCTCGGTGGTCCTTGATTTTTAAAGAAGGGCGGTGCCCAGCGATACGCATCATTTTGAATCAGCGTGATAGAGTCTCCTGATTTCCAGCTATCTATCTTCCATGGACCGACACCGACCGGATTCCTTCCGTATTGATCCCCAAACTTTTGCACCGCGTCCACCGAGAGCGGCTGCATCCAGCTCGCGGAAGTGAAATAGGTGAGGAGCGTGGCAGATGGTTCATTCAACTCCAAAATAAGGGTCTGATCATCTGGTGTTTTGATCGATTTGATGATGCCAAGAACCATCCCTACGCCTTTCGGAGCGATTTCCGGAGACATGGCCCGCTCAAACGTTCGCTTGTACGCCTGTGCAGTAAGCAGTGTCCCATCATGAAAGGTCACGCCTTGGCGAATGCGAAATGTCCATGTCTTCCCATCTTCCGAAATGGAGTACGATTCGGCCAGATGGGGCTTGACCTCATTTGTTTGGGGATCTCTGTAAAGGAGAGCCCCCCCTAGATTGAGCGCGACCCCCTCCGTGCTTAACGCTGTCGATTTGTGGACATCCAGTGTATCTGGTTCACTGCCGATCGCAACGGTGATCGTACCGCCCTTTTTCTCGGATATATTGGCATCTTTTTTTCCTTCATCCGTATCTGGTTTCGTGGCAAGCGTCCCGCAGCCGACCACGCTTGCCAACAATACGAAACAGGAAAGGACAATGCTCACAAACGTGGTGGTTTCCCGCTTTCTTATCCCCATGAATGACACCACTCTCCCTTGTTTGGGACATATCCTTGCCTCCTACGATTTGAGCCAATCAACCGTTTTTTGATCCAGCTTTTTGACGAGAGCCGTCAGCAATTTCACCGTATTTTCCACATCATCATGATGAAGAATGGAAGCGTGACTGTGAATGTAGCGCGCAGGGATTGCAATAACAACTGATGGAGCCCCTTTGCCAACCATATGTGCAGCTCCTGCGTCCGTACCCGCACCTGCAATAGCACCATATTGATACGGGATGCCTTCCTCTTCAGCCGTATCAAATAACAGTTCCCGCAATTTCCGATTGGGCACGAGCGAGCCGTCGAATAGACCAATGGTAGGCCCGCCACCGCACTTGATATCAGGCAAATTAGGAGAGTCGGCGCTTCCTGGCGTGTCAAACGTTATCCCCGTCTCCAATGCAATGAATATATCTGGCTGCACCATATACGTGCTCGTGAATGCACCACGGCATCCCACTTCTTCTTGTGCAGTAGCGCCGCTAAATACGATGTTGGGGTGATCCGTTTCTTGTAACTGTTTCATTACTTCAATGGCTGTCAGGCAACCGCCGCGATTATCGAGCGCTTTTGCCATATACATCTTGTCATTCGCCATCACCGTGAAAGGGCAGATCGGCACAATCGGATCACCTGGGCGAATTCCAAGCTCCTTTGCCTGTTCTGCACTGGATGCTCCGATATCGATGAACATCCGCTCGATTTCAACCACTTTCTTTCGTTCTTCCGAAGACAGCAGATGCGGCGGTTTTGACCCGATTACGCCGACAATATCCCCTTTGCATGTTTTAATGTTCACGCGCTGTGCCAGCATCACCTGCGACCACCAGCCACCAAGCGGCTGGAAGGCGATGAATCCATCCTTCATGACACGCGTTACCATGAACCCCACTTCATCCATATGGCCCATCATCATGATTTTGGGTCCATTGGCCAGGCCTGTTTTCTGCCCGATTATGCTTCCCAGATTATCTGTGAACACTTCTTCTGTAAGCGGTTCCAAGTACGTGTGCATTAATTCTCGCACTTCCTGTTCTTGTCCGGGAACTCCGGAAGCCTCTGTCAGCTCTTTCAGTACCTTTACCCAACTATTCATCCCTATCTTCCTCTCCATTTGCATGTTATCTCCAGCTATCATCCATGCGATCATAGGAACCGATGCGAAGATCTGCTTTTTCGTTCGCCAGTACATGCTTGGCTATACGCTCAGATGGGGTACGAGGCAATTCACTTCGGTATTCCCAATATCGTGGAACCTTGTAGTAAGCAAGATGCTCGGCGCAATAAGAGATCAACTCATGAGGAGGCACTGTTTGGCTCGCTTTCACTACCACGTATGCCTTGATTTCTTCCCCACGTATTTCATCTTTCACTGGAAGACAGGCAGCATATTGCACGGCCGGATGCATTTTCATGACTTCCTCAACCTCAGCAGCCGAAATATTTTCCCCGCTCCGGCGAATCATCTCCTTTTTTCTGCCGACATAATAGATGTATCCGCCTTCGTCCATTCGGACCAAATCTCCGGTGTGGAACCAGCCGCCCTGAAAGGCAGCGCAAGTCGCATCAGGGTCTTTATAGTAGCCATCCATCATCCCCAAGCCCCGTAGGAGGAGCTCGCCAACCTCGCCTCTCGAAACGGGTCGGTTGTGAATATCAACGATGCGGACGGTCCGGTCTTTATCCGGTTTTCCGATGCAGCCTGTTCCGAGCAATCGGTCATGATCGTGTGGTTTTACCGAAATATCTCCACCTGTCTCTGTCATGCCAAAAACCTCATACCATGGCGCGCCCCATCGCTCTTCCAATTCGCGGTGCAGATGCGGGGGAATGGCCGAGCAAAAGATGGTGCGAACGTTATTTTCCCTGTCTAAGGGCGAGCGTGGTGTTTTGACCATTAGCGTGGGCATGATCCCCAGGCAGTAGAAAAAGGTAACGCCATATTGCCGTACTTTCTTCCAAAATGTAGAAGGATGAAATCGATCGAGAACCACAAGCTTTGCCCCCACAGCGATCGCACCCAGCAAATTCCATTGCGGGTCCATATAGTAAAAGGGCTGCGCCGTTAACAGTACATCTGAAGTGGTCAAATTAGGATGCTGCTCGATCATCTTTTTAGCTATGGTGAGCCAATATTCATGGGAAAGCATACACCCCTTGGGGAAGCCTGTCGTGCCGGATGTATATTGAATGTTGACTAAAGTTTCAGGAAAAACGGTAAGCGCTGTTGGTGTCGTGGGCGCTGTTTCACACATCGTTCTGAAATCGACAGCGTTGGGATCGTCTGATTGGTCTACTGAGAGGATTGTTTTGAGGGTTTCTAAGGAAGGTCTGATCTTCTGTAGCAGGGATAAAAACTCCCGTGAAGTTACGATAACGATTGCTTCGGAGTGGTGGAGGATATACTGTGCATCGTACTCTTTGTAATTTACATTTATCGGCACGATAGTCGCGCCCAGTTTTGCCAACGCCAGCCAAGTAAGCGGGAATTCCGGCTGGTTCCTCAGCATGACGGCTACCCGATCCCCATAGCCTACGCCCAGCACTTGGAGCATGTTGGCGATCTGGTTGGAACGGTCTTCTATCTCCTTAAATGATAGTTGTTCATTCCATTCATCAAAGACAAGCCCGATTTTTTCTCCCCATCGTTTGGCAGCCCGCGCCGTCAAAGACTTGATTTCTTGCAAGTCCAAAAGGTTTCAGCCCTCCTTCTTTATACCGATCCTTTTTTTCGGAACCCTTCAGCCGCCTGCTTGGATTCGATCGTTTGCACGGTTGCCAGCGCATGCTCGATCTCCAATTCAAAAGCTGCCTCCAGATCGCATTGTGCCCCGCGATTTAGCGCAAATTTGGCTTTTGCAAGCGCTACTTGCGGGAGCTCAGCTAACCGTTTCGCCCACTTGTCAGCTTCTTCAGCTAACACTTTATGATCCACTACCTTGTTGATGAGTCCTAGATGCAGTGCTTGCGATGCACCAAACCTTTCGCCCGAAAACAGCAATTCTTTCGCCCGGACCAGTCCGATCGCGATGGGAAGGATATGCGAGATTCCTCCGGTAACACTAAGTCCGACACTCACTTCCGGAAAGCCGAATTCGGCATCTTGAGCGGCGATGATCAAATCGCATCCGAGTGCAAACTCACACCCTGCTCCTAATGCATAACCATGGACCGCAGCGATCACCGGAAAAGGAACGCGCTGAATCTTTCGTGTTATATCCTGAATTTTCTGTAGATTAAGGCGTATCTCAGTCTCATTTGCAGGCTTTTCTTCATGACGCAAATCATGTCCTGCACAAAAAGCATTCCCGCGGCCAGCCAGTATTGCTGCCCTTACTCCTTCCCGTTCCAACTTATCGAGCGATCCATACAGCTCCTCTACCAATTGTGGAATCACCGCATTTAACCGCTCGGGGCGATTCAGGTGAATCCAGCCTATCTCTTGATGGATCTCACACTCTACCACCGCCTTACGTGTTGTCATTCTTTTTTACCTCCGCCTTTATTTTGGAAAACAATGCTCTTGCATTCGAACCGAGTACCTTCTCTAGCACCTCGGGCTTTATGCTTAATTCCTTCCATTCTGCAATCGCGCGTTTCAGAGGAAATACAGGCCAGTCTGTTGCAAAGAGGATTTGATCTTGCAAGAGGTTGTTTACTAACCTGTACATCATCTCCCACCCTGCTCCTTGCACCCCCAAATACCTTGGAGAAAGCCCGCCCAAATCCATCAGAACATTGGGGTGCTTGCGCGCTACGGCAACCATTTCAGGCACCCAGGGCCACCCCCCATGACACGCGATCAATGTTAATTCTGGGAAATCACAGGCGACTTGATCTAGCAACAGCGGGTGTTCATTCCGGATTGGATGAATCATCGAATAATTAATTCCCGTATGAATGGCAACTGCCAAGCCTAACTCGGCAGCCTTTGCGTATACGGGATATAATTTGCGATCATCGATCGGCATCTCAAAAAATGCAGGCTGGATGTTTACTCCCAGAAAGCCCAGCTCTCTGATGCGGCTCACTTGTTGGACAGCGCGCATCGGTCTGAAATGCTCCATTGAAATCGTACCGAATCCTGAGAAGAGTTCAGGGTGAGCGGATATGACTTTTGCCAATGCTTCATTCAGCGCATCCCCATCCTCGCCGAATTCGTATTCTGCATGCATAATGGCATGATGTACTCCTGATTCTTTCATTTCTTGAATCAAATCGTCGAGCGTTTTCGCGATAGTCGATCTTACTTGTAACACCGCATCATATTGAGCGACGTACTCATTTCGCATTTCACCGATGCGTGCCTCACGGAACTGCTGTGGCAAGCGGACACGGGCATCAAGAATGTTCATGCGCAGCAGCCCCCAGCCATGGTTTCATAAAAAAACGAGCGGGTTCAGGCAGATCCAAATCAGAGACAGTCAGTTGCTTACCGTTTCGCTTTGCCTGAACGAGTGCAAGCGCCATATCGGAAAAATTCAAGCTGATTTCTTCCAATGAATTTGGGCCATCGGGTGAGTACCAATGGGCGACACCCGTGCACATTTGAAGCAAAGCCAGGACGGCAAGCTTTGTATTTTCTATCGTAAATACGCCCCCCTCTAATCCGCCCGTTAAAATACGCTGCCATAGCAGCTCATATTCACTGCGCAACCTGACAATTTCTACGCGCGTATTTCCTGTCAGCGCACGGAACTCGGTATCTACTACTAATGCTGTTAGCTTGTCAATGGCATGGCTGGTAACATGAAGCTGTACAAACGCTGCCAATTGTTGTTCAGGCGCTTCAAGCTCAGCGAGCACTTCCTTTGCATTTCCAAGTAGGGTCTGTAACCCTTCTTGCATGATGGCAACGAGCAGATCCTCTTTTGTTTTCATGTAATGATAGAGGGTGGAAGAGGTTACCTCTGCTTCTAGAGCGATATCACGTATGCTGGTTGCTTCAAATCCTTTTCTTGCGAATAGTCGTAATGCTGCTTGAAATATTTTTTCTTTCGTCAAAAAAGCGCGCTCCTTTCTACTGATGATTGCAGAAAACTCGAGTCGATCGATCGATCGATAGGTTGCTTGTAATCACCACTTTACTAACCACCTGGTTTAATGTCAAGATCATTTGTTATTTTCTGATATTTTCTTTGACATAACAAAAATCTCCTCCGGTTTCCCATGAGGAGATCTGAATTCGTTATGCCATAGCAGCTTTTTCATTGGGCTCCCATACATTACGAAAGTAGATTAGATGCATTACTTTAAATATCTTCCCGTGATCGACTGCTCCGCATGGATGATCTGCGGAGGCGTGCCCTCGAAGACCACCTGACCGCCGTTGCTGCCTCCGTCCGGTCCCATATCGATAATCCAATCCGCTTGGCTGATCACATCGAGGTTGTGCTCGATGACGATTACCGTATTGCCTGTATCCACGAGGCGGTTCATGATCTCCAGAAGGTGACCGATATCTGACATATGTAGGCCAGTTGTCGGCTCGTCCATCACGTAGATGCTGCCCTTCTTGTGCAGCTCGCTTGCTAGTTTGATGCGCTGGCATTCCCCGCCGGAGAGCGTGCTAAGTGGCTGGCCGAGTGTAATATAGTTTAGCCCCACATCACTCATCGCCTGGAGCTTGCGCACAACTTCTTTTAGCTCAAAAAATTCCAATGCCTGCTCCACCGTCATCTCCAGCACTTCTGCAATTGACTTGCCGTTCAGCTTGTATGCGAGCACCTCTTCCTTGAACCGTCTTCCTCCGCAGACTTCGCACGGCAGCTTGACGCTTTCGAGGAATGCAAGGTCTGTATACACAACCCCTAGACCTTGGCAGTTCTCGCAAGCCCCCTTGGAGTTGAAGCTGAACAAGCCTTGGTTGACCTTGTTCGCCGAAGCAAAGGCCTTGCGCACATCATCCATGATCCCTGTGTAGGTCGCGGGATTCGAGCGTGTTGACACGCCTACCGCCGATTGGTCGATGACGATCGCATCCGAATGGTTGCTGAGGAATACTTCGTTTATCAGCGTACTCTTACCTGAGCCGGCGACACCCGTAACTACGGTCAGCACTCCGGTTGGAATATCAACACTCACGTTCCGCAGGTTGTGCAGTGTAGCATCCACAATGGATAACTTGCCGGACGGCTTCCTGGAATCTTGCTTCAGTTGGATCGGCCGCTTCATATGGGTACCTGTCAGTGTCCCTGACTCCAGCAGCCCTCCAAAGCTGCCTTCATACACGATGGTACCGCCGTGACTACCGGCGTGAGGCCCGACGTCGACGATATGATCTGCCACCTTGATCACATCAGGATCATGCTCGACGACAATGACGGTATTGCCCTTGTCGCGCAGCTTCTGAAGCAATTCATTTAACCGGTGTACATCACGGGGATGTAAACCAACGCTGGGCTCATCAAAAATGTAAGTAACATCCACCAGACTGCCGCTCAGATGCTTCACCATCTTGACACGCTGCGACTCGCCGCCGGACAAGGTATCCGTCTCACGATCCAGCGTCAAGTAGTCTAGTCCGATATCCACTAGATGCTGCAACCTTTCCGTCAACGACTTGACCATCGGTGCGGCGACCGAATCGTCAATCTCCTGAATGATGCGGATGAGCCGACCGACCTCCATGGAAGACATCTCTGCAATGTTGAGGCCATTAATTTTGCAGTTCAGTGCGGCCTGATTGAGTCTCGCACCATGACAGCTAGAGCAAGAACCTTCGGAGATGAACGGCGCAACCGCTTTTTGTGTACGCTCAGATTTCGTCTTTAGATCCTGCTTGATGTATTTGTTGGTGAACTTCTCCATGACGCCTTCTACTGTAATATTCACGGCTTTCCCGGCGAATTGCATCTCCACTTTCCTCGCCTTGGCGTACAACAGCTGCTCTAGCTCCTCATCCGCATAATCGATCAGCTTCTTGTCAGGATCGAAGCCCGTCTGCACGAGCATATTCCATTCCATGCCGTCTACCTTATAGTCCGGCAGCATGATTGCCCCTTCATTCAACGACTTTGACATGTCCAGCGCCTTGCTCATGTCAACGCTCAGACTGCGACCGATCCCGTTGCATTCGGGACACATGCCTTGGGGGTCATTAAAGGAGAACATATGCGCTTGTCCAACATTGGGCTGACCTATTCGGGAGAAGAGCAGGCGAAGAATGGGAGAAATATCGGTAATTGTGCCCATCGTGGAATGGGAGCCGCCCCCCAGTCGCTTCTGGTCCACGATAACCGCCATACTCAGGTTCTCGATCGCGTCCGTATCCGGCTGCGGATAGCGGGGCAAGAAATTGCGCACGAACATGCTGAAGTTCTCATTCAGCAATCGCGTGGATTCTGCGGCGATCGTATCGAAGACGATCGATGACTTGCCGGAGCCAGATACACCGGTGAAGATCGTAATCTTCCGCTTGGGAATGCGTAAGGATACGTTCTTGAGATTGTTTTCCCTCGCACCGGAGATTACGATATACTCCTGATTAGATTCGCTCATGCCAAACATCCTTCCGATAGTATTCATTTCTACTTATATTTACATTGTACCATTCAGAAGGATATCTTCGCTTCTGGCAGTTCTCGCTTACAACCAAGCACTCCGCCTACCTATTATTTCCAATGGACAGCCGTTACTTTCACCAAAGCGCCCGCAAGGTGAGTATTATCCTCTAAGCATCAAGGCACAGACAAGTTCACCTTGTAGCATTCCCTTTCCTCCAGGTGGAATCTTGATCAAGCAATCGGAATCTTTAATGGATACCGTAACGCTTGATTGATCCATCCCAACAGGTTTTACGAACACCTTGCCATCGATTACATAAAACTTTCCGCGAACATACCGAGGATACGCATTTACCTTTGTAAAGTCTTCGCCTAGAAAAGCAGTAAAGTCTCTCATGTATCTATTTTGAATACCCTGCATACCCAAAATCACAGGACGAACGAAGAGCTCAAAACCAACAAAGCATGCTCCCGGATTGCCTGACAAAGCAAACAAAAATTGATCATTCCAAACCCCTGCGGATGTAGGACTTCCAGGTCGCATCGCTACTTTGTTAAACAGGACCTTCCCTTTCCATTTTTCAAAAATATCTACGAGAATGTCGTAGTCGCCTACCGATACTCCACCTGTTGTGATCACGAAATCCGCAACGGAAAATGCTTCAAGAATACGAGTTTGTGCCTGATCCGCTTCGTCTGGGATGGAACCCATCAGTAATGGAATCCCTCCTGCCCCCCGAATAAGTGCCGCCAGCATGTAAGAGTTACTGTTTCGAATTTTACCTGCGCAAAGTGGCGCATCTACAGGTAAAAGCTCTGAACCTGTTGCAAAAATTGCGATGGTTGGGCGCTTATATACTTTGACGCGGGAGAAACCGAATGTAGCCAACAATGCGGTCTCACCAGCGAGGATTTCTATACCTTTTTGCAGAACACAATGGCCCATTGTGATTTCGTGGCCAATCGGAGTCAGGTTCTGCCCAGGATGGACTTCTTTTTTAATGGAAATGTATGTTTTGCCCTGCTCCTCAAAGTCGTCTGTCATTTCCAGCATGATGACTGCGTCTGCATTTTCAGGTACCATGGCTCCCGTCATGATTCGGGAGGCCGTTCTTTGCGATAATGCTTTTGTAGGTTGAGCTCCACACGGAATATTGTCGATCACTTCCAAAAGGACAGGAGATTCAGATGATGTCCTTCGAGTAGAACTGGACATGATCGCAAAACCATCCATCCCGGAACGCCGGAAATGAGGCATATTGTCTGGCGCAATGATATCCTCCGCCAACGTACGACTGTAGGCATTTTCCAATGAGACTTCTTCCACATCCAGACGGTTCAGATGTTGCTCAATTCTGCGCTGTGCTTCCACAACTTGAACCGCATTTCGATGAAATCGATTCACGCAATCTACTCTATCCATGTCGTTTACACTACCCTCCAATTTGAGACATGCGCCTACCTGTTGGTACATACGACTGACTCTCATCAACTAAAGCTTTGGCCATTTCGTGATTCAGTGGTTTGATATGCAATGCTCGAAAAAAGAGGTCGCGTACCGCTTCATCATCTCCAATGCACTTACGAACATTAAACTCATCCGACCAATATAGGCATGGCTTTATATTTCCATCCGCTGTCAAACGAAGCCGATTACAAGTTTCGCAGAAATGATCGCTCACGGGATGAATAAGCCCAAAACTCCCCTTGGCGCCTTCTATCCGAAACGTTTGTGCAGGTCCGTTGCCTCGCACTTCATGACTCTCAGCCACTTTCCAGCCCAAATGATGACAGCGTTCCAATACGGTGGACAATGGCAGATAGGATTGCTTCCATCTCATGTCGTTGTGGCCGATGGGCATGTACTCTATAAATCGAACTTGTAAATGACTATCGATCGTAAGCTGAAGAAAATCTTCTATTTCATCATCGTTGATCCCCTTCATAAGGACGACGTTCAACTTAATTGGATCTATCCCTACTTGTTGGCATGCAGCTATGCTATCCAGAACTCGATGGACATCTCCACCGCGGGTAATCAACGAGAAACGATCCGCTTTCAATGTATCCAGACTGATATTCACACGGTTCAAGCCGGCTTCTTTTAATTGTTGGGCCTTTCTCGCCAAGAAAATCCCATTGGTAGTCAAAGCGATATCTTCGATTCCTGGAATTCCCGCTATCGCGGATACCAAATGTTCAATGCCTTTGCGGACCAATGGTTCTCCACCTGTCAGCCTTACTTTTTTGACCCCCATTTCGGCCAAAACCCTCACAACCTCGGTTATTTCGTTCAAAGACAAGATATTTTCATCAGGTTCAAATTCCATCCCATCAGCAGGCATGCAGTAAACACACCGCAAGTTGCAACGATCCGTTACCGATATGCGTAGATAGTCATGGACACGACCAAAAGCGTCCACCAATTCACTTGGAATCACTGGACTTCCCCCTTTCAACCTCTGCAATTCGTTCGGGCCACGTGTACACATTAAACTTCTGATTTCGAATAAAACCAACAGTGGAAATGCCAAGATCCTGCTCCAGACGAAGAGCCAATTCAGTAGGAGCTGACTTCGAGCGGTGATTCTGTCACGATGGAATCTTCCACTTCCTTCAAAGTACCATATTCATCATGCAGGACATGTGATAAAACGCACATCGGTTGAATCACGAGAGTTTTTCTCCTTCCCTCCCATCCTGATCAAGAAATTGATCTATCTAAAACATAGACGGTCATGGCAATATCCTCTTCAATGCTAATATCTGAAAAAATCCGCAAGACCTTTGCGTGGATGATATCTTCGAGTTTTGATACTACCGCAGGGTCGTTATAAATGTTCTTCACGAGCTTCGTGCGTGCATCGTGTACCATTCGTTTGCCTTCATCAGACAGAATCATAAATTTTTCAACATTTGTCAGGTTCCCTTTCATGGAGTTCCTGGAGCAGCTTGATCGTTGCCTGGATCCCTTCCGGATTTTTGGCGAGCGCTTGTATGACACTTTCTACCGATTGATCTTGTTTTTCTCTTTCAGTAAGAACAGGTTCTGCCACTTTTGAAATCGGTCTTGCCATTATTTTTTACCTCCCACCATGTTTACATCTGCAATCGGTTCGTAATCGTCTCTCGCCCATTTGCGCTCTACTTGGACACCCATCTGAGGGTTTCGCTTCGCATAGCGGGGATTGTACATGGGCAGTGGAGTCATTCCTTTTTCTTTGAGAAACTCCATACGTACCTTTGCTTGCTTGTAGGCAGGGGTTTGCGTGCGAACGTCCCCGACGCTGCCGGTTAAAAGGTTAATGGCATTTTCATGGCTAACAGAGTGCATAGGTACATACAATTCTTTACCGCTGACTCGATCTGTCACGAGAACACGAAGCTTAATGGCTCCGTATGAAGAGACGAGCCGAACCAACGAACCGTCTTTTAGCCCCCGATCGCGGGCAAGCTCAGGGGAAACCTCCACAAATACTTCCGGTAGCTTATATTGGATGCCTTTTGATTTATTCGTCATATTTCCTTCATGGAAATGCTCCAGTAGTCGTCCATTATTTAAAGTAAGATCAAATTCCGATGGATACTCCATAGGCGGAACATATTCAACGAGCGAAAGTCTTGCTTTTCCGTCTGGGAAGTTGAATTGATCTTTGTACAGAAGCGGCTCGTGGGTACCATCTTGTTGCACTGGCCAAAGCAAGCTGCTCCATCCTTCTAAACGATCGTAAGAGACTCCAGCATAAATCGGTGCCAGGCTCGCAATTTCGTCCATGATCTCTCCAGGGTGTTGGTAACTCCAGTTTGCGCCCATTCGTTGTGCGATTAGTTGGATGATCGACCAGTCAGGTTTTGATTCTCCCAGTGGTTCCATTACTTGATACAACCGTTGGATGCGTCTTTCCGTATTCACAAAGGTACCCTCTTTTTCCAGGGATGGAGACGCAGGTAAAACGACATCGGCAAATTGAGCCGTCTTGGTCAGGAATATGTCTTGTACGACAAAGAAATCAAGCTTGCTGAGCGTATCATGCACGTGGTTGGCGTTGGAGTCGACCCAAGCCATGTCTTCCCCCATCAGGTACATGGCTTTCAGTTCGCCTTTCTCCACCGCTTCCAGCATTTCAATATTGGTTAAGCCTGATTTGTTCGAGATCGTTACGCCATACGCCTTTTCAAATTTGGCCCTCGCCTGATCATCCGTAATTGGCTGATACCCTGGCAGCCAGGTAGGGAGTGTCCCCATGTCGCAAGCGCCTTGTACGTTGTTGTGTCCACGCAATGGATAGGCTCCTGCACCTGATCGACCGTAGTTTCCTGTTACCAGCAAGAGATTAGAGATAGCGGCTGACGTATGCGAACCCGCGATATTCTGCGTCACACCCATTCCCCACAAAATGCAAGTACCATCTGCTTCGCGAATCATTGTGGCTGTTTCAATCAACTGTTCTTTTGTCAGCCCGGCTACTTCCACAGCATACTCCAGCGTGTATTTTTCAAGCATTTTCCGATAAGAATCAAAATCGTTTACCCGGTTTTGGAGAAAGGCTTCGGCATGCCAGCCTTGATCGATGATGTACTTCGCAACTGCCGTCAGCCAGACAAAATCGGTCCCTTGTTTTGGATGCAGGTACAGATCGGAACGTTCGGCCATTTCATGCTTGCGCAGATCTGAGACAATCAGTTTTTGACCGTATAATTTCTGTGCCCGTTTCACGCGGGTTGCCAAGACGGGATGACCCTCTGTTGGATTCGCACCGACGATGATGACTAATCCGGCACTTGCGATATCTTGAATGGTACCCGAGTCACCACCGTATCCTACCGTTGCAAGCAACCCATCGGTGGCAGGTGACTGGCAGTACCTGGAGCAGTTGTCAATATTGTTTGATTCAAATACCTGCCGCGCCAGTTTTTGCATGAGGTAGGCATCTTCATTGGTCGTTTTGGATGAGCTTACAAATCCAAGCGCGTTGCCTCCGTAGTTTTGCTTGATGGAACCCATTCGCTCGGCGATCAGTGCAAGCGCCTCATCCCACGTAGCTGGCACAAATGCGTCTCCCTTTCGAATCAAAGGTGTAGTCAAACGTTGATCACTGTTAACAAAATCCCAACCGAACTTCCCTTTTACACAAGTAGAGACACTGTTGACTGGAGAATCTTCCGTTGGTTCTACTTTTAGAATGTGGCGGCCTTTGGTCCATACCTCAAATGAACAGCCTACCCCACAGAACGTACATACGGTTTTCGTTTTCTTGGTCCTTGTTTCCCGCATCGCCGCCTCTACTTCAGAGATAGCAAAAATGCTGCTGTAGCCAGGCTCGACTTCTTTAATGAGATCGACCATCGGATTCAACAGGTCTTTTTTCATCCCTGACAGAAAGCCAGCTTCGCCGAGCATAGATTTCTCCATCAGTGCATTGCACGGACAGACTGTCACACACTGACCGCATGACACACAAGATGATTCATTAATCGATTTATTATCATCCCAGATCACTCTAGGAATCTCTCGTTCCCAATCGATGGTGAGCGTTTCATTTACCTGTAAATCCTGACAAACCTCCGTGCAACGGCCACAGAGAATGCATTGATCGGGATCATAGCGATAAAAGGGATGCGACATATCCACTTCTTCCTTTTTTTCTCGGAACGGGCGTGTTTGGTGCTCAATTTCGAGCATCTCTGCCGTATTGTGAACCCGACAATTTCCGTTGTTGTTGTCGCAGACGGTACAATACAGCATGTGGTTTTCCAAGATCCGGTCCATTGCTTCTGTCTGTGCACCTTTTGCCCGTTCGGAGGATGTAAGGATATGCATCCCTTCCTCGATAGGAGTCGAGCATGCCCGCATCATTTTCCCGTCAATTTCACACATGCATGTATCACAAGTTTGAATGGGCCCTAATATGGGTGAGTAGCAAATGTGAGGATGCTCTATTTCCTTTTGCAGTAAATAATCTAGGATACGGGTTCCTTCCTCCGCTTCATGCTTCACTCCATTTAGTTCAAAGCTAATTTTTTGCATACCCTCTAAAACCTCCAAGAAAATAATAAAAGCCCACCATCAAACAACCTGAGCATGAACACATGGCCATGCGCAAATCGTTTGATGGTGGGCTAATTCCGAAGCATCCAATGATACTCGTTATCCGTCCCAACATATCTATGGGTGAGATCAGGATGATTGAGCAATTCGTCATTACTCACCATCTATGATCAGCTACGGCAACATTATATCACCGGATCTACATGGAAATCCAACTTTTTTTATGGAAGGATTGGGCACATGAAAAAGCTGTCAGGGAACATCAGTTCCTCCGACAGCGTATCTGTGTCAATCATCTTATGATTCTACTGCTTACAGAAGAGGCAAGATTGCGTTTGCGTACGCTTGGGCTCCCTTTTGATTGGGATGACCGATCGAGGCACGCTTGCAAATCTCGAAATCCAAGCCTGTGCACCCTGCTTCTGTGCAGGAGACGAGGCGCTCGGCTGCGATCAGGTCTTGAGGAGTCAGGTCCAAATTGATGCCGAATACATAGGGATCATCCGTCAGCGCCGCATGCTCCGGACCAAAATTCGGATCGGCGAAAAAGATACGCGGTTTATCGAGCTCCGCATTTCTCTCATCGATGACTTTCCGCAAGTAGACCTTTGATTCTGCTTCAAGCTGGGCACAGCGTTTGTATACCTTTTCCAACTCAGCTGCACCCAGAATTCCTCCGGCTGCACCGCCGCCGACACCTCCGACAATGGCCCCTACGCCAATCAATAGTGCTTCTACCACAGCCATATCGCTCTTTTCAGACACAGGTGGATAATAACCGGTAACGATGACCTTGGCTTGTGTAAATTTATTCGTCACCTCGACCAGCAATTTCTTCATGCTCACAAAGAAATAGTCATAATGTAATTTCCCCAAATCGGCTGGATGGAAAGGATTCAGAACTGTCCGAACATCGACATCGTTCATACCTCCATCCAAAAGAATCAAATCCACCAAGTCAGCCTCGCCTTTGAAGAACGCACATTGCTGCAGGATCGTTGGGAACGATTTAGGTACCTCGCCGTCTACGGGGGCCACTACATCATCCTTACCCTCTCCAATAATGGCGCCGGAATGAGCGAGTACTTGTGTATATTGCTTGATATTTCCTTCTCTGGCCTGAACGGCTGCACCCACGATGGAATAAAACTTCTCATGCTCCTGCAAGCCTTGCCCCCAGCTCACGGAATCACCCATCACGAGCATATGGAAAGTTTCTAGGGTCAGTGGAATTTCATTCGAAGGTGTCCCATCGGAAAGCCGCACTTTCAGGGTCACCTGCTCACCCGCTGGATTGCTCGCAACATCGGCCGGTCGAATCAAGGTAAATTCCATTTGAGTCGAGCTTAACATCCGTACATCGGGCATTTCTTGGTTGTTTACCAAGACAAGTGTCCCTTCGGAAAAGCCGCTTCCGTTCACAATCACTTTTTGTCCGGGCCTCACCCGTGTTTTCACTTGATTTTCTTGTTGGGCGGAAATAACTCGTGGATTCACGAAGACGGATGCCTTGTTGGAAAGAGTCATATCTGATTGTCGTACTTGAAGCGTGCGGGAGCCCCCTGTCACGAAAGGCAAGACAAAATGGAGCATGGTATCACTTACTACCTGGGTTTTCGTTTCCGTGCCATCGATCAGCACGACATCGGTTTTGGTATAACGACTTCCTTCCAGCGTCACTGTATCACCTGCGAATGCATAGAGCGGAGATACATGGCTAATCGATGGCTCCAAGAGCTTGCGTCTGAATTCATCTGCGTCGATGGCTCGAAAGCTGACAGGTTCAGACAATCGGCCTCCCGCATATCCGACACGACCAGCATCGGCAAATGAACCCTGTTCACCCGGTTGACCTGCTGTTCTTGGCCCTGGACCGCATGCCGTACCGAATTTTCCATTCTTGGTGTCACCCACGGCTCCACCCGGTCCGCCTGCTCCAGGATTGCCAGGAATTCCACCTGCCCCCGGGCTTCCCCCCTCAATTGTGATCGCAAAGCCTTGCGAATAATTTTGGATGATGGTTTGTGGCGCGTACAGGGTCAACCGACCACCAGCGCCTCCATTGCCTCCCGGACCTCCGTATCCTGCTGCACCGCCGCGCCCTCCATTTCCACCGGCTCCCGCTCCGGCTTTGCAGAAACCTGCCCAATCCAATTCAGCTGGCTTGCCTTTTCCTCCTCTGCCACCATCTCCACCGTCTTGCCCAGGCCCACCTTGTGTGCCATCTTGCCCTTTCAAGTCAAAATGAGGACGTCCCGCCAGATTAAGGACCCATAATTCGAGTTCAGGAGCAGCAGCGCCGTCGAATCCACGGTCTCCGGGCAATCCATGTGTTCCAGGTGTCCCCGGAATGCCGGAGAGCGTCGAGGACATCGGTGCATCAGGTGGTGTTATTGGTTTTTGGCGTTTGGCTGGAACATAGCGGTAAGGGCGCTCCCATGTAAACGTAACATTTTGTCCGACTGTCAACTTTTCGGCGATGATGATCAAGTAGCGCTGCGGATATTTCAAAATAACATTGGTTCCATCCTCGATATAAATTTCCGATGCGGCCCAATAGGCAGTGTCCACCGATATATTCAAGGCCGAAACAGGAGATGGTACAGCTAATGTAGCCGTCATTTTTTTAGGAAACGGAATGGTTTGCAACAGTTCTGCTTTTCCACTCAACATTTGCAACGTTGGTGAAGATTTAGCTGAGTCGATTCGGTACGCAGACTGAATCATGGTATTCCCACTGACGAGAGTTGGGCTTGGTTTCGTTAATCCCGACTGAGGTACTACCGTCCCACGGATCTTAAGCGACCCCAGACTAGACAGGGATGTAATTCCGAATGACTCCAGCACCGCTTTGTGATACGTCATTCGATCCTGAACCATTTGGGGGGCTGCTTGGAAGGTTGTCGGATTCACAGCCATGGTCGTAATCCCGAGCGTATTTCCCCCTGCATTGAAAGTGTTTGTAGAAGTTGACATTCTTTTTTCCTCTCCCTTATCACAATGAATGAAATAGTTTGTGCGAGCCAGTCTCCATTGCACGGACGAATCATTCTTGGCTTACGCCGAATTCCTCTAACTCCCGAAAGCTGATTTTTCTTCTTTGTGGATGTGGTGTTTCTCCTCGATGCGCCCATATGATCTCCACATGATTGCCTTCCGGATCAAGAAAAGAAAAACGTGCATATTCGCTCTCCACATATGGACCATGTGCCAAAATTCCGTGATCCGTCAGCCTCCTCCACACTTCCTTGAAGTGATCCAACGTATCTACCCAAAATGCCAGATGCACATGATGCGGATTATTCAGGATGAGCAAATCGTGCCTGCCCGATTGCGGATCAATCGCCAAGCATGCCGTTTCGTCGCTATGGTTCACCACTGCAAGATCAAGTGCGGTTTCATAAAAAGAGGCCAATCTGCGAACATCATGCGCGTATAAGGAAATGTGACCCATGCGGCTTAGCATTGACATGTTCCCTCCATCCGTTCGTATTGACTCGCCTGTTTCATCCTAACACCGACTATACGGGGCTCGATATTACTCGAAAGGATACATCCAAAAGGATACCCGTGCGATAAATATGAGTACCCAGTATAAAAGAAGCGTAGTAAAATCGTAGGAAGAAAAAGGAAAAACCTTGTGATGGAGCAGGTGATGCTATGAATTATCAGGATAGCCTTGAAGAGCTGGAAAGTCGTCTGATGGTAGGAAGAACCGAGGAAGTCCTTCATTTTTTGAAGTTGCTTGCGGATGAGCGGCGCTCCAAAAAAATCATGAATCTCTTCGGAACCGCAGGCGTAGGAAAAAGCTATTTGCTCGACGAGCTCAGGCGGCAAGCTCATCTGCGGCAAGCAGCTACTCTCTCTTTGGACAGCGAGCAATTTTGGCACACGCCCTCTGATTTTTGCCTGCATATTTTGCAGGCATTGCATGTCTATCATAAGGGAAAAGAGCAGCATCCATCCCAATTGTTGGAGGAATGCGTTTCGAAGCTGAATGAAAAAGCGGCCGATCAAAGACTCGTGCTCTTTCTCGACATTTACGAGAACTTGGACGGCTTGGACCATTGGTTGCGCGAATATTTTTTCAAACGATTAAGCGCGAATATCCTGATCGTGATCGCAGGGAGGCATCCGCTGTCTGAAGCTTGGCTTCTTTCGCCCGGTTGGCGGCACTTCATCAGTAGGGTCCCTTTATCCCATCTTCCTTACGATGCTGTCGAGCGGTATGCGCATTACTGTCACATTTTTGAACCGACTATCATCCAAGAAATGTGGCGGCGCTCCAAAGGGCATCCCCTTACCCTGTCATTGCTGTCCTTTACCTTGCAGCCGAAAGATCAGGAAGGAAACGGGGCTTTTCATGAGGAAATGGACACGCTTCCGTTTGTCGTAAGCCAATGGTTGCGCGAAGTTCCCGGCGAGCATTTGCGTCCTCTCGTGGAAGCAGCAGCCGTATTGCGACACTTTAATCAGGATAATCTGTCTTTTTTATTAAAAAGGGAAATCACCGCGTCCGAGTTTTTCCAATTGATCCGATTTTCGTTTGTAAGGAAAGTGGACAGCGGCTGGACGATTCATTCCTTGATGAGAGAATCTATTGCCCAGGATATGCGGGCACGGACTCCGCTTCATTTTGCAGATTTGCAAAAGCGGGCCGTTCACTACTATTATGAGAAGTTCACCAAGTCAGCTCATTCGGTCCGTACACCAGAAGCTTTAGAGCTTACCTTCTTTTTAGGTGACGCACTCATCCGAGCCTTTTTAAATTGGTTCGACCCATTACCCAAACCGTTCGAATCAATCCACACTGGTCATCGGGAAGAACTACTGGAGTATATCCGCAATCAGCGGCACTGTCCCTCCCCTAAAACGATCAAGCTATTTGATCCGCACACGAACCGACATTTTGATTTTCACCTGACAGCGGAGCAAACCTTGTACCCATTGAATTGGCTTGATCATAACCGTCTATTCTCGCTGGGATACGACGTGCTTCGCGTTTTGCGCAATGATAACGGAGCGATCTCGGCACTTGCTGCAGTTGTTCCCATCAACGAAAAAACCCTTCCTTACCTGATGGAACATTCCGGTTCTCGTTCCTATTTCACTGCTCTATCCAAACAAGAGCTAGAACGGTTTCGCGTGCCGGAACACACACGCGCTGGCTGGTTCATCCACACCATTCATCAAGATGATTACGAGGATGTTTCCCAACATACAGCTATTGGCCATATGTTGCACGGTTTGATGTTCTCCGGAGAGTTTTTGTTGTGTTCACCTTCACCATTTCCTTTTTTCAAAGCTGCCCACGAAAGTTTGGGGTTTGATATAGCCGATTTCGCCACCCACACCAACTATGACGGAGTAACACCCACCCTCGTATTTTTCCGTGATACGCAAGGCGAGCATCTTCCCGCTTATTTGCAAAAACTGCTTAAACGATCCGGATTGGATGCGGATTTTCGCCTGGAAGAAGAAGCGACTCCAGCTGCTGCTCCACCGACATCACCTGGCATAGTCACAACGATAGAAATGAGTACGCTGACGGTACGAGAACAGGAAGTAGCCAGCCTTGTGCTGGAGGGATTGACGAATGCGGAAATCGCTGCCCGCTTGTATTTGAGCGAAGTCACAGTGAAAAAACATTTGAAATCAATCTTTGACAAGATGGATGTCAGCAACCGGACACAGTTGGTGAAAAAAATGCTTGTGTAGGACGAAAAAAGAGGAACCGTCGATGGCGGCTCCTCTTTTTAAATGGCTACGGAATGTCATATGGTCGTTCAAATAAAATATTCTCGATTGCCTCTACAGCCTTTTCTGTCAAATCACGTTCCTGATCCACGTTTGTAAGATAAATAATCGTTTTATCTGTTTGAATATATCGTATCAAGTAGCTTCGATACCCCGGCCAGCCTCCACTGTGATGCACGACTTTTCCTGTCACCTGATTTTCACGCAGCCGCCAGCCATAACCATAATTTGATAAATTGTTGTCAGTAAGCTGAACGGGGGAAAACGCTCTCTCTAGCGTTTCTTTTTTTACCAGCTTTTCTGTGTAAAGAGCTCTGTCCCACTTACGCAAGTCATCCAGTGTTGAACTGACCGCGCCGTCTCCCTGAATGCCATCCAGATAAATGACAAAATCGTGCTCACTTGAATCATCCGGTAACACAAATGCTTCAGATTGAGCGGAATACACGTATCCATACGCGTAATGCTGGATCAACTCAGGCGAATATCTTCGGTTGTACACTTTCGTATGCTGCATACCTAGTGGTTGAAATATCTGTTGCTGCAAGAAATCGGCAAATTGTGTATCAGCTACGTGTTCTACGATAGATGCTAATAAAGCATAGCCGGTATTACTGTACGCATACTTTTCATTGGGTTGAAACAAGACGTTGGGTCGATGCTTGATTAGCTGATCGAGTATGTCTTGATTCGTAGCCACTTGCGTTTTATCCCAATATTGCGAAAACAACTCCATGTAATCAGGCAAACCGGATGTGTGTACGAGTAGATTCTCTACAGTCATATCGGCATAAGGAAAATCTGGAAGGAGGTCGTCAACTTTATCTGAATAGTCGAGCTTCCCTTGCTCTTGCAAGATCATGACTGCCATTGCTGTAAACGCCTTGGAAACCGAAGCGAGTTCAAATACCGAATCTGGTGACAATCTTTCAGCCGTTTCCAGATTGGCCAATCCTATGGAATTTTGATAATAAGGTTTCCCTTCTTCCAAAATCAAGATGTTACCGCTCCAATTGTTTTGTTCGGCAAGCGTAGAAAAAAGCTCATCAAGCTGGCGGCATCTCGCATCGCTTACATTGGCTTGTTGGGTCATTTTTCGTTTCCCCCACTCGTTTTATAAAATTGTCTTCCCGCAAAAGACACTCGAACAATCTCATGATTTCTCAATCTGATAAACCGTGCCGAGAAATCTGTTCCAAACGCCTGTACTACAAAGAGATCTTCAGCAAATGGTCTCATTACGTAATTTTCTCCCAAAAAGGAGAGCATCAGTTGACCATTTTCTAATCTGATCGGCAATGTCCCTAACTCACTCGATTGATAATCCCCCACGAATTGATTCATAGCTTCCTCGGTTAGAAAATCAATCTTGCTAACCAGATGAGAGGTTTCAGGAGGGCGGTTTTCCAGACTATTTAGCGCACCCAACATTACCGCCAAAATCGGCGACAATTCTAGATTGGACAGTGCCACTCCGGCCAGTCCTGTTTCGGGAAAGAAGCACATTTGAGCCGTAACCCCTTTAATACCACCACTATGTTCAACTAACTTTTTCCCGTAGTAGTCAGAAGTTATGAGCAAGCCGTACCCGTAAAATTGACCAGGTACCAAGTCAGTTGGAAAGTAAGGGGTAATCATGAGTTGTACACTCTCAGGTGTCAGGATACGATTTTCTCCTGCTGTAAGCCCACCTTTGCAGAACATGTCCGTATATCGCAACATATCCCGCACCGTTGATTTTATAAATCCTGCCGCCCGAGAAGTGGGAGTATCCCACCAATTCGGAGATGGGACCACTTCCTTGTGATCGCCTCTGTCTCGCATGATATAAAGATTTGTAATATTCTCATAGCCATTCAGCTCTTCCAGAAAAAAGCTCGTGTGCTCCATCCCGATTGGATCTATGATATGCTCCTTGACATAAGTCTCATACGACTTCCCGCTGACGCGTTCAATGATCGCTCCCAGCAAGGCAAAACAATCATTGGAATAACTGAACTCTGTACCCGGTGGCCCTAAAAGCTCTAAATCTAATGTAGCGATAACACTCATCAGGTCTTCGTACGTATCGATTGGTACCGTAACATCTGTCTCGTTTTGCAGAAATGGATAGTCTTCTGCCTCATTCTCTTCCAAACTTCGCATCACACTTGCAAAAAACGTTGGCAAGGGAGGAATCCCACTCGTATTCGTCATAAAATGATGAATCGTGATTTGTCCCACATCATTATTTTTCAGTCGAAACTCCGGCAAGTATTTGACAACAGGGTCATGTACGGATAACTTACCAGCTTCTTGTAATTGCATGACCGCCACACAAGTAAAGGATTTTGTGATGGATCCAATTCCAAATACCGTATCGACTGTAACTCCTAACTGCCGTTCCACATCACGGAAGCCAAATCCGTTACTATAGAAGATTTGACCATCTTTTGCTATTCCCATAGAAACACCAGGAACCTGACCTTTTGTTATCCATTTTTGAGCGTATTTTTCAAAAGACTCAATCCATCCGTTATTTGGCATGCGCTTCTCTCCTTTGTTGACATGTAGTTAGTTCTCGATCCAGCTGTCATTATATGTTGGCATGACAGATGTCCACTTGACTCCTTTTACTCGAGAATTGATGACAGTAAAGGCCTTATCGTAATAGATAGGGACAACATACGCTTGCTCAATCAGATGCTTCTGTACATCCATATACACTTGCTTTCTGGCATCAGTCTGCATGGTAGTACGCCCTTTCAAAAGGAGGGCATCCAGCTTGTCATCTTGTACACCAGACAGGTTGTAGGCACCGCTGGAATGAAAATAAAAGTATAAAATATCAGGGTCATCATAGGCGCCCGATATCAACGTTACATCAAAATTTCCTTTGACGACTTCCTGCATGTACCCTGCTATTTCTAGATTCTGAATCTTCATGTTGATACCCGCTTCTCCCAGCATGGCTTGAAGCAATTGGGCTTCTTTGTCTAGATCTGCGGTACTCAGCAAATTCAGACTAAATGTTTTTCCGTCCTTTTCTCTCACACCACTTCCGTTTACTTTCCAACCAGCCTCGTCCAACAGCTTCTTTGCTTCGTTCACATGATACTGGTACCCGTACTTCTCTAAGGATTTGTCATACCCTAGCGTAGATGGAGATAACGGCGTATGGGCTACTTCGCCTTCTCCCTTCGTAACCGCTTGGACAATGGCTTCTTTATTGACGAGCATATGAATTGCTTTACGTACCTGAATATCCTGGAACTCCGGTCTTGTCAGATTCATTTCCAACATTAAACCCACTCCAGGACGTAAGTATTCCAACACTTGATATTTCGGATTATTCCGATAACGATTCGCGTCTTTCACAGGTACTTCCGTTGCTACATCGATAGCACCACTCTCTAGCGCTGACATTCTGAGCTGGCTGTCAGCAATTGCTTTTATGATAAGTTTGTTGGCTCTAGGAGGACCTAGGTTTTCATAATATGGCTCTCCCCACTGAAAGGCTTCATTTCTAACATAGGTGACACCTTCGCCTGTTTTCCAGCTCTCAAGCTTCCAAGGCCCTACTCCCACAGGATTCCGGCCATAGCTCTCTCCAGCCTTTTCAATCGCTTTCAACGATAACGGCTGCGTTAAATAATTCCCTAGCGCATCGCGAAAGGCAGCATAGGGTTCTTGTAGTTCCAAAACGAGAGTCTGATCGTCTGGCGCTTTCACACTTTTTATTGGAGCCATTAATTCAGCAGCTGTTTTTGCTTTTGTCTGCGGATTGAGAGCACGATCGACGGTTTCCTTAAAACTTTTTGCAGTAAGAGCTGTCCCATCGTGAAAGGTAATCCCGGAACGAATCGTGAAGGTCCACGTTTTGCCATCGTCAGAAATTTTATAGTCACTAGCAAGAGAGGGCTTGTATTCGTTTGTGGCAGGATCCTTATATAGCAGTGATCCACCGAGCAACCAGGTATAGACCCCAGCAGATGCAACAGACATGTGAGCATCTAACGTATCCGGTTCAAAGGGGTACGCTACTGTAATCGTTCCGCCTGTTTTGGATTCAGCACCCTCCTGCTGCTCGGCTGGCCCAGTTGTTTGCGTGCTGCAACCAACCACCAAGAACATACATAGAATGACAAATCCCCGCCAAAAGACACTGTACGTTTTTCGCTTGTTTTTCTTCATATGTCAGCATGCCACCTCCTTCCCTTTTCTTTTTGAAAGAGCTTCCGATGATGACAGATGATTTCACCTCCTTCGCAAGCTGTAACAAAGAGTACCTTTACTCTTTATCCATTTGTTGAAGCTTCCACTGTAATGCTTGGTAGAATAATTCATTTGTTTTCATATACGATTGCAAACTAGGATACAGGATTGAGCAAATTCTTCTGAAACGTTCGAGATTTTCTGATTGGCTTGAAAGCATCTTTTCAGCAAACCGACGGAAAAATGACTGCGAGACAGGGAGTTCGTCAACATCGGCAAACATCAAGACATACTCTTGAACATTCGCCTGTACGACAGGACTGTCTGGAGTTGCATGTTGCTCAGCTGCTTTTAACAACTGTTTAAGGTTTTTAAGCATTCTGGCGCTCCACATCTCCACACTGATCTTAGGCAGGTGAACTATTTCTAGGAAGGACATAACATCTTGCTTCATCTCCCAGACAATCTCTGGATCATTAAACATTTCCTCCAACTCATCTAATGCAGCCGTTTGTGCTGCCGAAAGCTTTCCTTCCAGCAACGAGGAGACGTTAACCCCTAATAAAAATATCTCTCGCCATTCAACCGGGAATTGTTCAGGAAAAACGGACGAAATCATTTTTTCCAAAACAAACTTTTCTCGTTCCAATGCATCTGTAGAAATTGATTCAATTAAATCGTGCATATAGCTCAAAGAATCACTGTTACCCTTACTCTGCTTTGTTTGTTCCAAAATGGATTTCATGCTGGCAAGAGTACGCATTTGGATGTCCAAAGCTTCGATTTGCCATTCTATCGCCATATCAACAGGTATATCCCCAGCTAACATTCTCTTAATCTCATCAATACCAAAGTTTATATAGCGAAGGGTTAGGATCAGTTTTAACCGCCAGATTTCCTCTGCCGTATACATGCGATGACCTCCAGAAGTTATCTCAGCAGGTGAAAGCAGGCCGATCTCGTCATAATAACGAACAGTGGGTACAGAAGAACCTGTCATTTTCGCCACTTGTCCGATGAAGAACTTCACGTCCTTCATTGTTCGATCAGTTTGTTGATTTTGTGTGGTGTCTAATCTGTTCCTCGCCTTTCCGTGCACGTGACAACACCCCCTAGCCAATTATAAAACCTCTAGTAACTTGAGATTCAAGAGGCAATATGCCAACTGATGATCATGCGTTCACCGTCGTGTAATTTGAACATGAAAAAGCCAGGTGGTTGTTGACACTTGGCTTCATAAACTCGCATGATTGGACGGTTGAAGTTATTCATAGAGATCTGTGCTTAAATATTTGAGACCTGAATCATTAATCGTTAGCACAATATTGGCCCCTTTTTCTTTCCCTTTCAAAAGCTGTAAGGCAGCCGCAACATTTGCTCCCGAAGAAAATCCTGCGAATATTCCTTCTTTTCTTGCCAGTTCTCTAGCAACTTGTGTCGCTTCTTCATCTGTAACATGGATGTAGTCTGTAATGAAGTTCTTATCCAGAAGAGGTAAATCCATGGAATATCCCCCACCTTGGATCTTGTGATTGAGGTTAGTAGCAGCTTTACCAGAGTAGAACGGTGCGGTGTAAGGTTCAACTAAATAACAACGAATGTTGGGATTATACTTTTTTAACGTTTTTGCACAACCAGTAAAAGTGCCACCAGAACCAGCAAAATCAAGGAAAACGTCTACTTTTCCATTCGTTTGTTTCCAAATTTCTTCCCCCGTGTGAAATTCATGAGCATGAAGATTGCCAATGTGATGAAATTGGTCAGCACGAAACGCATTTCTTTCTTTTGTGATTTGCTGCGCTACTTCTTCCACTTTAGCAAGGTCTTCACCAGAAACTTGCCCTACAGGGGAACCAGGCGCTTGGTCTACTAAAACAACTTCTGCTCCGAGCACTTGCATCATCCTCGCTCTTTCCATTGAATTTCCTTTTGACATAACAGCAACGAATTTATACCCTTTGACTCCGCAAACAATCGCAAGCCCAGTCCCTGTATTGCCACTCGTTAATTCCACAACGGTGTCATTCGGTTTTAGTATTCCAGCCTCCTCAGCCTCTTCAATAATCTGCAAAGCGATTCTATCCTTCTTGCTAAAGCCTGGATTTACATATTCCAATTTGGCGAAAATATTTCCAGTGAGATTTTCCGTTAGCCTAGAAAGATGAACCATGGGAGTGTTACCAATCGCTTGATGAACGCCTGATAAAATCGTGTTCTCCATAGACACAGCGCCTCTTTTCGTATATTTTGGACTATATAGTGTCTGCTTCAAACTATATATAGCTCAATTGTAAAGTATAACGTACATACGTGCAATATAACGTCCAAACTCTATGGAGGGCATTTTGATGGAAGAATTTCACACGAATATCGGAGAGAACATAAAGCGTATTCGGAAGGAAAGAAACTTGAGCTTGGATAAAACTTCTGAATTAACAGGAGTTAGCAAAACGATGTTAGGACAAATTGAAAGAGGCAAGTCTGCTCCAACAATCACAACCCTTTGGAAAATAGCTAGTGGGTTGCGCTTATCCTTTTCTTCACTCGTTAGTCAATACAAGCCGAATGTTACGATCGTAAAAAAGAAAGAAGTAAATCCCATTATTGAAAATAACGGACAATATCGTGTGTATCCACTTGTCCCCTATAATCCTGAACAACAGTTTGAGATCTTTTCAGTAACCCTTGAACCAGGATGCGAGCATATAGCAGAACCGCATACAACTGGGGTTGAGGAATTCATTCTCGTAAATGAAGGCACGTTAGAGGTTGTTGTCAATGAACAAGTTTATATCGTTGAACCTGAGGATACTCTGATTTTTAAAGCAGACAGGCCACACATTTATCGCAACAATGGAGATCATATCGTAAAGTGTTCCGTAGTCATTCACTACTCGAGTCAATGAAAACAAAGAGAAACCCCACTACATGTAGGGTTTCTCTTCCGTTAGACACTTGTATAGATCTTATCCGTTAGCATTGTTCCCCCCATTCCTGTTTCCGTTCATGGAGCGAGCTCGCAATAATACGGTCCAGCAACTGTGAAAAGGTCATACCTGCTGCAGCTGCACTCTTTGGAAACAGGCTGTTGGCGGTCATCCCCGGTAAGGTGTTTACTTCTAGCACGTAAGGCATATCCTGACACAAAATCATATCGACCCTTGCATAGACCTTGCACTGCAGCAGTCGATAGCTAGCAATCGCCGCCTCGCGCACACGCTGCTGAATAACGGGAGGAAACTCAATCACATTCTCCTCCGCACAGCCGTCCTCATATTTCGCTCGGTAGTCGAACCACTCTGAATGCGCGGAACGAATGCCGATAATCGGTAGTACCTCGCCATCCAGAATCGCGCAGGTAATCTCCGTCCCTTTCAAATAGGGCTCAATCAAGATCCCCTGATCCAAATGGCTGGCTTCCTGAACAGCCGACAGCAGCTCCTTCTCATAATGCACGAGCTGGACACCGATGCTGGATCCTCCCGTATTCGGCTTCACAATCACCGGGTAACTCAATTGCTCTACCGCCTGAGGATCATAAACGTCCTTCCAATAAAGCCCTGCAGGCGTTTGAATGCCTGCCTCCTTCAGCAGCATTTTGGACAGTTGCTTATTCATACATAGGCTGCTTGCCAGGACACCGCTTCCTGTATATGGAATACCCAGTGTCTCCAGCGCTCCCTGTACCGTGCCATCCTCGCCATATTGGCCATGTAGCGCCAATAGCGCGAAATCGATGCCTGCCTGCTGAACCTGTGTGATTAAATCCGCTCTGTGCGTAACGACAATGGGAACTGCCTCATAGCGACTGCGATCCAAATGATTGATCATCTCTTGGCCAGTCTTCAGAGAAACCTCACGCTCAGAAGAAATACCACCCATAATAACGCCTATCTTCATGATGACACCTCATTTTTTTCAAATGGTTGTGCGGTTTGTAATCGTTATGTCTCAAGAAAGCGACGCGCCTGTTTGCCGATGATCTGAATCCCCCGCTCGATATTTTCATCCGTTACTCGTGAAAAACCAAGTCGCAACGTATTCGTCCCTGTTCCTTCTTGAATAAAAAATTTGTCCCCCGGTGTAAAAATGACACCGTGTTCTGTGCAAGCTTCTAGCAGCTCGCGTGTATTTACGCCTGACGGAAAGGTAAGAAACAAATGCAAGCCTCCATCGCCAGACAGCTGCGCCAGAGGGAGATGTGCTTCACAGGATGCCTTCGTCAGCTCATATTTGCGCTTATATTCCATGCGGGCTTTTTTTACATATTTATCAAAGTTTCCGTTCAGCAAATATTGATATAAGATCGATTGATCGATGGTAGATGTATGAATGGTGCGTGCACGCTTAATGCTTTCGAGGTTGTCGATCAGTGCGCTGTCTCCAAGCACCCAGCCCACTCGTAATCCAGGGAACAGTACCTTGGAGAAGCTACCAATATAGATGACTCCGTTCCCTTTTCCTGCTGTGGCGATTAATGGCGCAACATGCGCTCCTGAGTAGCGCAGCTCTTCATTGAATCCATCCTCGATCACCGGAATCTGAAAGCGCATCAGTAATTTCATAACGGCACTGCGCTTCGCTGGCGACATGACTATGCCTGTCGGATTGTGATAGGAAGGAGTCAAATAGGCCAGATCGAAGCTGTTTGTCTGCTTGTGCAAAACTGCCTCGAGCTGCTCCACATCTATACCATCACTCTCCATCGGAATGCCGGTAATCTCAAATCCATGCAGCTTCAAATTCTTGATTGCTGTATGGTGGGTCGGATTTTCACAAATGGCTGCCCCACGGCGAGTAGAAGGGCGCAGTGCCGACAGTACTATGTCAAAACCTTCTGTAAACCCGCTTGTAATCAGCATATCCTTGCCGCTTACATCGACGCCCTTATTCTCCATATAACGCATCAAGTAATCGATCAGTGGCTTGTAGCCCTTGGCATACCCATAATTGAGCAGCACTTGCCCTTCGATTGCCATCCGATCCATAAAGGCTCGCCTTACATCCCCCAGATCAAACAACTGCTCATCCGGCGCGATGCTTGTGAACGAAATAGTTCCTTTTTTGGCGCGAATGCCCTGCTTCATCATGTCCAGCTCTGCAGCGGATACAGCATATTCGTTCATTCGTGCCTTCCAGTCGATCTGCCAGGAGTCGGAGCCATCAGCTCCTCCTTTATCCACAGCCAAATGGCCCTCCATAGCGGTAACATAGCTGCCTTTGCCGGGAATCGCATACGCAAATCCGTCATCCTCTAGGCCTTCATAGGCTGCAATCACCGAATTGCGACTCAGCTTTAGCAGACTGCTCATTTCCCGTGTGGAGGGCAGCTTTTGATCCGCCTGAAGCGCGCCTTTGATTATTAAACGTTTGACGTATTCTTTCACTTGTATCGCGACTGGACGGTCACCAACAAGCTTGAAATCCTGGAACATCCTTCATCGCCCCCGTCTATAATGATGGCATGAGAGACGAGAGAAAAAAAGAACCACCGCACTGGATTTTTCATCCTGCGGTGGTTCTTCGGTAGCAATCAGCATCCACCCAGCGGTAAAAATGAATGTAAAAAAGAACCCATTTATCTTAAGGGTTCCTCTTTTGTAGTCATTTTTAGTAGGCCGATAGTGAATCCTTCACCAGATGCTATCCGCTTTATGGTTGTTTTGCGCCATTACAATATATTTGTCCAATTGCTGGCTTACACCCAAAACTACGTCACTTGAAAGTCCATGTTTTCCTGCCAATTCAATCATTTGCTGTCGTAGTTGTTCGATGCTTGCTTCTAGATCTAAGTGGTGGCGACTTGCTTCTATTCCCGCGCCCCAGATCTTACTCTTGCTTTTCGGGGATGTTCCTGGGTGCACAAGAACGTCCCTTTCTAATGAACTTGCGGTAGCCTTTATGTTAAGCACCTCCTATGATTTACAAAATATGACATTAATAACTATAAATGAATATGCAAGAATTCACCGACTAAGAAAAAATTGAATAGAAAAAAACATCCTATCGAAAGGATGTTTTTTGTTTGTCTTATCAACTCTTTCTAAAAATCTGCACCATGCTGATAATTAATAACGTGTGGTGTGCCAGACTTTTGGGGTTCGTAAACGATGCCACTGCTCAACCCAAACGTTAGAAGAACTGCTAGGAATACATATTTCATTCTTTTTCATCCTCTCTACTTATCATCTTTTTAGTGATTGTTGATACATCATCCTACAACTAGTTTATAAATGTAGCTTCGGCCTTCTTCTCTCCAATTACAATGGCTTGATATTGGAGAATGTGTGATGGCGAGGCAAGATGGCGATATTTTTCAAATAACTGCACACATTGCAGAGCATCATAATGGCGATTCATCAAATCCGATTGAACTAAACAGTGTAGGGTTTCATTGAGTCCACTTTCAATGCGTCCCTTTGTAAAATCATATTTTGCTTTTTGATATCGATATTGGAGGTGCTGAACCATATTAACCAACAATGTTCGTTCATGAAATCTAGCAATATCTTTAGAGAGACGTAATAAAACTTCATCCACGCAAAAATGATATTTATTAGCAGCTTCCATAATCGTAACGAGGCCCGGAAGTATTTCAGCAGGCTGTTCCGCTAGATAGTCGGTATATTCCTTAATGATTTCTTCATTCCCCATTAATACTTCCAGTGTGTAACAATTCGCCTTCGCAAAGACTGCAAACCGCTCAACGATTCTTCTCCCTTCATCGTCAAGAAGTTCAAACCAATGTAGATCGGCGTATGTTTGTACATATTCTTTGGATTGGGAATAACCGCCTTGCATCTGTAGGACCAAGCCTTTATATAAATAACCCATTCCATAGTAGTAGACGAGCGGACGTTCTGTTTTTATCAACTCTGCCTCTCGATTTTTTCTACGTTTTTGCAGCTCATCTTGATAGATAATTTTGGAAAGCACTCTTAGCTCATCTGCATAAGTTTCCGCTTCACTCCATTTTTGCAAAGTGAAACAAACCTTAGCCAAATTAAGTAAAGCGTCTAATTGATCCGTTTCTGGTAATCGCTTTCGATATGGGGAAAAGCGAATAACAGCCTTCTCATTTTCATCAGCATTTGTCCCGAGTATTGCCTGAAATAACCGGTAGTGACTTATCACAAACTGGGTAGAGTAGCTATCTTTCTCGTTCTCAATTACGTACTCATAGAATGGCACCGCCTTTCCCAGTTTCCCATCCTCGTATAATTGCTCTGCCACAGTAAAAAGGATGGAGATATTTTTGGGATTCTCAAGCAATTGGGAGGCAACTGCTTCCATGCAATCCTTTCGTCCATTCTCGGCGCTTCGAATTAAGTATGGTATCAATCGGGGGCGCGAGATTTTCCCTTCATATAAACATTCATCGGGGTATAATTCATACAACCAGCCAGGCTCGTAGTCAAACACGGCAGCAAGTGCGTCTAATTGACCAATGGTGATAGCCCGAGGCGGGTTTCCATTTAGAATCTCGCTCAATGTTCCCGGATTAATTCCAGTTAGATCCCCTAGTTTGCTCAACGTATAACCGCGCGCTCGCCGATGTTGTTCGATTTCTGACCGCAGCGACTGGTGCATTGTCCCTAGCAGTCCCCCCATAATGGATCACCCTCTTATTTTTCCTTTATTTTACAATCAAATCATTTATTATGGAAGGTGCACGAAATATTTCTTTATCATTTTAATCGTTTTTGTAAGAGGATGTTCACATGCAAATAACCATAACAGAGATTGCTATGGTTATTTGCATGTGAGCGTGTGCGGCTGCACAGATTCTTGGGACTGTGGGAAGTACCTTAAATTGGAAACTACGAGAGTTCGGAATTGAAGCTAGTGACCGTAATGGATGAACTCATTTGCTCCAAGCGTTCCCTATTCCTTTTTCCCGATCAACAATTCCACTTCTTCGATTTCCTTCGGGATCTGAGATGAGAGCACCTCGCAGCCGTCTTCTGTTACTAACACATTATCTTCAATCCGAATGCCAATCGCTTCTTCCTCTATGTACAGACCTGGTTCAATCGTGATTACCATACCAGGTTGCAAAGCAACATTGTAATCCGGGATATCGTGCGTATCCAGTCCAAGGTGATGAGACACGGGATGATAATAGTATTTGGACAGCTCACTGCTCTCTTGGATGAGACCGAGACGTAGCAGGCCATCTGTCAAGACATGTTTCGTGACATCATTTAGTTGTGGAAGTGTGACACCAGGCTTCACTGCTTCGATGGTCTTGATTTCTGCTTCGAGTACGAGTTGATAGATCGCTTTCTGACGCTCTGTAAAGCGACCGTTCACGGGAAACGTTCGCGAAATATCAGCCGCATAGTAGTTCGATGTTGCACCGAGGTCGAGGAGGACCAAGTCACCATCTTCCGAACGCTGATTATTTGCTTCATAGTGCAAGATAGTAGCATTGATCCCACTAGCAATAATGGGTAAATAAGGAAACTCGCGAACACCATGCGATTTCAACGCGAAATCATAGTGCGCCTCTAGCTCATATTCCATGATTCCAGGACGTGCATGCAACCACATGCGTCGGATTGCTTCATCTGTGATCGCAATCGCCCGTCTAATTTCTTCGATCTCAGCCGGGCTCTTCACCTTGCGCAGTTCTTTCAGCCATAGTCCCGCATCGTGAATCTGCAGGTTCCGGTATTTCTTCTGCGCGTCTTCGGCAAAAGTCTCTGCAGGGGTCACCTCATCGCTCCACAGATAGCGATACAAGTCAAGATAGAGGGAGTACTTGCCTTCGCAGCGCCTCATAAAGGTTCCAAATGACTCTAGCCACTCATCGAGATAGTCGAAGTGTTCGATACCAGACTGCTCCTTCGCCTCTTGATCCGATAAAACTGCCCCTGTCCATTTCGCTTCCAGTTCATTTGGGCGCTGAAGAAATAACGTTTCGGTCACGATGCCAGCGCGTTTCGTGATCATGAGAATGAGGTTACTGCGCGCAATGCCAGTTAGATAATAGAAGTTGCGGTTCGGGGTAAACGGATATTTATCGTCATGGCTGCGTGTCTTGACAACACCTGAAAATAGTACAAGCACGCTGTGATCAGGCATGTTTTCTGCGAGTTTTTGACGGCGATTGATGAACTCTTTTGAATCCATGGTTATTGTCATTTGTTTTATACCCCTTTGCCTTAGAGTTCAGTATAGTCTGATAATTATCTGCCGATTTCACTTTTGATAGGTCGTCATATCTCCTCCGTTCTTCTATATTTTAGGATACTTTCATCATTTGGGAAACGACTTTCGTAATAAAGCTATTATTGAGTCCATAAAACAAGGAGCAGTTGCATTAGGCAAGCTGCTCCTTGTTTTAGTAGATTACGTTACTCTGCGACTCTTTTCGCCCAGCGCAGGTCCGGTGTCCCGGTTACACTAAAGCGGATGCCTTCGATCTTTTTGCTGTTGAGGTAGTTTTCGTTATTGAAATAAACCGGGATGACGGGCATGTCCTGTATCAAAATGGTTTCAGCGTCGTGCAAAAGCTTCATGCGTACTTCCTCGTTTTGTTCGACCTTCGCTTTTTCGATCAGCTCGTCAAACTTCGGATTGGCCCAGTTGGTGAAGTTGCGGGAGCTTTTCCCTGTGTACAGCTCCAGCATCGCGAGCGGATCTAGGTAATCGCCGCCCCAACCCATGCGGGCCATCTGGAAGTTTTTCTGCTTGAACGTATCGATGTACGTTTTCCACTCCTGATTTTCCAGCTTCACTTGGACGCCCAGGCATTGTTTGAACATTTCTTGCAGCGCTTCGGCGATCTTCTTGTGGTTTTCCGCAGTGCTGTATTTCAGTGTAATTGGAGGAAGCTCTGTCCAGCCTTCTTCCTTCAAGCCTTCAGCTAGAAGTTGCTTCGCCTTGGCTGGATCAAACTGATAGTAAGGTGCCACTTCTTCTCGGAAGTCCTTGCCCGAAGGAGTTTTCACCCCGAATGGCGTATAACCGTACGCCGGGAGCTGGCCTCCCTTGGTCACGTTTTTCGTCAGGATATCCCGGTCGATCGCGTAGGAAAAGGCCTGACGAATTTTTGCATTAGTAAACGGCTTTTCCTCTACGTTGAACGTGTACGTATAAATGCTGTAGTCCGGGAATGATTTGTACTCTTCTTTTTCTTTTTCCTGCTCAATCACGTCGATCGGCAGCGAGTCAATCAGATCAAGCGCTCCTGTTTTGAACATCTGGTAGTAGGTGGTTGCTTCGTTTACCATCTTGAAGTGGACGGTGTCCATCGTTACTTTTTCTTTCTCCCAATAGCTCTGGCTTTTGGCGATTGTCAGCTGACTGTTGTGGTCCCAGCTCTCTACAGTGTACGGGCCATTGGTCACGATGCCTTTCGCTTCGGCCGCCCAGTTTTTGTCTGGATCCACGACTTTCTTGTTCACCGGCAGATAGGCGCGACTCATCATGATTTTCGGGAAATAGGTGATCGGGTCTTTCAGTCCGACGATGAGTGTTCGGTCATCCTTTGCCTTGATCTGAACGTCATCCACGCTGCCTTTGCCCGTGTTGTATGCCTCCGCGCCTTGTATGTAGTAGAGTGCGGATGGTTCATAGGCGGCGGTCTGTGGATTCAGCACGCGCTTCCAGGAGTATTCGTAGTCATGTGCCGTTAACGGATCGCCGTTCGACCATTTCATTTCGGGGCGCAGGGTAAACGTGTAGGTTTTTCCGTCCGGGGAGACGTCCACCTTTTCTGCTGCGCCTTCGCTGATGTCTCCATTTTCGCTGTAACGGTACAATCCTTCATACAGATGGTCTATCACCCAGTACGAAGTGGTATCGGAAGCGAATGCCGGGTCTAATGTGTACGGTTCGCCCCGCAGGTTAGTGGTAATGACTTGTTTGACGGCTGCTCCCGTCTGTTGTTCGGAAGACGCAACCTGTTTATTGCTGCCGCACGCAGAAAGCGCAGGCACAACGAGCACCAGCAATGCGGCAATAGCGAGTAATCCCTTTTTCATTATGATTTCCTCCTTGTTCTCCTCTATCTACTGTACAAGATGGCAAGCGATCCAGTGTCCGTGCCTCACCTCCTTCCAGACCGGCGCTGTTTCGGCACAAACACCTTGTGCAACCGGACATCTGGTGCGAAACGGGCAACCACTTGGCGGATGAATGGGGCTGGGCGGTTCTCCCGTCAGTACTATCTGCTCCCGCTCGGCGCGCTGGGCTGGATGGGAAACCGGCATAGCCGAGATCAAGGCCTGCGTGTACGGATGCAGCGGTGTGGCAAACAACTGCTCGCTCGGTGCCAGCTCCATCATCTGTCCCAAGTACATCACGCCGATCCGGTCGCTGATGTGCTTCACCATCGACAGGTCATGGGCGATAAACAGATAGGTGATAGACCGCTCTGCCTGAAGATCGGCTAAAAGATTGACGATTTGCGCTTGGATGGACACATCCAGTGCAGAAATGGACTCATCTGCCACGATAAAACTAGGCTCCACCGCAAGCACGCGGGCGATGCCGATACGCTGCCGCTGTCCGCCGCTGAATTCATGCGGAAAGCGTTTTGCGTGGCTTGGGTGCAATCCTACTAGCTCCAGCAGCCGATAGACGCGTTCTTCTCGCTCTTTTCCTTTTGCCAATCCATAGGAGTCGATTCCTTCTGCGATAATGTCGCCCACTCGTAAACGCGGATTGAGTGAGGCTTGCGGATCTTGGAAGATCAGCTGCATGTGGCGGTTTGCTTCCCGTCGCTCACGTCTATCCATCCTGGCGATGTCTTTGCCTTGAAACAGGATGCGCCCCGCACTAGCTGGGTACAGGCCCACGATAGTCCTGCCCAGGGTAGACTTGCCGCAGCCGCTTTCCCCAACGATTCCGAGCGTCTCCCCTCGTCTGATTTCAAAAGAGACTCGATCAACAGCTCTTACCTGTTGTCCCCCGCCAATCTCAAACGATTTAGCGAGATTCTCCACCCCAACAATGTTGTCAATCATGTGTCTCCCTCCCTGCCATCATCCACGCTTCTGTTCTCATGGCACGCGGGTCGTTCAGCCAGCAGCTTGCCTCATGCTGATTGAAAAACGAATTCGCTTGCGGCATATGCTCCAGGCAAATTTCCATGGCAGACCGGCAACGGGCAACGAACGGGCAACCGGCAGGCGGACGAAACAGATCCGGCGGTGTCCCTTCGATGGGGATCAGCCGCTCTTTTTTACCTGCATCGAGACGTGGCACAGACTGCAATAGCCCTTGTGTGTAGGGATGGCGTGGATTGTCAAAGATCTCTCCCACCGGGCCGCTTTCCACCACTACGCCTGCGTACATGACCGCTACATGGTCGGCCACCTCTGCGACGACGCCCAGATCATGGGTGATCAAAATGATCGACGTGTTCAATTGTTCCTGCAACTCTTTCATCAGACGAAGGATCTGTGCCTGAATGGTCACGTCGAGCGCCGTCGTCGGTTCGTCAGCGATAACCAACTGCGGTTGGCAGGCCAGCGCCATGGCGATTCCGACACGCTGCCGCATGCCTCCGCTTAGTTCGTGAGGATACTGCTCAAATCGCCTCGCCGCCTCCGGAATGCCTACCCTTGCAAGCAGTTTCAGCGTCTCTTCCTTTGCTTCTGTCTTCGTCTGCTTTCGATGTTTGATCAGGCCTTCCGCAATCTGCTGGCCGATTTTCATCGTTGGATTCAGCGAGGTCATCGGGTCTTGGAAGATCATACCGATCTGCGACCCGCGAACCTGCTGCCATTCCAGCTTCGTCAGCCCAGTCAGTTCACGCCCGCGAAACCGAATGCTGCCGCCTTTTACCTGACCGGATCGCGGAGGAATCATTCCCATCAATGCCCGGGCGGTCACACTTTTTCCGCAGCCGCTTTCTCCGACAATTGCCAATGTCTCCCCCTCCTTCACAGAAAAGGAAACCCCTCTTACCGCCTGCACCTCTCCACCGTACGTGCGAAAGGAGACGCGCAACTGATCTACTTCCAACAATGGCTTCACGATGTACTCCTCCTCATTTCCTGATCCGCGGGTCCAGTGCGTCCTGCAAACCGTCCCCTAGCGCGTTGCACGCGAACATGGTAAGGGAAATCATGAATCCCGGAAAAAACAGCCGCCACCACTGTCCGCTCAGCATAACCGCCAGCGCGTCGTTGGCCATGGTTCCCCAGCTGGCGGTTGGTGCCTGCACTCCCAGCCCAAGAAAACTGAGAAACGATTCTGCGAAAATCGCATGTGGTATCGTAAAGGTCAAGTTCACGATGATGACGCCGATCGTATTCGGCAACAGATGTTTCATGATGATTTTGGCATGAGAGGTACCCAGCTTTTCTGCAGCCAGCACAAACTCCTGACGCTTGATCTGCATGATTTGTCCTCTGACCAGACGGGCCATGCCGACCCAGCCGGTTAGTGAAAGGGCAATAATGATCGTTGCGAGTCCAGGCTCCAGAACCACCATCAGCAGGATTACCACCAGGAGATACGGAATGCTGTACAGAATTTCAGCCAATCGCATCAGGATGTTGTCCACACGGTCGCCCAGGTTGTTCCTCCCTGCCATATAACCGGATATCCCGCCGATGCATACACCGATCACTAGGTCGATAGCAGCTGCCGCCACACCAATAAATAAAGAGATTTGACCGCCTACCCAGGTACGTGCCCACATGTCCCGACCCAAGTCATCCGTTCCAAACCAGTGCTCGCCCGACAGTGGCAGATTTCCCTTCGTTAATGACTGTTCATGCGAGCTGTGGGGAACGAGCATCGGCCCGATAATCGAGAGGGTCACCACTGCCAAGAGAAGGAAGAACCCGAGCATTGCCAGCTTGTTACGGAATACTCGCTGCAATACCTCCTGCCAATACCCAAGACTGGGACGTTCCCGAATTTCCTCGGATAGCCGGGTTCGGTCTACTGGTCGAAACAGCGAATCCAGTTGAGTTGCCTGATTGGCCATAACGCTACTTCCCTCCACTCGTCAATCTGATGCGCGGGTCAATCACCCGATACAGCAGGTCGATGATGTACAAAGTAAAAATGAGGACAAAGCTGTAAAATACTGTGGTGCCCAAAATAACAGGGTAATCGCGGTTAAAAATACTTTCCACGAAGTATTTGCCGAGCCCGGGAATGGCAAAAATCTTTTCCACCACAAAGGTTCCGGTCATCAGGTTGGCAAACAGCGGACCGATAAAGGTAAGAACCGGCAATATGGCATTGCGCATCCCGTGTCTAACGACAATGGAAAAGGTGCCAAGCCCTTTCGCCTCCGCTGTGCTTATGTATTCCTGTTGCCAAACCTCAAGCATGCTGGCTCGTACGAAACGAGCGATAATGGCGAGCGGACCGATAGCGAGCGCAAGCGTTGGAAGAATTGAGTGTTCCCAGCTCCCCCACGCAGCAACGGGAAACAGCTCCCATTTGACCGCCAAGTACTTGATCAACAGTGGCGCCAGAATAAAACTGGGGACGGAGATCCCGATGATGGCTGCAAACATAGACAAGAAATCCAGCGTTCGATTGTGATAGAGTGCCGCTACGATTCCCAGTGTGATTCCACCTGCTAGCGCGACAATAAACGACTGGAATCCCAGAACAGCCGATGCGGGAAATCCTTCTGCAATCAACGTGTTCACATCCCTTGTCTTTGACTGGATAGAGGGCCCCAAGTCAAATTGCAGCAATCCTTTCAGATAGAGCAGGTACTGTACCGTGATTGGCTGATCCAGGTTGTACTCCGCCCGCATGTTCTTTACCACTTCTTCTGGAAGCATTTTGGCGTCAGACGCGAACGGGTCACCCGGAATCAGGTGCATGGTCACAAACGTCACCGTGACAATGATCCACAGCGTAACGATCATGAGAAGGCCACGCTTGACCGCATAATGAAGCAAGTTGTTTCCTCCTTTACATAACACACAGTAAAAAGATATGAATACTAAGGATTGTAAATATAGAAAACCCCTCTCCGAAAAGAAGAGGGGCGATTGCACGGTTCCCACCTTCTCATCTCGCAGAATAACTCCGCAGGAATTAGCACCGTAAGGTCAATAAGACCAAGGTTGCCGGGTTTCATCGGGCCAGCCCCTCCACCACTCTCGATAAGAATGTTCTATGAAATTTAATTTCACTGTAAAATTCTTTTTTATCTTATCATTTTACTCGGATATGTCAATGCTGTTCAATGACAATTGATTTTTCTTTATAATTTATGGAAAAAGTAAATCTTCACACACGTGTGGATATAAGGATGTCAGCCCAAATCTTAATTGTGGTAGCTAGGATCAACAAGGCAAGAATGGTCTGGAGAATCCGGGTGCCCAAACGTTTGCTGACCTTCGTACCGAGTGGCGCTGCCATGATGCTGGCGATTACCATGATCACGGATGGCCACAGCAATATGTCCCCCGCCATCCATTTCCCTATCGTCGAACCGATGGAAGAGAGAAAAGTGATGGCAAGAGATGAAGCAATCGTAACTCTTGTCGGAATCTTGAGGATGGTCAACATGATGGGAACCAAAATAAAAGCGCCAGCTGCCCCGACAATTCCGGAGGCGCCTCCGACAATCAAAGCGGATAATACGGCTGTTGGTTTATGAAAGATAACCTCGGTCTGTTCACGTCCGTCCATCCGCTTTTTTGGCAGAAACATCAAGATTACAGCAATGGTGGCCAAGATGGCGTAAACGATATTGATAGCATCTGCCGAAAGAAATTTTCCTCCATACCCTCCAAGTAAGCTCCCGACAATAATGGCACTTCCCATATACACAACGAGCTGGTAATGAATAAGCTTATCTTTGCGCAGAGTCCAAACAGCAGCTAGGGTGGCAAAAAATACTTGGACTGCACTTATTCCGGATACTTCGTGAGCTGTGTAAGCAACGAATCCAAGGGCGGGCGGAATGTACAGAAGCATCGGATACTTGATGATGGAGCCCCCGATTCCGACGAGACCAGAGATAAATGATCCCGCGAAACCGATAACAAACAGTGTGATCACAAGGTCGATAGTCATACGCTCACCCTTTGCAATACCTCGCTTCGTTTTATCCTCGTTCTACGATTGCTAAGCCGTCTAGTTGCCATTTCAAGATTCCGCCGCTCAAATTCATGACATCCTTGAATCCGTTTGCTTTTAGAATGCTTGCGCCAATAGCGGATCGGGCACCGGAACGGCACTGTACGAGAAGCGGCTTATCGAGAGGAATCTCATCCAGCCGCTTGGCGAGCGTACCGAGCATGATGTGCTGTGCATCCGGAATGTGTCCTTCCTTCCACTCAGCCAGATTCCGTACATCTACTACGTGTACTTCTCCCTTTTCCACCCGTTCTGCAATCTCCAAAGGTGTTACCTCTGCGATTGTCTCGAGCGAAGACATTTCCATTTCCATTAACTTGCCACTGTCGATAAAGCCTGTGACATAATCAATCCCTACGGAATGCAAGGCTTGCAAAATCCCGTCCCTATCATCTGGGGTGGCCAGGATGTGAACCGGGCGATCGTAATCGACAATCCAGCCCGCCCAGTTGGCAAATGACTTGTTAAAAGGAATGTGAAGTGTTCCCGCCAGATGCCCCTTCGCAAATTTCTGAAAAGGACGCGTATCAATAATCTGTCCGTTTTCCAGCGATTCCTTTACCTGTTCAAACGAGTTGAACTCTTGAACAACAGGGAGTTCCTTAAGCAAGGCAGGGCCTTCCTTATTCACGCGTTTCATCACTGCAAAATACGTTGGTGGCTCTGGTTGTCCATCCAGGAGTACCTTGACGAATTCCTCTTCACTGGCGTGTGACAGCGCCCAGTTGAACAGCTTTTCATAACCAACGGTAGAAGACGGCACGGCCCCCAGTGCTTTGCCGCAAGCACTTCCTGCGCCATGAGCTGGCCATACCTGCATATAATCCGGCAGTTGCTTGAATTTTTGGAGGGACTGGAACATGGCTCTTGCACCTGACTCGGACGTACCCTCCATTCCCGCTGCTTTTTCGAGCAAGTCCGGTCTTCCGATATCGCCGACAAAGACGAAATCTCCCGTGAAGATTCCGATTGGGCGATCTGCATTCCCCCCGAGGTCTGTCAAAAGGAAGGAGATACTTTCGGGTGTATGGCCAGGGGTATGCATGACTTCAAATAGCAAGTTCCCGATAAAAAAGCGATCCCCATCGTGTACAAGTTGATGATTCAAACCATCCAAGTATTGATACTTCCAATCTTCATCGCCCTCATTGGATAAAAACAGCTTCGCCTGATAAGCTGCGCCCAGTTCCCTGGCACCAGAAACAAAATCAGCGTGAATGTGGGTTTCGGTGGCCGCTACAATGGAAACCCCCTCTGCTTTGGCGACTTGAAAATAAGGAGCCAGATTGCGGGCGGGATCGATCACAATCGCCTCTCCAGTTTTTTGGCAGCCGATCAGATAAGATGCATGGGCCAGTTTTTCATCATAAAAGTAACGTAACAACATCGTGCATTCCTCCTTTTACACCTCTATTATTTGTTTGATTTTTCCGCGAGTACTTCGAGCAGCGATTGGGTAAAGCGAAGTGTCTTTTGGACGGTGGGATCCTTCATGAGCTTGTAAAGAGTGAACACGGAAACGGGTTCGCTATTATGTTCGGCTCTTCCTTTTGCTTCTTGGAAGACAGCCATTCCATGCTCCACTTTCGCGGACACAGGAGCCATGTACGTTTTCATACCGTTGAGCAAGTATTGCTGCGATTGCTTATCCTTTCCGAGACTTTCCAAAAAATCAGCAGCTTGTTCGAGAACGCTGACATACTTAACGAGCTTTGGCATCTTATCAAGCAAAGTAAACAGGGCGTCTATCGATTCTTTTTCCACAAAGAAACGGGACAGTTGACCATCTACTCGCTCGAACAAATACCGTAGTGATTCCTGATCGCGCAAGATCGATGTGGCTACTTCAAGTCCCTCTTCGGCTGCCAGGATCGTATCTTTTATCTTCGGGAGCTTTCGGATCAATATAGTGATCGCTTCCTGAACTTCTGGATCAGATAAATCCTCTAAAAACATGTCAGAGCTTCTCTGTTCCTTCCTGTCATTCAAAATGTTGCTCTCCCCCTCTCTTTCAAAGACTGCCTTACATCAATCCTTTTAGCATGCCATTCCAATAAAGGATGGGAAGCAGCTCTCTTTTCATCAGGTACATACTGAATCTCTCTTCAGATTGGTCAAAAGGAAAGGTTTCACACGGCATTAGGTTGTAATCAAATTCAGCCAGCACCAGTTTGTTGTACCCCGTAACGAGTGGGCAGGATGTATACCCGTCGTACTTGGCAGTCAATGGATTACCATTGATCAGTGCGAGCAGGTTTTTCTCGACGACTGGCGCCTGTTTGCGAATAGCAGCTCCGGTTTTAGACGTGGGAAGATTCGCGCAATCGCCTATGCCGAAAATAGTAGGGAATCTTTTGTGCGCAAGCGTAAATGGATCGACATCGACCCAGCCTCCTGCGTCTGCCAATGCGCTGTTTGCAATGAAATCAGGTGCTTTCATGGGAGGGGTCACATGAAGCATGTCATACTTCCATACGTGCTGCTCTTTGGTGTCCAGATTCTCAAATACGGCTTCTTTGGTATCCGCCCGCACTTCCATTAGGTTATGCTTGTATCTGGTTTCGATGTTCTTGCGACGAATGACGTCATTGAGGGTATTTGCATACGTGGGAACGTCAAAAATACTTCCCTTCGCCGATGCAAAAACGATCTCTGACTGGTTGCGAACATGTAACTTGCGAAAGTAATCATCGGCCAGATACATGATTTTCTGAGGGGCTCCGCCGCACTTTACGGGTGAGTTCGGGTGCGTAAAAATGGCAGTGCCGCCTTTAAAACTCCGGATAGCTTCCCATGTACTTTCTACTGTTTGGTAAGCGTAGTTGCTGCAAACACCATTCTTGCCTACGGCATCTTTCAGGCCCTTTACCCCCTCCCAATCTATTTGCAGACCAGCAGCTACAACGAGATAGTCATAGGAGAGGATGGTTCCCTGTTTCGTATGAAGCGTGTGTTGTTCCGGTTGAAACATGGTGACCGCATCGCAAATCCAGTCGACGCCTGCGGGAATCAGAGAGGAAAGTTCACGCTCGGATTCCTCCTTTTTCGCGGCACCCCCTCCGACTAATGTCCACAATGGCTGATAATAATGCTTGGACGCGGGGTCGATGATGGCGACTTGTCCCTTGAGCCGTTTGGAAGCTCGGACCATACGAGCAGCAACAGAGATACCGGCTGAGCCTGCTCCCACGATGACAACCGCATAATGAACTTGTTTTGCCATAGTTCCTCCTTCGACGACGATATCGTTTTCAATCGTACGATGATGGTTCATGAGGTGTAGTCTCTCTATTCAGTTTATTCCTCTGTCATTTTTTCCATATAGGGGAAGTCCCCTACTTTTTGATCTATGCGATCAAAATGCCAGATCGAGATATCTATTTTTTATGGCGTATTGGATCAATTGATGCTTGGAATCCAGTCCTAGTTTCTGCATGATATTCGTTTTGTGGTTCTCCACAGTTTTGACACTGATTAACAGCTTGTCTGCCATTTCCTTATTGGTATAGCCAAGCACAATGAGTCTGACAAGCTCCTTTTCACGTAGCGTTAAAACAGAAGGCATCGTCTTAGCATCCGATTTCAGCCATAGATGGATGATCTCTTGCGATACGGAAGTCTTGTAAAAGCGCTTTCCTTTGTAGACCTCCACAATGGCTTGAAACAGCAGCTCACCATGGCTGTTTTTTAAAATGTACCCATGGGCTCCTACGGTAATAGCCTTCTGGACAAAAATCTCCTCGTCATGCATGGTCAATATGACGATTTTCACGAAAGGATTCGACTTGCGAATCTCATTGCTCGCTGAAAACCCATCCAGCCCATTCGGCAATGACAAATCCATCAGTACCACATCGGGTTCCAACTGATTGGCTTTAAGGATGGCATCGTTCCCTGTATGACTCTCTCCGACAATTTTAATTTGAGAGTAACTTTCGAGAAGCACACGCAATCCCTTCCGAATCATCGTGTGATCATCAACCAAAAGCACTCGTATCACTCTGCTCTCCCTCCTTCCCCACTACCGTTACCTTGATCGATGTACCTTCGTGGAGCACGGAGTGAATCTGAAGAGTCCCCTCCATGTGATCCACTCGTTCTTCCATATGTTTGAGACCCAGACCAACCTGAACCTGATCGCGAACAAATCCGATTCCGTTGTCCTGAATGAGTAAAGTCAGTAGGTCGTCTTCCTTGTACAAGATGACTTCAATGAGTGTCGCCTTCGCGTATTTCAGTGCATTATGTAAGGCTTCTTGGATCACACGGTACAAATTAATTTCCAAGATTGGCTGAAAATGATCGCTAACATTGCTGTAGGAAAAGGTAATGGAAACATCCTGATGTGTTTTGTTCAAGCTAGAAACAAGATGCCGTACGGTAGGAATCAGCCCCAATTGATCGAGACTATGTGGACGCAGCTGTAGAGAATAGAGCTTGACGTCTTGTATCGCTTTTTCCAGCTCATTCACGATCTCTTGCATGAATTCCCGGAAATGCCCTTCCTTGTTGAGGCGCGCTTGAATCGCCTGAATGCCTACCGAAACGGAATACAAGGATTGTCCTACGCCGTCGTGCAGCTCCTGGGCCAAGCGCTTATGTTCGTTTTCCTGGGCTTCTAGCGTTTTTTGCAGCACCTGCTTGGAGATTCTGACCTCCTCTTCTTTTTTCTTGACCGTCATATCTTTCAAGACTAAAAGGACATCCTGCATGTTATGTTCACCATTTTCATAGATGACCGCCGTGCTCATCTCCATGTCGACGTACCGCCCTTCATACGTGGGCATCGCAGAAAGAAAATAGGGAACCTCCCGTTTGGCGAGCAAATAACATCGTTCTTCTCCCGGTTCCAGCTCTCTGTTTTGGCAGTAGGAGCAGAATGGCACCTTTTCTCCTCGTTTCCAACCGGTCATTTTCTCTGCGGATGGATTCATCACCATAATTTTTCGTTCCTGATCCATGAGAATGATCCCGTCCTGCAAGTGGTCGAAGATTTGCTTCAGATAACCGTTATCCATCGCCTTACCTTCATCGCGATAGCGTTCAAAAAAAGTGGGACATTGATCCATCATAGGTCCTCCATACTTATCGTATTTCTTCTATAATCCAATCGTAAGAGACGGGGAGCACCTTTCAAATAGGTACCTTCCCCTATCTTATGCAACGCTACATGATGACCAAATTGATACTGCATTTTAATTGGAAGACAATCCGAGCTGCAGATGAAATAACAAAAAAACGTTACTGACACCAGCATGTCAGTAACGTCTTAACATTTTCCTAGAAAATCGTATCTCTTATTGTAACCCAACAGAAGTTTTGCCTCGTTCATAGGCAAAAATGATCATCGTCACGCCCAAGATTGCGCAAATCATATACATAAAGGAATAGGAGAAATAATCCGCGACTGGCCCCATGATGACTCCTCCCAGAGAAACACCGAGATCGGCCATCGCTATGAATAACCCGATTAACACGTTGCGATCCGTCTTCGGCAGAACAAAGGTTAAATAGGTTGTTAACGTAGGATAAAGGAGGGCTTGAGCAATTCCCATTAATATGGCGCCTACGTATAAAAAGACTGCTCCACCCAGGTTAGAAAAGCTTACACTTAACGTCGCTGCTGCAAGAGTAAGCATAATTCCCATCATAAAAGACGAACGCCACTTGCCATCTGACGGGATTTTCTTTCTCAATACAAACCGCGATATTACGACGGTGCCTGCCTGAAGCATGAGGTAAATTCCTGCATTGCCATATTTGATTTGTACAGCGTACAGCGGGATAAAGGTAGTCACCGCTCCAAATATAATGGATGCCGCCAGCATCAAGACACTGCATTTACATAAATGCGGGTTTTTGACTAATTGGCTTACAGAGCCAAACATAGTTGCTCCCTGTTCGATCTGACCCTGGACTGGCTCGGCCACTTTTTTGTCCATTTTGGCACTATAGCCCACCACTCCTGTCAGGATCGCAATGGTGACCATGGCGACTGTAAAAGAATGGCTATCCCCGGCTTGCCAGATGCCTAAAGCGAGCAGTGGACCAAGAATACCAGGCAAATAAGCACATAAGGAATACATGGAAATCCCCTGTGAACGATCCTTGTCCGGTAACGCATCAATAATCCCTAACTGTAATGCCATGGAGAAAAAAGCGGTACACACCCCTTGCAGAATACGGGCAACGATAAAGCCCTCTAATTCAGTGAACGTATATAAAATGAGCGCCGCTCCATTGAAAATAAGAATCGTGCGGAGCACTTTGATTGGTCCATGTTTTTGGATAATTTGGCCTGCCCATGGCCGAAAAAACATGGTTGTAAACAGATAAGCTCCCATAACGACTCCGATTGTTGTATTGGTCGCACCCAACTCTGCACCCTTCAAGGGAATGATGACATTCAGAATGGAGTTCGCGCTAAAATACAAAAGAGTCAAGATGTATAATCGCAAAAATGGCCAAGACAGAGCCCCTCTCATAGCCCTTGCTCCTTCCTCTGATCCTCTGCTCAATCTCATTGCCAATTGCTTTAAGCAATAATCATCTGCAGCAGTTTCTTCGTATATGTGGACTGAACATCTTTTAATTGTTCAACCTCCACGATCTCTTCAATTTCACCATTTCGTAAGACCATGATTCTGTCGCAAATATAGGCCGCAGCCTGTATATCATGGGTAATGAAGATATAGCCCATGTCGTAACGTTTTCTCAAGTTCTTCAGTAATTCAAGTACTTGCATTTGCACAGAGCCGTCCAAGGAACTGATTGCTTCATCGAATAGGATGCATTTTGGTTCGGTTGAAACGGCTCTCGCTATGCATACCCGCTGAACCTCTCCGCCTGATAGCTCATGCGGATATTTTTTTCGATAGGAAGGATCCAACCCCACTTGATATAATAAATGGTCAATCTCGCTTAGAGCCTCTTCCCGTGCCTTTCTTTTCATTTGTAAAGGCTCCAGAATGGCCTCCTCAACCGTATAAAATGGATTGATAGAGGAAGTGTAATCTTGAAACACAGCGCTTAGGTTCCCTGTTCTCACTTTTCGGTCCTCTACTTTTTTGCCCTCAAACAAGATGCTACCTCGATCAGGCTTTTCAATCCCCAATAGCAATCGTCCTAGCGTTGATTTACCACTTCCACTTTCTCCAATGATGCCAAGACACTCGCCAAGCTTGCATTCGAAGCTAATGTTTTTCAACACATGCTCTCTTTCCTTTGAGAACAATCCGCCTTTTCGATATGATTTCTCCACGCTCTCAACGCTCAGCAACATTAACTCCTCCCATGACTCTCTTAAAATGTTGATTCATCGCCAGCTTCGAGGAGAGTAAGTAACGGGTATATGTATGCTGCGGTTCAGAGAAGATGGCCTGAGTCGTCCCGTTTTCAACGATTTCTCCTTCTTTCATGACGAGAACTTCATCTGCTATTAATTTGACAATCCCTAAATCATGAGAAATGAAGATCATGGAGCAGCCCATTCGTTCACGCAATTGCAGGAACTGTTCTATGACTTCGAACTGCGAGAGGGTATCGAGTGCTGTCGTGGGTTCATCAGCAATTAGAATGTCAGGCTCCAGTACGATGGCGAGCGCAATCATGACTCGCTGCAGCGTTCCACCCGACAACTGGTGGGGATACTTATTCATCACCTCTATCGGGTCTTTCAGCATGACGCTTTCCATGGCATTTTTCATTTTGGCTATAATTTCGTCACGGCCCCATCCAAAATGTTCCATAAGCGTCTCTTTTAGATGAACGCCCACTACGCACGAGGGATCAAAGGCACGCATGCCATTCTGCAAAATCATGCAAAGCTGTTTCCCTCTCTTTTTCCTCATCCTCTGTTCTGAGAGCTCCATGAGGTTTTCTCCTCGTAACAGAATGTCTCCCGATTGGCGAATCCCGGCTTTATTTAATTTCATGATGGCCTTGCAAGTCACCGACTTCCCGCTTCCGCTTTCTCCTACAATGGCCAGGCAGCTTCCCTGCTTCACATAGAATGAACTATTTGGAACAATCACTCGATCGTTTCGACTGTCCCAGATTTTCAAGTTTTTTACCTCTAAAATGTTCGTCATTCGTTTATGCCACCCCCTTTCCTTCGAGCTTAACGGCAGAGGCTGCTTCTAATCCTTGCTGCTTATGTTTAGAAGTCATTAATTTGGGATCTAAAGCCACTTGAAGTGCATCAGACAAGTAGTTAATGGCCGATACAACGATCACGATGGTCAAACCGGGAGCTAGCATGAATTCCGGGCGTGAAAACATGACGTCTCTCGCTTCATTTAACATCATGCCCCACTCTGCTTCCGGTGCTTGAATACCTAAACCGAGGAAGGAAAAACCCGATATTTGCAAAATCATCGAACCGAAGGAGCTGCTTGAAATGACGGCAATGTCGGGCAATGCAACCGGAACAATGTGTCTGATCATGATTGCCATATTGCTTGCGCCGATCGCCTTTGCGAATTTTACATAATCGGATTCCGCATATTGCATGACTGATGATCTGATGATTCGAGCAAACCACGCCCACTTCATCAATACAAAGGCGATGATCAAACTTTCAAAACCTACGCCCAAAATGCCGATGATCGCCAGGGTCATGACATATCCCGGAAAAGAAAGGATCACATCACAAACGCGCATCAAGAAAGCATCTGTTTTTCCACGAAAGTACCCCGCAAGAAAGCCTACAATCGACCCAATCGATACGGATAGGAGCAGCGCAACGAAGACCCAGAGCATGCTGGGACGAATACCGTAAATGAGTCTGGATAAAACGCATCGCCCAAGGTGGTCGTTGCCCAAAAGATATTCCCATGATGCGGATGCAAATCGAAGCTCCATATGTACTTCTTCGGGATCATTCGGTGCAACGAAAGGCGCAAATATCCCAGCCACCGTTGTGACCGTGATAATCGATAAGGATAGGACAGCGACCTTGTCTTTCCACACATTTTGTAATCGCTTCATCTAGAGACCATCCCTTAGTTTGGGGTTCAATGCCACATTAATGATGTCAGAAACGGTGTTGAACAGAATAAAGACGACTGCCAACACAAGGACATAGGCTTGGATGATCGGGAAATCCCTGCTTAAAATGGATTTAACGCTTAGCGTTCCCAGTCCCGGCCAAGCGAAGATGTTTTCTACGACGACTGTGCTTCCCAAAATAATAGGAATCGCCATGCAAAATACGGAAATCGCCACTTGCAATGAATTTCTGAGAATGTGTATCGTGATCTTTTTTTCCGGTAAGCCGCATGCCCTTGCGTAGAGAACATAGTCTTCATTCATGTTGCTTAACATGGCACTTCGGATGATTCGAAAATAGATGCCAGCATAGCTGATTGTAATCACAGCAACGGGCAAGATATAGCTTTTGTACGACTCCATTCCGCTTGTCGGAAGCAAATCCAGCTTGACGGAAAAATACCAGATCAGCAGAGCTGCGAGCCAATAGGACGGCATCGATGTCAGGAAAAACGAAACACCTCTGACTGATTTGTCCACCCATTTGCCCGCTTTCCATGCGCATGCCACCCCCAATGCGATGGACAGTAGAACAATGGAAAATGTCGAAACCAACGTCAGCTTTACAGTATGGAGAAAGGCTGGTCCTAGCATAGACCACACAGGTTTCCCCGTTATATATGAATCTCCAAAATCTAGCTGCAAGCATGAGACAACCCAGTTTAAGTAACGAGTCAGAAAGGGTTGGTCCATCCCCAGTTTCGCTCTTGTTTGCGCAAGTAACTCATCCGTTATTTGGGGTATGCCTTGCGAATGCAGCACCACTTCGGCGGGGTCTAAAGGAGATAGATGAATGAAGGCAAACGTTACAAACGATATGATCAGGACCAAAGGAATCGATAGGAGTAACCTTTTAGTGATATAACTGCCCATAGCAAGCTCCTTTTGTGTATTTATTCAAAGTACATCCGCTCAAATGGAAGCTCGAATTGCGTTTGCTTAAACGAAATTCCCTGCAGGTTTTTGGGAGCCAAGATCGTGACTCTTCCATTCGTAATCGGAATAAACACGGCTTCCTCATGGACAATGGTCAAAATATCGGTATATAACGATTTTCTCTGTTCCTCATCAGTCGACACCATGACTTCTTCTATTTTTTTATAGAGCTCATCAGCTCGCTCAATGCCTCTTGTCGTATGGTAATAGGAAGACTTGGAAGTAAAAGCAGCGATTGTGCTCTGCGGATCATACGCGAGTCCCCACGTTTGATTGAAAAGAAGGTCGTAGTCACCTGTAGACCTTCTGTTCGCAATCGAAGAAGACTCCTCGCCAATAATCTCCAGATGAACCCCAATCCTTTTTACGGTATTTTGAATCAATTCAGCCTGCGTTTTTTGAGAGGACGAATTTACATCATAATAAAGCTTCATGGCTAATGGCTTTCCGTTTTTCGTTCTGATTTCGCCCGCATTCCCGATGTCCCAGCCTGCCTCCTCCAAAATCTTCCTCGCTTTTTCCAAATCGTATCCTCGCTTCTCTACTTCCACGTTGGCGTAATTCACATTCGAAGAGAAAAGCGTATAGGCTGGTTGTTCAGTACCTTCAAATATTTGTTTACTGATGGTCTCTCTGTCAATCGCATGCCAAAACGCTTTGCGCACAGCCCTTTCATGTACAGGGCTCTCGTTTTTGCTACTATTAGCGACAATTATGCCTGTGTTCATTGGTTGACTGCGAATCATTTGGTGTTTACCTGATTCAACGAATTGATTCATGGCGTTTACATCGAGACTATTCGTGCCTCGATCATCCGTAAATACAAAGTTGACTTCTCCCTTTTGCAGTGCCAAGAACGTAGTTTCTCCGGCGGGCAGTACTTTGGCTATGATTTTTTTCACTTTGGGCGCGCCGCCCCAGTAATTTTCATTCGCTTCAAATTCGGCATACTGATCGCCTTTATGCTCAGTGAGCTTATAGGGGCCCGTTCCGTTATAACCATTAACGCCATCCTTGGTTCCCCCGTTCACAAAATTTTTAGGCGAGATGAATACATAAGGTCTCGTCATCGACAATTCGAGCAGCGTCGGGTAATACGGTTCGGATAAGACCAGTTCAACCGTAAACTCATCGAGTACATGGCAATCCAGTATCTTTGTGGATAGCTTGATCCATGAATGTTTGCTTGCATTGCTTTGCACTGCTTCTATATTCTTTTTCACTGCTTCCGCATGAAACGGCTCTCCATCATGGAACGTCACGTTTTTTCTCAAGTGAAACGTGTACACTTTTCCATCGGCGGAAACTTCCCAAGATTCAGCTAACAATGGCTTGATCCCATCCTCCGTATTTTCTACTAACGATTCGTACACCATCCCTTGTGCCGGCATGGAGCCGGAATAAAAATGAGGGTTCATATCGTTAATATCTTTCGAAGTGGCATACACGATCTTTTTTTCTGTATCGGTTGACTCCTTTTTTGCTGTATCACCATTACTGCAGCCAACCAGCAGTACGATTGAGACCATGAAAGTCCTTACTAAAAATCCCATTCTTTTTGTCATACCCATTCCTCCTGAAAATACGTGCTAGTACGTTTTCTTTGATTCCATACCCTTGCCGAGCTCACTGCATATCCTCTTCAAATCTTCCTCGAAGCTTTGCACCACGAATGCATCCGATAACCTTTCGCCCTTACGTGTTAGCGCAACTTCCGCAATTTTACGCTCGTACGTTTCAATGAATGTATCGATGGTAGGACAACTGATATCTATGTATCTTGCAATGCCCTGAATGATTTTTATCCGATAGTAATCTTCCTTTGGCATACGCGGAATATCCCAATACCCTTCCCTATTGATAAACATTTTCCGGATGGGGACAGCAGAGAAATCGAAGTATCTTCCCTCTGAATCTGGCTCCGAAAAAGGATCGATCAACAGGGAGGTATACCGAATGAACAATAAATACTCTTGATGAATCGCTTCAAAATGAACGAAGTTTTCGAAATCATCACGTGATAGACACTCCAGCCTCACCGGATAGTTGTCATCCGTCATGAACTTCAGCAAATTGACCCCTTTCATATTGAGCTTTTCCACCACTTTTGTGATCTCTTTCCATTGGGTAAGCATATTGCGAATGAGATATTGCGTGATGGGACCCTCTGGAAACATTTTGTATACGTACTTTTTGATTGGTTCCTCTCCAAATATCACACGAAGGGAGAAGTCATTCATAAACAGTGGCGGATGCACATATAGGGATATATTTCTCGTTTCCGCCTCAATCGGAGAGTCCATGAGTTCCAAATCGATACCTACTTGCTCATATAACTCACAAAGTCTTTTTACATTCTGGGATGGAGAGTGCGTCGAGCCAATGTAAACTTTTTTCTTAACTCCTGTCGTAATTACACGATTGGAAGGCTTATCGTGGAACCAGCGTGTATCGCCAAGGTATGTAGAAAAACTGATAATCTCCGCATCTGAATGAATCCTGTTTAGATAATGGCGTAGTAAACTGTTGGAACCAAAGGTCGGAGAAACTAAAACCATGCACTTTATTTGCTGTAAGACCTGATCATTGATTTGTTGTAAAACTTCTATATAAGCATCTGTTGTGACAGATAATAGGAAGGTATCCCATTCCCCTGTAACGGTCCCATATCCCTGGAATACTTGATCGATTTGGCATTCGCCTTCCAGCTTTTGATGCTTTTCATTTTGAACATCTACGCGAATTTGCTGCCTATTTTGCTTTAATTCAGCAAAGAATGATTCGGAACGAACAGACTCACGCCCAACGATCCCAATGTAGCAATCCCATTGTTTTTTTAGCATGACAGCCATTTGAATCGAAGCAGGACCTGTTCCCAATAGCAAGATTCGTTTCAAAGCACCCATAGAAGCCTCCTTTTACGACCAGCATGTAGCCGATGCTTTTTTATACAAAGCGATATCAAACACATGATCGGGACGCAAGATGGTTTCAATCAGCGTCCATTTCCGCTCATCTACCTCTCTCATGGGGTAGTTAAACAGGGACTTCAATTGATTACCGTATCGGATCGCCACGATCACTTGTTCATTTGTCAATGGATGCAATTGTTCCAGCAGGTCATATTTATTTGCAACCGTCGAACTAAAGATGATATGGGTTGCATCCTTCGTCATATCAAGGCGTTCCACAAACTCTTTCTCCAAGCGGATAGGCAATCCACTTCCCAGCCTTTCAACAACACTCCGGCCTAGATGGATGGCCTCCGCATCAATGTCGATACCAACCACTTCCGCTCCAGTTCGCTTCGCAATCAACAATGGCGTCATGGGAAATGAGCCTGAGCCAACCATTAACACCTTTGAATCAACAGTAACTTGGAAACTCCCAAATTCTTCTTCAATACATGATTCAATGTTTTGAAAGTAGTCGGTCTTATCGGCAATCCCATCCAGCAGCTTCAGCGCACGATATTTCTCCATAATGGCAACGCAAATCGCCGACGATTTTCTTACATCCTCCACAAACTGATTCAACTGGCTTACGATTGACGGTTCTAGTTGCTCCCAGGCTTCTTTGTTTCTTTCATCCGTTATGAATGTAGAATACTCATCTATGATTTTTTCTAACTCCGAACTGTGATGGATGGTGCCGTCATATCGATCCGCTAAATGGGTGAACCTTTCGAGAAATGCAGTCAAATGTTGTTGCAACTGTTCTGGTCTATTCATTCAGTTCTCCCCTTGCTAAATAAAATGGGAAATCTCAAACCGTATCTGGTATCTCGATGAATGCTTTGCCTCGTGCCACGATTCCGACTGTCCCCTCAATTTTCAGGCTGGTTACTTCTTCGCTTTGCCAATTGGCGGTTACATGAATCGTGCCTCCCGGTTGCCTGATCGGAGCAGCGATATCGCCTTTCTTTTTCCAAGCCAGATAGGCTCCAAGTGAAGCAGTACCTGACCCACAGCCTCTTTCCCAGATCATGCTATCTAATGGCGGAACAAAGATAAGTGGAGCCAATTCATTCGAAGCTGGCTGATACAATAGCACACCGATCAAATTCGCCCCTACAGTTACTCCAAGCAGCTTGGCTAAAGACTGCGCACGTTTTCTTACCGCCTCATTGAACTGGTCCACTTCAATCACGATGTGAAAGAAATCAGGATACCGTACAATCACCATGTTTATTTCGTCGCCATCATAGTTGATTGATTGCTCTTCGATCTTTTTAGGAAGAGGCATTGAAACTTGGCAGTAATATTCGTCTTCGATTCTTTTTACTCGACAAGTAACGAAATGATCTGTACCCGAAGCTTCCAAAACAATTTCGGTCCAATCATGATGCTGTAGGCCATTTTCATGCGCAATGAACGTCGCTAATGCCATGCATGCATTGCCACAAAACTCGCCCCCGGCCATTTGTAGATGGGCTGCCGCTCCAACATTACTTGATTTTTCGATAAAGCCCACTTGTTCTGCATGGACACTATCGTAGGACATCATTTTTGAGGCGATGAGCGGATACTCTTCCGCTGGATGATTATTTTTCACAAGAATGGTCATATTTTGTGTGGGATTAAACTTTATAAATTCGATTTCCCGTTTCATCACAACCTACCCTCTTACCATATTTTTGATGAACAGCTAATTACTTCACTCTAAACGTAATCATTACGATTTAAAACAGAAAAAATAAACCGTAATGATTACGATTAATGACGAGTACATCATAACCACAATTTGGTTATCTGTCAACTACACACTTGGAGTTTTCCTTTTCTCATTGTTCATCATCACGCGGAGTTGCCTACAGGGCAAAAATGCCTTGACTTAACAAAGTAGAACAGGTAATCTTTACCCGCTACTATAAAACGACAGTTCAACCGGGATTTTATACTGTAGAAAGGTTGTATTGACTTCATGGCGTTATCTCACACTACTACCAAGAAACAGGTCAACAAGGAAAAGTCTTCTATCTCTTTGCTCTCTCTTACCGTAGGCTCTTTTGCCATTGGGATGACGGAATTTGTCATTATGGGTCTGCTGCCGAATGTTGCAGAGGATTTGGATGTTAGTATCTCATCTGCGGGTCAACTCATTACCATGTATGCGCTAGGGGTAGCCATCGGTGCACCGATACTGACAGTCCTCACCCACCGAATTCCCCAAAAGAAGCTACTCTGTCTACTCATGGTTCTGTTTATTCTCGGGAACGGAATCTCTGTTTTTGCTCCCAACTACGCTATATTGATGGGAGCACGCCTGATCACCGCTTTGACACATGGGACATTCTTTGGAGTTGGGGCTGTTGTAGCTTCCAGTCTTGTAAGTCCTGACAAACGTGCCGCAGCCGTTTCCATTATGATGGCAGGTCTGACGATCGCCAATATTATTGGTGTGCCTCTGGGGACTTTTATCGGTCAACATATGGGGTGGCGAGCTTCATTTGGCTCTATTGCGATCATGGGAATCATAGCACTCATCGGAATACTCGTTTTCGTCCCAAAAATGCGGCAAGAAAACACCGAGAGTATCACTGGGCAAATTACCGCTCTTCTCAAGCCCAAGCTCCTTCTGTACCTCCTTATTGGAGCACTAGGCAACGCAGGTCTATTCACCGTGTTTACGTATATTACGCCACTGCTAACGCAAATTACCGGTTTTGCTGAGTATCATGTAACGTGGATTCTTGTCCTCTTCGGCTGCGGAGTGACCATCGGAAATATCGTGGGCGGAAAGCTTGCGGATTGGAAGCTGATGCCTTCCATACTCGGTCTTTACTTTACGATATGCATCATTCTCACGCTGTTTACGTTTACCGTATATAGTCCAATTGCTGCCGTATTGACCATTTTTCTATGGGGAGCTGCTTCTTTCGCTGTATTTCCAGGGCTGCAAGTACGTGTGATGAACCTCGCTCAGAATGCACCGGCGCTTGCTTCTACCTCCAGTCATTCTGCCGGAAATCTAGGAAATGCAGCTGGTGCTTTCATTGGCGGATGGGTTATTACTCATCTGGATATAACCGCCCTCCCGTGGGTCGGTGCTGTGCTCGTATCACTGGGTTTGATTTTAGGAATCGCTTCTTATATAGCTGAACGCAAGCTGCAACAAAGTGAAAAAGGGTACTCCATTTGAGCACCCTTTTTCTTTTTCTCTGGACTAAGCCGTTCCGTAAGGTTTTGCCAGGATTCGCTCCCACATCGGAATAAACTGCTTGATCAGTGGTCCGATCGCAAGGGCCGTCACAAAGGTTCCCACCGAAACGGGCCCACCAAGCAACAAGCCCAACACCATGACCGTGCACTCTATACCGATCCTGACTTTACCGACGCCCCATCCCATTCGCTCATGTAGAGCTAACATAAAACTGTCACGTGGACCGGCTCCCAATCGCGGTGAAATATACATGCCCGTGCCGATCGTATAGATGAGCAGACCGACAGCAAACAAAATGGCTCGTTCTATAACGGTCTCTCCTGTAGGAATCCAGTTCAGCCACATGAATAAATCAATAAACAGCCCGAAGAAAAACATGTTTAAAAACATACCCACGTTAGGCCGTATCTTGCCAATGATGTAGGAAGCGAGAATGATCATGGCTCCCACGATTTGCGACCATATGCCGATGGTCAGTCCAAATGTCTTCTGTAATCCGATATGCAGTGTATCCCACGGTGCAACACCTAAATGAGCCTCAATCATCATGCCAATACCAAACGCCATGACCGCCAGTCCGATCATAAACACGCTGTATCGAACGGCAAGCGGATGAAGTAGTAGCTTCCTCCACATCACTTTCTCCCCCTCTGAAAATTCTGGATTTTTCAGCACACGTAGGTGGGGATTTGGTGAATGTTACCTTATTGGCAACGATTAGATTATTCACTAGGATCACCTTCCTATTTCGAAATGGGCAACATGATTTCCACGATGGTACCCTTGTTGATCTCACTTGAGATGGTGATGGTGCCTTTATGATCTTTCATTATTTTATTGCTGACAAGTAAACCTAAGCCTGTTCCTTTCTCTTTCGTGGTATAAAAAGGTTCACCGAGTCTAGGTAGCAGCTCTTGGGAAATGCCACATCCATTGTCGGTAAAGCGAATCAGCACGTGAGTTTCATGTAGGCATGTGGTTTCTATGCTGATTTCGCCATTCGCCGTGATCGCATCCAGAGAATTCTTCAAAATATTGATAAAGACTTGTTTTACTAGATTTTCTTCTCCATTAATCGCTATCGGAATATGGCTGAATATGGTGTTGATCGTAATGTTGGTTAGATTCGCTTCTGATTCGAGAAACTTTACCACACTTTCAATGAGTGGATGTAAAAGAATCCGCTTCACATTCAGAGTTTGCGGTTTAGCCAATACAAGCAGCTCACTCACGATAAAGTTGATGCGATCTAGCTCGGCCAACATAATGTCTGTATAAATGACGCCATCTGATAGTGTTGGCCGCAAGTACTGAATAAAGCCTTTTAATGACGTAAGCGGATTTCTTATTTCGTGCGCGATACTTGCAGCCAATTCACCAATTACGGACAGCTTTTCTGTTCTCCTGAGAAGTTCTTCATTTTGCTTCCTCTCCGTAATATTACGTGTAACGTTGATGAAGTATTGTCTTTCACTATCCGAACTGAAAAAAGGCATTCCTTTAGATTCGAGGTAGATCCATTTCTCGTTTTCCAGTTTGTATCGATACTCACATGTAATAGGTATATGGAATTGAAGCATAGTGGAAAATCGCTCACAAACGAGTGATGCATCTTCTGGATGTATGTTTCCAATGATAATTTGGCTCGTCCCTAATTTCTTCAGATGTGAAGGTGAACTATACAATACGTGACCGTTCTTATCAATCACGGAGATGAAGTCTGCTGTGTGCTCGGCAATGAATCGATACTGTTCCTCGCTCTTGCGCAAAGCTTCTTCAGACTGTTTTCGCTCCGTGATATTGCGTGAAACGAATAAAAAGCTATCGACCTCTTTGTTCTCAGACATGATCGGAACACAACGCGACTCCCAGTACACCCACGATCCATTTTTATGGCGTATTCTGATCTCCATTTGTACATTTTGGGGATTCGCGGAGAGTAAGTAACGCAGGTCTTGCACGATTTTCACATCATCGGGGTGAATGAGCTCAAAACTATTCGTTTGCAGAAATTCATCCGGTGTGTATCCCAAATGGTGCTCGATAGAAGGAGATACAAAAAGATTATTCATCTGTACATCATGTTGACAAATAACATCGCTTGTATTTTCTACGAGGATACGGTACTTTGCCTCGCTTGTCACGAGAGCCTCTTCCGCCATTTTGCGGTCCGTAATATCCCTTGCGATGACAGAAGTGCCTACGATCGTTCCTTCTCGATCTCTTATAGGGGAAGCTGTTAGACCAACCAGCACGATCTGGCCATTTTTTCGTTGACGCACGGTCTCATAGCCCGTAATATTTTTTCCTTCATATTTAACCTCGTGGAAAATTTCCTTTGTTTCGTTAATGAGATCTTCAGGTACAAGACAGTACGGGTCATTCAGGAGGTCTTGATATGTCCAACCATAGATTTTTTCAAAAGCACTATTCACAAAAAGTATACTACCCTGCATGTCCCTAATTGAAATCGCGTCCGTAGTCGTTTCAACAAGTGACTGAAGCAGCTCTTTCATGTTGAACTGTTCTTGTCTAAGGTCGATTCGCTGAGTTTCTTTATCCATATGTTTATACCTTCCTTAAACGAAGATTGCGAATAATGATAATATTCTATGCTTGTTGAAAATATCCTTGAGAAAATATCTATGCCACTAAAAAAAATACCGCCCCTTAAATAGGAACGGCATCGATCATGATACCCGGTTAACCTTTCTTTGGTATCAAACAGAAAAACCACCTGACCAATCCTGAACTGCACCCCAATTGTTA
>NZ_PXZO01000023.1 GCF_003013475.1 Brevibacillus porteri
TTCGACTCTGACACGCCAGCATGGGGGATTCACTGGCCGTCTCCACTAAAAAAAGGGACCGTCGAGCCAAAGCCACCCTACGGGCGGAAGATTCTCAGGGAAGAAGTGTTCGACAAGCGGGTCCCCTTTTTGAAGTTCCGACTGGGTTCGCGGTGTCAAGGTCTACGAGCCCTGTGCTTTTTCTTCTCACCAGCTTTGTTTGTTCATCGGTACCTTTTAAAATCTTTCCTATATGAAAATAAAAAAGAGTCCAGATCTTGTCTGAACTCTTCTTCTCTTCATTATCTTACAGTCCAAAGGAAACGAACTTGGTTTCCAAATACTCATCCATTCCGTATCGGCCACCTTCACGGCCGATTCCGCTTTCCTTGAATCCGCCAAACGGCGCTTGCGTCTGCGTAGGAGAACCATCATTGATCCCTACGATTCCGTATTCGAGGAGCTCAGCCATACGGAAGCAACGCTGATTATCGCGGGTGTACACATAAGCAGCCAAGCCGTAACGTGTGTCGTTTGCCATCTGTACAACATCCGCTTCCTCTGTAAAACGCACGAGTGGAACGACTGGACCGAACGTTTCCTCAAAGGAGATTTTCATATCCGTTGTAACGCCAGCAATCAAGGTCGGTTCGCAATAGAAGCCCTTCGCATAATCACCTTCAAGCAAACGATTTCCGCCGTATACCACTTGCCCGCCTTTGTCCTTGGCGTCCTCGATATGCTCGAGCACCTTGTTCAAGGCACGCTCGTTCACCAGTGGACCGATCTCTGTCTCTTTCTGGCGACCATCTCCTACCTTCGCACGCTTCAGACGCTCTATCAGTTTTTCTGTGAACGCATCTGCGACATCCTCGTGGACGTACAGGCGGTTCGTGCAAATGCACATTTGACCGGAGTTGCGGAATTTGCTCTCAAACAGACCTTTTACGGCTGCATCCAGATCGGCATCCGGGAATACGATGAACGGTGCGTGACCACCAAGCTCCATGCTGACGCGCTTCACTTGCTTCGCCGCGCCCTCCATCAGCAGCTTGCCGACACGAGTGGAGCCTGTAAATCCGATTTTGGAAAGCTTCGGATTGTCGACGAACTCTTTCCCAATCGATTCAGGATTTCCAATGACGAGGTTTACGACGCCTTTTGGAAAACCAGCCTGCTCAATCAGCTCAAACATACGAATCGCAGACAGCGGCGTGCTTTCTGCTGGCTTTAAAACCACCGTGCAGCCCGCAGCCAATGCCGGAGCGATCTTGCGTGCAACCATGTTCACCGGGAAGTTCCACGGGGTAATCGCCCCTACCACTCCTACAGGCTGACGCAGCACCATGATGCGCTTGTTTGCAACGGAGGATGGGATCGTTTCTCCGTTGACACGCTTGGCTTCTTCTGCGTACCAGACAAAGTTATCAGCGGCACCCAGCACTTCGCCTTTTGCCTCGCCCAAAGGCTTGCCCATTTCAGCAGAAATGATGCCCGCTAGTTCATCCCGATTGTTTTTCACCAGCTCGGACAAGTTGTACAAATATTTGGCGCGCTCGCGAGCAGTCAGTCGAGACCAGCTTGCAAATGCCTGATGAGCAGCGTCGATGGCCTTGTTGGCATCACGACCATCGCCGAAGGTTACTGTTCCAACCGTTTCGCCTGTAGCAGGATTCGTAATCTGAATGGACTCGCCACTCTCGGCAGTCACCCATTCTCCATTAATAAACATTTGCTTGTACTCTCCCATGACATTCGCTCCTCTCAATCTCTCTCAATAGATTGGTTTTAGGGCCTCAAACGGATTTTTGCAGTGCCGGCAATACAAAATACTTCGACAAGCAGCAGGGCCAAACAAATTTTCCATTTTTGTATACGGGGAATCACAGTAGGGACATGCCACTTCCCATGTATCTCCCTGTTTGAAGTCAAGCGGTGGCGGCGCGATGCCAAAGCTTTTCAGCTTATCACGAGCATCCAAGGCGATACGATCAGATGTCCAGGCTGGATCATAGACAAACGCTACCTGAACCTGATTGATTCCTTCTACCTCCACCAGCTTTTCTGTGATGTTCTTCTTCATGATCTCGAGTGCCGGACAGCCGACAAAGGTAGGGAGCACCTCGACGTGTACGACGTCTGCCTCGACGCGCACTTTGTGAATCATCCCCATCTCTACCATGCTGATCACCGGAATTTCGGGATCTGTTACTTGCTGCAGCAGTTCCCAGCATGTCGCTTCAAGCCCTTCATGCAGTTGCAATTCTTCTTGCGCCATGAGAGAATCACTCCTTTTACCAGCCTGCAGCCGGATCAATGCGATACACTTCAGACAAGGTAGCCAAAGCTTGCACCAGATCAGCAGTATGTTCACCGTGACGACCGCGCTCTTGTGGAACTCCTGGCTCACCCTGCCATTCGAGTCCTGCTTTTTCGAAAATGTCTTTGGTCAGTGTCAGCCATTTTTGTTTCAGTTGCTCTTCTTCTGCAATCAGGCCAAATTGAACGATATCGACCTGATTTGGTCCAAGATGAGGCAGCTCCCCGGCATCCTTCCAAACTTTTGCAATGGCTGCCTCCAGCCTCTGACGCGCATCAGGCGTACTGTTCGCCAGTTGCTTCAGCCAAACTTGCCAGTGCATCAGATGATAGCGATGCTCTGTCATCATTTTGCGACTAACCAGCGCGAGTGGTGCGTATGACGACTGCGCAAGTGCCTCCAAGCGAACCTGCTTGTATAAGCCGTACACATAGCTGCGAACAATCGCATAAGCCCAATCGTAATGAGGATGATCGTTGTATTCGCCGTCGCCGTTTTTACGCTCTACCAAGATCGCATTGGAAAACGCCTTCACCTCGCGCAGCTGTGCGAGATCGTCTGCTTTTCCTACTCCTAGTTGCTCCAGCATTTCATAAAACATCACGGCATGGCCCATCATGTCCTGGGACATCGAAGAAAAGGCCACATCTTCTTCAATATGCGGAGCAAGCCCAAGCCATTCCGATCCACGATAAGCCAATATAAAATCGTCATCAGCAAGCTGGAACAACAGGTCGGTTAAGGCTTTTGCGAATGCCGGGTTTTGTTTTGCTACTTCCACTGTTTCTACATGTAAAATGTCGCCCATGATTGTATCCCTCCTGCTTAACTGCCGTTGCCTGCATGCTTCTGTTTTTCTTCGTACTGCTCGCGATGGTGACGCCATCTCGACTGCAAGTCGCCGTATCCTTTGGTCTCCCGATAACTCTTGTTGTCGAGTCTTTCCAGGAAAGGACGCTCCTCTGGCGGTAGTCCAAAAATGTCGTCGCGCTTGACTACCCACAAATTAAAACAAGGCTCGCGGCGCAAGAAATTTTCCCTCGCCATGCTCAATGCGACTTCTTTATTGGGTGCCAACAAACTGAACTGTTGGACGAACGGAGCATTTACGCTTTTTTGGCTGAATACTTCATATATGAAAAAGTTTTCGTTGCTCATCCACATTCACCTACCCTACTTGTCGGCCGTACGACATGATCGCGTCACGCACCCATTTGGTTTCTTCATAAGACATTACCCGAAGATTCAGACGGTGAGCGGAGCGTGGTCCGTTCCCCTTGACGATTTGCTTGAACTCTTCCCAGTCAGGCTGTTGGTAGACCCATTTGTCTTCTGCCTCGTCGAAGTAAATCGTATCGTCTGGAACTGTGAAGCCAAGGTGAAAAATACGCGGCAAATACTTTTTCAGGAATACTTGGCGCAATTCTTCATTCGTCTGTGTACGAATCTTGTAGCGCATGTTGGATTCCTGATTGCTCGTAATGTTGCCGTTTTCCGGCGGTCCGAAAAACATCAAGAGCGCTGGCCACCAACGATGGATAGCATCTTGCAGCATTTGGCGCTGTTCATCGGTGCCTTCTGCCAACTCCAAGACGATGCTCTCCCCGTGTTGGGCGTGGAACTTTTCTTCCGCACAGATCCGATGCAGAGCACGGGCGTAAGGTGCATAAGATGTATCGAGGGACATCGATTGCGTAATGATAGCCGCGCCGTCAACCAGCCAGCCAATCACACCAGCATCAGCCCAAGTAGGCGCCTCCATGTGGAATACATTGTGAAATTTCAGTCTTTTTGTAAACAAATCATTCAGGATATCCTCGCGCGTCTTGCCCAATGGCTCAAGCAAGTCTTCTGCGACGCGAAGCAGCAATTGACCATGCCCCATCTCGTCCTGGACCTTCGCCATAATTGCCAGCTTTCTGCGCAGTGTCGGCGCCTTCGGTACCCATTCTTTTTCCGGCAAGGCACCCATGATCTCACTGATGCCATGCATCGAAATCAGCTTGATCAACTGGTTGCGATAGTCGTCTGGCATCCAATCGTCTGCCTCTATTTTTTCCCCGCGTTCGATTCTCGCTAAAAACGCTTCCAACTTTTCGTTTTCAGTCAGATCGGCATGTTCGAGCCTCATTTGCATGGAGAACGCCCTCCTTTTATCAGATATGCATTATGTTAAAATTATAATACGTTTTTATAACGCAATAATAACATAACGTCATACGTTTTTGCAATACGCTTACATTGAGACTCTACTATTCTCCGCGCCCAGTTATTTCTGCTGCCTTTTTCAATTGCTCGGCCATTTGCCGCAGCTCCTGCATGACTGCATCCAGCTCCTGTATTCGCGTTGACTGCTGCTCGCTGTGATTCATCGTCTTCTCCATTTCGCCCGTTACTGTCCCGACGAGTGCATTCATTTCATCTAATAGCTGGAAAATACCTTTCGCTGAAGTAGCGGTCGTCTGGGAAAGCTGACGAATTTCCTCTGCGACCACGGAAAAGCCGCGACCAGCAGCACCTGCCCGTGCCGCTTCGAGGACGGCATTCAAGCCGAGTACATTGGAGCGCGTCGAGATATTGCGGATCAATTCGTTGATTTGGGTCGTTTCTGCAATTTTCAGCCCTAATTGACCAGCTGCATCACTCAGCGTGTGGCTAGCTTGTGCCAAATTGTCCGCGTCCTTTGCCAGACTTTCTGTATGCTGTGCGATATTTTCCAGCGCGTCCGTCAAGTTTTGAGCCAAACCGTGCAAACGATCCTCTTGATCGGTCGTCACGCCTGTCGCCAAGCAACCAACTACACGCCCGTTTTCGACAAGCGGATAACCGACTGCGATATAAGGAATGCCGTAGAGCTCTTTGGAAATCTTCTTCACGACCCGCTTGCCCTCTTTTACCGCCGTCGCATTGATACTCCCCGGGCGCAATTCGTCTCCTACTCGAATCCCCAGGTTCAAGCCCTGTGCCGGATAATAGGCGAGAAACTTCTCTTTGTCGGTGACTCCTACCATACATTCAGACAAAAACGCCTTTTGTAAAATCGGTGCGACCATTAAGACGCTATTCAGCAATTGAGACATGCATGATCCTCCTACCCTTGTGATGAAAACAACGATTCCCCCCGCATTCTTCTTCACGACGCGGAGGGAACTAACTTCTTTCTCTTATTTAACGAGCTGGAATTTTCCATCCTTCACTTCAACCATGATCATGCTGTCTTCTGTCAGACCGTTATGATCATCAGCCGTGAACTTGAATTCTCCGGTTACCCCTACGTATTTCGCCTTTTCCAATACTTCGCCCAGTTTAGAGGTGTCGCCGCCAGCTTGCTTCAAGCCCTCCACGAGCAGATTCAAGCCGTCGTATCCGTATCCCGCGAAGCCGTCTGGCTGTGTATTGTAGGCAGCTTGATAACCATCCACGAATTTTTTGATGATGGCAGATTGCGGATCGTCTGCCGCTACTTGTTCAGGAATGAGCAGTTTTCCAGCTACCATCAGGACACCCTCACCTGCGTCTCCAATCAGTTCGAGGAATTTGCTATTCGCAGAGCCATGGCTGCTAATGATCGGAATAGTGAGGTTCAGTTGCTTGGCTTCCTTCACAATCGTAGCGGGTCCAGGATTCGTACCTGCCACAATCAGTGCCTGCGCATCAGTCCCTTTGATCTTGGTCAATTGGGAGCTCATGGACGGATCTTTTGTGCCGTACTTTTCTTCGGCTACAATCGTGATGCCGTATTCAGGCGCATATTTTTGCAATTGCGTGGTCCAGCCACTTCCATATGGATTGCTGTCATTGAGCGTAGCAATTTTCGTAATGCCTTTTTCCTTCAAATATTTGAAGATGCGCTTCGTTCCGTGTACGTCCGTGTGCGGCGTTTTGTAGATGCCTGCACGAACTGGATTGGTGATTTGGTCTGCCGCTGCCATCGAGATCAGCGGGAGCTTTTCTGCTGCGGCATACTCAGCCATCCCGAGAGACGGACCACTGCCCGAGGAACCGAGTACAGCTACGACCTTTTCTTTCGAAGCGAGCTTTTTGATTGCTTTTACTGCTTCCGTATTGTCAGACTTGTCGTCTTCAAAAATGACTTCCAACGGTCGACCCTCTACTCCGCCAGCGCCGTTGATTTCTTTTACCAACAACTCTACCGCTTGCTTCTCTGGTACGCCGAGCGGACTGTTCGGACCAGTCAGCGAGAAAATAGCGCCGACCTTGATCGGGTCCTTGCTGGCGCCACCAGTGCCCGACTCTGCCGCTGGCGTAGCGCCGCCTCCACAGGCACTCAAGAAAACGAGCGAAGCGACTGCTGCTGGAAATAGCCATTTTTTGAATGTTCGTTTTTTCATGGGTGTACCCCCTCAAATGTATGTGTCTATCTTAGTCAAACTGCTATTGGCTACACTGCCTCGTGGGAGCTTCCCAAATAAGCAGATTGCACACGCGGGTCATTGCTAATCTCGTCTGCCTTCCCTTCCAGCATGACGGTTCCTGTACTGAGTACGTAAGCCCGGTCGGAAATAGCGAGCGCTGCGCGAGCATTTTGCTCGACCAACAGCACCGTGGTGCCCCACTCCGAGCGAATCTCCTGCACAATCGTCAGGATTTCTTTGGCAATCAATGGAGCCAATCCTAGCGAAGGCTCGTCCAACAAGAGAAGCTGCGGTCGAGACAAGAGCGCTCTGCCAATGGCGAGCATCTGCTGTTGCCCCCCGGAAAGCGTTCCCCCGAGCTGCCATTTCCGCTCTGCCAAAATGGGAAAACGTTCATACACCGTCTCCATTTCTTTGGCAATTTCCTTTTTGCTCGTCTTGGGCATCCGATGCGAAGCACCCAGCCACAAATTGTCCTCTACGGTCAGCGTCGAAAAAATTTGTCTGCGCTCCGGTACATGCGCCATGCCCCGCGGTACTACCAGCTCCGCAGGAACACGCGTAATGTCCGCGTCACGAAACCAAATCTTGCCTTCCTTGTCGCCGTGCAGACCGCAAATACAGTTCAAAAGCGTCGTTTTACCTGCCCCATTTGCACCTAACAGAGAGACGATCTCGCCTTCGTTCACTTGTAAAGTAATCCCGTGCAACACTTCCACTGGACCGTAGCGAGCCGTGATGTTGTCTACTGTAAGGACTGCCTTCCCCATGTTTGTCCACCTCTTTCGCGCTTCATTCTGCACCCAGATACGCCGCAATCACTCGCGGGTTCTCCTGAATCTCACGCGGGGTTCCTTCTGCGATTTTTGATCCTTGATCCAATACAACGATGCGATCTGCAATCATCATGATCATATCCATGTCATGCTCCACTAGTAAAATAGCCGTTCCGTTGTCGCGAATCTCGCAAAACATGCGGCTCATCTCCGCCGTCTCGGTATGATTCAGACCCGCAGCAGGCTCATCCAACAAGAGCAGCCGTGGCTTGGCTACCATTGCGCGGGCAATCTCCATCAGCCGCAGTTTCCCGTATGGCAAGCTCCCAGCCAGCAAGGACGCTTCCTCTGCCAAGCCAACATTCTCTATCCACGTCTGTGCTTGCTCCTGCATCATCTTCTCTTCCTTGCGGGACTTTGCCAGATTCATGCCGCAGGAAAAGAGACTCGCGCTTGTCTGGGTATGCATGCCGACCATCACGTTTTCCAAGACGGTCATATCGTCAAAGGTTTGGAGGTTTTGAAAGGTTCGGGTGATGCCCAATCCGGCATATTCGTAGCCTTGCACACGTGTCAACGGCTGGTTGCTGAAGCGAATCTCTCCTTCCGAAGGCGGGATCACACCCGACACCATGTTGAGCACCGTGCTTTTTCCAGCACCATTCGGACCGATCAGCGCGAGGATCTCTCCTTCTCGCACCTGAAAATCTACTTGATTCACTGCTCGCACGCCGCCAAAATCACGAGAGAGCTTTTGCACATCCAAAAGTGTTGTCATGTTGCAGCCTTCCTTTCCACCTGCTGCTTTCGTTGTGCGTCGTCAGCCATGGCCTTCGCCTTTTTCGCCTGCCCTTTTTCGAAAGCAGCCCGGATGCGCGGAACCAATCCTTCTGGCATGAACATAATGATCAGCACGAGAATCGCACCGAACACAATCGTATCCACATCCCCCTGCAAGCCCGGCACCACTTCACCCAAGAGGATCAGCCCTTCACTGATAAAGCCAATCAGGATGGTCCCGATCAAAGCGCCCCAGATGCTTGTCATCCCGCCGATGACGACCATCGTCAGAAACTTGATCGACTCGTGCAGTCCGAACGGCTGCGGATCAAGAATTCCCATGTAATGGGCATACAAGCCGCCGGAAATACCAGCGAACATGCCGCTTACTACAAAGGCATTCAGCTTGAACTTGCGGACATCAATTCCCATCGAGGTCGCGGCAATTTCACTTTTGTGAATCGCCCGAAACGCTCTGCCGACGCGTGAATTCAAGAGATTAAGTGAGAAGAGCAGCACACAGGTGACGACTCCCCAAATCAGAAAGTACATGGATAGCTCGCTTCCACCGAAGAAAGTCATCTGCGGAATGCTGATCATCCCGTTTGCTCCCCCTGTGACCGACTCCCATTCCGTAATCCCGATCTGGACGATGTAGCCAAATGCGAGAGTTGCCATCGCGAGGTAGTAGCCTTGCAGCCCCGCTATCGCTCGCCCGAGGATAAAGGCGAATAACCCTGGAACAACCGCAGCGGCGATGAGACCGACAAATGGCGGCAGACCGTACTTCGTCGTCAATACAGCCGACGTATAGGCGCCTATCCCCCAAAACGAGGCTTGCCCCAGCGAAATTTGTCCAGCCAGCCCCATCACGAGGCATAGCCCGATGGTTACGATTGCTTGAAGACCGATAATAATTCCGACAGATCGATAGTATTCATCTGGCATAACGAATGGGAAAAGAATCATCAAAAACAGGTAGATTCCTATGCTTTTGCCCCACTTATCGATGATCTGCTTCATCATAGCCCTCCTTTTCCAACGCTACGTTCTCCAAAGATGCCGGATGGCTTAATCAACAGCATGCCGATCAACACCAGAAAGGCGATCGCGTCTTTCATACCCGAGCTGATGTAACCAGCTCCTAGCGACTCGACGATCCCGAGTAAAAAGGCGGCTACGGCTGCACCCAATGGATTCCCCAGTCCGCCTAGAATGGCTGCGGAAAAGCCTTTGATTCCGAGCAGCACGCCTATATCGTAGGAGGTTACGGAAAGCGGCGCGATCACGATTCCTGCTATCGCTCCTGTCGCTCCACTGATGGCAAAGGCCAGCATACTCATCTTTGTCGGGCTGATCCCCATCAAGCGAGCTGCCATTGGGTTGACCGAACAGGCGTTAATTTTTTTGCCGAGAATCGTCTTGTCCATCAAGTACCAAAGTAGAAAAAGAATGATAAGAACAGCAGCCAAAATCCAGATACTTTGTTGCGCGATCATCACGCCGCCGATCGAGATCGGCTCATTGCTCGTAATCGGTTCGAGTGCAAACGCATCTTTTCCCCAAATAAAGCTGGCAATGCCGCGAATGAGTGTCGAAATCCCTATCGTCAAAATAATCAAACTAATTGGATTAGCCTTTTTGACGTAAGCGATTACGTATTTCTGCATCAAAACACCGATCAAGGTGACCAGGAGGATCGCGAGCAATGCCGCCAACCCATATGGAAGATTCATGCCAATTAAGGCAACTGTGACCATTCCGCCCAGCATCAAAAATTCACCCTGTGCCAGATTAATGACCTTGCTTACGTTGTAAATCGTGATGAAACCAACCGCTACGATCGCGTAAATCCCGCCACTGACGAGGCCGTTTGCAACGTACTGTAGCAATTCCGTCATATTCGTGCTGTACCCCCTTTGTTTCGAGTCCACTAAACTACACCCAAGTAAAACGCTTACATTTTAAATAATGGAAAATAAATTGAATGAAAAAGACCCTAGACGTGCTAGGGCCTTTCCTTCGCAGCTATCGCCTATGCGGATGGCGCAGCTTCATACACGGTCTCGAAGAATCGTACTGCCCCTGGATTCAATAACTGGTAGTAATTTTGGAACAACTGATCCGCCTCTTTGCCCAACCACAGCTCTGGCAACAATTCCTGCGGCAAATCAGGATCGATGAACAAGAACTTGCGGTATTGGTGGACGAGCTTTGTCTTTTCCACGAAGCAATGGCTATCTGGAACCTCTTCCCCATTGCTAAGTTTTGCTGAAAGCTGCTCGTATTCTTCTCGGTAGGCATCGATGAAGGCCTTGTATTTTTCATTGATTTCATCGATATCCCAGCATTTCTGCACGAGCTGCTTCGGATCGCTCCAGCCCATATGCTCTGATGTAAAAATCTCGACATACTCTGTAATCTCGTGTGCTTCCGTCAGGTCCTTCACGCGATCACTGAGGTTATTCGGGCTGATCCATGTGCTGGTCGTCAGCATCCCGAAGCCCATCCAGCCCAGCTCCTTGCGCAGTTGATCACGCAGCGCTCGACGCTCCTCTGGGATGTTGTAGCTGGCAATGCACCACTTGCCGTCCCACACATCTGTCTCGACCTTATAAATACGTGCCGCTGCTTCTTCCAGCCGCTTTTTACCGCGCTCGGATACCGAGTAGAAGCTGCGGTTCCCTACTTTTCGCGATTCCAGCCAGCCTTGGCGAAGCATCCGGGAGATTGCTGCACGAACAGCCGGCTCCGACAGTCCGAATTCCCCCATCAGCTTGGTCAGACTACCAATCCAGATTTCGCTTCCATAATGGCGGACGTATTCCCCGTAAATTGTAAAAAGCATGGATTGTGGCTTCACGTTTCTTCTACCCCCAAATCGATTCATACCTATATGCTGTGTGAAATTGTACCATATTCTGTAGGAAGTGCGTGAATCGATCGAGAGTATATGACGATAAAATCATATAACGTAATTTAAACGTAATTATAGTAAAACATTTTAAAAGAGTCAATTTATTCTGTCATATTTATGATTTCCCATTTACTTCCTGGTTGATCTCTGCTTGCAAGGCCTCAAATCGGCGCTTGATTTCGTCCTTTTTGAAGATGGCTTGGACGAACGTACCGAGTCCTACACGATTACGCGTAGTGTCCGCCGTAACCTCGCACACTACGCGTTTTTCGGTGACCTGCACGCAGGTAGCCCGGAATGTGACCGCTTGACCAATCACTGCTGGGCCGACATGCTTGATGTCTACAGCAAATCCCGAGCCCTCTTCATCAGCTTCCAGGTACGGTAAAATGACGCGTCTTCCCGCCCATTCCATGTAATAAATCATGCTGACTGTCGACATCACGGGATGCACGACTTGGCCTTCAAAAACAGGCAGCATGTCCTTTGTCACTGTCACAGTAAATTCTTCCGTCGTACCTGGCTGCAGTCTATCTATCAAGAGTACCTGCCTCCCTATCTACCCAAGCTACACACGTTCGATAATCGTCGCAATTCCCTGTCCAACTCCAATGCACATCGCAGCCAGCCCGTAACGAGCATCACGACGCTCCATTTCATTCAGAAGAGTAGTAAGGATGCGCGCTCCGCTACACCCGAGAGGATGGCCCAAAGCAATTGCTCCGCCATTTACGTTGACCAGATCAGGGTTGACCCCCAGCTCACGTACGCTCGCTACTGCCTGCGCCGCAAAAGCCTCGTTGAATTCGAACAGATCCATCTGCGTAAGCGACAAGCCTGCCTGCTTCAGTACTTTGCGCGTAGCAGGTACAGGTCCAATTCCCATCACGGATGGATCGACACCTGCGACTGCGGATGCAACGATTCTTGCACGAGGCTTCAAGCCGGCTGCAAGAGCCGCTTCCTGTTCCATGATGAGCAGAGCGCAGGCTCCATCGTTTAGACCGCTGGAGTTGCCTGCTGTGACGCTGCCATCTGCTTGGAATGCTGGTTTCAGCTTTTGGAGCTGCTCGATGGTCGTCTCTGGACGTGCATGTTCATCGTTCTCAAACAATGTAACCTCGCCTTTGCGCCCTTTCAGTTCTACGGGAACGATCTCCGCATCCCACTTTCCTTCTGCTAAGGCACGTGCGTAATTTTGCTGACTGCGCAAAGCAAACTCATCCTGCGTTTCACGGCTAATGCCGTATTGCTCCGCTACCTTCTCCGCTGTTTCCCCCAAGCTGATCGGCGGATACATCTCTTTCATTTTTTCGTTAACCAATCGCCAGCCCAATGTCGTATCGACCAACTGCTGATTGCCGCGCTGAAAAGCCGTGCCTGGCTTCATCATCACCAGCGGAGAGCGTGTCATGCTCTCTGTCCCGCCCGCGATATAGACATGACCTGCTCCGGCTTTGATTGCATTCGCGCTTTGGTTCACAGCCTCCAGACCTGAACCGCACAGACGGTTCACTGTCACTCCCGGCACTTCGACAGGTAGTCCCGCCAACAGAAGTGACATACGCGCGACATTGCGGTTATCTTCCCCAGCCTGATTGGCACAACCCATGATGACATCATCAATCGTCTTCGGATCGATGGAGTTGCGTTCCAGCAGCTTTTGAATCACCAATGCGCCCAGGTCATCCGGGCGCACATCCTTCAACGCACCACCAATACGACCGATTGGCGTGCGCACAGCATCTATGATGACAGGTGTACTCATTCTTCCACTCCTCCCATGCACGAGGGCTTTATTTCTATAGCGCTTCTACTAACGTGGCCAATCCTTGACCGCCGCCTATACACAAAGAAACGATTCCGTATTTCTTTTGGCGACGTCTCAGCTCGAAAAGTATCGTACCTGCCAGTCGGGCACCGCTCATTCCGAGTGGATGACCCAACGCGATTGCTCCACCGTTTACATTCGTTTTCAAAGGGTCCAGTCCCAGTTCGCGCATGCAGGCGAGTGACTGGGAAGCAAAAGCTTCATTCAACTCAAATAGATCAATTTGATCTACGGTCATGTTCGTTTCTGCGAGCAGCTTACGAATCGCAGCGACCGGACCAATGCCCATAATGCGCGGATCAACACCAGCACTAACAAAATGAACAATGCGCCCCAAAGGAGCGATGCCTGTCTTTAGCAGCATTTCTTCATTCATCAGCAGCAAGGCCGCTGCGCCATCGTTGATACCGGAGGAGTTGCCTGCTGTGACGCTACCATCTTTTCGGAAGGCAGGTCGCAACTTGGACAATGACTCCACACTAGAATCCCTTCTTGGGAATTCATCCGTATCAAACAGCGTTTCTTCCCCTTTTTTCCCAGTTAACTTGATGGGAATGATCTCATCGCGAAACAGACCTGCCTCTATTGCGTTGATAGCCCGAGACTGGCTCTCTGCTGCAAAACGATCCTGATCCTCGCGACTGATGCCAAATTGCTCCGCCACGTTTTCCGCTGTATCTCCCATGGTCAGATCGCCATAAAGCGAGACAGGAGCAGAACGAGGTCCGCCAAAGGACTCGATCAGTATCTGTCCCCCACGTTGATACGGCTGCTCGAATTTTTCCATGATGTACGGTGAACGAGTCAAATTCTCTACACCGCCTGCCAGCATGACCTGACTATGTCCTGCCTGGATAGACTGCGCAGCCAAATTGACTGCCTCTAGCCCAGATGCACACACCCGATTCACAGTCAGTCCAGGTATGGTGTCAGGAAGCCCTGCTTTCAACAAACCAACGCGCGCAATGTTAATAAACGGTCCTGCCGATATGACGTTACCCATGATGACCCCATCAACAATCTCACCGGATTGTCCTGCCTTCGCAAGCGCTCCATTCAAGACAATGGCTGTCAGGTCGTCGATGGGGGTGTTCTTCAGACTTCCGCCCAGCTTGCCGATTGGTGTACGTACTGCTGTTGCTATGTACACCTTCTTGGTAGTCAAGCTCATGCCTCTACACCTACTTTTTCTTCGTACGTGTAAAAGCCTTGCCCACTGCGTACGCCGACACGCCCTGCCAGCACCAGCTTGCGTAATAGCGGCGCTGTGCGATAACGCTCCTCGGCCAGGTCGCGCTGCAAGCCTCTCGATATCGCAAAAATCTCATCCAACCCGATACGATCTGCCCATTCGAGAGGGCCATATGGGTAGTTGGTTCCTTTTTTCATCGCGATATCGATATCGGTAGCGGTTGCCGCTTTTTCCATCAGCGTAAAGGTAGCCTCGTTGATAATGAGTGTTAAAATGCGTGGGAACACGAGACCTACCTCGTCATTTACGGTCTCCGTTGCTTTCCCGAGTGATTGAAAGAAGCCTTCCGTTGCTTGAATCGTATCCAGCTCCGTTTGCAGGGCAGGGGCAATCTCGATCAGCTCCCGTTCAACCAAGGGCACGAGCGTTCCAAATCCGCAAACACGTTCAGGATGCTGTGTCCATGACGCTACCTCCGTCGCTGTAATTGCGAGCGAAGTCGTGATAATCGGTACGTTTGGTGGCAATAGGTCATCCAGCTCGCGTACCTGCCTCTTTTTCGCCTGCAAATCGACGCTATTTACTTCCACAGCCAATTCAATCAGCTCAGGTTCAGCCATCGCTTCTGCAAGCGTAAGCACCTGATAACCTCTTTCCACCATCAAATGATTCAACTCTGCGTACAGCGGGCTTGTGCCCACGAGCAATACAGCCTTATTGGTTGTAATCATAGAAGCCTTCCCCCGTCTTTCTGCCCAAGCTGCCGGATTGAACCATTTGTTGCTGAATCCGGCTAGGCTTAAATCGTCCTTCATGGAAGAAGTCGGTATAGATCGATTTGGTGGTGGCAAAATTGATGTCGATGCCGATCATGTCTTGCAACTCAAACGGTCCCATTTTGAATCCGCCAGCCAGCTTCATAATGCGGTCAATCTGTTCCACACCCGCCACATGATCGCCCATGATACGCAATGCTTCATTATAGTAAGGCCGCGCGATTCGATTGACGATAAAGCCTGGGGTGTCCGTCACCAGGACAGGCACCTTGCCCAACTCTTGCGCAAATCGATACGCCACCTCCACATTTTCCTCACTCGATTTTTTCCCGCGAATAACCTCAACCAAGGGCATGACGGGTGCCGGATTGAAAAAATGAAATCCGAGAATGCGCTCGGGATGCGAAAGCCCTCCTGCAATCTCCGTAATCGAGATGGAGGAAGTATTCGTTAGTAAAAGGGCATCCTCTCTGCAAATCACAGAAAGCTGGCTGAAAATGCTTTTTTTCAAATCAAGACGCTCTGGCACCGCTTCGATGACGATATCGCAGTCTGCCAATTGCTCTATTTCCGATACGAGATGGACCAGCTCTAGCGTCTCTGCCATTTCTTGTTCACTGATTTTGCTTTTCTCCACGTCTTTTGTCAGGATCGATTCCAAATAGACAAGCGCTTTGTCCAGCACCGCCTGATTTGCATCCAGCAGCATGACCTGATGTCCTTTGCGAGCACAAACGAGAGCGATCCCCGCTCCCATCGTTCCCGCCCCGATGACGCCTACTGTTTTTATACTCACTTGGGCTTGCCTCCCTTCGCCTCTAACGGCCTGTAAAACGAGGCGCACGCTTTTCCATGAAAGCGGTGACCCCTTCCTTATGATCCGCTGTGCTGCCAGCCGCCTCTTGTGCAAAAGCTTCATATTCCAAGGTCTCTTCCAACCCCATCTCAAGCCCTTTGTACATCGTGCGCTTGATTAAACCAATCCCCTTCGTCGGCAGTGACGCCAGCTTGCGCGCATACGCCAACGCATCCTCTATGAAGCTCTCCGCAGGGTACACCTGATTGACCAATCCAATTCGCATTGCTTCCTCAGCAGATACTTTTTCCCCTGTCATCGCCAGCTCCAACGCCTTGCCGATCCCGACGATGCGTGGCAAGAAATAGCAGCCTCCTGAATCAGGAACGAGCCCGATGTTGACAAAAGCATTGACGAAGGATGCCTTTTCCGATGCCAGGCGAATATCGCACGCTAGCGCAACACTCATGCCTGCACCTGCTGCTACACCGTTTACTGCTGCAATGATCGGCTTCTCTGTTTTTTGAAACTGAAGGATCATTGGATTATAGCGATCCCGCAAGAAACCACCGTAATCCACATCTCCCCCTCCAGAAACGTCACTGAGATCCTGACCGGCATTGAACGCCCGCCCTGCTCCGGTAAGAACGATGCAGCGCACATCCGCATCCTTCTGCGCTTGCTTCAATGCATCGGTGATTTCCTTGTTCATGACGGCTGTAAACGCATTGAATTTGTCCGGACGGTTCAAGGTCACTACTGCTACGCCTTCAGACACTTCATAAAGAATCGTTTCGTACATGGCCGCCTCCTAATTTCCCGTAAAACGGGGTTTGCGCTTCTCCAGAAAAGCTTGCATGCCTTCTTTTCGATCTTCGCTTGCCAAAAGAAGATAAAAGCTGTTTCGCTCGTAATCCATCCCCTCTTGAAGGGGAAGATCACCAGCTTTGTACACAGCTTTTTTGATTACCTGTACCGCGAGCGGCGGTTGCTGGGCGATTTGCTTCGCCAGCTTGAGCGCTTCCTGATAGTACGCCTCCACTGGCACTACCCGATTGACCAGTCCGTATTTCAACGCTTCTTTGGCCGAAATCGGTTCACCTGTGAGCAGCATCTCCAATGCTTTTCGCTCACCTACCACACGCGTCAGACGCTGTGTACCACCAGCCCCAGGCATGACTCCAAGCTTGATTTCCGGTTGACCAATGACGGCTGTCTCCGAAGCGATCACGATATCGCAGTTCATCATTAATTCACAGCCACCACCGAGCACAAAGCCGCTGACGGCACCAATAATCGGCTTGGAGATAAGCGAGATGCGATCCCAAACCGCGAACTGATTGCGCTTCATGATGTCGATGGCTGATGCTTCCGCCATTTCATTAATGTCGGCACCCGCTGCGAACGCCCTCGCGTTGCCAGTCAGGATGATCACCCGAATATCCGGGTCGCGGTCCATTTGCTCCATCTGTTCAACCAATTCGTCGACGAGCTGCAAATTCAGTGCGTTTAGAATCTTCGGTCGATTCAATGTAATGATACCGACACCATCTTCACTGGCTACGCTAATATATTCATAGGCCATGAACTGTCACACCCTTTTTTTACAGGAGTTGGTTTAAATAGCTGCCTGTGATTTGTTCCGGTTATCCACGACACGAATCGCTTTTCCTTCGCTGCGCGTCAAAGAATTCGGCGGTTGCACCCGCAGCACCACGGACACGCCCAACGTATTTTTGATCTGATGGCAAATTTCTTTCACCAATGGCGAGAGAGCAGAGCTGTCATTTCCACTGATCTCATTTGCATATGCTGGTGTCAGCTCGCAGTGCACCTCAAAACGGTCGAGGGCACCATCGCGTTCAATGACGACCTGGTAGTGTGGAGCCAATTGGTTGAACGTAAGCAAAACGGACTCGATCTCTGTCGGGAACACATTGACCCCGCGAATAATGAGCATGTCATCTACACGCCCTTTGATGCGCGACATACGCATGGTTGTCCGTCCGCACTTACAGGGCTCAGAATTGAGGGAAGCGATATCACCCGTACGGTAGCGCACAACCGGGAATGCTTCTTTCGTCAGTGACGTGAATACGAGCTCGCCTTCTTGTCCATATGGGAGCACTTCTCCAGTGCTTGGATCGATAATTTCTGCGTAGAAATGGTCTTCTGCGATATGCAGGCCATCCTGCCCTTCATGACATTCAATGGAAACACCTGGCCCCATCACTTCGCTCAGCCCGTAAATGTCCACCGCTTTAATGTCGAGCTCATGCTCCAGTTGTACGCGCATTTCTTCCGACCACGGCTCTGCACCAAAAATCCCGTATTTGACACTCGTCTCACGCGGATCGATTCCTTGCTTTTTCATCTCTTCCACGATGTTGAGGACATAGGATGGCGTTGCTGCAATGCCACGTGGCTTGAAGTCCTCGATCAACGTAATTTGACGGGAGGTATTGCCACCGGATACTGGCACTGCAACTGCGCCCATGTGCTCGATGCCGTTGTGCAGACCCAATCCGCCTGTAAAAAGGCCGTAGCCATACGCGTTATGGAAAATGTCTCCCGGCTCTCCGCCCGCACAGCAAATGGCGCGCGCCACGATCTCCGCCCAATTCTCCAGGTCTTTTTTGGTGTAGCCGACAACAGTCGGTTTTCCTTTTGTCCCGGATGAACCGTGAATGCGTGCTACTTCCTTCATTTCGACTGCAAACAGATTGAATGGATAATTTTCTCGCAAATCTGTCTTTTTCATAAATGGAAGCTTCTGTATGTCTTCGATCGATTGGATATCTTCTGGTTTCACACCAGCTTCATTGAACGCCTTTGTGTGGAAAGGGACGCGCTCATATACGCGTTTGACCGTTTCTTTCAAGCGTGCCAGTTGCAGTTCCGTCATTTTCTCTCTTGGTAGCGTTTCCATTTCTGTATTAAAGATCATGTCGCTTCCCTCATCCCCTTGCGTTATGACTCGGTAGGAGTACTTGTTTGAAAATGTTACTCACCCTTAAAAACTGGTTTTCGCTTTTCGCGAAAGGCTTCCAATGCTTCCAGACGATCTGTCGTGGGAATAATCACTTCATAACACATTGTTTCGATATCTAGACCTGTCTGCAAATCGACACTGCTTCCGCGATCAATGGCTGATTTTGCCTGATACACAGCCAGCGGAGCATTTGCTAAAATCTCGTCTGCCAGCCCCATTGTCAGCTCACGCAGCTCCTCTGTATCTTTTGCAACAGCATTTACAAAACCGATTTGATACGCTTCCTGCGCTTGGATGCGCCTGGCAGTCAGGATCAGCTCCTTTGCTTTGGAGGGTCCGATTAAGCGAGACAACCGCTGCGTACCACCCGCACCAGGAATGATGCCCAAGCTCACCTCTGTCAGACCCATTTTGGCATCTGCGACGGCATAGCGGAAATCACAGGCCAGCGCCAGTTCAAAACCCCCGCCAAACGCAAATCCGTTAATCATGGCAATCGTCGGCTGCGGAAGCCTCTCCAACGCAGTAAATACATCGCGGATTTTGCGGACATTGCGGCGTACCTGCTGTTCCGTCAGTGTACGGCGCTCCTTCAAATCTGCCCCTGCGCTAAATGCTCGCCCTTCTGCCTTCACGATGACCACGCGAATCTCTTTTGCATCCAGACGTACCTGCTCAATCAAGTTTCCCAGGCGCTCCAATGTATCGTAGTTCAGCGCATTCAACTCATCTGGGCGATTCAGCGTAATCAGTCCTATATGTCCTTCACGTTCAAATCGAACGCTCTCTTCCATCATCAACGTCCTCCTTGTGCAGGCGGGTTAACCCGTGCATACGTTCCGGTAGCAAAAGCCACAAGCTTGCCATCACAAGTCACGCGTGCTTCCATCACGATCAAGCTTTTTCCTTGTTTCAATACATGGGATTGTGCCTCGAGTACCTCACCGCGAGCTGGGTGCAGGTATTGAATCTTGCTCTCCACCGTCACACATTGCTGTACACCATCCACATGAGGTGCTGCCCCATGCCCCATTGCCACATCGGCTAGTGTCGCCGTAACACCTCCGTGTACGACACCTTCGATGCTATTGAACAGCTCGGGGCGAATTTTCAGTGCTACCTTACAGCCCTGTTCATCTCGGTGCACAACTTCTATGCCCAGGTAGTGATTGAATCGATTACGGATCTCCACTGACATCTTTGCCCCCTTTCTCGTATCGTCTTGAAACAGTGAAAGGAGCCTAAGCACGTGGCTTTTGGCATCCTTTCTCCGTTTTATTTTCGCTGTCAGTTATTCGTTTTCGTCGATTTCGACGAAGTAATCACTTTTCCGGTAAGCCAGTGCATCCAGTGTCGCTACCAATCCATGCTCCGTTTCTACGCGAATACGGTACCAGGCTGTTCGATTGTTTTTCTTCTCTTCGGTCGCGGTTGCCACCAAGCGATTCCCTTTCATGGCAGCAGCCAAAAATCCGATGTTCATCGACAGTGCTACAGACGTTTTGCCATAGGAATTACAGGCCGCTGCAAAAACAAAGTCTGCCAGGGAGAAGATGATTGCGCCATGAGCGGTGCCATGTGCATTCAGCATATGCTCGGCAACAGTGACTTCCGCAGTCGCCGTTCCTTCTCCCAGCTCAATCAGCTTGATGCCTAAAAATTGCGCAAATGGATCTTGCTTTAGCTTCTCACAAATCTCTGTGTAATGCTTCTGATGGATCGCTTGTTCGTCTATCAATCTTTTCGTGGTCATGATTAAACTACTTCTGCAAAATGCATGGACACAATTGGTCCAGCGAAACCACGGAGGTCTTTTCCTGCTGCGCGACCTTCAGGCGATGACAACGCTTCCATCAAGGCTTCTTTTGATTCAAAGTACATTTCTGCCATCAGATGCAGGTCGGATTCTCCCATTGGTGTTCCATAGATTTTGCTCACTTCCATTTTGATTAAGCCAGGCATTTTCTCTGCCAATGGGCCATGTACCTCGAAATAGTGCTTGTCAAAAGCATCGATATCTTCGGGCTTGCGATAAATCGCTACCAATTTCACCATCATGATCCCTGCTTTCCTCAGATTATAGTTGTAATGTGTGACGACTAATTCATATAACGTTATTTTAACGCATGTTAATATTTTTATTATATAAAGCCTTTGTGACAGGTGCAAGTATTTTTCAAAAAGCAAGAAAACTCTGCCTGTTTTCACGCTCCCTTCTCTTTATGTTTATGACTGGGAAAAGGCTGACAGAATAGGCTTCGATGAGGTGTCTTCCATCTTTTGTGGTCGGGGGAAGCCCTGCCACATGTTTTCCAGTCGCCTATATCCTCTCTGCGTTCGGGCGGTCTCCTTCCAAACATGTGACAGGACTTTCGTACAGCTGTGGTTGCCTTCGATTATTCAAAACATTTGTTGGGGAATTTCAAGGAGTCCTCGTTGAAATAGCTTTCTCGGAATTTAATAAAAGCCCCGTGGGAAGAAGCGAATTTCCAGTCCAAGCGCCTCTGGAGCCCGACCCAGCGGAGGGATGAATGGCGGGAATGGTTTTAGCTTCAGCCTCTGCTACCCCTTCTTCGAAACTGCTACTTTTGAAGCGTTCCCGCCATTCATTCCGGAGCGGACAGTTCCACCCCCTTGCAGGGCGTAGGCCGAAGCGTAGACTGGAAATTCGCTTCTTCCCCTCCACTACAGCTCCTTAAAACGCAAAAAAGAGGACAGACCCAATGTCTGTCCTCTTCTATTCGCTCCACTTCCTAGACCCAAACCCAGAAAATAAAGACGAAAATTGCCAACAGGATTACGAATAACCCTGCAAAAATACTGATACGTGCAAACTCATGACCTTTTTGATCCATGTGCATCCAGACATACAGCTGGAAAAACGCTTGAACGAAGGCCAAAGCAACGATGAATGGTACGGTAAAACCTGATGGAATTGCTTCATACGCCACTGCAATGAATGCCAGTGCAGTCAATACGAGAGATCCGATGAAAGCAACTAGGTGTCTTTTCGGACCCTCGTGTTTGACTTTCGGCTTGCGTACCTCTTCATTATGAGCTTGTGCTCCCATAGATTATCCCACCTTTCCACCGATCATACCCATGAGATATACCACGGTAAAGATGAATACCCATACAACGTCGATAAAGTGCCAGTACAGACATGCCAGATAGAACTTCGGTGCAGTTACTACCGTCAGGCCCTTTTTCGTCGCAGATACTTGCAAAAGGATGATCCAGCTAATCCCGAACGCTACGTGAGCTCCGTGGAATCCAACCAAGGTGTAGAAGGCAGATGAGAATGCACTTGTTGACATTTTCAGTCCTTCATTCACATAGTGTACAAACTCGTAAATCTCCAAAGCAAGGAAGCCGAGACCGAGCAATACAGTGATGGTCAGCCAAAGCTGAATCTTCTTCAGGTCTTTCTTGTGCAGAGCCAGCGTAGCCATAACACTTGTCATCGAGCTGGTAAGCAAGAGAAGTGTTGCCACGGCAACGAGATTCATGTCAAACAATGATTGGGATGTCGGTCCACCATTTGCCTGATCACGAAGAGCGATAAATGTTGCAAACAAGGAACCGAAGAGAACTGTCTCTCCACCGAGGAAGAGCCAGAAGCCAAGAACCTTATTCTTGCCTTCAAGGGTGGCTTTTTCCGGTTCGTCAGGCAATACTGCATGTGCATGATGGTTAGCCATTAAGCCTTTACCCCTTTCTCGTCGAGTTCATCCTCATGAATGTGATAACCTGGATCGTCTTTCACAGAACGGGTAAACATGCAGCCCAGTGTAAAGAGCAATCCAATAACTACGACCACGTAGTTGTGGTAGATAAAGCCATAACCTGCAATGAACAGACCGAGAGACATCAAGAATGGCAGGAACGATGGTGATGGCATGTGAATGTCACCGATTGGTTCTGCAGGTGTCATACCTTTGTTACCAGCCATCTTCTCAACCCACAACGCATCCAAACCACGAACGAGAGGGGTTTGAACAAAGTTGTATTCTGGTGGCGGCGAAGGAATCGCCCATTCGAGTGAACGTCCATCCCATGGATCTGCAGGAGCGCGTTTGGAGCTTTTCGCTGCAACGACTACGTTGATCAAGAATAGGATGGTACCGATCGTCATACCAAATGCACCAATCGTACTGATAAAGTTCCCCATATCCAAGTTCTGATCTTTGAGGTATGTAAAGACGCGGCGCGGCATCCCCATCAGACCCAGGAAGTGTTGCGGGAAGAAGGTAAGGTGGAAACCAATGAAGAACGTCCAGAAGTTCCATTTACCGATTGTTTCGTTCAGCATTTTACCGAACATTTTCGGCCACCAGTAGTAAAGACCAGCGAAGAGACCGAATACGAGCCCCCCTACGATAACGTAGTGGAAGTGAGCAACTACGAAATAACTGTCATGATATTGGTAGTCAGCTGGCGGAACCGCAAGCATAACCCCTGTCATACCACCGATTGTGAACGTCGGGATAAATCCTACTGCAAACAGGTTTGCGGTAGGGAAGCGGATTTGACCGCCCCACATGGTCAACAGCCAGTTAAAGATTTTGATACCTGTAGGAACAGCAATCAACATGGTTGCAAGTCCAAACAGCGTGTTGGCAATTGCGCCCAAACCTGTTGTGAACATGTGGTGAGCCCACACCATGAAGCCCAAGAAACCGATCAGCGCAGTTGCAAATACCATGGAGCTGTAACCAAACAGACGCTTTCTTGAGAATGTAGAAACCACTTCAGAAATGATACCGAATGCTGGGAGAATCAAAATGTATACTTCGGGGTGACCGAAGATCCAGAACAAGTGCTCCCAGATAACAACATTACCACCTGCGTCAGGGTTGAAAAAGTTTCCGCCGAACAAACGGTCAAACATCAACAGAACCAAACCAACCGTAATCGCAGGGAATGCGAAGAGGATCAAACCGGATGTAATAAAGGACGACCAGGTGAACATTGGCATACGCATGAATGTCATACCTGGAGCACGCATGTTGATGATGGTAACCAAGAAGTTAATACCACCAATCAGCGTTCCGAGACCGGCAATTTGCAAACCGAGTACGTAGAAGTCTACGCCGATTCCACTGTATTGATTCAAAGCCAAAGTTGTATACGATGTCCAACCAGCATCAGGTGCGCCACCCAAGAACCAGCTTGTGTTCAGTAGCACTCCCCCGAAGAAGAATAGCCAGAATCCGAGTGCGTTAACAAACGGGAATGCTACGTCGCGTGCACCAATTTGAAGGGGAACAATCGCGTTCATCAAAGCAAAAATGATCGGCATAACTGCCAAGAAAATCATCGTGGTGCCGTGCATCGTAATTAATTCGTTAAACGTCTTGGCACCAACCAATTGAATCTCTGGGTACATCAACTGCAAACGAATCAGCAGGGCTTCCAAACCACCGGCCAAGAAGAAAATTCCACCTGCAATCAGATACAGGATCGCAATTTTCTTATGGTCCACTGTCGTAAGATAATCCCACAGCCCCGAGCGATTTGGTGCATGAGAAGCATGTGCAGACACGGGTTTACCTCCTTTTTAAGCGTCACTGCCTATGACGATTGTCAATGCAATAAGTTTTATGAGGCTTTACTTTACTTTTTTTCGCTTACGCTCAATGTCTCCATGTACTCTACAAGCGCTTTCACTTGGTTTTCTTCGAGATTGAGGTTAGGCATTTTGTTGCCCGGCTTCATTTTTTGCGGATCTTTCAGCCACTCTGCAATGTTTTGAGGCGTATGTGCTTTGATACCTGCTACACGTTCGCGATCTGCAAAGTTAGTCAGGTTTGGACCCATCTTACCGCCTTTACCTGCCACAGCGTGACATCCCAAACAGCTCTTATCGAAGATTTGTTGACCTTCTGCAGCCAGTGGAGAAGTTGCCGTTACAGGCTCTTTTGCCTGAACGCCCTTCATGTTAGCTACCCAAGTGTCAAAATCTGCTTGTTCCTTTACTTCTACCTTGAAGTCCATCAAGGCATGGGACGCTCCACAGAGCTCCGCACATTTACCGTAGTAAATGCCTGTTTTGTCTGCTTGCAGCCACAATTTGTTTTCTTGCCCTGGGTTCGTATCGATTTTACCGCCCAATGCAGGAATCCAGAATGCGTGCTTAACATCAGACGCTGATAATACGAATTGAACCTTTTTGCCAACTGGTAATACCAAGTCTTGTGCAGTCGATACGCCAAGATCAGGATACTCGAATTCCCACCAGAATTGGTGAGCGGTAACCTTTACTTGAACTGCTTCCTCTTTCGGGTACTCCTTGTGCAGTGCGAATCCGGTAGTAACAGTTGGAATCGCCATGATGATCAGGAGCAAGAAAGGAATTACCGTCCAAAGAATTTCAAGTGCATGATTTCCTTCGACCTGCTTAGGAATACCTTGCTGTCCGGGACGCTTACGATAACGGATAAGGACGTACGTAAAGATCGTCATAACGACAATGAAGACGCCGATCATGATAGCGGAGGACAGCTTCATCAGGTCAAACTGCATCGCAGCTACCGGACCAGAGGGCTTGAGCGCTGAGAGCTCATCTTTGCCACACCCGGTTAACACTAGCGCCAGCAGAGCAAACAGGGAAAACTGACGCCAATACTGTTGCCAACCCTTCATACCAATGAACCCCTCTTTCTTCGTGTTGGTAACGTTCTAGCCACGCCTACAACTAGAAGTTTTCGTACTTTTCTATCTGAATGAAGAAATCGCATTCAATACTTTCCACAACTATAATGCCCAAACAGGAAAAGTATTAGCAGCAATTCCAAAAACAAACAGGAAAGTAAGGGGCAGTATTGCACACTTCTACCCAAGCGTGGTAACCATTTAAGTATACATAAATTTTCCTTAATACAAAGGCTATTTGTTATGATTTTGTTAACAAATTTATGAACAAATTTGTGAACTTTGCAGTTAAACCCTACCATAACTTCCAAATCAAAGGAGAATTTCATGCAAAAAAGACCAGTTGCACTAGTCACTGGTACCTCAAGTGGCTTTGGCAAGCACGCATCAGTCGCTTTAGTCAAGGCTGGTTTTCAGGTAATTGCTGCTATGCGTGATCTAGCAAAAAGAGACCCTCTTGACAAATTGGCAAGCTTGCATATAGATCCTGAGCATCTTGAAGTCCTTTCCCTTGATGTTACGCTTCCGGAACAAATTCAGGATGCGATCTCCTCCATCATTGCAAAGCATGGGCGCATTGATCTGTTGGTGAACAATGCCGGCTACGCGTTGGGCGGCTTTGCGGAGGAAGTCTCTTCTGAGGAATGGCGCAAGCAGTTTGATGTAAATGTGTTCGGACTGATCGACGTCACTCGGGCAGTCTTGCCTTATATGCGGGAGCAACAATCTGGACGAATTATTAACCTAAGCAGCATCAGTGGGCGATTTGGATTCCCCGGTCTCTCGCCGTATGCCGCATCCAAGCATGCAGTCGAAGGCTTCAGTGAATCACTTCGCCTTGAAATGCTACCCTTTCAAGTTCAAGTCGTCCTTGTTGAGCCCGGCTCCTTTCGTACAGCAATCTGGGAGAAAGGCATGCAAGACCAACAGCTTGAAGAAGCCTCTCCATACGCCTCCCAAATGAAACAACTGATGCGTCACGTAGAAGCGATCATAGAAAAGGCACCTGCTCCCGACGCAGTCATCTCGACGATTGTCCATGCAGCCACCACTCCCAAGCCACGATTCCGCTACCCGGTTGGCCGAGGCGTGGCGCTCACGATCGCCGCAAAAAATTGGCTTCCGTGGTCATGGATTGAGCGAATCGTGACAAAGCGATCGTGATGTTTTGTTTATGCATAAAAGAACACACCCCCGTAAGGAGTGTGTTTGCACGTTGAACACTATACACTTTCCGTTCGTCCTGTGCGTATCAGCCAAACATGTTGGATATATTCAGCTACACCAAAAAATATCGCAACAAAACCGGCCCCGATTGCGGCGATTTGAGCCGTCGGCAAAAACACAATGCTTCCATAAACGATCAAAAAGCCGATAATCAAGTCAAACATGGTCGTCAGCCAAAGACTCCCTGATGTAAGAATCGCCCTATCCAAAAAATATCCGGCGACTGCCAAGACAAATCCGACTCCGACAGACTGATATAGATTTGCGAAATTCACTTCTGGAAAGAGAGCATCTGCCAAAACGACCAACACCGGACTAACGAGCAGCTTCATCAAAAGACCGTCCACGTCTATTTACTCTCCTTTACTGGGGGTGTACTCAGTATGCCCCTTGTTTACTTCAGCCATGTCATGACTCCGTCGTATACCGGCTTGTAAACCATTTCCACCCAATAAACAGGATTGGGGACAACCCCTTTTTCGGCTCCTGCGTACAAGCCCACACTGATGACAAGCAACCCGAGAAAGACAGCGATCTCTTTGCGCTGCCGCTTCCGAATCAATCGGGGTAGCTCGTATGCACAAACGATTATGGATACAACGATGACAGTAAATGTCGACATACAAACTCCCCCTGATCCTGTTGCACAATCACTTTTCGTCAAAGGCATTATTGATGGTTCCTAAACGTCTGATTTTCACATCAGCTATGACATGTACAGGCAGCTTGGTGAATTCCTTTTCCCAATTACTCGCTATCTTCTTCCATACTTTCGGGTATTTTCGATGGATCGCTTCGCCGAATCCATAGATATCTATGCCATTTTTCTTGGCATTGGCAATTGCTTTTGTCGCTAATGCTTCCATTGATTTTTCCGACTCTTTTTCCAGGTCTTTAATCGTATCCATGTCAGTCAGATCGAGTTTGCATTGCACTTCCCCAATATCATTTTCCAAATCGATGCGAACGATGATTTCAGGCCTGCCATTTTTCATGGTAGCCTCGATTTTAGCGTCGGCGCGCATGACTTCCATCGTCAAGAGGCCTCCCCCCTTGCAAGGCATGCTTCCAACCGTGCTTTTTACTTTGCCTGTAATGTAACTATACGCTTTGCTGTCCGCTTCACTCAGCCAGGTGATCAGCTTATCCCCCCGGAACGTAGCCAATGTCGTGTATTGAAGCAGGACAGGTGTATCTATTTCTTCGACATTTTTTCGTTCGTCTCCCTCACTTCCTGGCCCAGACAAGCGGATACCTGTCAATACTGCTTGCTTTCCCTTGCTGGTAAAGTCGGTAATCAATTGATCCATCGTAATTGCTGCGGTAGGCGCCCATACTTTGGAAGATGTCTCCAAAGAAGCAAACATTTCTGTGGAAGGAATTTGTTCAAGCGGTGTGATCACTTTCAAGATATTGCGGGCCGTTGTTCCTCTAGCTACGGCGATATAAAAATCAGTTCGAAACTCATGGTCGCGTGAGACAAAATCAGTGATTGGAGAGATCCCTTCCCTGGCCACCTCCTCGCCAAATATGAGCATCCTGGTGTGCGCCATGTATATTTTACGCGGAGATACCGTGGTCATTTTACGCACAGCCTCAAAGATGGTCGGAGCGTTCATGGTAAAGAGCGTAACGGGCGAACGTCCAGGCTTCCCTTTGTTGGCTGCGACCTCTGCCGGGTCTACAACTTGAACGGAAACTTGATAACCTCCTTGCACTTTATCAATACCGATCCCGACAGCAATAGCCAAATCGTTTAGTTCTTTGCGATCCCAACAACCAGCTAGGATAATAACGAGCACGATGCAGAGAAGAACTTTTATCCCTTTCACTGGTGCCCACTCCTTTACATGCTGTGAAAAGCCTATTACTTCTGGGGTGGTAATGGCTTTATCCCTTTAGATTGGCGACGCAAATTGTTTTTGGTAATCGATTCAGGCCGTTTGTCCAAGGCCCAGCGAGGCAAGCGAAGGATCGTGTCTTTTTGCTCTTTCAAGGAAAACGGAGCAAACGATTCCATATACGGTACGCCAAATGAGCGCAGACTGCATAAATGCAACACTAAGGCAAGCATCCCTACAATGACCCCGTATATGCCAAAAGAAGCAGCCAGAACCATCAGGGGAAAACGAAGAATCCTCACGGTAATCGACATATTGCTCGCTGGGAAAATAAAGCTGGATATTGCGGTAATCGAGACCACAATGACCATCGCGGCCGAAACAATCCCGGCTTCCACCGCTGCTTGTCCGATAACCAGTGTTCCCACAATGGAAATGGCTTGACCTACTGCACGCGGCATGCGGATTCCAGCCTCTCGCAATATCTCAAAAGCCACTTCCATCATGATCGCCTCAATAAAGGCTGGAAAGGGCACTCCTTCTCGCTGTGCCGCCAAGCTAATTAGCAACTGTGTCGGGAGCATCTCTTGGTGGAAGGTCGTAATGGCGATATAGAGGGAGGGAGCAAGCAACGCGATTAAAAAACAGGCAAACCGCAGCATGCGAATCAACGTACTAAAATCAAAGCGCTGATAGTAGTCTTCCGCTGAATGAAAAAACTCAACAAAAAGAGAGGGCACGGTCAAAACAAAAGGAGTCCCATCTACAAGAATCGCTACGCGTCCCTCTAATAGATTCGCGGCCACTACATCCGGACGCTCCGAGTTAGCGATGGTTGGGAAAGGCGTGTAAGCTTCGTCCTGGATCAACTCCTCAATCATTCCGCTTTCCATGATGCCATCGATGCTGATTCGATCCAGTCTATTGCGTACTTCTTCTACAACACCCTCTTCTACAATCCCTTTCATATACACAACCGCGACTTCTGTCTTGGTTTCCTCGCCAATTCTGTTGATTTCAATCCATAGCTTTTCGCTGGAAATCCGTCTCCGTAGCAATGTAATATTCGTACGGAGTGTCTCCGTGAAGCTTTCCCGCGGTCCACGAATGACTGTTTGGGATGACGGCTCAGTGACTCCTCTATCCCTCCACTCCTGCAAACCAATATGAATTCCTTGCGAGCAGCCATCTATGAGAATGATGACACAGCCGGACAGCAATGCTGTAAACAATGTGGGAAAGTCGAATAAATCCCCCATATCCCCAACGGTCAGGACCGATTCTTTTAAAAAGGGAACGAACTCGTCCTCGCGTATCCCTTCCCATTCCTTCAAACGCGTCTTGTATAAAAGACTATCGATTAATACGGCTTGTACCAAATACGAATCAACCATGCCATCCGCATACAAGACAGCTGCCCGAATGGGTTCTAGGCTATTTAGGACTACCTCTCGAATCACAATATCATTGCTGTATCCGAGCGATTCTTTAATATAGTGAACGTTGTCGTCTAAGCTGCAACCAATCTGAGCCATTCGGATTGCTCCTCACATCGGCAATTATGAACACAGTTTCTCCGATTGCTCCCATTACTAAACAAAACGCTCCTATCCGTTTTCACAGAAAAAGACCTCGCACTCATTTAAGAGGACAAGGTCTTTTGGTATATGTTCTACACTATGGAGCAGGTGTTTGTGCATCACCTGGCACTGGTGCATCGTCAAAGGATGGGTCGTGCCATTCTACTTTATGTTTTTCCTGAAGCGTATTTAACCAGGTACCGTAGTTCTGACTGCGATTTTGGTCAGTCAGCATTATCTTGATCTGATCTTTGACTTTATCAAACTCAGGTGCCGGTGACCCCAGCTGTTCTTTATTTGTATCGTAGTAGGTTTTGATTTGCTCCTCGGTAACCGGGAATGCTTTATCCAACAACCTATCCCGTGTCATGAGCACGCTCAACTTATCCCGTAGCTGGGCCTCGGTCATTCCCATACTCTTCAAGTAGTTTTGGAATGCCTCAGGTGAACCTACCTGTTCTTTCATCGAATCAATCTCTTTATCCATATCTTCTTGCGTCACCGCAATGTTTTGCGCCTTGGCTTCCTGCTTGATTAACGATTCCGCAACAAGTTCATGTATCGTTTGTTTTCCGTACATTTTTTTCATTTCACTGTAAAGCTGATTTTGTGTAATGGAGGTATCGCCAGCCGTTACCAATACAGGGTCATTGCCTTTTGCCCATGATTGATAAAACCCTAAAACAGCTAACCCCGTTAATAATATGGCAACCGAAAGCATGGAAAGATCAAACTTCTTCACTTGGATATCCTCTCTTTCTATAATCTGCCCTCCAAGTATAGAAAGAAGTTACGGTAGAAAAATGGAAAGCGTATTACACAACTTTTCCACATTCTAAACATATTATGCGCTACATAAAAAATCGGGTAAAAAAAGAGGAGAGAACGGAGGCGATGACAGGACCTAAAACTGCCCAAACCTGTAAAAAGCGTTCTTGTTTCCTGTCTTTTTCTACTTCCATGAACTGAGCGAGTGCTTCCTTATCCCGAGTATCGTTCTCCAGTAATTGCAGGATAATATCTTTGTCTTTTTCCGTCTTCTCTGCTTTCATTTCTAACTCGGTTTGCAACTTGTTCAAAACTTGCAGTACATCATAACGCACATCCTCCATGCGTCCCAATTGATGTTCAATTCGTTCCAACCACTTCGTGACTACTATCATTTGTCCCTCAAGCTGATCGATTCGTTCTTCGAATTTGTCTAATTTCAAATAGATGCGCTGTATATGCTGATCTATATTTCTCTGATTTTCATATGGTCCCGCTGTCATAGATTCCACCTCCCCCGTCCGTCCTTTATACTACTTGTTTATGTAGCGGAGAGAAGCATTGCTTGTATGGTTATCCCTCTTTGTTCAGTCTCGTGAAAAAAAGGCGGCAAACAAATGTATTTCCAAATCCTGAATTCAGCTAAAATAGATGGAAGACTATCTAGCATTTCTCTCAAATAAACGGGGACATGACCGTTTATTCATAAAGGAGGATACCATGACAACCTTGTTGGAGGTAAAAGGGGTAACGGGTGGGTACTCTTACAACCACGCTGTAATCAAAGACATCTCCTTTCACATACGCGAAAAGGAAATTGTAGCGCTAATCGGGCTGAATGGCGCAGGCAAAAGCACGACCATCAAGCATATTTTAGGACTCTTGGAACCAAACGCAGGCGAAATCAGCATTGCGGGGAAGACCTTTCAATCAGACCCTGAAAACTATCGTTTGTCTTACGGGTATATTCCCGAGTCACCCATTTATTACGAAGAGCTTACGCTGTGGGAGCATATCGAGTTAATGGCCATGAGCCACGGGCTGGACCAGGAAGTTTTTTATGAACGGGCACGTCCTCTCTTAAAAGAATTCCGCATGGAAGAAATGAAAGACCGATTTCCCCAGCAGTTTTCCAAAGGCATGAGACAAAAGCTCATGATCATGATGGCGCTGCTCGTACAACCGCCTCTGTACATCGTGGATGAACCGATCCTGGGTCTGGACCCTCTGGGGATTCGTTCTCTTCTCACGTGGTTAAACCGTTGCAAGGAGCAAGGGGCTGGCATTCTGATGTCCACACATATTTTGGCCACCGCCGAAAAGCATTGTGACCGATTCATCATTTTGCACAAAGGCGAGATTAGAGCCCAAGGAACGCTAGAGGAGCTTCGGGGTATTACAGGGCTCCCAGATAGCTCCTTGGACGACATATACTTGCATATCGTAGAGGATGACGGCCAGTGAAAATAGACGTAGATCAATTATTTCGCAAACGGTTCCATGCCTTTTCAGTCGAATTCATTCGATATGCCCAGTACATGGCCAATGGCGGCCTGATGTTCGTCGCGATCTTTTTGATGGGCTTGCTCGCCTTCTACTACCGCAGCATCATCGCGATGATCCCACCCTGGTTCCCTTTGCCGTATGCCATGGCTCTCGTAATTGCTTTTGTCGTTGTGAGAAGCCCCCTACGCACGTTTTTATTGGAAGCGGATTTGCTTTTTTTGACACCGCATGAAGTAAGGCTGGATCGCTATTTCCGAAAGGCGCTTGTCTACAATTTTGCCACTCAGAGCAACGTGGTGTTTATCGTCCTGCTCCTGCTCATGCCTATGTATACAGAGGTCGTAGGTGCACAAGGCGTGCAGCTGTGGGTTTATTGGTGCATTCCCCTGCTCTTGAAGGGGTGGAATGTTTACAGCAGTTGGACGTTCTTACGTTTGCCAGATCAGAAGAAGATCGGATTCTATACGCTCGCTCGATTTGCCTTTTCGTATATCCTCCTCGCTTGGGTATTGAGTGAAGGACAATTCTTACGCGTGGGTATGATCCCATTTGGTTTTCTGATCTGCGCTGCGCTCTTGATCTGGCTCCATTCGCGAATGTTGACCTATAAGAAAAAACATTCCATACAATGGTATCGCCTGCTGGCCATCGAGAGCGGCTTGCGTCACCGCTTTTATCAGTTCATGAACAACTTCCGGGATGTCCCTGCCATCCAGCACCAGGTGAAGTCACGCTCGTGGCTCATTGCCCTGACGAAGCTGCTTCCTTACCGTCAATCAACAGCAGGACGTCATTTGTTTACCAAAAAATTTATTCGATCTGGTGACTTTGCGGGCATATACTTCAGGCTTATCCTTCTATCCGCCTTCCTGGTCCTGATTTTGCCAGGCCCATATGCAAAAATCATTGCCGGCCTGCTCTTTCTCTTCATGACTGCCAGCCAGATCGGCACCCTCTGGCGCCACCAGCAAAAGCGAAACGGGTATGCGATTTTTCCGATTCGGGATAGTCAGTTGAAACAGTCATTTAGCTGGCTGCGCATGATTCTGTTGGGTTTTCACGGTGTAGTTCTTGTGCTCATTGGAATTTTGTAGTGTAAGCTTCCCGTTTACATGAAAAGCTGCTTCTTCCCCCCACTACAGCTACAAAAAAAGCAGCTCTTCATCAGTAGAAGAGCTGCTTTTTTATTTATTGATAAAGTAATTTGTCTACAGTCGGAACGTATCCACCTTGCTGCGCAGCTCCTGAATGCTGTCTGTCACCTGCTCCGTTTCAGACACGAACTGATCAACGTTTCCACTGACCTCATGCATCGTAGCAGATACTTCTTCAGTAGCTGCTGCTGTTTGTTCCGAGATGGCAGTAACCGTCAACACGGATTCATTCACCTTGTTCTGACCTTGCTTCATCGTCTCTACGCTCGCCATGACATTCGCAAGCGACGTCTTCAAGGTATGCGTCATGTCAGACAGAGCCGTTATGCCTTGTGTAACGGAATCCAAACGCTCTGTACCCGCGTTGTATCGATCCAGCGTCGCATTTGTCTTTTCCGTAGCTTGTCTTACCTGATCTTGAATGTCTTTGATGCTCTCCTGAATGACGTGGGTTGCCGCACCTGTCTGTTCAGCCAGCTTGCGAACTTCTCCCGCTACCACAGCGAAGCCTCTGCCCGCTTCGCCAGCACGCGCACTCTCGATGGCTGCATTCAGCGCCAACAGATTCGTCTGTCCGGCGATTTGCTGAATCGTTTCAATCACGTCGTTAATTCGGCTCGATTTTTCTTCAAGAATCGCCATTGTATTTTGCACTTCATGAAATTGTTTGTTCGTCTCTGTTCCATCTGCCAAAAACTCTTGCAATACTTTGTAGCTGCTCTCTCCGATATCGGACACGCGATTGGATACTGCATCCATCTCGTCCATCGCTGTATTCAATTCAGACAGCTCGCTCAAGAATTCTTGAACCGTTTGCACCGTCATCTCCATCGCAGTTGCTGTCTGCTCATTCCCCTGCGCAATCTCTTGGCTGGTAACCACGATATTTTTGTTTTGCTCGCGGACAGAGTTGGCACCTTCCCGAATGGAATTCGCCATGCTGTCGATATGCTCGGTTGTCTCTTTTACACCGCCAATGATTTGACGCAGCTGTGTCGTCATCTCTCCAAAAGCAACGACAATTCGGCCAATCTCGTCTTTTTTATTGGAAACAGCAATCTCTGTAGACGTGAGATCACCAGAAGCAATGCGCATAGACGCCTCTTGTACAACTTGCAGTGGACGCAGCATCTTCTTGATCAAAAAGAATACAGCAACCAAAGCAATAATCGTTACGACAATCATAGAGAGAATGATCCGTGGCATGGTCTCGTCCAAAACCTGATCATTAATCAGTTCCACTTTGTCTGCCGCAGTATCTACACCTAGCACCGCAATCACTTGACCAGATGGATCTTCAATCGGTGCGAATGCACTTAGGTAGTCCCCGTACACAGGGTCTTTGACGATTGGCGTACTGTTCGATCCGCCTTCCAGAGCAGGAGCAATATCAGCAATACCGGTAGAGGTCGTCTCTTGACCGATTGCAGATGCTCCCTCTGCTCCCTTCGCTGTTCCATCCACCATAATCCTTACCTTTTCACCGTCTGCATGAAGAATATAAACATAAAGGGCACCTGTTTTTTCGGTGTAATCAAGCAACAAATTTCGGATAGACCAATAGTCGTCAGATTCTTGTGGCTGAGATATAAATTTCGCTATCTTCTCTGAGTCAAGCCCTTGGGAGATATGCAAGGCTGTGTTGATGCTTGAGCGCGAGAGTGTCTTTTCAACAGTGGTTACGCTATTTTCGTAAATCATGATAATATTGATTGCCATCATGACGGCAATGATCACCGCTACAAGAGCAACGACCCGTGTTGCCAAGCTCTTACTCATCCTGTTTCACTTCTCCTTCGCCGGTTACGATATGTGTATTGCGGACCACCCACCTGGGAGGACGCATTGTTGCGGGAGGTTTTGCCTTTTCGTAAAAGGATCAGCATTGCTGTTCTCACACGGTGCTACTCGATAAAAAAAGCACCCAAAAAGGGTGCTTTTCCTAAACACTCCCTACCAGTCTTATCGACAATCGGTAGTGATTTAATTAGGACTTTTGTTGGGCAATCAGGAGAAATCGATGGGTAGGAATATCGATATACCCAACCGCTTCGATTTTTTGGTGCAGATCGAGCAAGGCATCCGCGTACTTTTCTACAGTAAAGTCGCGAATCTGCCATTCGATCGCCTTCAAGTAGTAAACAATGGCACCGATATCGTAAAAACGCGAAAAGCTCATTTCCTCTCTTTGCTCCACAATCGTAAGACCGACTTCCTTCAGCTCGTTCACTGCATAGGCAAGATTCCAGTGCAAGTAATCAGGCGAAATTGGAGCGCCCAGCAATCGATTCAGGTCGAGATTGTCTTGACCGCCTACTTGCTGAGTGACAAATGTGCCCCCTGGCTTCAACAGGCGCTTCATTTCAGACGGCAAATAAGCTTCATGTCGATTGATAATCAAGTCGAGTGACTGATCCTCAAAAGGCAATATTCCTTCCCCGTCTACTGGAAACACACGAACACCCAAGGGCTCCAGATTGGCTTTTGCCACCGCTACATTCGGCTCATAGCCTTCTGTCGCATACGTCTCCACAGGGAACGGCGCAAGCGTAGAAAACAGTTCTCCACCGCCTGTTCCCATTTCCAGCATAGAGCGAATCCCAAGCATGTTCTTTTTCACGATATTTACGTAGTTCCAGCCAAGTGGTGCATCCTGCATCCTGCCTGTCGCAGTCAATCTGGCAAAATCCCACCCAGCGAATGGTGCCTCCACTTCCTCTTGAAAGCTTTTGATCCAATCCTTATTTTCCATTTCTGCTTCTCCTCTCATTTATACCAGTCTGTTCATTTCCAAACCAGACGAGGCAGGAGGAGCTCGAGCGCGTTGTTACGTTTGTACAAAATCAAAGGACATGAGAAAAAGCCGCCTTCCCAATATTCTAATAATCCGAAAAAGATTACTAAAATTGTAATGTATATCCTGTATGTAGATCAAGCGCACTTCTCCGACTTAAGGCGGAGTGAAAATACTGCCTCGGTACGTTTGGTCTTCAGCCGTTTCTCTATATCATTAGTATCGAACTAGTAAACAGGAGGAACTGATCATGGCTGATTTTGAAGTGCTTGCCGGGATTCATCAAGGATTGTTTCTGGTCCTTCTCATCGTCATGCTGGTCCCAACAATCATGGCAAACCAGCTCGTTTTCCGTCCGACGAAACGGGCTTTCATAAGCAGTGCTCGCATCACTTTATGTTTTTCATGGTCGGCCCTTTTTGTATTTGCTGGGCATTTAGTGATGACATGGGTTTTGTTTGAATCCTTTGGTTGGCTTTACATAAAGGATACGTTGCTTGGCTTTTTACCTTTTATTTTTGTTCCATTGCTCTTTTGCCTTCTCTCTACTTTTCCACGATTGTGGGAGTTGACCGGGAAAGGCGGCAGAGAGTCAAGGCAGTCACAAGTAGATACGGATTATACCCGCATTTTGTTACAAGAGAAAAATGTTAGGTCTGCAAAAGCAAACTCGCCAGATCTAAACGACGCATTAGATGCAGAGTGGCGAGGAGACGCATCTTGCCCCGAATTGCTCGTTCCGCTACAAGCTAGCGTCTTGAGTTGTCTGATCGCACTCTTTCTTCAAGTCTTTTTTCCGGCTGTTACACTGGAACCGTCCATTTTGTTTCTCGCTTGGGGCGTATTATTAGCCGGGGTCTCCCTGCTCTGGATTCGGCAATCGTGGCAGCATCAATACCATTCCACTGCGGAAATTTGGGTAAAACCACGCCGCCTGCATCGCTTTATCCGTTTTGCCGCGTTTCTTCTGATGACTGCTTTACTTGCGACGATCTGGGGAAATCAAGTGATGATAGCGAGTCGCCTTCCCGATCATTCACCTTTGGGAGGTCAAAATCAGGACGATCACGCTTTCCCCGATTTCGTTTTCCCTGTAAAGGCGAGTGCACATTCGATGCCTTCCACAGGGAAACGTGGAAGTGTCGATGGGCCAACAGAACCAAAACAAGAAACCCCTGATCGAACGATTTCGCTGAACGCACAGAAAACAACCATCCTTCAAGCATCGGGAAAAACCGTAGAAGCATGGACCCTGAATGGACAATATCCCGGGCCTGAGCTGCGTATGAAGCAAGGGGAGCTCGTCGAAATCATCCTTTTGAACAAGGATATTTCCGAAGGGATAGACATCCACTGGCATGGCATGCAGACTCCCGCTAGCTATGATCGCATTGCAAAAGGAGAAAAATCTGTTTATCGTTTTCGCGCAGAACAAACAGGAACGTATTGGTATCATTCTCATCAGCAAATTCCTGAGCAAGTAGTGAACGGACTATTCGGCGCCCTTGTGATCGAGCCAGCCGAGGCTACGACTACAGGCGCACCCATCCGCGACATCGCCATGATTCATCACAAGGACGAAAAGGCAGGCGCGATGTTAAACGGCTCACATACACGAAAAATCGAAACAGTTACTCCTGGCACAACGGTTCGCCTTCGCTTTATTAACGCAGAAAATGCTCCTGTCACCTATTTGCTGCAAGGAACTCCTTTTCAGGTAGTAGCGATTGACGGAACCGAGGTAAACGAACCGAATTTAATTGCCAATCAAGCCTTGCAGCCGGGGGCAGGCGGTCGATACGACATTCAGTTTACGATGCCTAATCGTCCCGTGCTATTTGCTCCAGCTGCAAACCAGCAAGACAAAGGGCTACTCTTACGTCCAGACGGGTCCGAAGATGCTGTGCCCTTCTTAGATGCAGAGCTTTCTGTCTTTGACCCTGCACGTTACGGCAGTCCGATTGCGCTTCCTTTTGATCTCTCTTCCCATTTTGATCGGGAATATCAACTGCTCATTGATGGTCAGTACGGATTTTATGACGGTCAATTCGAGCGTTTGTCGACGGTAAATGGCGACTTGCTTCCTGAGACACGAATGATGATGGAAGAAGGGGATCTCATAAAGCTGACTTTCGTCAACCGCAGCTTCCAGGATCAATCGATATATCTGCATGGTCATCACATGCTCATCTTGAGTCGAGACGGCAAAAAGGTGACAGGAAGTCCATGGTGGACGGACACTCTCCAGGTAGCGCCAGGTGAAACCTATGAAGTTGCTTTCCGCGCGAATAATTCTGATGCATCAATGGAAGAGAGCCTGCCTACAGGTGACACTGCTTTTGGTATAGCAATCCCGCTCGTGTATGAAGAGCATCTCTAAAAAGAAAACAGCAGTCCGTAGCGATTTTCGCCAGGCTGCTGCTTTCTTTTTTGTCTGTTACTGAGACTTTTTCCGGTTCTTGGCCGCCAATAGTCTGTTTAGCGTTTCGTCAGGCTGTGTTTGCTTCTCCTGCTTCTCTTTTGCCTGCTCGTTCTTGATTGCTGCTGGCTTCACCCGATTTCCAGCCGTCCCTACCGGATGAATAAGGGGAGCAGATACGACTTTCTGGTCATCTATCCGCTCTTCACGTGTCCGTCTTGTCGCAGAGCGCTTCTCGCCGAGGCGAGACAATACTGCCTGTTGTTCAGAATCGGCAGACGTGGACTTGCGCAATCTCCATAGACTAGATAGCCTTGCCCACCATTGATCCGGCAACTGCAAACGGCGAACGGCGATATCGATTGGCAGCAGCAAAGCCGCCAACATCAGCAACCACTCACTGATTGACTGTGTGTCCCATTTATCAGGAAGCGTGCCGCCAAAAGCTTCTTCCGGTTTGGTGATCTGATTCCCTCCACCGGCACTTAGCCACTCTTGAAGTTCTTTCTCTCCATCAGCATGTATTCCGTATTCGGGTGAATAGGAAACGGTCAATCCAGTCGTTTGGCTCGCCATGACTCGGCCTTGATTTTTTTGTGAGATCTGAATCATGTAAGTGCCCGGATCAGCTGTCTCGAATTCACCCTCCATGACGCCTGGCGCAACCGGCTTAAGCTTGATGACCTCTCGCTTCATCTCTTGATTGAGAACCACTGCCTCCATCTCTTGAGGCATGCTTCCACCAGCTGGCATCGTAACCCTCACATTGCCTTTTGCACCGTTCACGCTCGTAGTCGTCTTCCAAGTGCCTTCTGTAATTTGTGGGAAAGTCCATGCCACGATTTCGTTCCACAGACGGCTGTTTCCTCCCCAAGCCACCCAGTCCGGTGACCACTTCCCTTCCAGATCACTCGTCCAGGCGACAGAACGCCCCAGGCCGTACTGCCAGCGGGTGAGAATCGGATCATCGTCAGCACTCATCAAGGATGATTCAGCTGTTTGCTTCGGTGTTGTTGCTATATACGCTCGCACTGGAGGTAATGTATGCTTCAGCGTAGGCCATGCTCCCATCCCTGTATAGCCTGGTATTTGGGGCTTCTCTACAATAAACGTGCGACTGGCTAACGCTGTTTCCTTACTGAAGATTTTCGGGATAGATTCGGCATCGTTGGCAAAGTAATATCTGCCCTTTCCTAACTCGGCAATCATCTCCAGCAGCGACCTATCCGAATCATCACCCAGCGCCACAGTTGAAACGGTAATATTTTCAGCCGTCATTTGTTGTAGCAGGCCCTCGTAATCATCGCCGATTGCAGACTGCCCATCTGTGAGCAAAATAACATGCTTGCGCTGGGTGTTCATCGCCTTTACACGTTCGTAGCCCAGCTGTAAGGCAGGGAAAATATCGGTCCCGCCATCCGCTTGGATTTTGCTGATCTGCTGTTGGATTTCATCCAGCTTCGTGACAGATTGTGGCGCTACGACATCCCATGGCGCATCGTCAAATGCGATCACCCCGATGTAGTCCTGTGCATTCATCATGGTTGTCGCTCGAATTGCGGCTTCTCTAGCCAGCGCCATCTTATCCGCACCTCTGGCATCGGCACTCATACTGCCCGATTTGTCTATGACCAGTTGAAGCCCGAGCGTAGGGAGCTGTTCCTTCCCTTTCAAATCCATGTGAACGGGCAATGCCTCTTCGATTGGTGTCTGGAACCAGCCACCCATGCCGAAGCTATCTTTCCCCCCTGTCATAATCAAACCAATGCCCAAATCACGTACAGCGGTCCGCATCCGTTCCATATCCGCATCAGTCATGCTGGTAGCAGGCACATCTGCCAGTACGATGGAGGCAAATTGCTTGTAGCCCTCAAGCTCCTTTGGCAGCAGTGCAAGATCGCGCAGCTCCACCTTGATATTGCCCGCTTCCAGCGCTTGAATGAGGTTGCTGGCGGCACCTGGATGCCCTTCGGCTACGAGCACGATTGGTGCCCCGGCTACCTGTGTATAGGCAGTAGCCTGATTGTTCGCCGCTACGGTATCTTGTCGCGGCTCGATTTCCACGCGATAGCGATGGAAGCCCTGCTGCATCGCTTTTTGCGAAAAAACGAAGCGATTGTTGCCCTTACCGATCTGTACCGTTTGCTGGCCCGCCTCGCGATTGCCTTCATACAGGCGTAGGGTTGCCTCGGTTGCTATTGTACTCTCCACATCAACGGTGATGCCGTATTCCTCTCCCGCATACAGTCTTTGCGGTACCTGTACAGATGAAAGAACGACCTCATCCCCGTGTGGCTGCTGTAAGGAAACAGCCTCTACAGCGATTCCTCGCTCCCTCGCCAGTCTCGTCTGCCGTGCCGCATCTCCGTTTGTTTCCTGACCATCTGTCAGCAAGACGACTTTTCCTCTGGCATTGGTAGGGATCATGGCAGACGCCAATCGGATTCCTTCTGCCAAATTGGTTGCATTCCGGTTGACATCCACGCCCAAGGGCTGTACCTCTTGGCGTAACGTCAACGGTTGATCAACCGCTGCCTCTGCACCTACTGCAATGACAGCATACTTATCTGCTGCTTGCTTTTGCCCGATCGCCTCGCGCAGAAAGGAGAGAACCCGCGGATCGTCCTTCATAGAAGCGGATCGATCTACAACAAACACAATCGTTTTCGCCTGAACAGGTGTCAACAGCTGTGTCCCTGCCAACGCCAAAACCAGAAGGAGGAACAAGAGCGAACGAATAGTTGCAATTGTCGCCTTTCTGGCGATCGGCATTGGCTTTTGATGTCGCCACCAGCTGATGATGACGTACGCAACGGGAAGCAATAGCAACAGGAATAGCGGTTGTATAAAGTTAATACCCACGCTGATACACCCTCCATTCCACCAATAACACCAAGAGAGCAAACGCCGCCAACCAATAGGTCAACTCCTTCGTTCCCAGTGCTCCTGTTGTGTCAGTCGCTGTTGCTTCCTCACTCTCCTTTTGTTCTTCGGCATTCTTCCGGGCAACGCTCACAGACTTTGGTGTAATATTCGATTCTTCCTCATTCATTTGGACAGTAAAATACGTACTTTTGGTCCCGGTATCTACCCCTTCGTCAAGACGATACAGTCCAGTCAGCTCCGGTAGCTGCATCGTTTTCGACGTGGCGTCCTCCGTAAGAGACTGCTGGTGTCCATTCGGATACGTCAAGGTACGTGTTGTCGCTCCAGGTGAGAGTGGGATGGTCAAGACCTCTCCCGGATGTGCCGTGGGGATTGGGGCTATTTGACCAGGTGACAGCCAATTGACGATATTTTGCATGAAAATCGGAAAAGCAGGACGTAGAGGAAAGTCCGATGCATGCAAATCAAATCCGATGATGACCATTCGACGACCGTCTATGATCCCGGCTCTGACCAGATCGACATCGCCTGCGCGTACCAATGGCTTCATACCAGGCATCTCGTCCAATACGTATCCTTTGGCGACGTGCACATCCCGCCAATCTACGTGCTTGAGCAGAGGGTCATCCGGGGAAACTGGCCTTGGCTGTTGATCCAGTTCTTTTTCCCCAGCAAGCGGTAACCACTCTGTTTTCTTGTTCGGAGCAATCAACAAAATGTTTCCTTTTGGCAACTGTTCTGGCACGACTCCGTCAAAAACCCACAAGTCACGCGCAGCCGCCGCTGTAACCGGTGCCTGCTGAATCGTTTCCACCTCAAGACTTCCGACTGTCTGCAATACTTGATGGAGGAAGCGGTTCCCCTCTGGCGAATACAACGCTGCCTTTCCCCTCCCGGCAGCGAATGGCACGCTCCACATGACATTATCCTGGGAAAGTCCGTCCTGCTCCGGTTCGATGACTGCACGATAGACGCTAGACACCGCCAGCTTCTGAAACGAAAATGTCTGAGAGCTACCTGCCCCAATCGCAAAAGAATCGGTATCCAGCAACTTGTCTTGCTCATCAAAAACAGTGACTTTTCCTTTCGCAGGCATACTGCCGTGATTGTCCACCCGCAGCAGTCCCTCTACCCCTTTTTCCGTTGGCTGGGTCACAAAAACACCGATTGCGGGATTCTCGCGGGTGCTTCCCATCTGCATAAACTGAAAGCTCCCGGAAAAAGCAGGAACTGGGCCTCCATCCAGCTTGCGTTCCCCGCTTCCGTCCCCCATCCAAACCACTCCACTGCCTGGTTCATTCTCTGCAATAGCTCCCGCTAATGACAACGCAGCAATTTGATCGGATGTCCCGGAAAAAGGCGCAAGCTTTTCGATAGCTTGCAAGAGCGGCTCTTTGTCTGCACTTTTGGAAACCAAAACATTCGGCTCACGCCCTGCCTCGATGAGGGTCATTGTCTGGCTGCTTCCCAGCTTCTCTACGAGTGCTTTTGCCTGTGAAACGGCTCGTTCTAGCCGCGTCTCGTTCCCTTCCTTCGTCATCATGCTCCCTGATGTATCCACGACCAAAATCGTATGGTCGGATGTGATTCCCTCAGTGGGAACGGCCGGTCGTATCAAAGCCAGCACGAGCAAGCAGGCAACGAGCAGTTGCAGCAGCAACAACAGGTTACGCCGCAGCCTTTCCCACGGTTTCACCGCTTCCCAGTTTTGCATCGTGCGCTGCCACAGGAGTGTACTTGGTATGACACGATCCTCTACTTTTCGCTTGAGCAGGTAGAGGACGATGATGGCCGGGATAATCAGCGCAAACCACAAGTTGCCCAAATCCATCCACTGCATGTAGTCTCTCTCCTCTCTAGCGAATCAAGCCGGCCTGACGAAAGACATGGAAGACAATCGATTCCAGCGATTGTTCCGCCTCTACAGACACGAAGGCGATCCCTCTTCCATATGCAAACGCGGACAGTTCTTGTTGATAATCTTGCAAGCTCTTGTGGTACTCTTCCATCAAAAGGCTGGTCAGGGATACTTCTTTTGCTTGCCCGGTCTCTGAATCTATCAACCGCAGCTCTCCCGCATACTCGGGCGCAAGCTCTTCTTTGGAAAGCACCTGAACCAGCGTGACCTCTTGTTTGGCCGCCTGCAAATACGCGATGCCTTCCGTATAGCCTGACTCGAACAAAAAGTCCGACAGCACGATAGATGTGCCAGCTTTGCCGCTGACAGCCCCAGGCTGACGCATTGCCGTTTGAATATCACCTGCTTCCCCTTCTTGCAGGGAAGATAGGAAGCTGAGCAAGCGATGTGCCTGACTCTTTCCTTGCAGCCCGGTAAGTGCTGACGTAATGCGGCTGTCAAATGCATAGACCGACACATGATCGAGATGGCACAGGGACAAATAGCCAAGAGCCGCGGCAATCTCGACAGCACGGGCCATTTTGTTCGGTTGCCCGTAGCTCATCGAACGACTGCAATCAATATACAAGTTCACATGAAGCTCTGTTTCATCCAAGTACTTTTTCAAAAACAGCTTGCCTGAACGAGCATACGCATTCCAATCGAGCTGCCGCAAATCATCGCCGGGAACATACGCCCGAAAGTCCGCGAACTCCATGGAGCTGCCCAGCTGTCTCGCCCTTCGCTTGCCTGCCTGGCTACCGCTGACCGCTTTGCGGCTAGCCATCTGCATTCGCTCCAGTCTGGCGAGCCATGACGGATCAAGCAGGTGTTGATTCATACTTTCTGCGTCCCCAGTTCGTCCAAAATATCCATAATGACGCGGTCTGGTCGGATGCCGTTTGCCTCTCCTTCAAAATTAAGGAAAATGCGGTGGCGCAACGCTGGCAGAGCAACTGCTGTCACGTCCTCGTATGCCAGATTGTATCGGCCAGCCAATAACGCACGTACCTTTGCCAAGGAGACAATCGCCTGCACGCCACGTGGACCTGCACCGTTGCGCACATATTTGTTCACGGAAGCAATCGCCTGTTCCCCCGGATGCGTCGCTAAAAGCAGCTTCACGGCGTAATCTAGTACCGCATCGGCAACCAACACTTCACGCGCTGCCTGCTGAATCTCAGCAATTTGCTCGGCTGAAGCCACTTTTTCCACGGTGATCACCTGGCTCGTGGTCGTTTGCCGCACGATCATTTTCAGTTCTTCTTCCGTCGGATACGGCACGTCGATCTTCAATAAAAAGCGGTCCATTTGCGCTTCTGGCAACGGGTATGTCCCTTCCTGTTCCAGCGGGTTCTGTGTCGCGAGAACGAAGAATGGCGCCGGCAGCTGACGAGTCACACCGCCGGCAGAAACGGTTCGCTCCTGCATGGCCTCCAACAGGGCGCTTTGCGTCTTCGGCGTCGCCCGGTTGATTTCGTCAGCCAGCACGACATGAGCGAAGATCGGACCATGTTGGAATTGGAAAGACTGCTGACCCTTCTCGTCGACCAACAGGATGTTCGTTCCAGTAATGTCTGTCGGCATCAGGTCCGGTGTGAACTGAATACGCTGAAACGACAGCTCGAAGGCTTGAGACAATGTTCGAACAAGCAGCGTTTTGCCCAATCCGGGTACGCCTTCCAAAAGCGCATGTCCACCTGCAAACACGGCCCACAGAAGTTGCTCGACCACATCTTTTTGTCCTACCAATACTTTTCCAATCTCCTGCCTGACAAGCTCTACTCGCTGCAAGCAATCCTCTAGCGTTTGCTGCGCCATCGCCGTGTCTCCTTCCTGTTGTTGAATGATCTAAGGCTCAATTTTGCTGAAATAATCCTTTACGATCTGTTGGTAATCGCCGGGAATACTGCCCTTTTCCATACTTTCACGGGCAAATTGCTCATACTGGCCGTACACTTCCTCATACGGCAGTGTTCCACCGGAGGAGACTTGTGTGTTTCCGCTTTGCTGCGACTGGGAAGGTCCTGACCCGAGTGTGCCTCCGACTGTATCAACAGGTCCTTTATCTCCACCTATGCGATCTGCCGGGACGGTAACGAGCTCGTGTTTGCCTTTTCCTAACCCGGCCCCGCCACCTTGACCGCTTCCTTGACCGCCGTTTCCATTTCCATTACCGTTGCCATTACCGTTGCCATTACCGTTTCCGTTTCCATTCCCTTGCCCCGAGCCATTATTTCCATTCCCGGACTGGTTTGCCGGGTTCGTCCCTTGATTGGGATTGGTACCTGTTCCCGGTGTTGCCGCAGTTGGCTGATTCCCGGGTGTCCCCGATGCTGGAGTCGCCTGGCCTGTTGCCGCCGTACCTGCCCCATCTCCACTCGCTCCAGCATTTTCTGCTTGTGCGCCTGCACTGGCAAGCGTCATCTGCGACTGATTGAGCGAAGCAGCGGCATGTATAGCTGCGAGCATGGCTTGCTGAGATTGCTGGATGCCCGTCATCGCTTGCATCAAGCTGTTCTCGAGCGCAGTCATCGCTTGAGGCATTTGTCCTTGTGCTGTTTGCTGGGCTGCCTCCGCCAGTTGTTTGGCGATATCCTCCAGCTCCTTCGAGTCGGCAGACTCTGCCTCTTTTTTCAATTGTTCTGCTGCACTTGCGAGTTCGCGGGCGATCTCTTCCCGCTCTTTTTGCGGCATGCTTTCCATGGCTTTTGCCATTTGTGCCAGGGCCTCGGTCATCGCTTGTCGATCTTTCGCTTCCATCGCGCCAGCCAAGGATTTGGTCCCTTCTTGATTACCCAAGCTGCGCTGGAGTGCTTGCAGCGCTTTTTCTTTCTGCTGCTCTGCATCTCTGACCTTCTCCAATTGTTTTTCCGCAGCGCGCAATGCATTTTGACGTTCTGCCGGATCGTCTGCTTTCGCCAGAGCCTTTTTTGCCTGCTCCAGCATTTCCTCCAGCTGCTTTTTCTGCGCGTCGGTAAAGCCTGTATTCTTTTTCACGTCCTGTTTGATTTCCTCTACTTCTTCCTCGACCTGCGCGATTGCTTTCTTTTCCTCTGCTATCTGGGCCAGTCGCAAGTCTTGCGGATTCGGCCAAAGAAACAGCACCAGGCATACCAATAGCAAGCTGCTTGTGACATACACCTTTCTTTGGACCAGCGACCAGATGCGGACGCGCTCTACGATTTGCGGCAAATTTTTTCGCAGATGCTGCAGGGCGTCTTCCCTCTGCATACCTGCTACCATCGACTGATTCTCTTGATTCTCCCATGCTGTGACCACTCGCTGGGCCAAACCATTACCATCTGCCACTTGCGCACAGTGGAGCCATGTAGGGCGCTTCCAAAGCGCACGCACCATGCCTGTGACTACAACAAGCACTGGCAGCCCAATCACGATCCATTGGTAAAACGGAATCGGCCAGATGCGGGCAAGGAGGAGGAGCACGACACTCGCCGCCATCCCCCACAAACCATAGACCGTTAGCTGCTGTATCCATACACGCAAGCCCAGTTGCTTTCGAATGGGTGAAAGCAATAGCTTCAGCTCGTCGTTCGCTTTAGCGGTAAACATAGCTTATTGCTCCTCTTTCACTTTGCGAAATCTCGGTTTCACTGGCTGAATGAGATAGATGGAGAGAAACAGGCAGAACAGTGTAATGGTTCCGAAAAACAGGCAGTAAACCGCGTACGGGTCCACATTCCCAATCCTGATCTGCGGCCCTTCCTCAAAAATGTTCAACATCGCAAACAATGGGTTAAAATTATGAATGAGATTGGGCCAGTCCGGCATAGTCGCAGATGGCACGCTACCGGAACGGCGCTGGTACCGAATGAACTCTTTGATAATTTCCGCCAGTATGCTCGACCCGATCGCAGATCCGAACACCACGGCATAAGTGACAACCGTAGAGATACCAGTCCGTTTGATCAGCGTAGACATGAGAACACCAATGCTGCCGATACCAAACATCGTAATGACGTAAAAACCAAACACCTTGATCACTTGTGCAGGTGAAATTCCTCCATACAAAAAGACGATGGCATAGAGCGGGATGGTCGCAATGACCAGAAAGGTCATGAAGCTGAGCGATGCCAGCCATTTGCCTAAAATCAATCGTGTGGCACTGACATTCGTGGTCAACAGCACACTCAACGTCTGGCGTTCGCGTTCACCGGAAATCACACCTGCCGTCAGTCCCGGCACGACGAAGCCGATCATCCCGAGCTGAAACACAGACAGCATCATGAACAGCTCGCGTGTATCATTTGGGTTGTAGTAGCTGCCACCGTTTGTCATAAAGAAAATTATCGTCAGCGTCATTGCGCCCAAGACGAGTAAATATAACAGGATGATCCACGGTGACCGATTGGTCCGCATCCGCATTTTCCATTCATTGAACAAGACAGGGTTGTGAAATCGTCTCAAGTCGCTCATGAGCCCACCCCTTTCGTAATTTCCAGGAAGATTTCTTCCAAATCACCTACTGCCTCATTAAACGCGGCAACAGGATAGCCTGACACCGCAAGCTCCCGCAGCAGCTCAACCTGTTCTTCGTCATTGCCTGAAAAGCCTGCAACGACCCAGTTCCCTTCACGTGTCACCCTGGTAATGACGGACATTTCACGCAGGCGCGTCATTGCTTCCTCAACCCGATCTAACAGGCGAATGCGCAATACCCGCTGTTCTTGCATTTTCGAGTAAATCTCATCGACTCGTCCAAAGGCAACCAGATTGCCTTCCTCCACAATCCCGATGACGTCGCACATCTCCGCTAGCTCAGGCAATATGTGCGAGCTAATGATAATCGTCTTGCCCATGTCCCGCAGTTCCTTCAAAATCTCCCGCAGCTCGATGCGTGCACGCGGGTCCAACCCAGAAGCTGGTTCGTCCAAAATGAGTACTTCCGGATTGTGAACCAGCGAGCGAGCCAGCCCGAGACGCTGCTTCATCCCCCTCGACAACGAGTCGACGTAGGCATCCCGCTTGTGCGTGAGATTCACCAGCTCTAATAACTGCGGAATGATTTGTTTTCGCTCTGCTGCCGGAATATCGTAGTTCGCGCCGTAAAAATCAAGGTACTCTTCTGCTGTCAAATTGTCATAGACTCCAAAAAAGTCTGGCATGTAGCCGATCAGCTTGCGCACTTCCTTTGGATGCTTGGTCACTTCGTAGCCGCCTACGTATGCCCTCCCACTGGTCGGCTCCAATAAAGTCGCCAAAATGGACATCGTCGTCGATTTTCCTGCCCCGTTCGGACCGACGAAACCAAAAACGGTCCCCTTGTCAATTTCGAGCGAAAGTCCTTTTAACGCTTCCATTTTGCCGTAGCGCTTACGCAAATTTTGGATCTGGATCACTTCTTGCTCACCTTCCCTTCCACACTGACACTTGGAACCCCAATGTGGCGATCATCCTCAAATTGGTGGGCAAATTTGATGCGGACAATGCCGTCGCCCGAAACATAAGTAGTAGTCTTGTCGCTTGTCATCACGTTGTTCATGAATGCTTTTTCAAATGGTTCGAAAGCTTTTGTCTTCCAGTTGTATACCTCTTTTTCAAATGTCGTATTGTCCTCTGACCAGGTGTACAGATACAAATTGCTGATGGTAAGATCCTGTCCTTCCTGATTCAGATTGATGTCAAAGGTAATATCCCCGGCAGGCAGCCTAAAGCCATCTCCGTAGTCATCTACCGGAACAGAGCTGCCCGACATCGTCACATCAAACGATCCCGTCGGATAATAAATGTGTCCGTCCTTGGATGGATTCACTTGCAGTGTCGAAGTGACCATCGCAAGGCTGCTGTTCTCCGTATTTTCGTTTGGTACGACAGCCGCAACAACTTGCTCTTCGGTCCAGCCTACGAGTTTTACCACTTCAGACTGACCACCACGTCTATCCATCATGTCTAGCATTTCCACAATGACTTGCTCACGCGTTTGTTTTTCATAGCCATTCGATTGCATGTACTGTGGCAGTGCATGCCCCGTATTCATCCGATGTTGGTTCCGCCTTGCTTGTTGTTGAGGGGCAAACGGCAAGTTCACTTCGACACTGCTGCCAGCCGCCAACTGTGGAAACTCTTGTACCTGCATACCAGTAGAGATCGTCACATCTCGCAGCGAGTACTTCGTATGGTTCGTCACGGTTCCTTTTAGTGCGCCGTTCTCATACGACAGGTTCGATTCTATTTTTCCTACGTCCGATAAGGATTGCTCCGTCGCAACCTTGCGCATCGACCAGAATTCTACATCTCGGAAATCAATATGGGTCTGATCCGGCTGCATGGAAATCCACGTTTTCGGAATTAGATCGACATAATCTCTTTCAGTGACGGGTTGGGTTATACCCTCTCCCTTTATAGTCAAACGATAGTCGTCATTACTCGGTACGAATAATGCGGTTACACTCATCGCATTCGCCTGTCCGTTGTTTTGCAGCTCAATATAACCTACCTGGTGCAGCTTTACACCCACCCCCCGCTGGATGGCACCAATCGAGAAGATTCCGATTCCCGCCAACACCGAAATGGCAGGGACGATCACCCACATATAGCTTTGCTTACGGCCTCTCCGCAAAATATAGAAAAGAACTGGCCCTACAACCAGGGCATAAATTCCGAAAAATACTGCGAACCAGCCAACCTCTGGAATTTTCAAGGATGGGACTCGATCAGCAGCATCCCGAAGCGGCCATATGTCGTCGATCATGCTCCTATTTGAAGCGTTGATAGAAGAACCAAAAGCCTTTACTAATGTATCTGCCCAAAAGCGACTGTTTCCTGCCCAGCTGGCTACTGGTTCCGCGGCCAGATCATAGGCGACGTACAATACTTTTCCGACTCCCACGTTATGTACAGCCATCAGCGGAATATTTCCTTCGCTGTACAGAACCTTCCCTGCCTTCAATGTCCCATTGCTTACAGTAAAGGGTGATGTCAGTGCAATCGGATTGGTCTTATCCACTTTTAAACTAGAGAGTGTCTGTACACTCGTCACTCCAGTCACTTCTACTGGCGACAAGTCAGCCAAAATGCCTCCGGCTTTCTTGTACTGTGCTCCTCCGGCTAAAATCAGCATCCCGCCAGAATTCGTCCAATCCCGAATCGCTTTGATCTGCTGTTCATTCAATGAATCCAAAGCAAAATTGTTGATGACGAGCATATTGATCATCTGGAGCTGAGTACCTGTCAAAGGCATATTACCTGCCTTCATCGTCAAGAGCTGGACAGGGTTATGAATGGAGCCTTTCGGCAGTACACCAAGGAAGTTAGCAGTGTCGGGATTTTCTGCCAACACACCGATCATCAACGTATCCTCGTCGTATGAAACGCCTGTTACCGGAGTTTGCGCGATGATCTTATCATTTTGCATCAAGGCTACAAAAGAACTGCTATACAGCTCTGAGCCAGGAACAAGAATCGTTACCTGCTTAGTCACTCCGCTTGCAATCGAAACCGGCTGATAATTGGCAACTGTGAAGCGACTGTCTCCCCGTTCCCCCGTAGCGACAAAAAGATCGCCTTCAATATCCGCCCCTCCATTTCTCACCGTGACCACAACGGGTACCATCCCCGTATTCCTGTACTTTCCTTCAATTCCGACTGTTACTCCTAGCTGAATGCTTCCCTCTGCCAAGGCTGTTCCCGTTAATCCTAAAGGAACACCTGCTACCAACAGGAGGAACGCACAGAAGGCCAGGAGCCATCGCTTACACTGCGCCGTTTTCATTCGTTCAAAACCTCCACGGACCATTCTTTTTTCTTCCTATCTTTTCTTCTCATACAGTTATTGACGTTATTTCCAGACAAATAGCTACATTTTTTTTCAAAATGAAGCTGATTGATCGACAAGTGCGAAAGGATTGGAATTTGCGTGATGATTTGCATGAATTTGATCTCAGGGAATCACAGGCAAGCCCAGACGTATGGGGAAACCGCGAAGCCCTTTACTTGGAAGGGATGGGAGCTCCTGTTTTCCTTCGTCAGGCTCGTTTTTGGTGCGCGAGATACGCATATGGGTCTATGACGTGGCAAATTTATAATGGCCCTCGCTATCAAAAGCCGTTGTCTTAGTCTTACACCACGGGGGAATGGAAGAAGCTTGCTGTGGAGATTCAAGCAAATGGGGCTGCCGTATATTTGGGAGAAGACCCTGCGCCACAGTTGGTCATTTCCAATCTACAGCATGGAGCGTCGATTGAGAAAATCGGTTTCTGGAACTACTTACCCGCCTTCATTCGGAATCTATCAGTAACAGAAATCGCGCCGACCAATGTCTTGCCTACCGAGACAGATCGGCAACAGCTCGATCATGAATCAAGAGCAGTTTGGCTGGGGAATTTGTGTCAAGGCAAGACATAATGAAAAATAGAAAAAACGTCAGGATCATGCTCTGACGTTTTTTCGTAATCCTTCTATGACATGCCATACCCTACATCCTGAAGTCTAGCCGTATCAAACATATCGGCTATCGCCTGATGCACATGAGGCGGGTGCTCCGCCAGTCGATGACACAAGTACAAGTACCACTCTGTCCCATATGTGAGGTACAAGCGCACTGGAACCCCTTTTTCTCGCAAAACATGAGCCAGCTCAGGGCGAACCCCGTATAACAGCTCTACCTCTACATTCGGTCGATGCAAATAGTCTCGACCGTCTAGCTCGTCTACAATCGCTTGGTCGTGCGTGGCGAGTGAGCATTCACGCCCAGCTCGTACACACATATCGGCCAGCTCCAGGTATCGTTCGTTCAACTCCACTGAACGCCCCAATGCGACTTCCTGAGGCTCCTTGAATGCGCCTTTAACCAAACGAATTTTCCCCGGGAGTCCGAGCACCCGTTTCACATCATCCAGCGAGCGGTGCAAATGTGCTTGAATCGTAATGCCCACATTTTCATGTCGCTGTGTCAAGCGCTCATACATGCTGATGATCGCCTCTGTTTTCGTCGATTCCTCCATGCTGATCATCAAATAGTGGCCGCTATGTCTCGCCCGCTCCGCCAACTCTTCTACGTGGGCAAACGCCAGCTCTTTATCCAGTAACAAGCCGAGATGGGACAGATCAAAGGAGATTCCGACTGGTGTATGTAGTTGGGAGCAATCCGCAGTTAGCCCCAGAAATTCCCGTTGCGCTTCATTTACAATCTGCGAATCCAGTGTATTTTCACCAATGTGTTCAATTGATAGACGGTAGCCCATTTTTTCCAAGCGTTGGGCTATTTTTATTGCATCGGCACGCGTTTCACCTGTCACATAACGTTTCGCAGCAGTCAAAAGCAACGGATATAGCAAGGGCGATGTTCTGACCACTTCCTTGATTCGTTCATCACGGGCGATTGTACGCAAAATCTCTGCTGTTCTTCTCTCTTCTGGTGTCATCCTTCTCTCTCCTTTGGCAGTGGCATACCTCTTCTCTTCTATCACCCTACCATGGTACGCTTGTATGGATTAGGTCCAGTTTCCCACAATTTCGAGAGGACCAGTTGCGAAAGGAGGCTCACACGGCTTGCTCTGGATAACCATTGACCGAGAGAAACCGATTCCGTTAATCAGACAAATTTATTCTGAATTGCGCACAAAGATTTTGAGCGGAGAACTGACAGCCGGCTTCAAGCTTCCATCTACCCGAAAAGTAGCAAGCGAACTGCACCTCTCTCGCAATGTGGTACTAGATGCGTACGAGCAGCTACTAGCCGAGGGCTACATCGAGAGCAGACGCGGCTCCGGGTATTTCATTGCCTCGGGCATTTATTTGGAACAGCACGCCCGGATGACAGAGGCAGGGGCTGGGTTGCCGAAAGTGGATCAGCATTTCAATGAAGCAGAAAGCAAGCTAATCGATTTTCGTTCTGGTGTTCCTGCTCTGGAGCGCTTTCCTCGCAACCTCTGGGGCAAAACTGTACAGCGTGTCTGTCAGGAAGCGCCGCTGTCAGTCTTTGGTTATAATCGTCCCGAGGGACGCACGGAGCTGCGCACGATTTTGTGTCGCTATTTGTATCGAACGCGCGGCGTGCAATGCGACCCCGAGCAAATCATTATGACATCCGGGGCTACTCAGGCGCTCACCCTGATTGCCAATGTGCTTCTGCGTCCTGATAGTCACGTAGTCATCGAGGACCCGATCACGCACGATATCCAGAGTATTTTCACCAGGACAGGCGCTCGTTTACTGCCTGTTCCGACAGATGCCTACGGGATGGATATGGAACAGCTACCGTCATTATCTGCCCATCACCCCCGCTTCGTATTTGTCACGCCTTCTCATCAGTTCCCGCTCGGCGGCACCATGCCCATCCAGCGAAGACTGCAACTCATTCGTTATGCACGGGAAGCTGACTGCTACATTGTCGAGGATGATTACGACAGCGAGTTTCGTTACGAGACTGCTCCCATCAGCTCCATTCAGGGACTTGCCTCGGAGCGTGTTATCTACATCGGTTCCTTTAGCAAAATCCTTTCTCCCGGACTGCGTCAGGGATACCTCGTCCTGCCAAAAGCATTGGTAGCTTCCTATCAGCAAGCAAAATGGCTATCCGATTTGCACGCCCCTTCGATTGATCAGCTTGCCCTCGGGGTTTTTATCGAAGAGGGGCATCTAGAGAAATACGTGAATCGCGTAAAAAAGCTGTACAAAAAACGCCGTCAATGCTTGATTGATGCTCTTCAACTGGCTTTTGGTGATGGTATTCGCATTTGGGGGGAGGCCGCTGGACTGCACATCGTAGCTGCTTTTCCCACGATTCACTTCACACCTGACGTCCTGGCTGCGCTGGAGCAAGCCGGAGTACGTGTCTACCCGGTCGAGGAACACGCCATTATCAAAGGCAATCATACAGATAAAATCATTCTCGGATACGGCAATACCAATGAGGCACAGATCGAAGAAGGGGTCGAGAGGATCAGGGCTGTTTTAATGAGAATGCTTGCATCTCTTGATTCTCCATGATTTTCCTTCTCCATTGCCCAAAAGAAGAGCCAAATCTCTCGAATCCATCTCAAGATTTGGCTCTCATACTACTACTTATCTGTTAGCGAAAGCGTCCGCAGCAGCCAGGAGGGCACCAACGACAGTGATCCGGGCATCTCCGTCTGTGGTCAAACTCCCAACTTCGGTAAGGTCTCTGCCATGCTCCTCCACGATCCCATCCTGGTGGCCGTTCTCGATCTCTTTGCCAAGGGTAATAAGAAGAATGTCCTTCCCGCGAAGAATACGATGATTGCCATTGAGAGCTTTGATAATTCACGCAACCGCCTTCTTTCCTCTTATTTTTTGCTGACTATATGTGTATATGCACGGTGGCGTTCATCCGCATAGACTACTGACATCCCTATAAATAAAAGGGTATCTACCTATCAAAAAAACCGGTAATCCTACGAACAGGAATGACCGGCTTTTGACTACCCTAATATGTCCTTATGATTTCGTCCACAGCTCTCTGCGAGAAGTGGTTACAGATGTCGCACCGGCAAGAATAGCGCGATCCACATCTTCCTTTGTACGAATAAATCCTCCAGCGATAACCGGAATGCTGGTTCGTACAGTAATTTCTTCGATCAGGTGGGGAATGATTCCTGGCAAAACCTCGACGTAATCCGGTTTGGTTCTCGCAAGCTGGGTAAGGCTGCTGTCTAATGCCATCGTATCAATGAGAAACAGTCGTTGGATGGAAATGAGCCCTTTTTTCTTGGCGGCAAGAACGGCACTGTTCCGTGTGGTGATGATTCCTTCGGGCTGGGCTTCTTGCGCAAGAAACTCCATCGCATATTCATCAGACTTCAAGCCGTCTATGAGATCAGCATGGATCAGCAGTTTTTTCCCGAATGCTCTGGCCCGTTTTCCCAGTGGCTTTACTTGCGCAACATGAGCATTCAGCAAAATAATGCGCTCGTAGCAGCTTTCCATGAGTTCATCAAATTCTTTTAATGTCCGGGCGGCAGGAAGTATTTTTTGATTGATCAGGTTTGCCAATCACGAATCACCCCTATTGAAATGTTTTCGCAAGATGATATTCCTCTTCAAACGCTTTTATTTCATGTTCTTTCCTCTCATCCGACCATTGCAGCTCATGAGCGAGCTCTTCTCCCACCATTCGATACACAGGCTCCAGTGTATCCCTCTCGAAGAATAGTCTGCCACTACGACGAATCAGAAAATCACTCATGGTCATGACCATTTCTTCCTTTACAGCGTAGCGCAGTTCTGCTTTCAGCAGTGCTTCGATTGGAGACACATTTTGAGCATTTTGTGTCAAAAACTCCAGGCACATTGTTACGATTTGCTCACTGTTGCTTCCATATTTTCCGACCAGAACGCGGATTTGTTCCTCGGTGATTCCCCATTGGCGAAGTCGCTCTGCCTGTGCTTTCACAAATACAGGAATCTTGGCTGCGGAGTCAAATTTTCCGCCAGCGAGGACGATTTTGTCTGTCCGACAAGCTTCAAATGCTCTGCCCTCTTCTTCCGTCAACTGCTTGGCCACCACATCCACAATGCGCTCGGCCATTTTGCGGAAGCCCGTCAATTTTCCACCTGCGATCGTAATCAGCCCGCTTTTGGAATAAAAAATCTCGTCCTTGCGTGACAATTCGGATGGGGACTTGCCATCTTCATGGATCAGCGGTCTGAGTCCTGCCCAGCTGGAGCTGACATCCTGTTCCGTCAGCTTCACAGAAGGGAACATCTCGTTCGCGGCATTCAATACATACTCCATGTCTTCTCTCGTCACTGTTGGCCGCTCCAGCACACCTTTGTAATTCGTGTCAGTGGTACCGATATACGTACTGTTATTGCGCGGAATGGCAAACAGCATGCGCCCATCGGATACATCGAAATAAACGGCCTGCTTCAAAGGCAGTCTGTTATATGGCACGACCAGGTGGACACCTTTTGTCAGGTGGAGGCGCTTACCATACAGGGAGTGGTCCTTTTCTCGAAGCTGATCCACCCAAGGACCTGCTGCGTTGACGATTTTTTTGGCATGGAGGGAGTACTCTGTGCCCGTAAGCAAATCCTTCGCGCTAATTCCGATGACTTTGCCGTTTTCATAAATAAAGCCAGTGGCTTCGGTATAGTTCACGCAAAGCGCTCCGTGCGAGCTTGCTGTTTTCATGACCTCAACCGTAAGTCTAGCATCATCTGTCCGATACTCGAAATAAAGCCCGCCGCCCTTGAGAATATCGCGGCGCAAAAGCGGTTCTGCCTCCACAGTTCTCTCTTTGTTCAGCATGATGCGTCGTTCTTTTCTTTCGACTCCAGCCAACACATCGTAAACATACAAACCAATAGAGGTTGCCAGCTTGCCATAGGTACCATTTTTCACAATGGGCAAAATCATTTTTTCCGGGATGACGATATGTGGCGCATTGCGATACAAAATAGCTCGCTCCCTGCCTACTTCCCGCACCAGCTGCACATCGCCCTGCTTCAAATAGCGCAATCCTCCATGAACGAGCTTGGTAGAGCGACTACTAGTGCCCGCAGCGAAGTCCTGTTTTTCCACGAGTCCGACACTCAGACCTCTCGCGGCTGCGTCGAGGGCAATACCTGCTCCCGTCACCCCACCGCCAATAACCAAAAGATCGAGTTGTTTCGTTGCCATTTTATCCAGACAAGCCTGGCGTTGACTTGATGATAATGCATGTTGATCGTTCATCGTTCTTCTCATCCTCTCTAAAAGAAAAAGACAGCCAATATCCAAAAGAAGCAATGCAATGTCATTGCTCTTCTGATACTGGCTGTCTCCGTAGTCTCCACAGCATGATTAACTTATCTTTAACTTTAGACCTCTTTTACACAAAAATCAATGCCTAATCTTGTAACCCATCGTTGCCGTAACAGCTTGCTTCCAGCCTGCGTACAGCTCCTGGCGCACTTCCTCCGCCATATCTGGTGAGAAGGAGCGCTCCACCACTTTGTTATTCACAATATCTTCCTTGCTGCCCCAATACCCGACGGCAAGCCCTGCCAGGTAAGCTGCTCCCAGCGCGGTCGTTTCATTGACACGCGGACGCTCAACCTCTGTATTCAGGATGTCAGACTGGAACTGCATTAAAAAGTTATTCGCCACGGCTCCACCGTCTACCGCCAGCTTTTGCAGCCGGATGCCAGAATCAGCCTCCATCGCTTCAAGCACATCCCGTGTCTGATAAGCCAGAGACTCCAGCGCTGCCCGAATCAAATGATCTTCCGTCGTTCCGCGAGTCAAGCCGAAGATCGCGCCTCTTGCTTCCATATCCCAATACGGTGCTCCCAATCCAACAAAGGCTGGAACCATATAAACACCATCTGTGCTGTCAACAGCCAGTGCGTGTTTTTCCGAATCCGATGATTTTTCAATCAGCTTGAGTCCGTCACGCAGCCATTGAATCGCCGCACCAGCTACAAAAATACTACCTTCCAGGGCGTACTCTACCTTGCCATCCACTCCCCAGGCAATGGTCGTCAACAACCCGTTCTTGGATGCAACTGCCTTTTCTCCGGTATTCATCAGCATGAAGCAACCTGTTCCGTATGTGTTTTTGGCCTGCCCTTCCGCAAAGCACGCTTGACCAAACAAAGCGGCTTGCTGGTCTCCGGCAATCCCGGCAATCGGAATCTGGAATTCGAAGAGCTTCTCGTCTGTATAGCCGTACAATTCGCTGGAAGGACGGACAGCTGGCAGCATAGCTTTCGGGATTTGCAGCATGTTCAACAGCTCGTCGTCCCACTCCAGGGAATGAATATTAAACATCAACGTGCGCGAAGCATTGGAATAGTCGGTCACATGCACAAGGCCATTGGTCAGCTTCCAAATCAGCCACGTATCGATGGTTCCAAACAAGAGGTCGCCTTTCTCGGCTCGCTCCCGTGCCCCCTCGACATGTTCGAGCAGCCATTTTACCTTTGTCCCGGAGAAGTAGGCGTCAATCAACAATCCTGTCTTTTCACGAACGATTTGCTCATAGCCTTGCTCTTTCAACTGGTTGCAAATATCGATGGACTGTCTGCTTTGCCATACAATCGCATTGTGAATCGGCTTACCCGTGTGCTTATCCCATACCACGGTTGTTTCCCGCTGATTGGTAATCCCGATTCCAGCGATTTCTTCCGGCTTCACATGATTCTCCAGTAAAACCGCTTTCAAAACCTCCAGCTGCGATTCCCAGATTTCCTCGGCATTGTGCTCCACCCAACCCGGCTTCGGATAGATTTGCGTAAATTCCTTCTGGGCCACACCGATAATGGCACCTGATTTATCGAATAAAATAGCGCGAGAGCTCGTGGTTCCCTGATCGAGGGAAAGCATATATTTATTGTCCATGACAACTGTTCCTCCTTCACTCATATGAAATCGCCTTCATTCTTACCTTTATGTCTAGGAACGCGCACTCTCGGATGCGAGTCGCTCCTTGCTGCCGATTGATTTTTTGGTTGTCATTCCGACCACGATGGCAATCACCATGAAAGCCGCTAATGCTATTACACCTGTCAGCGAATGATCTGTAAACGTCCATTTGTAAAAAAACGCTCCACTTACTGCTCCAATGATAGGTCCAACAACAGGAATCCATGCATAGCGCCAGTTGGACTTTCCTTTGCCGTGGATGGGCAAGAGAGCATGAGCGAGACGAGGTCCCAGGTCACGGGCTGGATTGATCGCATAACCAGTAGTACCACCAAGAGACAAACCAATTGCGACAATCAGGAAGCCAACGATAAACGGATTCAGTCCTTCTGCAAATTTATTCGCTCCGATCGCCAGTAGACCGAGCACCAAGAAAAACGTACCTAAAATTTCACTGAACAGATTCGCGACTGTATTGGGAATCGCGGGACCTGTTGCAAATACCCCCAATTTGGCTCCTGCATCATTCGTCTCACGCCAATGCGGGTAATAAAAGATCCAGACGAACGTCGCTCCCATAAACGCCCCTATCAGTTGAGCCGCTATGTAGCCCGGAACATGCTCCCACGGAAATTGACCGATGCTTGCCAGTGCAATCGTAAGTGCCGGATTCAAATGCGCTCCGCTAATGCTTCCTACTGCATACGCTCCGCACGCAACTGCCAGACCCCACCCCAGCGTAATGACAATCCAACCGCCGTTTTGGGAGTACGCCTTTTTCAAGTTTTGTCCGGCGCAAACACCTGCCCCCAAAATGATCAAGATCATCGTCCCGATCAATTCCCCTACATAAATAGACATGCCCCATCCTCCCCCTTTTTGGAAAAAACATAAACCTACTCCTGTTAAGCGCTTACAATACGCTAACTCCTTTGTGGTTTATCTGGAGAGAAAATAAAAAAGCTAATACTCGCTAAACAAGAGCTAATGCCCTCATTTTGCAAATATTAGCTGATCTCCCAATCTCCACAGCACTATTAACTTAAGACCTACTATATAGCCACCGCTCAAAATTTGTCAAGAATCCCTTTCCTTCACTTTTGCCAATTCTCGCATCAAGCCCGGCAAAAAGAATAACGGATATATCAGCAGGTACAGGTTCGGAATCCACCAGGACCAATCGTAATCTGCCTTGAACGCCCAAAAAGCGATCGCCTGCAAACCCGAGCAGGATGTCAAAACGAGCGACAGCATGGCAAGCGGCTTCCAGATGTGCCGTCCTCTGCGATAGGCGTACAGACTGGCAAAGCCCGTGATGGAAATGAAAATATCCAATGGAAAAAAGGACAAGTTCCATGCAAGCAAATTGGGGTTGTAGTAATCCTGATACAGATATTCCACAGGGAGAAGCTCCAAAAATGTAACAAGCCAGTATACAACAAAAGCAACATCGGTGATCCAGAAGAACACTAGCATTGCTCTTGCATTTTTCTCACTCATTTCGCCTCAGCTACTCCTGTCTCTTTAGAAGATTGCGCGTGGGAGGTGTCTCCCAGATTCAACAGCACACAGCCCACAATGATCAGTCCGACAGCAATCAATTTTTTGACAGTGAAGGCGTCCTTGAAGACCACCACACCAATGACCGCGATGATCGCGGTGCCGAGACCAGACCAGATGGCATAGGCGGTCCCGACCTCCATTTCCTTGAGCGCCAGGCTCAGCGACGAGAAGCACAAAATATAAAAGATAAACATCATCACACTAGGGACAGGCTTGCTCAGCCCGTCAGACAGCTTCATCGATGTTGTTCCAGCCACCTCTAGCAAAATGGCCATTAATAGATAGACCCAACTCATTATGTTCCTCCTACTTACTTGTTTGAAGACGAAGAATCTACGATGCCACCTAGTAAAATATCGATGACTGCATCCAGCGCATCGCCAATCGTCACTTGATGCTGGTTCGCCAACTGCTGATCAATCAACTGGTTGAGCGTCCCGGTATACATCTGAATCAGGATCGGAAGCTGGATACGACGAAACACGCCCTTCTCAACCCCTTGCTCCAGAATGATCCGAACATGCTCCCACTCCTGTTGATTGAACTCGTCGATCAGCTTCCATTGCTCGGGATAGTAGCGCTTCAGCTCGTACCACACGCGCAGGTCCGTTCGTGAGAAGTTGTTCGGGACCAGTGCCAGGAGTTGTCGCATCTTCTCTACCAAATCGAGGTCAAGATCATGTAAAATCTGATCCTCCGCTTTACGCAAATCCTCGATGTTTTCTTCAATGACTTTGGTGATCAAGGCTTCTTTCGAAGGAAAGCTCGCATACAACGTCTTGGTACTAACGCCTGCGCGCCGAGCTAAATCGGACATGGTAAAACGGACGCCCTTGGTCTCAATCTCATGATAGGCGCATTGTAGGATTCGCTCCTGCATGTTCTTGCCCTCCTTTCGAAAATAAGGAAAATATTTTGTTTTTCATATTTTCCAAAAGGTACTCTTAGCATAACGGCGTACTCATGCATTGTCAACAATCGCCAAACCACGCTTGGCTCAACGCTTCGATACCGGGTTCGATTTTTTCCAATGGAATACCCGCGAAGCCGAGGAAAAACTCTTTTGGCAAGGGATTAGGTGGCACCAGCCATGTAAACGATGCAGCCGAGGCTCTCACGCCTGCCTGAATCGCCCGCTTTTTCAACTCCTCCTCACTTCGCTCGCTGTTTACCCGCAGTAGGACGTGAAACCCCGCATCGGCTCCGATGACTGTCGCTCTATCGCCAAAATGCTTTTGCACAGCCAGCAGCAGCGCATCATGCTTTTTGCGGTACAGCTTGCGCATTTTTCGGACATGCTTTTCGAAGTATCCTTTTTCCATAAAGGCTTCCATCGTCCGCTGATGCAGTCGGGATGAAGATGGTTCCAGCAGTGTCTCGCGCAGCAGGTTGTGGTACGTATCCAGCAAAGATTCTGGCAAGACCATGTACCATATGCCGATTGCTGGCGCCAACACCTGCGCAAAGCTCCCCATATAGATCACATTCGCATCCGGGAGCAAACCCTGCATGGACGGAATCGGTCTGCCATGATAACGAAACTCTCCGTCATAATCGTCTTCGATGATGTATCCTCCCACATTCTTGGCCCATTCGAGCAATTGCAGCCGCTTGGATATGGGCATGATCATCCCACGTGGGTATTGATGAGCCGAAGAAACGGCAGCCAGTCCAACCCCTGACTCATATAGCTCACTGACGCTAATTCCGTCCTCTGTCAGTGAGATCGGCACCACGTCGTATCCGTGCTGGCGAAACGTATTGGCAAACAGCAAATACCCCGGATTTTCTACGCTAATGCATTGGAACTGTGGCTTTACCATCAAACAGATCAAGGACAGCAAGCCAAACTGGTCCGCCCCAATCACCACTTGATTTGGCGAACAAGCGACACCCCGGTACCTGTGCAAGTAGTCAGCGATTTGCTTCCTGAGTCCAGCCTCCCCTTGCGGATCTCCATAAAAAAGATTCTCCTGCTGCTCTATGTGAAGCGTCTCATTGTACAAACGACGCCAAATCATGGTTGGAAATAACGAAAAATCATTGCGGGAGAGATGAAAGTCATAGACGTACTCCCGCTCGTCACGCACCATGGGCCGATGGATAGTTTGTGCGCTCGCACCAGCACCCGGTTTCACTTCAGGATCAGGCAATTTTTCCACGTAATACCCACTGCGTGGTTTACTTTGGATAAAACCTTCCGCCAACAGCTGTTGGTATGCCATCTCTACGGGTGTTGTGCTTAAGCCTAGCAAGTCAGCCAGCTTTCGAACGGACGGCAGCTTGCTACTCACCGCCAAGTGTCCTGCGACGATTTCCTTTTTCAAATAAGCATAAAGCTGTACGTATTGCGGCTCGTTGTCATTTTCCTGCCATTTTGGGGTCAAGAGCATCTCGATTTCCCCCTCCATCTGTCCTTTTCATTTTTACAAAACTGCACATTTTCAAGTATACACTTGCTCGTTATCCTAAGAAAAAGAAGTTTTGAACGAACAGGAGGACAACGACTATGTCTATGACACAGGAGAATACACGTGCAGCGGTTCGCTTTTTGGAAGGGGAACGCGTCTTTTTGCGACCGATTGGCACAGAAGATACCGAATTATACTTCCGCTCCTTGTTCAACAAGGAAACGCGTATGCTGACTGGTACCCAAAAACATTTCACGCGTGAGCAAATCCACCAGTACATCGAGAACAAAGGCCAGGACTCTTCCAGTGTCCTCTTATTGATCTGCCTGTGTGAAAATGATCAGGTGATTGGCGACGTCCAGATCGGGGATATCGATCGGAATAATCGCAACGCCTTTATCCGAATTTCGATTGACCAAAATGCCCATCAAGGTAAAGGCTACGGCAGCGAAGCCCTCCTGCTGCTGCTCGATTATGGTTTTGGCATCCTCAATCTGCATCGCATCGAGCTAAACGTATTCGCCTTTAACGAACGTGCCATCCACACGTATGAAAAGCTCGGATTCCAGCGTGAAGGCGTACAGCGACAAGCCCTTTATTACAACCACACCTATCACGACTCTATTCTTATGTCCATGCTGGCAGATGAATATCGGGCGAAATATGTAAAGTAACAAAGAGAAAATGCACCCGGGAATCTCAAACCCAGGTGTGTTTTTTTAATCTAGGTAAACGACTTCATAAAGGAGTATAATAGGGAAAATGGTAAGAAAAACCACTTACAAACAAAAGATCAGCGCAAGAAAGAGAGAGTGACATGAAGAGAAAACTCCTATTCACTATCAGCTTGTTCATCATCCTGAGTGTATTGACAGGGTTCCATCCCGCATCAGCCAACACCTTGCAACAGTCATTCCAAGCAAACCTTGTCCCTGTTTCAAAAATGGAGCTTCCTGCAAAAACCATCATCGGGTTTGGAGAAGCTACGCATGGCAACAAGCAATTCACTACGCTGAAGTTAGATATTTTTAAGCATTTGGTAGAAAAACAAGGTTATCGCGTATTTGCCATCGAAGGTGATTTTGGCGGTGGACAAAAGGTCAATGAATACATTTTAGGCGGCAGCGGAACTGCTCAGGATGCCGCAAAAGCCATCGGATTTACGATTTACCATACAGAAGAAATGGCCGCCCTTCTCTCTTGGATGCGCGCCTTTAATGAGAAGCGAGATGCCAAAGATCAAATTCATTTTTACGGCTTTGACATGCAACGCTATGACCATAACAAAAACGGGCTATTCTCCTATTTGAAAAAAGTCGATCCGACACTCGCATCCAAGTATGAGAAGCTGCTTACGAATCTGAATGATAAGACGGTGTATAATCAAAAGGTCGCCCTCGTACAGGAAGCGATCCCCCACATAAAAAGCTTGATGGATCAGATGAAACAAAACCAATCCGTTTACATCGCGAAAAGCTCTGAGAAAGCATATGAGCTGGCTACTGCCTTCGCAGAATCCATCAAGCAAAACGCTACACTGCGCGGAACAAATGTGAACTACAGCAACACCCGTGATCGCTACATGGCGGACAAAGTGATGTGGATTTTATCCTTTGAAAAGAAACAGTACGGTCGCAAGAACATGTTCATCGCTGGACATAATGGACACATTGAAAAGACCTCTACTTCCGTAGGAATGACAACCTGCATGGGGGCACATCTCGCAAAAGCCTTGGGGGACCAATATTACGCAATCGGAAGTGAATTCTACGAAAGCACCTTCCTTGCAAATGACGCCTCTACCAATGAGCGCAAAGCGTTTACTGTAAAAAATAGTGGCAAAGATCGGCTAGCTGTTCTGTTTGCACAGACAGGGATGGCGGATGGATTCCTAGACTTTGCAAAGGCAAAGCATCATCAGAATTTTTACACCTATCTAAATAAAGCGCAGTCCATCAGTGCAATCGGTGATGTTTTTAGTGGATGGTATGGAAAAATGGAGAAGCTGTATACGTTGCAGATGGTTCCGGCAAAAGCTTTTGATGCGATCATCTTCGTACGAACGGCTACTCCTTCGGTAATGATTAAGGATTAACGGGTGAGTACATTTGCCTGTTTATAAAATTACGGCAGCCGATTAAACAGGCTGCCGTTTTCTGTGATTCTTCAGTATTTTCATCAATCAGGTTTTGAGGCTTTGAGCTCCGATACTTTTATGATCATCTTAGTCTCATTATCCCACACGTACTCGGCCGAGCTATCCAACTCACCCTCTTTATTTATCGTAAGGACATAGATGGAATTACGCCCATCGTTGTAGAAGCCATAAATACGATTTGGAACATCTTCTGCTACTTTTATAGCTCCCATAGAGCTAAGCTTCCCTTTTTCATATTGAAGAAGTTGTAGGAAAACCTCGCGTTCGGTTCCAGTATGAAACATATAAAACTCGTATTTAGAATCGTCACTAGTAAAGTCCAAGTGAGGAAGTGCAGAAGTAATAGGCTCCTGTCCCTTACTTTTTCCCTCTAATTCTTTTGGGACAGGAATGGGAAATTTCATGCCGTTCGACCGATCTTCCAGCGTATATTGGAAACCAGGATTGCTCCATAGATGTAAGCCGTGTCCAATAGGCTTGTCGGTTGACATTGAATTCGTACCTTGATTGGTTTCCGTTTTATTTTTTGCAAAGCCAGGCGTTCCCCCAAAAATAAGAGTAGAACTAAGAACACCCGCTAAGATATAATTCCATTTTTTCACGAATAAAGCTCCTTCCTTTTTCCAGCTTTTCAATAAGACGGGGAAAAGAGAGGTTTTGTCACGAAATTAGCGTAACCCCTGACTGAGTCCTACTATTTGACCCTTAACATTTCCATGACTGAATCCTCCGTGGTAACAAACCACAGAGGCAATGTCGAGGTCTACATACTTCTTTATAGAGAGACGAGCTGCATCCATATCCGGTGTGGTCGGTTCATGAATTCCTGCGAGAATCCCGTTCACACTGTACATCGAATCCCCAGCAATGAGAGTCTTGCTTTTCGTTAAATAAAGGCTGATATGACCAGGAGTATGTCCAGGAGTATGGATGACACGAATCCCGCCGCAAAACGGCAGTTCCTGACCGTCACTCACGGTATAGTCCACTCTGCCTTTGGGAGGATTCTCAAGGTGCCCGTCTTTTAAAAGCGGCTTCTCCCCTTGGACATACGGTTTCTCCAGTTCGTGTGCGTAAACGTGAACATGATCCCCGCACTCCTGCAAAATCTCAGGAAGACTGCCGATATGATCCACATCTTGATGCGTCAAAATCACAGCTTTTAGCTTGTCGAGCGATACTCCTACCTTTTCCATCGCCACGCGTAAATCATCCATTTGCTCTGGGAATCCTGTGTCTATTAAAACAGCCATGTCTCGATCCCACAAAAGAACGGGGTGAATGATATTTCCATGAAAATCTAGATGAAGCATTTCTACTCCCTTTGAAATTTCCATCAATCAGACCTCCGTAAAATTCATTTTTTACGTAAGGTTATATTATTACGTTAGTTTCGTTGTTGTCAACATCTGTAAACGTCTTCTGTATAAAGAGCTCGAGATAGCAATCCAAACGAAACGAACTTCGGCCAAATTAGATACAATCACCATTGTAAAATCCTATTTCAAGAACAGGGAACAAGCCCGTTAGTTTAATGAATCGCATTAAATCTAACGCTTTTAGTCTATATTCCAGTGAATACGGTGAACGTGTTTGTTTCCAAACCTATCATAAAAAAAGCCATTCCTTAAAGGAATGGCTTCTTCATTCATTATTCATTCAAAACTGGATCTGCATGATCAGTTGCTAAGTTTGTGGATAAGTCCTCGACC
>NZ_PXZO01000024.1 GCF_003013475.1 Brevibacillus porteri
GTGCGCCCAGCATGGGCGATAACTCTAGGGTGTAAGTCCCGAACGGGGGTTGGCTGTACCAACCGTTAGCTCAAGGCAAGGGTGTCTACCGTGAGGTGGAATCTGGAGGAAGCCGGCGGCAAAGTCCCGACCTGAGGTACACGAATCCAATTTGAGGCTGTTGTATTCGGGCGAGTCTGCTGAACAAGACGAAGCCCTATACAGCCAAGGAATACAGCAGTAAACTTGGGCAGGTACATGGGATGAAAGTTATCGTTCTTACCTGGGGAGGTCTGCATGAAGTGCCTTCAAATGTTGGTAACCGTCTCCGTAAGGAGTCGCTGAACATGCAGAAGTCAGCAGAAGCCATAGTACCCAAGTAAAGGACGCTTGAACGGGGAAGGGCTGAACATTAAGTCAACACATCCGCTAATCACTTTCGTGATCATACTGTGAAGCAGAATTCCGTAAGGAACTACTCTTGGAGAATAAGGGTGAAGCCCTGAGGGTACAAGAGAGGGCTGAGTATTGACCGACAAGACTAGAAGGATGCGTGCGAAGGAAAGGGTATCGTCATGGAGTTGTTGGAGAAAGTCCTATCACGGGAAAATCTATTAGTGGCGCTCGAAAGAGTGGAGAGAAACAAAGGATCGGCGGGAATCGACAGTGTTTCAACCGAACAACTGCGCGATTATATCCGTGAACACTGGTTAACCATTAAAGAACAGATTATGAAAGGAACCTATAAACCTTCCCCTGTCCGCAGAGTCGAAATCCCGAAAACTGACGGAGGGGTAAGGTTATTAGGTATTCCTACCGTGATAGATCGCTTAATCCAACAAGCCATTCTCCAAGTTCTTACTCCCATATTCGATCCCCACTTTTCAGAATCCAGTTTCGGATTCCGACCGAATCGCAGTGCGCATGACGCTATGAGACAAGCACAATCTTATATTTCCGAAGGATATCGCTTTGTCGTAGATATGGACTTAGAGAAATTCTTCGACCGGGTAAATCACGATATTTTAATGAGTCGGGTTGCCCGAAAAGTAAAAGACAAAGCTTTGTTGAAACTTATTCGCGCATACTTACAAGCAGGCATCATGATCAATGGAGTCTGCCTCTCGGCAGTAGAAGGCACACCACAAGGTGGCCCGCTTAGTCCGTTATTGGCGAACATCCTGCTTGACGACTTGGATAAAGAGCTGGAAAAGAGAGGGCATCGCTTTTGTAGATACGCAGACGATAGCAACATCTACGTGAAAACAAAGCGGGCGGGAGAACGGGTAAAAGAGAGTATCCAAAACTACTTGGAGAAGGTACTTAAGCTAAAAGTAAATGAGCAGAAAAGTGCAGTGGATCGACCTTGGAAACGTAAGTTCCTCGGTTTCAGTTTCACTAACGCAAAGCAAGCAAGGATTCGGCTTCATCCAAAATCACTTCTGAAGTTGAAAGAGAAAATCCGCTTCATCACAAATCCGGTATGGAGCATCTCTATGGATGAAAGGATCCGGAAGCTAAACCAGTATCTCATGGGATGGGTTGGATATTTCGCCCTTGCAGATGCAAAGAAAATTCTACAATCCATCGAAGAATGGATACGGCGCAGACTCCGACTTTGCTTGTGGTCTCAGTGGAAGCGAATAAAAACCCGATATCGAGAACTTCGTTCTCTGGGTTTATCACACGTCCAAGCAATAGAAATTGCAAACACCCGAAAGGGTGCGTGGCGTTCCACAAAGACTCCTCAAATACACAAAGCCCTCGGAGTTGCATACTGGCAACAACAAGGGCTGAAAAGTTTAGTACAACGATATTCTGTTCTTCGTCAAGCTTGATGAACCGCCGTATACCGGACGGTACGTACGGTGGTGTGAGAGGACGGGAGTTAGTCACTCCCTCCTACTCGATT
>NZ_PXZO01000025.1 GCF_003013475.1 Brevibacillus porteri
ACTCCCTCCTACTCGATTGTTGACCTGCCTGCGAATATTTAGGGGAATCCGTGACAAACTAGGAGTGTTTTGGCACGAATTTTCGCGCAGGGAGAGAGGGCAAGCATGAGGAAAACAGCCATTGGAAAGTGGGCTGGTATTTGGCTCGCCGTATTGGGTGGGGGAATGTCGGTTCATGCAACTGGACATTCCTTTGACCAAGCGAAGGAAATTTCTGCGATCATCGAGCCAACAGACATTACCAAAGAAGACGCCATACGAATCGCCTTACAGCAAGTAAAAGGGCGAGTTGTCCATGTTGAGTTAGAAAAAGACGAAGGTGTTCTCGCGTATGAAATCATCATTCTCACCGAGCAAAATCAGGTGTTTGAAATCGATGTCGATGTGAAGACCGGAAAAGTGATCAAGGTTGAATCGGAGAATTTGTAAGGAGAAGGCTTCTGCAATTGGGCAGAGGTCTTTTTCCTATGGGCAATTAAGTTTTGGCAACAACGAGTCAGACAAATTCGCGCTTTGATTTTGTTGTTACCTTCTATGAAAACGCTTTATATTTGAGGTGTACCCATTATCATTTCAATCATGTCAACATCTCATAAATAGGGGTAAAGGAGGGTGCAGTATGGAGAGCGTGGAAACAAAAAACGCTTCGGGTGGAGTACGGGTCTCGGTACAAAAGTTTGGACGATTCCTGAGTGCAATGGTTATGCCGAATATCGGTGCTTTCATCGCTTGGGGGTTGATTACCGCTTTATTTATCCCAACAGGTTGGCTGCCTAACGAAAATTTGGCCAAACTGGTTGGACCGATGATTACGTATTTACTGCCACTGCTGATTGGTTATACCGGCGGGAAAATGGTCCATGATGTTCGAGGTGGGGTCGTAGGTGCCGTCGCTACGATGGGGGTTGTCGTAGGCGCAGACATCCCGATGTTCCTCGGAGCCATGATCATGGGTCCTTTGGGCGGCTGGGTCATGAAAAAAGTGGACCAGTTGTTCGAAGGAAAAATTCGTTCCGGCTTTGAAATGTTAGTGAATAACTTTTCCGCGGGTATTGTTGGCGGGTTACTGACACTGTTTGCTTTCCAAGCAATTGGCCCTGTCGTTGCAGGCTTGAGCAAGGCGCTTGCAGCAGGTGTAGAAATCATTGTAGGTGCAGGATTGCTACCGCTTGCCAGCATTTTTATCGAGCCAGCGAAGATCCTGTTCCTGAACAATGCGATTAACCACGGTATTTTGAGCCCGATCGGTCTGGATGAAGCGGCGAAGTTGGGTCAGTCCGTTTTCTTCCTGCTTGAATCCAATCCGGGACCAGGTCTGGGAATATTGTTGGCATACTGGCTTGCTGGCAGAGGCAGTGCCAAGCAATCGGCTCCGGGTGCTGTCATCATTCACTTCTTCGGGGGTATCCACGAAATTTACTTCCCGTACGTGCTGATGAATCCGCGTCTGATTCTCGCGGCCATTGGTGGCGGGATGGCTGGTGTGTTTACCTTCACGCTGCTCGGCGCAGGATTGGTGGCGCCACCGTCTCCAGGTAGTATTTTCGCCTTGATTGCAATGGCACCGCGTGGTGGATTGCTACCGGTACTGGCTGGTGTGTTGGCGGCGACTGTCGTGTCCTTCCTCATCGCATCTGCTCTCTTGAAAATGAGCGCGAAGACAGACGAGGATGAACTGGAAAAAGCGACAGAAAAAATGCAAGAGATGAAAGGCAAAAAAGCGCAGGAACAAGAAGTGGTAGAAGCTCCAGTGAAGCATGAGGTAGCTGCTGCTGACGTGAAGAAAGTTGTCTTCTCTTGCGATGCGGGAATGGGCTCCAGTGCGATGGGAGCGGCGTCCTTGCGTAAAAAGTTCAAGGATGCGGGCCTGACCGAGATTACGGTCATCAATACGGCGATCAACGACATTCCAAGCGACGCTGATATCGTTATTACGCACAAGTCTTTAACAGAGAGAGCGCAGGTCAAAGCGCCTTCTGCGGAGCATATCTCTATTGAAAATTTCTTGAATAGTCCCGAGTATGACAAGTTGGTCAAACGCCTGGGGTAAAGGGAATCAACGCTAGTGAGAGCTAGCGTCTTCCCTCTTTGGCGTTAAGGAGGGAACGAAGACATGCATGTATCCTCTCGACAGCGATCTATTATCGAGATTTTATTGAAGGAACAAAAAGGAGTTACCGTGGGTTCGATCGCCGAACAGGTTGGTGTAAGCGGTCGTACCGTTCACCGAGAATTGGATGCACTGACTTCCTTGTTTGACGAATTTGAACTGGAGCTGGTCAGAAAAACAGGTTCAGGTCTTGAAGTGGTGGGGACTGACGAGCAAAAGCGTGCACTCAGAATGTCTGTCCTGCATCACATGACGAAGGAATTCACCGCGCAGGAACGAAAGGCAATCATCCTGTGCGCACTCCTGGAGGCATCGGAGCCAGTCAAACTGATTTCGCTGGCGATCGATTTGAAAGTGACAACAGCAACCATCAGCCATGATCTGGATGATTTGGAGACGATGCTCGCTCGATACGATCTGTCACTCTTGCGAAAACGAGGGTATGGCGTGGAGTTGCAAGGTACAGAGTCGTCCAAGCGGCGGGCGATCAGCAGACTGATTGCCGAGCATCTGGACGATCACGAGCTGATTGGGATTATCAAAGAAAATATTCAAAACAAGTCACTGCGAGACATCGACTCGATTTCGGAACGGCTGCTCGGTTTGATTGACCGGGAAAAGCTGATCAAGGTCGAGAATGCATTGAGCCATCTGGACGAGGAGCTTCCCTATCCTTTGGCAGACAGCGCCTATCTCGGATTGGTCACACATTTGGCATTGGCCATGGAACGGATTGAAAAAGGGGAAGGCATTCATTTTGACGAGAATACCCTCAGTGAATTGATTGGAACACCCGAGTACGAAATAGCCAGCAACATCATGGAGCGGCTAAAGCAGATTTTCCAAATGGAGATCCCAGCAGATGAGATCGGCTATATTACGATGCATTTGCGGGGTGCCAAGCTGCGGCATTCCCCGGATGACCAAGTATGGCCAGAAAATACAGAGCTCATGGTCATTACGAAACGCTTCATTCAAGCCTGTGAAGAACGCTTGGACATTCCGCTTGGCAATGAGGCTTCGCTGTTCCATGGTCTGCTGACGCATTTGGAGCCAGCGTTATACCGATTACAGCGGAAGATGGAGATTCGCAATCCGATTCTCGAGCAGATCAAGCAAAACTATCCAGAGCTGTTTGCCGTAACAAGTGAAGCGGTCCATACGATTTTGCCAGAGCTACAGGTTCCAGAGGAAGAGATCGGGTACCTGGTGATGCATCTTGGTGCAGCATTGGAGAGAACGCGCCATGAGCAGCAGTGGTACCGGGCATTGGTAGTATGCTCCAGCGGGATCGGCTCCTCCAAGATTTTGGCAACGCGTATTAAAAAAGAAATACCGGAGATCGTCAGCTTGAAAAACCTGTCCATGTTCGATCTGGAAGAGGTTCCGGCAACGGATTATGACTTGGTCATTTCCACCCTTCCCTTGCCGCTCGATCCAGCGGAATATGTCGTGGTCAGCCCGCTGCTTCCGCCAGACGATATCCAAAAAATTAAATATCAATTGCACACGACGAGTCAGAAACGATCCCATCAGGAGAAAAGTCAGCTGGTTCCCGCAGGACAGCAGTCCATCGAACAACTAAGGGCCATGCAATACTACGCTGCGTATGCCAATGAGCTTTACGATGGGCTATGGGGAATGAGATGGGATAATCGTGCTCAGGACATCGCCCAGCTTTTGGGACAAATCAGCATGAGGCTGAAAGAACGTGGAACGATCGAGGAGGTCGAACCGGTAGTCAAGCAGCTGATCGAGCGGGAAAAGCTCGGCGGTTTGGGGATTCCGGGAACATCCTTGGCCCTTTTCCACGGAAGAAATGAAGCGGTGAACAAGCCGTCTTTTACGTTTCATCAATTACGAGAGCCTATCCTTCTTCGCTCGATGGATGAAGAAGTGATATCCATTGACACGCTTCTACTCTTGTTAGGGCCGAAAGAAGTGCCGAAGGAAGGGCTGGAAGTACTCAGTGAGATCAGCTCCCTTTTGATTGAAGAAGACATGCAAGCGGTTTTGAAAACAGGAGAAACACAGCAAATTGCTGATTATATAGCAGGCAAAATGTATGCATTTTGCCTTAAAAAGATAGGATTGGAGAGAACAAAATGAAAAACATACTGACAGCAGAAAAAATCATGTTGAATGCAAAGGTAGCCAATAAAGAAGAAGCGATCAGACTGGCAGGAGAATTGCTTGTGCGTGCAGGTCATGTAACGGAGGCGTATCTAGAGAAAATGCAAGAGCGCGAGCAGTTGGCGACCACCTACATCGGAAGCGGCGTAGCCATCCCGCATGGAACCAACGAATCCAAGGCAGAGATTCAATCTACCGGGATCTCCATCGTTCAGGTTCCTGGGGGCGTAGATTTTGGAGAGGGCAACACAGCTTATTTGCTGGTGGGCATTGCTGCCGTTGGAGACGAGCATCTGGAGGTGCTCTCGAACATCGCGATTCTTTGCTCCGAGGAGGAAAACGTCAAGCGGATTGTAAACGCGGCTTCGGCGCAAGAAATCATCACGATGTTCTCCGAGGAGGTGTAATTTCCTATGCTAGCTGTACATTTTGGAGCAGGTAACATTGGGCGAGGCTTTATCGGACAACTTTTGCAAAAGGCTGGCTATGAAATTGCGTTTGTGGATGTCAATGCGGCTTTGGTCGATGAGCTGAATGAGCGAAAAATGTATCGTGTGCAACTAGCAACAACAGGAAAACCGGAGTCGGTCGTGGAAGGAGTTCGAGCGATAAATGGTCAGGATGTAGCGGCGGTAGCTGAAGCGATCGCAACTGCCGATTTGGTTACGACGGCAGTGGGTCCCAACATTCTTCCGCATATTGCAGGGGCCATCGCAGCCGGCATTACCCGGAGACTTTCTGTTCATGCGAAGCCACTCAATGTGATTGCATGTGAAAACATGATTGGCGGCAGCGAGATGCTGAAGGAGCATGTGTATGAGCATCTGACGGAATCGGTTCAAGCCGAGGCAGCACAATGGATCGGATTCCCCAATGCAGCGGTAGACCGGATCGTTCCTTTGCAGCAGCATGATGACAAGCTGCTGGTTATGGTTGAAACGTTTTTCGAATGGGTGGTAGATTCGTCGCAGATGGTTGGAGAAATCCCTTCCATAGAGGGCGTTACCTATGTGGAGGATCTTGCGCCGTACATCGAAAGAAAGCTGTTTACCGTCAACACAGGTCATGCGGTCATCGCGTACCTAGGGTATCAGCTGGGGATGAAAACGATTGATGAAGCGATGCGAGACGACCGGATTGTTCAGGCGACACGCGGGGCTCTCCAGGAGACAGGTGCACTGCTTTCTGCCAAGTACGGATTTGACCCACAAGTGCATGGGCAGTATGTAGAAAAAATTCTCGGCAGATACACCAACCCGCTGTTGTCTGACGATATTGTCAGGGTGGCACGTTCGCCGATCCGCAAGCTGTCGCAGCATGATCGTTTAGTCGGCCCAGCGCTGCAATGCATGGAAAAAGGAATGAACCCAGAGCATTTGGGTCTGGCGATTGCAGCGGCACTGGCATTCGATTATCCCGAGGATGCGGAGTCCGCACGGATACAAGCAAGCCTGAAAGAGTTTGGATGGGAAAATACATTACACAATTGTACCGGCATTCCGGCAGGTCATCCTCTTGAGGAGATCGTGCGCGAACAGGCACGCAGATTGAAGGAATGGTCAGGTAGCCATTGAGAGAGGCTGGTGTTACGATGTCCCAAAAGATCACAGGTGTAAAAGCTTCAGCAGGTATAGCCATTGGTAAGGCGTTTTTACTGACAACGCCCGATTTACAGATTAATACCGTAGCGATTGAAGATTCGGAGAGTGAAATCCAACGCTTTCAAGAGGCATTGGCTCGAGCGAAAAATGATTTGGAGGACATCGTTCTGCGAGTGGAGCGGGAGATGGGCACGGATCATGCAGACATTTTCAAAGCTCACCTGCTCGTCTTGGAAGACCCGGAACTGGTCGATACCGTCAAAGATAAAATCTCAAACGAAAAGACAAACGCTGAAAGTGCCTTGAATGATATCGCACAAGCATTCATCGTACTTTTCGAGCAAATGGACAACGAATACATGCGGGAGAGAGCAGCAGATATTCGTGACGTGACTAAGCGTGTACTTTCTTACTTGCTCGGGGTACCGTTTGCTGGACTCGGTGAGCTGACAGAGGAAGTGATCATTGTAGCGGATGATTTGACGCCTTCCGATACGGCCCAATTAGATCGTCGCTATGTCAAAGGCTTCGTTACGGACATTGGTGGACGAACCTCGCATTCTGCGATTATGGCACGTTCTCTGGAGATTCCTGCTGTTGTCGGAACACAAGGGATTACTCGTGCGGTTCAGCCCGCGACACTCGTCATTCTCGATGGGCATGAAGGGATCGCGATTATTGACCCGAGTGAAGAAGAGATCGCTGTCTACAAACGCAAGCAAGCTGATTACGAAGCGCAAAAAGCCGAACTGGCGAAGCTTGTGAACGATAAAACGGTCACGTTGGACAATCATCATGTCGAGCTTGCCGCCAATATCGGAAGTCCTGAAGATGTCGCTGGGGCTATTGCCAATGGTGCTGAAGGTGTCGGGCTGTTCCGCACGGAGTTTCTGTACATGGGACGCAATGATTTTCCGACGGAAGAGGAGCAATACGTTGCGTACAAGCATGTGCTGGAGCATATGGGCGACCGTCCGGTGGTTATTCGTACATTGGACATTGGCGGGGACAAGCATCTCTCTTACTTGGCTTTGCCAGAAGAAATGAATCCGTTTCTTGGACATCGCGCCATCCGGCTGTGTCTCGACAACCAAGAACTGTTTCGTACACAGCTACGTGCACTATTGCGCGCAAGTGTACACGGCAATTTGAAAATCATGTTTCCGATGATTGCGACACTGGAGGAGTTCCGCCAGGCGAAAGCGATTTTGGAAGAAGAGAAAAAATCTTTGGTGAATCGCGGAATTGTAGTATCCGATCAGTACGAAGTGGGTATCATGATTGAGATCCCTGCTGCGGCACTGATGGCCGATCAATTTGCACGCGAAGTTGACTTTTTCAGCATTGGAACTAATGATTTAATTCAATACACAATGGCAGCCGACCGTATGAACGAGAAGGTCGCTTATCTTTACCAGCCTTATCACCCTGCCGTTTTGCGCTTGCTGCACAACGTCATTAAAGCAGGGCACGCGCAGAACAAATGGGTCGGCATGTGCGGGGAGATGGCGGGCGATCCAATCGCGATCCCGATTCTGTTGGGACTAGGTCTGGATGAATTTAGTATGAGTGCAGGGAGCATTTTGCCTGCGCGCCAACAGCTGAGTCGTTTGCGCGTAGAGGACGCAGCGAAACAGATTGATACGATTTTGCAAATGAGCACTTCTGCGCAAGTAGAGGCGTTCGTGAAGGAATGGCTGGAGAGAGTATAGCAAAGGAGGCATATCAGAATGGTAGAGAAAAAAATAGTGGTTCAATTGGCGCAAGGCCTGCATGCACGTCCTGCTGCGAACTTTGTGAAGGTGGCCACGACATTTTCAAGTGAAATTAAAATCATCAAAAATGAGAAAAATGTAAATGGCAAGAGCATCATGGGTATTATGGCAGCAGCGATTGGAAAAGGGGAAGAAATTACCCTGATTACGGATGGTGCCGATGAACAAGAAGCGATGACAGCATTGGAAAAAGCATTGACCGAACAGGAATAGTGAAGAGAAGAGAAGAGAAATGATGAAAAGCCCCTCAAATTCGAGGGGTTTTTTTGTTGTTCCGGAAAAGTTCACGTAGACAGAAAGTGTGCGAAAGGGTGAGAAAAGGGTGTCAATCGCTTTTGGGCTCGTTGTTCTTCTAAAAGCAGCTCCATTTTCAGGCGGATGCGCTCTGAGTGTGTGGTTTTGTAGAGGGGGATTACCAAATTCCTTGTTTCCAAAGGATCGTTCGTGAGATTGTACAATTCGTAATCAATCATGGTGGGGTTGTATACATCCTCGGCGAAATAGCGGGAGTATTTCCATAAAGCGCTGTGCCCGGCAGAATGCATGTAGGAGAGGACGGTTTCTATCCGATTCGGAGGAATGACAGAGTCATAGGGCTGGTGTTGCACGCTCACTTGATGCTGTCCTTTTGTTACATCGTCGTCCGTCATAAAGTAGATCGGTTCAGTGGAGATAGATTCCGTATCGTGAGACAAGATGATGGGAGTAAGATCACGACCGACAAGAGGTCGTACCTCGCTATGCGTGAAGGTCAGTTCCTCACCAAGCCTGTCTGTGTCTACTCCAGCCATACCGAGCAGTGTCGGAAGAATATCCACATGACTGGTTAACAGCTCTGTTGAGGTTGCGTGTGGGAAAAGGAGTGGGTTGTGGATAATGAGGGGAATGTGAATCGCCTCTTCATAGGCACAGTACCATTTTTGATGCAGCTTGCCATGAGCCCCCAACAATTCGCCGTGATCGGATGTGAACACGACTAGTGTTTCGGGATAAAACGAGCTTGCGACGAGTGCTTCAAGAACACGCATGACTTCCCGATCGGCGTTTTTCTGGAGCTGATAGTACAGTCTTCGATAATGGGTTTGGTCCGAAATGGGCTGGAACGCTTGTGGATATACCTCCCGATAACTCGCTTGGCAGCGCGGTTTTGTCGCAAGGGATTCGTGCTGAGTAGGGGGCGGGGCAACAGCGGGAACGGACTTATCCACATGGAAGCGAAAAAACGGTGTGCCCGCAGAGATATCCCCATAGATGGCGATATCATGTGGATTGACGAAAGACGCCACGATCAGCCAAGGATGGTAGCTTTCAACGGAGTTCTTCTCCTGGTCTAATGCATGGAGCAGCTCGATGACTTCACTGCTGTACACCACATCACGACCGTTTACGCCGATGGCTGCGGACGAACCGGAGTTATGAGGCGCTATCCCATGTGGTTCAGGCCCTATCCAACTGGAGAAGCCATAGCCTTCTAGCCGATCAGCAAGTAAGTATAAGCGCTCTTTATCCGGATCGGGAACTCCCGTTACAGGAATATAGCTGGGGATGGGAAAATGGGTACCCGGTACCCAAATGTCAGCATCGGATATATGCCACTTGCCTTTATAGAAACACCGATAGCCCGCTTGACGAAAAAAATTTCCCATCGTCGGAACGGTATTGCGATCGAGCCAGAACATGTCGCTGTCGGGAGATCGTTTAGCCACGCCGCTGGTCTGGGTGACGCCGTGCAAAGAGGGGTACTGACCGGTGAACAAGGTGGCTCTGCTTGGGCAACAGCCTGTGGAGCCGACGTAATGACGCTCGAACTCCAACCCATGCTCTCGCAAAAAAGCATGAGCATGGAGTGTATCCTCACTCCATGCACGTATCGCAGGCCCTTCATAAACAGGGGGAAATCGTTCCTGATCCACAATGATAAATAAGATGTTCGGCCGTCTCCTCAACCATTTTCTCGACATATAGATCCCCCTCGGCAAAGATGTACACATCTTTATCAACATATGGGGATAATCTTTGTCCTTATCCACAAAAAAACTCGCCGATCATCAAGAAATCGGCGAATTCGAACCCGCATGTCTGGTTATCCACAATTTTTTATACCAATGCAAAGGAGAGCACCGACAAAAGAATCGAGGTAATACTCATAGCAATCAGTGGGCGCGCCGCTTTTGTTCGAAGGGCCCGCAGATCGACATTGAGGCCAAGCCCGACCATCGCCATGGTGAGCACAAAGGTTGTAACATTGGCGACGCCATTATGGAACGATTCTGAGACAGGAATCGTTGTACCGAGAACGTAGCTTCCAAAAACACTCATGGCGAGGAAGCCGATCAGGAACCAAGGGAATTCGATCTTGGTACCACTTTGTAACTTCCCGGAACGTTTCATCCAAACCATCAGGATAAAACAGAGTGGGACCAACAGAAGCACACGTCCCAATTTTGCCAGCAGTGCAATCGCTAGCCCATCTTGACCCGCCGGTGCAGCAGCCAATGCGACATGCGCAATCTCATGCAGACTAATTCCAGACCACATGCCGTATTCGACCGCGGACAGGGGAAGGATTGGACGCAAGATCGTGTAGGAAATAGCAAATAAGGTTCCGACGAGTGCGATCATTCCTACCCCAATGGCGGTATCTTCATCCTTGGCAGCAACGATAGGGGAGACGGCTGCTATTGCCGCTGCTCCACAGACGCCTGTACCGACTCCGAGCATGAGGGAGAGGGAAGTATCTGCTTTCAGCCACTTGGCTATCAGCATCGTAACCGCGATGGCAAAAATAATAACACCAGCGTCATAGACGAGAAGCCCGAGGCCTTGATTCAAGACGACGTCGATATTGAGCTTAAGACCGTACAAAATAATAGCCAGACGCAGTAAGCGTTTGGCGGAAAATTGAATCCCTGATCGCAATGCTTCCGGATATCCACGAAAATGCCGGTATGCGACCGCGATCAGGATCGAACAGGCGAGGGGGCCAACTTGTTGAAAGCCAGGTATTTTTGCTAAGCCGTAGCCTGTCAGGGCGATGAAAAAAGTAAAAGCGATTCCAGCTATCCACAGCGAGAAGGATGCAGGGTTGCTTTCGTTGTTTTTTGCGGGCTGTACACTGGCATTGCTTTCATTCAATGGCACGCTGCTTTTAATTGGAGTTGCCATTGCCATCACTCCTCGAAAAGTTTTACAAACTCAGCATACGGCAACTGTTATAATAAGAAAAATAAATCATTGCGATGATCATCATAAGTGAAATGAATGGTTAGTAGTGGAAAGGAGAGTGGAGGCAGTTGGATCAGCATTTGCTTGTGTTCGTGACCGTTGCAGACAGACAGAACTTTTCCCGAGCCGCAGAAGAGCTCCATATGACGCAGCCTGCCGTTAGTCAGTATATTCATGCGCTCGAGCGCACGATAGGGACAAAGCTCCTGGAGCGAAGCAACAAATATGTTCGTTTGAATAAAGCGGGGGAGATTGTCTATCATCACGCTCGGGAGATCTTGGGCCTGTACACGCGAATGCAGAGCCTCGTGGATGATTTGATGAATACACCAAGCGGGCATTTGACGATTGGCGCCAGCTACACATACGGAGAGTATGTGCTACCTCATGTCATTGCACGTCTTCGTCAGTATTACCCAATGATTACCCCGACGATTACGATTCACAATTCCACAGTCATTGCTGAGCTGGTGGCGAAGCGACAACTCGACGTCGGGATTGTTGAGGGGGAGTATGTGGACGAAAAAATGTGCGTAGAGCCGTTTGCTGATGATCGTATGTATTTGATTGCTTCGCCAGAGCATCGATTGGCCGGGCAGACAGAGGTCAGCATTGACGAACTAATGAAGGAAACGTGGATTGTGCGGGAAGAAGGGTCAGGCACGAGGGAAGCGGCTGAAAAAATGTTTCGCCAGCTGCAATTCACACCGCAAAAGCGAATGGAGTTCGGCAGTACACAGGTAATCAAGGAATCAGTGGAGGCTGGCCTGGGAATCAGCTTACTGTCTTATTGGGCCATCCGCAAAGAACGCAAGCTCGGCACGCTCTGTACATTGAAAGTGACGGGGACACCGGTTACCCGTGATTTTTCGCTCGTCACGAAATCCGACGAGTTTCATACCAAAGCATTGGACATTTTCATGGATCTTATCCGCACGCATGTGCCGGAGGGTGCCCATACGTAAAAGAGGAAGCGGCACGAGCGGTACGTGCTGCTTCCTCTTTTTCATTTCAAGCGGACGAGTCTGGATGGGCGAGTGTAAGACGAAAGGTTGTTCCTTCTGGAGAAGTCTGAACCAATTCGACATTTCCATCGTGTGCCTTTGCCAATAGGCGGGAGATCGTCAAGCCCAGCCCCAGGCCTTGCTTCTTTTTGCGTTTGCTATCCCCACGATAGTACCGTTCGAAAATGAAAGGAACCTCTGACTCAGGAATTCCTTTTCCATTGTCAGTTACATCGATGAAGAGGAAGCTGCTTTGGTTGTGAACGTCGATCTTGATTTGCGTTGCATTTGCGGCAGCGCTGTTCCCCAATAAATTGAGCAAAATTTGTTTGACATGTGATTCGTCGCCGATCCATACGATTTCTTGTCCAGTCGGGTTAACTGTCACAGATACGCTGGCAAATGAGGGCAAGGTTTGCACCTGTGCGACTATCTGATCCAACGTACTGTCGATCTGAATGGACTGCTTCTCGACGAAAACTTCACCTGCTTCCATGGAGGAGAAATCGAGCAGGTCATTGACCATTGTCTGGAGTCGCTTGGCTTCGTCCATGCTGATTTGCATGAATTCATCCGCATCTGCACCTTTTACGACGCCGTCTTTCACTGCTTGAATCATTCCGCGGATCGAAGTAACAGGGGTACGCAGCTCATGGGAAACACCAGCCAAAAGGTCGGTGCGCATCCGTTCTAGTTGTCCAAGCCGTTTCGCCATTTCGTCAAAGGAATAAACCAGCTGACTGATTTCTGCTTCTTTGATTTTGGAGGAATTGGGCAAGGAAGGCGTATAATTCCCGCTGGATATTTGTTCTGCCGCTATTGCCAACTGCCGTAGGGGCTGTGTTAACGAGCGAGAAAGTACATAGACGATGGCCCAACCGCACAAAGTGATGATTCCGATAGAAACCATGATCGTGATATAAGTGTGAACCAAATCATTGTTAAGGGGGGTACTGACGTAATAGGTGCCTGCGACTGTATTGTGTTCATAGTAAGGGACACCCACACGCAGCCAGGTAGCTCCCTTTGTGGCAACGACCTCCCGTATTTCTTTAGTTTTGTCCACAGGTTGGGCAGGGGTAGGTAACTGCGCAATGGTAGCGGTCGTCGTCTGACTCACCATTTCCTTCTTAAACGTCTTGCCCGCATCATCGTAAATCTGTACCACGTGATCGATTGGAACAGTCGGCATGACTCGAAATGCGATCATGGCGGTATTGGCTGCGGGTGTTGCGGTGTCAGGAATAGCCGGAGACGCAGGGCCAGCCACAGCAGTGACAGCCTGACTGGAGATACCAACTGTTGTTTGTGCCAAATCAGCTATCTTTACAGAAGAAGTCGAGGTGCTCTTGGCAAGCAACACCTTGGTATACGAATCAGCGAGCAACTCTGTTCTTGCTTCCAATACTTCAAACTGTTGTTCTGTAGCTGCTTTGTTAATCCAATAGATGCCAAAAAAGCCGATACCAAAAAGAATGACGGATAATATCAAGGCATAGCGCCACGTCCAGTAACGCAAGAGCGGCACAGCAGTTCTAGTAGAAGTAGATGGTTTAGTAAACACGCAGGCTATACCCCATTCCTCTGATTGTGCTGATTTCCCCTTCGGAAGTCGGCCACGGCAGCAAGCTTTTGCGCAAGCGCTTCACTGCGGTATCCACAGAGCGATCGCCTCCTTCAAAATCCATTCCCCACACCTGATCCAGCAACTGATCTCGGCTGAAGCATTGGTTCGGATGTCGCGCCAGGAAAACGAGCAGCTGCCAATCCCGTGGCATCAAGGCAAGGGGTGTTTTCCCGATCAAGGCATTTTGGGCAGTAACATCTATGGAAAGTGTCCCGAGTCTGATCGTATCTGCTTCGGCGATATAAGAGGAACGGCGGAGCACAGCTTGTACACGGGCGAGCACTTCTTCTGGATCAAATGGCTTGGCGATGTAATCATCTGCACCTTGTGCCAGCCCTTGGAGCTTGTCTGGCACGGTACCGCGCGCCGTGATGATAATGACAGGGCAACTACCGTTTTGGCGAATCTGATCGAGTATATTCAAGCCGTCATGATCGGGCAGCATCAGGTCAAGCAGGACAAGATCTGGTTTCCAGGAGAAAAAAGTCGGGATTGCCTCGTGATCACCCTCATTCCATTTTACCTCATAGCCCGCCCGTTCCAGGTAGACCTGGACAAGTCGGGCAATCGGCATTTCATCCTCGATGAGTAGAATTCGTTTCACGAAGAAACACCTCCTATCTATCTCAAGTCAATTTGTACTTATCATAGCAATGATAGACATCATTTTGAGTGACATCATTTGTAAAAAATGTTCTTGTTCAGTTGTTTAGCATAATGGAGTTATGTGTCCGTTAAATGGCGAAGGGCATAACTAAACCTCTGGCAGTTTCCCGTCAGAGGTTTTTGAGTGTCTTGAAAGGCAACGTTTATTTTTTGATGGCAGGTACTGAGATTGTTGTACCTTTTGTGATCTTGCCTTCTTTTTCGAACTGTTTGATCAACTCTTCCACGGAGATGCCCTTTTCTTTTGCCATTTGCTCCAAGCTGATTGCAGGGTGAGTAAAGGAAGCTGCTTTACCAGTGGCGATCGTGCCTTCTTTTTCAAGCTGCTTGAGCAATTTTTCCACAGAGATGCCTTTTTCTTTCGCTACTTCTTCCAGATTGATAGTTGTCATGGAAACATTCGTTGCCAGCTTGCCTTCTTCTTTAAGCTGCTCGATCAACTCTTCTACGGAGATACCCTTTTCTTTCGCCATTTCTTCCAGATTCATAGCAGGGGCAAGAGTGATGAATGCTCCGCCGTCCTTGTTTTCAGGATCGAGAGCAATGACTGCGAGACCTGAATTGGTGCCGTCTGGGTTGCTGGAAGCTGTTGCTTTCGTCAGTTTTCCTTCTTTTTCAAGCTGCTTGATCAACTCTTCCACAGTGATGCCCTTTTCCTTTGCCATTTGCTCCAGGTTAAAAATCGGTTTTTGAAGAGCATCTGTACCATCTTTGGTCACCATTTTCAGTGGAGCAGAAGAACCAGTCGTTTTCGCTGGTTCATTTGCCGCAAACGCGGAACCTGCCATTGCGGATACTGCCAAAGCCATTACTGTCATTGCCATTTTCTTTTTCATTGTAAAATTCCTCCTTGGGGGTCTTTAGATTGTGGTGAGCCTTGCTTGCGGGCTTGCCCGTCTCGGCTACAACACAAATGTAACGTGGGTGTGTGTCCGTAATATGACCGGAATATGGAAAAGTGACGGAATGCCGAAAACGCTTGCATTTTTCTGTGCCTTGTTCTACATTAGAGACAGGTAAAAGACCACATAAATAGCGTGTAATCTTCTACCCACAAGTGAATAATCAAAAGGCAAAGGTGCCCTTGAACACGGCTTATTTTTTCGTGTTTAGGCACCTTTTTTTACTTTTGATCAGGGATGTTGTCTTGAAAGGAGTGACACGCATGGAAAAACCAATTCGAGCGACGCCGCTTGCGATCCGACTGATTCCCAATGTCGATCCACAATTTGCGGAGAAGCTGAACCTGCCTTCTCATATCCGAAGTCTGGGGCTATTGACCTCTACGATTGACGATGTGGGGTATACGGCCATTGATGAAGCGACCAAAAAGGCAGCGGTAGAAGTTGTGTATGCCAAGTCGTTTTATGCAGGCTCAGGCCATGCGTCTGGACCGTTGTCCGGCGAGTTCATCGGGATGATCGGAGGCGCGACGCCATCGGAGGTGCAGAGCGGACTGGATGCAGCCGTTGCATTTATGGAAAGCGGAGCATGCTTTTACTCTTTGAATGATGAAGGGACGCATGCGTATTACGCCCATGTTGTGTCGCGGACGGGCAGCTACTTGTCTCAAACCGCCGGAATCCGCGAAGGTGAGCCGCTTGCTTACTTGATCGCTCCGCCGCTGGAGGCCATGTATGGTATTGATGCCGCCCTCAAGGCTGCAGATGTACAAATGGTTCAATTTTTTGGTCCACCGACAGAAACGAACTTTGGGGGAGCGCTACTCACTGGCAGCCAGTCGGCATGCACGGCAGCCGCCGATGCTTTTGCCGAGGCCGTAAGAAGTGTCGCCCAACAGCCTGTCAAACGATAATAGGGATTTTCTCTCTTGAAGGGGAGGTAATGTAAATGCGCGCTACAACATATTCACTCGGCATGATCGAGACGCTGGGCTTGCCTGCTCTCATCGCTGCCGCAGACGCTGCTGCTAAGGCGGCAGACGTCAAAGTCGTCTCTTATGAAGGAGCGGACGCAGGAATCGTCACTGTATACGTGATCGGGGATGTATCTTCGGTTATGGCGGCAGTAGATGCTGGCGCTGACGCTGCGAGACGTGTCGGAAGATTGCTGCACTCGCACGTGATTCCACGTCCTGACGAAAATATTCCAAAAATGATTAAAAACCTGCTGAAACCGGAAGTAAAAGAAGAGGGTAAGGCAGAGCCGGCTAAAGCGCCAGTGTCAGGATTGCAAGATCAGTCCATCAATGACCTGCGCAAAATGGCGCGTTCGTATGCGGACTTCCCGCTGACAACGAACGAAATCAACATGGCGAAGAAAGAAGATCTCATTCGTCTGTTGGAAGAGAAACAAGGCGGAGGTGACAAAGCCTAATGACACTCGACGCTGATCTGTATTCCATACAGGAAGTGCGTACCTACCTCGCACAAGCGAAGGAAGCACAGGCCAAATTCGCTACCTACAGCCAAGAGCAAGTTGACCGGATCATCGAAGCTATGTCCAAAGTGGGCGTAGAAAATGCTGATCGACTGGCAGCAATGGCTGTAGAGGAAACAGGCTTTGGTAACGTCGCTGACAAGCGGATGAAAAACCTGTTTGCTGCACAAGATGTGTACGCATCTGTAAAAGATGTAAAAACGGTTGGCATCATCCGTAAGGACGAGGAGAACAAGGTGTGGGAAGTGGCGCAGCCATTTGGTATCGTAGCAGGGGTTGTACCTTCCACGAATCCGACGTCCACGGTTATTTATAAATCGATGGTCTCCCTCAAGGCGAGAAATGCGATTGTATTCAGCCCGCATCCGTCGGCAGCCAAATGCACGCTGGAAGCAGCGCGACTGATGGCACAGGCGGCAGTAGCGGCTGGAGCACCAGAAGGGTTGATCCATTGCGTTACGAAGCCTACTCTTCCTGGGACAAATGAGCTGATGAAGCACAAGCTGACCAATCTGATTCTCGCGACTGGCGGAACTCCGATGGTACGCGCAGCATACAGCTCCGGTAAGCCGGCATACGGTGTTGGACCTGGTAACGTACCCGTTTACATCCACCACACTGCTGACTTTGCTGCTGCTGCCAGACGCATCGTGCAGAGCAAGACGTTTGACTATGGTACAATCTGCGCTTCTGAGCAAGCATTGGTAGTGGAGGAATCCACCAAACACCAATTGATTGCAGCCTTGAAGCGTGAAGGCGCCTACTTCCTGAACGAGCAAGAAAAGGAAAAGGTAGCTGCCATCGTCACGATAAACGGCTCGTTGAACGCGAAAATCGTTGGCCGCTCTCCACATGTGATCGCTCAAATGGCGGGTATTACCATCCCTGCTGATACGCGTGTCCTGGTTGCGGAGGAGAACAATGTAGGCAAAGCTTATCCGATGTCCGTTGAAAAACTGGCACCGATCCTTGCCCTCTACACGGTTCAAGGCGACAGCGAAGCGTTTGCTCGTTGCCGCGAATTGTTGGAACATGGTGGTCTTGGACATACAGCGGGTATTCACGCCCAGGATGACAATGTCATTGCAGCGTATGGTCAAGCAATGCCAGCATCCAGAATTCCGGTAAATACGGGTACGACCTTCGGAGGAATTGGTGCAACGACTGGCGTACAACCAGCGTTCACGCTTGGATGCGGTTCTTTAGGGGGCAACATCACTTCCGATAACATCGGTGCGAAGCATATGTTCAACATCAAGCGTGTTGCGTTTGGCATCAAAGAAATGCCGCAATCAACGCCAGTAGCAGCAGCTCCTGCGACACAAGCGGAAGAAGCTGTCCTACAGGCTGTCTCTTCCATGAATGTCGGTTTGAGCCGCGATGAGATCAAAAACATCATCAAATCGGTGTTAACAGAAATGACGACTTAGAGTCGTAAAACACTAAAATTTTGGAGATATAATTAAGGAGGAAATGAAAATGGCTGGAGAAATGTCCGCATTGGGAATGGTAGAAACAAAAGGTTTGGTAGGAGCAGTAGAAGCTGCTGACGCAATGGTAAAAGCAGCTAACGTAAAACTGATTGGTAAAGTACACGTAGGTGGCGGTCTCGTGACTGTTATGGTACGTGGTGACGTAGGTGCAGTAAAAGCTTCCACTGACGCAGGCGCCGCTGCTGCTGAAAAAGTAGGAGAGCTCGTATCTATTCACGTAATTCCACGCCCTCATGGAGACATTGAACTGATCCTGCCTAAACTCGAAGGATAATAATTCCCTATGGCAGTGATTACAGAAGCATCCTTGAGAGCCATGCATAAGTCAGGTATTCCAAACCCCTTTCTCGTTGAGAAAGGGGATAAAATAACACCAGCAGCGGCAGATTTCTTGAAAGGAAGAGGGATTCAAGTGAAACAAGTTGATCAGAACCAGCAGCCTTCCACCAATCAAGCTGCCGAGGCAGTGCGAGAAATTCCTTTGGGCGTATCTAACCGTCACATTCATTTGTCGCAAGCAGATGTCGAGAAGCTTTTCGGAGCCGGACATCAATTGACGCCAATGCGTGATTTGTCGCAACCGGGCCAGTTTGCTTGCCAAGAAACAGTCACCATCGTGGGACCAAAAGGCAGCATCCACGGGGTTCGCGTTTTGGGACCAGCTCGTGGCGCGACACAAGTGGAAATTTCCCGGACAGACGGCTTTGCAGTAGGTGTTCAAGCACCTGTGCGTATGTCTGGAGATATTGAAGGAACACCAGGTATGGTACTCGTTACGGCAAAAGGGACAGTCGTGATGGACAAAGGCGTAATCGTAGCGAAGAGCCACGTTCATATGTCTCCTGCAGATGCCGAGCAATATCAAGTGAAGGATGGCGATACGCTGATCCTGGCGACGCAAAGCGATCGTCCAATCATCTATCCAGATGTAGTCGTTCGTGTGCATCCGCAATTCGCACTTGATTTCCACGTTGATACGGATGAAGGTAATGCCGCTAATTTGAAAACGGGAGACCGGGTAAAAGTGATCGGCAAGAACGGGCAATTTTACTCCGGCTAACGGAGGTAGAGCTTGATGGACATCAGAGAAATGGTGGCGTCGATTACGAAAGAAATTTTGCAATCGATGAATACAGAAAAGAAAAGCGATGCGCCTCGTGTCCTGTACGTCTTTTGTGACAGCCAGGCTCATGAGGCTTATCAGGATCATTTTATCCAACTGAAAAACCACGGGATCTGCCATGACATTCTCTTCCTGGATGGAGAAACCTCCTCTTGGCTTGGCATGCACAAGATCGAATGTGGGGGAGCAGGCAGAATCCTTACAGCAGATGAGTACGCTCCTGCCCCGTTGGAAGTGCCGAAAGATTATGTCGGTATCGTGATTCCTGAAATCGATTTGGATAATGCAGCGAGAATTGCTTCCGGTCTAAAAGGAACAATTAAAGCGGAAATCGTCTTTTCCGCGTTGGTAACAGGTAAATTCGTCATTGCTGGTTCCGATGTGCCAGGGATCAAGCGCGCAGACCGTCGTACCCTGCAAACCTTGACACTGACACCTGCTTATGAAAAGCTGTTCAACCGTCACGTTGAGAGCATGAAAGAGCTGGGTGTGGAGTTTGCGGAGCAACGCCGTCTGGCTGATCGCGTGGTTTCCAAGCTGAAGTCTCAGCTACAAAAAGTCGAGACTACTGGCAAGACAGAACAACCGACATTGACTCCTTTGGATGAGCAAGAAGCCGTCTTTTCCGGGAAGCTGTTGACAGCGGATTGGATCAGATCGCAGCCTGAGCTTCGCGATACGACTTTGATCGTGAAAAAAGGTGCAATTGTTTCTCCGCTTGCTTATGACAGCATGAGAGAACGCGGCATTACGGTCAGCTATTTAGGAAAAGGGTGATCGCATGTTTTTGGGAAAAGTGATCGGCAGCGTCTGGGCCACGCAAAAAGAAGCAGGTATGGAAAATCTCAAGCTCATGGTGGTTCAGCCGATTGATTGGCGTGGCGAAGAAGGCGGACAAACCGTTATCGCAGCGGACAGGATCGGTGCGGGAATCGGGGAGCAGGTTATCGTCTCTCGTGGGACGCCTGCCCGAATCCTTTTCTCCGGCACCAGTGTGCCGATCGATGCGATCATCGTAGGCATCGTGGATTCGTTTGAGGTGCCGGGTGCCGCAGGAAGAGAGGAATAGGAATGGAACAGGAACGTTCACGAGTCATCCAGGAATTCGTACCAGGGAAACAGGTCACGTTGGCTCATGTAATCGCAAACCCTGACCCAATGCTCTATACCAAGCTAGGTATCAATGAGGCCGGTGCCATCGGCATTTTGACTTTGACGCCTACCGAAACAGCCATTATTGCCGCGGATATTGCGACAAAGGCTGCTGGCGTCGAGCTTGGGTTTCTCGATCGTTTTACAGGTTCGCTGATTGTCGTAGGGGATGTATCCGCTGTTGAGATGGCAGTCGAAGCGGTCAATCAGGTACTGAGCGAAAAACTGCGGTTTACACCGGCATTGGTGACGAAATCATGACCGGCCGTGTAATGATTATCGGTGCAATCGAAGCAGGAAAGTCTTCTCTGGTGCGGGCGCTGTTCAATGACGAACAGCCTGCCCGGAAGACACAAGCGCTCGAATATCGGGACTGGGCAATTGACACTCCGGGTGAGTACAGTGAAAACCCGATGTTTTACCGCACGCTTATGGCTACCTCTCTTGAGGCGAAAATCATTGTGATGGTGCAGGATGCTACGCGGGAGCGCAATTATTTCCCTCCTGGCTTTTCACAAGGGTTTCCACAATCGTGTATCGGGGTTATTACCAAAATGGATCATCCTGATGCAAATGTGGAGAGGGCTGAACAATTTCTGCGTCAATCGCTCGGCAATGCGAAAATTTTCCGGACCTCCTCGCTCACGAGTGAGGGAGTGCCAGAATTGCGAGCGTATTTGCAACAAATGGTAAACGATTAAGTGTGATTAACCAGTATTACACCCCTTTCCGCCGTAGCGTGTCTGTGAGAAAATGAAGTCATATCAACTCCTAGCAGGTGAAAAGAGGTTCACATGCAATCAATACGAGAAGTGTGCAAAGCGTCCACGACGTTGAGTGATGACGACATTCGGATTGTGGAGGATCTGGCTTCCAAGCTTCAGATTTTTGCTGATCTGTCTCAAGCGGACATGTTTATCGATTGTCCGACGGTAGATCGGAGCGCTGCGATGGTAGTCGCACAAGCTGCACCGAGTACGGCACGCTCTATGTACAGTGGATCGGTCGTAGGGCATTTGGCGACGGCGATTAATGAGCCGGCCGTTATGTATTGTCTGACTACAGGCAAGCCCGTCATCGGTTCACGTGGGGTTTCACAGGAGCAAGTCGTGATGCGACAAAGTGTCGTACCCATCACGAATGCGGCTGGAAAAACAATCGGGACCTTGATAACTGAACAAGATATATCCAAACAGGTGGAACAGGAAAAGAACGTCGAAATGCTCAAGGAAACAACGGAGCAGTTAAGTGAGACGCTCATCCAGTTCGCTGTGCCTGATCTGCCCATTTCGTCGCTTTTGCACGAGGGCATGATTTTGTTTGATCAGAGTGGGGTTATCACGTACGCCAATGGCCGTGCCCACAAGCTGCTCTCCTTGATTGGCTTTGAACGGCCGGAAAAGGGAGAGAGCATTGAACGTATTTTTTCCTGGAGAGTTTCCCCGGAGAATTTTGTACGCAACGGGGGTTATATTCAGGAGGAGCTGTCAAAAGGCAAACATTTTATCATGATGAAAGCGGTTTCGTCCGTCCGCAAACAAGACATCATTGGGGGATTCATTCTCCTGCGAGACATATCGGACATTCGGGAAAAAGAAAAGCAATTAATGATCAAATCCGCGGTGATCAAAGAGATTCACCACCGGGTCAAAAACAATTTGCAAACCATCTCTAGCCTACTGCGCCTGCAAATGCGGCGTTCGCAGTCCAACGAGATTGAAAAGGTATACAGGGAAAGCATCAATCGCATCAACAGCATCGCCATTATTCACGAATACTTGGCACAGGATGGTCTGGAGCAGATTGACTTCAAAGAGATTTTAACCAAAATATCGAAAATAATCGTCTCTTCGATGAGACGTTCCGAGCAAGCTATACACGTCGTGGTGACGGGCGAATCGGTATATCTACCGTCCAACAAAGCAACATCGTTTGCCTTGATCGTCACCGAGCTGATTCAAAATTGCATGATTCATGGTTTTCATGACCTGCACGAAGGGAAAATCTCTATTGCACTGGTTGCCAAGGAAGACTTCGTTAGTCTGTCTGTGACAGATGACGGAGTAGGCATCGAGGACATGGAGCAAATCCACAAAAAGGGCCATCTCGGCCTGAAAATTGTCGATACGCTGGTCAGGGAAGACCTCGAAGGCACGATGCATTTCCGCAACACTGGGAACGGAACAGAGGTAACCATCCTCTATCCGATCCAAAAGGAGGATGAAGATGACACAGCCGAAGATTATGGTGGTTGATGACGAGCCGATTATTCGCATGGATTTGCGCGAGATGCTCGAAAATGAAGGGTATTTAGTGGTTGCCGAGGCGAAAAACGGAGAAGAGGCAGTCGAACAGGCCCATCGTCACAAGCCCGATCTGATCATCATGGATGTGAAAATGCCTGTCTTGAATGGAATCAAGGCAAGCAGTATCATTCGTTCCTTTTCAGACAGTTCCATTCTTCTTTTGACGGCTTATAGCCAAAAGGAACTCGTCCAGGATGCCAGAAAAGCGGGTGTGACGGCTTACTTGGTGAAGCCGGTGTCGGAGGATGACTTGATTCCCGCAGTAGAAATCGCACTCAGTCAAAAGGAAAAAGTCGTTTCACTGAAGAAGGATATCAATGATCTGAAGCAAAAGATCGAGGATCGCAAAGCAGTGGAAAAAGCAAAAGGAAAGCTGATGAGTGCCCTATCCTTGGAAGAGGATGCGGCTTACAAATGGATGCAGCAAGTAAGCATGCAACGGCGCATGCCGCTTGTGAAGCTGGCAGAAGAGATTTTGTCGGGCGAGCAGGCCATTTCCACACAAGGCTAGTACTGACGTTATCATAAAAAGCAGTGACAAGTAGATACGAAGAGAGCAAAGGCGCTTGAATCAGACCGGGAGCAAGGAACCGGCTGTTCAAGCGTTTTTTCGTAAGCCCGTCTGACACGCCAATGGTTCAAGGAGGTTCATATGGACGAACAATGGATCCAAAGCGTCGGGATCGATGTGGGAACAAGCACAACCAAAATGATCGTAAGCCGATTGCGATTGGGTCGCATGTCCAGCACGTTTTCGCTGCCGCGTTATCAGATCGTGGAGCGACAATTGCTGTATGCGAGTGAAGTACATTCCACACCGCTCATCGGATTTGATGAAATCGACGCTGACGGAATCGGATCGATTCTTGCAGCCGAGTACAACAAGGCACAAATCAGCTTGTCTCAAATCAAGTCCGGAGCGGTCATCATTACCGGAGAAACAGCCAGCAAAAAGAACGCACAGCATATCGTTCATCTGCTGGCTGAACGCTCCGGGGATTTCGTGGTAGCGACAGCAGGTGCTGACCTCGAAGGCGTGCTGGCGGGCAAGGGCGCTGGAGCAGAAAAACGCTCGCAAGCCATACAAGGTGTGATCGTCAATGTCGATATTGGCGGAGGAACAGCGAATGCAGCCTACTTCCAACGTGGTCGAGCGATTGCGACGGTTACGTTCCACGTCGGAGGAAGACTGATCCGTCTCAGTCCGCAAGGTGTCGTTCAATATGTGTCGCCGAACATTCAACAATGGCTGTCGGCAAAAGGATTGCGTATTCAAGTCGGACAGGAAATCGGATTCGCGCAGCTCACAGAGGTTGCCGAACAGTTGGGACGCAGCATGCTCGATTATTTGACGGGGAAAGAGCGCCAAGTATCAGGCTTGCTCGTCTTGGGGCCGCATCTGCGCGATTCCATCCCTGTTGCTGAATTGACTGTCTCAGGCGGTGTAGGCCTGCTCATGAGCGGACCTCCCGTCCAAAATGTTTCGGATGCAAGCCGATATGGCGATTTTGGCCCGCTGCTCGGATATGTACTCCAGCAGGAGCGCGAAAAAGGAACGTATCCGGTACAGTGGCTAGACCCAGATCAGACAGTACGGGCAACGGTAATTGGCGCGGGGATGCAAAGTACGGAGATTAGCGGTTCAACCGTGCATATCAAGCCGGAGCTGTTGCCGATTAAAAATATTCCGATTCTCAAGCTAGAGCTTACCGAGGAACAATTGGCAGATGCCACACGACTGCGACAGGAAGTGGCTTCGATCTACCAACTGGGTGAGCGCCTGTTTGAAAAAACGACAGGGATTCCTTTCGCACTCGCGATCTCCGGCATCGGGTATTGCTCGTACGCTCTGCTACAGACGCTGTCCCAGGAGCTGTCGGAGCAATACCGGGCAAGTTTTCCCGAGAGTCAAACCATGGTCGTGATCTGTGAAACAGATATGGCGAAAGCGCTCGGGCAGGCCTTGGCGCTGCGTTGCAAAGGGGCACCGGAAATCATTTGCATCGATCAGGTGCGTGTGGAATACGGCGATTACATCGATCTCGGTGAGCCGATCTCGGGAACGATCATTCCCGTCGTCGTCAAAACACTCGCGTTTGATGAAAGGCCGTAACGTAAGAAGGGGTGGACGTGATGAACACGAAAACGACTGTGCTTGGACAGACCTATCAATTTCGCGATTTGAAAGAAGTTTTCGCGAAGGCTAATGAAGATAAATCAGGCGACCAGCTGGCTGGTCTCGCCGCTGCTGATTCCCGGGAACGTGTAGCTGCCAAGCAAGTTTTGGCTGATCTGACGCTGGCGGATATCCGCAACAATCCAATGGTTCCGGCAGAAGAAGACGAAGTATCCCGTGTGATCGAAGAAGGCATCAACGAAAAAATTTACAGCGAAATCAAAAACTGGAGTGTAGCAGAACTCCGCGAGTACATTTTGAGCCATCAAGCAGGCGATAATGAACTCAAGCGCATCAGCCGCGGCTTGTCCAGTGAGATGATTGCAGCGACTGCTAAGCTCATGAGCAACCTGGACTTGATTACGGCTGCGTCCAAGATTAAAGTTGTGACGCATGCCAACACTGTAATCGGTCAAAAGGGCGTATTGGCTTCTCGTGTACAGCCGAACCATCCATCCGATAACGTACAAGGCATCAAGGCGTCTCTGTACGAAGGATTGAGCTACGGAATTGGCGATGCGGTTATCGGGATCAACCCGGTTATCGATACAGCGGACAGCGTCAAGGATATTTTGAACATGACCAAAGACGTGATGACCAAGTTCGATATCCCGACCCAAAACTGCGTATTGGCTCACGTATCTACGCAAATGCGTGCCATCCGTAATGGGGCACCAGCAGACTTGATTTTTCAAAGTTTGGCGGGTAGTGAAAAAGGAAACAATGCATTTGGTATTGATGTAGCGCTGTTGGATGAAGCAGACGAGCTGATGCGCAAAGAAGGTACTTCCTATGGACCGAACTTCTGGTACTTCGAGACAGGCCAAGGCTCTGAGTTGTCTTCCGAGGCGCATCACGGCATGGACCAGGTAACGATGGAAGCGCGCTGCTACGGTTTGGCTCGCAAATACAATCCATTTATCGTGAATACGGTAGTTGGATTTATCGGACCTGAGTATTTGTACGACAGCCGTCAAGTAATCCGCGCAGGCTTGGAAGACCATTACATGGGCAAAATGCACGGTTTGCCAATGGGCTGTGACGTATGCTACACGAACCACATGAAGGTCGATCAGAACGATATGGACAATCTCGGTATCTTGCTCTCGTCGGCAGGAGTTAACTTCGTCATCGGGGTAGCTATGGCTGACGATGTCATGCTCAACTATCAATCGACGAGCTTCCATGATATTGCCGCGTTCCGCGAAGTGATGGGACTGCGCCCGGCACCTGATTTTGAAAAATGGCTGGAGAAAATGGGCATCATGGAAAACGGTAGGCTGACTGCAAAAGCAGGCGATCCGACAATCTTCATGTAAGATCAGGAGGTGAAAGACGGATGGAACAACAATTAGATTTTTTGGTAGATAAAGTAGTGGCAGAGCTGCAAAAGAAGCTGGGTGAGGCCACAGAACAAGCTCCGTCACCAAAAGCAGAGACAGGCGGCTTGATTCAACTGAGATCGGAACCAAAGGCAGAGCCGGTAGCGAGTGCGACGACGGCTCCGACGCAAGCTCCAGTGGCGAATGAGCAGCCCGCTCCATCAGCAGAACCAGAGAGAACCACACATGTACCGAATCCGAAGTACAAGGAAGGCTTGGATGAACTGCTGTCCAGCACGCCAGCGCGCATCGGAGTTTGGCGTACAGGTGTGAGACCTTTGACTAAAACGATGCTCGAATTGCGTCGCGACCATGCTGCGGCTGTAGATGCTGTATACGGTGAAGTCAGTCAAGCGGTGCTCGACCAGTACTCCTTGTTCACAGTCGAAACGCAGTATGACAACACCGAAAACTATCTAAAGCGTCCGGATATGGGGCGCGTCCTCACGGAGGAAGGCGTGCGCTTGCTGCAAGAGCGCTGCCAAAAGAAACCGCAGGTACAAATCGTCGTTTCGGACGGCTTGAGTGCCGCTGCGGTGGATGCGAACCTGAAAGACGTGCTTCCATCTCTGATGGACTCTCTGAAAAGCTATGGACTGACCTGCGGCACACCGTTCTTTATCCAAGGCGGACGCGTAGCCAGCATGGATCACGTCGGCGAGATTTTGGAGCCAGAAGTATTGGTACTCCTGATCGGAGAGCGTCCAGGATTGGTTACGGCGCATTCCATGAGTGCATACATGTGCTACCGTCCACGCAAAGGTATGGTAGAATCAGAACGTACAGTGATCTCGAATATTCATCGTCAAGGTACTTCTCCGGTTGAGGCGGGTGCCCACATCGGGACCATTCTCTCCAAAATGCTGGAGCAAAAAGCAAGTGGTGTGAAACTAGTCTTGTAACATGACGAGGAGGATTCAGCATGACATTTCGTAGAAAAAAAGTAGCCGTCATCGGTAGTGGTTTTACAGGAGCGACAACTGCGTTCATCATGGCGCAAAAAGAGCTGGCTGACATCGTTTTGGTCGATATCCCTCAACTGGAAAACCCAACGAAGGGTAAAGCACTCGACATGATGGAAGCTTCCCCAGTTCTCGGCTTCGATGCTAACATTACAGGTACTTCTGACTACAAAGACATCGAAGGCTCCGATATCGTAATTATTACAGCAGGGATTGCACGCAAGCCAGGCATGTCCCGCGACGACTTGGTAGCAACGAATGCAGCTATTATGCGCTCTGTTGCTGAGCAAGTGAAAACATATGCACCAAACTCCATCGTACTCATCCTGTCCAACCCGGTAGATGCGATGACGTATACATTCTACAAAACGTCCGGCTTCCCGAAACACCGCGTAATCGGTCAATCCGGCGTACTGGATACAGCTCGCTTCCGTACATTCGTAGCAATGGAACTGAATGTATCTGTTAATGATGTAACAGGCTTCGTATTGGGCGGTCACGGTGACGACATGGTGCCACTCCTGCGTTACTCCTACGCTGGCGGCATCCCACTGGAAAAATTGATCCCACAAGATCGTCTGGATGCCATCGTCGAGCGTACACGCAAAGGCGGCGGCGAAATCGTAGCTCTCTTGGGTAACGGTTCCGCTTACTATGCACCTGCGGCAGCTCTGGTAGAAATGGCAGAAGCGATCTTGAAAGACAAGAAGCGCATCTTGCCTTCCATCGCTTTGCTCCAAGGCGAGTATGGCTACAACGATATCTACCTGGGTGTACCAACTCTCTTAGGTGGAAACGGTATCGAGCAAGTCATTGAGCTGGATCTGACTGCGGCTGAGAAAGTAGCATTGGATAAATCCGCAGATTCCGTTCGTGCAGTTATGAAAGTAGCTATGCCATAAGCACAGTATGAAAATGAAAGCTTCGCCAGATATCTTGGCGGAGCTTTTTTTACAATGTGGATAGAGTAGCTGTAGTGGAGGGAAGAAGCGGATTTCCAGTCTACGCTTCGGCCTACGCCCTGCTGAGGGCGGGCACTGTTCGCTCCGAAATAAATAGCGGGAGCGCTTCAAAAGTAGAGTTTCGAGGATGTTTTTTCAGAGGTTGAAGCTGAAAACCCCCGCTATTTATTTCAGAGCTGGGTAGGGCTCCAGAGGCGCTAGGACTGGAAATCCGCTTCTTCCTACGAGGCTGTATTCGCATGAAAGCTGATTCAACTGATTCAATTGAGTGTAATTGTCACGAAGTGCAAACACCTGTAAAACACTGGAGGAATTGTGCGAAGAGTGACGAAATAGATTGCTGAAATGTAAACAATTGTAAAGAAAAATCTTTCAAAAAAATATATTTTATTGTAAAATTAAGGAAAAAAGTAGGGGTTGATACTTTATGGGGGAGCTGCTAGGGACAATGCACTGGTCGCTGCGGTCAGAAATTGAAAGACACCGTAGAGAGTGCGGCTATACCTTGAGTAAATTAGGTGAATTAACGGGAATCAACCATGGGAGTTTAAGCGAAATCTTGAACGGAAATCCACCGCGGGCTATGACCATTGGTCAATTAGATGCGCTCGCTGCGGTGTTTGGTCGCGAGCCAGGTTGGTTGTACGAATTGTATACGGAAGAATGCATATCAGAGGGGCGAATATCGCGTCCTCGGTTGATACCTTATTTAGTTCGATGCGCGGAGGTTGGGCGGAAAGATTGCATAGAAGAGGTTGTTCCTAAATTGTTGGACAACCCTAAAAATATTTCGACTCTCTTTTTAGTGGCGGAACAGCTATATGAAAGTGGGAAACAAAAAGAGTCCGTACCTTTTTATCAGGCTGTCGTTGATAGCGAGAAGGATGGACATTCTGACCAATTCGTAATGAGTCAGTATCGATTGTTTCGGGCTGCACTCGGGACCAATTCAGAAGAAAATGGGGAGGCAGTTATTCGGTTTGCTCCCTATCGGAATAGGCTTCCTGAGAACTATCAGTTGGATGCTTTATTTCAATTAGCGCGGGTTTGTTTCGCTTTGCAGAAATGGAAGAAATCAGAGCAGTATGCAGATGAGTTGCGGTTTCTTGCGGAAACGATTTACATACATGAGTTGGACAGGTTGAAAAGAAATAAAAAGAGAGAACCTCTAGAAACAGAGCGCCATTTCGTCTTTTATTATGGTATGGGACATTTATTTAAAGGCTTGGCACTGGAGATGCAAGGGCTATACGAACAAGCAAAAACGTATGTACAAGGTTATGCAGATCTAAGTTGGTTTGAACTACTTGATGAAGTTGGATACAAAGAGGTTGAGAAGTTCAGCGTCTGGGCGAAGGCTAACATGTACACGTTAGAGGTATTGGGTGGCAATACAAGCATCATAGAAGAGTATACAGACTATCTTGATAGTCTTCCGACGAATGAAATACTCGCGGGTTTAATTTCCATTATGAAATCCGCGAATACCTACCATTTTTGTGTGGATGAAATACTTAAACGTTTTTCTTCGCATATTGCTACTTTCGATCAATTTACTGAAGCTATTGGATTGGACAGGCAACTCCAGTTCCGGTCTCAAACTGCCATTTATGAATTCAATAAAGGACGTATAGAGAAAGGGATTGAAGAAACGTTGAGCTACCTTTCTCTAGCTGACTCAATGAACAGATATCAAGATGCTCTTAAATGCGTAGCTTTATTTGAAGAGCACCGTCAATACGCATCAACAGCACAAGAGGAACAATACCAAGGAATTGTAACGGGAATGGTTGCTAATCTTCTTTTTCAAAATAGGTAAAATGAAACGACTCTATAACAGTCATTTATTTGATTATCTTAGTGCATGGCAACGACGCTTAGGGCTTAATTATATACCCTGAACATTGCACGAAAGAGGCTACAAATTAGAAAAAGGGGGATGGGAGAATGAAGGCTCTTATTCTTGCATTTTTACTAACGATAGGAATTATTAGCGGTATACCTTTTGAACCATTCCATGATGGTCTAATTAAGGCTAAGGCATATCAGCATGGAAGTGATGGCTAGAGAAATTGCAGTCATAGATTTGTTATAATTAGTATTTATACACTCCTAAAAGCATCCCTAAATGGGATGTTTTTTTCTATTCAATTTTTCTTAATCGGTGAATTTCTGCACATCCCTGTATAGTAAATATATGTAATAAATTGTAAAAGAGAGGGGGCGTTGGACATTACTGCTATCGCAAATATTTTAGATAGGGATGTTTCTTTTCACAGTGGAAACTCCCCCAAAAGAGGAGCAGCATCAGCCCCTAAAAGTAAGTGTACGATCCGGGGCATGGTAAAGGACATCGGCTGCCATTTAGAGTTGGATAATAGAATTGAACAGTTACGACAGGAAATGATGGAATTGGCAGGAAAGTATGGTCTCTCACATGATAAGGTTTTGGCTGTAAGCCAACAATTAGATAAATATATTGTCATTGCACAAAACAGATTGAAAACTGAAAAGTAAAGATAAGGTCATTTCTTCTAACACTTCAAGGCCCCCAAAAACCCTTCCGTTAAGCCATTGTCCGAATATCTGCTGACTCCTAGGTCAAAAAGTTATGAACTTGATGACGAAACGCTAGGAAGGTAAAGTAGTGTATTTCAAAAAAATAGTGAAATAAAGTAAAAGCGAAGGGATGAACCTTTATGGTAGGGCTGCAAGGGACATTGTATCAGTCACTGCGGTCAGAAATCGAACAATGTCGGAGAAAGCACGGTTATACATTAAGCAGACTGGGTGAATTAACGGGCATTAACCCCGGTAGTTTGAGTGAGATATTATATGGAAATCCCCCGAGGGCTATGACCATAGGGCAATTAGATGCGTTCGCTAAGGTATTTGGACGTGAGCAGGGTTGGTTATATGAATTGTATACAGAAGAATGTTTATCGGAGCAGAGAATATCGCGCCCACGATTAATTCCTTATTTGACTCGATGCGTGGAGGTTGGGAGAAAGGATTGCATAGAGGCTGCTGTGTCCAAATTGCTGGAGAATCCGAAAAATATTTCAATTCTGTTTGGACTTGCAGAACAGCTATATGAGAAAGGGCAACTGAAAGAGTCGATGTCCTTTTATGAATATGTCATTGAGAATGAGAAAGATAGCTTTTCTGACCACTTTGTGATGAGTCAGTACAGGCTCTTTCGAATAGTCGTACAAGGAACGAATTTTGAAGAAAATTGGAAAGCAGTTATTCGATTTGATCCGTATCGAAGGCGCTAGCCGGAAAATAGGCAGTTGGATGCACTCCTGCAATTGGCCAATGTTTGTTATACGCTGCATAAGTGGAGGCAAATGGAGCAATATGCAGATGAATTAAGAGAATTGTCAACAATTATCTATGAGGATGAGTTGCGGAGGCGAAAAAGCAACATACCCAGTGAATTGTTAGCAACAGAACGTCATCTGGTTGTGTACTATGGACAATCATTTCTCATTAAAAGTATAGCATTAGAAAAACAGGAGTTGTATGAAGAAGCGAAGCGATATGTTGAAGGATATGCTGATTTAAGCTGGTTTGAACTCTTGGATGAAGTTGGACAAATCGAGGTACAGAAATTTCGAACATGGGCAACAGCCAATTTGTACACATTGAATATCCTGATGGGGGATGGTGACGTCATCCCTGAGTATATTCAATTCTTGGACGATCATCCGAAAGAAATACTTTCGGGTTTAGTAACGATTGTGAAAGCGGCCAATGAACATGGTTTTTCCATTGATTCGGTATTTGATAAGTTTGCGGAAAATATAGATAATTTCAAGAGGCGCATAGACGCTATCGGTATGAGTGAACATATCCAGTTTCGGAATGAAATGGCCAAATACTTACTAGAAAAAGAGAAGTATGCAGAGGGGCTTAATGAAACGTTTCAATGTCTTGTTTTGTCTGATATTACTAAAGACTATAACAATTACACTGGTTTGTTCAAATTATGGGTGTGGGTATCAAAGTCGTTAGTGGATAAGCAAGCAACAAAGTAGGCGAGAGGATATATGTTAGGCTAAAAATATCCGAATTAGAGGATATTTTTCTATTTGGTTAGTAGAAACCGCTAGTTCCCTTAAATTCATTAAAAATAAAAAATCAAGTAAGAATCATGGGGATGATGCTATATAGGGGGCGCAAGAGACAATGCGTCGGTCACTGCGGTCAGAAATCGAAAAATGTAGTAGAAAGCACGGTTATACATTTAGCAAGCTTGGTGAATTAACGGGCATTAACCCCGGTAGCTTGAGTGAGATTCTAAATGGAAATCCGCCACGTGCCATTACCATTGGTCAGTTAGACGCACTAGCTAAGGTGTTTGGTCACGATCCGGGTTGGTTGTATGAATTATACCCGGAAGAATGTTTATCAGAGGGGAGAATATCGCGCCCCCGATTAATACCATACTTGATTCGATGCGTTGAGGTTGGGCGAAAGGATTGCATAGAAGCTACTGTCCCCGAAATGCTGGAGAATCCGAAAAACATCTCGATTCTGTTTGCCCTTGCAGAGCAACTATATGAGAAAGGGCAACTGAAAGAGTCGGTGCCCTTTTATGAATATGTGATTGAGAATGAAAAAGATAGTTATTCGAACCACTTCGTGATGAGTCAGTATCGGTTATTTCGTGTTGTACTTGGGACAAATACAGAAGAAAATTGGGAGAATGTCATTCGGTTTTCTTCGTATCGAAATCGGCTTCCCGAAAACTACCAACTCGACGCCTTATACCAATTGGCGAAGATCTGTTTCGCTTTGCAAAAGTGGGAGAGATCAGAGCAGTACGCAGACGAATTAAGGCTTCTGGCAGACACTGTTTACAGGCATGAATTGGACAGGATGAAAAGAAACAAAAAAGGTGAATCTTTGAAAACGGAGCGTCCTCTTGTTTATTATTATGGATTGGGCCATTTATATAAGAGCGTTTCACTGGAAATGCAAGGACTTTATGAAGAGGCGAAGCAGTATGTGCAAGTTTACGCTGATTTAGGCTGGTTTGAATTACTTGATGATAACGGACGTAAAGAGGTAGAAAGATTCAAGGTATGGGCAAAGGCGAACTCTTATACATTGGAGGTATTGTCTGGCAATACAAACATCATTGAAGAGTATGCTGACTATCTCGATAGTCTTCCCACCAATGAAGTTCTTGCTGGTTTAAATGCCATTATGAAATCCGCTAACACCTACCATTTTTGCGTGGATGGGATTTTAGAGCGTTTTGCCTCCCGCATTGCTAGTTTTGATCAATTTACAGAAGCAATCGGATTGGATCGACATCTTCGGTTTCGATATCAGATGGCTATTTATGAGTTCGGTAAGGGAAGAATAGAGAGAGGAATTGAAGAAACGATTTATTGCCTTTCTCTAGCCGATTTGATGAATCGACACGACGAGACCCTTACATACATAGCCCTGTTTGGATGGTTAGGAAATTTGAATAAGCGAATAGGTAGCCAAAACGAATTAGGTGGATAGCATCCTGTTAGGTCATAGTAAATATAGCGTAGATTGATGAAACATCCTCTGTCAGGATGTTTTTTTATTCCATTTTTTGCAGTCGGTAAAAACCCGCATAACAACTTATGGTTAATTATGTAATAAATCTCAATAAGGGGTGGCGAATATTGATATTCCATGAAGCAATAGAAATCTAAGAACAGCTCTAAAAAGAGGAGCCACAGGAGCCACTAAAACCAAGTGCGTAATCCGGTGGTAAAGTAAGGAGGGTGAGACTTATAGCAGCAATTGCATTTAAAAAGGGCGTTCCACCCCTTGTCATTCAGCTCTTCTCCAAATGGCTAGAAGCTGCTTGTAAACGTACCCATTCGCGGGGAAGGCATGAACAACGTCTGCTCCATACCTCTCCTGATAAACTGAAAGCTGAGGAACAGGACGAATTAAAAGTCTGGTTAGCCCAAGATCCCCATCCAGAACGCCTTTACAACGCCCTTCAGCACATGAGAACGGTGTATGCAGCTCATACAGAAGAATCAGGGAAAGAAGCACTCCAACAATGGATTGCTGAGCATCTCACTTCCCCCACCGCTGCCATTCGGTCGATTGCAAAAACGGTTGTCCAATGGCGCGAGTCGATTCAGAATTATTTTTCGTTTCGGGTCACGAATGCTCCGATTGAAGGGACACACAACAAAGTGAAAGTCATTAAGAGACGAGCCTATGGCTATCGCAACATTGAGCGATTCAAGATTCGAATTCGGCTGGAGTGTAAACCAGCCATGTAAAATAGTGAAAAACTACGTTAGAGGAAGATCAAGCACGTTTAACGGTGAAGAGCTATAAAAATACTTTGTCTCTACTATTAACAAGGAGGTTTTATTTATGGGAGTAGATGATTGCACTTTGTATGGGATTCACAAAATGAAGATTGTCTCGCGGGCTATCATTAAGAACAAAAACACGGGCAAAACAATCAATTCACATTGGAGTTATTACAGATGTAAATGTGGAAACTTGTTTGCTTGCAGTGGAGCTCCGCAACTCGGTGAACCGGTTATGGATTATTTAACTAACCACTACATGGATGGTGTGGGAATGAGTGGTATTATTACAATCTTTGTTGATCCAAGTGATATTGAATCAACTACCGACGACACGATTCCAGGTCATAGTTTCATGTAAATTTATGAACAAAATAGAGAAGTGCTACAGTGAAATGTAGTACTTCTCTTTATATTCTCCGAAGAATTAATATTGAATTAATTTTCAAACTGTTTTGTTCTAATATCGTCCCAATAATAATCAATTTTAAAAGTTTCATTTTCAGGTATTAAAGTTACCCTACCTGATTGTTGCTTAACATCGCTTTTTGAAGAGTCTTGTAAAAATATTGTATAACTAATATTTAGTGATCCGGTGGTTTCATCTCTCTTGAAGTCTGTAATTTTTACATCTTCTACCTTCAAAAATATATCGTTATAAGCTAAATAAGCAGCTGTAAAACCAATATTTAATTTGATCAGACTTTCAGGCTCTTCCTTTTTAGTTAAATAGGGCTTTGCTTTTTCTTGGATCACTGGTATATATGCAGTAAAATCTCCAGGGGTTTTTACATATTCTTCTTTTTTGACTTCGTAAAGAATTTTAGTATATTCAACCAAATGCTTCTTAGTTTGTTCTTTTAACTCATCTTCTGAAATTCCAGATGAACATGCGGTCAAGCTGAACAATAGCAAAATAGCTGAAAGTATCATTCTCAAATGAAAAACCCTCCTTTTAGTACAAATTCCTTATATTGGAATTATATCACATTTGTAGAAGTGTTGAAATCTACCACACTATCTCAAAGTACAAAAATTGCATCATCTGCACATTTAGGTTTCGCGCAAGTTAAAAGTGCTTAGTTTCTTAGCATAGGGAAAACTAACAAATCTAAAACAGTAACGCCTTCTTGGGGTAATAAATCAGGAATAAAAAAGGAGGCAGATATTATGATTAATGTCTCTCATAATATATCTTCTACATCTCCTTCAAAATCAAGCTTTGACTTGAAATCTATTATGGCACATGAAATGGGGCATGTTGTGGGACTAGATGACGAAACTAAGCTAAAATATGGTGACTCTGTTATGTACGAATCATTATCAACTAATGAAATTAGATACAATCTTAGTAAAGACGACGAAAATGGCTACCATACCATTTCCTGGTAGGAGGGATAAGAATGACTAATAAAAAAGCAATTGCTATCGGGCTATTAGCTTTCAGCTTTTCATTAGGGTTCGGATTGAATATATAATCACAAAGTTTAGTCAGTGGAAACGTAACTGAAATCAACAGACATGGACTTGTCCCTAGATATAGTATCGAAGAGTTAGCCGCAGGAAGTCAGTTGATTATTAAAGGTACTATCGTTGATATTGATAAGGATAAATGGAATACTGAAGATGGTGGACAACCGGAAGAAATTGGGGTTTCTGATTCGATCTACAGAGATGTTTCTGTAGAAATAGACGAAGTTCTCAAAGGAAACCAGGAAAAAGGTGATATAGTCGTCGTTCGGATGTAGGGTGGTGAGATAAATAATACAGTAATCAGAGCTGACTATGAGGCTTCGTTTACAGAAGATGAAGAAGTTGTTCTTTTCTTAATTGTAGACGACTCCCTGAAAAATAAAGATGGCTCAACCGATCATTATATAACCTTAGGTAATTACCAAGGAAAGTATGAGGTTAGTGATTCGAAATCTAAAGTGTTTATTCAAGGAAAAGCAGATAAAAAAGTTTCATCCTTGGAAAATTTACTCGAAAAAATTGAGGATCACAAAAACGATCCGTTGCCACCTCAATTAGCAGAAAGTGACGAACCAGATTTGGAAAAATAAAAGGGCACTTGTAAGATTCTGAACCAATAGCCCAATCAAAAAGTGCACCCTTTGTCTTGCACGCCATAATTTAATATGGCCAGTTTCTTCTGAAAAAAGGAGAAATATTAGATTCCGGTTATCAAAAATGAAGTTGTAGACTGTTTGTGTCTACAACTTCATTTTAAGACGAGATCCCTACATACATAGCCCTGTTTGGATGGTTAGGGAATTTGAATAAGCGAATAGCTAACGAAAACGAGTTAGGCGGCTAGCATCCTGTTAGGTCAGTGTGAATATATCGTAGATTGATGAAACATCCTCTGTCAGGATGTTTTTTTATTCCATTTTTTGCAGTCGGTAAAAACCCGCATAACAAATTATGGTTAATTATGTAATAAATCTCAAAATAAGGGGTGGTGAATATTGATGTTCCATGAAGCAATAGAAATCTAAGAACAGCTCTAAAAAGAGGAGCCACGGGTGCCACTGAAACCAAGTGCATAATCCGGTGGTAAAGTAAGGAGGGTGAGACTTATAGCAGCAATTGCATTTAAAAAGGGCGTTCCACCCCTTCGACAGGTTAAAGGAACGCCCGCAGGAGGAGCAGTGACAGCTACTATAAGTAAATGTATCACGTTACTTCTAGATCGAGAAGGAGTAACCTATCACGATATTAATCATTTGAAAAACATTGTGGAACAATTGCGTGGACAGCTGGTGCAGTTGTATTTAGAGAAGAATGATTTTTTGGATGATGAGGTCGTGGAATTAAGTCAGCAGTTGGATCAGTACATTTTGGTAATTCAATCAAAAATGATGGGAATCTAAATGGAAAAGATGGTGATAATTATGATTAAGAAATTAACATCATTGGCATTGATTTTATCACTCGTTATGTCTTTATTTGCAGTTCCAATATTCGCAAGTATTGATAAAACTTTGGATATTGATATAGGAGAAGATTACGAAGGCAAAATCAAAAAATTCGAAGATGGTAGAATTAGTCCAGTATCATTCGCTGAGGAACTGACTGAAAGCCAGTTAGAAAATATTTTAGTGGAAATGGGTTTTTCTAAAGACGAGATTTCTGATATGGGTATTACTCTAAAGACAAGACTAGTATCCGACGGTGGTAAAAGAGTAAAGACAACTCCAGTACATGCTACTTATCGCACTGGAGATGGAAAAAATGAAGTAACATTTGAGGGTGAGAGCATTGATGAAATAAAAGAACAGTTAAAAGCCGATAAGGAATCCGGTCAATTCAAAGCTGCCTGGGACAAAGAAGAAGAGAATTGGCATGGAAAGACTTATGTAACTTGGGCCGGATTAACTGGAAATGGTAAGGAATTCAAATATAATTTTTATATAGAGTTCGAGTGGGATAGTAACCCTTTTCAACAAATGACGGATCACTTTGCACTTCATTGGGGAGATAAAGGAACAAAGTATGCATCAGGAGACTGGACAGTTGTACAGGCTCTGAAACCAGATAATCGTTATGGAGGAGGTAGCTGGACTGATATCCCGGTGACGAATGAGCAAAACAATCTAGCGGGAACTGAGTGGTCTTTCAGATGGTATGATGTTCAAACCGCATATAAAGTTAGAGGAACGGGGCATGAAGAAATTAGAATTCCTGTAAGTAAAGCTGGTGAAACTTATACATATGCTGGAGCGTATTTTCACCCTTGGTGGAGACATGATGTAGCCATAGTTCTTGGTCCAGTAGGAATTACATTTAGTGACGACGCTGGTGATAAGTGGACATGGGATGAAAGTTTTGAAATTGGTGATGATCGACCGAATAATTAATATAATAAGAAGAAGGGAGGGCTTCCTTCCCTTCCTATTGTATTTTTAGTAAGGGGCGGATGTATCATGAAAAAAAAAGTAGTACTAGGTATTATGCTCCTGTTTTTGCTTAGTATGATTGGGTTATATATGAATTTTCAGGCACATAGCAAAACGTATGGGTGGGTTGTAGTAACAAACAAATGGGTAGAAAATGACAAATATTTTCTTAGTATCAAGCATATTTGTTTAAATAACGAAACTGAATTTTGTAGCAATGAGAAGACAATTAGAATTGGAGATGAGGTAAGCTTGTTAAGCTCCTCTCCTGTAAAGAGTAATACACTTAGCGCTAAAGAGGCATATGATCAAATCGAACAAAATGGTAAGTATGTTTTTAGCTATATTTTCATTGAGGGAAGAATGTGGCCATTAAATATGCCTAATACATTAGTTGAATTTAAACAATACAACAAAAAAATATAATCAAAGTATTTTGTTGTTACTTTTAATTTAAGATTAATGCAAACAATGGAACATGGGATTACGAAAAGGAAGAATAATCTCGAATTTGCTTCCAGATAGCCGGTTAACACTAGCAGCATAACCGGCTATTTTTTGTGTCTAGCACTCCTTAACCTTGTAAACGCATATGTTCGTTTTTCTTGTGGCATCCATATTAAAGTGTGTTAAAGTGCGTTTATATAATTACCTATAAATCACTAGCCATACGATCTATTTTTTCAGCATCTCGGATGGACTCTTACCACCAACTAAACAAATTATGAGGAGTGTGTTTGATCTGCCTAAAATATAGCGTAATGCTTTGCTTGTTGTAGTTCTTAGCACAATAACTTTACTTGGCTGCTCCAATATATCTGAAAAAACTGAAGATATTCCTGTTAATTCTGCTCAATCGGACACTTTGGAAAAAGTAAAAAATGGGCAATTAGAAGGTGTCTTAATTGGCATTGGAGCAACAAAGAAAGAGGTTCTGGATAAAATCGGAACCCCCGTCAAGAGCGGAAATTCTGAGTATGGATTCACAGTATATTATGAGGGTTTTGATTTACAATTCGAAGACTATGCTAATTCAATTGAAGAAGTAAAGGATACGAGTAAAGTCGTCCTAATGAATGCCGAACCCAAGACTGTTGGAATGACTGGAAAACCTGAGGAAATCAAAAAAACCTTAGGAGAACCCTCTAGAGAGTTTATGGATGACTCAGGTGATCATACGTTTATATTGGAATATGAAAACAATGGAAACCTACTAAGATTTACGTTTGATTCAAAAGAAAGTCCAGTAAAGTATGTTACCCTTCGAGTCCAATAAGCTAGACTACCTGGCTTATTGTGGCCTGAATGTGCATAAAAAAAGAGGCGGGGGAACCGCCTCTTCTCTTTTACTTGTGTAACCCAGTTGACTCTGTTTTTCTACCATTCCGTTTCTGTTCTGTGTTCAATCATTGGCAATATTTTTGGTTCAGCTGCTTTCATCATTTCTTTCAGTGATTGCTCGGTGATCGGTACTCCATCCCCTTGAAGTTGTCCTCTAGCTTGTGTTTCTGCAATCACATCAAGTACTTGTTGTTTCGTGACATTTTTAGATGCTGCAATCTCCACAACAGTTTTACCTTTTGCTAATTCTTGTTTTAATTCTGTCGGGCTGATTTTTAGTAAAGCAAACAGTTTTTCATCGTTTAAAAAGTTATCAGCAAAATAATCAGGTTTACCATTTCTAGAGAATAGGCCTTCTACTTTAATGTTTGAAGGTGTATCAGAAGGTGTATCAGCTGTAGGAATACCTACGATCTTAGTAAGACTAATGGTATTGTCCTGAACAAAAACCTGGAAGACCGGTTTATCGAACATCTCATTGGTGTAATTCAACATCCATGTTTTTTGATTTGGATTCTCCATTTGCTCTATAGCAACTTTGTATTGTTCGACGTTGCCATACATTTTATTAATAAGATCAGATACCTTCGCCTTGATTTCCTGATCGCTTAACGTAATGAGTGACTTCTCCTTAGGCTCCCAATTCTCTTGAATCACGTGTTCAATCTCATCCGTACTACCGTTTGTATGGAGGGTAATCTTTTTGCCGGTTCCTCCTTTTTCTTGTAGTACGATGCTTGTTTGCTTCACGTTGGTTACATTTTTCCCTTTGGATACATCACCTTGAACGTTGCTTGCATCGATAATCTCAAACGATTTTGTTTCAGGATATGCGAGATACAGCTTCTCAAGCGTTGATTTGCCAACCTCATCCACCTTGACTTGTTCAGTAGTCATCGGTGTTCTTGTAGGCATGTCAATCACGCCAGAAGCCGCAAATGCTGCAACTGGAATCAAAATCGCAGTAGCAACCACTCCACCAATTAAACGTTTTTTCATAATTAATTCGCTCCTTTTTTGTTGTAAATAATGTGAATTGGATTGTTCTATTTGTTTTCTGAATAAGCAGCTTACACACTATATTGCCTCTTTAGCGGAAAAAGGTTCGGTTCATATCTTATTTTTTTTCGTGAGCAGACCCCATGCCCATCAAGAGAAGAACCACCTGTCTGAAAAATTAGTCCATAAAAGAAGAGATGGTTCCCCCGCCTCTTCTTTTACTTGTGTAACCCAGTTAACTCTGTTTTTCTACCATTCCGTTTCCGTTTTGTGTTCAATGACTGGCAATACTTTTGGTTCAATTGCTTCCATCATTTCTTTCAGTGCTTTCTCGGTGATCGCTACTCCATCCCCTTGAAGTTGTCCTCTAGCCTGTGTTTCTGCAATCACATCAAGCACTTGTTGTTTCGTGACATTTTTAGATGCTGCAATCTCCACAACAGTTTTACCTTTTGCTAATTCTTGTTTTAATTCTGTCGGGCTGATTTTTAGTAAAGCAAACAGTTTTTCATCGTTTAAAAAGTTATCAGCCGTATAATCAGGCTTACCATTGAAAGAGAATAGGCCTTCTACTTTCATGTTTGAAGGTGTATCAGGAGCTGTAGGAATACCTACGATCTTAGTAAGACTAATGGTATTGTCCTGAACAAAAACCTGGTAGACCGGTTCTTCGAACATCTCATTGGTGTAATTCAACATCCATGTTTTTTGGTTTGGATTCTCCATTTGCTCTATAGCAACCTTGTATTGTTCGACGTTGCCATACATTTTATCAATAAGATCATTTACCTTCGTCTTGATTTCCTGATCGGTTAAAGTAATGAGTGACTTCTCCTTAGGCTCCCAATTCTCTTGAATCACGTGTTCAATCTCACCCGTACTACCGTTCGTATGGAGGGTAATCTTTTTGCCGGTTCCTCCTTTTTCTTGTAGTACGATGCTTGTTTGTTTCATGTTAGTTACATTTTTCCCTTTGGATACATCACCCTGAACGTTACTTGCATCGATAATCTCAAACGATTTTGTTTCAGGATATGCGAGATACAGCTTCTCAAGCGTTGATTTGCCAACCTCATCCACTTTGACTTGTTCAGTAGTCATCGGTGTTCTTGTAGGCATGTCAATCACGCCAGAAGCTGCAAATGCTGCAACTGGAATCAAAATCGCAGTAGCAACCACTCCACCAATTAAACGTTTTTTCATAATTAATTCGCTCCTTTTTTGTTGTAAATAATGTGAATTGGATTGTTCTATTTGTTCTCTGAATAAGCAGCTTACACACTATATTGCCTCTTTAGCGGAAAAAGGTTCGGTTCATATCTTATTTTTTTTGCATCGTGAGCAGACCCCATGCCCATCAAGCGAAGGAACTATTCTATCTATCATTTTGTAGGAAGGAGAATACTAATGATTAGCATTAAGAATTTAAAATCCACAAAAAAAAGAGCACTAGCTACTATTGGTTTTATAACAATTGCAGGACTTGCTGTTTACTATATAGGTGACTTGAAAAAACAGAATTTCCTTTATTCCAGTGATTCAGATTATAGAATCGTTTCTGGTGAAGCAATGTTTACCGAGACATTCACAACCGTGGAGGATCTAGCTGAAAATGCAGATATCATAGCCGAAGCTGAAGTTATTTCTCAAGAAAATAACGCTAATTATGAAAGACTAGATGTATATACAGTCTCTGAATTAAGATTAACGAAAGTCTATAAAGGTGATGTAGAGATAGATGATACAGTATCTGTACTGGAAACTGGAGGGGAATTCGATGAAAGAGAGGTGGCCAAATATTTCGCAGGAAAGCCAGGATCTAAATTAGTGAATGATGATCTTGGTGAACCCAGAATAACATCGGTAGGCATTGAAGGAAGTATACCTATGAAAGAAGGAAATAAATATTTTGTTTTCTTAACAGAAGATAAAGATGACGTTTATAACATAGTAGGGTCAGTTCAAGGAAAAATAAAGATTAATGACGAGAACACACTTGTATCCCAAGTTTCACCGGAAGTAATAGAACATAGTAATCTTTATTTCCTCCAAGAAAATTATTCAGGGCAGAATATCTCTGAACTTAGAAACGAAGTTGAACACCTCATTGCATCCTCTCCCAATTAGCTCCCTAAAGTCTCTCTCAACCGCAATATCATTACGAAGTAGACCGAAAAAGAAGATAACGGATTGGTATGGGAGTTTTTTGCTATTACTAAAAAGTTGTGAATGGTTATCTAGCGTATTGAAAAGTTTTGTATCAGGTTCAAAATAAAAGTATGGCGGAGGGATTGTGATGGAGGACATTATCGTAGAGCCGGGAATAAGGGTTGGCCCCATAAAGTTAGGAATGACTAGGGAAGAAGTAAAGGCTCATGAGCAAGAATGGCCGCTGAAATATGTGACATTTTTGATACAGTATGAGGAGAACAAAGTGAGTTTCATCGAAGTTCCCATAGATACACACAATATTAGCGGAGGATTCAGTTGTTTTGTTTACGGTATCGATGTGGTTCATACAAAGGCGACACAATTAGCGGAAAAAATCGATAAGATATCAAATTATACGCGGGATGAAGGTGCAAAGTGGGGCGACAGGTACGCTTTTCCTGAGATAGGTTTAGGTTTTTGGCGAGATGGTGTCTTAAATGAAGAAGATTTAGAAACAGAAGAATTTAAAAATTTGGACCCAATAATACAAGAGGATAGTCTAAGGAATCAATATTTCAGTACCGTTTTCGTCATGTATCCAATGGTTTAATAGGGGGCATATCCAACAAGGTAACAAGAAGCCTGCGTTAAGGACGCGATTTCTCGCGTCCTTTTTTGTTTACAGTACAGTCACATATGAACCTCCTATTGCTTTTCTAATCGTCATTTCGATCAATTTACAGAAGCAATTGGATTGGATCGACATCTTCCTGATAGGTCATTGTGAATATATTGTAGATTGATGAAACATCCTCTGTCAGGATGTTTTTTTATTCCAGTTTTTGCAGTTGGTAAAAACCTGCATATCATTTTATGGTTATATTTGTAAGTGTATGATATATATGAAGACAAATATGATGACTATCTTTGGCTAGGAAAAAAGAAACAAGGAAGGAATGAATGGATACAGTTGTTTTTTGACATTATCGATGCCGCTGACATGTTCCCTTTGCGTGGAAATATACCTGAACATTAATCCATACACTTAATACGGAGGTGATGGTGATTATGGATGTGAGACTAACCACCCAGGACAATGAAGATACATGTATAAGTGCAGAATTTTGGTGTTTAGCAGAAGATCAGTTTGATACCCAGATATTATCAGAAGAGCTGTGTCTGATCCCAACATCGACAAGAAAAAAAGGGGAATTAACTCAAGAAAAAATACCTGCTCCTGATACGAGTTGGGAAATTTCAACATCATATGAGGCTTCACTCGATATCAACAACCAGCTTCTCCCGCTCCTTCGTATGCTAGACGGAAGACAAAAAAAATTACAAAAATTAAAACAAGAACATAATCTCATCTATGGAATCGAATTCTTCATCTATGCGTACGAGAGACAAATCCCTCGAATGAAGCTGACACAAGAAACGATCCAATTTATGAGTGAGATCGGAGGCATGGCGAGGATAAACATCATCATCTACCCTGACGATCTGCCTCCAAACTTGGAACTCAAAGCCCCCCAAGGTACAAGTATCAAGGTAGCCTTCCTGGTCAAAGGAGCTGACACGCAACCGGACTTGAACCCACAACTTCTTCAAGTTTCCCCACACGCATCTTGGATACAAGGGGAACAGACGTCGGATGGGGCAGTATGGTATCTCGAAACGTTAGAGGAAGAAACAGATGATACAGAGGAATTACTGCTGGCAATGATAGACACGTTGAAAGAGGAAAAAGAGTCACTTATCAGTCAGAAGGAAGAACAAAAACTGTCATATGAAATCGTCGTGTACGCTCATGTCAGAAATCGGCAAGAGCCTGCGATCACTGCAAAAGAAAACGTCATCTCACTTTTGCATGAGATCGGAGCTACGCTTGAATTCGTATTGTTCTACGCGTCAGAAGAAAATCGGTATGAAGACGACGGATTGATATAAGAGAAAAAGATCTCTTGATGTTCAATATTACGAAGTAGACAGCAAAGGAGATAACGGATAATTACAAAGGAAACTGGGAGCTAAGTGCTCCCTATTTTCGTTGTAATAACATAGTGGAGGTTTTTTCAGTGACATACTATTCTTTCCTTGTCTTTGTGCTTTTCCTGCTAATCACTAAAGTATATAACTTTATCGAGAGTATACTCAGCCCACTAGATTTCGCCTTAGTTGTCGGTATGGGAGTTTTTATGCTATTACTAAAAGGTTGCGAATGGTTATCTGTCCTATTGGAAAAGTTTTGTATCAAGTTCAAAATAAAAGTATGGCAATTGTATGTAGTCACTATTATTTTGTATTTCTTATTTTAGCTGCTTACGCATAGTATTCACCCGTTTCTGTTCAGGGGACGGGTTTTTCCATGTTCAGTATATTTTCGCCTATTTAACGTGAACCAAACTCCACGTTCTCGTGAATATACAGTAGAGCAAAAACGAAGGGAGGAAACGCTGTGGATGAGTGGGAGTTGATTGCCAAATGCCAAGAGGGCGAGCCTGAGGCTTTCGAACAATTGGTCAAGCCTTATCTGGCGATGGCATACCGTACAGCGTACTTGATCATTCATGACAAGCATCTGGCACAGGACGCCGTTCAGGAAGGGCTCATCGAAGCGTATCAGCACATAGACCGACTCGATAAAAAACGGGGAGTGGCCTTTCGCAATTGGCTATACCGGATCATTACGTTTCGGGCTCTGAATCTGGTACGCAAGCAGAAGCCTGTAGTGGAGTATGAGGAGATGATCCCGGAAGAAGCGCTAACGCCGCTGGATAACGTGATCAAGCAGGAGGAGCAGCGGCAAATATGGCAGGCGATTCGCAGCATGAAGGCGGAGCATCGGGCGGTCATTATTCTTTACTATTACGAGGGCTTCAGCGTGTCGGAGATCGCCAAAATTACGGGCTCCTTCGAGGGCACGGTCAAATCGCGGATGCACAAGGCGAGGAAGCTGATTGCACAGCAATTGGACAAGGGTTGCATTCCATCAGATTTTTTGCAGGAAGGGGCAATGACTCATGACTAACGAGGAACGGCAAATCCAAGAGACGCTTAGGAAAGTAGCGGGAGCTGTCGAGATACCGAGTTTTCAAATGCCAAGCAAAAATGACGGACTGCAAGTGAGAAGGCGTCCATTTTACCGTAGCAAAAGATGGGCTTCCATCGGCATCGCTTCTGCGGTTGTACTCGGGCTGCTCGGAAGCATACAGGTGTCCCCGTCGTTTGCGGCCTATGTCAAATCGATCTTTGCTCAAGACGGATTCGATGAAGGAGTGCAACAGGCGGCGAGACAAGGCTTCTCCGAAACATCGAATCTTTCTGTTACGGATCAGGGGATTACCTTGGAGGTAAAGGAAATCATTGCTGATCCGGTGCAGGTAATGGTTGCTTTAATGATTAAGCAGTCGGATGGCAAGCCGTTGCTCCCTACATATCCGTCAGCGACAAACGCAGAATCCAATGCCATTGAATTGCTGGATGCCAAAGGGGAGGTCATTTCTGACGAGTGGGGAACAACCTTTGAAGATAATGCCGGATTCATCCGGTTTACCCTCGGGAAAAAAGGACAGGAGCCCCTTCCGAAGACGTTGTCGATCCATTTTGATGAAATAGGCGACAGAAAAGGAAACTGGAAGCTGCAAGTTCCGATCACGATGGCAAAAACAACGGCCGCAACCACTGTGTTGCCTGTCAATCAAACGCAAGAGACGAAGCATGGATTGAAGATGACCCTGCACCAGATCGTCAACACGCCAACGGCCACCCGGATTGAGCTGGAAACACAATGGACAGATGCGGCCAAAAAACAACTGGAACAAGAAGCAAAAAAGCTAACCGGAAAGACGACGAACCCGGATTACGCTCCATTTCTTCCGTATCAGCAATATAGGCTGGGATATTACTACGAGGGAGCAGATGGCAGCAAGGGGAAGGAAAGAATCATATATAATTCTTATTCCATTGATCGCTATGGGCATTTCCGTTGGATCAATGACGACGATCCGTTGCAAAAAAGCAAAGCAGCGACATTGGTCATAAATAGCCTCCATAAAGCGATCCCGTACGATATGAGTGTCACCTTTCATCCGGATGAATTGAACAAGAAGCCAGTGATCAAACAAGTAGGAGAAGATATCTTTACGTTGAAAAGCATCAAGCTGGCAAAAGATGATGATTCGGAAAAACAGCAAATGGAAATGGAGATCGAGGTACAATCCAAAGATATTACGAGGATTTATTTGCCTTGGTGGGTACTTCAAGATGGGCAGGGGACAACCTACCGGGCTAAAATGGGTCATCAATCCAAGGGACCCGTTGATCAGTCAGGACGCGAGCGAGCAACGTACAAAATTCGGCTGGAGGACAGCAGAGATTGGGAAGGAGGAGAAATAACCAAGCTCCCGGAGAAGCTCACGCTACGCCTGGATGCTGTTCAGAAAAAATATCCACTCGAGTGGCGAATTCCAGTTACCCATCCATAAAGCTAAAACCGCCCCGTATTAAAGGGCGGTTTTTCCTGTTTATTTCGCTACCAACTGCGGCTCTGTCTGCCCTAGTCGGATCGTCGCTTCGCTCGGAATCCACATACCTGTGTTCTCGTCACGTCCTTGCAGGACAACCGTAGGTTTTGCTTTGCCCATCTGTTCGGCACCTTTGGCAATTTGCTGCCCAATTTTGCCGCCCTTGACGCGGTTCACAACGAGCACGAGCTGCACGCTGTCCAGCTCTGTCATCATCTCGAAATCACCGTTGCTATCGCCTGCGATGAAGATAGGGCCGTGACCATACTTTTTCACCAATACATCCTGGATCACTTCCGTCTTGCCGTGGGCTACCGTGATCGGGTAGTCAGGCTGGTACACATTCGTAATCCGTCCGTTTTCTGTTTTCAGACGCATGCCGATGATGTTCTCCGCTGGGAGATTGTAGCCATATTTCGGGAGAGTGGCAAAGACACGAACGACATCCTCCAAGGAGGCACTCACGACATACACATCGATGCCATTGGCACGCAGTGTGTTCATCAGGTTTGCGACTTCGGAAGTGAGGCGCAGGCCTGTTGTATGAGAGGCTTTCACCACGCCTGCTTTGCCTGCCAACGATTTCGGGCTCGTCCAGGTTACTTTTTGAATCGACATACCGAGGCTGAGATCATTGGATGCTTCCGCCAACTGTTGTACTTCTTCAACGGTCATGTTCGTGAAGAGGTAGAGCACCCACGGATAGCCAATCGAGTTGCTGTGTGTATCGTTGATTGCTTCATACAAGAAAAACAGCTTAGCTTTGAAATCTGCGAACTGCTCTGTTGCTGTCACTTCTTCCAGCGACTTTGTTCCTTTAAGACCTAGATAATTTTGATATAAGTACGTGTAGTCGGCTACGAGATCAGTCGCGATGGCATCGAGTGTGACAGGCTTGCCGTCGACATTTTTATACGAATCGGAAAACGGTCCCTCTGGTACATTCGTGCGGATGACCTTCCCGAATTCTTCAGGTGTGAGCTTGTAAGCCAAATGGTTGATCTGATAGACAAACAGCGCTTCTTCGGTGTCATGCATGATGCTCGTATTGTCCCAGTCAAAAACGACATACGGCTTTTTCTTGGCATTGTAGGTAGCGCTCTTGACGCCGTTTTTCTCAATCAATTCATGGACGGCTTGATAAGTCGCAGGTGCCCATTTCCCCTTGTCGAGCATCTGCACGTTGGTGTCCTTGGCCAAAGCTGGCATTTGCATCGCGAGTAGAGCGACGATCATCAGCATGGTCAGCCACCACGTTTTGGGTTGTGCTTTTCTGTGTGACATGGTTGTCATCCCCTTCTTCTTTTTCTCGAGCCCCAAATGAAAACGTTATCATTTCTTTCAAAAGAAAAAGGTCTTCCCCACGCCTTTTGCAAAGCGCGGGTAGAAGACCTCATTGTCTTAAGCGTTTTCATTTGTATTCTAATCATACTAAATCTTACAGCAAAAGCAAGAAGATTCCGATAAACTTGATAAGGGCAGGACTAACGATCTAATCTAGCGAAGACAGAAGAGTTTGCAAGAAAAAAGTGGATATAATCTAACCATCAGATAGATGAGAAGGATGATGCGGCGTGACATTGATAGAATCCAGCAAAGGCATTTTGATGAATTGCTTGGCATTACAGGCGAATGAGACATTTTTGGTGGTGGCCGACGAGCGGAAGCGGGACATCGGTGAGGCGCTCTGGGAAGCGGGTAAACAGCTCGGGGCAGAAGCGATGCTGATGGTCATGAAGGAGCGGGAAAAGTCCGGTCAAGAACCTCCTGCGGCTGTTGCAGCGGCGATGAAGAGCGCAGATGTGGTGGTATGTGTGACCCAACACTCTTTGACTCATACAAAAGCACGAAAAGAAGCAGCAGCAAATGGTACAAGACTGGCTACCATGCCAGCTATTACGGAAGACATGTTCCTTGCGGGAGCGATTTCCGCTGACTATACACAAGTAAAGGCACTCACCGAGCGCGTGACCGAAATGCTGACGCGGGCAAGTACCGTGCGGATCGAAAAAGCGGGCAAGTCACTGACGTTTTCCATCGCAGATCGCAATGGGGTGCCGAGTACGGGCATGTACGTCAATCCTGGAGAATCGGGCAATTTGCCTTCCGGAGAAGCGTATATCGCCCCATTGGAAGGGACGGCAGAGGGACAAATCCTCGTCGATGGCTCCATCGCTGGTATCGGAAAAATTGATTCGCCCCTGCTACTGACGGTCCAAAATGGTCGGATCACAGAGGCAGAAGGAACGGCGGGTGAACGCCTCCTGCAAATGCTTGGGGACCAAGACGGGCGGATGCTGGGTGAATTCGGAATCGGAACGAATGATAAGGCGCGTATCACGGGAGTTGTGTTAGAGGACGAGAAGGTGTACGGAACGATTCACGTAGCCTTTGGTAGCAACAACACGTTTGGCGGGACAATTGTTGCGGGGGTACATATTGATCTGGTTGTCAAAGAGCCGGATGTGTATTTGGACGACAAATGTATCATGAAGAGCGGAAAACTATTGACAACATAGGACAAACTAGATGGATAGGAAGGATGAATCCCAATAGTAAATGTTGTAATATGGGAGAAATCCTAGAGGTGGATGTGGTGTGATGGCAATGTTTGAAAAAATATTTGCGATTATAACAATAGGTAACCTGATCTTGGCTGCCGTTCTTATTTTCATGGAGAGGCGAAACATTGCGGCAACCTGGGCCTGGTTGATGGTTCTGCTGTTTTTGCCGGGCATCGGGTTTATCGTTTACCTGATTTTTGGACATAAGCTAAGCAAGAAAAAGCTGTATCGGCTCAAGGAAGGGGAATTTTCTCATTTTCGAGCTGCGGTCGATAGACAAAAGCAGTTGCTTGCCCATGGTGAACTACAGGTGAACGACCCTGAGATGGAGAGACACCGCGACATGATTTTCATGAACGTGGTAAGTGATGGAGCGTACTATACGCAGGATAATACCATTCAGGTTTTTAAGGAAGGCCATAGTTTGTTCAACCTCATGTTCAAACAGATGGAGGAAGCACGCGAGCATATACATTTGCTCTACTATATTTTGAATGACGATGATTTAGGGAAACAGCTCATTCAACTGTTGACGAAGAAGGCTAAGGAGGGCGTCGAGATTCGATTGCTCTATGATGCGGTAGGGTCTTCTGGTGTCTCATCCCGGTTCCTGCGCCCACTGGTAGAGGCGGGGGGACAAGTCGCCTCCTTTTTCCCGGCGAAGATTCCGTTCCTTAATTTTCGGGTCAACTTCAGGAATCATCGCAAGCTGACGATTATTGATGGCAAGATTGGCTATATCGGAGGCTTCAACATCGGGGATGAATACTTGGGTAAGGATAAGAAGCTGGGGTATTGGCGTGATACCCATTTGCTGATAGAGGGAAGAGCGGTGTATATGCTGCAAGCACGCTTTTTCCTGGACTGGAATTTGTCCGCTCCGAAAAGAATGCATGAGTCACTCGCGTATTTTCCAGAGATTCAAGAGTCCGAGGGCACGATTGGCGTTCAGATCGTATCGAGCGGGCCAAACTCGGAAAAAGAGCAAATTAAGCATGCATTTTTGAAGATGATTTACAAGGCACGGAAAAAGATTTACTTGCAGACGCCGTATTTCGTTCCCGATGAAGGTATGCTGACCGCACTAAAAATGGCGGCAATGTCCGGGGTAGATGTACGGGTGATGGTCCCGGGAAAGCCAGATCATTTGTTGGTATTCTGGGCGACTCACTCTTATCTCGGTGATTTGTTAAAGAGCGGTGTGCGCTGCTTCCTCTACGAAAAAGGCTTCATGCACGCCAAAACAATCGTGGTTGATACCCAGTTGTCATCTGTAGGAACAGCCAATGTTGATATTCGTAGCTTCAAGCTGAATTTCGAGACGAATGCGTTTATGTACGATTCGAAGATGGCAGAGGAGTTAGAGGAACTGTTTGTCTCCGACCTGGCTGATTGCCGGGAGATGACACTGGGGGAGTATGTAAGCCGACCACTGCGTTTACGCTTGCTGGAATCGTTGACGCGGCTGTTGTCTCCGCTTTTATAAAAGCTGTACGGGAAAGTACAAGAGGACCTGTTAACCTACGTGAGCAATCACGGAGTTGGCAGGTCCTTTTATTTTCGTTAAGAAGCTTATGCCGTACCGAACGTGATACCCATCTCCGTCAAGTATTGACGGTAAGCGATGCTCGCACGGTCGCATTTTAAGGATAGCTCTACTTGTAAATCAAGTGGCAGGTCCTCAGGCTTTTGATTTTCCACGATCGGTTTATCTTGTGCAAAGATGAGGTTTTGGAAGCTAATGATTTCCTCATCGGAAAGGTTCGTCTCATAATTAAAAGAAAGTACGCCATAAGCTACGCTTCGCGCTTCATCCAGCGGCATCACAGTAAGCAAAATGGACATCAGATTGCCGTTTTCCGCATCGCGTTTCGTGAATTTTACCGTGAGCGGACGGAGGATTTCGTATGTGTAATAGACGTGCTTCGCTTGACCAGTACCGTCCGGGTCAGGCTGAAAAATCTTGATCTCATCTGTGCGAATAACACCGTTCTCGTTGCGGTGAACGCGGTAATCCCCGATTTCCATGTGCGTTTCGACACCCAAATACCCCTCATGAACGACAGCCAAGTGGCCTACATCCAAAAAGTTCTCTACGACGCGTGGAGGCTTGGCCATCACTGTCTGTGGCCCCCAGATGACATTTCGAAAACGTTCATCCTCAAATTCCGGCAGGGCAAAAAACTCGGGAGATTGGTTGGCGAGATTCACCCACACGAATCCATATCGCTCTGCACAGCCGTATAAAATAGCACGCGCTTTGCCGGGTATCGCTTGCTCGGCAGGCAACTGAGGGATTTTTACACAGGCGCCGGATGCTTCATATTCCCATCCATGATACGGACAGACCAGCTTTCCATCTCGGACACAGCCCAGAGACAGGGCAGCGCCTCTGTGAATACAGAGGTCTTTAAACGCATGGATTCCTTCTTCGCTGCGGAAGAGGACGACCCGCTCGCCCATAATGGTGGCCTGGATCGGGCGGTCTTGCACATCCACCGAACGACAGGCGACGATCCACTCATTACGCAGCACGGTATCTTGCACGATCATTGATGAGACACTCCCTTTGTCGATACTTCGGTTATTCACCCATTGTAGCGGGAGAGTAGAAGGGAAGTCAACAGAAAACACGAACGTTATTGAGGTGTAATACCTATTTATTACGTGAATAGTTGCCTAAAAACGGATTTATTCGGTATAATCCTACTTATATCGTTCGTGATTAGCTAAACTACCACTAGGGAGGCCTTTTGAAAGTGGAACAACATCGAGAAAGCAATCAGCTTGTTGTGGGCGTCGATGACAAAATCAGTGTGGGCAAGGCGTTTTTACTTGGTTTGCAGCATGTGTTGGCTATGGACTTGTACATTGCTCCTATTATTATTGCTGGGCTGCTGACCATGGACGCTTCAAGCACTTCTTTCTTTATTCAAATGTGTTTTCTTGCGACGGGTATCGGGACGTTGATCCAGACTGGATTTGGATTGCGTTTGCCTGTCGTGCAAGGCCCTTCCTATGTACCTATCGGTGCGCTAGCTGCGATCGGCAGTAAGCTGGGGATGGGTGCGATGATTGGCAGCATGATTCCCGGAGCGCTGTTTGTAGCCCTGATGGGGTATCCATTGAAGTGGTTTGCCAAAGCGGTTCGCAAGTTTATTCCACCGCTAGTCGGCGGGACGGTGATCATCATCGTAGGCATTGCTTTGATGCCAACTGGGATGGGAAACATTTATCACTCCCCGGGAAATATTTGGACCAACATTTTGATTGCCGCCGTTTCAGCTGGTGTGCTTGTCATCTGTATGCTGCTGGGCACAAGAGCAAAGGTTGCGGGGGCGTTTTTTAGACTGGTATCTGTCCTGATTGCGATTTTCGTCGGAACGGTAACCGCTGCTTTTTTTGGAACGGTAGATTTTAGTCCGGTTGGACAAGCACCGTGGCTGTCCATGCCGAAGCTGTTTCCGTATGGGGCTCCTGTATTTGATCTCAGTGCTGTTTTAACGATGCTTTTTGTTTATATGATTATCATGATTGAAACAACAGGGACTTGGTTCGTCGTCTCTACGGTAACGAACAGTGAATTGACGGAGGAGCGATTGAATCGCGGTGCTGTCGGTGAAGGCTTGGGGTGCTTTGTCGGGGCATTGTTCGGAGGTACACCTACGACTGGCTATTCCTCCAATGCAGGGTTGATTGCGGTGACAGGAGTAGGAAGCCGGATGGCGATTATGGCCGGAGGATTGATCTTGATTGCCCTTGGGCTGGTCCCTAAGCTGTCGGCGGCGATTACTTGTATACCGGAGCCAGTCATCAACGGGATTTTTGGGATCGTGTGTGTAGCGATTGTGGCGAATGGGATCAAAGTCATTCAAAACATTACGATTGATGACCGCACGATGATGGTCATTGGTCTGCCGATCCTGCTGACGATGGCGGTAACCGTCCTGCCGAAGGACGCACTCGCAGGAGTACCAGATTTCGTGAACTACATTTTATCGTCAGGCATTACAGTAGGGGCGTTGGCAACAGTTCTTTTGAATCTGCTCATTCCAGAAGGCAAAAAGAACCGAGCGAAGGTTCCACAACAACAGCCTGTCAGCAATTGATAAAAAACAGCCCGCGAAGCTGAGCTTCCGGGCTGTTTTTGCATGGTTATTTTTTCGTTCCGGTCAAATACTGCACAGCTTCATCCAGCTGCTTTTCAATCAGAATGGCGTCGTATCCTAGCCATCTGTCCACGTCGACAACATAAACATGGTTATTTTTGACGGCAGGCAAGTTTTTCCACAGACTGCTTTGCTCGATTTCTTTTAGATATTGGGTGGCATCTTCCCCTGGGAACAGCATCAGGAAAATATGGTCAGCCGTATATTCTGGCAAAAGCTCCATCGACAGGTCATTTGACCAGAACAGCGGGTCTTTTTCAATCTCGGTCTTGATGAGTGCAGGTGGCGTCAACTGTAGATCGTTGTACAAAACATGCCCCATATTACGAGCGCCGTACATTTTGATTGTTTTCGCACGGACGTTCATAGCTGCCACGGTCTCGTTTTTTCCGACCTTGGCTTGTACGAGCTTGCGAGCTTCTTCCACCTTTGCTTTGTACTTTTCTTCCCAAGCCTTTCCTTCTTTCTCCATGCCTAGTGCTTTCGCTACCTTCTGTACATGACCAAAGACATCGTGTTGATCAAAATCGATTGCAACAACGGGGGCGATTTTTGTCAGCTTCTCATATACTTGTTGTTCGTCATCGGAGCCTGTCAGGATCAAGTCAGGCTGCAATTCAAGGATTTTCTCCAGATTGTAAGCATCATAATCTCCCACGACTTCGATGCCACTGACCAACGGAGCCATGTCCACACCTTCCATATGTCCCTTCAATGCTCCGATTGGCTTCACACCTAGAGCAAGCATAGAGCCCACATATTGCAGGGCTACGACACGTTTTGGCTTCAAGGGAATGGTGGATTCGCCTTTCGCGTGCTTCAATACGCGTGTTTCGCCACCTTTGTTCTCTTGTGCAGGTGCCGATGGATTAGGGCTGGCTGTCTGACCGCATGCCGTGAGCAAGAGCAAGGAAAGCATCATGAATCCGGGCAGCCAAGCTTGTATGCGTAATCGTTTCATCGTATATCCTCCATGAATGAAAATGATTCTCATTAACGAAGTTCATCTTACCCTGAATGTACTCTTTTCATCCATGGAGAATGATCCGTTTTTCTTTGGACAATGTGGTGGTGTTAGAATGGGTCAAAATTTGGACGATCTCTTCCAGTTGGATGTCGAGGGAGAGGGGATCATACGAAAACCAAATCGGGTTGAGAATGACCACTTGCCCTTTTTGTACAGCAGGAATTCGTTGCCACACATCCTGTTTCATTAACTCTTTGAAGTGTGCCCGTGAGAGATCATCATCAAAAATATGAACGAACAGCCAATCTGCTGCGTACTGGCTTAATTGATTCTCGTTGATTTTGGTCGCCCAAAAATTGGGGTTGCGTGTCAACTCTTCTTGAATGATTCTGGGTGGCGTCAGCTTCAAGGATTTGTATAGTACATGCCCGATATTTCTGGCACCGTATGCAAATAGGCTCTGTGGACGCACATTGAGGATCAAGAAAGTTTCTTCCTTTTGGATATGAGCGTCGATGCATCGCTTCGCCTTCAAAACCTTCTGTTCATGCTGCCTGAGCCACATGTGTGCCTGATCTTTCATGCAAAGCACATCGGCCAGTATGTTCAAATGACCAAATACATCATGCGCAAGCCACGGAAGTGCAAGAGTAGGTGCAATCTTGGAGAAAGTAGCGCAATCTCCTGTCGATTCGGTCAAAATAAACGTCGGTTGCAATGGTTCGATCAAGTCTGGCGTGTTCTCGGGCAGGCTGACAATCTCATCTGCCTCTTTCATCCGCAATTGCTCGCGTAAATAAGTGACCTGCTCTTCCGGAGCGCCAACCGGTCTGATTCCCAGTGCCAATAAATACTCGGCATAGTGGAAGGTGACGGGCGCCATTTGCTTCTGATTCATGCGGACAAAGACAGTTGGCGACACGCCTATCTGCTGTTTGAAGCGTCTGCTGAAGTAAAACTCATCGGCATAACCGACCAGGCGTGCTACTTCGCGCAATCGTTTATTCGATTCGCGAAGTAGCGTCTTCGCATGCTCCATCCGGCAGCTCGTCAAATATTCGATCGGGCTTTTTCCGACCTTTTTCTTGAAGACTTCGGAGTAATACCGAGGGGTAAGGCCAGCTCGATTCGCCAAATCGTCTAAGGTGATTGGCTCCGCATAATTTGTATGAATGTAAGAAAGAGTCTGATCGACAACGTTTGATGTTTCTATGGTAGATTGCTGTTCTGCATGGCTCCAAATCAGATTTAGCAATTGCTGAAAGCGAATTTGATTTTGAAAAGCTTCCAACGGATCAATGGTTTGTCGATGGGCAAACAGCGTGAGGGCAAGCTCCGTGCCGTGATCGACCTGGTGAAATAAACATGAGCTGTGGTCCAGATGCCAGGAAAGACTCGGGCTGTAAGCGTTGGTGACCTGATCTGACTGTTGCAGGGCATCAAAATAAAATACGAGGAAACGGAGTGGATCTTCTGTATCAGCGCGTACTTGCCTCGCAGATTCTCGAGAAAGAACCAGCACACTTCCATCTAGTAGAGTGGCTTGATCCAACACGTTCAGCATCCGGCCCGTTCCTTTTGTCACGATGAGCACGGCATGGGTAGATCCGCCGGAAAACGTCCATGCTTCTGTCGGTGACAAGGTGACCTGCTGTATGTCTTGAAGTAAAAACAAAGGAGTGGGCATTAGCACTGCATTTCCTATCATGATACCAATTCGAAGGACTCGGTTACGACGATGCTTCCCTTGACAGATTGGACCATCGGGCAGTTTTTGCTCGCGGCTTCAATGGCTTTTTGCACTTTTTCTTCTTTCATATTTTCACCCGTAATGATGAAGTGGAGGTGAATTTTTTCAACCCGATTTGCCTCTGCCTCATTTCGCTGCACATCTGCTGTTACTTTCATATCCGTGCACGGCATTCTCATCTTGTCCAATACTTTTCGCAAAACACCGCCACTGCAAACAGCGATGGAAGAGACCAAGAGCTGGTAGGGGCGAAAGCCATACTGTTCATCACCCGATACATGCAGCTCACCGTAGGACAGTTGCGTGACAAAGCCATTTTCTTTCGCTTGAAATTCCATGCGTAACCCTCCCTTGAAATGGTTTTTCTTCATTATAAGGAAAAAGGCTCCTGTGCGACAGTAATCTATCGGTACAGGAACCTTTTCCTATTTGCTATTCTTTCCATGCTTTCCCATTTTGCAAAAGAGACTGGATACAACGAGGAAGCATGTCTTTTAACGTATCGAATGCATAGTCGACGTCTAGACGCTCTGTCCATTGATGGGCGTCACGTCCGACTGGACCGAGGTTCATGACAGGTACATCAAAAGCTTCGAGCTCCTGAAGCGGAATGGAGTAGCCGTTGTCCCACAAAGGCATGTTTGCTACCAATGGCTTCATGGATGCCGCCGGATATTGGAGTCCGACGTAGCTTAAGTCAGAGATACCGCCAAAGTAGTTTTGTTTGACCAAATTGACCTGGTGCTGATCTCTCGCGTATGCTTTCATCTCTTCCATCGTTTGCTGGATCAGAGGATGATTGCGCGAGCTGACTGCCGGGTAAAACGGCGGAGCGAAGAACAAGATCATCATCGGCGACAGTTCTTTGCACAGAATCGCTAATTGATCCACCAGCTCGATCGTGGTGTCGCGATCGTCCTTGTCGCCGCGGTTGGCGATGACATCTGCTTCCAGCTGGCGCAGCTTTTCTTCCCCGTACGTTTTCTTCGCATAGGCATACAGTTCTTCGTAAGTCATGACGGAAATGGACAGATCGCGCGGGCTAAAAGGCGCAAAGTTGGCAAACTGGCTCGCGTGTTTGAGATAGTTTTGTTTCATGCGCTCTGCGACATTTCTTGCGGATTCCAGCAGCGGCTCTACGACATCCTCCATTTGCTTTTCCAGCAGGAACAGGTTGAACAGTGTCACAGCACGATGCGGAATTTGCACAGAGTACTCTTTTTTCAGATCCTTTTGAATCAGGTTCGTCGGCGGAGGAGATGCTTCTCCCTCGACGACCTCGCAGAAGGATGTGTTCAGCTCCAGCTCACATGTCATTTGAGAGGCCATGTAATTGCCGTTTAACCCAGCAAAAGGCTCGCCGACATGTGTTTCTTTGCCGTAGCAGAGGAAGCCTGGCAGCACTTTTCCGATGGAGCCTGTGTACAAGTACGTATTCGTATCCCCTGGATAGCGGGTAAACATCGGCTCGGAGTTGAGCACGGTCGTGTAGCTCAGGTCGAACTCTTCGGCGATTTTCAACAGTGCTGGGACTGCTGCACGCATCCCGACAGAATTCACCTCTTCGTCAGGGACGGTCAGAAGCAAAATGTTGCCGTCGAACTCTCCCGCAATCGCTTGCTCAATCATCGACATGTGCAGCGTCAGTCCGCATTTCATATCCATGGTGCCACGGCCAAACAGCCAGTTGCCGGTACGAATATCCTGTTGAACGTCTGCTGGCATATCCGCTTGGTTTTGCAGGAAGAGAGGAGTGAGGGTCTTCGGATCAAAAGCATGCTTCATCCAAGCACCGTAATCCTCGACATCGACCACATCAAAATGGCTGACGAGAATGACGGTGTCCCGTACACCTTCTTTTTTAACCAGAGCAGTGACAAAATGGCGCCCGTCCCCGGTCGGATTCGCACGCACATGATCGGGATTGGCTTGATAATAAGGCAGGGTGCGCAATTGATCGACGACGTAGCTAGGCAAGTCCTTCTCGGCAGCTGATCCTGTAATGCTTGGAATGCTTACCAAATTGCACAAGAGATCAACGAGCTGCTCTTTTGTTTGCCATTTTTGCATAAAAAACGCCTCCGTTTTCCGTATAGTGAAAACTGTTTCCGTTTAGTGGGCAAAAAAATTAAGGTAAGGCACCGATCTTGTGGGAAATTTCTTGGGCACTTTGTTGGGTTTGTTCAATGAGTGAGGACAACAGTTGTTCGTTGATCCGATAGCTCGGAACGCCGATACTCAAAGCGCCCACGACCTTTTGGTTGACACCGAAGATAGGAGCGGCAATGGATGCGGTACCCTCGGTTTTCTCACCGTAGCTTGCTGCATAGCCGTTTTGTCTGATTTCTGGCAGTCGTTCTAACAGCTCGCGACGTTTTTCTGCATCCGGGATTAAATCGGTCACGATTTGCTCTGCTTCGGTCGGATTCATGCTGGCGAGAATCGTTTTGTTTGCCGCACCGATATGTAGCGGAATACGCTCGCCCAGATTATCCATGCTTCTGACAGACATGGGACCTTCTACTCGTTCGAGTACGATGGCATGAGAGCCCTGTGGAATGTTCAGATAGACGGTTTCTCGTACATCTGCTGCCAATCGCTCCATGACAGTTCGGGCGACAGCGCGCATGTCCATCTTGTCCAGGATACGCAGCCCGATTTCCATCCACGTATAGCCGACCTTGTACTGCTTGCTCTCAGGAACCTGGAGGATGAGTCCATGCTTGATGAGGCTGCTTATTAAACGGTGTACGGTACTCAGTGGCAGGTTCGTTTGTTCAGCAATTTCCGAGATGGACCAATGCTGCTTGTTTGGATCTGATACCAGGACGGAGATGATGCTCATCGCCCGGTCAATCGATTGTACCAACGTACGTTACCTCCTGGCTTTGTTGCATAGTGACTGCTTTTCGAATGTCACGCCAGCTTAATATGACCTCAATCTATCAGAATTTTTCAGCCGAATCAATATAATTTAGACCAGATAAAAATTCGTTGACAAAAAATTTGAAACTATTTTACATTAAGAGTGTAATTTTGTATTGCAGAAGCGATTCCACAATGCGGAATATTTCTGAGTGATTGCTCAGAGGAGAATGAATGCAACATGGTGGCGATGAACAAGCAAAAGTAGCAGAAGCGGAAGCGTTTACATGCTCGTTTCTCCGTCGCCCACTGTTAGACAAAAGCAAGATTCGAAAACAGAAGGGAGATCTATCATCATGAAATTTTCACGTGCGATTGTAAGAAAACCGGGAAATAGCTATGTAAATGGTTTGACGACTTCTGATTTGGGTACACCTGATTTTGAACTTGCTCTTAAACAGCATGCCGCTTATGTAGAAGCGCTGAAACAGACAGGTCTGGATGTAACCGTTCTGGAAGCGGACGAGCGTTTCCCGGATTCTACGTTTGTGGAAGATTCAGCTGTCCTCACGGAAAAGTGCGCCGTCATCACCAATCCCGGTGCAGAAAGCCGCAATGGTGAAATTGAGGATATGAAATTGGTGCTTCCTCGTTTCTATGACACGATTGAATATATTCAGGCCCCTGGCTTCCTCGATGGTGGAGACGTTATGCAGGTAGACAACCATTTTTATGTCGGTCTGTCGACACGCACGAATGAAGAAGGAGCGATCCAGTTCCGCGAGATTCTCTCCAAATACGGATATGAGGTCACGATTGTCCCGTTGAAAGAGTTTTTCCACCTGAAAACAGGTATTGCCTACCTCGGCAATGACTTGCTGGTTCTGGCTGGGGAGTTCATCGATTCTGAAGTGTTTAGCCAATACAAGCATCTGATCGTGGAAAAAGAAGTCGAGTACTCTGCGAACTGCATCCATATCAACGACTACGTCATCATTCCAAAAGGCTTTGAGAGCACGAAAAAGCAAATCACTGACGCTGGCTACAACGTGATTGAGCTGGATATGTCTGAATTCCGTAAACAAGACGGAGGATTGAGCTGCCTGTCCCTGCGTTTCTAGCGCAGGCAGTTCTCTCTTCTTTTATAGACCCCTGATAGACCTCTTAATAAGCTGGTGAAAGAGAGGAATCATATGAACACTGGGAATGAAAGAGACACACAGCTACAACGCTCCATGAAAAGTCGCCATTTGTTTATGCTGTCGTTAGGTGGCGTGATCGGGACAGGGCTCTTCCTCAATGCTGGCTTCACGATCAATCAGGCTGGACCTGGTGGGGCGCTTCTCGCCTATATTGTCGGCGGGGTTCTGCTGTATCTGGTCATGACGTGCCTGGGTGAGCTTTCTGTAAAAATGCCAGTAACAGGCTCTTTCCAAGCTTATGCCAGCAAGTATATTGGTCCGGCGAGTGGGTTTACACTGGGATGGATGTATTGGCTAGGGTCAGCTACAACGGCCGGGGTAGAGTTCACTGCCGCGGGCATGGTCATGCAAAGGTGGTTCCCGGATACGCCGATCTGGATTTGGTGCGCGCTCTTTATCGTTTTGCTCTTTGCCTTCAATGCGCTAACGACAAAAGGGTTTGCAGAAACCGAATACTGGTTTGCCGGAATTAAAGTATTCGCTGTACTTATGTTTATTATTGTCGGACTAGGTGCTATATTCGGTATTGTCAATATGGAAGGAAGACCCGCTCCGTTTCTCTCCAACTTCTCGGCAGATGGGGGACTATTCCCGTTTGGCATTGCGATCGTCTTTGTGACGATGATGAACGTCGTATTCTCTTATCAAGGCTCTGAATTGATCGGAATTGCAGCCGGTGAAGCAGAAGACCCGCAGAAGACCATTCCGCGGGCGGTTCGCAACGTTGTGTTTCGCATTCTCGTGTTCTATGTGGCGTCAGTCACGATCTTGTCTGCACTCTTTCCATCGAGTGAGCTGGGACTCTTGGAGAGCCCGTTTGTGACGGTATTTGATGCAGTGGGGATTCCTTTTGCAGCGGATATCATGAACTTCGTCATCTTGACGGCTTTGTTGTCTGTCGGTAACTCATGCTTGTACGCAGCCACTCGCTTGTTGTGGTCACTTTCCCATAGCAATATGGCGCATCCTGTTTTTGGGAAGTTGACCAAGCGTAAAGTGCCCTTGAACGCACTCTTAGCGACGCTGGCGTTCTCGCTTCTGTCTCTGTTAACCAGCGTGGTTGCAGCGGATACGGTATACGTGCTGCTCATGTCTGTATCCGGTATTGCGGTCACCTTCACGTGGATGGGGATTGCTCTCTCTCAATTTAATTTCCGTCGTCAATACTTGCGAGAGGGTGGAAAAATAGAAGATTTGCAGTTCGTAGCCCCGTTTTACCCGGTGATGCCGCTCCTGTGTCTGGCTCTTTGTACATTCATTCTGATCTTCCCTGCGTTTGACCCGACACAGCGAATTGGACTCTTCTACGGAATTGGTGCGCTCGTGCTGTTCTATACCTTCTATTATGTGCGCTATGGACGCAAAAAGGCGCATCAACCGAATCTCCCAACGCAAGGCTAAGTCTTCCTGCTCAATAGAAAAATGCCCCTGCCATGATGATATGGTCGGGGCATTTTTGTGGCGTAAGGTTTGTCTTCAGGAGATGCCGAACAGCTCGGCTAAATACGGGTTCACGAACAAACCGTCAGGGTCGAGCACAGAGCGAATGGCGAGGAAATCAGACAAGCGAGGATAGACCTGATGGAGCTGTTCGGCGGTCATGCTGTGCATTTTCCCCCAGTGTGGACGTCCGCCATATCGGGCGAAAATCTCCTCCATCCGGGCAAAGTATGCTTCGTACGGCATGCCCTTGTACATGTGGACGGCAATGAAGGCACTATCCCTTTCGTAAGCGGGACTGAGCCAGATGTCGTCCTTTTTGACGTACCGGCATTCCAGCGGAAAATGAACGGCAAAGCGTTCCTGCTCAATCGCCTGACGCAGCTCCAGTATGGCATCGCCCATATGCTCAGCGGGTAGGCAGTATTCCATTTCGTAAAAACGAACAAGGCGAGGGGTGGCGAAAAGCTGATGGCTGTAGCCGCTCTCATGGACAGAGGGAACGCTTTGGGCGGACAGCCTGCTGACGCTTTTGGTGAGAGAAGGGCGCAATCGGCAGCTCTCGGACAAGAGCCAAAATAGCCCATTTTCCACCACCATTTTTTTCAAATAGCTCCATCGTTGATTGCCGCTGGGGGGATCGTTGGTCTCGTTCATGAATTTCACCTGAACGGTATCCGAATAGGGGAAGATAAAGAATTCGAAATGCCGATGCTCGGTTTTAAACGTCTCCAGAGAGGACAGGCACTCCTCTAGCTGCATGCGACGGCTTTGGTAGCGCAGGCGATAGGCTGGGAGGACACGCAGCTTGACGCGTACGATGATGCCCAAGAGACCAAGAGAGACTTGCATGGCTTTGAACAGCTCCGGACGGGATTGCTCAGATACTTCCAAGACTTCGCCGGAGGCGGTCACGACTGTCAGCCCGACGACTTGCGTGGAGATGCTGCCAAAATGAATGCCTGTGCCATGCGTTCCGGTGCTGACGGCCCCTGCAATGGACTGGGCGTTAATGTCTCCGAGGTTTTCTTGGGAGTAGCCCGCTTGATGCAGGAGGTGTCCGAGTGTCTTGAGCTTGGTGCCTGCCCAGACTTCAACGGTATCAGAGGCAGGATCTACACTGACGATTCCTTGGAGATGATCTAGGGATAGCAAGCAATCTTCTGTCTGGACGAGCCGCGTGAAGGAATGACCGGAACCGACGACTCGAATCCGTGTACCTGCCTTTTGGCAAGCAAGGACAAGCTGCACGACCTCATCTACGGACTCTGGCATCGCGATTTGCTTTGGCTGGCTTTGTACATTTCCTGTCCAATTGGCCCAGTGATTCGCGTGCTTCTTTACAGTGAGCATAATCCATCCCCCCGATAGGTGGTCACTTCCTCGATGATTTTCCCGCCAGAGATGCAATACAGCCGGGTAAAACGTTCGCAGAGCTCTCCTGCTTTGGCATGGCGGAAAAAGATCGGGTCTCCCAACTCCAGCGTTTCCATGCCTTGATAGTGGATCGGTGTCTGTACTTCACCTGCTCCTTCGTTGGGGAACAGCTTTGCTCCCGTTGGCAAGTAAGGCTTGGGGAGTCTGTCACGCCCAGCAGAACCAGAGGCGATGTAGCCTCCGCCGGCACATGTGTAGATATGCTCTGTGGGCTTGCGGATAATCTCCAGAGCAAATCCGGCAGCAGGATGAAACCGAAAATCTTGAAAGTAGTCAAAGAGCCCAGGCGAAAAAAATCCGGAGCCTGCTGTCACCTCTGTAACAGCGTCTTCTTTCCCGGTCAAGTGCAAGCTGCCCGTTCCTCCACCGTTTACGAAGCGCAGAGAAATGCCTAGCTCGCGAATGGCATGCACCAGTGTGGCACGTCGAGCAGCCACTTCTTTCACGGAATATTGCTTGAGAAGACGAATGATGCTGTTTTTCAGGAATTGACGAGGGTATCGATCACCTACGCCAGCAATTTGAGCTTCGTACCCCATGACACCATCTAGGTAGAGATGATCGGAGGAAGCAACGCGCTTGGCAAGGGAGAGGGACGCCTCGAGAGAGCGAAGAGGAGAGCGCCAGACGCCGAAATGCAGCCCCAACACATCTGACGACATGTCGATATCGAGACAGACCGGCAGTCTGGTTCCTGTTTCCCGGGCGATTTGTTCGAGCTGTTCGACATGAGGGAGAGAGTCGATCATCAAAGTAATGGAGCGTCCGTTTTTAATCTCAGAGGCGATGGACAAAAGCCAGCTTTTTTCCCAGAGGGGATAGCCAAGCAGCAGGTCATCGAAGCCTGCCTCGCACAGGTGAAGCACCTCAGGAGCGGAATAGCACATGAGACCACGAAAGCAATCGTCCAACTGCAATACATGTTTGAGAATGGCAACGCTTCGGATCGACTTGCTCGCGATTCGAACGGGTTTTCCATTGCTTTGCAAACTGATTTGCTCCGCATTTTCCTCCAGCAGATCTAGGTCGACGAAAGCGAACGGCTTGGGAACACCGGCAAAGGCAGACTGATAATAGCGATAATCCCGCATGTACAGGCCTCATCCTTTTTTAAGAGGTTGTTCAAAAAGTCGTCTTTTGATCATGGAGTAGTCCTGAAAGCTGATTCGACTTCGAAAGAGACATTCACCTTCGAAGTCCGGTGCTCATGTAGGTTCCCTACACTCCGCTCCTCCTTCTTCAGGTTCTCGCCCCTTTCTCGATGCTGAAAAGACGACTTTTTGCACTCGATTTGAGTGAAATAATGATCAGAAATATTTCTTAAAATTCTTTCTATTCTATTCGTTTGTGATTGATTCCTTCCTGAGCAGATGAGCGTCATGTATAGAAATAACGAATGTTCGCTTTTAAATGTTCGGGTTTTGGTGTGTTAGCGGATTGTAAAGTCATGTTTACGATAAAAATAACTTTAAAAGACGAATAAATAGGCTGTTTTCGGTTGACTTGATTCACCTTATAAGCTACTATACATATTGTTGTGAAGAACAACACAGGCTTGACGAATGAAATAGTGATTTGTATTCGTATATCCTCAGAAATATGGTTTGAGGGTCTCTACAGGGAACCGTAAATTCCCGGCTACGAATAGGGCAGGTTTGGTATACCCTATTCGTCGGCCGGGAATTTTTTGCATTTTTTTGGGGAGGGAACGAAATGAACAAGTATGATGTGATCGTTGTAGGAGCAGGACCAGCAGGGATTTTTACATGCTACGAGGTAATGCGAAAAGCACCGAATGCCAAGGTGCTGTTGATTGATAAAGGGCATGACATCTATAGCAGACGCTGTCCGATCTTGGAAGAAAAGATCAAGCTCTGCCCGCCGCCAGCAGGAAAAAAAGAATTCGCAGGCTGTTTGCCGGCCTGTTCGATTACCAGTGGTTTTGGTGGAGCAGGCGCCTATAGCGATGGCAAATTTAACATCACCACCGAATTTGGCGGTTGGATGACAGACTATCTCAGCCCTTCCGCTGTACTTGGGCTGATCAAGTACGTAGATGAAATCAATTTGGAGCATGGGGCTACCCACTCGATTACGGACCCGACCACAGAGACGATCAAGAGCATCGAGCAGCGCGGCTATGCAGCAGGACTCAAGCTGTTGCGAGCACAGGTACGTCACTTGGGAACGGAGCAAAACCTGGAGATTCTCCAGTCGATCTTCGAGCATTTGAAAAAGCATGTCGACATGATGTTCAAGACGGAGGTCGAGGACATCATTACGGTGAAAGAAGCAGACGGACATCAGGTAAAAGGTGTCGTCTTGAAAAACGGCCAGGAGTATGAAGCTGATTACGTGGTAATCGGACCAGGACGCGATGGCTCCGCTTGGTTGACGGATATCCTGAAAAAGCGTCGCCTGAAAATGTACAACAATCAAGTCGACGTAGGCGTACGTGTGGAGACGTCCGATGTCGTCATGCGCGAAATCAATGAACACTTGTACGAAGGAAAATTCATTTTCAATACATCTGTCGGAACGCGTGTACGGACGTTTTGCAGCAATCCATCCGGTCACGTAGTCGTGGAAAACCATAGTGGAGTGATGGCAGCAAACGGGCACTCTTACAAAGACCCAGCGCTGGGCTCGATGAATACGAACTTTGCGCTCTTGGTATCGCATACGTTTACAGAGCCGTTTGACAAGCCGAATGAGTACGCGAGAGAAATTTGCAAGCGAGCGAATGATCTGTCAAACGGTGGGGTCATCGTACAAAAGTACGGCGATATCTTGCGCGGTCGCCGTTCTACTGAGTCGCGTATTAAGGAAGGCTTCTTGGAGCCTACTCTGAAGGAAGCGGTACCGGGTGATTTGGGACTCGTGTTGCCTTACAATACGATGAAAAGTTTGATCGAGATGGTGGAAGCTCTGGACAAGGTAACACCGGGAATTGCCTCCGAGCACACATTGTTCTACGGAGTGGAAGCAAAATTCTACTCGGCACGTCCGAAACTGACGGAGGAATTCGAAACGGAAATCAAGGGATTGTTCTGTGGCGGGGATGGTGCCGGAATTACACGTGGTCTGGCACAGGCCGGAGCTGCTGGGGTCTGGATGGCTCGCAATATCGCAAAACGCATGCAATAACGAATACGATCATAACGAATAGGCTTCTTGCTGGGCACGAGTGTGCTTGGTGGGGAGCCTTTTTGCATGACAGAACAACATCAGGAAAGTAATGATCCCGATGTCACGAGGAATTAGGCAGAAGCGTATTGTATAGAAGGGCCACTTATCAAACCACGACCTTTTGTTGGCATGGAGGTATCTATGTTTTTTTGTGATGATGATGATACCGCTGTAATAGCACTTTGGATTATTTCGATTGGCTTTGTCATACTCGCCATTGATAAAACAACCAAATTAAGTCAAAAGCCTGCCTGCGAAAATGCGACTTCGGCGCAACCGCTGATCCAATCGAACAAGAAAGCCAATGGGAAGAATAAGAATGGCAATGACAATGATAACGATGATGATAGGCAATTCAAACGAATTGAACAGCAAATTGCTCAATTACGAGACAGTATGCAAGATATAAAGAAGAATTTGCAGGAGAAGCCATCCAAAAACGGAGGGAAGAAGGATGATTGACAAAAATCTGGCGAATGAGCTGGTAGCGGTAGGCGGGTGGATTGCAGTTCTGGGTGCCTTCCTCACTGCTATAGGCTCGACTGGACAGGTGGAACCGGACCAGGATACTTCTACAGCGAAAGAGGCAAATGACAAAGAATCAAATGATTTGAAAAAACAAGTGCTGCAACAGAAAAAACAATTGCAAAAGCAACAGATACAGCTTGAACTGATTCAATTGGAACAAGAGCTCAACACCATCATCCATAGCACAAGGAAAAATGGCTAACAAAAAATGACTTCACCAAACTGCTTTTGGGAGAAGTCATTTTTTACTTGCTACAATGGCTGCAAATTATCGTTCATTTTCTTCAGTACGCGGTTAAAGATAGCGAGTTCTGCTTCGTCAAGGCCGCGGAGTGCCAGTTCCTCTTGCTCTTTGGCAGCTTCCAGCCATTCCGGGAAACGTTCGACTGCTTGCGGAGACAAGGACACATAGCGCTCACGCTTGTCATCACCCTCTGAGCGAATAATCCAGCCCATCTCTTCCAATCGGGTGAGTGTCCGGGTAATCGTCGGCGCTTCCACATTCAGGTAGTTACTCAATTGAACCTGGGTGAGCGATTCACGGTAATGCAAGCAAAGGATAATCCCCCATTGCGAACTGTATAATCCCATGGGAGACATAGTCCCATTTAACGATTTACTGAATATTCTTGCGGTTTGGCTAATTCGATGACCATAATATTGCATGAATATATACCTCCAGGAAAGCTGGTCCGATATATCGTACACTTTATTGCTTAAGTAAATATGTACAATAACATACTAGCAGTTCGGGACATATAAGTAAACGTTTATTCGGTGGCGAAATAATGGATTTTCTGACACAAATAGAATCAGGCGACTGTCATGGAAGAAGACACTCACCTGGCTGAAAAATATGGTGATGCATTAATCTGCGGATAAGATACTCAATGGTCCTTTTTCATTGATGAGCGGCTCCAGTTCATAAACCGAAATGGGGAACATGGGGAAACCGACGTAGTAAGGCGTAATTTCGTACAACTGGAAGTAGATGACCAGTGCTTTGTCGGCTAGGTAATAATCTTGATCGGGCTTAATCGAAGTAAAGCCATTGAGTGTGGGGATGCTTCTTTCTTTGATTTGACGCTTGATGTTTTCAGAAATCACCTTGACGTAATCGCTTCCTGGCTTGAATAATTCACGCAGCGTATACAGCTTGCCTGTTTGGATATCTGCGGTGATTGACCCGAGGAAGGTCATGCCGTGAGCCATTTGCGGTGTGTAGGCGTAGTTGCTCAACACGACACTGAAAATGCCGCGTTCGTTTGTCTTGATTTCGTAGCTTCCTTGCATTTCTGTATTTCCTGGTACCTGGACCCGTTGCTGCTCGTGAATTAAGCCTTGAACCGTTTGATAAATCGCCCGGTTGATATCTTTTTCCGCTTGCTGGTTGGCTAGGCCTGCCAATTGCGGGTAGTAAATGGTGGTGTTCGGTCGGCTAATTGTCCGTGTCAGCACGGTGGCTGGCAATTGATTGAGTTCCACTTTTCTCCGTTTGCCTCCTGTACGTGTGAGTTGTGTAATAGCCTATTCGAAATTGTTTTTGGCTGTTCTCACTTTTTTCACAAATTTGGCAAAGGTTTGGCTATATAATGGGGAAAGAATCCGATACATAAGTAAAGAGGAAAAGGGGGGCAATTATGATTCAATTGATTCGCAATACCTTGACTGACAAAGAAGGCTTTATGATTTTCATCCTATGGAATCATTTGTGGATGGCGGGACTCATTGCCTACCAAGTGGATGTGAACTTCTGGAAAGTGACGTCCTTGGGATTGCTGGTCACTTTAATTGTTTCGCCGTATTATTTCATTCGCAAAGATAGTCATGTCATTCGTTATCTGGTAGCAATCGGACTTATGTTTTATGCTATTTCCTTCGATCACTTTACCGATTACCAGGAGGTTACCTTCCTCGCCTTTATCGTCATGGGCTTTTTGGCAGCCTATTTGGACTGGAAGCTGGTAGTTACAGCGGGAATTGCCCAAATCATCGTTACGATTGTTGGATTTTATACGGGAACCTACGAGATTTTCGAAGGTGATTTTTCGGAGCTCAATTTGCTTATGCGTATTGTCACGATTCTCATGATGATGGGAGCCGTCACGTATCTATGTCTCGCCGGACAAGCCTCCTTGCGAAAAGCTGATGACGCAAGGCAGGAAGCGGAAGAGAAGGAGCGCCGTCTGGGAGAAATGCTTTTGAACATCCAGCAAATGACGGAACAGCTGGATCGTACGAGCGATCATGTGCATGAGCATGCGGAAGGTACGAAGCGCAATACAGATGAAATGATGGTGGCCTTTAAGGAAGTCGCTACAGGTATGGAATCGCAGGCGAATTCTACGGTGAAAATCGAAGAAGAGGTTCAATCCATCGACCAGGAAATCGAGGCAGTCACAACACAGACCAACGCAATGAAAACGGAATCGCAACAAAACAACCGTCGTCTGACAGAAAGCGTTCAGATGATGAACGAGCTGTCCTCGCAGATGGAGCAAATTGTGCAGGCAGTCAATGTAGCAGCCTCCACGATTCACCAGCTCAATCGGCAGGCGAACCGTGTAGAGGAAATTGTTGGCGCTATTAATCAGATCGCGACACAAACGAATCTCTTGGCGCTCAATGCGGCGATTGAATCGGCGCGTGCAGGCGAACATGGACGGGGATTTGCTGTTGTAGCGGACGAGGTACGAAAGCTGGCAGAACAAAGCGCGACAGCTACGCAGGAAATTACCGACATTCTGAAATCACTCCACCAGGAAAGTGAGAATGCGGTGCAGCATATGAACAATGGGGAAACGTCTGTTGCAAAAGGCCAAGAACTGGCCGTGAAAACAGTGGCCTCCATCGAAGCAGTGCGTGCCGGGATGATGGCCTTCCTGCAAGCAGCTGATCAAGTAAGCTCCAGCATGGACCGGGTAAAAGTGCGTTCCGGAGAAGTTGCCATCGAGATGTCGACCATTACAGCCGTAACCGAGGAATCGGTAGCCAACTTAGAAGAGCTGTTTGCGACAGCAGAAAACCAGCATCAAAAAGTGCGTGAGATTACGGAAGAGCTGGGCGAGCTGAATACGTTGTCTCATCGTCTCCAGCAAACCTTTCACGTGAAATAGGTTGTTTCTCGATGCTGGAAAGACGACTGTTAAACTTTTATTCACTTTTAGAAGTGTTTGGAATTGAGAAAAAAGAATTGCATTTTCGAACCGTTCTGCTAGAATGAATTCCATTGTAACTAAATATATTCACCTACCTTATCAAGAGCGGCGGAGGGACTGGCCCGATGATGCCCGGCAACCACTGATCATGTCTATGCATGAACAGAAAGGTGCCAATTCCTGCAAAACCTGTACCATGGTTTTGACAGATGAGGAAGAGAACGGCTACGTACGCAAACTCTTCCTCCGGGAAGAGTTTTTTTGTTGTATTTGTAAAAGGGGAGGAGTAAATAAACGAACGATAAATTATTTTTATAAGAGAATATTCGTAAATGGTATTGAAAAAATAGGTAAAAAGCCGTACATTACCTAATAGGATAAAGAAAAACGTAAAGTTCGGATAGGGAGAGATACATCATGAAGAAGTTATTGCTGGCATTAACGACATTCGCAGTATTGGCAACAGGGTGCTCGACTGGCACAAGCGCACCTGCAGATCAGCCAGGAGGACAAGCAGCAGGACAAGAGGGCGCGGACAAAAAGCGAATTGCCTTGATTTTGCCCGAGAAAATTGGTGTGAATCCGTTCTTCCAACAAATGGATGAGGGTGCAAAGAAAGCCGCACAAGAGCTGGGCGCAGAAGTGAAAACGATTGAATCTACGGACCATGGAGCGATTGAAGAGAATTTGCGCGTGGCTGTTGCAGAAAATTATGATTTGATCATCACTTCTTCCTTTACATCAGAGGATGCATTGAAAAAAGTAGCAACCGAAAATCCTGACCGTAATTTTGCGATTATTGATACCGTAGTGGATTTGCCAAACGTTCGCAGTGTTACCTTCCGCGAGCAGGAAGCGGCTTACCTGGTGGGAGCAGCAGCAGGTCTGGCAACGAAAACGAACAAAGTAGGTATGGTTGTCGCTCTCGATATTCCGCAGTTGAAAAAATGGACAGTCGGCTTCGAAGAGGGATTGAAAGCGACGAATCCAAAAGCAGAACTGATGGTCAACTATGTAGGAAGCTTCACTGACCCGGCAAAAGCGAAAGAATTGGCTTTGCTCCAAGCTTCCAAAGGCGCTGACTTCATTAACGGTGCAGCAGCTGTAGGCGACCTCGGCGTTTTCGAAGCGGCGAAGGAAAAAGGCTTCTTCACAGCAGGTCAGGACGTTGACCGTACGACGATCGATCCAGAGCATATCGTTCTGTCCCAATTGAAAGGGACCGACGCGGCAGCTTATGAAACCGTGAAGAACTTTGTAGAAGGAACGTTCAAACCAGGTGTTGTTGCGTACGGCTTGAAAGAAAAAGGTGTTGGCGTAACCTATGTCACGCACGAAAGCAAAACGCCTCTGAACGCTTTTATTGGACAAGAAGTAGTGGATAAAGTGAAAGCGATCAGCGATGAAATTGTAGCAGGCACCCGCCAAGTACCAGATAAATTCTAAAAAGGTAGTTCGGTGCTGAAAAGCCAACTTTTTGAACGTTTATTTAAAGCTTGTGCACAGTGATGGATGTGACCGACTACGGCTGTGTAGTCGGTCTTCCATTTTCATAAAAGGACGTACAGAAATGAGGGAGTGGGAATGACCGATCGCTTGGAAATGAGGGCCATGACCAAGAAGTACGGAGATTTTACCGCCAACGACAAGGTGTCGTTCTCACTGGCAGCAGGAGAAGTCCACGCGATTGTCGGGGAAAATGGAGCGGGAAAAACGACACTGATGCGGATGCTGTACGGGATGGAGCAGCCGACGTCGGGAGAGATCGTGTTAAACGGAAAGCCAGTTGTTTTTCGCGGACCAGAGGACGCGATTCGAAATGGAATCGGGATGGTTCACCAGCACTTTATGCTCTTCGGAGAATTCAGTGTGACTGAAAATATCGTGATCGGCTACGAGCCGAAACAAGCGGGTTTTTTCAAAAGAAATGACGCGGAGGACAAGGTGGGTGCGCTTAGTGAGCAGTATCGCATTCCGATTCATCCGCAGACCAAGGTAGCGAATTGCTCGATTGGGGAACAGCAACGGGTCGAAATTCTTAAGGTCCTGTATCAAGGGGCGGATATTATCGTGCTGGACGAGCCTACCGCTGTACTTACTCCGCTGGAGGTACGCGACCTGCTGCAAACGATTCGAAACCTGGCAGAGAGTGGCAAGAGCGTCATTTTGATTACACATAAGTTGCAGGAAGTCATGGAGGTAGCCGATCGTATTACGGTACTGCGCGGAGGCAAAGTGACGGGAACGGTTTCGCGGAATGAGACAAATGCGGATGATTTGGCAAGATTGATGGTTGGACGTGAATTGCAGGAGCTAGCTGAGCGAGTTCCTCTGGATAAAGGCCCCTTGTTGCAGGTGGAGAATCTCACGGTTCGAGAAAAGCAGACATTGCTCGATCAAGTCAGCTTTACCGTGCATCACGGCGAAATCGTAGGAATTGCAGGTGTTTCCGGGAATGGTCAATCCGAGCTGCTACAAGCGATCAGTGGTTTGCGTGCGGCACAGGAGGGTACGGTGCGGTTAGGCGGCAAAGATGTGACGAATAAATCAGTAGCCACCATTCGGGATGCCGGCTTGGCGCATATTCCGGAGGATCGTTACCTGTGGGGAACGGCCAAACTCTCAAGCGTCGAGGAAAATGCGTTGATGGGCTATCAGCGAAAGCCTGCTTACAACCGCCGAGGCGTCGTTTTGCGGGAGAAATTCCGCCAAGTCGTAAAAGGCTGGGTTGAGCAGTTTGCCATCAAGACTGGCTCTCGACAATTGCAGGAGCTGGCAGGGAATCTGTCAGGTGGAAATTTGCAAAAGCTGATCGTAGCAAGGGAGCTGGGACATGAAACCCCGTTTTTGATTGCGGCTGAGCCTACGCGAGGGGTGGATATCGGTGCCATGGAGTACATCCATCAGGCGCTGATTGAAAAGCGCAATCAGGGAGACGGGATCTTGCTCGTCTCCTCCGAGTTGTCCGAAATTCTCGCCTTGTCTGACAGGGTTTTGGTCATGTATAAAGGGCGAATCGCTGGAGAGCTTTCACGCCTGGAGGCAACCGAAGAAAAAATCAGCGTGATCATGGCGGGGGGAAGCATTCATGGCAGCAATCAAAGAGCTATCTAAGTCATTGGTTCAGCCGTTCTTGGCTGTCGTCATCGGTTTGTTGACCGGGGCGCTGGTCATTGCTGCAGTTGGCGAATCGATCTTGGGCACCTACCAGGAAATGTGGAAAGGGGCCTTTGGCAGTTTTTATTTCTTTACGTCTACATTAGCGAGAGCCACGCCTATCATGCTGATTGCCTTGGGTCTTTCCCTCGCATTTCGGGCAGGGGTATTCAATCTTGGGGCGGAAGGGCAAATGGTGCTGGGTGCCGTCAGTGCTGCGTTAGTCGCGATCTACTTGCCAGCACCGGGAATGATCAAAATTGTGGCGGGTATTTTCGCAGGGATGGCAGTCGGTGGGTTCTGGGCGTTGTTGCCAGGCTTTATGGAAGCCCGCTTTCGTATTCCGTTGCTCATCTCTACGTTGCTTTTCAACTATATCGCGGTATTGTTTGCGAGCTATCTCGTGACAGAGCCATTCCGGGATCGCTCGGGTTCTGCGGCACTGGCACAGACCGTTATGCTGGAGAAAAGCGCTTGGCTTCCGAAGCTGTTTGCCGGGATGAGCGTGCATGCAGGGTTTTTGTTTGCGATCGTTGCAGCGCTTCTGTTGTTCTGGGTACTTCGTTTTTCGCCTTTTGGCTATGAAGTGAAGATGCTAGGTCAAAACTCGCTGTTTGCTCAATACGGAGGAATTAATCGCATTCGGGTGATGCTGACCGGGATGTTTGCCAGTGGTGGACTGGCTGGCTTGGCGGGAACCGTAGAGGTAATGGGGGCGCACTATCGTTTTGTTGACGGTGCCCTGACTGTACCAGGGTTCGCCTGGACGGGGCTGATGGCCGCTCTACTTGCGAACTCGCACCCGCTTGGCATCATTGTGACTTCGATCCTGCTTGCTGCTTTTCAGACAGGAGCCATGGGTGTAGAGCGCAATACGGATGTGCCGCTGGAGCTGGCAAGTGTTATACAAGCCGTATTGATATTGTTCATCTCCGCCAAGTTCAGCTACGACTGGTGGAAAAAGCGGAAGGCAAAAGGAGGGGAATCGCATGGAGCTCTTTGATTGGTCCCTCCTCAGTTCTACCATTCGGATGGTCACGCCGATCTTATTGGCAGCTTTGGGTGGAGCGCTCTGCGCACGTGTCGGAATTTTTAATGTTGGCTTGGAGGGATTGGTACTGGTCGGTGCCTTTTCCGCGATCGTCGGCAATCATTTTACCGGGAATCTCTTTCTGGCCGTTTTGATTGCAGCGCTGGTCAGCATTGTCTTTTCTCTCTTATTCGCGTACATGACGATCAAGCTTAGGGCGAATGAAATCGTCGTCGGTGTGGCGATTAACTTTCTCGCGCTGGGGTTGACGACATTTGCACTGCGGGCGATCTTTGGCGTCAAAGGGGCGTTTTACGATAAGGATATGGTTGGCTTGCCAACCGTCGAGATTCCTTTCATTCACGATATTCCAGTCATCGGAGGCATTGTCTCTGGTCATTCGCCGCTCGTGTATTTTGCGTTTTTGGCTGCCATTCTGTTGTATGTGTTCTTTTATCGGACGGTTACGGGCTTCCGCGTCCTCGCAGTTGGTCTGAATCCCGTTGCGGCACGCAGTCTCGGTCTGAAAGTGACGGGACTTCAGATGCTGGCGATTGTGATGAGTGGTGCATTGTGCGGGATTGCAGGGGCACAGCTTTCACTGGGGCAAGTCACGATGTTTACAGAAGGAATGACGGCTGGCCGGGGCTTTATCGCATTGGTAGCGATGATGATGGGGCAGTCGCATCCACTCGGTATTTTGGCTTCGAGCTTTTTGTTCGGGTTGATGGATGCCCTTAGTATTCGGTTGCAGGGCTTTTCGCTTCCGACCCAGTTCACTGCCATGCTACCATACGTGCTGACGATTGTGGCGATGTTCTTCTTGAAAAACAAGAGTCAGATCGGCAGCGATAATCAGCAGAGCACCCGTTAAACACAGGTCATATAGACAGCGAAGACAAGGGGAAATGCGCTATGAACAAGGCAGATCGGATCAAAAGAATGAAAGTACCCGCCCCAGTGGGACCGGGACTCGCCAGACGACTTCCGCCAGGACAAATCCTGACAGAGCGGTTTCCCATTTTGCATGAGGGAGACGTGCCGGTGTATGACATGAGCGAATGGACACTGCGTGTTTTCGGTGAGGTAGACCGAGAAGTGACGCTCTCCTACGAAGAGATCATGGCGATGCCACAGGTGACAGTGACGAGCGACATTCACTGCGTGACGCGCTGGTCCCGTTTTGACAATGCATTTACAGGCGTGCGTTTTCGTGATTTTTTGCAAGCAATTGGCGTGACTCCACGAGCGAACTTCGTCATGCTGCACGGTGATCACGACTATACCGCCAATGTGCCGCTTGCGGATCTGGAGCGTGATGATGTGCTGCTGGCTCACTCCTTTGATGGAGAGCGACTGACGGACAAGCACGGTTGGCCGCTTCGCCTGGTTGTTCCTCATCTGTATTTCTGGAAAAGCGTGAAGTGGATCAGAGGAATTGAATTTATGACCGAAAACAAGCCCGGCTTTTGGGAGCAAAATGGTTTTCACTTGATCGCAGACCCGTTTCGTGAAGAGCGGTTCTCCGGTGAAGCGTTGCCGATCCCAGAGGATGAGTGGGAGAAAAAGGAGTTCGATTGAGATGTTGACGAATCTAAAGGTAGATCCAGAACAACTGCCAAAGCGCGTCATCGTGTGCGGTGATCCAAAACGTGCAGCTTTGATTGCTTCGAAACTCGACGATCAGCGTCAAATCGGGGAAAACCGTGAATATCACAGCTATGCGGGTACGTGGAAAGGCGTTGAGGTAGCGGTAGTGAGCCATGGGGTAGGTGCACCGGGAGCGGCCGTATGCTTCGAGGAGCTGGCGAAGGGCGGCGTTCAGGTCATCATTCGTGTAGGAACTGCCGGGTCATACCAAAAAGAAATCGAGACAGGCAGCCTCGTCATCAGCTCCGCAGCGGTTCGCCAAGATGGCTTGACCAGTCAGTTGGTTCCGGCGGGATTCCCGGCTGTTGCCAATCGCCATGTCGTGGACGCGCTTGTACAAGCAGCAGGAGCAAACGCATCAGACTTGAAGGTATTCGAAGGAATCACACTGACACTCGATGTCTTTTATAGTGGGGTGTTGGAGTTCCCGCACAAGCTGTACCAAAAAGCTGGCGTTTTGGCAGTCGAGATGGAAAACACCGCTCTCTTCGTGATTGCGGCTCTCCGTGGTATGAAGGCAGGCTCTATTTTGGCGATTGACGGGTATGCAGATGCAGACCTAATCGAATCCTATAACCCGCACACCGATGTGATGGCAAAAGCCATTGAAGCAGAAGCGCTGATCGCATTGGATGCAGTCATTGCCGTTTCCCAGTAACAATAGGTAAGCCCAGGACGATTACAGATCCTGGGCTTTTTGGTAGTTTTAAAAAGTATCGATAAACCACTAAAGCTGGTGAGAAGAAAAAGCACAGAGCTCGTAGACCTTGACAACGCCTACCCAGTCGGAACTTCAAAAAGGGGACCCGCTTGTCGAACACTTCTTCCTCGAAAAACTTCCGCCCGTAGGGTGGCTTTGGCTCGACGGTCCCCTTTTTGAAATGGAGACGAGCAGTCAATCATCCACGCTAGCGTGTCAGAGTCGAAGAGAACTGTGCTTTTTCTTCTCCTCCCCTATGTTGACTCAAGCGATGATTCCTCGTTAAAACGATCCAGCATAGAGATCGTATCAATCAGGTGATTGTTAAAAATTTGTCTGGCCACACTCAATAGCTCGATGATCATCGGATCACGCAGCGAGTAGGTGACTTTGTTTCCGTCCTTCGTTCCGTACACGATATTGTTGTTCCGCAAAATGGCGAGCTGTTGGGAAACAGCGGAGCCTTCACTCCCGATGAGTGTCTGAAGCTCGTTTACATTCTTATCTCCTTCCGCCAGCAGTTCCAGAATCCGAATCCGCAGGGGATGACCCAACGCCTTGAAAAAATTCGCTTTAAATTGTTGTAGTTCCAAATTCAATGATAGGTTCCTCCGATCGTAACATCATGTGGAAGTTTCAGTAGGAGCGGATAGACGCGTGCATTCGCGGAAGGCAAAATGCTTGCATCCGAGGCACTTCCCAGTATCCAGTAAACTGAGGGCATACGTGATCGCGTCTCCAGTATGAGCAAAAAAATGAGCTTCGCCTACGAGGCCATATAGCCCCGTACGCTGCAAGATTTTCTTGGGGCCAGATTGGATTCCGGAAATAAGGACTGTTGTCCCTTGGTCCATACATTGTTTCACAATCCGCGACAAATTCGCTTCCCCGGTCATGTCCATCAGGGGGACTTTTCCCATCCGCAGCAGCAATACCTTTGGTTGTCGTTGAAGGGTTTGCGTGAGGGAGCTTTCAAACAAGTCGGCATCCCCGAAAAACAGCGGACCCTCAATCGTGTAGATGCTGATTTGCGGGCAATCGTGCCCCTCGGTAACCATATGCGGCATGACTTTGTCGTGTTTGGACGAGGGATCAGGCAGCACCTGAGCTACCCGCAAGCTATCGCGTGTTCGTTTGACAAATAACAGGATAGACAGCACCAACCCCACTTCAATAGCGACAGTTAAATTGGTGAAAACGGTCAAAAGGAAGGTGAGCACCAGCACAAGAGAATCGCTCGTCTTCGCTTTTAGCATGTGGGTAAATTCCTTGCGCTCACTCATATTCCAGGCAACTAGCATCAAGATCGGCGCCATACTCGCCAACGGAATGTGCGAGGCGTAAGGGGCGAACAGCACCAGGATGAGCAAAACGACCAGACCATGAATGATGCCAGACATGGGGGAGGTTGCCCCGGTTCGAATGTTGGTGGCTGTTCTCGCAATCGCGCCAGTAGCCGGAATTCCCCCAAATAACGGAGTCACGATGTTGGCAATTCCTTGGCCGATTAATTCTCGGTTGCTGTTGTGGCGACTGCGTGTCATCCCATCGGCGACGACAGCAGACAATAAAGACTCTATCGCTCCTAGTATAGCAATGATCAAGGCCGGACTCAGTAACTTTTGGACACGTTCCCATGTGATTTCAGGAAATTGAAACCCGGGTAATGTACTCGGTATCTCTCCAAAGGTAGAGCCAATCGTCGCTACCTTTCCTTCCAAAAAGAGGACGGAAACGACACTGGAGACTACGAGTCCGACGAGAGAGGCCGGTATGCTTCGGAAGAATCGGGGAGTCACCAAAATAAGGGCGAGACTCAAAATAGCGATGGCTACGCTGTATAGATTGATCGTATCCAGATGAAGGACGAGTTCCCCCATGTTAGACAAAAAATCCTCGTGTCTTTGCAGTTGTTCCAGGCCGAGAAAGTTGGCAATTTGACCGGAGAAGATGATAACAGCAATCCCCGAAGTGAATCCGATGATGACGGGGCGCGGAATGAATTTGATCAGCCCTCCCAGCCGTAGAGTCCCCATGAGAACAAGGAGAATTCCTGCCATGAATCCAGCGAGGAGCAAGTCTGCATAACCGTATTGCATGACGATTGCAAATAATATCGGGATAAACGCGCCCGTAGGTCCCCCGATTTGATAGCGGGAACCGCCAAAGAGAGAAATCAATATTCCGGCGATAATGGTCGTGTAAATCCCGTACTCAGGCTTTACTCCAGAGGCGATAGCAAATGCCATGCCCAACGGTATCGCGATAATGCCGACGATTAAGCCTGATACACAGTCTTTTCGAAAGGAAACGAGATCGTAGCCTTCGAATCTTGGTGCCCACTTCATGATTGCAACCCTTCTTTTCGTATTTTCGAATATTTGATTATTTGAATATAGATGGATCATACATCCGCTCTTCCGTTCCGTCAATTCCATCCTTACAGGAACTTTTCCGTTTATTAACATTTGCTTCAAGATTCCTTAACGCTCGTACAGTACCATTCAAAGTAACAAGTGAACAATCCCTTCGGTTGGAGCCATGGAGAAACCCCCGACAGCCTTTCCAAGCACTTTCATCGAGAGTTCTTTGGCATTGTCATGTCGCAGGGTTTTTTGTCTTGGGCATAAGGAGGCTTAAGCGAGTGAACCAGGAACAATTTCATGCAAAACTGGCACAGTACAAGCTAATCGCTTCCGTAAAAGAAGCGAAGCACCTGGAAAAAGCGGCAGAGGCAAATTTGAGTGCTGCGGTACTCTCGATTGGTAACATTGGTGTAATCAAAGGCTACGTGGATTATTTTAAGTCGAAAAATATCCCTGTATTTCTTCATTTGGAGCGGATTGGCGGAATCAGTCATGACCGGGAAGGAATCGCATTTCTGGCGCATTACGTCAAGCCAGACGGGATCGTCACTACGCGCAACACACTGGTCAAGCTGGCGAAAAAGCAAGGCCTGCTGACAATTCAGCGTTTGTTTTTGGTCGATAGCGACTCGATTAAATCAGGCCTAACCTCCCTGCAGGATACACAGCCTGACGCCGTTGAGCTGATGCCTGCTTTGCTGCCGGAGTTTATCGAAGAATTTCGAAGTGTTATCGATACCCCGATCATTTCTGGCGGGCTGATTCGCAAGCGGGAACAGATGGAGGAAGTATTAAAGCATGGGGCGACAGCTGTTTCAGTCGGTAGTCCCCTGCTGTGGAAGGAGTGTGTGAACCTTGATTCAAGCGTTGTTATTTGATTTGGACGGGACTTTGCTAGACAGTCGGGATGCGGTCGTGGATGCCGTTGCTTTTACGGCTGAGCAGTACGCACCGGGACATTTTAGCAGGGAAGAGCTGCTCGCGCGTTTTGGCGAATCGTTTGATGATTTTTTGGCGGCAGTTGCTACAGCAGCAGGCGTACCTGACAAAAAGGAAGTGCTGCAGAGATACTTCGCCTATGTACGGGAGCATCATGAAGAACATGTCAAACTGTTTCCGTTTGTTCGCGAAGGGTTGGAAAAGCTGAAGGCGGTGGGCTTCACGATGGCGATCGTCACGAACAAGCAACGGGAGTTTACATTGGCTGGTCTAAAGATGGCGGGGATTGAGCATCTGTTTGAGGCAATCGTCACGGTCGATGATGTATCACGAGGCAAGCCGTCGGCTGAGCCTGTACAAAAAGCACTGGTGGCGCTAGACAAACGTCCCGAGCAAGCCATGATGATCGGTGACAGTCGCTATGATGTACTGGCTGCGGTAGGAGCGGGTGTGCAGTCTGTCGTTTTGGAGTGGTACGGACAAGAGAACTGGCTCTACGCTTTTCCGGATTACCGCTACGCTAATTTCGAGGCATTTGTTACGGAAATGCTGGCCGCAAAGGCACAAGGAGGGAAATAAAAACAAATGGCACGTGTGGTGTTGGAGCAGGTAACGAAAGCCTTTCAGAATCAAAGCGTGGTCAAAGGATTGGATTTGGTCATTCCAGACGGCTCCTTTACGGTTCTGGTAGGTCCGTCCGGCTGTGGGAAATCAACCACACTCAGGATGATCGCTGGCTTGGAAACAGTGACGGACGGCAAAATCATGATCGGTGATCAAACGGTGAACCAATTGCCACCTGGCAAGCGTGATATTGCGATGGTTTTTCAAAATTACGCTCTCTACCCAACAATGAACGTGTATGACAATATCGCTTATGGGTTGAGAAACCGCGGAATATCGAAAAAGGAATGCCAGGTGCTGGTAGAGGAGATCGCGGAAATCGTCGGGCTAACCGATTACCTCAAGCGCAAGCCTTCTCAGCTCTCCGGTGGTCAACGGCAACGTGTTGCACTCGCGCGGGCCATGGTGAAAAAGCCAAAGGTCTTCCTGATGGACGAACCGCTCTCCAATCTCGATGCGAAGCTGCGGAATCAGATGCGTGTGGAATTGACGAGCCTGCACAAGCAGCTCGGTAGCACTTTCATCTACGTGACACATGATCAGGTAGAAGCGATGACTATGGGCGATCAGATCGTCGTCATGAATGACGGACACATTATGCAAGTAGCGGCCCCAATGAATTTGTATCAGGAGCCGGAAAATCTGTTTGTCGCCCAATTTATCGGTTCTCCGCCGATGAACATTGTTTCTGCGGAGGGCAAGAGTGAGCACGTATGGGGATTCCGCCCGGAAAAAGCAGTGTTGTTGCCTATGGTTGTCTCTGCCATTACGAGCGAAGAGATGTGGAACGCACGAGGTCAGGTCGTATCCAGAGAAATTCTCGGCTCAGATACGCTCCTTCATGTAGAGACAGAAAAAGGCAGGGTCATCGTCAAAGCGGACTCGGAGGTAGCGATGCAGGTCGGCTCCTCGGTCACGGTCACTGTACCGTGGGAGTACATATATGTGTTCGAAAAAGGGAGCGGAAAACGAGTGGGGCGCATGAGTGGACGAGAGCCTGTATCGACACGTGCAGGAGGGGATAGCTGATGCGAAAAGCGGCAACTGTACAGGAGTTGCCGGGTGTAAGCCAGTCGAAAACAGAAGTGCGTCCGTCGGCATTTGCCTGGTCTGAGCTCGCATCCCGACTGCGTCCGTACTTGTATCTGGCACCCGCATTGATTTGCTTTGTCCTGTTCTTCTTTTACCCGATTGGCTCGATCATTTATTTGAGCTTTCAGGACTGGTCATTGATCAATTTGGAGCAAATGGAATGGGTAGGCTTGCAAAACTATCAGGACTTGATGGTAGACGGAGATTTTCATCAAGTATTGGGAAACACCGCGGTCTTTACCATTGCGACAGTGGGGATTGGCCTGACGCTATCCTTCCTGCTCGCACTATGGCTGAACAAAAAGGCAAAGGTGTACGGCATTATTCAGGCGACTGTCTTCAGTCCTCACATCATTTCCCTGGTATCCGTCTCGATGCTGTGGATGTGGCTGATGGACCCGCAGTTTGGCCTGTTGAACGCAGGGCTGGAAGCGGTCGGATTACCTGCTTATACGTGGCTGACTGACCCGAAAAGCTCCTTGCTGTCACTGATTATCGTCAGCATTTGGAAAGGTGTCGGCTATAACACGCTCATTTTCATCGCAGGTTTGCAAAGCATACCGGGCGATATATACGAGGCAGCAGCGCTCGATCAATCACCGTGGTGGCGGACGCTGAGACGGATTACCATACCGATGCTGTCGCCGACGATTTTCTTTTTGCTCATTATCAATACGATCTCATCCTTTCAAGCATTTGACACGATTGCCATTATGACGCAGGGTGGTCCAATCAATAGTACGAACATGCTTGTCTACTACATTTACGAGCAGGGAATGGACTTCTACAATGGCGGGATTGCTTCGGCTGCCTCTGTCATTTTGCTGATACTGGTAGGGATTTTAACAGCTTTGCATTTCTTAGTGATGTCCAAGCGCGTACATTATCGCTGATGAACTCGTGAGAAAGGAGGAGCAGCATGTATCGAGTGGTTTTGGCTTCACGCAAGACCGTGGAATGGATTGGACTTTTGATCGTGGCTTTCCTGTTTGTGTTCCCGTTTCTGTGGATGGCATCGACGGCTTTCAAAACGATGCCAGAGGTCCGGCAATTTCCCCCGACGCTTTTGCCTGAGACGTGGGAGTGGAGCAATTTCGCCCAAGCGTGGGAATCAGGTCCGTTCCTTATGTATACGTGGAACAGCATTCTGGTTGCGGTAGGGATCTTGATCCTGCAATTTTTGACGGCGGTGCCTGCGGCTTACGCTTTTGCCCGCTACAAGTTTCCGGGTCGCAATCTGTTGTTTGGTCTTGTCTTGATTGTCTTGATGATTCCTGGACAAGTCATTTTTTTGCCGATCTACGTGCAATTGAGCGGTTGGGGACTCGTTAATACGCTGTGGTCGCTCATCTTGCCGTACGCAGCCAGTGCTTTCGGAATCTTCCTGCTCAGGCAAGCATTCATGCAGGTGCCCGATGAAGTGATCGAGGCAGCACGTCTGGATAACGCGTCCGAATGGAAGATCATGTGGACGATCATGGTCCCGATGGCGAAACCTGTGCTGGTCACTTTTGGACTATTCAGCTTTATTTACCACTGGAACGACTATTTCTGGCCGCTGATTATGACCAACAGCGACGAGGTGCGCACCTTGCCGATCGGAATATCCAGCTTGCACATGTCCGACGGCGGAACCTTGTGGAACGTCATGATGGCGGGCAACATGATCCTCATTCTACCGATTCTCGTGATTTTCTTTGTGGCACAACGGCATATTATCAAAGCGTTCATCTATCAATCCAAATAATAAAAGGAAGTCAAAAAGTTGTCTTTTGATCACGAAGATGTACTGAAAGCTTATTCGACATCGAATATGGCGTTCACCTTCGAAGTCCGGTGCTCATGTAGTTTACCTACACTCCGCTCCTCCTTCGTGCGGTTCTCGCCATCTTCTCGGTGCTGAAAAGCCAAATTTTTGAACACTTATTAGATCACAATAGGGAGGAAATCAAACTATGTTTTCCATGAAAAAGACGGGAACGATTCTATGTGCATTGACTATTGGTTTATCAGGAGTGTTGGCTGGATGCGGATCATCTGGAAAAGAACAGTCTGCTAGTACAGGCAGCACTTCTCAGCCAGCAGCGTCTACAGCATCCAGCGGCCCAGTCCAAATTGATTTCTGGTATGCGTTGGGTGGCGTTCGTGGGAAAACCATCGAGGATATGGTCAAAAAATTCAATGAAACACATAAAGATATTATCGTGAAACCAGCCTACCAAGGTGCGTATCAAGAAAACCATTCCAAAGTACTGGCATCTGTAGCAGCGGGCAACAATCCGGATGTGACGATGGTCGAGATCGCTTCGATAGCAGCATTTGCGGATGCAAAGGTTTTGGAAGATTTGACGCCCTATTCGCAAGGGGATGAAAAGAAGTACATTCCAGGTCTCATGAAAAACTCTTATTGGAATGACAAACTGTACGCAGTGCCATTTAACCGCTCCACTCCACTGCTGTACATCAACCGCGATATGTTAAAAGAAGCAGGACTTGATACAAACGGTCCGAAAACATGGGATGAGCTCGTCAGCTTTTCTCAAAAGCTGAGCAAGAAAGAAGGAGACAAAATTACTCGGTACGGCTTCTCGACGCCCGTGGATATCTGGTTCTACGAAGCGCTTGTTTTCCAAGGCGGGGGCAACATCCTGAGCGAGAACGGCAAGGAGCTGACGATCAACAACGAAGCAGGAAAAGCACCGCTTGAGCTCTGGTCCAAAATGGTGAAGGAAGGCATCATGAAAAACCCTCCAGGAGAGAACTACAATGCGTGGGATGTAGCGGAGCAAGACTTCCTGAATCAAAAAGTGGGTATGATTTTTACCTCGACAGGCTCCTTGACGGAATTGAAGAAAAATGCCAAATTTGACATGGGTGCAGCTTTCTTGCCAGCCAATAAAACGTTTGGTACGCCAACGGGCGGTGCGAATCTTGTGATGCTGGCGAAGTCGACCGATGCGGAGAAAAAAGCAGCGTGGGAATTCATGAAGTGGATGACCGACACTGAGCAAACGGTTCCGTGGTCAATCGCTTCCGGTTATATGCCTGTCACGACAGAAGCAATCGATTCAGCTGAAATGAAGGCTTTCTATGAAAAAGAACCAAACTTCAAGGTTGCGGTAGATCAACTGCAATACGGCTATCCTCGCCCAATGGCTCCAGGCTACAAAGAATTGCAGGATGTGATTCAAAAAGAACTGCAGCGTGCGATGCTTGGCCAAGCGACAGTAGATGAAGCGATGCAGGCGGCGACGGAAAAAGGCAGCAAGCTTTTGAAAAAATAACAGAAACGAAATGATAGAGGAGCTGGCGAAATGAACATTTGTATGGCACATCGCGGGTGGTCAGGCAAAGCCCCGGAGAATACAATGACAGCGATTCGACTGGCTTTGGCAGAGCCAGCTATCAAAGCAATGGAAATTGATGTACAGCTGACGCGTGATGGTGTTCCGGTGCTGATTCACGACTTTACGTTGGAACGCACGACCAATGGCCACGGTCTGGTCATGGATCATACCTTGGCAGAGCTGCGTGAGCTGGATGCAGGGAGCTGGTTTGGCGACAAGTTTTCAGGCGAAAAAATCCCTACACTCGAGGAAGTACTAGTCGCAGTAAAAGGTCGCTGCACGCTAAATATCGAGTTGAAAGCAACAAGTGATATGTACCCGGGTATCGCTGAAAAGGTGCTCGCGCTTGTAGAAAAGCATGGAATGAAGCGAGAGGTGTACCTGACTTCCTTTGACCACGATTTGATCCGTCACGTTCGCACGCTCGACCAAGAAGTACAGACAGGCCTGATTGTATATGGCCGACCTGTACTCATGCTGGAACAGATGGAGGCAGCAGGTGCCACGATCCTCTCCATGGGATATCCGTTTCTGACGCGTGAGCTAACTGCAGCCGCGATTGAAAAAGGCTTCCAAGTCATCGCGTGGACGCTGGATGATCCGAAGCATATCCGCGAAGTCATTTCGTGGCATCCTCAGGTTCAAATTTGCACGAACCATCCTGACCGGATGTGGGAGTTTGTGTAAGCGAAAGCAGGAAAGAGCCGCCGTGCACATGCAAGGCGGCTTTTCTTGTTTTCGTTGTTTGGACTATATCTTGAATTTGCTTACATGAGATTGCAGTTCTTCGGCTATTCTTGCCAGAGAAGTAGCTGATGAACTGACTTCTTCCATAGCTGCCAGCTGTTCTTCTGTGGCGGCTGATACGCTTTGTGTTCCATCAGCAGAATTCTCCGCTACTTCTTCAATGACACTGACCAATTCTACCACCTGTTTAGTACCAAAAGACATTTGCTCAGAATAAGCTTTTACTTCTTGAATTTGGCTTGCTACCTGCGTGACAGCATCTTGGATCTGTTCGAAGGACTTGCCTGCATTGTTAACGACTGTAAGTCCAGTGGCGACCTCTTTGGTGCCCTGTTCCATCGAAAGGACAGCCTGGTTTGATTCGAGCTGAATCGTCGTAATCAACAGTGTGATCTGTTGCGCGGATTGCGCGGACTGCTCAGCCAATTTGCGCACTTCGTCTGCAACAACGGCGAATCCGCGCCCCTGTTCACCAGCTCTCGCCGCTTCAATAGCTGCATTAAGTGCTAACAGATTTGTTTGCTCAGCGATACCGGTGATGACTTGTACGATTTGTCCGATTTCCTGCGAGCTGTTTCCTAATCGTTTGACGATATCGGCAATGTTGCCGACAGTGTTCTCGATCGATTGCATCTGGCTGATAACGACCTGAAGGGCCTGATTTCCTTCCACTGCAATTTGGGAAGCGCCCAAAGCTGATTCAGCAGCTTGCTGTGCATTCGTGGCAACCCGCTGGGCCCCTGTCGATACACCTTGAATTGCGGTGACACTTTCCTCTACACTCTTCACTTGCTTTTCCGCACCGTAAGCTACTTCCTGAATCGTTATGGCGATTTGCTCGGTAGCCTTGCTCGTATGGTCGGAGTTGACCGACAATTCCTCTGCTGAAGAAGCAAGATCTGAAGCTGTATCATTTACTTGTTGAATAATCGTTCGCAGGTTGAGCACCATTGTGTTTACGGATTGGGATAGCTGTCCAACCTCATCCTTGGTTTGAATCTGCAAGGGTTGTACAGTCAGTTCACCCTCGGAAATGCGGTTAGCCACGGAGGCAACTGCCGCAATAGGGCGGGAGATTTGTCGGGAAACAGCGTATGCGATTGCGATCACGACAGCAACAACAATGATGACAATGATCGTAACCATGTTGGTAACGGATGAAACCGCAGACGTTATGGATTCGACAGGGATATGCAGATACAAACCAAAGTTGGTCTTGGGAATGGGGGAATAGGTGACAACGTATTCCTTGCCATTGTCCGAGTAGCTGTATGAGCCCTTTTCTGTTTTTCCTGATTTCAGGATTTCCATTAATGGTTGCGGCAGAGCGGATTCCTCAAGCGGTTTTCCGATCAGATCCTGGGTAGGATGGTACTGAATCTGGTCCTTGTTATCAACGAGAATCGGATAGCCATCGTTGCCTACTTTCAAATTCTTGAGGAATGTAGCTGTGAAGTCATCTACATTGACGAGCCCGGTCAAGACACCAAGCTTCTCATTGTTTTTCGCTTTTACAGGGGAAGCGACGATGATAGAGCGATTGCCGGTTGTCTTCGCAACAAGAACATCGGAGAAGCTGGGCTTGTCCTGCATACCGTCTTTGAAGAATTGGCGCTCGCCAAGATTGATTCCAACGCTTTTGGGGAACGTATCAGCCGTTACTTTTCCATCACTTGCGATAAAGGTATTTCCGTCATACAGTTTCATTTCCTCGGTAAACTTGCGGATGAATTCATTTTTTGCCGCTGCATCATCGGATTGAATATCCGAGGTACGGGCTAAAATCTGAATTTCTGTCATACGCCTGTCCAGATATTGATCCATAGCTATGGCTGTACTGGAAGTAAGGTCAACATAGGAAGATTTTTGTTTATCAATCAGAATGGATGAAAAGCTGTTCGTGATAAACACTGAAACGGCAGTAAGTGGAATGACGGCCACGACGAGAAACCAAAGGATCATTTTGTTCCTGAGTTTGTTGAACAAAAACATAGGATTTTTCCGCTCCTAATCCGTGATTGAGATATTTCTTTCTTTGTGAAAAGCGGTCTGCCACAAGGAAATATAATACAGGTAGACTGCTGAGATTAACTCAGCAGTCTGACAAAATATCAATATCCCATTGCTGCGCCTTCACCGCGAGGGTCAGCACCGCCAAATTTTACATTGGTTTGCGGGTCAATCAGGATTGCGCCGGACTGTCCCATCGTATCGGTATAGGCTGCTTCCAGCTTTTCGACTGGATGCCCACGTTTTATTAACTCGTCCAGGACGTCTTGAGGGATGCGGCTTTCCACCTTGAGATTGTTGGAATCAGATCCCCAGTTGCGTCCATGCAGCCATCTTGGCGCTTCGATTGCGTCTTGTACGCTGAAACCAAAGTCGACGATACGCGTGACGAGAGCGGCTTGCGTTTGCGGCTGTCCTTCTCCCCCTTGTGTTCCGTAGAGAAGATAAGGCTTGTCCCCTTTAAAGAGCATAGCTGGGTTAATGGTGTGGAAGGTACGTTTTCCTGGTTCCAAGTGATTGATGTGTTTGGAGTCCAAAGAGAAATAGCTTCCGCGGTTTTGCAAAAGGATGCCCGTATCTTTCGCTACGATGCCGGAACCCCAGTCAAAATAGTGACTCTGAATGATGGACACGGCATTTCCATCTTTGTCAACGATCCCGAACCAAGTTGTATCGCCTTTTGGATCAAGCGGTTCTACGGATTTGGCAGCTTGCTTCATATCAATGCGCGCAGCTAAATCTTTCCCGTGCTGCTTGGACAACAGCTCATCCACAGGGATATCCGCAAAGGCAGGGTCAGTCAGCCATTTGTCGCGGTCAGAAAAAGCCTGTTTGGTAGCTTCCACAATCGTGTGATAGTAATCGGGTGTTCCTTCACCCATGCTCTTGAGGTCAAAGTTATTCAAAACATTAAGAATAGAGAGGGATGCCATACCTTGTGAGTTAGGCGGAACGTTGTACGCTTTATAACCGCGGTAGTCTACCGTAATTGGATCTGCCCAAGTGGAGGTGTGCTTCTCAAAATCTTTCAACGTGAGCAATCCGCCGTTGGCTTGCATGTCTGCTACGATTTTTTTAGCTACTTCTCCTTTATAAAAACCGTCAGCGCCTTTTTTCGCAATGATTCGCAAAGTATTGGCAAGATCCTTTTGTTTGAGAATTTCGCCTGCTGCATAGGGATCACCGTTGGGCTTCAGGAATGTTTTACGGAATCCATCAAAACGTTGAAGATTCTTCAAGTTATTGTCAGTTGGATCTGTCGCGTATTTCGTCCAATATACTTGGTTGGGGGAGACTGGATATCCGTTCTCGGCGTATCCAATAGCAGGCTCCAGCAGTCTGTTCCATTGAAGCTTACTGTTGCCCATGCTTTTATGGGCGTAGTTGTAAGCCTCCCACCAGCCGGAGACGACACCAGGGACAGTGTTTGCCGATTCATAACCGCGGGACGGGATTTTTTCGTAGCCTTTGTTTTTGTAATAGTCGATGGTTGCCTTTTCGCCTGCGCGACCACTGCCGTTCAGTGCTTTCAGCTCTTTTGTTTTGGCATTGTAGATGAGCCAGAAGTTATCTCCACCAATGGTTGTGTAATGAGGATAGACGACAGCTAATGTGGAAGCGGCTGTAATAGCAGCATCTACTGCATTTCCACCGTTTTCTAATGTCTTTAGGGCCGCAGCCGTAGCCAGATAGTGAGGAGTCGTCACCATTGCGTTCGGTGACATCGTTGTTGGACGGTTAGCAGCTTGTGCCCCTGAGAATGTTGATACCCCGATGACAGCAGTCAGCGCGACGGTCGAGAGTTTCTTCCAGAATGACATTCCTATGAAACCTCCTTCATGATGAATAGAATAACGAATTCATTAAACCGGCTATCCGCTGTTGCCTCACCTCCTTCAAAAGTCAAAAATACACAATCATACAAAAATAGACAAAAATAGACATTATGTGCGCAAAAAAAGACCAATGATATAGGATCACTGGTCTCGTCCTACATCAATACTTCGGTAGCTGGCAAGCGTGTCCGCTGTTGCGGAGGTAGCCCCTGTAGCTTTGCGTCGCCGGATTTCCCCGGGTTTGCCGTTTCGATATCAATGGATGAAGCATAAAATTGACACATTTACTGATGCGATCGTTGTGGGAAAATGTTCCTAAAACACCGTTTGCCAATAATATAGACTATTTACCATTTGTGGTAAATAAGAAAAAATTTTTTAATCCAGAAAAATAGTCAGGAATGCTATGGGGAGGGGTGTTTTTCGCAGACATTCACACACCTCATGGGGCTGAATTGCTTATGATGATAAAAAGGCACATAAGCCAAGGAGTGAAACAAAGACCATGATGCATCCCGATACAGAATTGCGCTATATCAACGATGAGATCGGGTACGGTGTGTTTGCGACAAGGTTTATCCCAAAAGGAACGATTGTATGGGCACAGGACAATTTGGACCAGGTATTGGACCCTGCATTTGTGGAAAAACTTGACTCATTACGGAAACAGGACGTGCAAAAATATTCATTCAAGAACCAGTTCGGAAAGTACATTCTTTGTTGGGATAAGGCAAGGTACGTGAACCACAGCTTTCATGCGAATTGTGTGCCGACCATGTATGATATGGAATTGGCTGCACGGGATATTTTTCCGGGCGAAGAGCTGACCGATGATTATGGAACGTTAAATCTGGATGAACCTTTTGATTGTTTGCCCGAGTCTGACACGGATCGCTCCCGTGTAATGCCCGATGACTTGCTTCGGTATTACCCACAGTGGGATCGGATTGCAGCGGAAGCATTCCAACGTTTCAATCATGTTGAACAGCCTTTGTTGCATCTGATTTCCCCGAAGTATCTCGAAACGATTCGAGGGATCACGGAGCAGCGCTTAGCCATTGATTCTGTCATTCATCTGTATTGCAGGCCACAATGGCAAACGAGGCAGCAATGGAAGACGTGAGCGGGTCGGTCCACGACCCGATTTTGTTGAACTCTGGGTAGAGAATCAGTATTATGGAATGTAAAGGTGAAGTGAAAGGTTGATTTCATTGGAAAACAAGGTAGCGGCATCCAATTTTATCCGCAATATCATGATTGATGACTTGCAAGAGGGCAAAGTAAAAGAAATTATTACCCGCTTTCCCCCAGAACCGAACGGGTATCTTCATATTGGACATGCAAAAGCGATCTGCCTCAACTTTGAGTTGGCACGTGAATTTTCCGGCAAGGCCAACCTGCGTTTTGACGACACCAACCCGGTGAAGGAAGACATCGAATACGTAGAGGCCATCAAAAGGGACGTTCAATGGCTTGGCTTCGAATGGGATGGGCTGTTTTTTGCATCTGATTACTTTGAAGAGATGTACAACCGTGCGGTGCTGTTGATTAAAAAAGGTCTGGCTTACGTAGACGATCTGTCTCCCGAAGAAATGCGTAAAATGCGTGGAACATGGACAGAGCCAGGCACAGATAGTCCGTTCCGCAACCGATCTGTGGAGGAAAACCTGGATCTGTTTGCACGGATGCGCCAAGGGGAATTCAAGGACGGAGAAAAGGTGCTGCGTGCGAAAATCGATATGGCTTCTCAGAACTTTAACATGCGTGATCCGGTTCTGTATCGAATCTCCCATGCAACGCATCACAACACGGGCGACAAATGGTGCATCTATCCGATGTACGACTTCGCTCATCCGTTGGAGGATGCCATCGAGGGCGTGACACACTCCCTGTGTTCACTGGAATTCGAAGATCATCGTCCGTTGTACGACTGGGTAGTCCGCGAGTGCGAAATGGAGAGTGTACCACGCCAGTACGAATTTGCCCGCTTGAATCTGACCAACACCGTTATGAGTAAACGTAAGCTGAAACAGCTTGTTGATGAGAATGTAGTAGACGGCTGGGATGACCCGCGCATGCCAACCATCGCAGGCTTCCGTCGTCGCGGCTATACACCGGAAGCGATTCGTACATTCGCTCGTGAAGTAGGGGTAGCGCGCGCTAATAGCACGGTTGACGAGAAAATGCTGGAGTATTTCATCCGTGAGGACCTGAAGCTGAAGGCACCACGTACGATGGCTGTTTTGAATCCGTTGAAGGTCGTCATCACGAACTATCCGGAAGGACAAGTCGAGATGCTCGAAGCGGAGATCAATCCAGAGAACCCAGAGATGGGCAATCGTCAAATTCCGTTCTCCCGCGAAATCTACATTGAGCAGGACGACTTCATGGAAAACCCGCCGAGCAAGTATTTCCGCCTGTTCCCGGGAAATGAAGTGCGTCTGAAGCACGCGTACTTCATTAAATGCAATGACGTCGTGAAGGATGCAGATGGCAACGTGATCGAGATCCATTGCACGTATGACATTGAGACGAAGAGCGGCAGCGGTTTTACAGGTCGCAAGGTAAAAGGGACGATTCACTGGGTGGATGCGACCAATGCGCTTCCTGCTGAATTCCGTTTGTACGAGCCATTGATTATGGATGATGAAGACGCAGAGGGCACATTCCTCGACAACGTTAACCCGAATTCGTTGGAAGTGCTACAAGGCTATGTGGAGCCAAATATGAAAGAAACCAAGCCACAAGACAAGTATCAATTTTTCCGTCATGGCTATTTCAATGTCGATCCGAAGCATACGACAGATGATAAGCTCGTATTCAACCGGATTGTATCGTTGAAGAGTTCCTTTGAACTGCCAAAAGCATAGGAAATACGCATATAAATCAAGCGCTGCTGTGCATGGAGAACCCGTGTGCAGCAGTGCTTTTTTCTTTCGTGATTATAAATCAACGTGTATAATTATTCTGTTACATAAAGGGGGACAGGTAGTGAACGGGAGAGCAGAACTAACACGTAGTTTGAAGTTGCGACATATTGTCGTAATTGGACTGGGCTACATGGCCCCGATGGCCGTTTTTGACACCTTTGGCATTGTATCTGGAGAAACGGGGGGGCACGTTCCTGCTGCTTATGCAGTCACACTTCTTGCGATCCTGTTTACGGCGGCAAGCTACGGAAAGATGGTACGGCTATTCCCTTCAGCAGGGACCGCGTACACGTATACGCAACAAACGATTCATCCCTATGCAGGATTTTTGGTAGGCTGGGCGTCTTTGCTAGATTATTTATTTTTACCGATGATTAACGCCTTGTTGACGGGAGTATACTTATCATCCGTGTTTCCTGACGTGTCGACAGCGTGGTGGATTATTGGTTTCATTGTATTGGTGACGGGGTTAAACGTATTTCGCGTAACGGTAACCGCATCCGTTAACTCGATTCTAGTGCTGTTTCAAGTCGTGGTCGTCGTATTATTTGCGGGATTGGCAATCCGTGGTCTTATGCAAGGTGACGGGCTTGGTCACGTATTCAACCTGCGTCCATTTTTGTCACCGGATATGTCTGTCATTGCACTGCTTTCCGGTGCGTCGATTCTTTGCTTTTCCTTCCTTGGCTTTGATGCAGTAACTACGCTAACGGAGGAAACCGTCGATGCGAAAAAGACGATTCCTCGCGGGATTATGCTCGTAGCGCTCGCAGGAGGGGCGTTATTTATTACGGCCTCTTATTTCATGCAATCATTATTTCCTGATGTTTCGGTATTGTCTGATCCAGAAGCGGCCTCTGCGGAGATTGCTCTGTTTATCGGTGGGACGATCTTTCAATTGATATTTTTGGCGGCAGCGTTATCTTCGACACTGGCATCCGGACTCGTATCTGTCACGAGTGTAACGCGCTTGTTGTACGCAATGGGACGAGATGGATTTTTGCCGCGACGCTGGTTCGGTTATGTACATCCGAAGCTGAGAACACCTCTGCTTAACGTCTTACTGGTCGGAGCGCTGATGCTGTTCGCTTTGTATATGGATTTGTTAACGGCAACTTCCTTTATTAACTTCGGCGCACTGATCGCCTTTAGCTTTGTGAACATCAGTGTAATGGCGTACTATTTCCGCAAACAAAAGAACAAGCATATTAAGGATTGGTGGGGCTTCGTGCTGTCTCCACTCATCGGGACAACATTCATCGCGTTTCTGTGGGTCAACCTGGAAGCGACGTCCATGATGCTCGGCTTGCTCTGGACCTTTGTCGGCCTGATCTATTTGTTGTACTTGGTGAAGGTTAAGAAAACCAATTTGGAAATGGTGAAGTTTGAGGAGTAACATGTGGAACAAAAATAGCCCTACACCCATTACTGGATGTGGGGCTACTTTTTTGGGGAAGATTAGACTGCTAATCAATTCTCTTCTGTAGGTAAAATCTTTGATGGGAAAGAGGGCAATCATCGAGTACACCATGTATCTCGTACCCGTGTTTTACATAAAAGTCCTTTGCTTGAAAATCAAAAGTATCTAAATGAATCAAATGAATGCCATACTCCCTAGCTGTGTTTTCAATTTCAAGAAGAAGCTTGCTTCCCAATCCGTTCTTTCTCATATCATCTCTGACCCATAAAGCATCAATGTACAAACATCTCCAAGAATAGTACACACAGTTTATTCCCGCAATGATAGTGCCATCTTCATCACGAACGTGTTTATTGATTTTTGAAAAAGGAATGGTCAGTTCAAACGGAACACTCGATTCATTGTATTCAACGATTCTTTGCTCAATAAAATCAGCGTCATCTCTCGTGCTTTCTCTGACTAAATATTGTCCCATGATAACTCCTTTATCACTCGTGTCGTAAAACCCCTTGCTTTAGCTATGGGGATATAAGGCACTTTGCTCTGCATCCCCTGTAGGGGGTGCTAAGAGCAAACAAAAATAGTTCTTTTTTTGTCGATCTCTGTTAGATATGTCTTCTCTATCTAACAAAATGGTATAATTAACCATAGGTGATGGTTTTGAGTAGATCAGTAGAAAGTAACCACAATGTCGTATTTGACTGTACATATCACGTTGTTTTTTGTCCGAAGTATCGTAAAAAGGTTTTGAAAGAGCCAGTAGACATTCGATTAAAAGAGTTGTTTCTTGAAAAGGCAGTGGAACTACGTGCGGAAGTTGTTGAAATGGAAATCCTGCCTGATCATGTTCATTTGCTCATCAAATGCGATCCCCAATTCGGAATCCACCGAGTCGTAAAACATTTGAAGGGCTATACATCCAGAGTATTGCGGATGGAATTTAGACATCTAAAAAGCAGACTTCCCTCTCTATGGACAAACTCCTACTTTGTTGCAACGGTTGGCACGGTGCAACTCGATGTGATTAAGAAATACATGGAGTCTCAAAAAGAAAGGAATGATTGAACTTGCATAGAGCCTACAAATTCCGTTTGTATCCAAACAAAGAACAAGCAACACTCATCAACAAGACAATTGGATGTACTCGCTTTGTATTCAATCACTTTCTTGCGAAACGAAAAGATGCTTACGAACAAGAAAACAAAACGCTTACTTACAACGACTGTTCTGCTTTGCTCACGCAACTCAAAAAAGAAATCGAATGGTTGAAAGAAGTGGACTCCACTGCCCTGCAATCAACCTTAAAAGATTTGGATTCTTCCTACAAAAAGTTTTTCAAAAAGAAAAAAGGCTATCCCAAATTCAAAAGCAAGAAGAATCCAAAGCAATCCTATACATGCAAGATGAACATCAAAATAGAAGGGAATCGCATCAAACTTCCTAAGCTGGGATGGGTATCGTTTGCTAAATCCAGAGAAGTTGAAGGGCGAATTCTATCGGCTACGATTAGATGTAATCCTTCAGGTAAATACTTTGTGTCAGTATTGTGTGAAACAGAGAGTCAATTACACCCAAAAGTAGAACAAACAGTTGGGATTGACCTTGGGATCAAGGATTTCGCCATTCTCTCTACTGGTGAGAAGGTGGCAAATCCCAAATACTATCGCAAGTATGAAAAACAACTGGCGAAGTGGCAACGGATTCAATCTCGTAGACAAAAAGGCAGCAACAACCGGAACAAGGCGCGTACCAAAGTAGCTCGACTCCACGAAAAAATTGCAAACACCCGTAACGATTTCCTACATAAGCTGTCAACCAAGCTGATCAACGAAAGCCAAGTGATCTGTTTGGAGGACTTGCAAGTGGAAAATATGGTCAAAAATCACAAGTTAGCCAAATCCATTGCAGATGCTTCGTGGTCTATGTTTCGTGCGATGCTGGAGTATAAGGCAGAATGGTATGGAAGAAGGGTCTCCATTGTTGGAAAACAATTTCCTTCAAGCCAGCTCTGCTCAACTCCAAACTGTGGATACCGCAACAAAGAAGTGAAAAGTCTCAACTTGCGCAGTTGGATATGCCCGCACTGTGGCGTACAACATGATCGTGACCAAAACGCTGCTATCAATATTGAGCAAGAAGGACTTCGATTGTTGGCATAGTCAACTAAACTGTGGGACACACAGGGATAGCTTGGTAACATTCACCCCGTTAGGAGTGACTACCCAAGAATCCCCCTGCCTTTAGGCATGGGGAGTGTCAATTAGTTATCTTGAATATTTGACTACTAGTATATCACGAGGGAGAGAACAATGATTCTCTCTCTTTTTTATTCATTTTGATTCTCCCTAAGAAAGCAGGGGGAAAGCAAACAGCTCGCAGAGGAAACAGGAGAAACAAGCGAAGATCTTAGGGACACCGACCGAGACGGAATGCAAAAAGCGAAACACGCCCTTAAGCGTCCACCTCTGAAACACATCCTGAACCGGCCACTTTGGACGCGGTTTCGCTTTTTGCATGGAGGCGGGCAGTCAATCCCCCAGCGGGTGGCCCTAGAAGCTGAGCGTTTTCTCCTGTTTCCTCCCCACCCTACCGCTAGAACCAATGGTTTTACCCACCCTCTTCTAGACGATCCAGAAAAGAGAGAGTAAACTGGCTACAGGAATATTCCAAACATTAACACTTGACACAAGGAGGAGTTATTCTGATGCTCTCGAATCTGTTCCGGCGGAAGTGGACGACGGTAGATTACGTCCTGATTGTCGTCACTGCCGCGCTCTACGCTGTTGCCATTATCATGCTTGCCAATATCAAGCTCATTCCTTCCGTACCGATCCGTCCGGCCAATGCCCTTCAGCCCGTTTTTGGCATGTTATTCGGCTTGCCGGGATGCATAGGCCTTGCCTTTGGAAATATGGTCAGTGATTTGTTAACCGGAAGCGCACCGCCTCATGCGATCGCGGTCGGTTTCTTTTCTAATTTTATGGGGGGCTTTATCGGGCTACTTGCTGTGAGTCACCCTGCCCTGAAAACAAAACGCAGTGTGCTTCAATACATCGTGTTTGTAGTCATCATCAGCTCGGCAGTAGTAGCATGCGGGATTCTTGTTAACTTTGCACTGGGCTTAACTCCGAAAGAGGTAGTTGCTGTATTCATCCCGACGGTGTTCTTGAACCAAGCCATATCAACGGCAGTTCTGGGACCGATCCTCTTAAAGCTGTTGTACCCATTCGTGAAGCGCTCTGGACTTTACCGGGGTCGCCCCTTGCAGGATTTTAACTATCTCGGGAATGAAAGCAGGATCGCAAGGTGAAAACAGAACCATTGCTACGAGTAAACGGAGTCTATTGGCATTATGAAGAGGGAGCACAGTCTGCGCTAGCGGACATTCATCTGGCGCTTTATCCAGGGGAAGTAGTCGGCGTAGTCGGGCCTGCTGCCGCAGGGAAAACGACGTTGCTTTTGACGATGTCAGGTCTGATTCCAGCTAACTATGGTGGACATTTCGTGGGGAGTGTCGAGTCCAATGGCGAGCAAGGCATCGTCTTTCAGGACCCGGAGACGCAGTTCATCGGGCTAACCGTCGAAGAGGAGCTTGCCTTTTCGCTTGAGAATGCCGGGTGGTCGGACGAGCGAATCGAAAAAAGAATGGCAGAGGTACTCGATCTGATTGGATTGAACAGCTTTGCTAATCGTTCGCCTCTTGAGCTGTCGGGCGGAGAAAAGCAGCGGGTGGCAATTGCATCCGCTCTTTCCCACAGCCCACAGGTACTCATTTTGGATGAGCCTACTTCTGAGCTGGACCCTGTGGGGGCGCGGGAGGTCTTCTCGCTTCTTTCACGTTTGAAGCGAGAAAAAGAAATGACGATTGTGGTATCGTCCCATGCGACAGAAGAGCTCGCAGCCTTTTGCGACCGAATGATTCTGATTGCCGAGGGGAAAATCGTATTGGATCAGCCAACTCGCCAATTTTTTGACCAAGTGGACGTGTTGGACGAGCATGGCATATTGGTCCCGGATGTCATCCGACTCTATCACATGCTATGCCAGCAAGGCGTCTTGTCGGCGTCCACTGCTGGTGTGCCTCTGACTGTTGAGGAACTGGCACTCTACTACAAAGAAGCACGGCTCGTTCGGGAGGGTAGCCTGTGAGTGTCGTTATTGAACTTAATGATGTCTGGTATAGTTATGAAAAGGAAAAGCTGGTGCTGCAAGGCGTTTCGCTCCAACTGAAACAGGGAGAATTCGTCGCCATCATCGGGGGAAATGGTTCCGGTAAAACGACATTGGCCAAGCATTGTAATGGTCTATACAAGCCAACGCAGGGTACCGTCAAAGTGAATGGTCTCGATACCAAGACGATGAGCGTTGCCCAGCTATCGAGAATCGTGGCCTATTGCTATCAAAATCCTGATCATCAAATCTTTCATTCGACCATAAAGGCAGAGGTAGCATTTGGGCCCAAAAACATGGGCTGGCCGCCTGAAAAAATAGAGCAAGCTGTCGCGGAGGCGTTGGCAGCAGTGGGGTTATCCGACAAGGGTGACGAAGAACCCCATTTCTCGAGCAAAGGCACGCGGCAAAAGATTGCGGTGGCTTCGATCTTGGCGATGAAGCCGCAAGTGATCGTGCTGGACGAACCTACGACCGGTCTCGATTACCGAGGCATGCAAGAAATGATGGAGCTGGTGCGGCATTTACATGCGGAAGGTCATACGATCATCGTCATCACGCATGATATGCGTCTGGTAGCGGAGTATGCCCAGCGAGTGATCGTTATGCATAAAGGAAAGCTGTTATGCGATGGGGACCCAGTGCACGTATTTTCGCAAACACAAGTATTAGCTGCTGCCCAAGTAGAAGCGCCTGCCATTTATCGTTTTGGGAAGGCTGCTGGGATCGACGACCCGATTCCCCTCACGCTGACAGCGATGAAAAAACAGGTGCTGGGAGAGGGGATCTAAGATGAAGAATGCCCATCCGAGCTACACGCTGCTTGTATTCGTACTGCTGGGCTTGCTCCCTTTTTTATTCCAGGACCCGCGTGCGCTAATTGTTCTGTTGGCGATAAACATCGCACTGATTGCCAAGCTGGGCTGGGAGCGCTCTATGATTAAGGCGTACATATTGGTTGGTGGAATCGGTTCGTGCTTTGCAGTGATTACGTGGCTACCGTTTACCAATGTAGGCACTCCGTACTGGAGCAGCACCATTCCGTTGATCCATTATCCCGTGCAAATCACGGATGTCGGTGTCTTATGGGCATTGGGAATGGGACTTCGACTGGCAAATGTCGCGTTATTGTCCATGTATTATGTGTTTACGACATCGCCCAGAGAAATAGCAATGGGACTTCGCGGGATTGGCGTTCCGTTTTCGATCAGCTATTTGCTCTCGCTCATTTTTCGCTTTATCCCCCTCGTCAAAAATGATTTGGCGATCATTCGGGAAGCGCAGATGGTACGAGGGATGTCGACGAGCGAAGGAAATGTTCCGGAACGCATCAGGAAGTACAGCTACTTGCTCGTACCGCTCATCTTCAACTCACTCAAGCGTGTACAATTGATTGCTAATGCATTGGATGCTAAAGGCTTTCGCATGCGTAACAGTCAGCATCGGTTTTACCGCAGCAAACGCTGGAAAAAAGCAGAAGTATTCACACTAGTGGCTGGTGTATGTATCGTCTCGGCACTGTTTTACATCGCCAGGCTGCATCCAGATCATATTGGCGTGCTGATTCCGGGGCGTATTTAGTGAGGAGGTAGGCAAAATGGACGAAGCATTGTTTTCGCAGGTCAATCGTTTGCAGGTAGAAGAGGGCACGCTGGAGTACGGCGTAACAGGAAAGTCAGATGCACCTGCCTTGCTGCTTTTGCATGGCATTCGCAACACTAAGCTGCTATTTGCGCCCATCCTGCCACGATTGGCAGAGCGATATCGGGTGATTGCGGTAGATATCCGTGGTCACGGGAATTCTGTGAGCGATGGTTCCTTTTCGTTTGAGCGGATTGTAACGGATTTGATTCAACTTTTGGATGCAGAGCAGCTTGAACAAGTGACGATTGTCGCAGCGTCCTTTTCTGCTGTGCCTGCCCAGATGCTTGCGATTCGCGAGCCCAAGCGAGTAGCGTCGCTCGTATTGCTGGATGGAGGGTATTATTCCTTGGGAGAAGTGCCTGGATTCAATAGGGAGAAGGTTGTCGAGCGGCTGGCTACCACGCGTTTTTCTTCCGTAGAGGAAGCGGAAAGGCAGTTCGCAGAGCGGTATGGTACGAGAGTGATGCCAGAGGGCTGGATGCGAGACGAGCTTTTGAAAAGGGAAGACGACAGCTACGGATACCGTTTGCCGAGGGAAGCTTTCTCCGCTTATTTCAAAGAGTACAGCGTCCATAGCCAACCGGAAATGTTCCAACAGCTGACATGCCCCGTGCTATTACTGCTGGCTGACGACAGCTTATTGTCAAAAGAAGAGCAGCAGTTTCATCATCAGGCAGTCGCCAATTATCAGGGGATTGTGAAGCAGGCCAAGGTGAAAATGATACAGGAAGCTCAACATTTGCTGATGGTAACGCATCCGCAAGAGACCGTGAACGAAATCCAAGATTTTTTATTGAAATAAGGAAGGGACAAGCGAGGATGCTTGTCCCTTTTTCTTTGTTTACCGCTTTGCTTCGCGTATGAGCACGCTCAGCTGTTCGGCCATGGTTTGATTATTTTTGTGATTCTTCATTTGCTTTTTCACTGTTTCTAGCGCTTGGATGCCTTTTTTCGAGTTCACGACCTTCACCGGTGTATCCGTTCCGTAGATACGCTCGATTTGGGTGCGTGCTTGTGCGAATGTGTTCTGATGATCACTCGTACCCAATGTACCTGCGGTTCCGCTCCCTGATTTTGTATGGGCAGCATCATGCCCTCGACTGGAGCTTCCCGAGTAATTGCTGATGAGATGGGACTGCATCGGGTCCATTTGATTGATCGATTGTGTATTGGCAGTAGAAGGGGCCAAGTAGATGGCATCGTTCACGATCAATGCCTGAACGCCGTGAACGCCCGCTGCCTTCAGTTGGGCTTCCAACTTTGTAGAAGGACCGCCCGTGTGCAAGTGTGAGCTGCCCATGGAGCTGTAGAGAGCATTGCCCATTCCGCTATACGTATGGCCGTGCGCGTTTGTCGTGAATTTCTTATCACGATCCACGCTTGGAATAACATTTGCGCCTTTGGGCGTCTGCACGGTGGACTGTGTGTGTGCTGGCGGATGCGGCTTCGTAGGCGGAGCAGCCTGATTCATACAAGCTGTCATTAGAAGTACAGCCCCTAACCCTGCGGTTCCTACCCATGTATGGAAGTGCTTCATCACGATCCCTCCAAGTCTTCCTACCTAGATAAACTTATCCTTTGTTCGCGGCATGAAGTTATGAGTGGAGTATGTTGGAAAAAATTCCGGTGATCACGAGTATCTTGTGGAAAAAATGCACAAACCAAAGGAAGGAAATCACTGGAGGTGGTAGATTTGGCAGATTCAAACAACGTGAAGGAGCAGCCAGTATCCCGAAGGAACTTCTTGAAAAACTCCGGCCTGGTGCTGGGAAGCTTGGTCGTGGGTGGCGTGGCAGGGAGCTTGCTCCGCAAACCAGAACCTCCGGCGCAGCCAGCAGCACCGCCCCCTGCTGCCGATTACAATCAGGCACTCATGTTTTTTACGCCTGAGCAATTTAAGGTAGCGGATGCCGCCTGTGAGCGCATTTATCCTGAGGATGAGCTGGGTCCGGGCGCGAAGGCACTCGGTGCCGCTTATTTCATTGACCACCAGCTAGCGGGTGATTGGGGCTTTAATGCTCGTGAATACATGCAAGCGCCCTTTTTTCCAGGTGAGATCACACAGGGCTATCAAGGCAGGTTGAAACGTAGGGAAATATTCGATATCGGCCTTCAAGAGATGAACAACTACAGTAACAGTACCCATGGAAAACGGTTTTATGAACTCCCGGCGGAGCAGCAGGACGCGGTTTTAAAGGCTTTTGAAACCGATGAAGTAAAATTGACGACCATTTCGGCGAGTACTTTTTTCAATATGCTGCGGGCCAGTACGATCGAAGGCGTTTATGCAGACCCTCTGTACGGAGGTAATAAAAATATGGACGGCTGGAAAATGAAGAATTTCCCAGGTAATCAGATGGCGTATACACAGCTGATCGATAAGCCTGAGTTTGTGAAGATGGCTCCCTTAAGTCTGCGGGATCATCAACAACATTAAGGGGGACTGTACATATGGCCAAAAAGCTGCCCAAGGTTGACGTCGTAATCGTGGGGGTGGGCTGGGGAGGAGGCATTATTGCTTCCGAGCTAACCAAACAAGGTTTGACAGTAGTGGGCCTAGAGCGAGGCAAGGAGCGGAAAACCGAAGACTACTTCATGGTACACGATGAATTGCGTTACGCTCTTCGTTACGAGATGATGCAAGATTTGTCCAAGGAAACGATTACGTTCCGCAGTAAAATGAACGTTCGCGCGCTTCCCATGCGGTCATACGGTTCCTTTTTGATCGGGACAGGACTCGGGGGAGCTGGTATCCACTGGAACGGACAGACCTTCCGCTTCCTGCCGTACGATTTCGAAATCCGTTCGAAGACGATTGAACGGTATGGGGCAAAGAAAATTCCTGAGGGAATGACGATCCAGGATTGGGGCATTACCTACGATCAATTGGAGCCGTACTTCGATAAGTTTGAAAAGATGGCGGGAATCGCAGGCGAGGAGAATCCGTTGGGGGGGAAACGCTCCAGTCCTTATCCGATACCTCCGATGCGTACGACACCGAGTATGAAAATGTTTGCAGATGCTGCGAAGAAGAAAAGCCTGCATCCATACATCCTACCATCTGCAAATCTCTCGCAAGCGTATACCAATCCAGACGGGGTGGCTCGGGCAGCTTGTCAGTACTGCGGCTTCTGTGAAAGGTTTGGTTGCGAGTACGGAGCAAAAGCCGATCCGGTGGTGACGGTGATCCCGGTAGCGAAGAAGACAGGGAAGTTTGAAATTCGCACGCATTCCCATGTCCGCAGAATTTTACATACAGGGAACAAGGCGACAGGCGTCTTGTATACGGATGTCACGACAGGGGAGGAATTCGAACAGCCCGCCGATATTGTGGTGATGACCAGTTATGTATTCAACAACGCGCGAATCTTGCTCATGTCCAAGCTGGGGAAACCGTATGATCCAGCAACGGGAAAAGGCGTAATCGGAAAAAACTACGCCTACCAGGTCATGAGAGGAGGCGCGGTCGGCTTCTTCGACGACAAGGAGTTTAACAATTTTGCAGGCGCAGGCTCGTTGGGAATGTGTTTGGATGATTACAACGGTGATAACTTCGATCACTCCGATTTGAAATTTATCCATGGGGCGAATATCGCTGTCACACAAACTGGCTTTCGACCAATCGGCACGAACAAGGTGCCACCGGGAACGCCTAGCTGGGGCAAGGATTTCAAGGCTGCATCGATCAAATACACGAATCGGTTCATATCCGTAGGCGCCCAAGGAGCTTCCATGCCATTTCGACAGCACTTCCTTGATCTGGACCCGACGTACAAGGACGCATTTGGTGATCCATTGATGCGCATTACGTATGATTTCGTCGATCAGGACAGGGAGTTGGCGGCTTTTTGTGCGGATAAGTGCGCGGAAATTGTGAAAGAAATGGGTGCGAACGAGAAGCTCGAAATCAACCGCAAGCTCGGACCCTACGATATCACACCATACCAATCGACGCACAATACAGGTGGCGTCATCATGGGAGCCTCTCCAGAAACCTCGGCCGTTAACAACTACTTGCAGATGTGGGATGCGGAAAACGTATTTGTCGTCGGGGCTTCTGCCTTTGCGCACAATAGCGGCTACAATCCGACAGGAACGATGGGTGCTCTCTCCTATCGAGCGGCAGAAGGCATTTTGAAATACAGGAAAAGCGCGGGCGGCATGATCGTATAAGCTATTTTTCTAGTAATGCAAAACATAATTGCAACTATGCGAAAAGTCGTTGGGGCAACTAACGGCTTTTTCTCGTGAATTCGAAAAAAATCATTTGCATGATTGCGAATGTCTGCGAGCGCAGAAAGGGAAGAGCACTGGAATGATGCGGTTTCTCACCTTGGCACGCTCCTTGCTATACCCTTTGGTAACAGCACAAGCAAAAGGGAGAGACGAGAAATGACGACAAACAAGTGGAAGATGGACACCTCCATTATTCATACAGCACAAACGCCTTGCCAAAAAACAGGAGCAGTCGTATCCGCGGTGGTGCCTGCCGTGGCCTACGCGTTTCCAGATGCAGACTCCGCAGCGGCGTGCGTGGCTGGGGAGCGGGAAGGAACGTACTACGGAAGATATGGCAACCCTACCATCACCACTTTGGAGCAAAAAATCGCCGCGTTGGAAAATGGCGAAGCTGCCTTGGGTGTAAGTAGTGGGATGGCAGCCATTTCGGGAGCTTTGCTCGCCTTTTTGAAGCAGGGTGATCATGTCGTGTGTACCCGAGATGTGTACGGGGGTAGCTACAAGTTTCTTACGACCATGGCCCCGCGTTATGGCATTGCGACGGACTTCGTCGATTGCACCGATTTGCAGGTAGTCGAGAGCGCTTTTTTGCCAAACACAAAAGTTCTGTACCTCGAAACACCCTCGAACCCGTGCCTGACTGTTTTAGATATCTCGGCGTTGTCACGTTTGGCGCACGCGCATGGCATTGTGGTAATCGTCGACAATACCTTCTTAACGCCATACTTGCAGCGACCGCTTGAGCTAGGGGCTGATGTCGTCGTGCATAGCGCCACCAAATATTTGAACGGACATGGGGATGTCATCGCGGGCTTCATCGTTGGGAAGCAGGAGCATATCCAATTCATGCGCAAAAACGTCATGGGAGACTTGGGACAAAATTTGAATGCTTGGGATGCTTTCTTGATCTTGCGTGGGCTGAAAACACTCGGCTTGCGTGTCAGACAGCATGGGCAAAATGCGCAGGCAGTGGCGGAGTTTTTGGTGCAGCACCCTGCAATCTCGCACGTCTACTACCCTGGTCTGCCTTCCCATCCACAGCATGAGCTGGCTAAACGGCAAATGGCCGGAATGGGCGGGATCGTTTCCTTTGAAGTAAAGGGCGGCTACGAGGCAGCCAAATCTTTCATTAACGCTCTGCACTTGGCTATGATATCGTTTAGTTTAGGAGATCCCGAGACACTGGTACAGCATCCTGCCTCGATGACGCATTCCTCGATTCCTGCCTCTGAGCGAATCAAGTTCAACATTACGGACGGTCTGATTCGTTTATCGACTGGCTTGGAGGATGTGGAGGATATCATCGCGGATTTGGAGCAGGCGCTAGCTAGTCTGCCAATGGTGGCAGTGTCTAGGGGATAAAGGAACGTGAAACTGGAGGATTGGGCATGACAGAGTTTTCCCGGATCGAGGCATTCATTCAATCGTACGCCGACAATATTTCCAAGGTACTGGGACTCGATGTCACCATCCTGGATGAACAAGGGATACGTGTGAGCGGGACCGGCTACTATCAGGAGTTGATTGGATTGCCTGCGCCGGAGGGATCGTTTTTCCGAATGATCCTGCAAACCGGACAGCCGGGAATGATTTTTGACATGAAAAAGAACGAATCGGAGTGTGGCAATTGCAAGTTTTTGCAACAATGCCGAGAGCTGGCGACGATTGGATTTCCGGTGCACAAACGGGAGAAGACGGTAGGGGTCATCGGAATTATCGGCTTTTCCCCCGAGCAAAAAGAAAAGATGCTGCACCATTCGGAAACATGGATGCCGTTTTTGCAGCATACGAGTTCCTTGATTGAGCACAAGCTGCTAGAGCTGGATGCGCAACGGGAGAAGAGCTGTAACATTCAAGAGGAAATGCCGCAAGCCTCGGTTCATCCGGTGTATTTCGCCCAGCTGATTGGGGCAGAAACAGGCTTGCGCGATGTGATTGCCAAAGCGAAAAAAGTGACGCACAGTATTTCCACTGTTTTGATCCGGGGAGAGAGCGGAACGGGCAAGGAGCTGTTAGCAAAAGCCATTCACTGCGAGAGTGCGCGCAGCAGACAGCCATTTATCGCAGTCAATTGCGCGGCGATTCCTGAGACCTTGTTAGAAAGCGAGTTGTTCGGGTACGAAGGTGGCGCATTCACAGGCTCCAGACGCGAAGGGAAGCCAGGGAAATTTGAATTGGCCCACAAGGGAACGATTTTTCTGGATGAAGTAGGCGATATTCCGTTGTCCCTCCAGCCCAAGCTGCTGCGCGTCCTTCAGGAGAAAACAGTAGATCGGGTAGGCGGCGTGAAGACGCTAGGCGTGGATGTACGTGTCATTGCTGCTACACACAGAGATTTGGAGAGCATGGTCAGGGAAGGAACGTTTCGCGAGGATTTGTATTATCGACTCAACGTCATCCCCCTGCGGTTAAAGCCGTTGCGCGAACGCACGGAGGATATCGTTCTTTACTTGCAGCATTTTCTGTATCGATACGGGACGTTGCTGCAAAAAGGTAGACTGGAGCTCGAAGCCCAGCTCGTCCAACGACTACAGGCATACGAGTGGCCGGGGAATATTCGTCAGCTGGAAAATGCCGTCGAGTATATGGTCAACATGGCGGAGGGGCAAGTCATCGGCAACGAGGAGCTTCCTGAGTATTTGCTGTTCGAGGATGAACCGACGACGGTAGGCAGCGATTTGGGATTGGAAAAGCTGGTGGCAGAATATGAACGCTCCATTCTGCAACGATATTTGAACGCAGGCAAGTTTGGACAGGACAAAGCCGTGATTGCCAATGAGCTGCAAATCAGCTTGTCGACTTTGTACCGGAAGATGGAGAAATACGGTTTGGAAAAAGGATAGAGGAAAATAAAAAACCAGCCTGGATTGATCGGAGTTTTTCCGAGGTCTGGGCTGGTTTGTTTGTATTTACGAAGGCTGCGGTTCTTTTTTCGCTTTTAACTCGTAATGGCCGGTATTGCCGCTAATGTACCACTCAGGGGTCTTTTCTTCGCGCGCTTCGCGGTGACCTGCCAGATGAACATCACTCAGCTCCCACTGCTTCCACGCTTCTTTTGATTCCCAGCGGATTATGACGACCACTTCTTCTTCACCTTTGCGTGGCTTCTGTACTAGCACGCTCAAATCTACAAAACCAGGAGCCTTCTCAACAGCACCAGGCTCGCTAAAGCCTTGTACAATTTTGTCAGAATGACCTTCCTGAACGACGTATGTTTTTATCTCCATCATCATGAAGTGCGACACTCCTTATATCCCATTTCCCTACTTTTCCATATTATTGAGAAATATTATCATTGTCAACCAGATATTAGCAAATGGTAGGGGGATCGAGAGCTTCGTTTTCAAGTGGGACTTCTTTTTTCTTGGGGGCAGAGAAAATATCAATACCACGTTCGAGCAAGATTTCTACCGCCTCGCGAACAGGGAGAAGTGGCAATTGCATTTCATCGGCTACGGCAGCTTCTATATCAGAGATCGTGTGGAGGGGTGTTATCTGGTCTGTGCCATCTGAATAACCGATGTGGAGAGTGTTGTTTTTGAGGACCACGAAGCGATCTTGCTCTAGCTGAAAACGATGAATGTGAAGTCGATTCAAAAAGAAGGCGTCTGGTAAAAAAGAGGAGCGGATGACTTCCGACAAGTCGGACAGTTCTTTTCGTTCATTCGGATGAAAATCCCACGGAGGAATTGCCACTTTTCCGTTTTCATACCGCGTAAAGCGATAGTGTTCAGGATGATCGGGACTTTTGGTCAATTCCATCGAAACAGTGCCAAAAGGCCTGGTATGGTTCCCCTCTTCCAGAAAATGAATCGGCTCAAAGATAGGAGCGGTAGCCCCCGTATCCACATAGACGGGTGTCTTTCCTGTGTTCGGACCATCGATCAGGATGGCAGCATGCCCACCGCCTGGCAAGATGAGCTGACCGAAGAATCCAAGGGTGCGAAGCAGTGCGAGAAAGCTGTGATTGCTGGTATAGCATGTGCCGCCGAAGTTATAGTGGATCGCATTGTGTACATATTCCTCAGGGGTGGGTACCTCATGTTTTCCGTCACGGAAAAAGAGCAGTTTGCTTACATTTTCATAAGGGAAGGTCTGCAGATGCGCGCGACAGAGCTCACTGAGATAAGAGAGGTTAGGGGACTTGTGATCTAGCTGTAAACGTTGAAGGTATAAACTCGCCCAGTTCGGTAAGGTAGACATAAACAAGTTCACTCCTTATATAAAATAAATAGTAAATAAAAATGTTTATTAAATAGCGGTATGGAGATAGTATCACAACGGACAAGTGGTAATCAATCTAAATTTTTCCAGAAAATAAAAAGGCACCGGAAGGATATCCTCCGGTGCTAGCGGGTCCCTAGTCCGCTGTCTTTTTCGTACGAATAAATAAGTGCAGAAGAAATTATAATAACGACTTAATTTCCCCGGTATTCGGGTTCACTACGAACCAGCCATACGTACTGGTGTAGCTGTCGCCAGATTGGAAGTTGTTCACGACCGTTTGGTACACTTGGATGACATAGTGACCTTTTTCGTCGTCATGAGCGTACTCGACTACATGTGTCGGCGAGAGTTTGCCAGCGAATTTCTTTTTCACCAGCTCGATCGCTTCCATTTTGGAGTACATTTTTGCTGTTGGAATTTTACCGATGAAAATCGATTTGGTTCTCGCATCGTAAATGACCGGTTTGTTCAGGTTCTCTGCTACGAAGCGGATTGGTACATAGACGGAGTTTTTGTACATGATGCCTTGTACGTCGCTGTTTGGTGATTTCGGCATCCCGTCAAAGTAGTAGGTGAACGGTGTTTTCATTCCTTCTTCCGCGTCTGGAAAAGCGGGTGCTGCAATGGCAATTCCGGAAAAGAGCACCGAACCTACAACAATGCCCCCCAAAAATGACTTTATGTCCCATTTCATGATGTGAAACCCTCTCCCTTTCTCTTTTCTCTAAATCTTCCCAGCAATCATTATGTCAAAGATCATAGGAGAAAAGCTATCAAACGAGGGTACTAGGAAACAAAGACTAGGAAACATGGGAAAGATAGGACCAAATCAGAATGGTCCTAGTTCTCGAATCAGTGGTTCAGTGATGGGGTGGTTTGTGGTAAGGTAGAAAAAAACAGCGGACAAGGTGAGGAACATGACTACCATATTGCAAAATGACTGGGCCCCCGTATTGGCCGATGAATTCGAAAAGCCCTATTATGTAAAGCTTCGTCAGACGTTGAAGGAAGAGTATCAGACGCAGACAATTTACCCAGATATGTTTCATATATTCACAGCGCTGCACCTGACTGACTATCAGAATGCAAAGGTTGTGATTTTGGGGCAGGACCCGTATCACGGACCGGGACAAGCACATGGATTGAGCTTTTCGGTCAAGCCGGGAATCAAGCCGCCACCGTCTCTGGTCAACATCTACAAAGAACTGAAAAGCGATGTCGGTTTTGAAATTCCCCAGCATGGTTACCTGAACCATTGGGCGAAGCAAGGCGTCATGATGCTGAACACCGTTCTGACGGTTCGTCGCGGCACTCCGAATTCGCACAAGGACATTGGGTGGGAGACGTTTACGGATCGAATTATTCATTTGTTGAACGATCGGGAGACTCCACTTGTTTTCATCCTGTGGGGAAAGCATGCGCAGGAGAAGGCGGCATTCATTGATCGAAACAAGCATTTCGTCATCGCCTCCCCGCATCCGAGCCCATTTTCGGCGAATCGCGGCTTTTTTGGCAGTCGTCCTTTTTCGCGGACCAATGAGTTTTTGCGTTCGCGCGAGCTTCAAGAGATTGATTGGCAGTTGCCGATGCAGGTAGAGGAAGAGTAGCCTGCATTTGTTTCAGGGAAAAGGAAAAGGATCTCCATTGTTTTGCATCATGCAGGGAGATCCTTTCTTTTTCTAACGATTAGTCTTTGCTTTTGACAACGAGCAGCTTGCCCGTTTGAATCGTGATCGTTCCAGTCTGTTCCGTTAGCAGATTGCTGATGCCAAGCGTGTCGCCGATCCGCAGGGTCGCGTCCTTCAACGGATAGAGGAATCCAGTTAAGGTGATCCCTGTGACTTCCGATGTAAAAGGCAGCAGAGAAATATGATCAAAATGATCCTGCGCGATAGTACTATGGCGGTCAATCAGACGGATTTCATTGGTCTCATCGAGGATGAGGCAGTTGGTGCCCGTCTGCAACGCTTTGTTCAGCAAGTGTACGTTTGCCAGCATATGGTCAAAACGAGAGCCGAGCACACCAAGCAGCACAATTTCCTCGGGCTGTTGCTCGATTGCCCAAGTAAGGGCCATCTCTGTATCAGTCAAATCTTTCATGACGGGATCGCAGGAGGAGACGTGCATACTGTGGCGTTCAATTTCTGCCATTTCCTCGGTGCTGACAGAATCGAAGTCACCAATCGACAATCTTGGCACAAGACCGTTGCGAATGAGGAACAAGGCACCTCTGTCAACGCCGACGAGCCAATCATTTTCGCGAATCTCTTGGATCGCCCAGTTGCCCAGATTGCCCCCAGCGAATAGTAGGATGCGTGTAGGATTCATGCTACGGCCACCTTTATCTATTAGAAATACCCTCTATGTAGGAATCGAAGAGCGAAATGTGCTCTGACAAGCGAGGCGATAGCCTGTAGCGAGTTTTTCTCCCAGCTTTGCTTTTTCCTGTCCGGTTGGGGTGTCGAGTAATGATGCACCAGCTACGATCTGTACACTGCACTTGCCGCAATGCCCTTGTTGGCATTTGTAAGTGATGGGTTGATCTTGCGTGAGCGCAGCTTGTAATAGTGTCTGAGAGGGAGTGTACCGGACTGGCATCGTTTGTGAGCGCTGCTTCACCTGTACGAGCTTCTGCTCTGATTGGGGGCGAGCCGGACTCATTTCTGTTTTTTTCAATGATGTATGCGTCTGCACGGGAACGGGGGCTGGACTCGACATCTGTACGTCAGATCGTCCAGGAATGAGCGAGCCGACCGTAAGCTGTTTGCGCATAGGAACCTCCCGAGTAAGTGATTATTTAATTTTACCATGTCAGGCGTGTGGGTGACAAAGCTGGAGAAAGGTGTTCCGAGATGATTGAATTTTTAGATTTTATCGATTAAAATATTTTTATCAAAAACTAGGAAGGTGATACCATGATTACCATCAAACGGATGAGCGACTGTACCTTTGCAGAAGTGACCAAAGCGTGGAACCGAGGATTTGAAGGCTATTTTATCGAGTTTACGATGACAGAAGAAATGCTTGTCCAACGACTGGGGGGCGAGGGATACGTGCTGTCCCTGTCTGTGGTTGCTTTTGACGGCACGGAGCCGATTGGCGTAGTGGCCAGCGGGATGAGAACCATTGCAGGGCGAAAAGTCGCGTGGAATGGTGGAACGGGTGTCGCCACGGAATATCGTCGACAAGGAGTAGGGAAGCAACTGATTGAGGCGACATTGGATTTGTACCGGGAAGCTGGGGTGGAAGTAGCTACCTTGGAGGCATTGAGCCAAAATACCAAAGCGATTGCCTTGTATGAGCAAAAAGGCTATGACGTTGTGGATCGTCTGTTGTTTTTACAGCAGAGTGGGCCGCTGGCAGAGAATGCCTTTCAGACAAATGTACAGGCTGATTATCGGGTTCGGCGCATTTTGGCTCCGGAAGTCGCCATGCTGCCGTTTTACGTGACCGATGTCCCATGGCAAAATTACTGGCTGAACTTGCGAGATGCGCAGGCCGTGCTTATAGAAGACAGAGAGGGTCAGGCGGTCGGCTATGCAATGTACAAGTGTTCGATAAACGAAGAAGGCAAAGTGAGTGGGATCGTGCTGCGTCAATGTGTTGCACAGCCAGAGCATCCTGATGCCCAAGACATTTTGAAAACCGCACTCGCGCACGTGTATGGGCCGCTTGCACACGATTGCCGCCGTTCTACGTTTAATTTGCGCGCGGCTGATACGTTGCTTGTTGAAATCCTGCAAGCGGCGGGATTCAGTCCTTCCGAGACGGAGCAGGTGTTTATGATCAAGCAGATGGAAGCCGCAAAGACTCCTGTCGTCTAGGGAGTGAATACGCTCCTGTCAATGCTGGCAGTTCGTGCAGGCGAATACTTTGCGGGAGGAGAGCTCGCTCTTTTCGATAGGCTGTCCACAGCGCGGGCAAGGCTCTCCGCCTCGATCGTACACCTGGCAGCGCTCATCGAAGCCACCTGTCAGGGAATCACCGGAAAAGAGCGGCTGCATGTAACCGCCGAATCGAATGGCTTCTGTAAGCACGGTTTGCATGGAATGATACAGTTGTTTTTGTTCCTCGAAAGAAAGCGTCGGGATCGTCCGGGTAGGAAGGATAGCGGCCTGAAAGCAGATCTCGTCCGCATAGCAGTTGCCGATGCCCGCCAGCAAATGCTGATTGACTAATGCTGTTTTGAGGACGCTGCGCTTGTCAGTGAGCAGCTCCGTAAATCGGGGAAAGGTAAACAGCGGGTCCAATGGCTCCGGACCGAGAGGAGCCAGTCTCTCGTCGATCTGAACGTTGGTGAGCAAGTGCAGGTAGCCTAAGCGGAGGCCGTGAAAATATAAAATGCGCTCGTCAAAGGCAAGAGTCACTTGAGCGGTTCTCTTCAGCTTGTCTTCCGCAGAGCCCAGGTATAGAAAGCCGCCGAGCATCAGATGAAGCAGCAGGACATGTCCACTTTCCAGATGGAAGAGAAGATGCTTGCCACGTCGGTCGACAAGTGTCAGGCGATTGCCTTGCAAGAGACGAGCAAATTCCGCAGGTGGTAGATTAATCGTTTTTTCCCGCTGAACATGTGTGGCAGTAATTGTTCCGCCACCGATTTTTTCCTGTAGCAGTCGGCGATAGGTCTCCATCTCAGGTAATTCTGGCACCCTGACTCCCTCCCGTACGCAAAGTTTTTCGTAGGATGTCCCATATGGGGGATCCACATGCCGTACCCCGTCACTGTTTTTCGGTGATGGGTCTTTTGAATTTAGACAAGTTTACCAACGCTATTCGTAAATGGGGTAATATAATATGTAAGGTAGTAGGACTGGGCATTTGCCCGAAGGATATCGGACGGACAGGAGATTACATATGCAAAAAGTAGAATTGATCGCTACGGCGACTTTTGGTTTGGAATCAGTAGTAGCAGAAGAAGTAAAGGCACTCGGATACGGTCCGGTACAAGTGGAAAACGGCAAGGTAACGTTCACCGCAGATATTTCTGCGATTCCCCGCACAAATTTGTGGTTACGAACTGCCGACCGCGTGCGTCTTAAGATAGGGGAGTTCAAAGCGACTACGTTTGACGAGCTGTTTGAACAGACAAAAGCACTGCCGTGGGCCGATTGGATCACAGAGGATGGGACGTTTCCAGTGGAAGGGAAATCGGTCAAATCTACCTTGTTCAGTGTGCCGGATTGCCAAGCGATCGTGAAAAAAGCAGTGGTAGAAAGTCTGAAAAAGACCTACAAGCGCGAGTGGTTCGATGAGCAAGGGCCGCTGTACAAGATCGAGGTGGCACTTCTCAAGGATGTGGCGACGCTGACGATTGATACGTCAGGACCGGGCCTGCACAAGCGCGGCTACCGGGAATTGATCGGACAAGCGCCACTGAAGGAAACCATGGCTGCGGCGATGATTATGCTGTCTCGCTGGAAGCCTGATCGGGTATTCATGGACCCATTCTGTGGTTCGGGTACACTTCCGATTGAGGCGGCGCTGATCGGACAAAACATCGCTCCGGGGATGAATCGGGAATTCGTTTCCGAGACGTGGCCTATCATTCCGAAAACAGCTTGGCGTGAAGCGCGCGCAGAGACCCATGATTTGGCTCGTTATGATCAAAAGCTGGAGATTATCGGGACAGATATGGATGACGAGATCTTGAAAATTGCCCGCCACAACGCCACTGAGGCCGGTGTAGATGACCTGATTCATTTTCAACGCATGGATGTGAGGGATGTGCGGACCAAGCGCAAGTACGGCTACTTGATTTGCAACCCACCTTATGGGGAGCGCTTGGGAGAATGGAAGCAGGTTGCCAAGATGTATGGCGAAATGGGGGAAACCTTTGCTGCCATGGATACGTGGTCTTTCTATGTTATTACGTCCGATGAACAGTTTGAGGAGCATTTTGGTCGTACAGCAAGCAAAAAGCGCAAGCTCTACAACGGAAATATCAAGGTAGATTACTATCAGTTTTTCGGACCTAGACCGCCGCGTGGGCCAATGGTTACCCCGACCGAATAGACATAAGAGTATTGTTCAAAGATGACTTTTTGAACTACCTCTAAAGAAGGGGCATAATTGGAGGAGAAAATGCAATGAGCAAGAGTAGATTCGGGAGCAGAATGCTGGCTGCGCTATTGGCAGCGACGACATTACTGGTCCAAAGCACGCCGTTGACTCATGCTGCGACAGAGCCAGAGAAACCGGCGGTGGAGAGCGAGAAACCAGCAGACCAGACCAAGAAGCTGGAAGATCAGTTCAAAAAACAAGAAGAAGCGCAGACGGAGTTTACGGATTTGGGCAACAGCTACGCCAGTAAAGCCGTAACCAGACTTGCAGCCCTTCATATGATCAGTGGTCAGGGAGAAAACCGCTTTAACCCGCAAAACACGATTTCTAGACAGGATATTGCAGTGCTTTTGACAAAAGTAATCGGTCTTCAACCAACAGAAATCGACGATGCCGCTTTTGAAGATGTACCATTGGAAAGTCCTTATGCACCGTACGTATATGGACTCTCTGAGTTGGGTGTGATGAACGGTAGAAGTGAGCACACGATGGGTGCTCTAGACCCGCTTACACGACAAGAGCTGGCTGTCATGCTGTCTCGCTTGATGAAAGAGGGCGCTGTGACCAAAGTGGCAGGTCAGACCCCTGTTGCATACAGCGATGAAGAAGAATTCGCCGATTACGCCAAAACGGCCGTGGAAGAAGTGACGAATCAGCGCTGGATGCAAGGTGCAGGCGGCAAGTTTAATCCGACAGGTACTGTCACGCGTGCAGAGGCTGCTGTGATCGCTGAGCGCGCCTTGGATGCACGCTACCAGCAAGCAGAACAGGTGAAATACAAGGTAGATGTAGAGCGGCTGAGTTTGGCTGCTGGCACGAGCCAACGCTTGAAGGTAAGCAGCATCGGCGGAGATGATCTGCCTTTTACACCTATTTTCGCTTTTGATCGTCCCGAGCTGGGAGCCGTTTCGGCTGACGGAACCTTTGTTGCTGGTCCTACAGCAGGAAAAGGAAATCTCACGGTGACAGTCGGCTACAAAACGACGACGATTCCCGTTGAGATCAAGGACGCTGGTAAGCCAGCTGTCGAAAAGGTAGAGGACACGCCAAAGACTACGCCGGTGACTTCCTCCAATGAATCGGCAACGAAAGTCGATGAAAGTAAGACGGTAGTAGAGGGAGAAAAGCCAGACGCAGACACCGGAACAACAGAAACGGATGCAACGAAGCCTGCTGATCCAGAAGAAGAGGCGAAAGAGCCAGCAGAGAAGGACGAACTGGTCAATATCGCACCAGGCAGTTATACATCGGTTACTACTTTTGGAGCGCCAGACTCGTATTTCCAAGAGCTGGAGAAGCAGTATCCGGGTCCAGTAGGCGGACTTGTTACGCCTACAGAAGACTGGACGGGATACCACCGTCAGTTTGGGCGCAAGGTGACCGTTGAGCTCGACGAGGCGAAGCCATTGGAGAGAGTTGCGCTGACGTTTAAGCAACAGAAGACCTCGGGCATCACGATGCCAGAATACATGGAAGTCGAGGTATCTCGCGACGGGAAAGTGTGGTCGTATGCGGGAAGAGCCGTTCACGATGTTTCCGCCAAAGAGGACAAGCTGGTTACACGCACATTGAGCGTGACCTTGCCGGACGTCAACACCCGTTATGTCCGGGTATCTTTCCCGGTGAAAGTATTTACGTTCGCTCGCCAGCTGGAGGTATGGGCAAAAACGGATAGCGAGTGGAACAATGGCGCTGTCTTGTTGCCGCCACCAAACCCGGCAAAGCTGGAAGATGCCAAACAAGCAGGACGTCGTGTGGAAAATATGCTGCTCGCTTATACCGGAGAGCATGGCGAACTCGGGACATGGACCAAAGAGGATTTCCTCCCGATGGTTGGTTACCGCACCGTAGATGGTTATATGCGTGACCAGATGTTTGACACGATTTTGTTCCTGCCGTATCAGACGATTCCTGCTACGAAGGAAAGCTGGACAACGTATATGAATGATTTGTTCGGCTCGAATAAGCAGCTGGATGCTCTTAACCAAGCTATGCGGGAATACAATCGCCTGCGCGGAACGCTGTATTCAACACCGACGCAGGAAAATGTTGTGTTGGCTCTGCCATATCCGAATGCCAGTCAGACCAATTTTGGCCAGCTGGATGAAAAGAAACCATCCCTTTCCTTCAACCCTGCGGGAATTGGGGAAGAGCAAGCGTATCAGAACCGCAAAGCTGCACTGGAATGGTACTTCCAGGAGCTCATGAAGCGCTGGAACAAGGAAGGATACGCGTATCTGAAGCTGGAAGGAATCTATTGGTTCCATGAGCTGGTGGAGGATGGTGCACCGAAAGAACGTCAGCTGATTCGTGACATGGGTAGCATGGTGCATGACGAGGCGCTGCGATACTATTGGATTCCGTATTTCGGTGCACCGGGAGTGTCCGAGTGGAAATCTCTTTATTTCGATAAGGCATTCCTGCAGCCGAGCTATTATAGCGACAAGCCGGTAGGAATTGACCGTATTCAAGGGGTGCTGGACGTCGTCAACAAGTACGACATGGACATCGAGATCGAAGGCGACTGGAAGATGTACAATGATCCGAAGTTCTATCAGACCTACTACAATCAGTTAGTGGCCACCCACAAGCTGGGGATGGATAAAAACAACGTACACGCTTACTACTTCGGCTCCAAGACATTGCTAGAGTCTGTCAAGAGCACGGACCCTGTCAAGCGCGCCATCTATGAAGATACGTACAAATGGATGCGCGGTCGTTTTGACAGAACGGAATTTTTCGAGGGCAGCGAGATGCCGTAGTGAATGGAAAAGAGTCTGTTTCCCGCTTTGTGGGGAGACAGACTCTTTTTTTTATCTAAAGCGGATGGGCAGACTTTCGCCCAATCGTTTTCCTATAGATCTCCACCAGTTCCTCCAGGATCATTTCTTTCGTCGCATGTAGAAGCGGACTCGGATGGTAGTAATCGATTCCCTTGGGGCAAGGCTTGCCAAAAGTCGGTATCCCTGCTGCTGCGATCCGTTGTTTCCACAGTTTCTTGAGCGAAGAAAAATGCTGCCAGGAATGGTGATGTGAAAGCCCCCACCCCAGCAGGAGCCACGGATGCTTTTGCAGTTCCTGCGTAGATACGAGCTGAGCCGCAAGCGTCGTTTCTTTCTCGTGAATGAGCTGCTCGAAATGAGAAATGGCACTCACGGCAGCTGCATTTTGTACGGAAAACAGGTTGTACATATGGAATCTGCCTGCCAATGCCCGCTTTCCGTAGATTGCCTCCACCAGCCGGATCAATTGTCGCATGGTGGGATCGAGTGTGGTTTGACCTATGACGCTATGACCGGGAGCAGGTCTTTCACGAAAAAGCTTGGCACTACCAGGGTTCAGTAAGAGACAGCTCCCAAGAGAACGATGCCCCTCTGAATACGCTCCCCATTGAAGATAGGTAGAAGTTCGGTAGACGATTCCTCGATGTTCTCTAAATGTAGCAAAGGCATTCGGCTGGTTTATAACGATCCCCTCCTGGTCAAGCTATCTATGACTCATTTATATGAGAGGAGGAGATTTGGTAGAACGATATGCTCTACTCTAGCTACTCTTGCTAACTTCTTTGGCACCAATCATCCGGAACAAAATGATATACAGATAGGCACTGACTAAGGTAAAGCCCAGGATGACACCGAATACACCAACAGGTGCGAGCCATTGGGATAGTCCGATCGTCAGGGGAGCGAAGAAGCGACCAATGGAGAACTGGAGCGAAGAAGCTCCCATGTACTGACCGCGCGCATCCTCCGGCGAGTATTTACTGATGAAGCTCTGGGCGACTGGTGTGCGCATCAGCTCGCCGAATGTCAAAATCGCCATACAGCCGAACAGGAGCCAGATATTCGTCGTAAAGGCCATCAAGAACAGGCCGAGACCGAATAAGATGGAGGAGATGACGAGGCTGTTGCGATCACTCCAGTTTTCGAACCAGCGTGTGACTGGCAGTGTAAACAGAACCACCAAAAAACCATTTAAGGCCATGAGCCAGCCGAATGCGCTGGTTCCCCCGACAGAATAAGTCCAATTGCCCCAAGAAAATAATGCTTGTTGCATGACATGCTCTTTGACATACAACGCCATGTAAATATCCAATTGCATGAATCCAATGGCGATCAAAATCCCTGCGCCAATGTACAGGGCAAATGCTTTATCTCGGAAAATAATGGCGTAACTCTTGAATTGCTGAATCAGGGAAAAACGCTCCTTTGCCTTCTCCTGACGGACGTGTTCAGGCAGCGTTTCTTTGATCAGGAAAAAGACGGCAATCGCAAAAAGCAACTCAACGATGGTACAGAACATTAACAGCTGCGGACGGTAATGAACAAAAAAGACAGAACCCAATACGGGACCCGCAACCACCCCGATGTTCATCGCTGTGTAAAAGGTAGCAAAGACAATTCTTCGATCTTCTTCTGTGGTCAAATCAGCCACCATGGCGGAGCTGGCAGGCCAGTAGAGAGCCCCAGCGATCCCGATCCCGATGAAGGCAATATAGTCGACCCAAGGGGACGGGGAGAAAGCAAACAGGGCAAACATCACGGTCGATGTACAGAGCGAGAGCAGCATGGTGAACCTGCGACCTACCCGGTCAGCCAAATATCCGCCAAACAGGTTGGACAGCATCCCGAGCAGCGGTGGTACCATCAACAGAAGACCCGCTACATCCTTCCCAAACGTATCGCTAAAATAAATCGCCATAAACGGAAAGTACATCCAAAAGAAGGTGTGCGTAATCAATTCACCAAAGAGACGTACCTTCAAGTTAAGATCCCACGAACGCCAAATCATGACACGAATTCCTCCATTCTATTTCTGCAGGTGCTTTGACCTCGATTCTCTTCTTGGAAAAATTCCACGTAAAAAAGCGCAAACGGGGTAGAGACAATGCTCTTCCGCTTGCGCTTTATCAAACGATACAAGGGTGGCGGGAAATAACCAGTTCAACGGGGTACAAAAGAGAGACGGTTATATACCTTTAATTTTAGGTACAGTAAACCGACTGTTCACCCAAGAACATGGCCCGCAATTCATATCGGGAAAAAGACGGAAGCGGTTCAGGCATCCTGCAGCTTCTAGCTTTTGAAAGGGTTGTAAGAGGCAGTGCCCCTTAGCAGAGGCCCCACCTAAGCGAAGATAACTACAGAAAACACCATGAACTCAGCACTCCCGTCTTTCAAATTTTTTACATAGGTAAACTCTTGTTGATTAGAATACTCGAAATCGTCGAATTTATGCAAGATAATTTTTTGGTTTTTTTTGAATAGTACCAAGAACATCGAGAATTGAAAAAGGTACCTTCATTCGGTAAAATATTTTTTAACAATAACCAATCATGTTAGGAATGTGGGGGATATCGCATGCTGGATGCACGCATCGTTAAGCTGGCTACAAATTTGCTGAGCCATTCTGTACGCCTGAAGGAAAAAGAAAGCTTGTTGATTGAAGTTCGTGGCGAGGGTCACGCTTTGGCAAAAGAATTGGTTAAGCAGGCGTATGACTTGGGAGCTTATCCGTTCGTACGGATTATTGACCCGTCTATCCAACGTGAGCTGATGCTCGGTGCAAGTGCAGAGCGTGCGACTCATTTGGCGAGATGGGAAGAGCCAATGTACAAAGATTTGGATACATATATCGTCATCAATGGTCCGTCCAACGACAGTGAGATGGCCGATGTCCCGGTAGAGCGTCGTCGTGCACACCAAAGTGTGATGCAAGAATTGAATGACTACCTGACCAACAATGTACGCTGGACACTGCTCAACTACCCGACCACGGCTTTGGCGCAAAATGCCAACATGTCTACCGTTGCTTTTGAAGATTTTTATTTTGACGTATGTTCCGTTGACTATAAAAAGATGCACGAAGCCTTTTTGCCTTTGCAGCAATTGATGGATCGCACGGACAAAGTGCGTCTTGTTGGACCTGGAACAGATCTTCAATTTTCAATCAAGGACATCCCTAGTATCATTTGCTCCGGGCTTCGCAACATTCCAGACGGCGAGATTTTTACAGCCCCAGTGCGTAACTCCGTGAATGGAACCATTACGTACAACGCAGCAACAAGCTACATGGGCACGAAATTCGAAAATGTGTGCCTGAAGTTTGTAGACGGAAAAATCGTCGAGGCGACTTCTAACAACACCGAGAGACTCAACGAAATTTTTGATACGGACGAAGGAGCGCGCTACATCGGGGAATTCGCAATTGGTGTGCATCCGTACATCCTGCACCCAATGAATGATATCTTGTTCGATGAAAAAATTGCGGGCAGCTTCCACTTCACACCAGGACGTGCATACGACAACGCAGATAACGGCAACCGCAGCCAAATCCACTGGGATATGGTAAACATCCAACGTCCCGAGTATGGCGGCGGAGAAATCTGGTTTGATGATGTGCTGATTCGCAAAGACGGTTTGTTCGTTTTGCCAGAGCTGCAAGGACTCAATCCGGAAAACTTAAAAGGGTAAGTTAACAGGGCCATCATGCTTAGCATGGTGGTTTTTTCACATTTTAACGTAGCTGTCGATGAGGGAAGAAGCGCATTTCCAGTCTACGCTTCGGCCTACGCCCTGCAAGGGGGGATTGACAGTTCGCTCCAGAGGCGCTTGGACTGGAAATCCGCTTCTTCCTACGGAGCTTTTGGTTAACTTCTTGAAGCTACTGATTTTGTTATCCTAGCCCCCTGAATATCAACCAAAACGCTCTAAAAGCACGAAGCAAACACAAGCTGTCCGTAAGCACTGTCACATGTCTGGAAGGAGACCGCCCGAACGAAGAGAGGATACAGGCGACTGGAAGACATGTGGCAGGGCTTCCCCCCACCAAACGTAAGGGGACGACTACAGACGAGCATCTCTGGCATCCTTTTGCTACAATAAGAAAAAAGCATGGAACAGAGGGATTAGACGTGAGCCGCAAAGATTGGATCGAATACATCGTCCGTGAACAGGACACGGGAATGAACGTAGAACAAATCGTCCGGCAAAAGCTCAACGTGTCGGGTCGTATGATGCAGCGGCTGACGAGAAGTAAGGGGATTTTACTCAATCGCAAGCAGCCCTTCCTGCAAAGACAAGTAAAAGCAGGAGATACAATCGCGGTTCGTGTCATCGAGAGGCAAGAGCAATCGCAAGCGCCTGGGCAGCCCCAGCATGATACGAAGCCCGAGGGACCGATTACACCAATGCCGTCCATCGATATTTTGTACGAGGACGATCATCTCTTGATTGCAAACAAACCGGCAGGCATGATGGTGCACCCGATTAAACAGGAGACCGACACACTGGTACATGCACTCGCTGCCGTACTGGCGGCAAGGGGTGAGCAGACGAGTGTACATCCTGTGCATCGGCTGGATAAAGATACATCAGGAGCTATTCTCGTAGCCAAAAGCAGCTATGGTCATCAATTGGCTGACAGGCTACTACGCGAAGGAGGCATTCATCGCGAGTATCTTGCGGTTGCCAGTGGCGTGCTGTCAGAGGGAGCTGGAACGATTGATGCGCCAATTGGCCGAGATGCGCGTCATCCTACGAAGCGCCGTGTCGTGGAGAGTGGCGATCCTGCCATCACATATTACGAGGTACAACAGACCTCTGAGGGAATGACACTCGCGCGCGTTTGGCTGGAAACGGGCCGTACCCATCAGATTCGCGTTCACTTTGCCCATCTTGGACACCCGCTTGCTGGCGATACGATGTACGGGGGAGCGAGAGGTTTGTTACGCCGACAGGCTCTGCATGCTTCCAAGTTGTCTTTTTTGCATCCGCTTCTCGAAAAAGAGATTGTAGTCGAGGCACCAATACCAACTGATATGAAACGCTTGATGCAAGCGGAGTTTAGATAAGAACGGCCAACGCAATGAAACCACCTTTCAACAGGTGGTTTCATTGTTGTATGTGGTAAAGGTGGATTTTGCCCCCAATATCTTAGAGCATCCCTAGTTAATCAAGCCGTTTTCCGGCGTAACGGCGAAATCATAGAAGACTCCTTTATGGTTGATCGATGCCGTAATAGTCGGTTTCCCCTTTTTCGTAAACGTATATACGTTATATTTGGACGAAACATTGTATCCGGTCAGATCGAGGTTAAAAACCTTTTTCATCATCGGGTTGGCAGCAGCAATCGCCCTTTCTTTTGTAAAGAACGGTTTGGCAAACACCTTGGGAATATCTTCGTCCGCGGTATAGTTCCCATCTCTGAACTCGCTGATCATGGTCGCTGCCACTACTTTCCCTGTTTTCGCCCCTATGACGATCCTGTATTTCCGTTCGATATCCATAAAATTCCATGCCTGATCCAGGCGTTCTTGCGATTCTTTCACCAGTGTTACGTCAGGGAGCAGCGCCGATGCTTTGCCGTTGGAAAGTGACTTTAGCGCCTTTTGCACTGTATCGATCACTTTGGGTTTCATTTGCTTGTTTGTATAATTCAATGTCGCAGCGTTGACCTTCCCAGTCGCAGCGTCGATGATAACCGATGCATTTTGCCCTTTGAACAGCCAAACGTTTTTTTTATCCCAGTTGATTCGTTCTACCCAATCAATCGTAAAGGCATGCTGATTATCCATTCCTTTTAACGTGCTCGTAACAGTATTTTGCAAATCAGCAGGCACTTCGCTAAATTTTAATTTCACGGATACGGATGCAACCTTTCCCTCCTGCTTGGTAACGAGCACCTCACCTCTGTTGTTTTTTGCCGCAATTACCCAGCAATCTGCCGTTTCTCCTCTAATCTCGTCCAGTTCGATCAGCACGCCGCCCGCCTGTTTTTGCATCGCTTGTTTCGCCGCTTCTACGACATTTTTGTCTAACTGAGCGAGGGTTTTCATTTCTGGCTTTACTGCTGGTGCCTGACCAGCTGCGTATGCTGGCGCTTGTGTGTTTGTAAGCGGAGATGCAACGGATAACAGCAATGCCATCATACTTGTAACCACTAGTGTTTGTTTTTTCATATGTCATGCTTCCTTTCTGCATTCAAATCACTTATTTGATCCAGCTAAAGGGATTTTGTGACAGTCACCCGAGTGTCAAACAGTCTGTAGTTGAATAACGTAACAGTGTTATGTTACATTGTTTTTGGAGGTGCTTCACTTGGACACAAATGTAATCTCGAAGAAGGACCTGCTGGAGCTGACAGGCATTTCGTACGGACAGTTATACCGTTGGAAACGAAAGAACTTGATTCCAGAGGAGTGGTTCATTCGCCGAGCGACTTTTACAGGGCAAGAAACCTTTTTCCCGCGCGAACAGATTTTAGCTCGAATCGACAAGATCCTGAATATGAAAGACGACTTGTCGCTGGATGAATTGGCGGACATGTTTTCACCAAATATGAGTGAAACGTCGTTGTCCGCAGATGAACTATTGGCACGAAACATTGTTTCTGTTACCTCTTTAGAAGTGTTCAACGTTTTTCTCGGAAGCCTAAGGACTTTTACCTTCCAGCAGGCACTATACGCCTATGTGTTGGAAAAACTTTTGGCAGCAGGAGACTTAACTGTAGAAGAAGGCGGCGGATTGCTGCAGGTACTGGCTAGCCACTATCCCAAGTTCGATGGGAAGCCTTGTGAGCTGATTTTTATGCGCAAGATGGGGATTTCCACGTTCGTGTTGGTATCTGGCTCTACCGAAATGTATTTTGACAACGGTGTAAAGGTAGTGACGCGGCTCATTTTCGCCAATTGCATCGAAGAATTAAAAGCAAAATTTATGTAGGGGGAGACCATACCATGCAGAACGAGAACAATAACAAAACAGATTTGATCTTTCATGGGGCAGTGAATGCTACGGGTGGCGTATACAACAAAGTAGATGTGCAAGGTTACGGCAAGATCAATGGCGACGTAGAGTGCGAGTCGCTTCATTGTGCAGGACATGTCAGTATCACGGGAGATCTCATTGGCTCTTCGGCAAGAGTGGAGGGCAACGCGTCGATTAAAGGCAAAGTGAAAATGGATACGTTATCCGTATATGGCCAACTTGATGTTGCGGACGATTTGAATTTTACGAGTCTAAAAGTAGGTGGCAACGTCAAGGTACAGGGCAATATGGCAGGCGAGGACGTAAAGGTTCTCGGGTCATTGAAAACCGCAGGGGATTGCGAAGCGGAAGTGTTCCGGGCAAACGGTGCGTTTAGTATCGGAGGACTGCTGAATGCGGGGCGAATCGAGGTGCTTTTGCATGGCGGCTGTGAGGCAAAAGAAATGGGTGGAGAGCACATCGAGGTGCGCCGAACAGGGAATAGCACCTTGGGCAAGTTGTTGAAGCATTTTCTCAACAATACCTTGTCTGTAGAGACGATTGAAGGAGACGAAATCTATCTGGAAAACACAAAGGCCAAGGTCGTTCGCGGCAACAAGATCGAGATTGGGCCCGACTGCGAAATCGATCTGGTCGAATACAGCACAGAATGCAAGCAAGACCCAAGCTCGCAGATTAAGACGAAGACACAGCGGTAAGGCTGACAAGGAAAAATTAACATTTCGGAACTGCATGCAAGTATTTACATGCATGCAGTTCCTTTATATAATGAGTTTGGAAAAAAATGAAAATGCAAGTAATTGCTTGCTTGGCACGGAGGTGCTTTATGGATCACCCAGATATAGAACAGAAGCTGGGGGGGAGAGGCGAAGAGGAACAGGAAACCCGTGAGCGAATTTTATCAGCCGCACGTCAGCTAATGGCACAAAAGGGATACAAGGGAGCGACTACACGCAAGATCTCTGAGCTTGCAGGGGTTAACGAGGTGACGGTATTTCGTCATTTCAAGAACAAGGTAGGCATCTTGACAGAACTCCTAAAAGAAATCATGGATGTCCGGGAGCAGCTGGAGCAAGGGTTGCAAGGCGAGTTTTCTGATCTCAAGCAAATGCTAGTCAGCTACGCACGCACGTATTACGGCTTATTGGTCGAGCGCAAAGAAATTTTCATGATCTGCATGATTGAAGCGGATAACCACCCGGAAGTCGTGCAGATGTTCAGCAGCCTGCCAATGACCGCAGTCGAGGTATTGTCCAACAAGCTCCTAGCGTTTCAGGAGCAAGGGCATTTGCCAAAGGTAGATCCGTTCACGGCAGCTCTTATGTTCGTCTCTACTTTCTTCTATGCCTTTATGGCGAAGTATCGGGTCAATCTCAATCTCGAAATGGTAGAAGAAGAGCTTTTTGAAAATGCTTCTGAAATCTTGCTACAAGGCATCAAGGGATTCAAATAAACAGCATAGCTACATAGGGGCGGAGGAAGTCATGAAGAGAAGATGGCTTGTATCTGTAATGATGATCGGACTATTGGCAACGACGGCTTGCAGCGAGCAACAGCCTGCTTCGGCACCCCAGAAGGAAATGAAGCATGTCGTCGTTGCACAAGTGAAGAAGGAGCAGGCTGTTACCGTCACGGAGTTGTCTGGTACGCTGGCTCCTTTGGAGGAAGCACTCGTCTCTTTTGAAGTAGGCGGTCGTATCGTGGAGATGAACCGCAAAGAAGGAGACACAGTCAAAGCGGGAGATGTGCTCGCCCGTGTGAACGCCCAGGATTACTCGCTCCAAGTCGCCTCTTCAAACGCTGCTATGCAGCAGAGTGCGGCAAATCTTAGCAAGGTAACCAATGGGGCGAGAGAGCAAGAAGTGACACAGGCGCGATTGCTGGTGGAGAAGGCAACAGTCGCTTTGCAAAAAATGCAGGATGATTTCAACCGGATTGAAAAGCTCTACCAACAAAACGCCATCTCCAAAAGCGAGTATGAAAGTGCACAAAATGGACTGACGATTGCGCAAAAGGATTTGCAAAACGCACAGCAGTCCTATTCGCTAGTTACCCAAGGCGCTCGTGTGGAAGACAAACAGTTGAGCCAGGCTGTTTATAATCAGTCCGTCATTGCCAAAGAAGTGGCAGCCAATACGCTTGCCAAAACACAGCTCCGTTCGCCGATTAACGGGACGATCATCGCTAAGCTCTCGTCTGCTGGCAATTTGGTTGGTTCAGGAACCCCCGTCTATCAAGTCGGCAACATCGACACATTAAAAGTCGTATTGCCCGTTCCTGACCGAGAGATTTCGGCATGGAAAGTAGGCGAGACGATCTCCTTAGACCTGTATGGTCAAAAACGGGATGGCAAAGTGACCAAAATATTTCCTGCCACGAACCAAAATACCGGAACGATTGGTGTAGAGGTCCAAATCGCCAACCAAGCTCGTGACTGGTTTGCTGGTCAGGTGGTGAAAGCGACCAAAACGGTAACGGGGCAGGCAGGTGTCTACGTACCAGTGGAAGCAGTCATCAGCAGAGGAAAAGATGACGCGCATGTCTTCGTCAATGCAGGCAGTAAGGCTGTCAAAACAAGCGTAGTCATCGGGCAGATTGTAAGTGACAAGCTCGAGATCAAGAACGGATTAAAAGAAGGAGACCAACTGATCGTCAAAGGGGTGGACCGTTTGTTTGACGGTGATCCAATCGAGGCGGCAGGAGGTACACAACCGTGATCAAGTACATCGTACAAAAGCGCAAAATCACGCTTCTGTTTTTCAGCATGATTGCACTTGTAGGCTCCCTGAGCTTTTTTCAGCTACCCAAGCAAGAGATGCCGGATATTATCGTCAACATGGCGACGATCACGACGGTTTACCCGGGAGCTTCGCCGGAAAAGGTCGAGCAGGCTGTTACGAAAAAGCTGGAAGAAAAAATCAATGAATTACAGGGACTTAACTATATATCATCCACATCTTCCCTCGGAGTCTCTTTTATCATGGTGGAAGCAAAGAGTGACGTAGACCCGAAGCAAAAATGGGATGAATTGCGGAAGAAGGTAAAGGACGCAGAGGCTGATCTGCCAGCGGATGCGAAACAACCGATCATCAATGATGATTTGAATCGTACGTTTGTCCAATCGTTTGCGGTCACCGCTAACACGCGTGAGGAATTGTACAGCATGCGTACCATGCTGAAATCGTGGAAAGAACAGCTGCGCACCATTCCGAACGTAGCGGATGTACTGGTGGAAGGTCTACCGGAGCAGGAGGTCCACATCGAGGTTGATACGCAAAAGCTGAGCCAGTACGGGATCACGTGGAGTCAGGTGATGATGGCTGTCAAAAAGGAAAATGAAAAAATCCCGCTTGGCGACCTGACCACAGAAAAACGGACCTACCAGCTTAAGCTGGCGGAAAATACAGATGTCGAAGAACTGAATAAAGTCATTATCTCTCGTTCAAAAGAGGGCTTCCCGATCTATCTGAAGGACATCGGATCGGTCAAAATGACGACGGAGACGGTGAAAACGACCTCGTATTTCAATGGGAAGCCTTCGATCACGATCAGCGTCAATGCAGAGACAGGAAGTGATGTGCCGTCCTTGCAGAAGCGTGTAGACGAGATGATGGTGACTCTGGATAAAACACTTCCGGCAGGGGCCGAGAGACACTCGATTTACAGTCAAAATGAACGCGTTGATGAGCTTTTTAGCGACCTGACCCGAGAAATGATGATTGCCATCGTCGCTGTTTTGGTGGTGTGTGCACTCGGATTGAACCTGATCACTTCATTGGTAGTAGCGATGGCGATTCCGATTTCCTTGGCTGTGGGGCTTATGTTCCTGCCATCTCTGGGTATTTCACTCAATATGATCTCGATCGTTTCCTTGATTATTGTGCTGGGGATCTTGGTCGATGACGCTGTGGTAGTCAATGACAATATTGAGCGGAGACTGTCTGTCCTGGGTGAAAAACCGATGGCTGCGGCGGTTCATGGTGCCAAGGAAGTATCGATATCGATCACGACCGCTACGCTGGCTACGATTGCGTCGTTTGCGCCCTTGATGTTTTTGAGCGGCAACGTTGGGCAGTTCATTCGTCCGGTTCCCGTCATTATTTCGATGACGATGCTGGCGTCGATGGTCATGTCGCTGACGATCATCCCGATCTTTCGCCAATGGTATGAGCAACGTAGAAAGGCTGGCGTAGAAGGGTATCGTAAGCCCGCTGGACTGTTGGGGAAACAATTGTTGCAGCTGACCAAGTGGTATGCGAGCAAGTTCATGCCGAAAATTTTGAAACGACCGCTTTTGGCAGGAATGATTGGCGTATTGATTGGAACGGCAGCATATGGATTGATACCGCTCACTCCAGTGGAATTGTTCCCGAACGATGATCGCCCGCAGTTTCTCATCGATATCCGTCTCCCCGTGGGCAACAGTCTGGAGGAAACAGACCGAGTGGTGCGTGGGACAGCAGACTGGGTGTTGAAGCAGCCTGGCATCGAGACAGTATCTGCGTACGCGGGAGGCAGTGCACCGAAAATGTTCGGCGGAGATACAGCTGCCGGAAGCGGCATTACCGTCGGACAGCTAGTGGTTCGTTATAATGAAAAAGAGACCCATCTCGAGAACATGCTGGAGCCGTGGACGGAGGAATTCAAAAAGCTGTATCCGGAAGCGAGTATCTTGACGAAGCAGCTGGAGGCAGGTCCTCCGGTTGGAAAACCAGTCGTGATCCGTTTTTATGGAGAGGATATTGAGACGCTGCGCTCTCTTTCTGCACAAGCAAAAGAAAAGGTTGCCGGATTAGAGGGAACGTACAATGTGCAAGACGATTTCGGGGTAGAACGCTACACCTTGGAATTTGTCGTCAATAAAGAGCTAATGGAGCAAAAGCTCGTCAACTACACGGACTTGTCCACGACATTGCGTCTGGTGAGCGAAGGCATTACCGTCAGTGAGTTTGATACGGGCTCAGACCTGATAGATATGAAGCTGTTCTTGCAAAAAGGCGAGGAAGATCCTGCATTGCTGTTCCAGCGACTCAGCATCGCCAATGCACGTGGAGAGCTGATTCCGTTGTCACAGCTCGCGGAAGTAAAACCGACTTTCAGTACACAGACGATCCCGCATCGCGATTTGTCGCGGAGCGTGACGGTTACTAGTGATCTGAAAGGTAGAACGGCTACAGAAGTAATGGCAGAGATCAAGCCGATGCTCGATAGTATGTCCTTGCCTGAAGGATACCGCTATGAGATTGGCGGCGAGACTTCCGAGCAGACTGATATTTTTATCGACATGGGCAAACTTTCGATTCTTGTGGTTTTCTTGATCCTGATTTTGATCGCGATGCAATTCTATTCCTTGACCATTCCTGTACTAGTTACCAGTACGATTTACCTCGCTGTATCGGGGAGCTTGATCGGCTTGTTCGTGACCCAGACGCCACTTGGCTTTATGACAATGATGGGGATTATTGCGTTGGCGGGCATCGTGGTGCGTAACGGGATTGTTTTGATCGAGTTCATCGAGGAGGCACGTCATACAGGCATGGAGCTGAAGCAGGCGGTTATTTCTGCGTGTGAGGCACGACTACGGCCTATTCTTTTGACCTCGCTTACAGCGATTGCAGGTATGATGCCGTTAGCTATTTCGGGTGACGTTTTGTTCAAACCGCTTGCGGTCACCATTATTTCCGGCTTGGCGTTCTCGACACTTTTGACCTTGATCGTCGTACCGTCCTTCTATACGGTTCTGACGCAGCACAAGATCAAAAAGCTGGCGAAAAAAGCCGCGAAGCGCCCGGATTTGTATGGGCCTGAGGCAGAAACATTGTAATGACATGCAACAGCGGCAAACTCTCCGATTCATTTCGTTCGGGAGTATGCCGCTGTTTGTTTTAATAAGCTTTTCTTGCTTTTCGCCAGCCGATTATCAAAAGAGCAAGAGCCAGTATGAGAAAAACGAGTACACATAAAGCCCAGATCGACTGTAGCAGCATGCTGTGGTTGACCAGCCAGGTAATCTCCTCTAGAGGCATGTTTTTCATTTTGGGAAGAGAAGGGATGATCATCGCATCTGCATAAATATGCAGAATGATCGGAGCTAGCAGTCCCCAGCGAAGTGCTGCCCATGCCCACAAAACACCAATGAGAAACGATTCAAAAAGAGCCCCTAGACCATGCCCGGGTACGTGATAGTAAGCGAAAATCATCGAAGGAATGAGAAGATAGATCCACCTCGCACCAGTGGGCAGGTCTGTGTTCCTTCGATAAATGAGTATTAGCAAGAGAAACGGGATGCCACGAAAGACAAGCTCCTCCCACAAAGGGTTATGCCAGGTGGCAAACACAAGCAGATTTGCTTTGCCAGCAAGTGACTGTGTACCGATTGGCTGCGTGGTAGACCATCCGCTAATCGCCTGAAAGGCACCTCCGGCCGCTTTTGCCAATAAGAGACCGACAAGGATGAACAGAAATGCTTGGCCCAATTTTTTCTTTTGGACAAGCCATAAAATTCCGCAAGCGTAAATCAGCGAGATAACACCAAAAATGAGCCAGCCAGGAAGCGGGACAGCGACCTTCCAATCGGTTTTCGGCCAGAATAGGAGAGAGACGGAAACAGTTTCCCGCAAAAAACCTGAGGAGAGAAACTGCCCCCAGGAGGCGAGTAAGGGCAGAAAGAGCATAATCATCAATAAAAGGAGTAAAAGTGGGTTTTTAGTTATGTATCGAAATGTATTGTTCAACATTTGTGAAAACCTCTCATCCAAACCATTTTTTTCTATATGATCCTACATGCCTTTTACTCGGTCTAGATGGAAATGGCATTCTTCAGATTTTTGTAAGAGTTTGATTGAGCAAGAAACGGTAGCAGACGTATGATATGATAGAATCAACATTCACTGTCAGTAATAGAGAGAACGCAGTACAGGAAGGGAGTGTCCAGGATGCAACAGCCACAGCTTCTTCATGAAGAAAAGGTATTCAAAGACCCTGTCCACCGCTACGTCCACGTGCGTGACAAATTCATCTGGGATTTGATCAACTCGGCAGAATTCCAGCGTTTGCGCCGAGTCAGGCAACTGGGCACCAGTTTTTTTACCTTTCATGGTGGAGAGCATAGCCGCTTTAACCACTCGCTTGGTGTATATGAACTGATGCGCAGAATTTTGGAGACGTTTGAAGGCCGAATTCAGTTGACGTATGAGGAAAAGCTGCTGTGCCTATGTGCGGCTTTGCTCCACGATGTGGGCCACGGTCCGTTTTCTCATTCGTTTGAAAAGGTGTTCAAGTATCACCACGAGGATTGGACGCGTGCCATTTTGCTTGGAGATACGCAAATCAACCGAATTCTTCGTCGGTTTGATGATAGCTTCCCGAAGAAATTGGCAGAAGTGATCAATAAGACATATGACAATAAACTGATCGTAAGCCTTATTTCCAGCCAGCTCGATGCCGATCGGATGGACTACTTGCTGCGTGATGCCTACTATACGGGTGTCAATTATGGCAATTTCGAGATTGAACGAATCTTGCGTGTCATGCGGCCGCAGGAGGATGGCATTGTCTTTAAATTCAGTGGGATGCATGCTGTCGAAGACTACATCATGTCTCGCTATCAAATGTACTGGCAGGTCTATTTCCATCCCGTGACACGAAGTGCCGAAGTCATCTTGTGCAAAATTTTTCAACGGGCAAAGCTCTTGTTCTCTCAAGGCTATCCGTTCATGCAGGAGCCTGTCATGCTGCTGCCTTTCTTGCAGGAAAAGGTAGAGCTCGCTGACTATTTGGCGCTTGATGAGTCCATTATTCTTTTCTATATGCAGCTCTGGCGCAGAGAGCAAGACCCCGTGTTGAAAGATTTGTGCGCCCGTTTTTTGGACAGGAATCTCTTTAAATACGTCGAATATAATCCGAGGGATTTCCGCTTGCTGTCTGAGCTGAAAGAACTATTTCAATCTGCCGGAATTGACCCGATGTATTATTTGGAGGTAGACACGACCTCCGATCTTCCGTATGATTTTTACCGTGCCGGAGAAGAAGAGGAGCGCATTCCGATTATGCTCCAAATGCCTTCAGGCGAACTGGTCGAGCTGTCACAGAAGTCAGAAATTGTACAGGCCATTAGCGGAAAGCGGCGCTTTGATTACAAGCTGTACTTTCCGTTGGATAAAGTCATGGCTTTGCCGGGGGATCTCTCCCGTAAGATTCGAGAACGTCTGGGAGTGATGGAGGATGCTTAATCGTCACGCCAAGATCATACGCCTGATTGAGATAGTCGGCGAAGTGAGCGGGCGAAAAAAATTGCAAAAGATGGTGTACATAGGAAAACATCTGGAGATGGATTTCGATGAGCGCTACGAGTTTCACATGTACGGTCCATATTCGGAGGAACTGACGCTCAGAGTCGATGAGCTGTGCAACATGGGGCTTCTGGATGAGCAAATGGAGAGTAAAGGTGCCATTCATATGTATCGTTACTCTTTGAACGAAACCGGTCGTGATTTTCTCAAGTTTCATGAGGTTGACTTCGGTAGTGGAGAACGTGCGATTTTGCGTATGAATGAGGAGAATTCCCGTTTTCTCGAGCTGGTTTCTACGATTCTGTATTTCAACCACCTGCCTTATGAGGAAATGAAGGGCAAAATCTTTACATTTAAGAGCAAGCAACGCTACACCGAAGAAGAGATTCAAAAAGGGCAGGCGTTTGTTGAAGAACTGCGTGCGCTGATGAAGGAAGACGGCGACACTGCACTTATGTAATAGGGAACATCATACGAGGACAAGCACGGCGTACGAACTTGCAAGAGTTGTGGTACGTCTTTTTTTTATACATGTCAGCCAGTCCAAGGGGGCTGGCTTTTTTTGTCTCAGTTCGGAGCTGCATAATACGGGCATCGTTCTTTGACAAGTGCATAGGGATGAAACATTTTGATGAGCGAAAGGGAGATGGTCGTGAGTAGAAGCAAGCAATGGTGGCTGTGGATCGCGCTCGGTGTTGTTATGCTTGCCGTCGGTATAAGTGCGTGGGGTACAGCCAGTGCCCATGAAGTAAGAGTGGTGTACGTCTATAGTGATAGCTGCGGATATTGTACGGAGTTCGGCCCGACATTCGAGAGAGTTGTGAAGGCGTATCCACCGGAAATGATTCAACGACTGGATATCCATAAGCAGAAAGAGCTAGATGAAGCATCGCGACTCGGTGCAGAGGCAACCCCCACTGTTTTTGTCGTCGAAAAAGGGAAGGTGGTCGACAAGCTGGAAGGAGCCGTACCCGAGAATACGTTGCGAAGCTTTTTGCAAAGGAACCTAAATCAGACTCTTTCTAAAAATGGATAATATAGGTAAAATATCCGGTAAAGAGGGGGTCATTCCATGAACAGACGTGCAATGATGTCATACCTACTAGCATCTGTACTAGCAATGGCAGGGTTTATTGGAGTTGCTGACAGTCATACGGTAAAAGCTGCTGCGCAAGCGAAGGACTACGCTTCACATACAGCAAAGGCAGCCATTGATTTTGGTGTACAGAAGAAATACTTATGGCTGGATAGCAAGGGGAACTTTTATCCGAATAGTCAAATCACGCAGGGGCAGTTTATCGCGAGTTTAGTAGCCATCCGCGGATTGAAGGAGGTAGCACCCGTACCGCAGCTCCCAGCAGGGCACTGGGCGAAGATGAGCTATGAGAAGGCGCAGAAGGCGGGGATTTTGGCGGGGGTGAAGGTAGAGCCAAATAAATTGTTGACGAAGGAAGAAACGGCAGCGCTTGTGTATGCTGCATGGAAGCCAATTCGGGGTGAAAAAGATCCTAATTTATCAAATGCTGGAGCGCTCATCACATGGGGATGGATGAAACTAGCCCCTAGTGGTCAACCAAAATTCCGCGAAGATTTACCTGTGACGAGAGGTGAAGCTGCTGAAATTCTACGGTATCTTTGGAAAGACAAATGGCAACTTGAAGAAGGTGCGAAATACGCTGCCGAATTTCATAAAAGCTTAAAGATCGTGAATGGAAAAATTGTTGGCAAAGTTCCAAGAGGTGATAGCAATTTCAAAATGGAAGCTATGTTCTTTACAAAACAAAATGAAGTAAAGGGTTTCTTAAAGAACCAATCTTTTAATGTCCCAGTAGGTAACGTAATTGCTTTTTCTTTTAGCGTAATTAATAGTAACGACTCAACTGATGCAGGCATTTTCATGTATAAAAAATTACCAACTCTAGAACAAACCAATAACACCCGCAAATTTCATACAATGAAGGGTGAGAAATAGATGCGATTAATTTTATTTAAGCACAGGAAATTACTATTTTCTGTGCTTTCCTTTATCCTATTATGTGGTGTACTAGCTATTCAGTCGAATTATGTAGGTGCCTCACCTAATTTTCATAACATTAAGGTTGCTACTATTGATTCAAACAAAGAGCTTGCACCAGAAGGTGGCTTCTACAAAATACAGATCGATAGAATAGATGGAGAAGTAGGTGCGTCAGTCTCACAAATTGAAATTGATCGGGGCATTGATAGTAATAGGGTATTAGGCTTTGCAGATACAGATAAAAAGGCTGATAGGGGATGGTACTTTGTAGACGGAGATGAAGCATCTTATTGGATCAGTCGGCTCGGTGGAAATCCCAATTATATACTTGGTGGAACTGCTAACGTATATAGTAGTTGGATAACTGCTAACGGGATACCAGAAGAAGTATTTCAACCATATAAAGCCTATAATCTTGCTGATTTGGCTGCTGCCTCAGGCGGCGCAGGCTACACCAAAGGAGACAACCTCGTCCCAGACGGCAAAGGCGGATACATCTCAGTAGGCCACTTCCGAACAACCCCACAACCCAGCGGCAACATAACCACAGACAAAACCAAATACAACCTCAACGAAACAGTTGAGATTCATGCAAATGCCACGGACTTTTCTTACTATGACCGCGGCATTTTTGTATGGTCTTTAAACGTGATCAACAAGACAACGGGACGTGGATACAAAAGCTTCTTGTCTAATCGACAATTCAACGATCCCAGTACCGCCGTTCCCAAGGTAAACGAGACAAGTAGTCCCCCAGGCTACAAGTGGACCTATAAAAATACCGAATATAAGCCTACCGAGCCAGGCGTGTATGAGGTGTCGCTGACAATCACTGACCTGCATCAAAGAAGTCGCCAAGGATCAAGCAGCATAAGCGTTTCGACACCTTACACAGCACAATTCACAGTAGGTGATGTAACCCCACCGGAAAAACCCGATCCCGAAAAGCCTGATCCAGGTCCAGCCTGTTCGATCGGATCAACAAAAACCAAACTGAACATTCAAGTCGTTGGCGATAAGGATATTAAAGACCATAATGCTGTTGCAAGCGGCGGCTCAGATATTTCTGTCGAAAAAAATGCCGAAATCACTCTCTATGCCAATAAATCGGGGAAGTTCACCATGAATGGTTATGATATGAAGCCTGGGGCGAATGGCAACAGGAAAGTCGGGACAGGAAGCATCGGTAGCTCTGGAAGGGTAAAAGTCGTCTACGTCAGTGATGATGGAACCGAATGCTGGGAGAAATATTTGAGAGTCAAGTCGCCAGACGGCGAAGGCTCATGCCCCATCGTTACACTGTCTGCATCAGCAGTGAGAAACGGTGAAACGATTGAGATTATGCCGTTTGACACGCTGACGTTCCGAGCCAAATACACAACCAAATACGGAGATAGCGAGGAAGCATCTCTCAAGTGGGATGTAACACTTCCAAACGGAAAAATTTATACCTTACCAGTCGAGGAAAGTGACAATGGCAGATGGCGATCCTATCATTCCTCCAGCTTAAAACTTCCGTACGGGAATATTCATGACCCGTATGATGTTCAGTTTGAGCGAGGAAAAACGTACAAACTTAAGCTTAACTTCGATGGGACACAGTGGAAGGATCGGCCTGACTGCAATTGGGAAATCACGATCGTAGTAAAAGATGCCTCTTGTACAATAGCGGACCAAAAAAAGGTTAAATTCCTGGTACATAGCGAGCCGCCGCTACCATTTTCTCCAGAAGGCGAACTGATGAATGGATCACCCAGTTCAGGATATACACTGACAGACCCGGTATATTTCAAATACTTTACTGATCTCGGAAACCACTACGATACCAATCTATCGTTTTCCTCGAAGGTATCTGGTACTTGGTATTTGAAGACCCCCGAAGGAAAAACAGCGTTAACCGACAAGCTTGCAGCGGACGAGTCATTCAGGCTCATGTTGCCAGTCACTGTGGATGTTGGTGATGAAATTGTACTGCTGTTCGAGTCCGAGACGGGCTGCACGGGTGAGGTACGATTCACCATTGAATCTGACCAAAAATGCAAGGATATTTTGGTGTCTGTAGAAATTAATCTGAAAAACCAAAAGTGGAGCAAAGAAATTAAACGTGGAGAAACAATTGAATTAGCAGCAGATGAAATTCCAGACGGGTATCGATTTCACATGTTTTTGTCCGAGGATAGTCACTTTTCGATGAGGTGGTTCGATCCGGCCACAGGAAACTGGGAAAGAAAGCGGAATGGAAAAGAACTGGATGGATCAAACACCTCCACAAATGGACATTGGGTGTATTTTCCGGAAGATGGGAACGATCTTCTTCTAGAAGGTCTGTACAAGGTGCAATTTTACTCAACCCAGAGTGATGGCTGCGACGGTCATTTTTTTGTGCAAATTGGCAAAGGCACTCCAAAGCCGGAAGGAGAGAATTTGCTTATTGTGAAATCGAGCTTTCACATTGATCCGAAGAGCCCTCAAGCCGCAGGAACCGATGCGACAATTACATTCAACGTGAAGAATGCCGGGAAATTAACGCATGATACGAAATTGGCTGTTCGGTGGGCTAGCTCAGAGAAGGAAACCAGCTTGGATGTGAAGGAATTCAAGCCGGGTGAGGTGCGTAAGATCACGGTTCCGACGAAGTATCCGCAAAAATCGGAGGATTTCATCGCCCATATCAACCCTGCGAAATCCATGCCAGAAAATGAGACGATCTGGACGGACAATCGTGCGGCTTGGCCAGTGAAGATAGTTGGTGGGGAAGTTCCCGAGCCGCCTGGTGGTGGAGACGATTTTGATGGCGGTGAAATTGGATTAGAGATTTATGACAGTGATGGTCGACAGCTACAAAAACTGCCGCTACATGCAGATGGCGTGTGGGAACGTGAGCCTGCTACGATTCGCGTGGTCATTGATCAGACGAAAATAAACGAAGGCTTCCAAAAAACAGAGCAGGAGATCAATCAGAAAATCACACAATTTAAAGCAAAATTGGAGAGTTCAGTCAGCGGGGACAATATCAAAAACGTAACCGTCACTGCGAATCCCGGGTGGATTTCAGATGCCAAGAGCATGGCGGTGTATACACCATCGCAGCTTGATCTGAAGCTGACAGGCCCCGGAGCGCCGATGCAATGGCAGGTAAGCAGTGCATCTACAGGCACAGAGGTCGTGTACACAGGAACCACTGTCCCCACGCAGACGACTTGGCGCCAAGTACTGCAATCGCAAAAGTACAAAGCAGAAATCAACGGCTTTGTCATCGTAATGGATTATCAGATCGATTTTGAACTGTCCTACGAGAGCTGCGCGATGAACGACGAAGATGAAGAGGTTTGTGAACCACAGAACATTTCCAAAACAATGACAGGACGCTATACCATAACGGTAAAAGGGGGAGAGCGTTCCTTTGAAGTATTTGAGCCGAATGCAACAGGCTCGATTCGCCATACAACCGAATGGGCAGCGTATCATGCCAGGGACCGGTATCCAAACAGCCAGCCAAATGATTACTACGCGGGGGAGCGAATCTTGACACAAGTGGGGCTGCAGGATCGACACCGCCATCCCGTGAGCAACCAGTTTCCTGTCGTGACATCTGCGCGGGCGTGGATTTCAGAAACTGGCTTACGCCAAACGCCGTTACAGTCGTTGTTAGCCTTGCAACAAGCGACCCCCCAGCTCTGGAGAGGACCTTCTTATTCCGCTTCCAAGCTAGGAACTCGTGAAGTGGGGGTAGATACGCCTTTGATGGGGGATAAACAGCATGGCTTCCAAAAGGATGCGAGCTACGCTGTCTATTACTCTGTTTCCTTTCGTTTTGACGTGAACAAGGGCTTCTCCTATCAAAATAAAGCTTCTGGACAAGGGCACGAGCTAAAAGATTATCAACTACCTTTCCGTATCATTGCAAATGCATGGGAACGACAAGGAATCCGCAACCATACGACACAGTAAAAATATTTGCACCCCCTCTCTGTCTTTTTCTACTGTAAAGCTAGAAAAAGGATGAGGGGGATTTTTGTGGGATTAATCACGCGGCGCTTGCTATGTGCACTTCTCCTATTCGCTTTATGCTTGGGAAATACAGTGGAACAGGGCTGGGCAAATGAATGGGAGATATTCGTAGAGGAGGCGTGGGCATGGATCGACGAGGGAGAGGTGCGTTTTCAGGCACAATTATCGGGTACTCCGGATAAAATCGAGCTGTCTGTCAATCAGAACATCGACAGCAAAACCCGTTCTTTTCACGAGGAGTCTCAGATTTCCCTCGCTGTAATGCCTTTGGATGATAGCCCTCTCCAGATAGTGATGTTCATAGATGATTCGGAAGAGCCGTTACGTAGCTGGGAGCTGTCGTTGCCTGAACACATAGAGCCGACCGTAGATAAAATAAAAATCAAAAAGGCACCTTGGAATGAAATGGCTGCCGATCAGGGAGAACCGTTAGAGTTGGTTGAACTAGAGATCGAAGCCCCAAACGAAGCTCCGCCAGAGCAGGATGCCACCGACGAAGAGCTTTCGCGGCTGGCAAAGGAATTTTATGCGCATTTTTCAGGCGAGAAGAAGCCTGGAGAAGTGGAACTGCGCAGTAGAGAAGCTCGCTTTGAGGTAGAACCGAATGACACCTTGGGAAGCAGATCGGATTGGCTCTTTGATGGAAAGGACAGCCATGGAAAGATTAGCAGCAAAGATGATGTGGATTTTTGGAAAATCAGAGGAACAACAAATGGACAGATGAATATATCCCTCACAGATATTCAGACAAACGAAGACTACGATTTGTATGTGTATGATGAGGAGGAGCGGGAGCTTGCCCGTTCAGAGCAACATGGAAATGAGCCTGAGCTTATCGAGGGACTGGCACTGGAAAAAGACAAATGGTACTACATCAAGGTTGTTGGAAAGCAGGGCTCGTTTTCGAAAGATTACTATTACCGCTTGCGAGCTGATTTTTTCGCGGATCAAGGAGGGGGCAAGGCGGATGGGTACGAGCCGAATGACACAATGGAAGAGGCCTACGAGCTAGATGATTATAAACGAAATATCGTAGGTAATCTTCATTCACAGACAGATGTTGATTTTTACAGCTTATCCGTTAAGCTCTCCTCTACTGTGGAGGTCTCCCTCAAGGATATCCCTACAGGAATGGATATGGACGTATTTCTGCTCGACGAGGCTGGAAAAGTTGTTGCTAGATCTGAGAAAGCGAAGAATTCGGATGAACATATGATCTTCAATGCCTATCCTGGAACTTATAAAGTCAAGGTCATGGCCAGCAAACGCTCGGGATTTACCGCTAACTCGTACAGTCTTTATATTGGAGACAGAACGATCCCAGTTATCTTAATCCCGGGAGTAGGTGGATCGCGACTCGAAGTGGAGCAGAATGGAAAGAGATCGGAAATATGGTTGGCACTTGGCGATAGTCTCATTGGTATTAATGATCCCAAACACCGCAGGCTGCTTTCTTTGGAGCCGATCAAGCCAAACAGTGTAGATGTACAACCAGTCGTCCGTGATGCGACGATCCACCCGGAAAAAGATGATTTTTACGCCATCGAATATCTTTCCTATGCGCCGTTTTTAAAAGAACTTACCGAACAGTATTACAGCATGGTAAAGGAACTGGAGAAAGCGGGATACAAAAAGCACCGCACCTTATTTGCACTGCCGTACGATTGGCGATACAGCAGCACCAAAAATGCCAACCTTCTAAAAGAAGAAATCGATGCTGCACTGAAGGCTAGTGGGGCAAATCAGGTGCATTTGGTGGCACATAGCATGGGTGGGCTCTTGGTAAAAGAAACACTTCTATCCAACGTGTCCTACCAGCGCAAAGTGAATCGTGTCGTGTATATGGGCACACCTTTCCTTGGATCTCCACGGGCATATCAGGCTCTTAAGCACGGATACAATTTTTCGATCCCTTGGCTGGATGAGGAGACAGGGAAAGTGATTTCCTCTTATGCGCCTGCCGTTTACGAGCTGTTACCCTCCAAAAAATACTTTGAAACGGTTGGCTTCTTGAAAAAGAGTAACATCCAGTACTACACCTACGACGAGTTTTTAAAAGACAAAAATATTCGCCTCGACTATGCACCGCTCGTCCGACATGGCGGCAAGATGCATGAAAAGTGGGATAACAAAACGATCAATGTTCCACAGTATTCCATTGTGGGTACAGGTCAAGTAACACTGCTCGGTTACTTTTATGATTCTTTTTATAACGAATGGTCCCCGATTCTCGATCCTGGCGTTGGAGACGGTACCGTTCCGTATATGAGTGCCAATTACGCCCAGAAGGATATGAAAAAACGTTACTACGTGAAAGGCGAACACGCCAAGCTTCCGACCATACCAGAAGTCATCGACCAAGTAACGCGATTGCTACAGGGAGATGAGGAATTACAACCAGGATTGCGCAATGCTCCGGATCAAAATGCTGACTATCTGTATTACATCATTGCACAAGATGACAAAAGCTTTCCTGAAGTGACGATACAAAAATCCGGCCAGACCTTTACGCTCGACGCCAATAAAAAAGAAGTACGGGAAGACCTGTCTATTGAATATCACGATCGTATCGTTGTCATCCATGCTCGAGACGGTGAAGACCTGGAATTCCAGCCGCCTGTAGCTGTAGAGGGAGAGGAGCCAGCGCGCTTTCTGATCAAACGTTTCTCGTCAGATGATTCGGAGCGGTACAAAGAAACAGGCAGACATTACGTGCTCGATGAGCGTGGACTGGCAGAGGTAGAAGAATCTACGGATTCCTATGATGAGTAGTCATCAAAAGCAAAGGGTGTAAGACAATGGATGATAATTGGTTTGTCTGGTTCATACTCGGTCCTTTCGTATTCTCATTGATGTTTGCGGGGCCTTTGATCGGTTTGCTCATCGCCGCTTTCATTCGCTTCACGTTAGGCTTTCGAGGCTGGCTGATCTTTCTAAGTGTTCTTTTTATCAGCTTTGTGTACTACCTGTTTATTGTTCCCTCTGACACGATGCTAGGTGAACTGTTAGTCATGAAGGTTGCTATGGCTGTCCATACAGCAGTCGTTACGATCCTGATCATGTCGGGCATCGAAAAAATCATCCAGCTCGTAAACAAAAAACGAAACACCCAAAAGCCCATGGATAAATAACTGGGCACATAGGCAAATTGCGTCATCGCACGTTTTTCGAGTAGAATAAAAGGAAGGAGAATGATTGTCTGGAGGTTGTTCAAATGGATATTTTTGATAATAAAAAAGGTGGTTTTACCATCATGAGTGGAAAAACGGATGTACACGGAGGTTTTGGTCAAGGTGTACTTGACCTGAATGCTGTGTCTTCGGTCATTATCGATGGGGACGAAGCGTACATTGACATGGGTGCCTTGCATGCCAAAAGTTCTGTAGAAAAGGGCATCAAATGGACGATGAATAAAGAAGAAGTACCAAATGGAAAGCCTTATTGGCTCGTTTGGGTAACCGTCGATCGCAATGAAGCTGGTCCTTATTATGCAGGGGCAACCGCATGCTATATGGAAATCGATAGGGAAGCGCGTCGGGGCTACAAAATTTTGGCAGATCACGTGAATCGCATGGATTACTCTATGAAGAGACGTATTATGCTGTCCGACCTATCCGAGAAGGAAAAAGCCGCTCTGAAAAAGCTTTTGATTGATAATAACGCGGACATGTTTGAGAACTCCACGGAGGAATTAAAGCAAAATTTGTCCTAAAGTTGGAAATCGTGAACGGTCTGTGAACAAATCGTGAAATCAATTGTTCACACAATTGAAGTCAGGTAAACTTATTTCCATATCTGTGTAACATGTACACTAGGTCAACAAACAGGGAGAGAGCCGTCACTCTTTCCCTGTTTGTGTATATAATTTCTTTTATTGATCATAGTTTTTGGGATATCGCGGAACACTAATGGGGATTGAACCAAACTGTTTGACGGAAGGGGCGGTACCCATTGGGAGAAGATCTCCGTGGTAATGAACAATCGCATGATCATTTTGTGAAGCACGGTGGCGTCCATTTCCACACACACGTGACTCCGACCGAGATAAACAACTTTGTGAGTAAGCTCCCTGCTGGAAAAAGGGAAAGCTTGTTTGAAGTATTGGAACAGCTTGATAATGCCGGTCTGATTACAATCGTCAACGACCATGTTTTTGCAGATGGAGATGGAGTCGTGGGCGGCGGGGACAATCAGAGCACGCAAGGTTAATAGGTATATTAAAAAGGACGTACTCGATGAAGAGAAACGTCCTTTTTTCTTTAGTTATTCGGTTTCCACCAACTGCCCATGCGCTGCCAGAAGGTCGCAGAATCTGGCGGCTTTAAAGGTGTCGGTGTCTCATTTGTCGGGATGTGATCCGTGCAGTAATCTTGAGGCTCTGTTCCGCTGGCAAAATAAAAGAGCTGTGGATTCGGACAATGCTCGGTCGCCAGTTTTCCAGAAGCGGGATCGATATAGACAGAAACCACACCAGCTGGCATGTCAAAGAGTGCAGGGGGTTGACCTTTAAGTGCACTTTCCATGAACTGGGCCCAAATTTTTTTGGACAGATAGCCTTCCTTTACATCATCGACCTTTTGATTTTTGTCGTAACCTACCCATACGGTAGAGACTAGCTGCGGAGTGAACCCACTCAGCCATGCGTCATAATCCGTAGATCCTGTTTTCCCTGCTACCGGTCGGTTCATTTCGCCAGCTACGCGATATCCCGTACCGCCTTGTTCAAATACACTTTGCATCATATTCACTAAGAGAGCAGACGCGACAGGATCGGCTACCTGTGTTTTCTCCGGTTTTTCTTCGACCAAAATGTTGCCCTCGCTGTCCTCGATGGAGGTGATAGCAATGGGCTTCACTGCTTGTCCCTTGTTGACAATTGCTGCATAAGCTGCGTTTAACTCCAAGGGGGAGATGGGTGAAGTTCCCAGTGCCAGAGAGGGAACTGCTTGCATCGAGCTGGTGATACCTAATTGCATTGCCTGATCCACCACTTTTTGTGGCCCGAGAAAATCAATGGTCTTGACGGCATAAATGTTGTCGGAAGTTTTGATTGCTTCACGCATGTTGATCAGTGCGTTTGCATATTTTCCACCAAAATTGCCGGGGATGTACTGCTTATTGTTATCGTAGGTAAAAACGGTCGGTTCGCTTTTCATCAAAGTGAGCGGTGTATAGCCGTTTTGCAAGGCCGACAAATACATGATCGGCTTGAAAGAGGAACCGGGCTGCCGCTTGCCAAGCACGCGATTGAACTGACTCACCTTGTAGTCACGTCCACCTACCATCGCTTTAATATAGCCGGTAGTTGGGTCCATGGCGACGAGGGCTACTTGCAAATTCGGATTGTTCTTCGGTAAGACGGAGGCGACAATATCCTCGGCCTTTTTTTGTACGATTGGATCAAGGGTCGTATGGATTTTCAGGCCTCCATGAATAAATTTTTCTTCGTCGATGCCATATTTGTTTTTTACCAAATTGGCGATGTAATCGCGGAAATAAGGAGCTGGCTCGGTTACATTCTCGTTTGTTCGCTGTTTCAGCTTGATTGGTTCCGCGTAGGCTTGCTCTACTTCCTTCGATGTCAGTAGATTGTCACGCTCCATGGCATTCAAAATGAGCTTTTGTCTGGCTTTGGCGCGTTCTAAATCGACAAATGGTGAATAATAAGTAGGACCTTTTGGGATGCCTGCCAGCATGGCGCTCTCTGCAACCGTCAAATCTTTGGCGTTCTTGCCGAAATAGGTTTGGGCAGCAGCTTGTACCCCATAAGCTGAGTGACCATAATAAATCTGATTCACGTACATTTCTAATATTTCATCCTTGCTGTAATTCAGCTCAAGTTGAATCGAAAGCAAAGCTTCTTTGATTTTTCGCTCCCATGTCTTGTCCAAGCTGAGGTACAGATTTCTTGCCAATTGTTGAGTGATGGTGCTGGCACCCTGGCGCTTGTCCATGTTAATGACATCGACATAAGCGGCCATGGCTAATCGTTTCCAATCAAAACCGAAATGTTCGCGGAACGAACGGTCCTCGATCGCAATAGTCGCATCAAGCAATGCGGGTGAAATCTCTGCAAGTGGCACAGAAATCCGGTTCTCGCCACGATGCATCGTATCCAAAACCTCTCCATTGGAAGCGTAAATCGTCGTGGTTTGCTTCACAAACGTTTCCGGGAGTGGTTGAGAGCGTAAGTACAAAATGAGTAGCAAGATGGCAAAAGAGAAACATAATAGGCTGAGAATGGTAAATTTTACGAATTTCTTAGCCCAACGCAAATAGCGCAGCAATGGGGCTTCGCGAATGACTTCCATGTGTGCCTCTCCTCCTTTCTGCGGTTGAATCAATAAAATAGGACATACTACGTTACTAGTAGTATGTGTCGCTTGCAAGCTGGTTAAACTTTCCTTGCTAGAAAAATATCTTGCAATTTGGAAGACAGCTACTATAATTTTCTTGTTATATGTATTTTCATGCGGTTAATTGAAGGAGGTTACATAGCCATGAACATGGAATTGTGGTACACCGAAAAACAGACGGAAAATCACGGGATAACAACGAAAATTACAGAAACCCTATACAGTGAGAAATCCGAGTTTCAACAAATCGACGTAATTAATACGAAGCAGTTTGGTCGCATGTTAGTGCTCGACGGCATGGTTATGACTACCGATGTCGATGAGTTTGTCTACCATGAAATGATTTCTCATATCGCGTTGAATACGCATCCAAACCCGAAAAAGGTTCTGGTTGTAGGCGGCGGCGATGGCGGTGCTATTCGTGAAATCGTAAAGCACGCGTCTGTAGAAAAAGCAGTTCTGGCTGAAATCGACGGTGGCGTCATTGAGTCTTGCAAAAAATATTTCCCTGAGATTGCGAGTGCATTGACAGGCAATCCGCGTGTAGATGTACAAGTCATCGATGGTATTAAACATATTCATGACCACAAAGGTGAGTACGATGTGATCATGGTTGACTCTACAGAGCCAGTTGGCCCAGCTGTAGGTCTGTTCGAAAAAGGTTTCTACCAAGGCATTCACGATGCTTTGAAACCAGACGGCATCATGGTTGCTCAAACGGAATCTCCTTGGTTCAACCGTGAACTGATCAAGCGCGTGTTCAAAGACCTGAAATCGATATTCCCGGTTACTCGTCTCTACACTTGCAGCATCCCTACTTATCCATCCGGACTGTGGAGCTTCACCATCGCATCCAAGCAACACGATCCGTTGGAAGTAGATCCAGCGAAAATCAAAGATTTGGGCACCAAATACTACAATGCGGAAGTTCACCACGCTGCTTTCAAACTGCCTAACTTTGTGGCTGAGCTGACCCGCGACTAATCGGGGGAGAACAACACCTATGCGTTTTGACGAAGCATACTCTGGAAATGTTTTTATCCGTAGTCACGGGAATTACGAGGAAAGCCAAGCCGTTATTTACGGTATGCCGATGGACTGGACAGTGAGCTTCCGTCCGGGCTCTCGTTTTGGCCCTGCCCGTATTCGTGAGGTTTCTATCGGTCTGGAAGAGTACAGCCCGTACTTGGACAGGCTGTTGGAAGACATCAAATACTTTGATGCTGGCGATATTCCACTTCCTTTCGGAAACGTGGAAGGTAGCCTGGATGCGATCCGTACATTCGTGGCAAAAGTATTGGCAGATGGCAAGTTCCCATTGGGTCTGGGCGGAGAGCACTTGGTTTCCTGGCCAGTATTCCAAGCGGTTTATGAAAAGTACAAGGATATGGTCGTATTCCACTTTGACGCGCATACAGACCTGCGCGACAACTACGAGGGATACGAATACTCCCACTCCACCCCGATCAAAAAGGTATGCAACCTGATCGGCGGCAAAAATGTTTACTCTTTCGGTATCCGCAGCGGTATGAAAGATGAGTTCGAGTGGGCAAAAGAAAACATGCATCTGTACAAATACGATGTACTGGAGCCAGTGAAGCAAGTGCTGCCTACTATCGGCAACCGTCCAATCTACCTGTCGATTGACATTGATGTATTGGACCCTGCGCACGCTCCGGGAACAGGCACAACAGAAGCAGGCGGCATCACTTCTCGTGAGTTGCTCGATACCATTCACTTCATGGCAAACAACGGTGCGAATGTCATCGGTTGTGACCTGGTGGAGGTTGCTCCTGTGTATGACCATAGTGAAATGACGCAAATTGCGGCATCCAAAATCGTTCGCGAGCTGCTCTTGAGCTTTGTGAAATAAGATATCCGCGTAAATAAGCCCCCGGTTTTTGTAATGGTCAAGACCCCATTTAG
>NZ_PXZO01000026.1 GCF_003013475.1 Brevibacillus porteri
CAGTTCTGGATAATGTTTAAATTTCTGTCCTTTCACTGCCATGACGAAAAGCACCCCCTAGAATTACATCGGATTTCCCTAGGGGTTTTTCCAATGTCTATTCTAAGGGGTGCACTTCAGCTCTTCAGGAGGTTTTTTTTTTGTTTAATGAACTGTACGTTGCTATTGTGGTGGGGAGGAAACAGGAGAAAACGCTCAGCTTCTAGGGCCACCCCCTGTGGGATTGACTGCCCGCCTCCATGCAAAAAGCGAAACCGCGGCCAAAGTGGTCCTCTCAGGATGTGTCTCAGAGGTGGCCGCTTAAGGGCGTGTTTCGCTTTTTGCATTCCGCCTCGGTCGGTGTCCCTAAGATCTTCGCTTATTTCTCCTGTTTCCTCTACGAGCTTTCCGTGTTAATCGAGTTTTGAAAGCCTTAAAAGAATGAAGAAAGGTAATCAGTCACGACAGAGAAGAATATTTCCAGACGTAGCGACTTGTGGAGTCCTGCCTAGCGGAGAAGGGATTTGCGGGCAAAAGAAACGCAACGTGCCCGGGCTACGAAGCGGTTACCACTTTTGCGTTTCCCCGCGAATCCCTTCGGAGCGGACAATCAAAGCCCTCAGCAGGACGGAGCCTGGAGCCTAGTCTGGAAATATGCTTCTCTTCACCGTTGCCACATTCCATCAATAAAAAAAGGCCCCGCCAAAACGGCGAAGCCATGTTTTCTCAATATATGGAGGGTTGTTTGAAAAATTATACCCAACCGCGGAAGCGAGAAGCTTCTGCCATTTTGCGGGCACCAACCATGTAAGCAGACAGACGCATATCAATACGACGTGTTTGCGACATGTTGTATACATTTTCAAACGAACGAACCATTACTTTTTCCAACTTCTCTTCTACTTCTTCTTCAGACCAGTAGTAGCCTTGGTTGTTTTGTACCCACTCGAAGTAGGAAACAGTCACACCACCGGCACTTGCCAGTACGTCTGGAACCAGAAGAATTCCACGCTCAGTCAAAATCTTGGTCGCTTCCAAAGTAGTTGGGCCATTTGCCGCTTCTACTACGATTGACGCCTTGATGTTGTGAGCATTTGCAGCTGTGATTTGGTTTTCGATCGCTGCCGGAACCAAAATGTCGCATTCCAGTTCCAAAAGCTCTTTGTTGGAAATCGTGTTGTTGAACAGTTTTGTAACTGTACCAAAGGAATCACGACGATCCAGCAAGTAGTCAATATCCAAACCGTTCGGATCATGCAGGGCACCGTAAGCATCAGAGATACCTACAACTTTAGCACCTGCGTCATGCATGAATTTTGCCAAGTAGCTACCAGCATTACCAAAGCCTTGTACAACTACGCGAGCACCTTTTACGTCGATGTTGCGACGTTTCGCTGCTTCACGGATGCAAATCGTTACACCTTTTGCAGTAGCTGTTTCGCGGCCATGGGATCCACCCAGCGCAATTGGTTTACCCGTAATGAAACCAGGCGAGTCAAATTCACGGATACGGCTATATTCGTCCATCATCCACGCCATGATCTGTGAGTTCGTAAAGACGTCCGGAGCTGGAATATCTTTAGTAGGGCCCACAAGCTGGCTGATTGCCCGAACGTAACCGCGGCTCAGTCTTTCCAGTTCGCGGAAGGACATTTCACGCGGGTCGCAAATGATACCGCCTTTACCACCGCCGTATGGCAGGTCGACGATACCTGCTTTGAGGCTCATCCAGATAGAAAGTGCTTTAACTTCATCCTCAGTAACTTCCGGGTGGAAACGAATGCCCCCCTTGGTCGGACCTACTGCATCGTTGTGCTGTGCACGATAGCCCGTAAATACCTTTACTTCGCCATTATCCATGCGAACCGGAATACGTACAGTCAAAACGCGTAGCGGTTCCTTCAAGAGTTCAAACATCGATTCTTGGTAACCTAGTTTCTCCAGTGCTTCCTTGATCACCGTTTGAGTTGAATGGAGCAAGTTCAATGATTCTTGCTTTTCTTTCCCTTCGGTGCTTTCGGTTACCACGTCTTGATTACCCATTACTTACCACCTCAAAAATGTTTTCGGTCAATGCCGCCTTTAGTATACACGCTTGTATCATTTATGAGAAGCTTAAAAATGTTTTTTTCCATTTCGAAAACGTTTTCGTGCCTTGTTTTGCATAATCATTCAATTATTTACCATCCATTTTGAAATCGCTTTTACAGACTGCATTTTTCACAAACAGCTTCAAATGCACGTCCAGTCATGCTTGTATTGTCCCCAAACTTGTTTCTTTCATTACAGGAATAGTGAATTTATGCCATAATGGAAAAAGTAATGGTGGAAGTTTATTCATGGAGGTGTTTTTATGAAAAAAAAGTCTATTTTGTTTGTTTTTGCCCATCCCGATGACGAAACGTTTGCTTGTGGGATTTCCATTTCCAAATATAGTGAATCCAAAATGGCCAGCACTCATCTTTTGTGTGCAACAAAAGGGCAAGCAGGAAAAGCTGGTGAACCACCGTTATGCACACCCGAAGAGCTCCCCCGCTTTCGCGAGCAAGAGCTTCGCGACGCTTGTGCCATACTCGGGTTCGATCAAGTAGACGTCTGGGAATATCAGGATAAGTTCCTAAACTCAGTGCCTGTAGATGAGCTCGTTACTCGTATCCATCAGGCCATTCACCAGATCCAACCGGAAATCGTTGTCACGTTTGCACCGCATGGCATCTCCGGACATCCTGACCACTTAGCGATTAGTCATGCTACCACCCAGGCTGTCCTTTCTCTAGGCCCAGATACGAGTGTGCGAAAGCTTTATTACGCAACTCGCTCGTCCGACGAAGGATTTGGTAGGATAAAGCCTCCCTTTACAGACCCAATCGAGAGCATTACGACGATCATTCACGCCCCCGAATACATGCAAAAAGTAGCAGATGCCTTGCGGGCGCACAGAACACAGCACCTATCAGTAGAGCGCGTTTTCCCAGGTGTAACAGAAGGCGAGCACCATTCTGTTCCACCAAACAATCATTACATCTTGGCTTGGCACAGCCTTCCGAACTATACCATTCAAGGTAAAGAGGCTGACTTTTTTGACGGCCTAGCATAATCTGTACAGACAGCAACAGCACCTAGTTGGTTGACTAGGTGCTGTTTTATATTCCCAGACATTTCGTTTCCGATTACGTGAAATGCCTGCATATTTCTTTTACAGCATCGTCGGCAACGATCACTTTCCCGTATTCTTCCAACACATAAATCGTTATCGGCGTCGCTTCTCCGTACTCAGAGAGGATCGCAATTAACTTGTGATAACGCTCCTGATCCAAGTCGACTTCCTCCAGCACCAGATGATATTTCCCCTGGTAGAAGTAGGCAGCTCCGCCATTGGTCAAAAGGGCGTTAATGCGATGGGCGGCTTCAACCATATGCTCAAAGTCCCGGAAGGCATACATGATCAGATCGCTTTCTTCCAACGTGACCTCTAGCTCGTATACATCCTCGTCTTCGAATTCTTCTTCTTTTCCGTCCTTTGAGCCCGTCTTGCCACGCGTTACGATTACGACCATTCCCTGAGCTGGCAAGGCGAACACTTCAACTGCAACAGGCCCTGATACCTCAAATCCTAATTCGTGATAAGCCTGTTCCATCATGTCGTTGAACAGTTCATGAACTTTAGGAATGTCACGCCACATGTCTTCTTTTTCTATCCCGCGCTCTGTGAGGTCGTCAAAAGTTAAAAAGATTCGTATTTTATCTTGACCAAGGCGTTCAACACGCATGACTGTCCCTCCTCGCCATCCAGTCGTACTACAAAATATGATGGTAAGCCTGTAAGAGTTCTCCACATTCTCCGGCGAATACCTGTTGGCATTCATCCATTTTTTGATGGACTGGAAAATAAGGGGTAGTCCTATCATATCACATTTAGTTACTGGAACAAAAGCTACCATGACACCTACGCAGCATTCGCCTATCGATGTCGAATCCACTCACAAAAAAAAGAAACTTTGTTGTTGCCTGTCATTTCCTGCGCTTTCCCAGGAAAAGTTCCCCCTCATTGTTCTTCTTCTGTATTTATATTTGGCTCTGCTAGTTCGGGTTCCTTCTCATTCATAAAGGTTTGTACATGAAAAAACGCCCAGAATCAGGCGTTTTTCTACTTCTCATATTCACGTAGCCGCTTTTGAATCCAAATGGCCGCCTGTGTTCCATCCCCCATGGCAATCGACACTTGCTGAGAATGCTGATTGATATCGCCGACAGCCCATAGGTTGGGATGATCGGTTTCTTTTGTTCGCGGATTCGTATGGATGTGGCCCTTTTCATGAATTTGCACGGAAAAACCACGCAAAAGCTCTGTTAAAGCATGAGCACCAGGAAAGGCAAGAAACGCTCTTTCTGCAGACAAGCGTTCACCTGAAGAGAGCTCGATTTCTTGCAATTGCCCCGACGTATGATGAAGGGCACATACTATTTCCTCCCGATACATAATCCCTCGCTGGCTTAGTCCAGAGAGAGCCTGCGTATCCACCTGCACTTTTGCATGGTTAATCACGGTTAACTTGTTTGTATAATAAATAAGTTCATCGGCCATCGAAACAGCGTGTGGACCCGCTCCAATGATTGCCGTGTCTTTCTCAACGGTTTCATAGCCGTCACAGTCGGGACACAAGAAAATGGATATTCCTACACAATCGGTGAAGCCAGGGATCGTTGGAAACGGATCGCGAATGCCGGATGCCAATACCAGCGTTCGCGAAGTAAGCGTATGTATGCCACTTTTCGTACCTATCGTAAATAAGCCGCTTGAGTCAGTAGCAAGCTTTGTTACCTCATCTGTTATCAAGATTGCGCCGTATTTTTGTGCTTGCTCCCTGCCCGCTTGACGCAAAAAATCGCCACTAACCCCCTCCGAATATCCGAGAATGTTTCGGTAGGCTTTGGCGACTGTTGATCGACCACCCGGCATGTCAATCACTGCAACGCGTCGAAGGCATCTTGCTAGTTGGATTGCGGTTTGAAGCCCCGCAATCCCGCCGCCGACAATGACGGTATCATACTCCACTTGCATCCACCTGCTTATCCTTTTCCCGATAGCATTGCCAGTGGAGCACGATCTCATTACTGAAGGAGGGGAATCCAGACAATTTTTCCTTCAACGAGCCCTGCTTCTGAATGAAGTCTGTTATATTTTGCGATTCGTCCTACGTTCGAATTATTTCCATAGTACTTTCGTGATAGCATAAACAACGTTTCACCCTTCTTCACCACATGCTTGACGACCTTCGATTTTGTTGTAGGCGGTGTTGAAGCTTGTTTTCCCGGTATAGCTACTTTGCTAGTAGAAGTACTCGCGATCTGGTTTGCCTTGTTTACAGGTGTACCAGTCGAAGTTTGAGCTGGGACTGGGCTTACAGCAGGTGTCTGTACGCTTGTGACCGCCTTTACTGCAGGCTCAATTGATTTTGATTCGATCGTTTTCACCTTGGCAGGTGGGGTGGTCACGCTTGCACTGGGATCAGGCGTAGCATCTAGAACGACAGATACAGGCTCCTTTTCCCCTGCCTTGCTTCCTTGCGAAGTGGTACTCGCTTTACTAACATCTTTCACTTCAACACTACCAGAAGCTGCTGACTCGTGTGGGACATTGGCCCTGTACAACTCAAGACCAATCAACCCGAAAAAGACGAGTCCAAACAAGTATAATCCCGGTTGAATCCACTTTTTAAACGAGAACGACGCTTTAGGGCGAGTATGACGGGAGCGTCGGGGTGGTAATGGATTATGCTCGAGATTCACTCTTCCTCCCCCTTTTTCTTGATCGTATTTTGTAAATAAAATGCTAACATGACGTCAATAAGGATATGAGCCACAATCGAGGGCCAAAGGGACTGAAAGTGAGAAAACAAGAGTCCCAAGATCCAGCTTGTACCAAATACACTTATGATCATGAGCGGCTTTTTCAAATAACGTACGTGGATCAGTGTAAAAATAAGACTGCTCCAAAAATTCCCGGTAAGAGATTGAATGACTCCCCGGAATAGCCATTCCTCTCCCACTCCTACTACCATACAGACGAGAATCGTAGTGGATGGTAACATGGCCCCAAAAACTTTCTCATTGATACTGCCATCATCTTGCCATCGCTTAGGCACGTAACGATCCATCGTCATACTCGCGCTGATAATACTTCCGGCTACAAACACGGCCCACAGTACGGCGTTCCAGCCTGGCAAAGTAAACAAGGACAGAGTAGCATCCCAGCCCAACACCAATAAGCTACCGGCAGCAGCCACTCCCATCACGATTCCTTGTGTCAACCATAGATTCAGCCGAAGCGTGGCTTCATCCACCTCTAGCCGATCTTCCCTCACTCGATGTTTCTCTCCTTTATTTGTTCGGCAAAAGAGTGTCTAACGCCTGCCGCAAATTCCATTTGATTTGTTCATTCTTTGCGATTGTATGGTCATTCGTTTGGAAATACGCATCCGTAGTTAGGCCACATTTTTTACAGCAATACAGATCAAATTGATGATCATTTTCTTTGAAATACGTATTGATGCTCGCACGCAAACAGTTTTCTCCTCTTACGTAAGACACCATTTCTGCCAGCTTTTTTTGCTTAAAGCTTCTTCTTTTTTCCGTTTCCTGCCAAATGATTTGAGCCTTCGGATACGATTCACCCACAGCGGCAGCTTCGTAGGAGGCCAGCACTCTTTCCGTATAAAAGGCAAGAAGTGCGCCCATTTCTTCGGATATGTCCACCATCGCCAATGCCTCGTTCGTCAAGGGTACTCCGGTATTGCACAACTGCTCGTATTTTTGAACTTGCGCTTGTGTCGGGTACTCCTTCTCCAGCATGTGTTGATGAATCTGCCAATCGTCCCACGAAAATAAAAGCAGCGCATACCCAGGCTTGCCGTCACGGCCGATCCGCCCGATTTCTTGTGCGTATGCCTCCAAACTAGCTGGCATTTGGTAATGGATGACGTAGCGAATATCTGGTTTGTCGATCCCCATACCAAACGCATTAGTTGCAATAATAACATCCAACTCGCCCGCGAGAAATTGGGATTGGATCAGCATTCTCTCCATGCTGTTCATCCCCCCGTGGTAACCGTGAACGCGTTTTTTCCCATCGAGTTGATAAGAGGCTGTCAATACATCTACCGCTTGTCGCGTGCTGCAGTAAACGATCCCAGGGCCCTGCAAACGATCCATCTGATCAATTACATACGAACGCCTGTCAATTTCCTCTGCAACTTCAACCAAATCATAGGCGATATTCGCCCGATTAAGGGATTGCAACACGACGTCTTCTTTTTCAATGGAAAACAAGCTGCAAATTTCTTCACGAACAGTCGCCGTAGCGGTAGCCGTCACAGCCAGAACAGGAGGTGCTCCCAATTGTTTCACGACTTGTGGCAATCGCAAGTAATCTGTGCGAAAGTCATGTCCCCATTGCGAGATGCAATGCGCTTCATCAATGGCGATCAAAGACACCCTCGTCCGCTTTAACACTTGTTGGACATAGGGCTGTTGAAGCTTTTCTGGAGAAATATACAACAGCTTGAACGCGCCTTCTGCGAGCCCTTTTAAAATTTCGCGGGACTCTGTCGGGTCTTGCATGCTGTTCAAATAGGTAGCTGGAATTTTTTTTCGTGCTCGAAGCTGTTGCACCTGATCAACCATCAAGGAGATTAACGGGGAAACCACGACGGTCAGACCCGGCAAAAGCATTGCTGGAAGCTGATACGTCACTGATTTCCCGCCACCTGTTGCTAATAACCCAAGAACGCTTCGTCCAGACAATACACGTTCAATAATGGACTCCTGACCGGGACGGAATGAGTCGTATCCAAAATGCAGCTTTAATCTGTCGTGCATGAGCTGTTGGTTCATTTTGCCCCCCTTGTCGCTCGTGCCAGTGCCAATCGGATTTGCAAATACGTCACTGTTGCTTCCGATTGATCCTTGATGAGCCGGAGTCTGCTTGTATCGAGTCGCTCACTCGTCTCCACGATCTCTTTTGCCAACTCATTCGGTAAATACGTTGTCATATCCCATTCCGGACAGCGTAAGGCAATCTCTACCAAATGATCTTCTATCGTACTTTCTTTCATTTGTCGTTTCTTCGCTATTTCTTTTTTGTCACTGCCAGTCTGAAGAAGGGCGTACGTTCGAGCAGCACTTTCGGTTAGACGTGGATCAAGCTTGTGCGATTCTGTAACAAGTTTTGATAAAAGAGGATAATGATTGCTCTCTGCAAGCAGCGTCTGAATCGACGCGGCAAGTCCGTATCGAAACTGAAGCATGAGATAGCTACGACTCGTTTGGCGAATCTCTGCTACCTGTCCCAAGGTCTTGCCGACTTGTCCTACTCCTGACAGTTGACAAAACAAAAGCTCCTGAACACCTTCATCCAAGGGCTCCCATAATCGATATAGCTCGTCAGACAATTGCTGCTTCCAAGCAGTTCGCATTGCCCCATCAGCCAATTGGTTTTTTACCGAACGCTGCGCCGTCTTGTCCGAAACGACCGGAATGAAACCGAGATCACCATGATGCATTTGCGAGATCGTCTGCACCATTAAATGAAGCCTACTCCAAAATGGTTCGATTCGCTCCGCCAAATCGGACTGGGTAAAAGGTGCGAACCATACATCAAACCGATATTTTTGGTACATATGCTTGGCATGCTGCAATCCTGTATCAGAAAAGGTAAATGTCGGCTTCGAATTCGTTCCACCTGCATCAACCGGTAAAATCCAGCCCGCCTGAAATAAAGTTGAAACTATTTTCTCCCAATCCTCTCTTGGAAAACGAGAAAACATCCGATAATACGGATAAAGGGTATACAAATGCACATCTTGCAGTGTCTGATTGGCTTTTCTGCCACGCAGTATGTAGTAGGCTGATTGCAGCGTTCGTTCATTGGCCAGAGGTAACATGGCATTCAAGGCGACCGCACATAAAAGGTCCTGCTCCTCTGCCGCACTGTTCCGACTGTTCATTGGTACTCCTTACATCATTCTATATTTTTCAAAGCTCAAAGTAAGCGAAGTAAACTGCATCATTGGATTTGGAGGATAGTATGACAAAACGATTGAAAAGAACTGAATTTATGATGGCGTACATGATCATCATAACACTTGCATGCACAGTTGGTGGATTTTTTTTCGGGGCCCATTATATGAAGACACAATTGGAGTCGGAACAAGCCGCCGTACTCGAAGCAGAGAAAAAGGAAGCCGAAAAAGAAAAACTGCTGCGTGAGCAAAAGCTGTACAACGAACAGGACTTTATCCGATTTTACTATGCCGTTTATGCACCGCTGCTTGATCTGAAGCAAGCACATTTTGATACGATGGATAAATGGAATCAAATGAACGAAAGTGAACGGACGGATGGCTTGAAGCAGCTCAGCAAATTAGCTGACCAGACAAGGAAAGAGCTGGAGAAAAGTGTTCCCTTGCCTACGTCACCCATGCTGAGACAAGCTCACACCACTTTTACGAACAGTGTACGGGCGTATTTGGATAGTATGGAGCAGATTCGTTCCGATCAAAATAATGCTACACCTGCTTCTATTGGAGCTAGCCTGACGCTTTTCCAAAATAATTGGCTAACCGCACAGGAAATGGTCTATCACTCCATCGCGTCTTGGGAATCGGCTTATGTGGTCAAGCAAGCCATGCCGAAGCAAGTACCTGGAGCCGTTAACACCGCGCAGTGGAAGCAGTATCCGTTTCACTACCGCACCTATCTCGCAGCTGTGGCCATGTCGAAAAGCAATCAATGGAGCAGCTATAGTCCTGAGGACCTGACTGCAAGACTTGATTTGCTCATCGCTTCTAATGAAGTTCAAGCACTAGGAATCAAGGATTTAACCGCTGCCGTGAAGATTTTGAACGCGACAGATGCAGTATCTGCGGGAGATTTTAAACGCTTGAACACACAGCTCTACTCCGTGCTGAGGGCACCTGAAATCCCTCTTTATAAGTAGTCGTACATTTTTAGACTGATTCAATCTTGAAATCTTGTCACCAAGAGCATACAATGGTCTATGATAGTGGACGTACCACTTCGGTATGGGAGGTGAAACCACGATGACTACATGGGTAGATAAAGATACTTGTATTGCTTGCGGTGCTTGTGGCGCCACGGCTCCTGACGTCTTTGATTACGACGATGAGGGCCTTGCGTTCAACAAGTTGGATGACAATGCTAACAGCGTTGAAATCCCGGATATCCTGCATGACGATGTTCGTGATGCTGCTGAAGGATGCCCGACCGACTCTATTAAAGTGGAATAGTATTCCATCTACTAATGGAAGAGACCTCTTACGTACTCCGGTATGTAAGAGGTTTTTCATTATGCCCTCCTCTCCTCCACTGAACGAATGATCGACAACTTTCCGTTCTTTCTTTTGTGATTTTTCGGTATGATAAAAGCAACAGCAAAAACCGAACATTAAACTGAGTTTTTTCCATTTTTTGTGATGTCAATATCTTAATGTTCGTGTTTTGGTCATTTTCGCGGTGTTTCTAGCATATAATTGAGCATTATTCACGAACGATAAGCGATTTAAAATAAAAAATGTTCATTTTTTCTTGTTTTTCTTCTTGACGGTGTTATTTTGACGTGATATCGTAAGTACAAATCTTACGAAACACCTTATAAAACAACGGCGTTGACGAAGAAACGCTGTGATCGAGAAATCCCCAGAGAGCCGATGGTTGCTGCGAATCGGCGATTTCTCTCACGGTTAAGCACTTCTGAGCTGCTGCGTTGAAAAGAGGGTTCACCATCCCAGTAGACGCAAACGGTAGATCCGTTATCTCTTTTAGGTCATGTACCTACCAAGGCTCTTTTTTGAGAAAAAAAGAGCGAATGAGGGTGGCACCGCGAAGCAAAGCCTCTCGTCCCTCACTGTTCTGTAATAGGAGCAGTGTGAGAACGGGAGGTTTTTTTGATATGCACATATATAGGAGGAGAAAACCATGTTTGCAGACAAAATGATCTTGAGAATCCCAGGTCCTACCCCCATTCCACCACGTGTTCAAACAGCGATGAGCCAACCGATGATTGGACACCGCAGCGGCAAATTTTCCGCTCTCTTCGCCCGTACTGCTGAAAGACTAAAGCCTTACTTTGGCACCAAGCAGGACGTATACATCTTGGCAGGTAGCGGAACGAGCGCGCTGGAGATGGGCGTCGTAAACACGCTCCAACCAGGAGATGAAGCTGCTGTCCTCATCAGCGGGGCATTTGGTGAGCGCTTTGCAAAAATTTGCGAGCGTTACGGTATAGTCGCCCATCGGTTAGAAGTGCCTTGGGGAAACGCCGTAACACCTGAGCTAGTTGAAACATTCTTGCAAAAAAAGCCTCAAGTAAAAGCTGTATTTGCCACCTACTGTGAAACATCCACTGGGGTAGAAAATCCGATTGCTGATTTGGCGAAAGCAATCCGCACACATTCGGACGCCCTCTTCATTGTGGATGCGGTAAGCAACCTCGGTGCGGTTCCATGCGAGATGGACGCTTGGGGTGTCGATATCGTGGTAACCGGCTCGCAAAAAGCTTTCATGCTGCCAACAGGCCTTGCCTTCCTCGCTGCGAGTGAACGCGCATGGCAAGTGATTGAGCAAAACAAATCGCTCGCCTTCTATTTGGACCTGAAAGCATACCGCAAGAGCTTGGCAGAGCAAACAACACCGTATACGCCTGCTGTATCCCTCATCTTCGGTCTCGCCGAGGTATTGGATATGTTGGAGGAAGAAGGCTTGCCAGCTATCGTAAAGCGCCATGAACTGATGAGAGACATGACTCGCGCAGCGATGAAAGCATTAAACATCAAACTCATGGCGGAAGATCAGTATGCATCGACGACCGTAACTTCTTGCGATCCTTCTGGTGTCTTTCATGCAGAAGCTCTCCGCAAAATGTTAACGCAGCAATTTAACATCACGATTGCTGGCGGACAGCAGCACCTGAAAGGCAAGATCTTCCGTATCGGGCACATGGGTTATTGCGAGCCATTGGATGTCCTGCAAGTCATTTCTGCCATCGAATTGTCGCTTCACCAAATCGGTGCCCCAGTAGAGCTGGGTGCTGGTGTAAAAGCTGCTCAGGAGGTGCTCATTGCACATGTATAAAGTACTCATTGCCGATCCACTAAGCGAATTTGGAATTCAACAGCTCTTGGACGCTTCTGATGTAGAAGTTGTTCGTCAAACAAACCTCTCCCCTGCCGAACTGATCGATGTGATTGGCGACTACGATGCACTTCTCGTACGCAGCCAAACCCAAGTAACACCAGAAGTACTCGCTGCCGGCAAAAAGCTGAAGGCAGTCGGTCGTGCGGGTGTTGGCGTCGATAACATCGATATCAACGCTGCCACCCAAGCGGGTATTCCAGTCATCAACGCTCCAGACGGTAACACCATCTCTACTGCAGAGCATTCGTTTGCCATGCTGATGGCTGTCGCTCGTAACATCCCTCAAGCTCACAAGAAGCTGGTAGACGGTACATGGGATCGCAAAAGCTTCCAAGGGGTTGAGTTGAACAACAAAGTACTGGGTGTTATCGGGATGGGCCGTATCGGTTCAGAGGTTGCGAAGCGTGCGAAAGCATTTGGCATGACTGTTATGGGCTTCGATCCTTTCATGACCGAGGAACGTGCACAAAAGATGGGCGTAACCAACGCGACTGTTGATGAAATTTGCCGCAAAGCTGATTTCATTACCGTCCATACTCCGCTGACAAAAGAAACCCGCCATATCATCAGCACGCGTGAATTTGCGAAAATGAAAGATGGGGTTCGCTTGATCAACTGCGCTCGCGGGGGAATCATTGACGAGAAGGCTCTCTACGAGGCGATTACCACTGGAAAAGTCGCGGGGGCAGCTCTGGACGTTTTCGAAGAAGAACCACCTGTAGACAACCCTCTCGTTGGTCTGCCACAAGTAGTAACGACTCCACATCTAGGAGCGTCGACTATTGAAGCGCAGGAAAACGTGGCCGTAGACGTATCGGAAGAAATCCTGAAGGTTCTTCGTGACGAGCCATTCAAAAACGCAGTGAATTTGCCTTCGATCCCTGCGCACGTGATGGAAAAAGTTCAACCATACTTTACGTTGGGTGAAAAGCTGGGACATTTCCTTGCCCAAGTGACGGTAGGTTCCATTTCGGAGATTTCGATTAAATATAGCGGTGAGTTGACGGATGTAGACACGTCTCCTTTGACTCGGACAGTCCTCAAAGGCGTGCTGTCTTTCCGTTTGGGCGAGGAAGTCAACTATGTGAACGCCCCGATTCTGGCAAAAGTGCGTGACATCACCGTAACGGAGCAAAAGGCAGCACAAAACAAAGGCTTTACGAACTTACTGACCGTTAGCTTAAAAACAACGCAAGAGACACGCACAGTGTCTGGAACACGACTCAATGGTTACGGTGCGCGTATTGTAAAAATTGACGACTTTGCGATTGACGTAGCGCCTGAGGGTTACCTCCTCTACATTCACCATAATGACCGTCCAGGCGTGATCGGACGTGTCGGCTCTATCTTGGGTGAAAACAGCGTGAACATTGCAACGATGCAGGTAGGACGCCGTGATATCGGTGGAGACGCGATCATGATGCTCTCTGTCGACAAACCATTGACGCCAGAGCTTCTCGATACGATGGGCGAGCTGGCGGAAGTGAAAAGCGTTACACAAATCGAGCTGTAGGTTCTCCTTTTCCTATGAAAAAGACCTGGCCATTTGCCGGGTCTTTTTCTTTACCCTTATTTTGGTTAGAGCTATAATGGGACAAGATAATTCTACACACCTAGGAAGGAGCTTCTTATGACGAACCAGGCATTATTCGCTATTGCTATCTTTTTAGTTACCTATGCATTTATTATTAGCGAAAAGTTACATCGAACCATCGTCGCCATGTCGGGCGGAATTCTCATGGTCTTGTTCGGGATCGTTTCACAGGAACAAGCAATTCACCATATCGACTTTAACACGCTCGGCCTACTTATTGGGATGATGATCTTGGTTGCCATTACGGCGCAAACCGGCGTTTTCAAGTATGTGGCCATCCGTGCGGCAAAGGTCGCAAAGGGCAAACCGATTCGCATCCTCGTCTACCTGAGCTTGATCACGGCCGTTGCCTCCGCCTTTTTGGACAACGTTACCACTGTACTTCTCATCGTACCTGTGACGTTTAGCATCGCCCGTCAGCTCGAGCTTAATCCGATACCTTTTTTAATCAGTGAAATTATCACTTCTAATGCCGGAGGAACAGCTACATTAATCGGTGACCCACCGAATATCATGATTGGCAGTTCTGTACCGGAGCTTGATTTTATGAAGTTTCTTGTGAATTTAAGCCCTATTATCATCGTGATTATGGCTGTAACCGTTGTTTGCTTGGTCTTGATTTACCGCAAGCAGTTAGTAACGTCACCTGAGTTGAGTGCAAAAATCATGCAGTTAAATGAGCGCGATGAAATTACCGACAGCCGTTTATTGAAAAAGTCTTTGACGGTGATGGGATTGACCATTATTGGTTTCATGCTCCATGGGGCCCTTCACTTGGAGTCGGCAACCATCGCTTTAACTGGAGCTTTTCTTTTGCTCCTCCTTACCGGAGAGCATTATTTAGAAGACGCGATCAGCAAAGTCGAGTGGAATACGATTTTCTTCTTCATCGGTCTGTTTGTTCTCGTCTCTGGTTTAGTGGAAACAGGCGTGATCAAAAAACTCGCAACGGAAGCAATGAATCTGACGGGTGGAGATCCATTGAACACCTCCCTGTTGATCCTCTGGTTGAGTGCAATCGCCTCTGCCTTTGTTGACAATATCCCGTTCGTCGCCACCATGATTCCGATGATCAAGGAAATGGGAGCCCTCGGGATCACCAATCTGGAGCCTCTTTGGTGGAGCCTTGCACTCGGGGCGTGTTTAGGAGGAAACGGTACCTTGATTGGAGCGAGTGCCAACGTGATTGTAGCTGGCTTGGCCTCAAAGGAAGGCTATCATATCGGCTTTTTCAGCTTTATGAAGGTCGCCTTTCCATTGATGATTATCTCTATCATGATTGCTCATCTCTACGTTTACCTGCGTTATTTTATTTGGTGAGGAGGAATCCATTTGTTCCATTACACCTATGAAGAAAAGGAAATCGAGATAAAGGAAGTTGTTTCTGAGCAGGGCGCTTCTTTCCAGATCATCGTCAAAACCGAATCAATGCGAGAGCGTGTGAAAGAAGTTCGCCGTTATTTTGAAGGGAACAAAGACTATACGGATGTCATGTTTTTTTCTCGTGAAGACGGTTCTTTTGAAGTAATCGTTAGGACAGACATGATTGAATCCTTTTTGATTGACGCCTTTCGCTTCAAATGCTTGCAATCGATTTGTTGGGAATAAAAAAACTCCGCCGTATGTAGAAACGGCGGAGTTTTTTATCTACAGAATGGACAGGATATCGCGAACATCATCCAGAATAAAATCTGCTTTTTCCTCTTCAAACTTGCTGCGCGCGTCTTGACCAGACAGTCCAGTCAATGTCGCCGCAAACTTGCAACCGATGGAGCGAGCCGCTAGAAAATCTGCGAGTGAATCGCCGACGATCAATACCTCTTCTCCATTTTCGATTGGCAATGAAAAATGGACAGCATCGCTAATCGGTGCATCGAGTCCGAGCAACCCTTTTACATAGGAATAAGGGTGTGGCTTGGACATCGGCGCAAAGTTAGGAAATGCTTCTTCCGCATCGAGAACGTGAGAGGCAGTTACGACGCGGTTCGGGTCGAACCATTCCAGTATGTTCATCTCACTGAGGGGAACATGCGTCTCGATGGTAGGACGCCCTGTTCCAATTCCCAGTGTGTATCCTTTTTCTTTTAACGCGCGGAACAACTCGACCATTTCTACAGGCGGTACAATCGGAATCTCGTCTGACAAGAAGCCCTTCTTGCCCGGCTGCATGGTTTCACGGCCAATTGATGCCGCCACACGCTCATCACCGAGATACCATTCTTGAAACGTCTTTTGAATCAACTGCCATAGATCACTATTGCGAGAGAACATATCTGTTGAAACACCGCAACGCTCTTTTGCAATTTGATTCAAGTAGAGCAGCATTTCTGCTTTTTGTGCGGAACCTTTGGCAAAATCAGCGGTGAACGCTGCGTAGTCTACTTGGAAATCAGGAGCATAAGTGGCTGCCCACTCTTTCACTTTTGCTAGTTGCGGTCGATCAATTTGTTCGCTGAGAAGGCTCGTTGCTTCTGGTACTTGCGTTTTAACCGCTTCAATTATACGAATCAACTGATAGGAAAACGCGAGGAAAACCATGTCCCAGTTGGAGTTGATTCCACGTGACTTGATGAAATTCAGCACTTCATCATGAGCGAAAACTTGCTCGCGCACTCGTCTGATTTTCGCTTCTTCTGGAGCAGGTGTGAATTCCTCCCCTGCAAGCCCTACATACTGCGGACTGTACAAAAATTCCCACACTGTCAATGCAGAAGCATCAAAGTAACGCTCTTCACTCAACATAACCCCATCAACATCAAATAAGATCGTTTTGATCATTTCTCTCTACACTCCTATTTGTTTTTATGCAGCATCATGGCGATTGTAAAAGTCGTTCCCTCACCCAGTTTACTTTGCACACTGATGGTGCCCCCGTGTGCCTCGACAAGGTTTTTCGCGATGGCTAGTCCAAGACCAGTTCCACCTAGTCGTCCACGTGTACGAGCCTTGTCTGCTTTATAGAATCGCTCAAAAACAAACGGCAAATCTTCTTGCGGAATGCCACTGCCTGTATCGCTTATCTCAACCAGCAACGTTTTATCTCCGCGAGCACGAATGGTGACGCTTCCTCCACTTGGCGTATGTCGCAGTGCGTTATCGATCAAGTTCGTTAGCACTTGCTCCATGCGATCAGGATCCATGAGCACATGCGTATGCGTCGTCGATATTTCGAGGAAGAGATGGATTTCGCGTTCTCTCGCCAAATTGGTGAATTTACGTTGAATGCGCTCCAAATACGGACGCAGTTCCATCGTCTCCTGGAACAATTCAACATGCCCCGCTTCCATCCGTGCCAAGCTGAGCAATTCATTCACCAGCTTGGTCATACGCGCTGACTCGTCATAGATGATCTGCGCCAATTCTTTATGCTCTTCCGGTGTAGCCACGATATCGTCCACAATCGCTTCACTGTACCCTTGCAACATGGATAGAGGTGTTCGCAGCTCATGGGATACGTTAGCCACAAAATCATTACGCATTTTATCTAGCTTTCGTTCCTGCGTGATGTCCCGAAGAACTGCGACAGCTCCACGGATTTGATCCCGATCATTCAAAGGTACCATGACAACGGACCATATCCGCCCTTGAACTGGGATATCCTCTGTCACTTCTTGTCCCGTTTGCAAAACCTGCTGATAAAATGAGAACAGCGGCACCGGCTCATCCAAATGCTCAAAATCCCAATCTCGCAGGAATCGTTCTGCTGGAGGATTCGTTACGGCCAGCTTGCCGTTCGCATCTATCATCACAACACCATCTACCATGCTTCTAAGGACACTCGCCAACTGCTCCTTTTCTTTGGACAGGGCATCGACTAACTGATTGAGCTTGCTTGCCATCGTGTTAAACGAAGCCGCCAGTTCACCTGTTTCGTCCTGGGTCCTAATCGGGATCTCAGCATGAAAGTCCCCTTCCGCTATGCGATGCGCCGTTTCTTTCATCTGACGTAATGGAATCGTAAGACGCGATGAGAGGAAAAAGGCGAATACAGTGGTCGAGACGAATCCGATGACGCCAACCACAAAGATTAAAAATCTGACTTCACTAACCGTATCATCAAAATCTTCAATCGCCTGATACATGACCACTGCTCCCGTTTTCCCTGCTGCCATTTCTAAAGGCACAGCGACCGCAAGCATTTCATGCTTGTTGTTCGTGTGATCAGCAGAATTCTCCACATTAATATAAATCGTTTTGGGAGCAGGATGCTTACCTGCCAGCGCATCAGGCAAACGCAAGGCAGGATTTTGGAGCAATTGCTCTACTGGAATACGAGGGAGCCCAGCCCCTTCGCTCATACCGACTTGCTTACCTTTTTCATCGAGAATGACCATGCCTGTATGATGGACCAAGCCAAACCTGGAAGCCATCTCCATAGCTGCTGTCATATCCGGACTCTGCGCCAAACCGATTGCGATGCCATCTGCCAGATCGTGCAAATTCTTGGACTGCCGATTGCTATAAAAGCTGTCAAAGGATTGAACGAGTAACAAACTGAAGATCGTCAAGACGAGAGCAAATAAGGCAATAATGGTCATCCATAGCTTTCCGACTACACTGCGAAAAATAACGTCCACTTTACTTAGGCACCTCTAGTTTGTATCCGACGCCCCAAACCGTGGCGATCATATTCGCAGCTTGCGGAGAAACACGGTTCAATTTTTCGCGGAGACGCTTGATATGCGTGTCCACCGTGCGCAAATCGCCAAAGAACTCGTAGTGCCACACATCTTTTAACAATTCTTCACGCGTAAACACTTTATCCGGCGACAATGCCAGGTAGTGCAACAGCTCATACTCTTTTGGAGTCAGGCTAACCTCTTGGCCACTTGCGATGACTTTGTGTGCATCGTGGTCAATGGTCAATTCCGGGAAAACAAGGACAGAATGACTGTTGAATGTCTCTGTCTTCAAATAAGCTGTCGCGGAAGATCGACGCAGAATCGCTTTTACCCGGTACATGACCTCACGCGGGCTGAACGGTTTCACGACATAATCGTCTACCCCTGCCTCAAACCCGTGAACGCGGTTCGTTTCTTCCCCTTTTGCTGTCAGCATAATAATTGGGGTTGCCTTGAATTCACGAACACGCTGGCATACCTCGATCCCGTCCATTCCTGGCAGCATCAGGTCGAGCAAGATGATATCATAGTCACTTCCCACAGCCATTTCGACTGCTTGCTCTCCATTATCTGCTTCATCAATCAGGAAGTTTTCTCTTTCCAAGTACATTTTCAGAAGTCTGCGAATGCGCTCTTCATCATCCACTACGAGAATACGTGCCATTTTTTCCATCTGAAACACCTCTTGCTCTCATAATATCGTAAAACCGTTAGAAGATAGTCCAAAAAGCTGGTGGTAAAACCAGCTTTTCGAGGAAATTTTACACCCCAGCGTAGGAGTGTAAACCAGCAATGACCAAGTTGACCACGACCAGTGTAATCAAAATAATGACAAACCCGATGACGGACATCCATGCTGATTTTGCACCGATCCATCCTCTGGATAGACGCAAGTGCAAGTAGGCACTGTAGAAGAGCCAGACAATTAATGCCCAAACTTCCTTCGGGTCCCAGCCCCAGAATCGTCCCCATGCCTCTTCTGCCCAAATCATGGCAAAGATAAGGGCCCCGAGGGTAAACACCGGATATCCGATACTGATTGCTCGATAACTGATCTCGTCTAGAAGTTCAGGATCGACACTCTCAACGGAAGGCTTGATAGCAGCCCCCAATCGTTTTCGGAAAATCAAACGCAATCCGCCATACAGAATTCCCCCTGTAAGGACTGACCACAGCATCGTGTTCAATTTACGTGCAGCGTCTTTTCCTTCCATCCAGGTAGGTGCCTCAAAGAGTGGTGAAATTGGACCTTCCTTGATGATGGTTGAATCAGCAGGTGCAACAATTGCAGGCAGAATGTACTCCACTTTCGGTTTTACCATCTGTCCTGCTGCATTCATTTCTTCTTTCTTCATCTCAAATACCGTCTTTTGATCCATCCGAGCAAAAGAAGAATCCATCAAAATGAAACCAACGAGCATCAAGACCACAGCTAGCACGATCTCCAACCATTTCGTACTTTTCGTCGAAATATGCTGCGGAACGGTACGGATCAAATACATCAGACCCGCTGCAAAACCAACTGCCAAAATCCCTTCACCCAGTGCAGCAGTCGTCACGTGAATATGCAGCCAGTAGCTCTGCAAAGACGGAATCAATGGAGTGATTTCCTTCGGGAACACGTACGAGTACGCGAGCATGATAACCCCAAGCGGAAGGACGAACGCTCCAATCGAGGTCAGCTTGTAGATCCGGTAAATAATTAAGTAGGCCAGGATAATACAGTAATCCAAGAATGCCATAAACTCAAACATGTTACTCGTCGGGCTATGGCCGCCGGCAATCCAGCGAGCCATCACATACCCTGTTTGCGCCACAAAACCGATAACGGCTAACCAATACGCAATCCGTCCATAGCGCTCCTCATGTTGTTTGGGATCCCGCCCTGCCCAGTTTTTACCCGTCACGGCTACAGCGAAGACGATAGACGAGATGACGTAGAGCAGAAACGCGACATCCAGTAACCAGTCACTCAGTTGAATGAGCTGCACGTTGTTTGTACCCCCTTTGAAGCTTTAGGCCTTGGCCTTCGTTTTATCTTCTATCGTGACAGGGAGCTCCGCTTGTTTAACCAGCCCATCTACTTCTCGGCGAAGACCGAACCAGTTTTTATTCGTGTGAGCTGCTACCATGATACTTCCCTCTTGCGTCTGTACCCAAACCCGACGATGTTGCCAGAACATACCGATTGCAACGCCCGCAAGGAAAATGAATGAACCGAAATAAATCAGTGGCAATGCTTTGTCCACCCGTACATTCAGCCCTGCAATATCGATTAAATCAGGCATTTTGATTTCGAGTCCGTAACGCGGATCATTTTTCTGTGTAAGAATGGTTCCTTCTAGATAAACCAGTTTTTCGTTATAATTGCCATTCTCTCCAATGAGTTCCAATGCCACCATCGGATTTTTAGGCAAATTGGTTTTCGTTGCCGGCTTCCCGTCTTTTCCCATTATAAAATCGGGGAAGTAATCCAAAATCCGTACTGTGAACCCATCCGCAATGGTTTGCTCGGGCTGTGGATTGTACAGATCAATTTTGATAAGGCCGATCTCTTTTTTGTTGTTTTTCAAATCGACCACTGTAAAATTGAGCGCTCCAAGCTGCATCTCTTGCACGCCGCTCTGATAAATGTAGAGGCTGTCCTGCTCCATCGGATGATTCACGACGATCGGCCCCTTCTGTACTTCTACCAAATCTGGCTTTTTCCCTGGAACGTCAGCGCTTTTATTTTCATACAAAATGGCCTCTGTCTTGTAGCTCTTCACGATGGCTCCGCCCTTAAGCTCCAGTTGCTCCGGCATTTCTTCTTCCGACCAATACTCTGTCGTGTAGTTCTCGTTTTTTATGTAGTAAGGGGTATTCGGAATCGCCATTGTTTGTCCCTCACGCACCCAGACGTACTCGTCCAAGTAAAAGCCAGGCAGGCTTCGCATCAGGGTACCGACCAAAAACAAGATCAGTCCAATGTGATTAATGTAAGGACCCCAACGGCTAAAACGGCCTTTTTCAGCCATAATCGCTCGTTCCGTACGGAAAATGCGGTATCCTTTTTCTTTCAAGGCCAGAGCGGAGGCGTCCAGTATCGCTTCCTGATTGTCTTCTGGAGCAAGCTCACCCTCTGCAAACAGCTTTTGCCCTTTCAAAAAGGACTTGTGCTGGTTCAATCTTGGCTTCTTTAACGCTTTATACAGTGGTACTACGCGGTCCAAACTACAGATAACCAAAGACGTACCGAGCATAACCAGAAGCGTCACAAACCACCAGGACGAATACATATTGTGAAATCCAAGGCCGTAGAAAATCGTTCCCAGTGTTCCATATGTTTCCGTATAAAAACGGGCAACATCTGCTTCAGTCGGTACGGGAACCGGTATGTACATTTGTTGCGGAAAGATGGTTCCGACTGCGGACGCCACCAAAATGACAATAATGATACCGATTGCAATTTTGACCGAAGAAAAAAAGTTCCAGATTCGATCGATTACCTTCGTCTTATTCGTTTGAGAACGTCTTGCCATTCCTTCATAACGCATGTCAGGAAACGATGTCTGCTCGTGGATTTCCACATTCAAAGGCTTCCCGCAAGACTCACAGAGCAGCGTCCCAACCGGGTTGGTATGACCGCATTCGCATTTTCTCTGATCCATCGTTGCTCCTCACTTACGGCAAGATTTTTGTTATTTTCGACTCAATCATCGCTTCATCTAACTGCCCGATAAAGATTTCTTGCACTTCTCCATCTGGGTCGATGAAAAAGGTCGTTGGAATCGGACCGATTCGATACAGCTTGGTAATTTGCGATTGGCGATCGAGCAAAATAGGGAAGTCAATCCCGAACTGCTTCACGAATGGTTCTACGGCAACTGGCGATTCTCCGATATTGACTCCGACTACAACCAATCCCTTGTCTTTAAACTTCGTGTATTGCTGTTGCAATGCCGGCATTTCTTTCTTACAGGGTTCACACCACGTGCCCCAGAAATTGAGGATAACGCCCTTTCCTTTCAAACTTTCCAGAGTCAGCTCTGGTCCATTCAGTTGCTCCAAACTAAAATTCGGAGCATCGCTTCCTACTTTCACAGCACCGGGGTCCTTCACAAAGCTGGAATAGAGTGCAAAGACCAGCGCTACAAGCAAAACACCCAATACCGCGATCCTGACATATGTACGATTGCTTTTGTTCATGACGCCATACTCCCATCTACTGCTAATAAATTGCATCCTTTTCCCATTCTATTATAGCGTTCCTAGTTTTTCCGACAGCGCACAACTTATGAACAGATTTTGAACGAATCAATGTTTCGACCGCGGGCTGCGTTTCTTTTGAACCAATCCCCGCTTCAAGCTCTCCACTTCCTCATGAGTGAGTTTGCGAAATTCACCCGGCTTTAGTCCATCTAATGTGAGAAAGCCTAAACGGATTCGCTCCAATGTCAACACCGGATGACCGATCGCCTCACACATTCTACGTACTTGACGGTTTCGTCCTTCATGGATGGTCAGTTCTACCAATGCCCTTTGGCTGCTAGACTCTGTCTTCAACAATTTGGACTGACCAGGAGAAGTCATGCCGTCTTCCAAACGAATGCCGGTTGCTAGCTTGCTCACTTTGTCCTGACTAGGGATTCCCTTCACCCATGCCCGATACACTTTATCGATTTCATAGCTTGGATGTGCTAACCTGTTGGCTAGCTCCCCGTCGTTTGTCAAGAGCAGCAAGCCAGAAGTATCGTAATCCAAGCGACCTACTGGATATACCCTTTCTTTAATTCCCTTCAACAGATCGATCACTACCCGTCTGCCGCGCGGGTCTGTGACGCTCGTAATGACACCAGTAGGCTTGTACAGCAAGAGATAGACATGTTGCTCCAGCCTAACCTGCTGTCCATTCACCACAATTTTATCTTTGAGCGGATCGACTTTTATTCCCTGCTCTCGTACGACTTGGCCATTTACCTGCACCTTGCCTTGCGCAATCAATTCTTCACAATGGCGACGAGAGGCGACTCCAGCATGCGCCAATACTTTCTGTAAACGTTCCATCGTTGGTTCACCTCTACAACATCATACCCATTCTTACTAGTGTGGACAAGAAAAAGGGAAAAACTTCCCCATATCCATGAGGAAGTTTTCACTACCTACGCTATTTGAACTCTTTTTAAGCGAATATGTAGGAGACAATGAGCAGCGAGAAGATGACACCAGCCAGGTCCGACCACAAGCCTACCTTTAGCGCATAAGCAGAATTGCGAATGCCAACTGCGCCAAAGTAAACGGTTAGGACATACAGTGTCGTATCTGTGCTCCCTTGCATGGTAGCTGCCAGTCTGCCTAAAAAAGAATCGGGACCATACTGCGCGATCAGATCTGTTGCAATCGCAAGTGAGCCTGTTCCCGTCAACGGACGGAGCAATGCCAACGGGACCAGTTCTTCCGGAAAATGCAACAGGTCAAGAAGCGGTTTGAGTGCGCGAAGCAGTAGATCCAATGCTCCTGACTCCCGAAACATACTTACCGCGACCATCATGGCAATCAGATGTGGGAGTATGCGAATCGTAGTGGTTAAGCCCCCTTTTGCTCCATCTACAAATGTCTCGTAGACGGGGACTTGTTTCCGCCACCCATACAACAAGACAAAGGCAATCGTAACGGGAATGGCCCAAAGAGAGAGCAGGGATACCCATTGGTACATAAGGACTCCCCCTATCTGTGTCTTCGTATATGCCGATAACGATACATGCGATCAATCAACAGGGCGACAATGGTGGCAGCAAAGGAAGATAACAGCGTAGTGCCTACGATTTCTACCGGATTCACGGAGCCATACTGCATGCGAATCGCGATCATCGTCGTCGGAATAATCGTAATGCTCGCCGTATTAATCGCCAGCAACGTACACATGGCAGGCGAAGCGTTTTGCTTGTCTGGATTTAGCTTTTGGAGCTCTTCCATGGCTTTCAGCCCCATTGGAGTTGCTGCATTACCCAGCCCGAGTAGGTTTGCACTCATATTTGAGAGGATATATCCCATAGCAGGATGCCCTTTTGGTACATCGGGAAAAAGGGCTTGGATGATCGGTGACAATACCCGCGCCAATAGCTCAAGGAGTCCTGACTTTTCAGCAATCCGCATCATTCCCATCCAAAAGGCGAGAACACTGAGAAGACCGAGACTAACGGTTACTCCCGTTTTGGCTCCCTCAAACGCTGCTGCGTTGATCGCTTCCATCCGCCCTGTCATGGCCGCAACGACAATGCTAATGACAATAAGCCCGAGCCAAATGACATTAAGCACTCCACAGCCCCCCTGACACTATGTCCCAAAATGGCTGCCACATTGAGCGTGCCTGCGGAGCTGCGAAAGTCGGCGCATCCACACTAACCAGCAACGGAACCTGTCCAATCATCTTCTCCTTTAAATAGAGTTGAAGAAACCCTGCCAGTTGGCCATTCATCTTCGGTGTAACCGTTGATTCGGCCATAACGACACGCTTGTGAATCCCCTCTGCCTCTGCCGTTTGCAACGGATATTGAAAAGCGTTTGTTGTGACAAGATGAGTTCCTGCTTCAAGTGTGACTGGTGTGTCAGGCTTTACCTCCTGCCCTTTCTTGACCAGCTCTTCTAGCGGATAATTCGCAAAGCCCCAGTCCATCAGCTTGGCGGAGTCGTTCCAGTCATCAGAAGCATTCAGAGTAATCGTCGCCAGCTGCCTTCCATCCCGTGTGGCAGAGGAAGCTAGGCAACGCTTCGCGAGTTTTGTGTATCCCGTTTTCACACCATCAGCACCGTTGTATAGGTGAAGCATCTTGTTTTTGTTGAGTAGACGCCGGTCCCACTGTTCGCCTTCCCATGAAATATCCTTGACTTTCGTAGAAACGATTTGACGAAACACCGGATTATGTAAGGCGTAGGCGGACAGCTTTGCCATATCTTCCGCAGTGGAGTAATGCTGGTTACTGTCATCTAACCCATGCGGATTGGTGAAATTCGTATGCTCCATTCCAATCATCGCAGCTTTTTCATTCATCAAGTAAGTGAATCCAGGCACTGACCCTCCGATGTGCGTTGCAATGGTGACGGCTGCGTCATTACCAGATCGCAGCATCAAACCGTACAGCAGTTCTTCGAGCGTGAGCTTTTCTCCATTTTTCAAGTAGATCGATGAGCCCTCCACGCCTACTGCTTGTGGGGGGACTGTTACCTGTGCATCCAATTTGCCCATCTCGATCGCTACGATTGCTGTCATTGTTTTGGTCAGACTCGCAATCCTCATTTTTTTCGTACCGTTTTTGGAATAAAGAATCCGTCCACTCTCTACATCGACTAGTGCTGCACCTTCAGCTGACAAGCTAGGTGGAGCTGCTGCAGCTTTTACCATAGCTGCCGGAGTAAGAGCCATCTGTATAAAAAGAAAAACGACGAGTACGCCGGACAGATATTTTCGTATGCTCATAAAAGTCCTCCCCATTTGAAAACTTGGGCTCAACCTTGACAATTAGGCAAGAGAAAAGCCATCGTTATACCACGATACACAGGTTTGTACCATAGTATATGGGGACGAGTCGTATGATAGTACGAAAAACTGTCCGGGCTGTAACTAGTCGTTTGTCGGTTCTTCTGATTTTCCGAATAGCGCTGATGCTTCCAGTCGCGCTTCTTCGATATCTAGATTGACAGGCGGTTCTGGCAAATCCCCCAGTTCCCTTAATCCAAAGTGCTCTAAAAATTCTTTGGTGGTCGCGTACAAAATGGGGCGTCCGATCCCCTCTGCTCTCCCCGCTTCGCGAATGAGATGTTTGGATAAGAGGGTGTTCAGTGCTTTTTCGCATTTCACGCCACGGATTTCTTCAATCTCCGAGCGGGTCAGGGGCTGCTTGTACGCAACAATGGCGAGAGTCTCCAATGCTGCTTGGGATAGCGTTGACTGACCCGGCGATGTTGCTAGCCGTTCAAAATAGGGCACATGCTCGGGTAGAGTGGTCAGCTGATACGCTTTTGCCACTTCCACGATTTGAATACCGCGTCCTGCCCGGCGGAAGTCAGCTTTCATGTCTTCGATCAAGTCGATGACCTCTTCTTCCGACACCTCAGTGATTTCACTGATTTCTTTGGCATCGATTCCTTCATCACCCGAGATGAACAGCAAGCCCTCGATTACGCCTTTCAGCTTGTCATAGTCCATCGGTATGGGCTCCTTCCGTTCCGTTTTCACATATGATGATGTCTTGGAACAATTGATTTTGTACACACGTAATGTGCTTAGCCTTCATGAGCTCAAGCAAGGCGAGAAAGGTAGTTACAATCTCTGTGCGCGTCGCACCTTGGGAAAACAACTCAGAAAAGCGAACCATCCCACCGCTACGTACCGCTTGGCGTATCTCCGTCATCCGATCCTTGATGGAGATTTCGTCGCGCGACACCCTGGTCATCGGTTCTTTTTCTTTCGATTTCTTCACCAGCTTTTCCAGCGCGTTGATCAAATCGTAGAGGGTCACATTCGTTACGGTATGATCCTCTTCACGTGCATAAGGAGACAAATTCTCTGCGGGACGCGTAAAAACTTGATTACGACCGATCTCCATTTCTCGCAAGTTCCCGGCGAGCATCTTATAACGCTTGTACTCCAACAGACGCGCAACCAGCTCTTCACGCGGGTCTATCTCGTCTACATCCATATCGAGGAACTGCTGAAAGACATGCTCCTCCTTTTTGGGTAACAGCATCTTGCTTTTAATAGAGAGGAGCGTAGCCGCCATGACTACGAACTCACTGGCCACATCCAGTTGGAGCTCTTGCATCTTGTCAATCGTCGCGAGGTATTGCTCCGTAATTTCCGCTATCGGTATGTCGTAGATGTCCACCTCTGCCTTGTCGATCAGATGGAGCAACAGATCGAGTGGTCCCTCAAAAGAATCAAGTTTGATGCTGTAAGCCAAAAGACGTCCCTCGTTTCCGTTAGATGAACACGCTTAAGATACTATTTCCAATTTGTTGAACCCATGCTAGTGCAATCCCATGGGGAATACCAAAAATGATTGTGCTAACCCCCGGAATAAAGATCAGTAATAGGAGAATCCACGGCCCGTAGACTTCATAATTGTAAAACTTTCCATCCCAACTCCGTGGAGACAAAAATCGCAGTATTTTGTAGCCGTCCAATGGCGGAATCGGCAAAAGGTTGAAGATAAAAAGGGCTGTATTGATCAATACAGAAAATCTTAGTGTCAGATCAATTGCATAAGCCACTTTTTCTTGCATTCCTACTAGTACTCCGGAATTAATTACTACGAAATACACCATGTAAAACAATACCGCGAGTATCAGGTTAATTAATGGACCTGCAAATGAAACGTAAACAATCCCTAATCGTTTGTTCCCACGGAAATGCAGAGGGTTGATCGGCACTGGTCTCGCCCAACCAAATGGACCAAACAGAATGAGAATCAAACCAAACGGATCAATATGCGGGATTGGATTTAATGTTAAGCGGCCCTCCGATTTCGCCGTATTGTCACCCAGCTTCCAAGCGACAAAGGCATGTGCCCATTCATGCAAAGTGAAAGCGATAACGAACGCAATCAAACGAAACGGTACCGTTTTCCAATCAAAATGAAAAAGATCCATTGCTTCCTCCAATCATGCGAGTTCAAAAAGTCATCTTTTTGAACAACCCCAGATAAAAATCGTCTATCTTCTAGCATACCAGCAGATAGATAGGCTTACAACCCCATTCCAGCTTGACCCAGCATACATCCTGACGAAAAAACACCGACAAGGTTTCCCTCATCGGTGTTCATGAAACTTTTATTCGCCTACTTTTACTGTACCCATTTTATCGCCTTGTTTGATTGCATCAACGTGTTCCATACCGTTAGTGACGCGACCAAATACTGTATGTACGCCATCGAGGTGAGGGAAAGCATCATACAAGATGAAGAATTGGCTTCCACCTGTGTCTTTTCCTGCGTGTGCCATGGACAGGTATCCGCGCAGATGCTTGTGTGGGTTTCCTTTTGTTTCACATTTGATTGTGTAACCTGGACCGCCTGTACCTGTTCCGTAAGGGCAACCGCCTTGTGCTACGAAGCCAGGGATAACGCGGTGGAAGGACAGACCGTTGTAGAAGCCTTCGTTAATCAATTTTTCAAAGTTTGCTACTGTTCCCGGAGCTTCTTGATCGAACAGCTCCAGCTCGATTTGGTTACCATTTTCCATGGTGATGAGCGCCTTTTTCATATGTTGACCTCCATACCTTGTAAAGTTAACGTACCCATTCTACCATGGAGATCGATTGACGTCCAATTTATCCCTCGATGCGGATCTGCTCTTCGCCAGGCAACTCACAGTCGGTAATAAAAACAGTTCCTGCCTTCGCCTTTGCCACCATTTTCACGTACGCTGCCTTCTCTGCAACTTGTTTCGCACTGGTGTACTTCCCTGCATAGAGGACGACACCTGCCATCGACATCGAGAGCTCCTGACCGTCCCCCATTCTGCGCTTTTCATAAATGTCCGAAAAATACGGCGTAAAAGCATCCATGATAAACAAGACGACATCATTCGCACATTGTGCTGTCGTAATCAGGATAAAATCATCTCCACCAATATGCCCAATGAAGTCAGACCCGCTTCCGTACCATTTCGAGGCTTCCCGCAACAAGTTCGCGGTTCGAACGATAATCTGATCCCCCACTTCAAACCCGTAGCGGTCGTTAAACCATTTGAAACGGTCGAGATCACAATAGATGACCACCTGATGATCATTCCGTTTCAGCCGTTGATTCAATTCCCTTTCAATCTGCACATTCCCCGGCAATCCAGTCAGCGGATTGGCAGAGCTCGCCATCTCGAGTTTAATGGAAGCCATTTTGTCCAACAGCTTCTGCACGGTAACGATACCGATGTACTCGCCATTCTCATCAATAATAATGACCACATCATACAAATGATAAGCATCTCTGGCCATCGCACGCTTCGCTACCTCATCCAACTTGTCGTCTTTGGTAGCTTTGAGCGGGTTCGTATTCATGATTTGAGAAACGGATCTTTCATAATACAGCGCGATTCCGTATTGACCACCGAGAATTTGATATAGGGAAAACCGCATGACAAGTCCAACCGGTATTCCGTTCTCTAGCACTACCACGCTTTCAATCCGCTGATTTTGTTCGAAAATCTCATGGATGCGTCTTACTTTCACGTGTTTTTCAACACTGATTGTCTTCGCCAAGATTTCCGTCATAGCCGGTGTCGGCAGCACTGGTTCCGCTTCTTGCTCAATCCGCTTTTCCATCGTAAACCGCAGAAAGTTCATAGCCGTTCCACATAGCTGCGCCATCCCTTTGTCCGGCTTGCCTAAATAGTAACCCTGTCCATAGATGACGCCGACGTCCATGAGCGTTTCCAGCTCACGCTCCGTCTCGATCCCTTCTGCTATGATTTTGCAGTTTACCTTGTCAGCAAAGGATACAAACGTCTCCAACAACGCCTGCTTAATCGGATCGACATCAATATTGCGGATCAATGACATATCAAGCTTAATAAAGTCTGGGTAAATTTCTGTAATCGATTCCAAGCTGGAATACCCTGCACCCGCATCATCTACAGCAATCATATAGCCCTGCTTGCGGTATTCCTCGATGATTTTTCGAAAAGCAGCGTAATTCGTAATCGCGTGGCGCTCTGTAATTTCAAAAACAATGTTTTGTGGCGTCAGCTCATACTCTGCCAAAAGCATCTGCACTTTGCCACGCAACAGAAACGGATCATCAATCGCCCGTGGGTCCAAATTGATGAACAATTTTTCATGCGGTTTCAGGTAGCGTATATGCTCCAATGCCCGCTTGCGACATATATGCTCCAAACGAAACACCGTATCCGTCTCTTGCGCATAATTAAACAAAGCAGTAGGAGTTGCAAAGAGGCTGTTGACCGGCCCTCGCGCCAATGCCTCCCATCCTAAAGCTTCGCCATTTGGCAAATGAATGATCGGCATGAAGTGCATCTGAACATTTTCTTCTGCAAGCAGCTTGTGAAATTGTCTGATGTGCGTATATTTTTCGGAGGTAATCCCATATTTGGCCATATGAACAGCATGTTTGACAGAGGTATACATCTCTTTCACAATATCTTCTCCAATGATTTCCGCATAGCCGATATGGACACGAAGCTCCTCACGATTAACGAAGCTCACTTGTCGATTTAACTGTCGTTCAGCCAACTCCTGAAAATGAATCGAGAGCATTTGACAGTCTTCCTCACTCATCATTTTCGAAAAGGAAGTGTAGATCGCAAAATCATCGCCCCACAGCTTTTGAATCGCGATGATTCTCCCTTTGATTTCAAATGCTTGACGAGCTACAGCCGGCAAAATGCTTTCAAATATATGAAGAACTCTCTTGGCACTCGTATCGCCGTAGCGATGCTCTACCTCTGTCAGCTTGACGATATCTATATAAAACAGGACGACTTTCTTCTCTCTCTCCACCTCTTGCCGAATCATCGCCTTCATCCATTGGCGTTTGTCCAATGAAATATAGGGTATTCGTCGAAACCGCTTCATAAGAGTCGACAACATGATGAATCGCTCCCCCTCACCCTTCCATTATGCCGAGCAAACATTAAGCAATCATGAATGGGAGATGAAGGAAATACAAAACCTTCCCAAACGATCGGGAAGGTTTGTGCATTTTTTATGAAGTTTAGCGCATAAGCTGCGCGCGTTTTGGCAAAACATCGTGACCAACTACTTCTGCGTACGTTTCGCGTCGTACGACCACTTCTGCTTCTCCGTCCTTTACAAATACAACAGCAGGACGAGCGATTCGGTTGTAGTTGTTCGCCATCGAATATCCATATGCACCTGTGCTTGGGACTGCGAGAATATCGCCCGCCTGCGCTTCTGGCAGCCTTACATCCCAGATAAGCATATCACCTGACTCACAGCACTTCCCTGCAATGGAAACCATCTCGGTAGCAGGTGCATTCATTTTGTTCGCAATCGCTGCTTCATATTCTGCATCGTATAAAGCTGGTCGCAGATTGTCTGTCATGCCACCATCGACCGCAATATATTTTCGGACATTTGGAATGTTCTTTTGCGATCCAATTCGGTACAAGGTTGTCCCTGCATCCCCTACAATACTCCGACCTGGCTCGATCCAGATCTCAGGTAGAGGAATCGCAAGCGCTGTGAGCTCTTGGCGAACGATATCTGTAATGGCTTTGATATACGTGTCCGCTGGCTGTGGTGTATCGCCTTCTACATACCGAATACCGAAGCCGCCTCCTACATTCAGTACTTCTGGAAGGAATCCAAGCTTTCCTTTTGCTTCGCCCAACAGTTCTGTCAATCGTTTGACAGCGACGAGGAAGCCTTCTGTTTCAAAAATTTGTGAACCAATATGGCTATGAACTCCTAATAAATGGAGATGATTGCTTTCGTGAGAGAATTGAATCGCCTCAAGAGCCTGACCGTTTTGCACGTCAAAGCCAAACTTGGAGTCGATCTGTCCTGTAGAAATGTATTCATGCGTATGAGCTTCTACACCCGGTGTGACACGCAAGAGAACGGAGACTTTTTCGTTCCGCTCTTCGGCCAATTGCGCCAAGATGTGCAACTCATAAAAGTTGTCCACAACGAAACAGCCAATTTTGGCCTCTAGTGCCATGATTAACTCATCACGAGATTTGTTGTTGCCATGAAAATGGATGCGTTCTACGGGGAATCCAGCTTGCAGAGCCGTATACAATTCGCCGCCAGATACTACATCGAGTGACAAGCCTTCCTCTTCAACCAACTTGCACATCGCCATCGTGCAAAAAGCTTTGCTCGCGTAAGCAACCTGGAAGGAAAAACCCGTATTGTGAAACGCATTGACAAAATCCCGGCATTTGGTGCGAATTTGTTGTTCGTCATACACATATAAAGGTGTTCCGTAAGTAGCAGCTAACTGTGTCGTATCACAGCCTCCGATTTCCAAGTTTCCTTGTTCATTCACTCGACTTGTCCCGTGTAAGTACATGTTTCGTTTCCTCCCCAATTCATTCGCACCGATGATGTATATAGACAACCTGTTATAGAGAAAGGCAACCAACGAGGAGCGTCAGTTGCCATACAGAAACTTTTGTTCGTAAGGCTTCCCTACAATTTACTACAAGGTTGTGCGTTTGACAATGGGTGAAGTCAACCGTTTTCAGAATATTATTGCCGAGAGGAATTTTGCGCGCGAACGATACTCGGCCTGTTGTTTTTCCTTGGCACAGCCAGCCGTACCACAATATCCTTCATCCCTTTGTAGTTGAATGGAATGAACGGCCATAAGTAAGGTGTATTGAGCGAACGGGAGGAAGCCAAGAAAATCAGAATGATCGTAAGTCCGATCATCAGTCCCGGTGTAGAGAAAAAGCCCACCATGAGAATGAGAAACAAACGAATCAGTCGATTGGCCAAGCTCAACTCATAACTGGGAGTTGCATACATCCCGATTGCCGCCACTGCCAGATACAAGATAACCTCGGGTGCGAGGAGTCCTACCTTTATCGCCACATCCCCGACCAGAATCGCGGCCAATAAACCTACGGCAATCGAGAGGGGCGCTGGCGTATGAATGGCGGCCATCCGCATCAAATCCAGTCCAACCTCAGCGATCACGAATTGTGCCAAAATAGGAATGCTCCCCATCTTTTTGATCCCCAGGAAGTGAAGTGGCTCCGGTATCATGGAAGGGTGCATGACCAAAAGCAACCAGATCGGCAAAACAAAAACAGAAGCAAAGATTCCCAAAAAGCGAACCCAGCGCAGATAAGCACCGATTACCGGTGTTTGTCGATACTCCTCCGCATGCTGTACATGATGAAAATAAGTGGCGGGTGTGATCATAACACTCGGCGAAGTATCCACATAAATCAGTACGTGACCTTCCAATAGATGTACAGCAGCCACATCGGGTCGCTCTGTATACCGTACTAACGGAAAAGGGTTCAAAGACTTTCCAATGATAAATTCTTCGACGGTTTTTTCTGCCATCGGTATCCCGTCAATCTGGATGTTTTGTAGACGCTCCTTTAACGTATGGACCAGCTCTTCATTCGCTACATCATGCAAGTAGGCGACGGCAACATCTGTCTTGGTCCGCTCCCCAATCTGCATGATTTCGAAGCGGAGCCGTTCGTCACGAATCCTTCTACGCGTAAGAGCTGTATTGGTTACGAGCACTTCTGTAAAGCCGTCATGCGCTCCGCGGACGATTCTCTCCGTATCTGGCTCCTGCGGTGTGCGATTCGGCAAGATTTTCGCATCGAGGATAATGGCGTGAGGAGATCGGTCGATAATAAGCCCTACCTGACCGACGAGCAATTTATCCATAAATTCGTCTGTCGTTTCCACTTTGCTGAGCTGGAAGAAAGGGATGAACTTATGAAACAACTGGTCGAAAGCGTTATCAGCCATATCCCGTTCACGCACATCGTTCAGCTCACGCATGACCTGCGAAATCAGTAAGCTTTCTGCGAAGCCATTTATGTAATACAACAACATTCGTGTATGACCCACATAAAAATCATGGACCCCAATATCAAAGCTCTTACCAACACCGAGTCTGTCGTTCAAATACCTCTGATTCTCTTCAAGATAAGTTGAGATGGGATGCCGTTTTTCCGTTACCTGTGCCATGAGCGCCGCTCCTTTCCATTATCCATTGCACCGCTCTCGTTGTGATGGGACAACCGTTTTGCAAACTATCCCTACCTTCCATTTTGCCTATATCTCCAATGCCGATGACATTTGGTACATGCAGGGAATTCAAGATGTCTACGGTATCTCCATAAATATGATGCTGAAGTTGCTCGTCTGCGTACCCATCCTTGTCCACCGCTTCATCTACAATTTGTCCTTGGTTGTTTACAGAATAAGCGACTGTCGCACCCTTGACCCAGTGTGTATTCGAGGCTACTGCAATTGCACCGATTACTTCGATATCAGGATGCTTCACCACGTATTCGAGTGCTCGTTCCCCTCTACCCTTGCCGTAATCTCCGTTGTCATCGAACATGACGATGACAGGATCATACGGTGTCATTTTAATGAGTTCGACCATCTGATTGCCTCGTAATGGAGTCGGATTCCCGGCAGACAGTGATATACATCGCCCCCCAAATTGCTTGGCGACATTCTCGATAACTTTTTGGGCAATATGATCTCCATCTGTCACCAATATGACTTTCCGGCGTACTGTGTCCATGCTGGGTCACCGCCTTTTACTGCCTGGACTTACCCTTTGGGTTTAAAGATGAGTGAGGCAAAAAATCCAAATGCAATCGCGGCCGATATACCCGCACTCGTGACCTCAAAAATCCCCGTTGCCACACCGATCAACCCATGTTGTTCGGCCTCGCTGATGGCTCCGTGATACAAAGAATGACCGAAGCTCGTAATCGGTACAGTCGCTCCTGCGCCTGCGAAATCAATAAACTTGTCATACACGCCGATGAAATCGAGAAAAACTCCTGCCACGACCAGCGTACTCATGACATGAGCAGGCGTTAGCTTGCCAACATCCAGAAGGAGTTGACCCACTACACAAACCAATCCCCCTACGACAAAAGCAATCAGGTACTCCATCATTTTCCTCCCTCAAGTGCAACCGCATGGGCGATGCACGGTATCGAATTGCCCTGCTGAGTGCTTACTGGGCTTAATAGTGCTCCCGTGGCGCAGACCAACACGTTTTTCAGTAACCCACGGTTGAGCTGATCCAATATGTAGCTATAAGTGACTACTGCACTGCTGGCACAACCGCTCCCGCCTGCAAATACATCCTGATCGGGGGAGTATATCATCAATCCGCAATCATTGTAGACTTGATCCATGTCGTATCCTTCTGTCAGCATGAGCTCCTTTAAAATCGGATACCCGACAGCTGCCAGGTCACCAGTCACGATCAAATCATAGGACTGTGGAGAGCGCCCCGTATCTTGAAAATGCGTCTGAATCGTCGAAGCAGCTGCTGGCGCCATGGCCGTCCCCATATCAAACGGGTCTTTAATCCCCATGTCCACTACTTTCCCCATCGTCGCATACGTAATGCGCGGACCCTTTCCCCCTATCCCGACCAATCCCGCGCCAGCTCCTGTCACTGTCCACTGAGCGCTAGGCGGCTTCTGGCCTCCGTATTCCGTAGGATAACGATACTGCCTTTCTGCTGTGGCATTGTGGCTACTGCAAGCAGCAATCGCCTTGTTTGCATAGCCTGCGTTTACCAAAGCCGCCGCATTTGCCAGTGTAAGCATTGAGGTAGAACAAGCGCCGTACATGCCCAAAAGCGGAATCGTCAACTTTTCTGCTGTAAAGTTGGTGGTGATGTTTTGATTCAACAGATCACCCGCAAGAATGATATCCACATCCTTGCCCGTGATCCCCGCCTTTTGCAACAAGGTGTTGACTGCATCCTCCATCAACTGGCGTTCGGCGTCTTCCCACGTTTGTTGACCTGCATACATATCGTCGTGGATCTTATCAAACAAGTGCGCCAGCGGCCCTTCTCCTTCTTTTGGTCCCACAGCAACTGCCGAGCTTTGCAGGCGAACATTTTGATCGAAGTGCCAGGTTTGCCGATTGACTCGTTTCACAGGTGGATTGTTTGACACTGACAGCCCTCCCTTAGAAAAACATGTTGATCAGGCTCTTTAATATTCCTGCAATGAAAGCAGCAACAACCCCAAAAACAATGACCGAACCAGCGAGTTTAAACATATTTCCCCCAACGCCAAGCACAAATCCTTCGCTCCGATGTTCAATGGCAGCAGAAGCGATCGAGTTGGCAAAGCCTGTAACAGGCACGGCTGATCCGGCTCCACCATACTGCCCGATATTGTCATACACACCCAAACCTGTCAGCAAAACGGATAAAAAGATGAGTGTCGCAACGGTCGGATTGCTTGCCGTTTTCTCCGTAAATCCGAAGAAGGTAATATACATATTTTGAATGGCCTGACCCAACAAACATATGGTTCCTCCTACCCAGAAAGCTCGAAACGAGTTAAGCAGAACATTTCGTTTGGGCTGGAACTTGGAAGCCTGCTGTTGATACAGTTGTTTGGTCATCTGCATCGATCCGGGGTTTTTGGATTTTGTTTTGGTTGCCATGCCCTTTCACTCCCTTTGTAAGCTTTCTTCCTATATCCTTCCTTTTTCTAAAGATGCCTATGAATAGTGGTATTTACCATTTCACAGATGGAGCAACCATTGCAATAAGGAACCTGTCACTTTCCCCAGCACCACTGCCATCAACAGAAAAAGAAGACTGCCGTCCATGTGGATTCGCTTTGCTAATATCGGAAAGACGTTCAGTACCTCAGTTAAGCCTGCGGCGAGTGTCCCCACAAATATCCCTGCAAAGATCCCGTAAAGCGAAGAAACGATAACAGGCAATTGAACACCCCAATGAAAAAAATCAATAAACGTAAAAAAAAGCGCTCCGGCCACCAGAGCCCATTCCAGCAAGCGGATATACCGATGAGCATTCGTTAATTGTGTCAACCTCGGAATGATGTCCAGAACGGTAATAAACGCGACCAGCCCGCTCCCTACTGCAAGCCCTCCACCCAGCCCGATCAAAATAAGCAACAAGCACTTGATGACGCTCATTTCTTCGTCCGTTGGTTTTCCTTGTTTTCATTTTGTATGTAGTATTGATCCAGGCTTTGCTGATACATAAACAATTCCACTTCAAGCGGACTAGGTTCCTCGTTGATTTTTTTCTGAAAGATATGATTGAAAAACAGAATCATCCCCAAGCCGATTCCGATAGAGTATGGGATTTGCATCCACAAAGGCTGATGGCTTTTTTCACCTGTAATCAAATAGTAGATTCGTTCGTGAACCTGCATCATGCTGACATCCGTATGGAAATTCATGATCGCCAATCCTGAGCCAATGAACAACAGAAGCCACACCAATGCCACTAAAATCGGATTCGATTTCTTACGTGGATTGAGTACTTCCACAATGATTTGGGGTGCACCCTGGACGTCCAGTTCCACGTCAGGATAGACAGAACGCAATCTTTTAATCACCTGCATAATATCGATAATGATCAAGTTGCCATCCGTTGGCTTCGTCTGGTAAATGGGCATCCGCTTTAACGCTTCCTCGCGCTCTCCATCCCAGTAAAGCTGGCAAATGTCCCCAAGCGTAATCATAGCTTGTGGCTGTGTGGCCAATCGCTTTCTCAGGCGCAGAAACAACGCGTCATTCATGGTACCTTCCCCTTCCATCACATACCTGATTATTCGCTAGTATGTGCCGCGCCACAAAACCCATGCAAATAAACGGAAATGATCGTTCTGTTTAATGAAAACTATCGAGATGTTTTTCACAAAACAAAACACCCCAGCCACGTAGTGACCGGAGTGTTTGCATCTGTTAATGCTCAATTTGCTCTTTGATCGTTTGCAAAATGCGCTTCTCGAGGCGCGATACTTGTACTTGCGAGATTCCCAGCCTCTCCGCTACTTCTGACTGCGTCTGATCCTTGTAGTAGCGCAGGTAGACAATGAGTTGTTCCCGCTCGCTCAATCGACTGATCGCATCCTTGAGCGCAATTTTTTCAAACCATTTGTTGACCCCTTCATCCGCAATCTGATCGATCAAAGTAATGGGGTCCCCGTCATTTTCAAAAACCGTTTCATGGATGGAAGAAGGTGCCCGATTCGCTTCTTGCGCAAACACGACTTCTTCTGGCGTAATCCCCACCGCGTCCGCAACCTCAGCAATCGTGGGTGCGCGACCGAATTGCTTGTACAGTTCATCCTTTGTTCGTCGTACCTTATTGGCTGTTTCTTTGAGTGATCGACTTACCTTGACTGTACCGTCATCACGTAAGAAGCGTTGAATTTCTCCGATAATCATCGGCACAGCATAGGTTGAGAATCGAACATCATAGGAGAGATCAAACTTGTCTACGGCTTTCAAAAGGCCAATACAACCGATCTGAAACAAATCATCCGCTTCGTATCCACGGTTGATAAAGCGCTGGACGACGGACCAGACCAGCCGAATATTGCTGTTGACTAAAAGCTCTCGTGCCTCAGTGTCGCCAGCTTGGCTTTTGGCGATTAGCTCTTTTACTTGGTCATTGGTCAGAAATGGTTGACTCGCGTTTTTGATATCGGCACCCATAGGCACTACCCCTAATTTTGCAAGGCTTTGGCAAACGCTAGGCGTTTGGTGAGGCGCACGGTTGTTCCCTTACCCACAACCGTTGCCACTTCCAAAGAATCCATGAAATTCTCCATAATCGTAAAGCCCATCCCAGAGCGCTCAAGCTCCGGTTTCGTCGTATAGAGTGGCTGCATAGCTTGCTCCACATCCTCTATTCCACGTCCATTGTCTTCTACAATCAGATCAATACTGTCCTCTTGAATTCGCACAGAGATCTGTACCACACCCTCTGGATTTTCGTCATAACCATGAATAATGGCATTGGTAACCGCCTCGGATATAACGGTTTTGATTTCTTCCAGCTCGTCCATCGTAATATCGAGTTGAGAAATGAAGGCTGCGACTGCTACACGTGCGAATGCTTCATTTTGGCTCAATGCTGCAAACGACACTGACATAAAGTTACGTTGTACCATCATTACGCCACCCCCAGAACATGCAAAGCATCCGCTTCGTTTTCGCGAAACTTGATCACCTTGAATAACCCGGACATCTCAAATATTCGATAGATCGTAGGATTGATCGAGCAGACATACATTTCTCCAGATCGGGCAGAAATCTGCTTGTATCTTCCCAAAATAACCCCGATACCAGAGCTGTCCATAAACGTCAAATCAGCCAGACTCAGCACAATATGGCGTATAGTAGAGGTACGCAAAAGATCATCCGCCTTCTTGCGCAACTCCTCTGCCGTATGATGATCCAGCTCACCCTGCAAACGGATCACCAGCACATCCTGCCGTGTCTCCATCGCGACTCGTAAACTCATAGCTGACACACTCCTTCTCCCTTGATAGAAACTCTCTTTCTTCCTCGGCGAAACCAATTCCTGCCAGCCGACAAAAGAACAAAAAAATCGAGCAGCCGCGCCATTCCATTCGGGGCAACTCGATTCTTTTCGCGCTCATGCTGTCTGTCAGTAGCTAATCAAAACGCTCTTGGTGGTTCGCTTGAGAATCTCCCACATGTTGGCTTTATCTACCTGATCTTCTGGGAACAGATCGATTCGGTTTACTTCCTTGCCATCTTTCGTTCGGATGAAAATGTGGCCAATTACTTGGTCTTTTGCTATAGGTGCGTGAACAGCCTCATTGATGACAATTTCCTTCTGGAAGGTATCGGCCGATTCTCCTTTTTTCATCAACAAACTAACCGCATGTGGTGTCACCGCATTGATTTGCGGTTTCTGACCTTTATCTACAACGAGTGCGCGCACAGCTTCTCCCTTTTTGTACATCGGCATCACCTGAAAGTGTGTGAATGCGTAATTGAACATGGTCGAAACCTCATTGTTACGCGTTTTTACATCAGGCTCACCCATGACGACTGCAATGACACGCATGTTGTTGCGTTTAGCAGTCGCTGTTAAACAGTATTTCGCTTCGCCTGTGTACCCTGTTTTCAATCCGTCCACCCCTTCATAAAAACGCACCAGCTTGTTCGTATTCACAAGCCAGAAGGGGCTCTCTGTATCTTTCCGCAAATAGTCTTGATACGTACCGGTGAACTTCGTGATGCCATCGTGCTTTAAGAGCTCACGTGACATGATCGCAATATCTGCTGCCGAAGAGAAGTGATTCGCGGCTGGAAGTCCATTGGAGTTGACAAAATGCGTATTTTTCATACCGAGCTGCTGTGCTCGTTCATTCATTCGCGCGACAAAACTCTCTTCTGTCCCAGCCAAGTGCTCAGCCATCGCTACAGAGGCATCATTCCCAGAAGCAATCGCAATCCCTTTCAACATGTCCTCTACCGTCATTTCTTCACCGGGCTGTAGAAAAATTTGCGATCCGCCCATTGATGCTGCTCTTTCACTTGTTCGAACCTTATCGGTAAGCTTAAGCTCTCCCCGCTCCACCGCTTCCATGATCAAAAGCATGGTCATAACTTTGGTGATACTGGCGGGTGGCATTTTTTCATTGGCGTTCTTTTCATACAAGACTGTTCCCGTATCCGCTTCAATCATCACTGCGGATGAAGCTAGTGGGGCAAAATGATTGTCACCCTTTTGCTGTCCAGCCTTTTCTTTGGCAACAGCCATCGGAGAAAAGATGGTAAAGCACATAACGAAGCATAGAGCGAGGTATCCATTCCGTTTCATAGCAGTCTCTTCCCTCCATTCATGGTTTTATTCTCACCATCATGAAAGGAAAATATTCACACAAAAACGGCAAGATTATCTTCTCGACAGTCATCCGGTTACACAAAAAAATCCCTTCCACTACTCGCAGAAGGGACACTTTCTTAAATGACGAATCGGCTCACATTTTGAGTTAACTCGTCCGCCATTTTTTTCAATTGTTCTACGTTTTCATTAATGCGTGCAATCGAATTCAATTGTTCATCCACTGTCTCTACCACACCTGAGATGGAATCACTAATTTCATCCGACATGGTGGCGAGACGCTGCATGGAGTTCGTCACAACCTGATTACCTGCGGCCATCTCTTCCGAGGTCGCCGTCATCGATTCGCTTTGCTCTGCGGCCGATTGAATCTCTGCCACGATATTTTGGAAAGCAGTACCGACAGACTCTACAGACTGCAAGCCTCCACTCACCATGGTAACGATCTCGTCCATATGCTTGCTCATATCCATTGCCTCATCATTGATCGAATGGGCAATAGCAGCAATACGCTCAGAGAAGGAGCTGCTTTCCTCTGCGAGTTTGCGAACCTCGCTGGCTACAACCGAGAAGCCTCGTCCAGCATCTCCAGCACGGGCAGCTTCAATGGCTGCATTCAGCGCCAACAAATTCGTCTGCGATGCAATACTCGTAATCATTTCGACGATACTCGTAATTTCACGAGCACGATCACGAAGATTGTGCATTTGCCCAGCAGTACGTTCTACCTCACTAGTGGCACGTCTTACCGTATTGATTACGTTCCCCACTAATTCCATTCCGCCTTGCGCTCTCTCAAACGTACGGGTCGTAGCAACCGATGTTGATTCGGCAGCCACAGCCACCTGTTCAACGCCTTCCGATATTTCCGAGACGGTATTGGCCGTCGCTTGCACTTCGTTTGTCTGCGTAGAAACGCGTTGGGCAATCGTTGAAATATTATCCGTAATGACGTTAATGGCTCCTTTGTTCTCTTGCGCAAATAGAGTCAGCTCATCTGTCGCTACGTTCAGTTGTGTAGCTTGTCCCTGTACAAGGGCAATCAGCTTGCGAAGTTCAGCCGCCATCTCATTCATTTTGCGCCCAACCATAGCCAGCTCGTCATTGCCGTTTACTTTTACGTTGATATTAAAATGTCCGGCGCCGATTTGATCCATATCTCGGGCTATCGCGAACAAGGAAAGTCGAATCCGCTTCGCAAACCACCAGATCGCCCAAACCGAGAGTCCGATGATCGGCAAGCTGAAGAGCACGAAGTATAGCCACATTCCGTCCACCTCACCATACACCTCGTCGGTTCCCGTGGACAAAACTACATTCCATTTCAACATCGGTATTGGTGCAAAAGCTGCAAATGAATCAATACCATGATCCGAGTACAATAAGCTATTGCTTGTCTCATACTGCATCAGGGCAAGCATCTCTTCATAATCTTTGTCACCAGCTAGCACGAGCTTGTTGTTGTTATTCGGATTTTGATGAGCTACAACCAAACCATCTTGTCGAACGACAAATGCGTAGCCATTCTCCATGAAAGAGATCTCAGGAATTTTTTGAATCATTTGGTCAATCGTAAACCCAACAACGAACAATCGGCTCGTATCATCTGTCTTTTCCCCTATGGGTGTCGCAATATAAAGAAAACTCTTGTTGCTGCCTTCAACGATTTCTTCATCAGAAATGACCAAGGATTTCGTAGTTAGTGCTCTTTGGAAGTATTGCTTTTGCTTGAAGTCAATCTCATTTGTCCCGGTCAAGGAATACAGGGATTTCCCGGTAGCCGTGTCGATCAAATAGATTCGGGATACTTCTTTATGTGCCTGGCGCAATAGAGTAAACTGCTCCATGATAAGCGGCTGTAGCTCTGTCATCATCACACGTTTGGTTGCCGCCGATTTCGTGGAGTTCACAATTGCTTTTATGTCATCTTCTATGCTATTTGCATGCTGGTCAGCCAGCATTTTCGCCTGGTTAGAGGTAATGCTGAACAGCGTTGATTTCGAGAAGGAAAGGGCTATGTATTGCAAAGAACCGATAATAATAAGTACAAGAATTAGGCCAAACACAATCATCTTTGTAGCAAGAGAGCCTTTTAGCTTTTCCGTTGCTACTTGGCTAGTCAAATTTACTTTTTTTAAGAGATTCGAAATTCCCTCCTTCTTTTTCCATCGTGGCGACAAAAATTTACTCATGCTACTTGCCCCCTTTATCGCTACTACAATTTTCCAGTGCAAGAACTCCGAAAAAATACCCCTGAAAAAACTGCCTCTGGGAACAATACCCATTTTTTTCAGAGGTAAAACCTCCCTTATGAAGGGAAACGAGTTCCGGGCTGCACGAGTAGCCTCGGAACTCGTTATTTGTAGTTGATTTAGTTATACAAATGACAAGCTGCGAAATGTCCTGGCTCTACTTCTTTCCATACAGGTGCGGATGCAGCGCATTCCGGCATTGCTTTCGGGCAACGGGTACGGAAATGGCAACCGCTTGGTGGATTCATTGGGCTAGGTACATCGCCTTGCAATACAATGCGCTCGCGGTTACGCTCAACTTCTGGGTCTGGAATCGGAATCGCAGACAACAGCGCTTGCGTATACGGGTGGAGCGGCTTTTCATACAAAGCATCGCTTTCTGCCAGCTCAACCATTTTACCCAGGTACATAACCGCTACACGGTCGGAAATGTATTTTACCATGGACAAGTCATGGGCAATGAACATGTAGGTCAAGCCCATTTTTTCTTGAAGCTGTTCGAGCAAGTTTACAACCTGTGCTTGTACGGATACGTCCAAAGCAGAGATTGGCTCGTCACAAACGATGAATTTTGGCTCTACTGCCAATGCACGGGCAATTCCGATACGTTGGCGCTGTCCGCCTGAAAACTCATGTGGAAAGCGGTTCATGTGCTCAGGATTCAAGCTCACCAAGGAAAGGAGCTCCTGGATGCGTTCTTTGCGCTTTTGACCAGTCGCCAGGCCATGAATATCCAGCGCCTCGCCAATGATATCCCCAACTGTCATACGCGGATTCAAGGATGCGTAAGGGTCTTGGAAAATCATTTGCATGTTGCGGCGCATCGCCTTCATTTCCTGCTGGTTCAAATTCATGATGCTCTTACCTTCAAACAGGACGTCCCCTTCAGTCGCATCATACAGTCTCAAGATGGTACGACCGGCAGTGGACTTTCCACAGCCTGACTCTCCTACTACGCCCAATGTTTCTCCACGTTTGATCTCAAACGAGATATCATTCACAGCTTTCAGAGTATTATCGCCAATAGAAAAGAACTTTTTTAGATTACGTACTTCAATTAAATTTTCACGTTTATCCACTGATATCCCTCCTTCTACGTTCATGCACGGTTCTGAGCAAGCGGATGCTGAAGCCAACAAGCTGCTCGCTGAGTCGTGCTGACGTCGTTCAGCTCAGGATCGATCTCTTGGCACACACGCATCGCTGATTCGCAACGCGCAGTGAATCCACAGCCAACTGGCGGACGCAGAAGGTCTGGCGGCGTACCAAAAATCGGTGTCAGTGGCTCGTCACGGTTCAAGTCAAGACGTGGTACCGAGCGAAGCAAGCCTTTGGTGTAAGGATGTTGCGGATTGTAGAAAATATCGTCAACTGTTCCTGTCTCGATCACTTTTCCTGCGTACATAACGATGACGCGTTCACACATCTCAGCAACAACACCAAGGTCATGCGTGATCAAGATAATGGAAGTGCCTGTTTTCTTTTGCAATTCTTTCATCAGGTCCAAAATTTGCGCCTGAATCGTTACGTCCAAAGCTGTCGTCGGTTCATCCGCGATCAACAGCTTCGGCGAACAGGCGAGAGCGATCGCGATCATCGCACGTTGACGCATACCGCCAGAGAACTCGTGTGGATATTGCTCCACACGTTTCTCAGGTTGCGGAATACCAACCATGGTCAACAGCTCAATGGCACGATCACGTGCTGCAGCTTTCGACATGTTTTGGTGCTTGATCAAGCCCTCGGTAATTTGGCTACCGATGGTCATGGTTGGGTTCAAGGAAGTCATTGGATCTTGGAAGATCATCCCGATATCTTTACCGCGGATCGATTCCATTTCTTTTTTCGACTTCTTGACGATATCCTCACCATTGAAGAGAATTTGCCCTTTTTTAATTTCACCTGGAGGCATCGGAATCAGCTTCATGAGGGTTTGAGCGGTTACGGATTTACCGCAACCGGACTCCCCTACAATCGCTACAGCCTCTCCGCGGTTGACGTGAAAATTCACACCGCGGACTGCTTTTACTTCACCTGCATACGTATGGAAGGATACATGCAGGTCTTTTACATCAAGAATGCGTTCCATTACGACGATCCCTCCTATTTACGCAGGCGTGGGTCTACTGCATCGCGCAGACCGTCACCGAACAAGTTAAATGCCAAGATGGTCATGGAAATAAAGATTGCCGGGAATGTCAAACGCCATGGATAGTACTTCATGGCCGGCAAGCCCTCATTGGACATCGTTCCCCACGATGCAATTGGTGCCGAAACCCCTAACCCGATAAAGGACAAGAAAGATTCTGCGAAAATCGCGGAAGGTACAGTCAAGCTCAATGTAACGATGATTGGACCCAAAGCATTAGGAATCAAGTGTTTGAAGATCAGACGGTTGGCGTCAGCACCAAGGGAGCGTGCTGCCAGTACAAACTCTTGGTTCTTCAATTGAAGGATCTGACCACGCACAATCCGGGCCATACCGATCCATCCCGTTATCGTCAAGGCAAGAATAATCGTTCCAACACCAGGCTCTAAAACAACCATCAACAAAATAACAACCAGCAGGTAAGGAATCGCAAACAAGATATCTGCGAAACGCATCATCATTTCATCTACTCTTCCACCATAGAAACCTGCGAGACCACCCCAGATCACACCAATGATCAAGTCAATGAACGCTGCGGCAAGACCTACTTGCAGAGAGATACGTGCACCGTACCAAATACGCTCAAATACGTCACGACCTAGGTCATCTGTGCCAAACCAGTGTTCAGCAGACGGCTTTTTGTTCTTGCCAGCCAGATCCGTCGTAAAATAATCTTGTGGAGTTAGCCATGGGACCACAATGGCACATACGATCAACGCAGCAATGAAGATCATAGAAATCATTGCGACTTTATTCATTCTCAAACGACGCCAAACGTCAGACCAGAAAGAGAGACTTGGGCGCTTGATTGCTTCCGCTTGACGAAGGTCAACGGAAATTGGCTCAAAATGTTCTTTAGTCAAGTTTTGCACGTGTCATTACTCCTTTCCTGCGTCCGAAAGTTTGATCCGTGGGTCTACCAAGGTGTATGCGATGTCAACAATCAGAATCATCACAACAAGGATCATGGAGTAGAACACGGTCGTACCCATGATTACCGTATAGTCGCGGTTTGTAATGGACAAAACGAATTCGCGACCAAGACCAGGAACACCGAAAATACGTTCAATAACGAATGCACCTGTCAAAATACCGGCAATCAGTGGACCCAGGTAAGTAACAACTGGCAAGAGCGCATTACGGATTGCGTGTTTTACTGTAATGGTAAAAGTGTGCAGCCCTTTTGCTTTTGCTGTTTTGATGTAATCTTGACCCATAACTTCAATCATATTGGAACGCGTCAAACGCGCGATAAATGCCATCGGTGATGCGGCGAGTGCCAATGATGGAAGGATGGTGTATTCAAATCCTTCCCATTTCGCGATTGGAAACCAGCCCAAATTAATAGCGAAAATGTATTGGTAAAAGGACGCCAAAATAAAGCTTGGTACCGATAATCCCAAAACGGCGATGACCATCGCGGAATAGTCTTGCCATTTATTATGGTTTAGCGCTGCGATAACCCCTAGCGTAATCCCACCAAAGATAGCGAGCAATAAAGCTTGTGCACCCAAGTGAGCAGAAACTGGGAAACCACGATTAATCATGTCATTAACAGTTGAAGATTTCTCCGTAAACGATGGACCGAGCTCCCACGTTACTACACCCTTCAAATATTCAAAGTATTGTTCGTGCAACGGCAGGTTCAGCTTGTATTTTGCCTCTAGTGCTGCCTTAATTTCCGGCGGGACCTGCTTCTCGGATGTAAATGGACCACCTGGTACTGCTTTCATGATGAAGAAGGTGGCCGTTACAATTAAGAAGAGCGAGATGAGCATAAAAATGATGCGCTTACCGAGATAACGGATCAACTAACTTACCCCCTTGTAGATTTTTGATTGCTTTCACGTCCCATGTTTACACTGCGGAACGCTGCCGACACAGTGTAAAAATCGGCTGTGTAAATAACCCTTAGATCTCTTGCAGTAAAGCTTCTCTCTCTATTTTCTCTTTGCTGGCAATCATGCCAGCTGGTATTTATGGGAAGGGCTTGCATAGCAGAGGGTATATGAGCAACCATATAACCTCTGCTGCAAATCCCGTTTCCTTCGTTATGAAATTACTCGATGTATGCGCCTTTCCAATCCACGTCACCCAGGCCAGTTTGGTGAACGCCTTTCACTTCTGGCTTCTGTACCCAAGATTGCGTGTAGAAGTAAATTGGCATGATTGGCATTTCATCCATCAGGATTTGTTCTGCATCTGCCAAAATTTTCTTACGTTTCTCGAGGTCTGATTCCTGAGCGGATTGGTTCAACAACTCTTTATATTTTGCATTTTCCCAACGCGTATCGTTGTTTCCACCCATTTTATCCTTGTAAAGCTCCAGGAAGTTGATTGGGTCATTGAAGTCACCCAGCCAGCCCATCCGTCCAATCTGGAAATTACCCTCATGCATATCTTCCAGGTAAACTTTCCATTCTTTATTCTCGAGTTTCACATCTACACCGAGATTTTTCTTCCATTGGTCTTGGATGGCCTCAGCAATCTTCTTGTGAGCCTCAGATGTGTTGTAGGACAACGTAATCGCTGGCAACTTGCTCATGCCAGCCTCTTTCAGTCCCTCTTCCAAAAGCTTTTTCGCGTTTTCTAAATCTTTGTCTTTGAAGTAGCCGTTTGGATTCAGCACCATGGATGGAGGTACAGCGCCTGTTGCCGGGATTTGACCCGTTTGGAGAATGTTGTCGATCAAGGCTCGGCGATCGATCGAGTAGGCAAATGCTTTTCTCACTTTAATGTTATTAAATGGCGGCTTTTCGGTATTGAACTTGTACCAGTACGTACCAGCGATTGGATTTGTTTGAATCTTGCCTTGATCTTTCAATGCTGGAATCGCATCTGTTGGCAAAGCACTCATTGGTGCGCCAGCCCAGTCGATTTCGCCATTTTCGAACATGGAGAGCTCTGTATTTTCGTCTTCTACCATGGAGAATTCGATTTTTTCGAGCTTTACATTGTCTTTATCCCAGTAATTTTCGTTCTTCACGAGCACCATCTTGCTCTTGTGCTCCCAAGATTCGATTTTGAAAGGTCCGTTACCGACGTGCGAACTTGCTTCGCCTGCCCACTTCGGATTAGCATCAATTACTTTTTTGTTAACTGGGAAGTAGGTACGGAATGCGAGCAATTCCAGGAAGTATGGAGTTGGATTCTCCAGCTTAACTTCCAGCGTCTTATCGTCAAGTGCCTTCACACCTACTTCATCAAGCTTTGCTTCGCCCTTATTTGCTTTTTCACCATTTTTCACGTAGTACAGCTGATATGCGTAGTTGGAAGCTGTTTTTGGATCGAGAGCGCGCTTCCAAGCATATTCAAAGTCATGTGCTGTTACAGGATCACCATTGCTCCATTTCGCTTCTCTGATTTTAAATGTGTAAGTGAGCTTATCATCAGAGACTTTGTAGCTCTCAGCGGCAGCTTCATGTGGCTTATCGTCGGTACCAATGCGGGTCAAGCCGTCAAAGGTTGCCAAGATAATCGCGCCTGAAGTCGTGTCCTCTGCGAGTCCTGGATCAGTTGTAGGTGGCTCGGAGTGCAGGTTCATCTTTAGAACTTGTGGCTTCTTCTCAGCAGCTGGTGTTGCAGGCTGTGAAGGTGCTGGCGTTGCGGGTGTTCCTCCTGCCGGTGGAGCGGCAGCTGGTTGACCTCCTCCGCACCCTGCCAGGGCGGTTCCTAATACAGCAATCGAGCTCACAAGTGCAAACATATTCTTTTTCAACGCAATAACCCCCAGTACGTTTTTCTTTTTTGTCTTTTTTCTGAAAATAAAGGACGAAAAAAAAACGAAAACTACGCGAAGCTGCTTGACTTCGGCTGGAAGGCATCAACCCCTTTCATTGCAGGGTCACCTCGTCGTCTTGAACGAAAGAGAAGGTGTCTTTGTACTGCTTCAGTTCCAGTGAAACGTCCGCAGCTGCAATTCCTTCAATTTGAGAGAGTCGTTCATTGACAAAGGTGATCAGCTCATCATTACTATGGAAACACGCTTGGATAATCAAGTCGTGCTTACCGCTATAAGCGCCTACAAAGCGTACTGCAGAAAATTTGCTCAATTTTTCTGCCACTTCTTTCTGCAAACCTAGCTTTGTGGTTAACCCGATGATAGCCTGCACATGTAATCCTAATTTCTCTGGATCGGGTTGTATTACGAATTGGAAGACTCCGTCTTGCAAAAGACGAGTGATGCGCGATCGAATCGTTCCTTCGCTCACGCCTAATTGATGGGCGATTTCTGTATATGGGATACGCCCATCTTCATGGAGGATTTGCAGAATCTGTCTATCGACATGGTCCAGCTTTTTCATAAATACGATTTTCTGGGAACCTCCATCATTTTTTTACGAATTTCGCAATAATCTTTTACAAACAGTCTAATACAATAAAAGTAATCGGAAATGATAGCGGTGTCAACGAAATTTGACAAGTAGAATTATAAAACTTTATAAAGTCAATCCGAACAGTAAAATATATTTTATATAATAAAAAACGACTTATATCTTACTATTGAATATGAAAAACTAGATTTAATCAACAATATTTTTTCGAGAAACTGTATTTTTACTCATAAAACAAGGCGTGCTCATGTGCTGTGCACGCCTTGTTTTATTTGATTGATCAACTAATATTCAGACTTTCTATGCTTCGATAATTTTATAAATCAACGGTTGTTCTCCGTCGATTGCCGTCGAAATTCGGAAGGCACCTTCCATTTCTTTCAACGCATTTTGCAGAAGATGGTCTTCGTTGGCATGGATGGTGACCAAAACTTCGCCTGCCTTCACCTGATCCCCGCGTTTTTTGTGCAGAACAAGACCTACTGCCAAGTCAATCGGCATTTCTTTTGTCAATCTGCCAGCACCCAAGACAACAGAAGCATGACCGATCGCTTCTGCATCAATCGCGCTCACAAAGCCGTCCTGTTCGGCTGTAACGGTATGAATGATCTTTGCTTGCGACAGACGAGACAAATCATAGACGTCCTGTTTATTGCCGCCTTGAGCCTCTACCATTTCCGCCAGTTTATCTACAGCTTTTCCGGAAGCCATCAGGTCTTCGAGCTTTTTACGTCCTTCTTCCACATCAGTAACAAGCCCACCCATAACAAGCATGCGGGAACCAATAGCCAATACCAGCTCGGTCAAATCGCGCGGACCTTTACCTGCTAGTGTCTCCACCGCTTCTTTCACTTCCAGTGCATTGCCCACAGCAAAGCCAAGCGGCTGGTTCATATCGCTGATGACCGCCACCGTTTTACGTCCTACTTGGCTGCCGATTGCAACCATCGCATTTGCTAATGTTTCTGCCTCTTCAATGCTTTTCATGAAAGCGCCCTTCCCTACTTTTACGTCAAGCAGGATGGCATCTGCCCCAGCGGCAATCTTCTTGGACATAATGGAGCTTGCAATCAACGGCACAGCTTCTACAGTAGCTGTCACGTCACGCAGAGCATACAGCTTCTTATCTGCAGGTGTCAGGTTGCCAGACTGCCCGATTACGGACACGCCAATATCACGCACCTGCTGCAAAAATTGCTCGCGTGTGCGTTCTACTTCGAAACCTGCGAAGGACTCCAGCTTGTCAATGGTGCCTCCTGAGTATCCAAGGCCTCTTCCAGACATTTTTGCCACAGGAATACCTGCTGCCGCAACCAATGGTGCAACAACAAGAGTAGTCTTGTCGCCTACCCCACCTGTACTGTGCTTGTCTACCTTAATTCCTTGCAGAGAAGACAGGTCAAGCTGTTCGCCTGACCCTGCCATTGCCAAGGTTAAATCTCCTGTCTCTCTCGCTGTCATGCCACGGAAAAAGACTGCCATTGCCCATGCGGACATTTGGTAGTCAGGAATACTTCCATCTGTATAGCCTGTCACCAGAAATTGAATCTCTTCTGTTGTCAGTTCTCCGCCATCACGTTTTTTGGCGATCATATCGACCATACGCATTGTTAATCCCTCCGAATCCGTTACTTACATTTTGGCTACGATACCGTTGACCAGAGCCAGGAATTGCGATTTTACCTTTTCTGTTGTTTCCATTACTTCATCATGGGACAGAGGTTGTTCCAAAATACCTGCTGCCATGTTGCTAATGCACGAAATACCGAGCACCTTCACACCCATGTGTCGTGCCACGATTACTTCTGGTACAGTTGACATCCCTACAGCATCTCCACCCAACAGGCGAAGCATACGGATTTCTGCAGGAGTTTCATAGGTAGGACCTAGCAGACCTGCGTATACACCTTCACGGAGCTGGATTCCTTGCTCGGAAGCAACTTCATGAGCCAGCTTGCGGAGCTGTTTGGAATAAGCTTCAGACATATCTGGGAAACGTGCTCCCAATTGTTCATCGTTTGCGCCGATCAATGGATTGCGGAACGTCATGTTGATGTGATCGGAAATCAGCATGAGGTCGCCTGCATTGTAGCCTTCGTTAATTCCGCCAGCAGCATTGGTTACAATAATGGTTTCTACGCCGAGCAGCTTCATGACGCGGATTGGGAAAACAACGGCATCCAGACCATGTCCCTCATAAAAGTGGAAACGACCTTGCATCGCAACGACTTGCTTGCCTTGCAGCTTGCCAATCACGAGTTGTCCTTTGTGGCCGACAACGGTGGACACAGTGAAGCCTGGAATTTCATGATAAGGAATGATCACCGGATTTTCGATTTCATCTGCCAAAACACCCAGCCCTGATCCGAGTACGAGACCAATGGTTGGTTTTTCTGTTAGTTTCGGTTCGATATATGCTACTGCATCATGGAAATTTGCCAATTCAACTCTCTCCTTTTTTGTGTTTCTTCTATTATATAAATGTTTATTTTTGCTTAACCTTTATAAATGATTGAGGAAGCTTTTCCCAATCACTGGAGCAGTTACTCCAAAATTGTCTGCGATGGTCGCACCCAAGTCCGCAAATGTCTCACGGATGCCCAAATGTGCCCCAGCTTGAATACCCTTATGATAGACAAGCAACGGAACGTATTCTCTCGTATGGTCGCTGCCATGATGTACAGGATCGTTTCCATGGTCTGCCGTGATTACCAGTAAATCATTTTCTTGTAGCGCTTCCAAAAGTTCTGGAATACGAGCATCGAACTCCATCAACGCTTGACCATACCCTTCTGGATCGCGGCGATGACCAAACTTCGCATCGAAGTCCACAAGGTTTACAAAAGAAAGACCTGTAAACGATTGTTTCATCGTGCCCAGAATTTGATCTACACCGTCCATGTTATCTTTGGTACGGATAGATTGGGTAACACCCTCTTCTGCGTAGATGTCGCCGATTTTGCCAATTGCAATAGAAGCAAGGCCAGCATCCTGCAAACGATTCATGACTGTCGGAGCAAATGGCTTCACGGAATAATCGTGGCGATTTGACGTGCGGCTAAAATTGCCTGGCTGTCCAACAAATGGACGCGCAATAACACGAGTAACGGCGAATTCATCACGCAGCGTCAACTCACGAGCTACCTCGCAAATATGGTACAGCTCTTCAAGCGGAACAACCTCTTCGTGCGCTGCTACCTGGAATACACTGTCCGCAGACGTATAGACAATCACTGCACCCGTTTTCATATGCTCTTCGCCAAGCTCGTCGAGAATGTCTGTCCCCGAAGCAACTTTGTTCCCGAGCACTTTGCGACCAATGCGTTGTTCAAATTCCGAGATCAGTTCTTGTGGAAATCCATCTGGATACGTGTTAAACGGAGTAGACACATGCAGACCCATGATCTCCCAATGACCAGTCGTCGTATCTTTCCCCATGGAGATTTCTTGCATTTTTCCATAATGGGCCATAGGGGTTGCTACTGGTGCAACGTTCTGGAGTGGTGCAATATTTCCCAAACCTAATTTTTGCAAGTTGGGCAATGAAAATCCTGCAACTCGTTCCGCAATATGACCTAAGGTGTTCGCTCCTGCATCATTGAACTTAGGCGCATCAGGTTGTTCGCCAATCCCTACGCTGTCCATGACGATCAAAAAAACTCGTGAATACTGCATCTTAACGCCTCCTGTTTACCAGTCATTCGAATTCTAAAATCAAGTCGTCAGACGTCTGACCTGATTCAGAAAATTTTTCTCCGCCCGACAATCAGGCGGAGTCGATCGGTTTTTCATACTCATGCTCGCGGATGCGTCTTGGCATAGATGTCCTTAATCCGCGTTCTGGTCACATGTGTGTAAATCTGGGTGGTTGAAATATCAGCATGCCCAAGCATCTCTTGAACAGAGCGCAAATCCGCTCCATTTTCCAGTAAGTGAGTGGCAAAAGAGTGGCGAAGTGTATGGGGTGTAATCTCTGCACGGATGTTAGATTTTTGGGCATATCGTTTAATAATTTTCCAAAAACCTTGCCGTGTAATTTGTTTGCCCAAGTGATTCAGAAATAATGCAGTATCGCCAGTTCCTTTTACCAGCTTGGGGCGCCCTGCCTGTAAATAGTGGCGAACCACTTGAATGGCAACCGAGCCTAACGGAATGATTCGCTCTTTTGATCCTTTTCCCATGCACTTGACAAAGCCCATATCCAGATTCACATCAGCACTATCCAGATTGACTAACTCCGAGACACGAATGCCTGTCGCATATAAAAGCTCAAGCATCGCCTTGTCCCGCAGCCCGGCAGGATGATTGACAGGAGGACTTTCCAAAAGACGTTCCACTTCCTCAACAGAGAGCACTTTCGGCAAGCGTTTCTCGATCTTCGGTGTTTCCAGATGAATGGATGGATCTTTATCTATGTACTTATCCCGAATGAGAAACTGATAAAACGCTCGTATCGATGCCATATTGCGAGAAAGCGTTGCTGTAGCACGTCCTTTTTCCCGTAAAACAAGCAAGTAACCAATGATGTGCGTCCGAGTAGAATCCTCTATTCGAGCAACACCTTGCTCCTGTAAGTACGAGGTAAAGGCCACCATATCCCGTTGATAGGATTCCAGGGTATTTCTCGATAACCCTTTCTCCACAGTCAGGAAATGAATAAACTGATCAATCAGACTGTCCATGAAGCTGTCCCCTTCAGCTGATAAGTATCTTGTATTGCTTTCCACAAAGAAGAAGAAACTCCTGCTTCTCCAGATAAAAAACGCAAACTTGCATTACTCTCCCGTTAAAAAAAAGAGCTGTAGTCGTGCGACATAACCGTCAAAATCCTGTGCCTGAGAGGTATTGATGACTTTTACTACCTTCACTGCATTCCCATGTGGTTCATGATAAGGGTTTGCCGGGAGAAATTTGTCCGCCAGCAAGGTAATGATGCCGTAGGAGAGCAAGGTGCAGGTAATGAAAAGAAGCAAGAAACGAAGACCCTCCATCAAGCGGCGATAAGAGACCTTCATCCGTGAGCCTCCTTACAGACTTTCTTTCATTTATATGCACTTGTCCCCTGCTCCATTCGAATCGATCCTCTCTTAGGATTCCACAGGAATAGGTCTGCCATTACAAAAGCTCCCAATGAAAAAAGAAAAACTTCTCCGTTCCCAGAGAAGTCGACTTTATTTGAAGTCCTCCACGTTCACTTTATCTACGCAACGATTGCAGATCCCGTAGAAGGTCAATCGGTGGTCGGTAATATAAAAGTTGTAAACATTCTTGACTTTCTCTTCTGCTGTGACAAGAAGATCTTCAAAAATTTCATCCACCGTACCACAATTGAGGCAAATGAGGTGATGATGGTGATAGGCAGCATTATCATCACGAAGATCGTAACGAGCTACGCCATCGCCAAAATTCATTTTATGGAGGATCTTCAGTTCGCTCAACAGCTCTAATGTCCTGTATACGGTAGCAAGCCCGATTTCCGGCGCTTTATCCTTCACCAACAAGTAAACATCTTCCGCGCTCAAGTGATCTTCTTCATTCTCCAACAACACGCGAACAGTGGCTTCACGCTGTGGTGTCAGCTTGTAGTTTTGTGAATGCAACTGCTGCTTAATTTTCTCTAATTTTTCTTCCAACATTAATGCCCCTCCCCGCTCGCATGAAACCTGTTCCTATTATAGTAGAGGGGCATCGAATAAGTCAAATGCATAAGTTCTTACCTGAGAATTATTCTTAATTAAGTACGAGCTGCATCAACCGAGGGGAAATGAAGGTTTCAAACAAGGCTGCAATCGTCAATATAGCCAGCATGCTAAGAACAAGAACCGTATAGCCCATAAAATGCGGCATGATGACATCTCTTTTGCTTAGCACTCTCGTTCGTATGAGTCGAAGAGAAAACGAAATTCCGCTGACGCCTACAATAAAAAGGGCAGGAACGACTAATAAATTTTGTGGGAGAACACCCACCATAGCAAATGTTACGCCTTGCCATTGGAGTTGACTCACCAAAAAACCGACGGTGAAACCAACCACGACTCCTTTTAAGAAGAGCATCAACAAAATCATAGGCAACCCAATAATGGATAATCCTAGCACCCACATGATCGCTATGGTTTTGGCATAATGACCAAACGCCTGCTGAAAATGGGCACTGGTCTCAGGGATTCCATCACTGTCAAGACTGTTGAAAAAATATTGTAGAAAACCGTACAGCTCCTGCTTCTGTGACAATGGCAGTGAATTGACGAGGACGGCTCCGAAAATAATGCCCATCGTAAACAGGACGATCGTGAACCAGTAGAGTGACTGATGTTCTCTCGCATAGGATTGGATAGTTTGTCCGACTCGTGAACGCACGCTTCGTCGCCTCCCGCTTGGCTGATTACTGTACAGCTTATGCGGACGAGTTCTCCCCTATGACAACCTACATCGGGACGATCTTTCCGTAGGTACCGGCGCCGCCTTTTTGAACAGAGAGCTTTCCCTCTCGTGCGTGTACGATAAGCGATGCGATTTTCTCTCCGACAACAGGGGTGAGCTCTTCTTCGTTTACGCGATGCAATACGTTCATCTGTGTACCAAACGACCGATACAGCTTGTCCAACAATTTCGGACCGATTCCCGGAATGAATTCCAACGGGATTTGCTCGATATAAGGAGGACGGAACGCCGGATGCTGGCCGGCCTCTACATCCGCCAGCTGATCAATGCGCGCTGCAACCCCTCGCACAATTCGTTGGAAGCCGCATTCCGGACATTTGCCTGAGGCATCCGCCGCTAGTAAAGACTGGCACCCTTGGCACGCCGTCTGATGATACTTCCCAAGCTCGGGATGCAGACCGTAGTTCATATGAACCCTTCTGCCATCGATGCGCTTAATTGCTTTTACCCACTCTGCGAAGGAACGCTCTTGCATATATATCGCTTGATATTCCCGGCCTATCTTCGCCAAAGAATGGGCATCTGAGTTTGTGAGAAAGGTTTTGTCATGGAGCTCGGATATGCGGTCTGCCATGATGGTATTCGCACTCAATCCCAACTCAACTGCATAGATAAGCGATGGATCAAGCACTTCGGCCATCGAATCCGTACAGCTCCCATACAACCCTTTATGCGGCGTAAAAACATGTGCCGGGATCAAGAGGCCCTGCAATTGATCGACACAGGCTTGTAGTTCCCTCAGTGATGTGTAGATACGCTGAGAACTTAAATGCACATTTTTGCAGCGTTCAGACAGCCACGCAGTAATTTGCTTCATTTCTTGCAGTTTCGGCAGATAAACGAGAAAATGAGCTGCACCACGCCCTGGCTCCTTGATTTCTACTTCGCACCCCAAGAGTAGCAATGTATCTTTGTAGGAAATTCCTCCATCCACCTGTTCAGTGGCTAATCCCTTTTCCAACAGATCTACCAGCTCATCCTGAACCTCCGGCGAATGTGCATCGATAATCCCGATGACATCCATCCCTTTTTTATCTGAGGCTTCCTCCAAAATTTTCGTGAGTGTCATTTGGCGAGAAGCCGTTATTTTCACAGGATTACCGGTCCACGTACCACCGATGTGAATATGCATGTCGCAAAAATACGAAGAAAGCATAGTACTAGCCACGTTCACGTAGCATTTTGTTTTCCCACGCAAACAATGCCACGACTGTCTTGGCATCGCGAATTTCTCCACTTTGATGCAGAGCATGCGCTTCTTCCAATGTTACTTCCAGCACATCGACGAACTCATCCTCGTCCGGCTTGCTTTCTCCTTTTTTCAAGCCAGTGGCCACAAAAACATGTAAAATTTCATCCGCGAAGCCTGGAGATGTGTAAAAAGAGCTGAGCGGTGTGTACTGACTCGCAACGTAGCCGGTCTCTTCCTCCAGCTCGCGCATTGCACACGCAAGCGGCTCTTCCCCTGGCTCCAGCTTTCCTGCTGGGATTTCCACGATCGTACCCTCCAATGGCTTGCGGAACTGTCGAACTACAACCATTTTGTTATCATCTGTTATCGGCATTACAGCAACCGCACCTTGATGATTCACGATTTCTCGCTTGGCTGTGTTGCCATTGGGCAGAAGGACCTCATCTACCTTGACCTTAATAATTCTTCCGTCATAAATCGGTTGACTGGAAATGGTTTTTTCATATAAGTGATCATATTTACTCACTGTCGTCATCATCCTTTTTTCATGAAGTCGTTCTAAATCGTCGATTCCCTCCATAAGTTGGGAGCATAGAGCTTGTCCATCTTATTGTATCGGAGGAGATTATGAATGAAAACATATGTTAGCGAAAACCAATTGCGTATGGTCGGGAAAGCTTGGGAGATCAAGGCTGCACTTCGTTCCTGGTCAAATAAAGACCTAACGCTTCAAGCGTACTTAATGAAGCGGGCAAATGCGGGGCGTCGTTAACGGTTTGGACGATGTAGCCCAAACTGTTGTCTACATAATCGGCAGCCATCCATGCCGTCTGAAAAGGTGCAGGGTCCTCTTGCCAATTTCGTCCCATCGTAGAAAAGGACAAGCCATACCCCTTTTCCAGCGCTGCTAGTTCTGATTGGTCTGGGACTTTTCCTTTTATGAAAATATGCTTCCCCGCAACTTCTAGCGTTTTCAATTGCCGTGAAAGGACTTCATCTCTTTCATCTCCGAAAATCGGAATGGTAACCAGGGCAGGACAAAGAGCAAATCGGTTTAATATCGATACAGTATGATGACTGACACCGTAATGCCTGGTACGTGGGTCACCAAAGCTGATTCGTGGAATAAAAAAGGGCGTTCCACCGAGAGTAGATATGGCATGAATGACCTCAGCTAACTGAATTCCCGAGAAGCCGTAAGGTGTACCTGTACCTGCTACCCCAGGTCCCAACATACAAACAATAATATCGGCATGCTCTACATGGCGCGCCGCCAACAAGCCACTATGAATCGTCAGCGACTCGCGATCTCCACCCCACGCATGACCTGTCGTTACTGTCGCAGCCAAGCTCCCGACTGCTTTTAATTGCTGGACATGCTGACTCAAGGCAATCGGCAAGGATGCACCGTCTGGCATGACATATACGATACGGACATTTGGATTTTTTTTATGCAAAGCAAGGACAGCAACAGGTAGAAGACTGTGCAGCTCTCCGACCAAAACAGGGGTACCTTCCAAGGATAGGTCATCTTGCACAAACAAAGGGTGGTACGGGCTAGTCTGTTCTTCTACCGAATCAACCGCGAGCTGCCATGGCGAATAGCGCATTTTCATGACATGCCCCCACTCATTCGGAAGAACATCGGTTTCCTCCTGTTGGGTAACCTTCCCTACAACAAAGTGATACCCGCCTGTCCCCAATTCAAGGCGAACAGCAGTTGTATTGATCAAGAGTAAATCGCCACTGCTATAATCCTCCTGCAAAAAAGACAGCACTCTCTCCATTTTGTATCCAGCAACCGATTCTATCCGGACTTCGAGTATCTGCATCCCTGTTTGCTTTTCCAGAACTTTTTGGACCGTCCCCACTGCCAAACGGAGCACTCAGCTTCCCCCTTTCATTCCTGCCTCGTCCCCACTTTCTATTCAGTCTATGATGAACAGTGCTTGTCTCAATCATGCAAACGAGTAAGAGAACGTACAAAAAGGCCGGAACCCCTCGCGAGGAGATTCCGACCTTCTTTTGATTACTCTTGTACTTCTGCAATAACAGCAAGCACCAGCTCAGCCGCTTTGTTCAGTTCAGCGATTGGCATGCGCTCGCTTTTGGTATGGATTTCTTCATAGCCGATGGCAAAGTTTACGCTTGGCACGTTGTAGCCGTTAAATACGTTACCGTCGCTTCCGCCGCCGCTTGCAACGAGCTCAGGATTGCGGTCTACACGCTTAACCGCTGCAATCGCTTTTTGTACAACAGGCGTTTCTTCGTTGAATTTGTAGCCGTGGTACATAAAAATAACGTCATTTTCGCAAGTCGCACCCATTTCGGCTGCCACTTCTTCAAATGCTGTCGTCATTTTCTTCACTTGCGCTTCCAGCTTGTCCATGACCAAGCTGCGAGCCTCTGACCAAATTTCCACATAATCCGTTACGATATTGTACGCTTTACCGCCTTCAAAACGACCGATGTTTGCAGTTGTGTCCGCATCGATACGGCCTAGTGGCATACGGGAAATGGCTTTACTTGCAACCGATATAGCACTGATGCCATCCTCTGGATTCACACCTGCATGCGCTGCTTTGCCGTAAATTTTGGTTACGATGCGATATTGTCCAGCACCAGCTACTGTAATTTTTCCAACCGGACCTTCCGAATCGAGGATGAAGCCCATTTCTGCTTTCAGCAGGCTGGAATCCATTGCGCGGGAGCCTACAAGTCCTGACTCTTCTCCCACAGTCAATACTACTTGGATCGTTGGATGTGGCAAGTTTTGCTCTTTCATGCTGCGAATACCTTCAAAGATCGCCGCGATTCCTGCTTTGTCATCCGCACCGAGGATCGTCGTTCCATCGGAATAAATATAGCCATCGCGAATTTGTGGCTTGATTCCGTTTCCTGGCACAACCGTATCCATATGACTGCTAAACAGGATAGTCGGACCGTTTCCAGTTCCTTCTAAGGTTGCAATCAGATTGTTGGCACCATGTCCGGTTTTCGCTGCTGCGTCATCCTCTTCGACGGTAAAGCCCATCTCAATCAGTTTTTCTTTGAGCACCTTATTGATCTCTGCTTCGTTCTTCGTTTCACTGTCAATTTGGACGAGCTCTAAAAATTCATTTAACAAACGCTCTTGGTTGATCGTACTCACACTCGTTACCTCCTGATCGTACTGCCCGATTTTGGTACATATTCACAAGTTCCAGTATACCGCAAAAAAATTTTTTCTACTACGTAAACGCCTATGATTCTTTCGGATATTGGCATAGCTCATACAAAACGCCATTCGCTGCCTTTGGATGCAAAAATCCAATCAAAGCATCGTGCGCACCCGCTTTGGGGATCTCGTGAATGAGAGGTACACCTTGCTCTTTTAATGTGGCTAGACGACCCGCAACATCATCCACATCAAAAGCAATGTGGTGAATGCCTTCTCCGCGTTTTTCCATAAATTTTGCTATTGGACTCTCATCACTTAACGGTTCTAGTAATTCAATATGACTTTCCCCGATCTTTAAAAAAGCCACTTGTACTTGTTCGCTCTCTACGATTTCGGTTCCAACCAACTCCAATCCCAATTGCTCGGTATAAAAGGGAAGCGTCTTTTCCAAGCTTTTTACCGCAATGCCGATATGGGCAATTTTATTCGGTGCGCTCACGAATCATCATCCTTTTGTAAGTGGTTGTCTCATTGGCTACATTTCGGTACAATTTCAGCATGGGCGAAAAAAAGAAAGCCAATGATATCCTTTTCTTCATTCTAGCACAGCCACTTACAGAATCACCTGATAATTTCCTCTACCTTGAAAGGAGGTTTGATTAGAATGAGACACCAGTCGCTCTTTGCAAAAATCCTGATCGGCATTCTAATACTCTCACTCATCGTTCCCACGTTTTTTTACTTTCAATAAACGAGTGATGATAAACAAGTAAAAACCCCTTTCCGACCGAAAAGCGGAAAGGGGTTTTTCGTTTGTCCCAGCTTGTTTTTATTTGTATACGTATACGCTTGGAGCAGCCCAGCCGACTTTGTAACCAAGATTATCCGTAACGGTACGGATTGGGATCATTGGCATGCCGTTTTTGAGAACAACAGGTGTTGGCAATTGGATATCCGTTTTGCCTACTTTTGCTGTTTTCGACCCAACTGTAAACTTCACGACTTTGGTTCCACTGATAACAGCAACACTTGTATTGTTCCATTGCGTAGTCAGTGCCAATCCTTCTTTAAAGAATTGGGCTGGAACCATGGTCGTATTACCATCTGCAAGGTAAGGAGCTACAGAGAGAGGATACGTTTTGCCATTCAGGCTGAAGTTTGCTGTATTTACTTTAAAGGAAGCCGCGTTCGCTGGAATAGCTGTCGATGGCTGTTGTGGTGTTGGCGTTCCAGGCTTTGGTTGAGCCGGAGAAGGCATCCCTACACCAACAGCACGCGCAAACAGCAAGCCTCTTTCTTCGGAAGTAAATACGCTAATGCTATATGTGTTTTTCACAGCAGGGTTTACGATGTTCGCCGCTGGATTGATCACGATAGTAGCATTTGTTGCCGCAGGAATATCCTGAGACGGATAAATCAGAACGTTTTGTCCACGAACCGCAACAAAATTCGCACCTGCACCATTCACAGAGATGTTAGCTGGCGCGATGTAAGCCGGTACCTTGTAGCCTACCGGGAATACGATCTCGATGAAATCGCGCTGTTTTTGCAGACCAACACCCAATCCTTTGATTGCCACGTTCACACCCGTCTGCTTGCCAAGTGCATTTTGTGTCAATGCGATAGTTGCGGTGCTGTTGTTAGTAGTTGTATTTGGTACAGGTATTGGAGTTGTCGGGTTGGTTGGCGTCGGGTTCACCGAAGAGCCACCGATGCTGAAGGATTTGGATTCCAAAGTTCTTCCGGAAACAGTAGCCTTCAACGTATAGCTACCCGCTGCTTTTGGATTCGAAATCCACGCTCCGTAAGTAACTTCAACCTTCACTTTGCTATTGGTACCGAAGTTGGTTGGCGCTACCAACGCGATTCTATTTCCAACTGCAGTTGCTTTTTTCGCTGGTTTCCCATTGAGCAAAAAGTCTGATGCAGTCAAAATACCCGGTACCATGTCAGATGATGGGAATTCAAGAACTAGTTCCCCATCTGCTTTCAATTCTTTGCTACCGAAATCAGCATCAAAGGTGTAGCTGGTGCGAGCGCCTGCGCCCGGATCGGACAGGTTCACAGTAAAGCTGTCGGAAGCGCTGCTAGGAGTAGAGGAACCGTTCTTAGTAATTTCAACATCCTCTGATTCGTATGTAGTTCCATCATATTTCACTTTGAAAACGTGCTTGCCTCCGGAATTAGGGTTCTCGATTCCAGCATCCTTGTCAAATTCCACGGTGATGTAATCATCTGCGTCTGCACCACTCGGAATTTTGACATCAACGGTACTGCCACTAACACTGACAGATTTCGCTGTATAGCCGTTTACTTTTACATCCTCTTCATCAATGCTTGATGGCAGCATGTTTTTATCTGGGAAAGTGACAGTAATCGTGGAGTTTGACTCCAGCTCATCACTTCCTTTGAGAGAAATTTTGCCAAGCTTGAGGCTGACTTTTTCTCCTGCTGCTTTGCTGCTCAACGATACTGCGTAATCTTTGCTGGACTTGCTACTGCTGTCCGAGCTGCTTTTTTTGATATCTACATCTTCCGATTCCGAATCCTCGTCACCCGCTTCTACACTTACGCTGTATGAACCTTTGTCATCGGGATTCGTGATACCGCTCGTAATTTTAATCTTTATTTTATCGCCTTCATCTAAATCTTCATCAGTCTTGATTGTAATTTCGCCTTTAGAAACACTTACTTTCTTCACATCGAAGCTAGCATCAATATCGTCCGTATCAATGTCATCGTCGATATCAAAATCAGAATCGAAATCAATAGTAATGGATTCTCCACTTTCCAGATCTTCTTCTAGCTTGAATTCAATTGTGTAGTCACTTTCTTTACCTGCACCATCGTTGTCAGCCGTTACCGACAATTTTTCAATAGCATGTGCTTGCTGCGGTACTGCCACAAATGGTGTAGCGGCCAGCGCTGATGCTAGCACTATTGGTAGTGCTTTTTTACTTTTCTCCATGTTTTTCCTCCCATAATTACCCTTAATCTGGAAATTCTCTCTAGCGGGACGCTACCAGTCTACCACAAATGCTATCTGGTGGGAATCTCTTCTAGATCATTTATGAGACTTACTGGCTCCAATTGGTAAGACGAAAATGTCTCGGAAAAAGTTACATACGTAATGATCGATTTGGAAAAATTTTTTTGTCATTCTTTTATCAAAAAAACCAGGTCTTTACTTGACCTGGTTTTTCGACACCCTAGTACAGCTTGGTATTCGGACCTACATTTTCAAGCTTTTGTTTCACACTCTGAAGGAATCGTCCGCAAATCAGACCATCCAGCACGCGATGATCCAAGGACATGCACAGATTGACCATCGAACGCACTGCAATCATGTCGTTAATGACGACAGGGCGTTTCACAATGGATTCGACACTAAGTATCGCAGCTTGCGGAGCATTGATAATCGGTTGGGACAAGACAGAGCCAAAAGAGCCTGTGTTGTTAACCGTAAAGGTCCCGCCTGTCATGTCATCCATTGTCAATTTCCCTGCACGGGTGCGTGCTGCTAGATCATCGACTGCCTTAGCAATACCAAGAATTGATTTTTGATCAGCATGCTTGATGACAGGAACATAGAGAGCATCTTCCGTGGCTACTGCGATGGAGATGTTGATGTCCTTTTTCACGATGATTTTGTCGTGTGCCCATGTGGAATTGATCATCGGGTACTCTTTCAACGCTTCTACAACCGCTTTGATAAAGAACGGAAGGAATGTGAGGTTGAGCCCTTCTTTTTTCGCAAATTCACCTTTTGCCTGATTGCGGAAGTTAACGAGATTAGTCACGTCTACTTCGACCATCGTCCAAGCGTGTGGAGCTTCGTGCTTGCTCTGTACCATCCGGTTTGCAATCGTACGACGAATCGACGTTACGGGTACAACTTGATCACCGCTTGCAACCGGTATTTCTACGGAAACAGCAGGAGTCGAAGCTGGTGCTGACGGCACAGGTGTTGAAACGATAGTAGATTGTTCGACTGCTGCCACGGGCTCCTGCACGACTGTTTCTTTCACTGTCTCAGCTGGCTTTTGGCCGCCCGCGTCGATAATCGCTTGGACATCTTTGCGCGTAATACGACCGCCTGCTCCAGTCCCTACAACGCGGGACAAATCAATGCCATGTTGCTGTGAAAGCATGACTACAGCAGGTGAATAACGTTGTTTTGGTCCATCAATGACTGGTGCTTGCTGAATCGATACCGCCGGCGTAGCTGCCTTTGGCTGCTCGGTTGCAGGCGCTTGTGGAGCCGTAGTTTCCGGTGTGCTAGCAGGCGCTGCAGTTCCACCTTCCGCTCCACTTTCTTCTATATATAGGATCAATGTGCCGACAGCGACTGTCTCACCTTCTGGTACGACGATCTCAGTAACTCGACCTGAAACGGTAGAAGGAACCTCTGCGTTTACTTTATCCGTCGTCACTTCAGCCAGCGAATCGTATTTCTTCACCGTGTCGCCTACATTGACCAACCATTTACTGATGGTGCCCTCGGTCACGCTCTCTCCGAGCTGGGGCATAAGTACTTTCGTTGCCATGATCCTTGGTCCTCCTCGCCTTAAAAGTTGGCCAGCTCGCGCATTGCTTCCAATACTTTTTCCGGGTTCAGCATAAAGTATTTTTCCATCGGCGGGCTGTATGGCATAGCTGGCACATCTGGACCACAAAGACGTTTGATCGGTGCATCCAAATCGAACAGGCAATGCTCCGCTACAATGGCAGCTACCTCACCGCCAACGCCGCCTTCTTTGTTGTCCTCGTGTACGATCAATACTTTGCCTGTCTTCGAAGCCGCTTCTACAATCGCTTCTTTGTCCAACGGATACAGTGTGCGCAAATCGAGCACATGCGCGCTGATTCCTTCTTGTGCAAGCTTTTCCGCAGCTTGCAGACAGAAGTGCAGAGTCAAGCCGTAGGAGATGACTGTGATATCCGTCCCCTCTCGCTTCACGTCCGCTTTGCCAATCGGCAACACATAGTCGTCCTCAGGCACTTCGCCCTTGATCAAACGATAGCAGCGCTTGTGCTCGAAAAAGAGCACCGGATCTTCATCGCGAATGGCTGCTTTTAGGAGACCTTTTGCATCATATGGTGTCGAAGGTGCCACTACTTTCAAACCAGGGGTGTTCGTGAACATCGCTTCCACAGATTGCGAGTGGTACAGTGCACCATGAACCCCGCCGCCGAATGGGGCACGAATCGTGATTGGGCAATGCCAGTCGTTGTTCGAACGATAGCGCATTTTCGCCGCCTCACTGACAATTTGGTTCACAGCTGGCATGATGAAGTCCGCAAACTGGATCTCCGCGATTGGACGCATACCGTAAGCTGCCGCACCAATCCCTACACCGACAATAGCGGATTCAGCCAGTGGCGTATCAATCACACGCTCCTCACCAAACTCATCAATCAACCCGTTTGTCGCACGGAAAACCCCACCGCGTACGCCAACGTCTTCTCCGAGGATAAACACATTGGAATCGCGACGCATTTCTTCACGCATCGCCATTGTAATTGCATCAATAAAAGAAATGACTGCCATAAAAGATCCCCCCTTATTCCCCGTATACGTATGTCATTGTCGATTCTGGTGTTGGATATGGCGCGGTTTCCGCATATTCAGTGGCTTCATCCACTTCCAGCTGGACGCGGGCAAGCATATCTGCTTCCTTATGTTCGTCCAAGAGTCCGATCTCTCTCAAATAGGCAGCGAAAACAATCAACGGATCCTTTTTCTTCGCTTCTTCTACTTCTTCTCTCGTACGATACACACGATCGTCATCGTCACTAGAGTGCGGAACAAGGCGATACATAACGGCTTCAATCAGCGTTGGCCCTTGACCACTACGAGCACGTTCAACCGCTTCTTTCATGACTCGATATACTTCAATCGGATCGTTTCCGTCCACACTGATTCCAGGGAAGCCGTAACCAATCGCACGGTCTGCTACACTTTCACAAGCCAACTGCTTATTCAGTGGTACAGAGATCGCGTATTTGTTGTTTTCACAGAAAAAGATAACCGGGAGCTTGTGAACACCCGCAAAGTTCGCACCTTCGTGGAAGTCCCCTTGGTTACTGGAGCCTTCTCCGAACGATGCATACACAACAAAATCTTTTTGCTTCATTCTACCTGCCAAAGCCATACCAACTGCGTGTGGCACTTGAGTAGTCACAGGGCTTGAGCCCGTCAAAATATTGTACTTCTTGCCACCGAAGTGACCTGGCATCTGTCTTCCACCGCTATTCGGATCTTCTGCCTTCGCAAAAGCGGACAGCATGCAATCACGGGCTGTTTGGCCAAAAACCAGAACCAAACCAAGATCACGATAGTACGGGCACAAGAAGTCTCTGTCTTTTTCCATCGCAAAAGCTGCTCCCACCTGAGCTGCTTCCTGACCCTGGCAGGAAATCACGAACGGTACTTTGCCCGCACGATTCAACAGCCATTGGCGCTCGTCAATTTTTCTGGCCAATAGCATGTAATAATACATGTCAAGGACTTGCGCATCGGTCAATCCCACTTGCTCATGTCGCTTGGTTGTCATCGTTACATACCCTCCTTGCTAATTGTGTATCGCTTTTCCGTCGACAGCCTGCGCTGCCTCCATGATTGCTTCTGATAAAGATGGATGCGGGTGAATCGTCTGTCCGATCTCCCACGGAGTCGCATCCAGTACACGGGCCAAGCCCGCTTCGGAAATCATATCTGTCACATGTGTACCGATCATGTGAACCCCTAACAAATCATTGGTCTTGGCATCAACGACCAACTTCACAAAGCCGTCATTCTCACCGTGGATCAGTGCTTTGCCCAACGGCTTAAAGCTGAACTTGCCGATCTTCACATCGTAGCCTTGTTCTTTTGCTTCTTTTTCAGTGAGTCCGACATTTGCGACTTCAGGTCTGCTATACGTACATTTCGGAACCTTGGTGTAATCCATCGGGTGCGGGTTTTGTCCAGCCAAGTGCTCTACCGCGAGTATTCCTTCATGCGAAGCAACATGCGCCAATTGCAGACCGCCAATCATGTCACCAATCGCATAAATATGAGGCTCTGCGGTCTGGAAAAATTCATTAACCACGACTACGCCACGCTCGACTTTGATTTCTGTTGCTTCCAAACCGATGTTTTCTACATTCGCTTGGCGTCCTACAGATACGAGTACCTTTTCGGCTTCAAAGTTTTGGACTCCATCCTTGACTTCCGCCTGAATAGAGACTTTGCCTTCCCCTTTTTCCAACGATTCAGGCAGCACCTTTGCTCCCGTCACGATGTTGACTTTCCGCTTTTTCAACAGACGAGCCAATTCCTTGCTCACTTCTTCATCCTCAAACGGCAAAATACGGTCGGCGTACTCCACAACAGTTACTTCCACACCGAAATCATTGAGCATGGAAGCCCACTCAATCCCGATGACACCGCCACCAACGATGACGACAGAAGCAGGCAATTGCTCCCACTGCAACGCTTCATCGCTTGTTACCACATATGAACCGTCAATGACCAAACCGGGAAGTGTGCGTGGACGAGAACCTGTTGCCAGCAAAAGGAATCGTGGAACGATCATTTCTTGGTCCCCGTTCTCCTTTTCAATGCGCACAGCACCTGCCTGCGGAGAAAAAATGGAAGGCCCCATTACTCTTCCAAAGCCTTCGAAGACAGTAATACTGCCTTTTTTCATCAAGTACTGAATCCCTTTGTGAAGTTGGTCGATAATGCCTTGCTTTCGCTCTTGTATTTTTGTGAAGTCATAGCCTACAGTACCTGCCGAGACTCCGTATTTGTCAGCTTCCTTCAGGGTGGAGAATACTTCTGCACTGCGCAATAGCGCTTTTGATGGGATGCAACCACGGTGCAAGCAAGTACCACCGAGCTTTTCTTTTTCCACGATTGCTACCTTCATTCCCAATTGGGAAGCGCGGATTGCCGCTACATAACCGCCGGTACCTCCCCCGAGGACGACTAAATCAAACTCTTGAGACACCACGATCTCTCCTTTCATTCGGAAAGCTAACCTGCGTATTTACGAGAATATGAATATTCAAAGAAAACGGTTTATGTATTCCTGACCGCCCTCCATAGAAGAGCGGACAGGAGTTTGAAATTTATAGAAGAAACGAGATTAGCGCTTGTAAACAGTCTTGCCGTTTTGCAGGAAAGTATTACGTGATCTCGCAACACTTGCAATGCGCTCTTCCGCCATGCGGTCAGCAGCTTTGTAGGAAGCCATGCCATCACGTTCAGCGATTTCGTAAATTTTCAGGATGCTGTCATAAATCGTTTCTACTTTTTTCAGTGCACGCTCGCGGTTGTAGCCTTGCAGCTCATCTGCCACATTGATTACTCCACCAGCATTGATCACGTAGTCAGGTGCGTAGATCAGACCCATTTCGTGAATTTGGTCGCCGTGTCTCTCTTCTTTCAACTGGTTGTTAGCTGCCCCTGCGATCACTTTTGCTTTGAAAAGTGGAATGGTGTCATCGTTGATGATTGCACCCAATGCGCAAGGAGAGAAGATATCGCACTCTACACCAAAGATCTCGTTTACGCCTACCGCTTTGGCACCGAAATCGTTCACTGCGCGATCTACGTTTTCTTGATTGATGTCCGTTACGATCAAATGCGCGCCTTCTTCATGCAGGTGGCGGCACAGATTGTACGCTACGTTTCCTACACCTTGTACGGCGATCACACGTCCGGAGAGAGAGTCAGAACCGTAAGCCAATTTAGCAGCAGCTTTCATTCCACGGTAAACACCATAAGCTGTTACTGGGGATGGGTTGCCACTGGAACCGAATGCTGGAGAAACGCCTGTGACGAAATCTGTTTCCAAGTGGATCATATCCATGTCTGCTACCGTTGTTCCTACATCCTCAGCTGTGATGTAACGACCATTCAGCCCTTGAATATAGCGACCGAAAGCACGGAACAGCTCTTCGCTCTTGTGCTCACGCGGATCACCGATGATGACTGCTTTACCACCACCGATGTTCAGTCCTGCTGCTGCGTTTTTGTAAGTCATCCCACGACCGAGACGCAGTACGTCCACAATCGCCTCTTCTTCTGTTTTATACGGCCACATGCGCGTACCGCCGAGTGCTGGTCCTAATGTCGTATCATGAATGCAAATGATTGCTTTCAAACCGGAATTTTCGTCTTGGCAAAATACCAATTGCTCGTAATCGTACTTTTGCATGTAGTCAAAGATGTTCACTGAAGAAACCTCCCTAGTATCTTTCGTTTTCCGCTTAGGTAAGCTAGCGTAACAGTGGGCTCCATTTGGAGAATTTCCCGTCAAGAGGTATATGCAAAAGTCATGCCAATAAAATCAAACTTATGAAAGCGCTTTATTTGCAAGAACGTGGAATGAGTATCCCGACGTCAAGTCTGCATTTTTTTGCATATACGCGCAAATATTTGCGTGCAATATTTTGCATAGCTACTTCGTTACTCTTCCTGCACATCCATGATGCCCAATTTTTCCATCTTGTAGTACAAACTGCGAATCGCGATTCCGAGGCGTTTGGCTGCAAGGGTGCGATTGCCTTTGGCTGCTGCTAGTTCCCGCAATATGTGCTGACGTTCTGCCTTTTCCACAGCTTCTTTTAACGAGGTAGCCGTGGAACCCTCATGCTGGGTCTCTTCCTTTTTGGTCGAAACAATTCTTCTTTCCAGTGGGGGTAAATGCTCCGGCAAAATGATTCGCTCGTTGATCCGCATATGAATCATCGCCCTGCCCAGTACATTCTCTAGCTCGCGTACATTGCCTGGCCAGTGATAGGACAGAAGCATCTGCCATGTTTCTTCATGCAGTTCTTCTACATTTCTGCCGTACTCCAGATTGGCTTTTCGTAGCAGGTGCATAGCAATCGGTTTAATATCTTCCAAGCGCTGTCTGAGTGAAGGGATATGAATCGGCACGACCTGGAGACGATAATACAGATCTTCACGGAAACGTCCCGCTCCAATCGCCGCCTCCAGATTCACATGGGTAGCCGCAATGACGCGAACATCGATGTTGATCGGTTTCGTTCCACCCACTCGTACAACCTCTCGCTCCTGCAGGACGCGCAAAAGCATGACCTGCATGCTCATGGACAGTTCGCCGATCTCGTCCAAAAAGATCGTTCCACCGCTCGCTTCCTCAAACAGCCCCCGCTTTCCTCCTCGACGCGCGCCTGTAAACGCGCCTTCTTCATAACCGAAAAGCTCGCTCTCCAGCAGGCTCTCTGAGATCGCTGCACAATTGACACGGATGAATTGGTTGTATTTTCGTTCACTTGCATTATGTATCGCGTGGGCAAACAGTTCTTTCCCCGTTCCTGATTCCCCACGAAGGAGGACAGTTGCTGGTGTTGACGCCGCTTTTTTGGCTTGCTCGATCGCTTGCTGCATAGGCTCGCTATAGCCAATGATGTCTGCAAAGCTATATTTTGCCTCCAAATTGCGGATGATACGACGAGCTCTCTCCAGCTCTTCTGTCAGGCGCTTGAATTCGGAGACATCGTGAATGACGCCAACGCTGCCTTTCAGCTCCCCATCGACCACAACCGGTGCAACATTGACCACGACGTCCTTGCGCTTTGGTCCTAATTTCATAGGGACGCCTCTCACTGCCTTCTTCGTTTTCAGGACTTGCATGTGCATGCTATCGCCTTCGGAAATGTCTACCGTCGCTGGTTTCCCGATGATGTCGTCTTGCGAAAAGCCCGTAAGTCTTGTGTAGGCCTTGTTGATCAAAAGTCCATTCCCGAATTGATCAACGACTGATATCGCCTCGTCCGATGATTGAATAATCGCTTGCAGCATGCTCTGCAAATCTTTCAAGTTCGTCACTTCTTCTGCCAACGCCATGATTTCTGTAATATCACGGAAAATGGCAACGGCTCCGACAACTTCTCCTCGATCATTGCGAACGGGCACGCGGTTTGTAATAATCCGCGTCTGATTCGGCAAGACCTGCTCCTGATTCAATTCGGGAGAGCCTGTCTTTAATACAATATGTAACCGAGTGTTCGGTATACGCTCCGAGACTTTTGTATCCAGCACTTCACTCGCCTCGATGCCCATCAATCGCTCTGCAGCTTTGTTGAACAACGTAATAATTCCTTGGCGATTGACCCCGATAATCGCGTCATGAGTGGAGTTCAGCATCGTTTCTCGCTCCCGCTGATTTTGCATCAAGACTGCAATCAGCTTATCGCGTTCCCGAATCAATTTCATGACGATTCTCGTAAACGTTCCAGGGATGAGCACCGTCTTATCTTTCTTTAATTGCCTGAGATGCTCATACTCCCCCAGGTCCCCTGTAGCTTCTAAAATGACATCCAGATCCTCATCCAAATAAGGCCGATAATCTTGATCGGCGGGAATCCCCAATGATTGGGCCAACAGTATGCCTGGAGCGTCCGGCCGTTGATCGACCACAGCCACGACTTGTAATCGGTCCATCTGGTTTAGCATCCGCAGGAGTGCTGTACCACCACGTCCCGCACCAACGATGAGCAGCTTGTGCATGCGAGAGACCCCTCACTTTTTGAACAACCTCTTTACGATCTTACTCGTTACCATTGTACTCCAACAAATCGTTGATGGACAGGCGTTCTTCCCTAACGTGCGCTCGTTCGTGTGCAACAGGTACGGTGGACAAGGCTGTTCGCATCCGATATGATGAAAAGACCTTATTGTAGTTGTTGAAGTCGTTTACGCATTTGAGAAAGGGGTGAAAAACCCTTGGTTTTTCAGAAAATCATTGCACTCTTAATTATGGTAATCCCGGCGGCAATCGCCATGTACGGAATCAAGTTAATTCGTGACGCATTCTTCTATTCTGCCTCTCCGGATGTTGGATTTTTATGGGGAAAACTCATTCTAGGGATACTGGCTTTCGCCATCCCTGTATGGTTTATTGCCGGATTTATTCTCCATCACGAGCGCAAAAAAAATCGCGTACAGCCCCGTTTCATGGTTCCTGAACCTGATGACGAGGACTAGACCAAACCGGACGAGCCAGTCTGGTTTTTTTTATTTTCAGCTTCTGTAGCCCTCCCCCATTGATCGAGTCGTCGGAGCCAACCAACCTGTTCAATGACATGGGAAAACGAGCAAAATTCTGCCGTAACCTGAAGACACAAGAAAAGCACGAGCATACTCGCCTGTACATAAATCGGTGTCCCGATGACCAAGGAAAAGCCTACTGCAAAGCCCAAGGCATTCGCCCCTGTATCTCCGAGCATGATTTTGCCGCCAGCGTCATGGGGAAACATGAGCATACTCGCCACGAAGATAGGCATCAAAAAAATCCAGTTTGCCATCGCCGTACCGGCTCCTATTGTCCAAATGCCAAAGGCCCCTGCAATTGCTGTCAGGCCCCAAAACACTTTGATCGCCCTTGCAGGCCGTAAATCAAACAAGTTAATGATGTTGGGGGAGAGAGCAAGTAAACCAAAGGAAACAATACCTGCCCACAACGAATTCGAAAGAGAGAAGGAAAGACAAAAAGCCATGCTTGTCCCACCTATCAGCTTCCACATGCCACTGGTCATTCGCCTCTCTCTCCATAAAACGCCGAAATGTCCACGAAAGCCTTTTGCATCCCGATCTGATGCGCGATCGTCACGCCACCCCCAAAAGGCCATTGTGATCATACCTGTTAGAAATAAAAAGCCGTGCAGGAGAAGCTCGCTTTTGGCCCCTCTGAGCAAAAGGAATCCGATCAGCACGATCCCGGTTATAGCGCTCGAACATACGAGGATAAGACCCCCTGCTGTCAATACTGGCTCTCTATCGTAATTGAATCGATTCATCCCCATGGCTTTGAGCTTTTGTGTACCGATTTTATGCAGCGGGCGGTCAAGCACCAGCGGAAAAACGACCGCGACAAGCATCATAAACATCATGTTTTTCGTTTCCACTCATGCCCCTCCCACCATTTCCAGCATAGCGTTCGACTAATCGCGACAAACTCTTTTCCTCGATGACAGAAGCCTGCCCAATCGTTTTTCGTTTCACGGTGCGAAAAAAAGACAGGGACCTCTGCTACACGATACCCTGCCCGCAAAGCATCGACAGTGAGCCCCACCTCTATGCCGAATCCTTTATCTTGGCACCCCAATCGGTTAAGAAGCTCGCGACGTATTGCCCGTTGTCCCGATAATGGAGCTTTTGCTTCAAAGCCTGTCAACATCCGAATGCCATGATGGGCCAAGCCTTTTGCTAATCCGAGCCCTGCTTTCACTTGCGGAGGTGGAAGAACAGCTACCGCCATATCACAGACATCTTGTAGCACCGGCGTAACTAAATGTGCAGCTTCTGCTGCGCTGTCTCGCAAATCACCGTCGAGAAGCATGACCACATCCCCACTGGCGCACTTCCAGCCCAGTTGAACAGCTGCACCTTTCCCTTGATTGCGCGGTGCTCGAATCACCATATCCGCCCACTTGCTTGCGATGTGTGCCGTCTCATCTTTACTACCATCATCAACGACGATCAGTTCATCACAAAAAAAGCGTTCACGGATGGCACGGAGTGTATCACCGATAGAAGCCTGTTCGTTGAACGCTGGGATGACGACGCTAACTTTTTTCACGCGAGCCCTTCCTCTCAGCCAATCTATTTTGCACTTGCTCCAAAAGTGCCCATTGTTTTGCAGGAGAGTCAGGCACTTCTACGACCTGAATCCAGGAATTCGCCTGTTTTTCCCGTAGCCAAAGCGGGGCTTGCCTTGCTACCACCAAAAGCACCCCATCTTCCCACCTGTTTCCCTCGCGATACGAAACCACTTCCATGCCTACTGAATGCATCAGTTGCTTAATCTGTTCAGCTACGTTGCCATCCTCCTGCCAAACATATACCTTGCTTCCTGCAAGTTCATCCACATAGCGTATGCTCATGAGTTGGACGACTTCTTGGTTGCTACGTGCAACTTCCTTGAGCAATCGATTCATTTGCTGCCTTAATTCATGGTTGCTTTTGAGAGCCCGATCGTACTTTGCTTCCATATTGGAAAGAATGCCTTTTGTTCCTTGCGTTATCCATGAATGGCCTGCCGTCCCTCCTAACAAGATACCTACTCCAAGCGCAACAAAGATGGCAGCCAGTGAAATCAAATGATAGCGGAAGGGTATCATGTATACCTCCATGAAAATGCGTTGTTCATAAAGTCCAAGTCCGCCACTGGGTCCAAATCATCTGGACAGCATGACGGGCGATCGGATTAATGACGAGCGCGGCTGAAACAGGGAGAAGCATAGCGACTATACACCACCCCCACAGCTTCCATGACTCGCTCGGCCGATAGAGATGACTGACTCCTTTGGCATCAATTAGCTTTGTCCCGATCTTCGTGCGTACCAATAACGTGCTCGCCATACCTTTGCGGCCTTTTTCCAGAAAATCAATCATATTGGTATGGGCACCGATCGTAACGATCAGTTTAGCCTCGTTTTCGTACGCTAACAGCATCGCCACATCTTCGCTCGTACCAGGCGCTGGCAACACATGAAAAGGCAAACCGAGTGCTTTTACGCGAATCGTTCCAGGTGCTGTCCCATCCACAAAAGCATGTACGACGATCTCCGCTCCGCTTTGGAGCGCTCTGTCCGAGACGCTGTCCATATCTCCCACAATCAGGTCTGGACGATACCCTGCTTCCATGAGGGCATCTGCACCGCCATCGACACCAATCAAAACAGGTCGATATTCCCGAATGTAGGAAGACAGCGTCAGTAAATCCTCTCTGTAATGTTTCCCGCGAACAACGGCAACGACGTGTCGCTGTTCCATTTTTGTATGTAATCGCACATGGCAAAGTGGTTTCAAAAATAGGTCTTTTTCCTTGCTAGCGTACAAAAGTGTATTGTCAATAAACGATGAGAGCGTGTCATCCAACTTATCGTGCGCTTCATGCCATCGGTTCAAAATAGCTGGAACCGTCACCTGCTGCAGCCTACATACATGGACCCACTTCTCTTCCAATAGGATGTACAGATTTTCTTCACGTATCGTTGCATACTTGCCCTCGACCCATTCCACGAACGAATCCGACACATCTCCATCCAGTACCTCATAGAGTGTGACACCGTTTGTTAAAAGTTGGCGAGCTCCTTCAGCCGGGTATTGCCCCGTCATGAATGGTGAAAGGTTGAGGACAACTTTTACCCCTCTTTCCAGCAAGGACTGTGCTGCTATCTCATCAACATCCGGATGATCAATGATGGCGATATGATGGGAATGGAGACGTTTGCACAACTGCTTCGTCTTCAGATCAGCTGCTACGACAGCCGTGTATGAATGTGCTACAGAATTTTTTCGTTTGCCCACGTTTCCACCTCCGCCTTTAGTATGCTAAATATTTCCTTCTTACATGCAAAAAAAGAAGCCGTGCATCAAATGCACAACCTCTTTTTAAGCGAAGCGTTTTCAGTTTCATCTACGCACCCTTGACCAGGTAGTAAATGATCAAACCATCTGCGAACAGGAAAACCATCAAAGATACAAAGCCAAATAAGATTGCAAATGTGTTTTTCGCTTTGATGGAACTCAAACAGCCCCAAGCAATAAAGAATGTGAAGATAAACATCAGGATGTCAAATAAAACTAGTTTCATAAACGACAACTCCTTCACCATGATGACGCAAACCGGAATACAATGGCAATTCCATTATATAGCTTCACGTATTATGAGACAAGCATATCCAAATTTGTGAACAAAAAGTTTCACAATTATTCCCCTTTTATTGTGCCACATGTTGCGTTGCCTATCCATATACTCCAGCAATCTTGCTCATTCCATTTTTCTTGCCCGGCTACGTGATCATGGATGGTGTGAATGAGGTCCTTCAGTTCCGCATCGGTCAATTCATGCAGAATGGAGCGGCCTTTTCTTGAAAGCAAGTCAGCTTCCAATTCAGACCAGCTATCGTATTCACGTCTTGTCTCCCATAGGGTTGTCTTGTTCACCTGTTCAAGCCCCGCGAGTTTCATGGTGGTCTGCACCGCTGTATCATCCGGTCTTCGTGTCTGTTCGATCGTAAGTAAGCGCGGGTACCGGGTAAAAAAGTAACCGCGAAAATGAGTTGGCGATGCTGGCATTTTGACATCGTCTATCGTCCTGTCTTGTATGAAGCAAATTCCCCCCGGTGCCAAGAGCCTGATGACTTCCTTAAAAAACTTCTGCAAGTCTTGCTCCGGGAAATGATGGATCAAGGCGCGAGCGAATACAATATCCGCACACTGACTCGGCAAGCCTGTTGCGCGGGCATCGCCCTGTGCAAACGAAATCTTCGGATCGTCAGCGCATTGCTCTCTCGCCGCTTCTACCATCACCTGGGAAAAGTCAATCCCTGTGACAGAAGCAGCTCCTAACCTAGACCAAGCCTTGCTGTAAATTCCACCACCACAACCGATGTCTACGACGTTTTTTCCCACAGGATTGACGAGTGACAGGATCGTCTGACTCCACGAATCGTCAGCGGTTCTCCCCGTATAGCTCAACTGGTTTTTCTCCGAATGAAAATCAATGGTCATTCCTATTTCGCCTCCATAAACTCCAGTCGGTTTCCAAACGGGTCCTCTGTGAAAAAGCGGATAAGGTGAGGAATTTCTTCGTCAATCCGAAACGATACCTCATTTGCTTGCAGATGCTCCATCAGCGAACCAATGTTTTGCACAAGGAACGCCGGATGTGCTTTTTTCGCGGGAATGAATCCTTCCTCTACGCCAATATGAATCATTTGAGCGCCACATTGAAACCATACACCACCTCGTACGAGAAGCTTCTCTGGCTTTGGAACCTCCGGCATTCCCAAAAGCTCACCGAAAAACTTGCGGGCTACGTCCTCCGTTCCTCCTGGTGCTGCTAATTGTACATGATCGAGCCCAATCCATTCATGCTTTGTTGTCATCGTCTTCATTTCCTCCTCTTTTTTTACACATAACCATCCATTCGTCAATCTGATGGGTCATTACTTTGCCTTCCTTTGTGGTAAGCCCGAGATATTCCTTTTGTTCGTCTGTAGCGTTTAGCAGCAGTTTTTCGACGTCCGCCTCCTGCTCAACTGATTCGGAAGTACGCTGAACCCATGGTAAAAACTCAAACCTTTTTTTGCGTTCCTGCTGCTTTTGTGGATTCAAGCCGTTTGCTTCAAACAAAGCGCGCCATTCACTTACAGAAAGACAGCGAACATGACTGGGATCGCGTGTTTTCTCTACTTCATTTATGAATGCCGAGAGTGACGACTCCTCAGGCGAAACATTGTCGATGAAGAGAAACAACCCACCAGGGGACAGCACGCGACTCACCTCACGAACAAAAGCCGCCGGATCCGGAAAATGATGAGCCGCGATTCGGCATGTGACGATCTCAAATGATTCATCGAGAAACGGAAGAGATTCTGCATCAGCCTGAACATACATCACATTATGAACAAGTGCTGTATCATTGGCCGCAGCCGCCGCCATGAGCATCGGGCGAGTCAAATCCGTGGCGACGACCAAGCTCACATGTGGAGCCAATGTCCTCGCTACGTGCCCACCTCCTGTGGCTATATCCAGTGCCCGCCACTTCTCTGCTGGCTGCATCCACTCCACCATCAGTTCCAGGTCGCTGCCCTTTGCATGCGTCTTGCTTTGCACGTATTGCTCGGCATTTTTTCCAAATTGCGCTTGTACAGCTTGTTTGATCTCCTCATTCTTCATCGGGAACACCTCCTGCCTACATCATATTCCAATGTTTGTCATCTTTGTTATAGAATACAGATAACTAGTTATCAAGAATTTGAATAGGAGGCAACTCACAATGGATCGAGAAAGTCTTGAGGTATTTTTGACGATTGCTCGTCATGGATCGATTAATCGCGCTGCACAGGCATTATTTTTGGCGCAATCAACATTGACGCACCGATTGAAGCAGTTAGAGCGCCAGGTTGGGAGTGCGCTTTTTGTTCGTACTGCCTCAGGAGTGAGTCTTACAGGCGAAGGACGTCGGTTACTACCAGTGGCTACAAATATCGTGGAGCAAATGCGGTCCTTTATCCAAGAGAAAGAACAGCGCCAATCCATGAATATCGTCGCTGGAAAAGCTTTTGTCGCCTATGAACTGCCGAGGCTGATCGGGGAGTACCGGATTGCTCATCCAGGCTTTACCTGCTACGTCCGCTCTACGTTGTACGAGGAGTCCCTCAGCGCTCTGTTAACCGGAACGGCCGATATTGCCTTTCTCGGGAGTGAAATGTATCACCCACATATCCATCAAGAATTCCTTCCCAGCGATCGCCTCCTGCTCGTCATGGCACCAAGTCATCCTTGGGCAAACGGGTTTCCTGGTTTTCAGGCATGGGGAACCGAGGAGATGATTGTGTTCGGGAATCACACTGCTCCTTATCGCCAACGGATTGACCGCTATCTGGCGCAGCAGGGAGTTTTTCCGAATATTATTATGGAATTGGACAGCTTCAATGCTGTTAAAAAAATGGTCGAACGTCAGCTAGGGATCACGATCCTTCCGGAAAGAACCATACAACAAGAGCTAGCGACCGGAAGATTGGTCGCCTACGATATCGCAAACAGCGAATTAGTACGCCCCACACTCATCGCCTACCTGCATCCAAAAAAAGAGGACGATGCTTTCCAGCAATTCGTCCAATGGATCAAAGAACATTATTAACAAAGTTTACTGTAGTGTTAGTACCGTAAGCTCCGGGCGGCAAAATAAACGAACAGGCAAGATCGTCGTACCCAACCCTCTGTTAGTGTACACAGCCATGCCACCTACCTGATACAGTCCTTGTACATATTTACGCCCGTATTGCGGCGCCAAGAGATGACCAATGAAGGGCAAGCGCACTTGTCCGCCATGGCTGTGGCCGGACAGTTGGAGATGCACGGGATGCTCTGACGCAATATCAGCAAAATCAGGCTCGTGCACCAACAAGATCACGCTGCCCTCCGGCGGGATATTTTCCAACGCCCGCGGAAGATCAGGTACTCCATAGAAAACATCATCGACCCCCGCCATGTATAACTGTTGGCCATCTTTGTGCACGACAACGTGCCGATTATCCAACACTTCGAATCCAGACGCGACTAAGCCATCTCGAACTTTTTGTTGTTCACCAGCTCGATAATCGTGATTGCCCAAAACGGCGAATTTGCCTAATGGGGCTAGGAGCTGATTGAAAAGGGGAACAGCGGCGAATAGAGGTCGCGTCACTTCATCTACGATATCCCCTGTGAAGCAAATCAAATCCGGTTTTTCGCTCTGGATCAAATCTATGACGGGTTGTAAGTCTTTTGGTTCAAAATAATGACCGAGATGGACATCACTGAAGTGAATAAGCTTTGTTCCCTTAAAGGTTTCGGGTAATCCCGGTATCGTGATGGACAATCGCACAATCTCAAGAGCTTTTCGCTCCCAGACATGACCGTACACGCCAGTCGCTACACCGAGACCAACTACTCCACCTACCCATTTCGTGACTTTATGGAGAAATGTTTTCCGCGAAATGGGGGCAAGGTTAGGATCATTCACTGTTTTCCGTTCGCCTCATACCCATTCACGACAACGTCCAATCTTCCGGTAACCGGGTCAATGAGTAAACCATGTACCTCCACATTCGGTGGGAGGAGCGGGTGATTTTTAATCGTTTCTACGCTATTTTTCACACTTTCTTCTACACGATCGAATCCGTGCAGCCATTTATGTAAGTTAATCCCTGCATGTTGAAGCGTGGAAAACGTTTGAGCCGAGACTCCTCGCTCCAGCATCTTCTCCATCGTGCGTTTGCTGTCTATCGCACTCATCCCGCAGTCATAATGCCCGACGACCATCACTTCTTCGGCATTCAATTCGTAGATCGCAATCAGAATGCTACGCATGATACTCCCAAAAGGATGGGACACGATTGCCCCGGCGCTTTTTACGTGCTTAATATCCCCATTTCGCATATTCATGGCTTTCGGCAGCAGTTCAACCAAACGGGTATCCATACAAGAGAGCACGACCAGACGTTTATCAGGAAACTTGGTTGTTTGGTATTTTTCATATTCATGGCTCGCCACAAATTCACGGTTAAATGCGAGAATTTCATCTAAATTGCGCACTTTCACAGCACCTGCCTCGCTCTTTGTAGTATGTGTTTGTATCGTATGCTTTTCTATTTTACATAGGAGAATCAAAATCTCGCAAGTGACTGTGGCAGTTTCTTATCAAGTAGCTCATTTTGTCAGGATGTAATGTTGCTCGTCTAAACGAAATTTTTTTGGTGAAAAGAGGTTCTCAATCGTCGAGTAAATTGGTTCTCTTTTCATGAATTTCTCACCTATCCATAGACCATACAGTTCAACTTGCGTCTTGTCGTGATCAAGTAGCTCCTCGCACCAAGCACGTAGATGCATCATTCTGGCCATGCTTTTTTGATAGTCCTCTACGTATCTTTGATAATGACGAGGTCTCTCCTCTTCTGGGTACATCCCGAGTTTTACTTTATCAGGATGCTTGGAAATGCTAAATCTGCAAGCGCAGCCCTCTTCGGTTGTCAGCCACCATGCCTGTTTTTTCGGAAAATACTTGAATAAATCAGAGCTTCTTTCCCGTGACAGTTTGCCTGTCAAAACATAAGGGGAAAGTAGCGGCTTAGGTGCAAATCCTGGTGTTTCTTTTATCATGACGAATAGTTCTAGGCACATTGATTCAGTTCCTCCGGAAAGAGTCCTTTTTTAGTTATAGTATAAATTTACTAACTTTGGTAAAATCACTAAAAACACAATTAGGAGAGTTGCAGATTGAAATTTAGACTAGCCTTAATACTTACACTAGCATTAATCCTCCCAGCATGTAGTGAAACGGCAAACACACCTGAAGTACCGTTACCTGCCTATGTATTAGCCATCGATCGATTTGACGAAGGTACTGGAATGTGGTTCGTTGCTTTGTCAACCGAGTCAAATGATGAAAAGGAATTACGTGCTCTCGTGGAAAATACTCGGACCTTAGCCAAAGACAAGAAAGAGGAAGTTAACTCCATTTCAGTGTCAATTATCAAACCAGATGGAATGATTCCTCCTACTGTTACGGCATTTGGCAGAATTGCCTTGACGAGTAAAGGTTTGGAACAAGCTGGATTGAGTAGTACCACCGAAATGGTCTTTGAATATAAAAATGCTTCCGCAGCAAGCTCTAAGCAACTACCTACTACACCAGCGACAGAAACATCGAAGTGATCCCTTGGCTTACTTCTTGCGCCGAGACTCGTCTAAGTTCATTAGTCAATTCATCATGTTAATACTTGGAAAAGTTTATCTATTTGTTTCTTACTGGCGAATGACTCATCCATCGATAAAAAGGATAATAGGGTCATCGCTTTTTTTGCTTTATTTGCCGCAAACATTTTGTGATGACCATCCAATAAAAAATGACTATAAACCCATACCTCGTCAAAATGATTTAACAGATATTTTATATCTAGGAAAGAAATACTCAACGCTGTTGGTGTTTCTTTTACATCCACTCTAATGACCATTGGGAATGAGACAGTATAAATCAGACATGAAATCTTGGTCTAGTTGATTTATCCCTTGATTTAATTGGTTGGAAATCGTCGGCATAAAAAAGACAGGTTTCACAAGCTATACCTGTATTGGCGATCTCTTTTCCCTCAATGGCGTAGTTTGCTCATTTATTTTTATCTCCGACAGAAATAGTTCTAAATCAATAAAACCTACGTAATCAGTATTAACCTTTAAATTTAGATGGGTTTTCAACATAACTTTCAATCACATAGCCACAATGTGTACAGATTCTATGAATGATTTCAGAACTAATAGGAATAAACTTACCTAAGGGAAATACTCCCGCCTGCGGAGCTTGCTTCCCTTTTCCAATCTCACTACAACCACATTTTGGGCATTGCTCTATTTGATTTTCCATTTTGCACCTCGGGATCTCGTATTTTATTTTAAAATACCTTTTCCTATTATACCTAATTTTCCCACAAACTGCGATAAAGCCTTGAAGCTGTCTGCGGAATGAGAAGCCTACATTTGCACAAGCATTGTGAGCGATTGTTATCCATACAAAAAGACACTAACAATAGCTAGTGTCCTTTGTATTGGTTATTTTCTTATCCATTACTTTTGGCTACGACTACACCCTAGCTAATCTTCGCCTCAATCCGCAGCTTGTCCGCCACCATGGCAATGAACTCACTGTTGGTCGGCTTCGCCTTGGTGTTGGAAATCGTATAACCAAACAAGCTGGAGATGGAGTCCAAATTACCACGGGACCACGCTACTTCTATCGCATGGCGGATCGCACGTTCTACGCGACTAGCGGTTGTATTGAATTTCTTGGCAATGTCCGGATACAGAACTTTGGTAATCGAACCGAGCAGCTCGACATCGTTGTATACCATTGTAATCGCTTCCCGCAAATACAAATAACCTTTGATATGAGCAGGAACTCCAATCTCATGAATGATGCTGGTGATACTCGCGTCCAAATTTCGTCCGCGGATTTGCAAGGTAGCTTGTGGTTTCACAGAAGAAACAAAAGAAGAGGCAGGTTTTGTTGTAATGATTTGACGGATGCGCTGTGCCAGCACCTCCATATCAAACGGTTTCAAAATGTAGTATGCTGCTCCCAGCTCTACTGCTTTCTTCGTAATTTCTTCCTGCCCGAAAGCAGTCAACATGATAATTTTAGGTTGAGGACTTAAGCGCATGGCCTGAATTTGCTCCAAAACAGCCAAGCCATCCAGATGTGGCATGATGATATCCAAAATCAATACATCGGGTACACGTTCCTGCAGCAGTCGAACTACCTCATTGCCGTTGTAAGCAACACCTACAACATTCATGTCATACTGGCTACTGATGTACTCTTCCAACAGATTTACAAATTCACGGTTATCATCTGCCAACAACACTTCAATCTTGCTCAAGGTCGTTCCTCCTAACAATGGACGGTCTTTTGGAAAGAAGGTGGCGTTCTAGGGGTTAACAAATCTAAAAGGATTAGTCCATACCATCTTTTCTCTACAAAAATTATTCGACAAAGCAAATTCCATTCCTGCCAATGACGAAAGATTGAATGATTTAACTGATATTTCGACAAAGAATCCATTCATTTCCAAGCGATTCGTCAAAGGACTGCAAAAATCGAAAAAGCCGCCTCGCTTCGTTCGCGTGACGGCACTTCATTCAGGCAGCTTTGGTTGTATTGGTTCGAGATTCGGCAGTACCTCGCACATTCACACCAGCATCCTGAAGCATCCACTCAATGTAGCAGCCGTATCCCGAAGTAGGATCATTGACAAACACGTGCGTGACGGCACCGACGATCTTGCCTTTTTGAATGATGGGACTGCCGCTCATCCCCTGTACGATGCCACCTGTCTTTTCCAAAAGGCGTTTGTCCGTGACTTTAATAATCATCCCTTTGGTTGCAGGAAAATGCTGCTTGACCACGTTTGCGATCTCAATATCGAACTCTTCTACCTTCTGGCCTTCCACGACAGTAAGAATTTTGGCTGGCCCTTCCTCTACCTGCTCAGCAAGAGCGATTGGTAACGGCTCCTGGTAATAACTGCGTTTAGGCTCGTCCTTCATTTTGCCGAAAATGCCAAAAGGGGTGTTTTTGGTTATATTTCCGAGAACTTCACTTTCATTGTAGAAACGCGCAAATTTCTCCCCTGGGTTGCCACTTTGTCCTTTTTCAATCGATGTGACACTTGCTTGCACGATCTGGCCATCTCCTACGACAATGGCTTGACCAGTATCAACGTCGGAAATGACGTGCCCTAATGCCCCGTACGCTTTGGAATTCGGATCATAAAAGGTCAGTGTCCCTACTCCTGCCGCTGAATCCCGAATATAGAGACCCATACGGTATTCACTGTCTTTTTTGTCTTTTGCCGGGTGCAAAGTGAGCGAAAGCTTTTCCTTGCCACGAACGACAAGCAATTGAACGGAATGATTCTTTTTCCCCGTTTCGTTAATCAATTTCTTTACGTCGTTCATGTCATTGATGTACATGTCGTTCATTTTGATAATCATGTCACCGACGTGTATACCTGCCTGTTCACCTGGAGAAAACTTGTTTTTACCATTGTCAACTAAATGATGACCGACAACCAAAACACCCGCTGTTTGCAGCTTCACCCCGATTGACTGTCCACCAGGGTACAACCGCAGATCTGGCAATACATTTACTTTTACAGCAGTCAGCGGAATGTTATGCCACTTCACCTGCAATTGGGCTTCCCCAGCCCTACGCGGTTCAACGGACATAGGCCTGCTCAAATCAACGGATACCTCACGCGCCTCTGTCCCGTTAACGTGCAAAATATCAGGATTGCTATTGATTAGCGTGCCCATTACCGGCACAGAGACCCGCAGTTGCTCGAGGGACCCTTCCATCAAACGCAATTCACGGGGAAAGGAGGACAGATCGCGGAACGGGGTGGAACTCACGACAAGCGCCGTGATGAGGAGAAGGAGACTTCCCATCCATTTTCTTTTGTTTTGTCGGATCACCAGTAATCACTCCTACCGTTCCCTACCTACACCTACAAAACAAAACGGTCAGGTCCGTTTTGATTGACCGCAAGCGGTCATGAGGGACACCTCCACCTTGTGTACCTTTAATGTTGCCACCAGCCAAGCGGATTATGTCAGGAAAATAACCCACTCTGAACATTAGAAAACCAAGCTTCACCAAGACCTTGGGAGGGCATTGCTGCACTCTTATCAACGAAAAAAAGACTGCCAACTAAAATTAGCTGACAGTCTTTCGTTCACGGCCGAGAAGGATCATCTCGCGTGCATGTTCTTCTGTTTTCGCTGTTACCTCTGCCCCGCTTAGCATGCGAGCCAGCTCCGTTACCCGTTCATCATCAGACAAACGATGCACCCGCGTCTCCGTTTCATTCTCGCTCATTTCCTTTTTGATCAGAAAATGCGCGTCTGCCATGGATGCGACCTGGGGCAGGTGCGTAATGCACAGGACTTGGCGCTGCCGTGCGACTCGGGCGAGTTTTTCTGCTATCGCTTGAGCGGCTCTTCCGCTTACACCCGTGTCGACTTCATCAAAAATAAGGGTCTCCACTTGATCCGTGCCCGCCAAAATCGTTTTGATGGCCAGCATGACGCGTGACAGCTCCCCGCCGGAAGCAATCTTCGCCAATGGACGTAATGGCTCACCCGGGTTAGGTGAGATTAAAAACTCGATCTGATCCATTCCGTTCGCATCTACGAAGCGCTTGATTCCGTCGATTTCTACCCCGTCATCATCCGGCGTCTGTCTGACGTCGATGGCAAAACGAGCCCTCTCCATGTGCAGTTCTTTTAGCTGCTGCTCGATTTCTTGTGCGAGTTTTCCTGCACATTCGGAACGAATAACCGACAACTCCAATGCCTCCACTGCCAAATCGGCTGCAAACTCCTGCAATTGCTTATCCACCTGCTGGAGGCGGTCTTCGTAGTGATGCATGTCATCCAATTCATCCTGAATCGTGGCAGCGTACTCCAAAATATCGTCTACACTTTTGCCATACTTGCGTTTTAACGACTGTATTTGATCAAGACGGCGTTCTACTTCTGCCAGCTGCTCCGGTTCAAAATCCATTTGGTAAGACAATTGACGAAGGTTATGTACCACATCTTCTATCTGGTAGTATGCCGATTGGACCATCTCCAAAATCGGAACGAGCTGTTCTTCGTAGTTCACACCACGTTCAAGCTCTCCCATCGCATGCCCTAACCAATCCATGCCTTTTTGGTCACCATGCAATGCGCGGTATGCATCTTGAATCGTTGAATAAACTTTTTCAATGTTCATCCATTTTTTCCGCTGCTGCATGAGCTTCTCGTCTTCGCCAGGCGTGAGTGTTGCCGCCTCAATTTCATCCAGCTGATATTGCAATAGATCGATGCGCTGTACCAGCTCCCGATCATTACGCGCCATACGCTCCAGATCTTGCTTTGTTTTACGGTAGGCAGCATACAGCGTACCGTACTCTTGCTTCGCAGATCCCAAAGCGCCCTCCCCATATGCATCGAGCCAATTGATATGCTTGTCTGACTGCATTAGCATATGCGTATCGTGTTGTCCATGCACCGTAACCAGCCATGGCCCTAACTCACGCAGCATAGCGAGAGTTACGAGCTGGCCATTCATTCGGATGATACTCTTCCCTTGATTCGATATATCTCGGCGTACTACGAGCATGCCGTCTTGCTCAATCTGGACACCGACATTCTTACAAACGTCAAGTCCAGGGTGACCAGGCGGCAATTCAAACAGCCCTTCCACTTCTGCACGCGGCTCACCGTATCGGACAAAATCAGCCGAAGCCCGGCCTCCTAACAACAGTCCTAGCGCATCGATAATGATGGATTTACCGGCACCAGTCTCACCTGTGAGGATGTTTAAGCCTTTTTGGAAAGAGACTGTCACTGATTTGATGATGGCAAAATTTCGGATCGAGAGTTCCACTAGCATCGCAAGCGACCACCTTCTACAACATTTCCATTAAGCGTTTCGTCACTTCATTGGTATTTTCTTTGGAACGGCAAATAATCAGGATGGTGTTGTCGCCACTGATTGTCCCCATGATTTCTTCCCACGGAAGGTTGTCAATCAGTTCAGCTACCGCATTCGCATGTCCCGAAAGTGTCTTCAGTACAATAAAATGATCAGCTTGGTCAATGCTAATAAAGGAATCCACAAGCATGCGTTTCAGCTTTTGCAGTGGATTGAATTTTTGTTCAGCAGGCATTGAATACTTATATCGTCCATCGGGGAGCGGCACTTTTACCAAGTGTAGTTCCTTGATGTCTCGGGATACAGTCGCTTGCGTTACGTTAAAGCCAGCAATCCGCAAGCGGTCCACCAGATCATCCTGTGTTTCCACCTCTTGATTGCTGATGATATCCCGAATTCGAATATGTCGTTGCCCTTTGTTCATATGGATTACTCCCATTCCCCTTGTAATTTCGTTCGTATTGCTTCGAAAAAGCCACCTTTTTTCCACTTAATCAGCGGGGTAACACACGGTGACTTTTTAATGTAAATCTGATCGCCGCCCTCGAGTCGATAACCAAACTGCCCGTCTATGGACAGTCCCATCTCTTGATGAATGGCATCTACTTCGACCCGGATCGTTTGATTGCCTGACAGTACCATTGGCCGGGCCGTCAAGGAATGAGGAGCCACTGGCGTCAGTAATAGCATGTCCACATTGGGCGCCACTATAGGGCCGCCTGCAGAGAGTGAGTATGCCGTTGATCCTGTTGGCGTAGAGACAATGACACCATCTCCGCTGAACGTCGCGACGTACTCATCATCCAGAAAGACCGCACATTGAATGATTCGGCAAAATGACCCTTTTGCAATCCCTATGTCATTCATGGCCGTGTATGTCCCCAGCGTGGTTCCTTTTCGCACCAAACAAGCTTCCAGCATCGCTCTCTTTTCAATGTCGTACTTTCCAGAAAGGAGATTGTCTACAGCCTGAGGCAGATGCTCCGGTTCCGCTTCCGACAAAAAGCCTAACGTGCCTAAATTAATTCCAAATATTGGGATCGAGTGACCGGCAAGCTGGCGAGCAATTCTGAGTAGCGTGCCATCGCCCCCTAATACACAAACCAAATCCGCCTGCTTCCCCATCTCTTCTACAGATGCGCCCAGTTCTGGATGCCCTACATCTGATGCGACATGTTCATCCAGGAATACGTGCGCCCCTCTGTCCTCAAGTAAATACAACAGTTCCCGTGCAACGATACGTGCTTCAGGTTTTCCTTTGTTCGCTATGATTCCAATTTTCTTCACGTGGTCCACCCCAAAACTGGTTGGTTGGAAATCCTTCTTGAACAACCTCATATTCAAGTATACAACTTCACATGCATAAATAAAAAGCCTCGATTGTGACAAAACTCCCGAGGCTTTGGTTTTTTATCCTATTTCAAATTCGCATGTGCAGAGGCAACTACCTCTGTTACGCATTGCAACCATGCTTCCGAATCCATGCCGCCCTCACTTTTTTGGACATGCATAACAAATTCAATGTTTCCTTCTCCCCCTGTAATTGGAGAGTAGTCCAAGCCCTTTAGCGCGAAACCCAATCCACTGGCAAACTGACCGATGTCAGTCAGTACGCTCTCGTGTACTTCTGGATCACGGACGATTCCATTCTTTCCGACTCTATCCTTGCCGGCTTCAAATTGAGGCTTAACTAGCGCAACGACGTCACCGCCATCGAGCAGAAAACGGTACAACACCGGCAAAATCAATCGCAATGAAATAAACGATACGTCAATCGATGCCGCGTTTGGACGTTCATGTTCAAAAGCTTCCGGGTCCATATGACGGAAATTTGTCCGTTCCATGACGACCACTCGTTCATCCTGTCGCAAGGTCCACGCGAGCTGTCCGTACCCGACATCAATAGCGTATACAAGTCGCGCACCGTTTTGCAGCGCACAGTCCGTAAATCCGCCCGTAGAGGCCCCGATGTCCATCATGACACGATCCTTCATGTCGATCTCAAAGACACGCAATGCCTTTTCCAACTTGAGGCCACCCCGACTCACATACGGGTGTACCTCGCCCTTCACCGTAATCGCAACATCCTCGGCAAATTTGGTTCCCGGCTTGTCACAGCGCTCGCCAGCTACTTGCACAAGGCCTGCCATTACGGCTGCTTTTGCTTTTTCTCTGGTCTCATAATGGCCTCTCTCGACCAAGAGAACATCAACCCGTTCTTTTCTTACACTCATGCTTCCACTACGCCCTTCGAAATTGGCATCAAGGATCGGACACGAGCAGCGATATTATCAGCTGTGAGCCCTACCTCTTGCCGCTGTTCTTTCACACTTCCATGCTCAACAAAATAATCAGGTACCGCGACAACCTGTACATTCATGCCGTGATAGCCTGCACGATTGTAGCATTCTATGACAGCGCTGCCGAATCCGCCCATTTCACAACCCTCTTCGACCGTAATGATATCGTAGCCTTCCTTCGCCAGACGGTACAAAAGCTCTTCGTCCAGAGGCTTGCAAAAACGTGCATTGACCAGCATCGGTTTGATTCCTTCTTCTTGAAGCTGATTGACAGCCGCCTCAGCAATTTCAAATACGTGACCGAACGAGAGGATCGCCACGTGTTTGCCTTCTCGTACAATCTCCGCTTTTCCGATTGGCAGCACTTGCAGATCATCATCCATTTTGACGCCACGAATCGGCAATCGCGGATAACGATAAGAGATCGGACCGTCTTTATATTCCACTGCTGTCTTCATCATGTGACGCAGCTCATTTTCATCCTTCGGTGCCATAATGACCATATTTGGAATGATGCGCATGAATGCCACATCGTACATCCCTTGGTGTGTCTCCCCGTCTGCTCCGACGAGCCCAGCACGGTCAACAGCGAAAATCACATTGAGTTTTTGACGCGCGACATCGTGGACCAGCTGATCATAGGCTCTTTGCAAAAAGGTCGAATAAATCGCAAAGACCGGCTTCAAGCCTTGTGTCGCTAATCCTGCCGCAAATGTACATGCGTGCTGCTCTGCAATCCCAACGTCAAACAGTCTGTCAGGGTACTTCTGTCCAAATGGGATCAAGCCTGAACCCGCTGGCATCGCAGGGGTAACAGCCACGATCGAATTGTCTTCATCTGCGAGCTTCATCATCGTTTCCGCAAAAACAGACGTATACGTTGGTGCAGATTTCGGTGTATCACCTGACTCGATTTTATACGTACCGATACCATGCCACTTGACTGAGTCGGCTTCAGCTGGCGCATAGCCTAGTCCTTTTTTCGTGATGGCATGAATCAAAACAGGGCCTTTTGTATGCTTGGCTGTCTTTAATGTATCGAGCAACAGCTCCATGTTATGTCCGTCGATTGGGCCAATATACGTAAAGCCGAGCTCTTCGAAGAGAACGCCAGATACGAGCAAGTACTTCATGCTGTCCTTGAAGCGTTCAGCCATGTGAGCCAATTTGCCCCCTACAGCAGGAATGGATTTCAACAATCCTTCGACTTCATCCTTCGCCCATTGATAGTTTTCCGTCGAGCGAATTTTCCCCAAGTAGTTATGCAAGGCCCCAACGTTTGGCGCGATGGACATTTCGTTATCATTTAACACAACGATGACATTCTTACGCTCATGACCGATGTGGTTCAAGGCCTCCAGAGCCATACCACCTGTCAGCGCACCGTCACCGATGACTGCAATGACATGATTCTTTTCCTTTTTCAAGTCCCGTGCAGTCGCCATCCCCATTGCGGCAGACAAAGACGTACTGCTATGTCCGGTTTCCCAGACGTCATGCGGGCTTTCCACCATTTTGGGGAACCCACACAGACCTTTATACTGACGCAAGGTCGGAAACATCTCCCGGCGTCCTGTCAGCATTTTATGTACGTATGCTTGATGTCCGACATCCCAGATCAGCTTGTCCTTGGGACTGTCAAAAACATAGTGCAGCGCTAGCGTCAGCTCGACGACTCCCAGATTCGGCGCGAGATGACCACCTGTTTTCGATAGCGTCTCGATTAGAAACTGACGGATCTCGGATGCCAATGTATGTAGCTGCGGTTGCGTGCACTTTTTCAAGTCTTGAGGATCATTTATAGTAGTAAGCAGCATTGGTATTCCTCACTTTCCACTGTTCGTTCTCCGGCGATTGTGCATGCTGCATATCAATCAAGCCACTAGAAAACCCGGCTTTCCTTATTGCTATAGCCGATTTCGCTTATTTTCAGCTTGATTCATTATAACGGTTTCTTAATAAAAACACCACTTTTCATCAACATATACGAATATGAAGGCGATATCTTGCATTTTCTGGTAAGATGATTTTGAATACATACTCCGAACAAAAGAGGTGGACGTCCGTGAAGTTCTCACAAATTCAGTATGAGCGCATGGATATGGACAAAGTTGAAGGACAATTCACTCAATTATTGGAAGCGTTTCAACATGCTGCAAGCTTCCCTGAGCAAGATACGATCATGGCTCAATTGAACAAACTGCGACAAGAAGTGGAATCTGCGCGGAATGTCGCACAAATCCGCCACACGATCAATACAGAAGATCCTTACTACAAAGCAGAGCAGGACTATTGGGATGAAGCAACTCCTTTGTATACCGGAATCGTTTCCCGCTACTATCAGGCAATCGTCGATTCTCCCTTCCGCGCTGACTTGGAAGAAAAATGGGGAGCACAGCTGTTTCGCATCGCTGAGAGCACACTCCGTACATTTTCGCCAGAAGTTATCACTGATTTGCAGGAAGAAAATCGTTTGGCTAGTCAATATGTAGCTCTGAAAGCTTCTGCCAAAATCATGTTTGAAGGAGAAGAGCGAAACCTTTCAGAGATGATTCCTTTTACAATCGCGAAGGATAGAGACATGCGCAAACGCGCTAATGAAGCGAAGTATGATTATATGCGGCAAAATACGGACGAATTTGATCGCATTTACGATACTCTCGTCAAGGTACGCACACGCATTGCCAAAAAACTCGGCTTCAATAGCTTTGTGGAGCTAGGCTATGCACGTATGAACCGTTCTGATTACAACGCCGAAATGGTAGCCAGTTTCCGCCAACAAGTGCTTGCGCACATCGTTCCAGTAGCATCAAAGCTCGTTGAACGTCAGCGCCAGCGCATTGGTGTCGATACACTTGAGTATTACGATCTTTCCTTTGATTTCGCTACAGGGAATCCGAGCCCGAAAGGCCCGCCGGAATGGATTGTGGAAAACGGGAAAAAGATGTATGCCGAGTTGTCACCTGAAACAGACGAATTTTACAACTTCATGCTGGACAATGACTGTTTAGATCTATTGAGCAAAAAAGGAAAGGCTACTGGCGGCTACTGTGAATACATCAGCCAATACAGGCTCCCCTTTATTTTCGCCAATTTTAATGGTACATCCGGTGATATTGACGTACTTACGCACGAGGCAGGACATGCGTTTCAGGTGTATGTAAGCCGAGATTTTGAGGTCCCTGAATATCATTTCCCTACTTACGAGGCGTGTGAAATACATTCAATGAGCATGGAGTTTTTGACCTGGCCATGGATGGAGCATTTTTTCAAAGAAGATACCGATAAATACAAATTCTCTCATCTGAGTAGTGGACTCCAGTTCATTCCGTACGGCGTGTCTGTTGATGAGTTCCAGCATGTTGTCTACGAGCACCCAGATATGACCCCAGGAGAGCGCAAACAGGCTTGGCGTGAAATTGAGCGCAAGTACCTCCCGCATCGCAATTACGCACAGAATGAGTATCTGGAGGATGGCGGGTTCTGGCAGCAACAAACGCATATTTTTCAAAGTCCCTTCTATTACATCGACTACACACTGGCCCAGATTTGCGCGTTCCAATTTTGGAAACGATCTCAATCTGAGCCAAAGCAAGCTTGGGAGGATTATTTGACGCTTTGCCGCGAAGGAGGCAGTAAGTCATTCCTCGAACTGGTACAAGTGGCGAAGCTGTATTCTCCATTTGAGGGCGACAGTATCCCATCAGTGATTGGCGAGATTGAACAATTTTTAAATAGCATTGACGATAAGAGGTTGTAATTAGGTAGGTAATCGAGTAGGAGGGAGTGA